>BBZU01000040.1 GCA_001304995.1 Clostridia bacterium UC5.1-1D10 | reverse complement strand
GACTGCGAAACAGATTCAGGAACTCCAGAAAAGAAATGCGCAGCTCGAAGAAGAAAACCTCATCCTAAAAAAAGCGATTGCCATCTTCACGCCACACTCAAACAAAGATTAAGTGCAGTTTATAAGCTTCGATTCCAGCACAATATCAAAACCCTCTGCCGTGTTCTCAACGTAAACCGCAGCACTTATTACAAACATTTTTATTCTCTGCCTTCTTCCAGAACCATTGAGAATCAGAACATCAAACAAATGATTCTGCACATTTATGCTGACTACGATAAACGCATCGGTGCTTATAAAATTACATATATCTTAGGTCGTGACTATGGCATTTACATCAGTGTCGGTCGAGTGTACCGCCTGATGCGTTCCATGCAGCTTCCACCCATGTCCACAATAAAACCAAAATCCATTTCTCGCCCAAAAGAGTTGTCCGGCTGTTATGCTGATCACCTGCATCAAGACTTTCATCAAAAAGCTCCCAACTTGGTCTGGACAAGTGATTTTACATATCTCAAAGCCGGAGGTAAGTGGTATTACCTTTGTATCATTATGGATCTTTTTTCCAGAAAAATTATCTCCTGGAATATATCATCCAAACCCAATGCGGATCTGGTCATCCAGACCTTTCAGAAAGCATATTATTCCAGAAATTGTCCAGCTGGACTGATGTTTCACTCTGATAGAGGATCACAGTACACAGCCTTTGCATTTCGAAAACTGCTTGATGAACTGAATGTTGTCCAGTCCTTCTCCAAAAAGGGATATCCTTTTGATAACGCCTGCTGCGAAAGTTTCTTCAAATATCTCAAAAAAGAAGAAACCAACAGGCGTAATTTTCGTACCTATCGTGACCTATACCACTCTGTCTTCCAATATATCGAAGGCTTCTATAACTCTCGCAGACCACATGGTTCTTTAGGCTACCTAACACCAGATGAAATGGAAGCAACATTCTGGGATCGGCAAGGAATCTAGCCGTTCCCAGAAAATATATTTAAAAATCGTGTCTTTTTTATTGACTATAGTCCAA
>BBZU01000039.1 GCA_001304995.1 Clostridia bacterium UC5.1-1D10 | reverse complement strand
CAACCTATACTCCATAGAAAGGAGGTGATCCAGCCGCACCTTCCGATACGGCTACCTTGTTACGACTTCACCCCAGTCACTGGCTTCACCTTCGGCGGCTCCTTCCTTACGGTTAGGTCACCGACTTCGGGTGCTTCCAACTCCCATGGTGTGACGGGCGGTGTGTACAAGGCCCGGGAACGTATTCACCGCGACATGCTGATTCGCGATTACTAGCGATTCCAGCTTCATGTAGTCGAGTTGCAGACTACAATCCGAACTGGGACTGGGTTTTTGTGATTTGCTTAACGTCGCCGTCTTGCGTCACTTTGTTACCAGCCATTGTAGCACGTGTGTAGCCCAAGACATAAGGGGCATGATGATTTGACGTCATCCCCACCTTCCTCCGTGTTATCCACGGCAGTCTCTCCAGAGTGCCCAACTGAATGATGGCTACTGAAGATAAGGGTTGCGCTCGTTGCGGGACTTAACCCAACATCTCACGACACGAGCTGACGACAACCATGCACCACCTGTCACCGATGCTCCGAAGAGAAGTCCTATCTCTAGGACGGTCATCGGGATGTCAAGCCTTGGTAAGGTTCTTCGCGTTGCTTCGAATTAAACCACATGCTCCACCGCTTGTGCGGGCCCCCGTCAATTCCTTTGAGTTTCAACCTTGCGGTCGTACTCCCCAGGTGGAGTGCTTATTGCGTTAGCTGCGGCACCGAGGATTCCTCCCCGACACCTAGCACTCATCGTTTACGGCGTGGACTACCAGGGTATCTAATCCTGTTTGCTCCCCACGCTTTCGAGCCTCAGCGTCAGTTTCAGTCCAGAAAGCCGCCTTCGCCACTGGTGTTCTTCCTAATATCTACGCATTTCACCGCTACACTAGGAATTCCGCTTTCCTCTCCTGTACTCTAGCTTGATAGTTCCAAATGCAATCCTCGGGTTAAGCCCAAGGCTTTCACATCTGGCTTACCATGCCGCCTACGCTCCCTTTACACCCAGTAATTCCGGATAACGCTTGCCCCCTACGTATTACCGCGGCTGCTGGCACGTAGTTAGCCGGGGCTTCTTATTTAGGTACCGTCATTTGTTTCTTCCCTATTGATAGAAGTTTACGAGCCGAAACCCTTCATCCTTCACGCGGCGTTGCTGCATCAGGCTTTCGCCCATTGTGCAATATTCCCCACTGCTGCCTCCCGTAGGAGTTTGGGCCGTGTCTCAGTCCCAATGTGGCCGATCACCCTCTCAGGTCGGCTACTGATCGTCGCCTTGGTGGGCTGTTATCTCACCAACTAGCTAATCAGATGCGGGCCCATCCTGTACCGAATAAATCCTTTCTTCCTCAGAAGATGCCTTCCGAGGACCACATGCGGTATTAGTCATCGTTTCCAATGATTATT
>BBZU01000038.1 GCA_001304995.1 Clostridia bacterium UC5.1-1D10 | reverse complement strand
AGGGACACCTAAAATATCATATAATTCTGCCAGTTTATGAATTTCGTATGTAGGTACAGCAGCGGTGTCGTTGATTTTGTTTTCTGCGTTCATCCAGCAGGCGTCGATACCTGCATTATTCCCGCCTTGAATGTCGGAGGAAAGAGAATCCCCGATGATGAGTACATCCTCTGGAGAAAGGTGTGGGGCTTTTTCAAAACAGTGGTCGAAAAAGGCTTTCATAGGCTTGCGGCTGCCGATTTCTCCGGAAATGAAAATGTCCTTGAAATAGGGGGAAAGTCCGGAATCCCCCAGACGTTTGTACTGGGTTTCTGTGGTGCCGTTGGTAACGATGTATAACTCATAAAGAGGCGCAAGGGTCTGTACCAGCTCCATGGCACCTTCCATGAGGTCGTGTCCTTCGTCCAGTTCTTTTCGGTAATCATGCTCAAAGGCAATACCATCGGCATCAATGCCAAAGTGCTCGAACACTCTGCCAAAACGGGTATATAGCACCGTATCTCTGGAAATTTCGCCTCGTTCATAGCTTTCCCAAAGCTGTCCGTTCATTTCCAGATAGAAACTGCGGATTTCGTCTGTGAGGGCAATACCGTTTTTTTCAAAAACACGTTCCAGTCCCTTTTTTTCGGCGGCGACAAAGTCCAGTAGGGTTTTGTCCGCATCGAAGAATAATGCTTTATATGTTTTTTGGCTCATAACATTCCTCCATCCAATGTGATGATTTGCCCTGTCAGGAAAGAAGCGCTTTCGCTGGCAAGGGTAAGGGCGAATCTGCCCACTTCTTCTGGCTTACCAAAGCGCATGAGGGCGATTTCATCTGCCAGTTCTGCCCGTTCTTCTTCGGAAAAGCAGGCATTCATTTCTGTGTCGATGACACCGCAGGCAATGGCGTTGACCCGAATGCCGGAAGGGCCAAGTTCTTTTGCCATGGCTTTGGTGAAGGCGTTGATACCGCCTTTAGAAGCGGAGTAAACAGCTTCACAGGAAGCCCCAGCTTCTCCCCACATGGAGGAGATGTTCAGGATCACGCCTGTTTTGTTGTGTACCATGGCAGGTACTGCCAGATGGGTGCAGTTCAGTACAGAACCAAGATTTACATTCAGCACATGCTGCCACTGTTCTGGGGTCATGTCTGTGAATAAGCCAATATGAGAAATACCGGCGTTGTTTACCAGAATATCGACAGGGCCAAAGGCATCCTGAATTTGCAGGAACATGTCCTTGCAGGCGTTGTAGTCGGATACGTCTGCCAGAACTGCCATACAGGAAACACCCATTTCTTCCATTTCTTTTTT
The DNA here is from genome assembly GCA_001304995.1 of Clostridia bacterium UC5.1-1D10. Taxonomy (GTDB): domain Bacteria; phylum Bacillota; class Clostridia; order Lachnospirales; family Anaerotignaceae; genus Anaerotignum. Next base: position 1,178 of record BBZU01000038.1, on the reverse strand, counting down.
TGTTTCTTCCAGCTGATCTTTGCTGCGGGAAGCATTCAGCACCACCCGTGCGCCTGCTCGTCCAAAGGCAACGGCAATGGCTTTGCCAATGCCCCGGGAGGAGCCGGTAACCAGTACGGTTTTATTTGTAAAATCCATTTCAATCACGATCCTTTTTGCGCATTATAATAGTCATTTTATAGGAAAACTTTAATCTTTACAAGGAGGAAATCTGCTGACAAATGAAAAGAAACCATGTATAATACTTCTTATATCATTATGGAAGGAATTTTATATTATGGAAGAGATTAAGCGGCTGGTGTACAGCCGGGAATTGCGATGGAATGAAATCATGATCATTGCCATGCGACTGTTTCTGGAAAACATAAAAGTGATTGCTGCTGGGACGCTGGTCATTGGTCTGCCCCTCAGTATTTTGCTGACACTGATTCAAGGCAGGGTATTGAGCCTGATGGAACTTTTTCAGCAGGTGTCATTGGAGAGCATCACATTATCTCCCCAAGAATCAGTGACGCTGATGCAGCAGATGATGACAAATAATGTACTGCTCATGGCGGTGACAGTATTTTTGGAGCCTATATTCGTCATTGGTGTGGCAAAGGCTGCCAAATGGCGGATGGAAGGCAGACGTTTTTTCTGCCAGCAAGGCTTTTGTGGAAGCAATGACATTGGAACCCATTGTGGTGAAAGTGGGCATTGTTTATATGATCCTGTTTTTGCTGGGAACACTGCTGGTGATTCCTGCTATTTATCTGGGCGTTGTATGGTGTCTTTACCTGTACTGTATCGCGCTGGGCGGCAGACGGAGTGTTGACGCACTGGGACATAGCCGTGTACTGGTTCGCAGCAGATGGTGGCGGACATTCGGATTTTTGATTATACTAGCAGCAATTTCTTACTGCTGGAATTCCGTTTTATCATTGATTTTTATGCTGTTCCCTGACAATTTCGCTGTTAACTGCCTTTATACCTGCATCACATATTTGACTCAGGGCTTTGTGGCCAGTGCAACAGCGATCTTGTTTTTGAACCGTGAATCCGGACTCTTTGGAATGTCTTCCTTGCAGGAACCAGAAGAAGTGCAGGAGGCAGAAGAAGAAAAAACAGAATAGAATTGATTCATAAGAAAAAAGAGACAGCCAGAATTCTTGAAACAAAAGGATTCTGGCTATTATTGT
>BBZU01000037.1 GCA_001304995.1 Clostridia bacterium UC5.1-1D10 | reverse complement strand
TTACTTCTGTAACAGCTTTTGTGTAAGGTTCTGTTACATATTCTTTCAGGTAAGGGTGGTCAACCAGAACTACCTTGTCTGCGCCGTAGTGATACAGTTTTTCTACTTCGCCTTCGATTTCGCTGCCCAGCAGGACTGCGTATACATCGTCTTTCAGATCTGCTTTCAGTCTTGTAGCTTCACCGATCAGTTCCAGACCTACGTTCTGTACTTTGCCGTTTCTCTGTTCCACTACTACAAAAATACCATTGCTCATGGGATATATCCTCCTTAATGTATTCATCTTTATTTCAATCCACTATCCGCACAAAACGCAGTTTTGTGCAAAACGGGGGCTCGGGGACGCGTCCCCGATGGGGTATTGGGGCAACGCCCCAAGGTCTTATCAGATGATGAATTTTTCTTCCAGTTTCTTCACGATTGCTTCCACAGCCTGTTCAGGTGTCAGATCTCTCAGGACTGTACCAGCGCCCTTCAGTTCTTTTGTGAAGGATTTGTATACGTTTGTGGGGGAACCTTTCAGACCGATCATATCCAGTTCCAGATCGTCTTTCAGCATGTCGAAACCAAAGATTTTGATTTCTTTCTGGTAAGCGTCGAATACGCCGCCTACGGACATGTATCTGGGTTCTGCCAGTTCAGCAATTGCTGTCAGCAGGCAAGGTGTTTTTACTTTTACGATGTGGTAACCATCTTCGAACTGTCTCTTAACAGTTACATGGTCTTCTGCTGCTTCTACGATTTCTTCTACGTAAGAAACCTGAGGCAGGTGCAGTTTTTCAGCGATCTGGGGACCAACCTGAGCTGTGTCACCGTCGATAGCCTGACGGCCTGTGATGATCAGATCGTAGTCCAGCTGTTTCAGAGCTGCTGCGATGATGCCGGATGTAGCGTATGTGTCAGAACCACCGAATTCTCTAGCGGAAACCAGGATAGCTTCGTCACAGCCCATAGCCAGTGCTTCTCTCAGAGCAACGTCTGCCTGAGGGGGGCCCATGGATACAACTGTTACTGTGCCGCCAACCTGTTCACGGATTGTCAGAGCAGCTTCGATACCTGTTTTGTCGTCGTGGTTGATGATGGAAGGAACGCCATCACGGATCAGTGTGCCGGTTTTAGGATCGATTTTTACTTCTACGGTATCGGGTACCTGTTTGATACATACAACAATTTTCATTGTGATTGAATCTCCTTTCGTTTTCAAACCGTGAGGCTCTGCCTCACACTCCGCAAGCCTTTAAAAAAGGCTTGACCTAAACTTGAGTGCCGCAAAATTTCATTTTGCGGAAGTCTTGCTTATTGACTGAAAAATGAAACTTTTCCCTGCGCAAAACTTGTTTTGCGCCAAAGGGTCAAGGGGCAATGCCCCTTGCAGGGGATTGGGGACAGGAGCCCCAAGGTCTTTCTTATTTCAGTTTCATCCAGTTGGAAATAACGATCTTCTGTACTTCTGCGGTACCTTCGTAGATTTCTGTAATCTTCGCGTCACGCATCATTCTTTCGATCGGGTAATCTCTTGTGTAACCGTAACCACCGAAGAGCTGTACGCATCTTCTTGTTACATCGCTTGCTGTTGCACCAGCCAGGTATTTTGCCATAGCTGCCAGGTGGCTGTAAGCGCCGTGTGCGTCTTTTGTGCATGCTGCTTCGTATACCAGCAGTTTCGCTGCTTCTACTTTTGCTGCCATGTCAGCCAGTTCGAACTGTGTGTTCTGCATCTGACCGATTTTTTTACCGAACTGTTTTCTTTCCATTACGTATTTTACGCATTCGTCGATAGCGCCTTCTGCCAGACCCAGAGCCTGAGAAGCTACACCGATACGGCCGCCGTCCAGTGTCTGCATTGCGATCTTGAAGCCCTGACCTTCTTTGCCCAGCAGGTTTTCTTTAGGGATTCTGCAGTTTTCAAAGATCAGTTCGCATGTTGCGCTACCACGGATACCCATTTTTCTTTCTTTTTTACCGATGGAGAAGCCGGGTGTGTCTTTTTCTACGATAAATGCGGAGATACCTTTTGTACCTTTGGATTTATCTGTCATTGCGATGATTACGTATGTATCAGCATAGCCAGCGTTTGTGATGAACACTTTTGTGCCGTTCAGTACATATTCGTCACCATCCAGAACAGCTGTTGTCTGCTGCATGGAAGCGTCTGTACCTGCGCTGGGTTCTGTCAGACCGAAAGCACCCAGTTTTTCACCTTTTGCCAGGGGTACCAGGTATTTCTGTTTCTGTTCTTCTGTACCAAACATGTAGATGGGGCCTGCACACAGGGATGTGTGTGCGGAAACGATGATTGCTGTTGTGCCGCATACCTTAGCCAGTTCTTCTACTGCCATGGAATATGTCAGGTAGCTGCCGCCTGCACCGCCGTATTCCTTGGGGAAAGGAATGCCCAGGAAGCCGTATCTTGCCAGTTTCTTAACGGTTTCCACGGGGAATCTTTCTTCTTCGTCCAGTTCTTCCGCCAAAGGTTTTACTTCTGTTTCAGCAAATTTTTTTGTACAGGTCTCTCAACAGTACTTGTTCCTTTGAATAGCCAAACTCCATAATTTGTTTCCTCCTTAAAAA
>BBZU01000036.1 GCA_001304995.1 Clostridia bacterium UC5.1-1D10 | reverse complement strand
AAAACAATGGTGATAGGTAATCCTTTGAAGTAATCTCCGGATTTTCCCCCACCTCACGCCGGGCGTGCACCTTTCAGCGCACCCGGCCTACCATCAAACTGATTTACTTTCTTCCTTCAGATTTCAATACCACTGCACCCTCACGGGTACAGCGTGCTCACAAATTTCACGATTTGAGTTTTTCTCGGTATTTCATAATTTTGCGCGCCGCCTTTGCGTCCAGCTCAGGCGGTATTGGGCTGTTATGAACCATGCGGTGGCACGATTCGCAAAGCCATGCCAGATTGGGAACTTTATTGATTCTTTCGATTGGAAGCTGGTTGTCAATGTGGTGACAATGTTTTGGAACTGTTAGGGAAAATGGTTTTCCACAGCATTTGCACTTTCCCTTATCCCGGTTATAGGCATACTCCCGATTCATGAAGTATTCAAAGTTTGCCTTCCAGCCCTTTCCGTCTGCATAGCAGGCAAGGGCAATGTCCTCCGGGGTGTTAATGGACGGCCGGTCACAGGGCAGCGGTTTGTGCTTGTTTCGGTAATTGACGTACCGCCTGCGGCCTTCCACCGTGTACGGGGTCATCTTCTGGTCAAACGGTTTGCTCTCATACCGGCTGTGCGTGATAAACGCATGAGTGATTCCAAACCATTTTCCCTCGATGGGAATTGCAAAGGTTTTGCTTTCATATCCTTCGTGCCTGTGCGGAAGATTGCAGAGTGTTTTCAGCGGAACCTGCATCTGGTTATACTGTTTCGGGAACAGCTTTTTCCAAACGGCCAGCGCTGCATTGTTTACCCTGCGGTCGATTGCATGATAGGCGTGCGAACAGATGGACGGCTGGTAATACTGCGCCAGTCCCAGGATGATGGAGTTCACATATTGTATCTGGGCGGCCTGTGTATTTGGTTTGGAATACAGCTCAATACGGTGTACCTGTTCCAGTAGACTGCCAATTTTCTTGGACAGCCGTTCCATATCTGGCAATGGTTTTCCCACCAGATGTTCCGTCCACGTTGCAGGGTTCGGTGTTTTGCGCTTTCGTTCCGCCTTGACGATGTAACCGAGAAAATGTATCCCTCCTTTCCGCAAATCGGTTACATAGGTCTTTTCCTGCGACAGTTCCAGTTTCAGTTTTTGCCTAAAGTATTTTGTCAGCTCACGCTTCATACGGAATGCTTCCTTTTCCGTAGAGGTCAGCACCACCCAATCATCGGCATAACGGAAGTTATACTTTGGGGTGGTTCCTGCCCATTTCAGCCTGCGTGTATCGTTGCATTTGTGCTTGCATTTGCGATGCGGCTCCATATAGGTTCGCCCCACATACCAGTCAAAATCGTTCAGATAGATGTTCGACAGCAGAGGGGAAAGGATTCCCCCCTGCGGCGTGCCTGTTGCCGTTTGATGGTACAAATCCCGTTCAATATACCCGGCTTTCAGCATTTGGCTGATGATTTTCAGCACCCGTTTATCATGGATGCCCATTCGCCATACTTTTTGAAGCAGTATCCGGTGGCTGATGTTGTCAAAACACCCTTGAATGTCACCTTCCACTGCCCATACAGCCTGGTCGGGGGATTTACACCCAGCATTGATTACATTGACAATATCCCGGATTGCGTGCTTTTGTGCCCGGTAGGGGCGGAAGCCATAGCTGTGCGGATAAAATCTCGCTTCGCATATTGGCTCTATGATTAGCCGCACACATTCCTGTATGATTCTGTCCAGTACCGTAGGGATTCCCAGCGGCCGCATTTTGCCGTTGCTTTTTGGAATATATTCACGGCGGGCTGGTTTGGGCTGATATTTGCGAAAACACGATTGAATCAATAAAATTAGTTCATCTTTTGGCATTTGCAGATAGTTGTCCATTTTCACCTTGTCCACTCCAGCGGTTTTACTTCCCTTGTTGGACTTGATGTTATGGATAGCGGTCACAATGATGACTTCGTGCGCCATTGCTTCCACCAGTCCGGTGAACGAAACGCCTTGCCCGGATTTCTCATAGAGCATATCCTGAATGGCTTTCAGTTCCGTTTCCGTTGAAAATCTGACGTTCAAATGCACAAGGCTTTCACCTCGCAGTTCGTCACCCATCTTTCAGGGAGTTATTGGACTTTCGTTTTGTGAAATTTGTGAATCAGTTTGACTCGTACCCTTCGCCGTGGGACATTTCAGCCCCGTGTAGCTGGCGTTACCCAGCCGCAGACTACTATGGTACGGCTGACTTCCTGTATTCTTCGCTGTGCCGTAACACTCCAAATACAGGCTCTCAAACGTTCCTGAATCTCTATCCTTACGGTCATTGCTGACCATTGAAACCCTTAGGCCGCTACCTTACACCGGGAAAATCTAACCATGCTTTGAACCACAGTTTCTGCATGGTTCCATGTGGACATTTCATTCCACAGGGCATGTGCGGAAAAACCAGCCGCACGCGCTTTTTCCAATTTTCACCCTTTCGGATGCCGTCTACTCTTACGATGCTGCATAGCTTTCACTAACGGATAGCCATAGGTTTCGGAAGCCCGCACCATTATTCTCCCTGCCCCCTTGCAGGGGTTTAGGTTTTCAGGTTACGACTTCACCACGCTTTGTACCCTGCACATTTACAGATGTGCAGCGCACAGTGGAGTATTAGCTCTCGTACTGCCTGCGGTTTGACAGACCGCTATGGGATTGCTCCTTTCCGGCATTGGTTCTGTACGGCAGGGGAATTTCACCCCTGATTTCGAGATTCAAGTTCTCTGTGATATTTTCTTATTGCTAAGTGCAATCACATGGCGCTGTTCGTCCTTGCTGTCAACAAGGGCTTATACGCAACGTTTCGCACG
>BBZU01000035.1 GCA_001304995.1 Clostridia bacterium UC5.1-1D10 | reverse complement strand
ATTAGGTCAAGCCCTCGATCTATTAGTATTGGTCAGCTGAACACGTTACCGTGCTTACACCTCCAACCTATCTACCTCATTATCTTTAAGGGATCTTACTTCCGAAGAATGGGAAATCTTATCTTGAGGGCGGCTTCACGCTTAGATGCCTTCAGCGTTTATCCGTTCCATACATAGCTACCCGGCTGTGCAGTTGGTCTGCAACCGGTACACCAGAGGTACGTCCATCCCGGTCCTCTCGTACTAAGGACAGCTCCTCTCAAATTTCCTGCGCCCACAACGGATAGGGACCGAACTGTCTCACGACGTTCTGAACCCAGCTCGCGTACCGCTTTAATGGGCGAACAGCCCAACCCTTGGGACCTACTTCAGCCCCAGGATGCGATGAGCCGACATCGAGGTGCCAAACCTCCCCGTCGATGTGAACTCTTGGGGGAGATAAGCCTGTTATCCCCAGGGTAGCTTTTATCCGTTGAGCGATGGCATTCCCACTTATTACCACCGGATCACTAAGTCCTACTTTCGTACCTGCTCCACCCGTCGGTGTCGCAGTCAAGCCACCTTTTGCCTTTACACTCTTTGAATGGTTTCCAATCATTCTGAGGTGACCTTCGAGCGCCTCCGTTACCTTTTAGGAGGCGACCGCCCCAGTCAAACTGCCCGCCTGACATTGTCCTCACACCGGATCACGGTGCCAAGTTAGAAATCCAATAACATAAGAGAGGTATCCCACCGTCGACTCCTCCGAAACTGGCGTCCCGGATTCCTAGTCTCCCTCCTATCCTGTACATATATCATCGAATCCCAGTATCAGGCTGCAGTAAAGCTCCATGGGGTCTTTCCGTCCTGTTGCGGGTAACCAGTATCTTCACTGGTTCTTCAATTTCACCGGGCGTGTTGTCGAGACAGTGCTCAAATCGTTACACCTTTCGTGCGGGTCAGAACTTACCTGACAAGGAATTTCGCTACCTTAGGACCGTTATAGTTACGGCCGCCGTTTACTGGGGCTTGAATTCAAAGCTTTGACTTACGTCGAACCTCTCCTTTTAACCTTCCAGCACCGGGCAGGTGTCAGCCCCTATACTTCACCTTTCGGTTTCGCAGAGACCTGTGTTTTTGCTAAACAGTCGCTTGAGCCTCTTTTCTGCGGCCACTTGCGTGGCTCCCCTTCTCCCTAAGTTACGGGGTCATTTTGCCGAGTTCCTTAACAACACTTCTCCCGTCGGCCTGTGGATTTTCTCCTCATCTACCTGTGTCGGTTTACGGTACGGGTACGTATCACACAATAGCGGCTTTTCTCGACAGTGTGGATTCGGAAACTTCCCTACTTTTGTTCAGTCCCCATCGCACTTCATCATCAAGAGACGGATTTGCCTATCTCCCTTGACTTTGTACTTGGCCGGGTTTTTCCATTCCCCGGTTTTCCTATCCTCCTGCGTCCCCACAGTTCTGATGATACGTAGTACAGGAATATCAACCTGTTATCCATCGACTACGACTTTCGTCCTCGCCTTAGGCCCCGACTAACCCTGGGAAGATTAGCTTTACCCAGGAAACCTTAGATATTCGGCCTAGAAGTTTCTTACTTCTATCTCGCTACTCATTCCGGCATTCTCTCTCCTGTTTCGTCCACCATCGTTCTCACTTTGGCTTCGTCCTTGCAGGATGCTCCTCTACCACTTCCTACCTAGTAGGAAATCCGTAGCTTCGGTGTCGTGTTTTAGCCCCGTTAAATTTTCGGCGCAGGTTTTCTCGACTAGTGAGCTGTTACGCACTCTTTAAATGTATGGCTGCTTCTAAGCCAACATCCTAGTTGTCTATGAAATCCCACATCCTTTTCCACTTAACACGTACTTTGGGACCTTAGCTGTCGGTCTGGGCTCTTTCCCTTTTGTCCACGCGACTTATCTCACGCAGACTGACTCCCGAGGGTATCTTGACGGCATTCTTAGTTTGATATGAGTTGGTAACCTTTTTGGGCCCCGCGTCAGTTCAGTGCTTTACCTCCGTTAGACTCCATCTCGAGGCTAGCCCTAAAGCTATTTCGAGGAGAACCAGCTATCTCCGAGTTCGATTGGAATTTCTCCGCTATCCACACCTCATCACCACCTTTTTCAACAGATGTGTGTTCGGTCCTCCAAAGCCTTTTACGGCTCCTTCAACCTGGACATGGATAGGTCACCCGGTTTCGGGTCTACTAATACTAACTTTACGCCCTATTCAGACTTGGTTTCCCTTCGGCTCCGTGGCTTCTGACCACTTAACCTCGCTGGCATTAGTAACTCGCCGGACCGTTCTACAAAAAGTACGCCATCAGTCCGAAGACCTCTGACTGTTTGTAAGCACAAGGTTTCAGGTTCTTTTTCACTCCCCTCCCGGGGTTCTTTTCACCTTTCCTTCACAGTACTGCTTCACTATCGGTCACTGGGGAGTATTTAGGCTTGGGGGGTGGTCCCCCCGGCTTCCCACAGGGTTTCTCGTGTCCCGTGGTACTCTGGATCCTGCAGCGGGTCTTCTGGTTTCGTCTACCGGACTTTCACCGTCTTTGGTCTGCTTTCCCAAAACAGTTCGACTACCATAGCCTCCATCGCTTGATGCAGTCCACAACCCCGAAGAACCAGGTCCTTCGGTTTGGCCTCTTTCCCTTTCGCTCGCCGCTACTTAGGAAATCGATTTTTCTTTCTCCTCCTATTGCTACTTAGATGTTTCAGTTCACAACGTTCCCTTCCATACGCTATGGATTTACGTATGGATACTTGAGGTTTGCTCAAGTAGGTTTCCCCATTCAGAAATCTCCGGATCGATGGCTGTTTGCGCCTCCCCGAAGCTTTTCGCAGCTTACCACGTCTTTCATCGGCTCCCAGTGCCAAGGCATTCACCCTGTGCTCTTTCTTGCTTGACCTTCTTGCAACACAAGCTTCGCTTGTGTCGGTTCTAAAAACAATAGCTCTTGTTCTTGGAATGATCATTTATAGCGAAATAAAATGTTGATTGCTTTACTACATTTTATTTTTCAATAAATTTCTCGATTTTATTGACTCTTGTTTGTCTTGTATTCAGTTTTCAAGGTGCATT
>BBZU01000034.1 GCA_001304995.1 Clostridia bacterium UC5.1-1D10 | reverse complement strand
GGGAAATTGCAATTTCCAATTGTTTTCGGTACAATGATACCAGTATGACCCAAAAGGAGGAATGGTTTTGGAACGGCAGATCACATGGACAAACAATGGCATTGGCATCATAGAAGCGGAAAAGCGGCAGGGAATTGCGCCTGCTTTTTTGGCGGAAGAAGTTGTGGAAAAAATTGCGGCATTTCACAGCTCCGTACCCGGTTACGCAGTGACACCCCTTGCGGAACTTTCTGCAAGAGCAAAGGAATTGGGACTGGGGAATATTTTTGTGAAGAATGAATCCCACCGCTTTGGGCTTAATGCATTCAAAGGGCTGGGCGGTGTTTATGCCGTTTCCAAAGTCATTTGTGAAAAACTGGGGCTGGATTTGGAAAAAGCGGATTTTTCTCAGATTTGTTCCGAAGAAAACAAGGAAAAAATCAAAGACATGGTGTTCATCACTGCTACCGACGGCAACCACGGCAAGGGCGTTGCTTGGGCGGCGAAGAAATTCGGCTGTCAGGCTTATGTTTATATGCCCAAAGGCACTGTGGAAAGCCGTGTCCAGGCAATCCGTGACGTAGGCGCCACAGAAGTTCTGGTGACAGATTATTTTTACGACGATACTGTCCGCATGGCAAATAAAAGAGCCGAAGAAAACGGCTGGACTATGGTGCAGGATACAGCATGGGAAGGCTATGAAAAAATCCCTACTTACATCGTGCAGGGCTATACCACATTGGCAAAAGAAGCCGTGGAGCAGCTCAAGGAAAAAGGTGTAGACGCACCGGATTTGGTGATTTTGCAGGCTGGCGTTGGTGCTTTCGCTGGTGGTGTGCTGGGTTATCTGGTGAACCATTACGGAGAAAAACTCCCCAAAGTGATCATTGCGGAACCTGATGCTGTGGCTTGTATTTTTGAATCAGCAAAGATCAATGACGGCAACCCTCATGCGTCCACAGGCAGCTGCGAAACGGTCATGGCTGGACTGAATTGTGCAGAACCCTGTCTGGTGACCTATCCTACACTGCGGGACTATCCTGTGGCTTATGCCGCATGTCCTGACTTCGTGACAGAAGAAGGCATGTGGCTGTTGGGAAAACCTTTGGCTGGGGACGACAAAGTCATTTCTGGGGAATCCGGCGCCGTTGGTATGGGGCTTTTGTATGAATTGACTCAGAATCCTGATTTGGCGGAAATCAAAGCCAGACTGGGACTGGATGAAAAAAGTGTGGTACTCCTCATCAGCACCGAAGGCAACACAGACCCTGACCATTACGCAGAAGTACTGGCAAAAGAAACCTTGTAAGAAAGGTAAAAGAGGCGTATCATATCATAAGATAACTTTTTGGAGGTGCAGAAATGAAAGCAGAAATCATTGCAGTAGGAACGGAGATCCTGCTGGGAGATATTTTGAATACAAATGCCCAATATCTGTCCAAAGAACTGGCACAGCTGGGCATTGAAGTTTATTTTCAGACAGTGGTAGGGGATAACCCCAAACGGCTGAAAGATACCATTTTTCAGGCATTTTCCCGTGCCGACCTGATTATCACCACAGGCGGACTTGGCCCCACAGAAGATGACCTGACAAAAGAAACAGCGGCAGAATATTTCGGGGAAGAACTGGTGCTGGATGAAAGAGCACTTGGCAGAATCGAAAAATATTTCAAACGCACAGGCAGAACCATGACAGAAAACAACCGAAAACAGGCTATGGTACCTAAGGAACACGGCATTGTGCTCTACAATGACAACGGCACTGCCCCTGGTATCATCATGGAGAAAAACGGTAAAATCATTGCCATGCTGCCCGGCCCTCCCAAGGAAACCATGCCCATGTTTGAAAATCAGGTAAAACCTTATTTGCAGAAAAAACAGGAATATACTTTTGTTTCCGAAATCCTGCGCGTGGCAAGTGTAGGGGAAAGCGCCATGGAAACACTGGTGAAGGACATCATTGATGCCCAGACAAACCCCACCATTGCGCCTTACGCAAAATATGGTGAATCCATCCTGCGTATCACAGCAAAGGCAAAATCTGAAGAAGAAGCTCATGAACTTATCGCGCCTGTGAAAGCGGCTCTGAGAGAACGTCTGGGTAATGCTGTTTATGCCGAAGGGGAAACCAATATGCAGACCGTTGTGGCACAGATGCTGTTGGAAGGAAAAAAGACTATTGCTGTGGCAGAATCCTGCACAGGTGGTTTGGTGACTTCCGCTTTGGTGGAATATCCTGGCATTTCCGAAGTGCTGCTGGAAGGCTGTGTAACTTATACCAATGAAGCGAAAATGCATCGTTTGGGCGTGAAAGCGGAAACACTGGATAAATACACCGCTGTGAGTAGAGAAGTAGCGGCAGAAATGGCAGAAGGCGTAGCAAAAACCAGCGGTGCGTCCATTGGCGTTTCCACCACAGGCATTGCCGGCCCTGACGGCGGCACAGAAGAAAAACCTGTGGGTCTGGTTTACATTGGCATTCATGTGAATGGCAAAACAACAGTGACAGAATATCGCTACACTGGCAAACGGAACCAGATTCGGGAACGTGCCGCTTTCTATGCACTGGATCTGCTGCGGAAGGCATTGCAGGATGAAGCATAAGGGAGATTTGCTGCTGTTTCTGGCAGCATTCATCGGTGGCAGCGGCTTTATCAGCAGCAAATATCTGTTGGATTGGGGCTATACCCCTTATCAGGTCATTTTCGGCAGATTTCTGGTGGCAGCCCTTTGTCTGGGGATTTTTTACTGGAAAGCATGGAAAAACATCACCAAATCAGAATGGAAGGTAGGCAGCATATTGGGGTTGCTTTTGGCGGCAACCTTTCTGCTTCTGACTTTGGGATTGCAGTATACAACGCCATCTGTCAATGCCTTTTTGTGCAATACACAGGCGGTGGTGGTGCCTTTTATCTGCTGGTTCGCCTTTCGGCAGAAACCGGCAGCCAGTGTCATTCTGGCGGCAGTGGTGACAGTGATTGGCGTTGCCATGCTGTCTGTAACAGATGGACTGCGGCTGGACTTAGGCGCGGTACTGTCCTTTGGGGCATCCATTGCTTTTTCCTTGCAAATGGCGCTTATGGGGCGGATGATTGCCGATTGTGATTCGGTACATATTGCTTTGGTGGAAAATGCGGTGGTGGCAGTCCTTGCATTTTTCATTTCCCTCATTATGGGAGGAGATGTGCCGCCCCTTTCTCAGGGGGCGGTGGGGAATTTCCTCAACGCAGGTATTCTCTGCACAGGGGTGTATTTTGTGCTTCAGTCTGTGGGACAGAGGTATACATCAGCCAGCAAAACAGCCCTTATCATCACAACGGAATCTATTTTTGCAGCAGTGATTTCCGCGGTGCTTTATGGAGAACGACTGACCCTTCGGGGGTATGTGGGCTGCATCCTGATTTTTGGGGCAGTATTGTTGGCAGAAGCCCCTTTGGGGAGAAAAAAAGCGGTTGACAGTCCCGGTGAAATCGAGTAAAATGAGAACATAAGTTCGATTTATTTGGAAAGGTGGTTGCGGCATGGCAGCAGCAAAAGCAAAAGACAGCAAAGACGAAATCAAATTTGAAGATAAACAAAAAGCATTGGACGCGGCTTTAAGCCAGATTGAAAAACAGTTCGGCAAAGGTGCCGTTATGAAACTGGGTGACGACAGCGCGAAAATGAACGTGGAAGTAGTTCCCACAGGCTCTTTGAGTCTGGATATCGCCCTGGGTGTAGGTGGTGTGCCTAAGGGAAGAATCATCGAAGTATATGGCCCTGAATCCTCCGGTAAAACAACCGTAGCTCTGCATATGGTAGCGGAAGTGCAGAAACGCGGCGGCATTGCAGGCTACATTGACGCGGAACACGCTATGGATCCTACTTACGCAAAGGCTTTGGGGGTAGATATTGACAATCTGTATATTTCCCAGCCTGACGACGGTGAACAGGCGCTGGAAATCGCAGAAACCATGGTACGCAGCGGCGCCATTGATATTGTTATCGTGGACTCTGTTGCGGCTCTGGTTCCCCGTGCGGAAATCGAAGGGGAAATGGGTGATTCCCACATGGGCTTGCAGGCAAGACTCATGAGCCAGGCGCTGCGAAAACTGACTGGTATCACCAAAAATCCAACTGTACTGTTGTATTCATCAACCAGCTCCGTGAAAAGATTGGTGTTACATTCGGTAACCCCGAAACCACAACCGGTGGTCGTGCTCTGAAGTTCTATGCTTCTATCCGTATCGACATCCGTAAATCTGATGTGATCAAACAGGGTACAGACTTTGTAGGGAACCGTGTGAAAGTGAAAATCGCGAAAAACAAAGTGGCACCTCCCTTCAAGACTGCGGAATTCGACATTGTTTACGGTCAGGGCATTTCCAAAGAAGGAGATATTCTGGATCTGGCATCCGAAGTGGATATCGTAAACAAGAGCGGCGCATGGTACGCTTATGGGGAAACCCGTATCGGTCAGGGACGTGAAAACGCAAAAACATTCCTGAAGGAACATCCTGACATGTGCAGAGAAATCGAAAATAAAGTCCGTGAACACTATGGTCTGCCTACACTGACAGACGGCGTCATGGAAACAGCCGTGGAAGAAGAAGCAGAACCCAGACTGGATTTGGATGTGGAATAAGCGTAGAGATTTTGTGGAAATCTCTTCAGAAAAAACAGGAATCTGTTGATAAAGAAACTTTCCATTAAGAAAATATATCAAATAAAATCTCAATATCATAAGAAAGCCGGAATCCTTTGTCATCATAAAGATTTCGGCTTTCTTTGTTTTCTTATGAAGATGCCCCTAACAGATTCCTGTTTTTTCATAGAAAAGCCCAGTTTGTAAAGGTTTCTTTTGACGCAGACAGGAAAACTATGATATAATAAGCAAAATATCATGGGGAAACAGGCGTTTTTCCAGACTGGATGAAAACAGAAGTTGCTTTTTGCGAGAATGCAAAGGAAAAGGGCAGCTTTTTTTGTGAAAGAAATACTTGAGATTTAGGAGGAATATGGATGTCCAAAGACAGACAAAGTCATATCAGAAACTTTTGTATTGTGGCACATATCGACCACGGCAAATCCACATTGGCAGATAGATTGATCCAGAAAACAGGTCTGCTCACAGACCGTGAAATGCAGGAACAGGTACTGGATAACATGGATCTGGAAAGGGAAAGAGGTATTACCATCAAGTCCCAGGCAGTCCGTCTGATCTACCGTGCCAACGATGGGGAAGAATATGAATTCAACCTCATTGATACACCGGGCCATGTGGACTTTAACTACGAAGTATCCCGCTCTCTGGCAGCCTGCGAAGGTGCGATCTTGATCGTAGACGCGGCGCAGGGTATTGAAGCGCAGACACTGGCAAACGTGTATCTGGCACTGGATAACAACTTGGAAATCCTGCCTGTTATCAATAAAATTGACTTGCCCAGTGCAAATCCCACTTGGGCAAAACAGGAAATTGAAGATATTATCGGGATTCCCGCAGAAGATGCACCGGAAATTTCCGCTAAAAACGGCGTGAATATTGAAGAAGTACTGGAACGTGTCATCACAGATATTCCCGCTCCCAGCGGTGATGTAGACGCGCCTCTGAAGGCACTGATTTTCGACAGTGTGTATGACCAGTATCGCGGCGTTATTGTTCTGATGCGTGTCTTTGACGGCAGCATCCGCAAAGGCTCTAAAGTTAAAATGATGGCAACAGGCAAAGAATTCGATGTTGTGGAAGTTGGCATTTTCGGCCCTGGTCGTTTCCTGCCCGTAGAAGAACTGAATGCGGGTATGGTAGGTTATTTCACTGCCAGCATCAAAAATGTAGCGGATACCCGCGTAGGCGATACCGTTACAGAAGCGGCAAGACCGACAGCGGAAGCGCTGCCTGGCTATAAGAAAGTAAACCCCATGGTTTACTGCGGTGTGTTCCCTGCGGACGGCGCAAAGTATCCTGACCTTCGTGACGCACTGGAAAAATTACAGCTGAACGACGCTTCTCTGTTCTTTGAACCGGAAACATCTGTGGCTCTGGGCTTTGGTTTCCGCTGTGGTTTCCTGGGACTTCTGCATCTGGAAATCATTCAGGAAAGACTGGAAAGAGAATATAATCTGGATTTGGTAACAACCGCACCCAGCGTTATTTATAAAGTATATCTGACAGACGGTACACAGTTTGATTTGTCCAACCCCAGCAACATGCCCGACCCTGCTCGTATTCTGAAAATGGAAGAACCCATTGTAAAGGCAGAAATCATGCTGCCCAAGGATTATATCGGGCCTATCATGGAACTGTGTCAGCAGCGCCGTGGGGACTATATCAGCATGGAATATCTGGATGAAAGCAGAGCTATGCTCATCTACGAAATGCCTCTGAATGAAATCATTTATGACTTCTTTGATGTCTTGAAGTCCAGAAGCCGTGGTTATGCATCCTTCGATTACAGTCTGGTTGGCTATAAAGAAAGTGAACTGGTGAAACTGGATATTCTGGTAAACAGAGAACCTGTGGATGCCCTGTCCTTTATTGTTCATAAAGATTCCGCTGTGGAACGCGGCAGAAAGATGTGCGAAAAACTGAAAAAGGAAATCCCCAGACATCTGTTTGAAATTCCCATTCAGGCAGCCATCGGCAGCAAGATCATTGCCAGAGAAACCATCAGCGCTCTGCGTAAAGACGTATTGGCGAAGTGCTATGGCGGTGACATTTCCCGTAAGAAAAAACTGTTGGAAAAACAGAAGGAAGGGAAAAAGAGAATGCGCCAGATTGGCAGCGTAGAAGTGCCTCAGCAGGCATTTATGAGCGTGCTGAAGCTGGAAGAAGAATAAAACAGTTGCGAATATGGAATAAAAGAAAAAGCAGTGTGAAAGTAATTTCACACTGTTTTTTTA
>BBZU01000033.1 GCA_001304995.1 Clostridia bacterium UC5.1-1D10 | reverse complement strand
TAAAACCCCCAGTTCAACTGGGGGTAGGTAAAAATACTTTAGTCTAAGCAAGAAACCTCCTGCGCTATAATGAAATTGGTCTGGCAACCAAAATATAGAAGCAGGAGGTTTTGTCAATGAATGACATAAGAAGTTTATCACATTCCAAAGTACAGTTTACAAGGGACTACACAGGGTAGGTATCTGACGGGAGGGGTTCCGCCCGTCAGATTTTCCATGTGATATTCAAGCTGTCGCTTGTGGCGGCTATGGTGGTAATCATCAAATCCACCACCCGCCGCTTGTCGTCAAAGGATACATTCTCCCAAGTGTCGAGGTAGCCGGAAATCTGGCTGACCTGTTCCGGGCTAATGGCTTCCACCGTCAGCTCCGCTATCCTCGCCAGAAGTTCCTGCTTGCGTCCGTCCAGTTCCGCTATCTTCACATTCACATAGGAGAGCAGGACATTGTTTGCACCCGTCAGACTGTCCACCAGCTTTTCAATCTCGCTGTCCACATGGGCAAGTTTCACTTGCAGGGCGGCGATTTTCGGGTTTGCCTTTGCCGCTTTCTTTCTGCCTGTCAGCGTCTTGTAGCTTGCCAGTTTCTTTACCATCTGCTGATAAACAACTGTTTCCAGTTCCGAAGTGATGATTTTCCCGCACCCGGAGCAGCTCTTGTTATCCAGCCGTTTTGTGCAGCGGAGATACTGTTTGCCAGAGGGATTGTAGATACTCATAAGAGCATACCCGCAGTTTCCACACTTGATTTTTCCCGCCAGCCATGTGTGGGTGGCTTTTCGGGCAGACTGGATTTTCATGTTGTTCATCAGCTTCTTGCGGCAGGTCAGCCAGATGTCGGAGGGGACAATGCCCTCATGGGGAGCCAGCACCAGCATTTGGTCTTTCAAGTCGTTCTTCTTGCTGGGCTTCACATCCCGCCCTTGATACAGATAGCAGCCGTTCATGCCTGTAAAATCGGCAGCATCATTGACGATGACTGTCCCTTGACTTTTGAAAAATTCGTATACATCAAGGTCTGCCTGCACATAGACAGGATTGCGTAACATCTGCGCCAGCGTGGGGCGTATCAGCTCTTTGCCATGGAACAAAATCTCCTGTTCCGCAAAGTACCGGGTAATGTCCCCGTAGGAGGTAGTGGGCTGGGCGTACATCTCAAACATCAGCCGGATATTTGCCGCTTCGTCTGGATTTACCACCAGCTTTTTTGTGTTGATACCGTCCATCTTGATCGGCTCTGTATGGAAGCCGTAAGGGGCTTTCCCGCCCATCTTGAAACCTCGCTGGCTGCGGGAATAGTAGGCATCCGTTACCCGCTTCTGTATCGTTTCCCTTTCAAGCTGGGCGAACACAATACAGATATTTAACATCGCCCGCCCCATCGGGGTGGAGGTATCAAACTTTTCCGTAGAGGACACAAACTCCACATTGTACTGCTGGAACAGCTCCATCATGTTGGCAAAGTCCAGAATGGAACGGCTGATACGGTCGAGCTTGTAAACCACGACCTTTGCAATCAAGCCCCGCTTGATGTCCCGCACCAGTTCTTGAAACTTCGGACGGTCTGTGTTCTTGCCGCTGTACCCCTTGTCTGTGTATTCCTTGCAGTTACCGCCTTTCAACTCGTATTTGCAAAATTCAATCTGGCTTTCAATGGAAATGCTGTCCTTTTTGTCTACCGATTGTCTTGCATAGATTGCGTCTATTCGATTGTTCATATTGTCGCTCCTTTTCTTAAAAAAGAAACGGAGCTGCTGACAGTTTCATTATACCGCCAGCAGCTCCGCAAATCAACGATGGCTTTGGAAAACCTTATGCCCCGGCTTCCTCTTTCTGCCGCTTATCGGCATATTTGCGGAACACCTCATAAAGCTGCTGCTCCAGTTCCCGGCGTTTGACCGCTTCCTGTTCCGGCGTGAACACCGGGGAGAGATTTTCCAGCGTGATTTCCTTTCCTTGAAAAGTCACGACTTCGGTTTCTTTCTTGTATCTGATATGCTCCATAGTACCTCCGTATTTAATTTTCAAAGTGCAGTGCCGCCATGCTGCGGCGTGAAATGTTTTCTGCCATCAATCACCGTTCCCTTGTGTGCCGCTGCTGCCGTTTCAGTTCCACCAGTATATCCGGCGGGATACGGTCAACCAGCCGCTGTAAATCGTCCAGTTCGCTTTTCAGCTTTGCCCGTTCCATCGTATCTTTCATCTTGCCTTTTTCGCTGGCTTTGGCTCTGGCTTCCAACTGTTCATTTTCTGCCAAAAGGTCGTTTATTGTGACCTTGTATTTTTTGAGCTGACCGGAGAAATTCTCCATCTGCGGAAACCACTTTTTCAGCAGGGAGAGGGCTTCCTCTTTTTTCTTTCCAGCGTTGAACGGGGTAATATCGCCCAGCGTGGCTTCAATGGCTCTTGCCTGTTTGGAGAGATTGACCGCCTGCTTGAACAGACGGGTGGGGATATGCTTCCTGCCTGTCTTGCTGGCGCTCTCCCCACGCTCCAAGTCGGGATATTTCTCCACCATATAGGCGTGAAAATCGTCCTGCCACTTTGTCAGGTTTGCCCGGTTGCCGATAATCTCCTTTGCACACAAGCGGTTGTCCTCTGTCAGAGGGACAAAGACCAAATGCAGGTGGGGTGTTTTCTCGTCCATGTGTACCACGGCCGACACGATATTTTCCCTGCCTACCCGCCCGATGAGGAAGTCTGCCGCCCTCTGGAAAAATTCCTGTATCTCCTTTGGGGACTTCTTCTTGAAAAACTCCGGGCTGGCGGTAATCAGCGTATCCACAAACCGGGTGCTGTCCTTACGGGTACGGCATCCGGCTTGTTCAATGCGGCTCTGAATGAAATGGTAATAGCGGCTCTCCGGCTTGACGATGTGGAAATTGTACTTGCTCCGGCTGGTGTCAATGTCGGGATTGCTGGCGTACTGTTCCTTTTGCCGTTCGTGATGGGCTTCCAGTGGTCTTGCCGGATTGCCCTTGTGTTTTTCAAATCGCAAAATTGCATGTTGTGCCATGAAACTCCTTTCCCCATTCCGTTCCTTTCCGGGACTTTTCCACAGGAAAATCCCGCAGAAAATATCTCGGATAGGATAGGAATGGATAGAATATAAATCAATATTTTAATCTCTGTATTTCTATATACCGTCCGGTTTTCGTACTTCAAGAGGATTGATTTTCGTACTTGTCAGGTACGCTTTTCAGCCCTCCGGCGTTCCATAACCGGATTTCTTGAAGTCGGTGTTTGGAACCGCTTCATAGGATTTTGGGTAAATGCGGTTGGGTTTTCCACAGCCCTGCTTCTGGATTTCTACCAGTCCGGCATATTGCAGCTCCCGCAGGGTGTTGACCGCTTTCTGCCGCCCGCAGTGGAGCAGCTCCACTACCTCGTTGATGGGATAGTAGAGGTAAATGCACCCATATTCGTCCGCCCAGCCGTTTTTCCGGGACAGGTCTGTCCGGCGCAGGATAAAGGCATACAGTACCTTTGCTTCGTTGGACAGGGGCGTGAATGTGGGGGCTTCAAAAAGGAAATTGGGAAGCCGGGTAAAGCTGACCGCCTTTTCCGGCTGATGGATATAAATGGTGTTTGTCATATCGTGTTTTGTGGACGGTTAGAAGCCCGTTTCCGGGGGTAGACAGTACTTTCTATTGCCTGCCCCTGTTCTGTGCTTGCAAAGCCTTGTAAATCAAGGACTTTTCAGCCCCTAACTGTCCACACAAGACCTCCTTTTCCGTTCACTTTCTGTTTTCTGCCGCCTGTGAACTACGGCGGCACAATCGAGACAGTATTTCGCCCGGTTTGACTTTGGGACGAACACTCTGCCGCAGACCGCACAGCGTTTTAGCTCCTTATCCCGGAAAATCTCCGCTTCCAGCGTCCCGATTTGCGGCAAGACCGACCAGCGGAACCACTTACAGCAGATCGAGAAAGAAATGGTCTGGGGGCAAGTGTGGGTGTCCCCATCGTCAAGGAGCATACAGTTCCCGTCCTCATAACAGCAGCACTCCCGACGGATCAGGCGTTTGCCTGTTTCCTCTGTGCCGGTGTCATGTGGTAAATGGAACCGTCCTGCCTGCGCTCTATGGGCGGCAGTCGTTTATATGGGTTCTCTCTCATGTGTTCCCTCCATTTTTCCTTTGCCGTTCTCCCCGAAAGGCTTCCTGCCCCATTCCTGCGGCGTGTTCCAGCGTTGGCACGCTCCCCGGACTTCGGGACATTTTGTCCCGAAGTGGCTCGTTGCAGTGCTTCCCCTGCCTAGGTATTCCTTTTCGGACGGTCATTCATTTTTCAAGGTGCAGCTCATCGATGAACTACCTTAAGTCTACACCTAAAAGACCACCCGCCCCGTATATCCATAAGGTCGGAAATCAGCCCGGAAAACTGCCTATTTCCACGCTCTCGGAATTGTGGTAAAATAAAAATACATTAAGTGTCCATTCATAGTTGTAGAGGTAAAAAATGAGAAATAGGGAACAGGAGATTAAATGGCAAAGAATAATAGAAATTTGCATGGAAGATGTTAAAAATTACTTTGCGGATATAGAACAGAGTATTGAATTTGGAACATATATTCAGCCAGCAAACTATTTTGTATCGTACATCTTTTCTACAAATGCGCGATTAAAAGCGGCACAGCAAAGCGGACTAACCGAAAAAATCAATTTATATCACAGAGCACAGTTGAAAAAACATAATTATCCAATTCAAGGAATTAAAGATTGTACGTTTGCTTCACAAGAAGAATGTGATAAAGAATATAACGGAAATTGGTATTATTACTACAAATAATATGATGCTTAGTTCATCTGGCATCTGAATAGAGCACAAAAGCTATAACTTTTCATCTATCAAGCAGACAAGGAGGGGGAGCATGGAACTATCCATACAAGAACGATTGAAAGACCTGCGTGTGGAGCGTGGGCTGACGCTGGAACAGCTTGCAGAGCAAACACATCTCTCCAAGTCGGCGCTGGGCAGTTATGAGGGGGATAATTTCAAGGACATCAGCCATTATGCCCTTATTGAGTTAGCAAAGTTTTATGAAGTGACTGTTGATTATCTGCTGGGGCGTTCTCAAACAAAAAGTCACCCAAACGCCGATCTTGCAGACCTGCGTTTGAGTGATGATATGATTGAACTCTTGAAAAGTGGGCTGGTGGATAATTCACTCTTGTGCGAGCTGGCAGTACACCCGGATTTTCCCCGGCTGATGGCTGACCTTGAAATCTATGTGAACGGCGTAGCGATAAAGCAGGTGCAGAGTGCAAACGCCATTGTAGACGCTGTGAGCGCAACCATTGTGAAGCAGCACAATCCCGGCTTGTCCGACCCGCAGCTAAGACAGCTTATCGCCGCCCATATTGATGACGACAGTTTTTGCCGCTATGTGATACAGCAGGACATAAACAAGATAGCTCTTGACCTGCGGGAAGCACATAAGGACGATTTTTTCAGCGTCCCGGAGGACAACCCGCTGGAAGATTTCTTGCAGACTGTTGATGAAGCTGCCAACCCAGATAGCGACCCGGAGCAAGCGGCTTTGGCGTTTATCTGTAAGCGGCTCAAATTGAATTTGAAGAAGCTGTCCGAAGAAGAAAAGAAGTGGCTGAAAAAGATTGCACAGAAGTCGGACTTGCTGAAAAATCCAAACCCACAACGGGGGCGGAAGTAGGAGAACAGCAAATCGGAATTTGATAAAGGAATGTGATTGTATGAAAAAATGATTTTAGGAATTGTGTGGCAGCTAATGGGTTTTCTTGGTTCAATAATTATTCTATGCTCTGCGGCACCTTACCAGTGGGATTATAACGGAATTACTGGTATTTTAGGTAGTTTGTTGGGATTAGACTTAATAATCCCACTCATTATTTGCATTATATTTTTTATTTGCGGTGCAGTGGTCTGTTTCAAGGCAATAGGTGAAAAGTAAAATTCAGTTGATAGAACTAATAAAGAAATATAAAAATATGAATTTTAGGAGGTATTTTGATGTTAAAAATTGAAGATATTTTAAGAGAAGATTTTGATTGGGAAAATGTAGAGATTGACGAAAATGAATTTGATGAGTTAGAAAACCAGTTAATTATAAATTATTTAAAGAAAAACTCTCCAAAAGAAAGACAACTTTTAGCAATAGATTGGAACTTTGATAATTCTAAGGAAGTTATCAAATGGATAGCAGAACAGCCTGATACTGACAAGGGAACAGCTCTATTCCTATATTGGTATATGAATCCTCAATTTTTTAAGAAATATGAAAATAGAAAAGAATGTGAAGAAGAGGACAGCTGGGCTTTAGAAGATTTTGATATTGTTGAAACTCTTGAAAAAAATTATATTTCAGGATATTATAAAAATCAAAAATATGCTTTTGACCCTAAAAATGATCCATATAATTCAGATTATGACTGGACAGAAGAAGTTGACGAAGAGGAAATGAAAAGAGAGATACCTAAAGAGATGTATATGGCTTTAGATGGAGAAGTTTTAGAAAGTCCAAACTGGGAAGAAGGAATTCCAACTGCTCTTTCTGAAATTATGGACAAGCTTTGTGACGCTTTGGACGAATAAAAAAGAAAAATTCCCATTTATCGAGGAGATAGCAAAGCTAGCCGAGCCAGTCAACGGTCAAGATGAACGGCGCATTTCATGCGCCGCCGTTGACAGTCCCGCCCGTCTTTGCTGATGGGCAATCAAGGCGGGAAAGCCCTAAAATGGCTTCCCGCCCATTTCAATTTTTACGGGAATGTATCCACAAGTTCGGGACACTTTGTCCCGAAGTTCGGCGTTGTACGAGGGACGGGGGCTTTCATATACGCCCTATCTGCTGATGAAACCAGCCCTGCGTTTGCGGCTCCACGCCACGCAATCACAGCCCTGTTTTCCTGCTGCTTCAAATGCCCTTGCCCTCCCTGGCGGCAACCTCATTTTCGCAGCAACGCCGACAGAGCGTATAACACACTACACTTTGCAAGCAAAGTCGTGTGCCAAAGGGTGCCCCTTTGGAAACCCCGGACAACAAAACAGGCTGAATATCTCGCACTTCCCCCGGTGCTTGATACTCAGCCTTTATTTGTTGTCAGCAGCCCCCGTTTCGTGGTCTGCGTGTAGTTCCTTGTAAACTGACCTAAATGGAGATGCAAATATCATATTA
>BBZU01000032.1 GCA_001304995.1 Clostridia bacterium UC5.1-1D10 | reverse complement strand
TCTTATCTTGAATTATAATCTTTTTGACCCGCATATCATGCAGACTATATGGAATGGGCGGATTGTGTTTATATTCTGTCCTCATGAAACCTCCCTGCCAAATTTCAGTTTTACTTAAACTTTTTATCAAACAAACTGGGAATTTTCATTCTTTAGCCATTTAATCATCAGCATTTCACCGTTCTGTTATTGTCCTTCAAGCAAGTCTATTATTTTTGCGATTGCTAAAAACAATACTCCTATGGCAAAAGACATAAACCAAACAATCAGTGCATCTATGAATGAAAATTGATAAGATATCACATGGTTAATCGTTACCATTTTGTTGCCTACATCATATCCAATAAATGCTCCTCCTATAAAAACGATGATAGCAATTATCCTTAATATAAATTGTATAGATATTTTTTCATCTTGTCTCCTTAAATTCTGATTTGTTGCTTATGATTACATTATAGTTCATTCATCCCTCCAAGTATAGTGGGATTTTGTAAAGAATTGAGAGAAACCGCCTTCCCATCGAACAGTTTCTCTCACTATGTCATCCCGGCACGATCAATTTACTGGTCGAAATCCGGGTACAGCTCCAGCTCGGCAAAGTCCTCATCGGTCATCGCACAGAGCTTTGTAAGGGCGCTGTCGGTCAGCTCTCTCAGCTCTGTTTCCTCCGGCGAAAGCTCGCTGCGCATCTCACGCAGGCTGTCGATCAGCCCGGTACGGCTGCCGGTATTGTAAATGCACATCAGGTTCATTTCCTCAAAAGTGAAGTTTCCCATATCAAATCTCCCTTTCTGCGCTCTTTTTTGCGCTGTCTTTTTGTGTTCTGCCTTGGGCTGGCTTTTCAGCTGGTCCACAACGGACTTTTTCCTGTCTCGTTCCTCGCGATGAACAGCTTCTGCCAAATCCATCAGAGAGATGGGCTGACCGCTGCGGGCCTGCTGTTCCAGCTCTGCCACCGTAGGCTCTTTTGCGCCATTGTTGATGATACCGTCAATCATGCCGTAATCGTCCTCCACGGCCATCTCCGCATTTTTCAGCGGATTTTCCGGCAGGAATCCGGGGATCTGGGTAAAACCAACGCTGTCGCAGTAATGACAGGATACCTTTCCGTCCTGCTTGATCGCAACGATGTCGCTGACGCTCATGGAGGGATGGTGGTAGTCTGCCGGATGATCGTTGTTAAACTGATTATAAAGCTGTTCAACGGCAACCTGCGGAGACTTGCATGGCTCCAGCGGGGAAGTGTAGACCAAATCGTAGTTTTCACGCTTTACCGTCTGCCCGATGGTTCTGAGCCAGTCCAGCCCTTCATAGCGAATGTCACGCAATTCATCGGTATGCTTTACCTGATAGATGGCAAAGCAGTCTCTGTTCTGGGAGAGAAATGCCTGTTCTCGTTCCTGCTGATGTGCCTGACGCTCCATGACTTTTTCATGGAACTGAGGGCTTTTCTCCCATTCCTCACGATCCACACCGAAAAGACCGCCATGCTCCATGATCTCCTGCGGGTCAAACACCATGCTCTCCGTATTGTCCTCATGCAGCACATAGACAGTCAAACCGGCGGCATCCAGTTCCAGCGCCCGTTCTCTGGTAACAGGGAGCATCCCATCATAGGAGTAGCCGTATTCCTGCATATCCGGTGTGGAGACCTGCTCATCCGGCGTTGGGTATTCATCCAGCGCCTGCTCCTGTGCCTCCGGCAGCTGGGAAGAAACAGCCATCTGACTGGCCTCTGCCTGCATCTGCTGGCAGGCCGCTTCCTGCAAGGTCTCAATCATGGACAGGGGTGCGTGTCTGAGCGAAGTGCTGTCCAGATCGTTGTCATCACAAATCTGGAGAACTGCATTTTTGCGGGAAAGCTCCGGCATATCCAGCTGACCGCCATCCAGCTCTTTCATGGATGCGGCATCGTATAGGGTGTAGTCCCAGCCGCTGTCACAGGGCTGGATATGAAGATAGGTGGCATCGTCGATCAGAAACAAAGCCTCCTGCTGGTTGGCGTCCGCCCCCAGCACCTCCATTTCCGGCATGGTCTCAGCCAGATCCTTTACCGCTTTCTGTACCAGAGGATTATCACGGTAATAGTCGATTGCCTGGATGGTGTCCAAGTCAATGGTCTGCCCGGTCAAAATCGGGAACGGTCCTTCATAGTCGCTTCCGTCTTTCAGCTCAAAGCCAATGCCCTTGATCCCGTTCATTCGCTCTGCCGGAATCTCCTGATAAATGCGGATCGCTTCCTCCAAAGACAGGTTATCGTGGTATTCTCCGAGGTTTGGAAACTCCATACACTCTGCTACATAGTAGGTCAGAGTATCCTTAGCGGCATCTGCTGGCTGCTCTATCGGGATGGTTTCCGGCTCTGCTTTTGCATTGGGGTCAATTCCACGCTCTTTGCAGATTTCCTTATAGTGGCGCTCAATGTCAGAGATCAAAGTGCCGGAGGTCTTATTGATGGTCTCCAAACTGGCTCTCAGTTCTTTCAGTTCCTTGCCCTGACTCCAGCTGGCAATATAGCCGAAGCTGTTTTCTCCGGTCTCAATCCCAAAATATTTGCAGACCGCATAGGAGATGCTTTCAGCCTCCACTTCCTCCGTGTGGCGGTCTTTCTTCTGTTCCTGCAAAAACTGAGCGAGGGTAGAAAAGCCACCGACAAAATTCAGCCCTTCTTCCTCGGTCAACCGAAGATACCCTTCTTTTGAAAGGTCTAAGGGTTCTGTCAGAATCACAGAGCCTGCATGATTTACACCAACTCGGTCCTCCACATAAATCGGATCGCCGGGGTCATAGTCAGAACCGCGCAGGTCGTAGCAGTAAACGCCCTCCGGCAGAGTATCACGGGCAATCCGCCCATTGGAAAACAAACCGGGTTTATCAAACAGCTCAATCTCCTGATACTTCTCGTCATTGGCAATCTGAATCTTATTCTGATTGTGGAGCTTGCTGTGGGCAATCTCGTGGACTGTGGCCGAAACCGTCTGCACTTCGCTCATGCCCTGACGGATGGCGATTTTCTGATGTTCGGCAGAAAAATAGCCGTCCGTATCGGCGGCCATTGCTTCAAAAGTGATCGGCACCGGCGCACTGCGGCGCAGGGCTTCCATGAATGCCTCATAATTGGGTACATTGCCGGAAAGGGAGGAGGCAAGCTCCGGCAAAGGTTTCCCGTCGGTCTGGCTCACATCAAAGACCTTGACCGGGCGAAACATGGGGATCTCGATTTCTTTTTCCTCTATAACGATCTTTCCGTCCTGATCCAAAATCGGAGCCTTGGTATCCGGGTCCAGCTTCTGCTCCTCGATTTTCTTCTTGTATGGTGTGGGAGCGATGATGGTAATACCATGCTCGCCCTTTTTTACATGACGCTCAAACTGGTCTTTCCACTTATTGTATCCGGCCACCAAAGTGGCGTCTGGCTTCTGCATATAGATGAGCATGGTGTTGTTTACCGAATAGCGGTGGAAGCGGGACATAACGGACAGATAGCGCATATACTTTTCACTCTCGAACAGTTCCTTGATACCCTGCTCGATGCCGTCTGTGATTTCCCTTAGCCGCTCTCGGTTGGTGGGTTTATTCTCAGCCATGATTTTCAATCTCCTTTCCAAGTGTGTGATTTCTGCTGTGTGTTCTGCAATCCATGCCTTTTGTTCTTCTTCACTTTCATAAAGAAAAAGATCCAGCAGATACTCTACATAGGTTTTCTTCTGGATCGCTTCCACAAAGCGGGGGTGAGGTTCTTCCTCCGGTGTGCGGGGAGAATGGTCAGTCTCCCATTTTTTCAGCAGATAGTAGTAATCGGACAGTACGCGATAACACCGCTGCCGGTCCTCCCGAAACTGCTGTGCCTCGGTTTTCTGCCGGACATACCTCCTGCGGGGAGGAGCCTGACTGTCATAGATCAGACCAAAGTCCTGTGCCAGTTTCTCTGCCGCTTCTTTTGGGGAGAGGTTGTAGAGCCGGGCGGTCAGGTCGATCACATCCCCATCTGCACCGCAGCCAAAGCAGTGGAACCGCTGGTCTACCTTCATGCTGGGGTTCTTATCATCGTGAAAAGGACAGCAGGCCATACCAGTTCGACTGACTTTTATCCCGTAAAACTCTGCCGCTTCTCTGGTGCTGACCGACTGCTTGACCGCTTCAAATACATTCTCTGCCATGTGCCTTTAACTGCTGGACTTTCTCACAGGGGGCTGGTATCCGGCAGCTTTGGCCCGTTCACTGGCAGCTTTGCGGCGCTCGGCGCTGTATGGCTCCCGGACGGATACACACCGCTTGGGAACGGTAAAGTTATGGGCGTCCTTTCGGGTGATCTGGTCGGGGTGTTTTTTTGCCAGCAGTTCCAGCTTCTCCATCAGACGAGGATCGTGGGTGTAGACCTCGGCCATTGGTTCTGCCTGGTTATAGAGGAGAATGGTTTCCCGTTCCACTAAAGAGAGCTTCATCGGCTGCTTCCTTTCCGCTGGTCAAATTCCAGCTTGAAGTTGGCGTACTGTCCATCGTCCTCCAAAACCACAGTGGCATCGTAGCTCTTGCCGGTTTTCTCTGAATACAGCCCCGTCACACGGACACGGCCATCTTTGAGCAGCGCAGACACCACCGCCTTGGTCGGCTGTTTTTTCTTGGCAGCCCACCATTTGTTGTTTTTCCAGATTGCAAATTTGCAATCTTTGCTCTGACAGAAGAAGCCTTTTTGCAGTTCTGCAACTTCACCGCCGCAACGAGGGCATTTGCCTACCACCTCACGGGGCGGGGCAAACAGGTACTCGGTTCCCTTAATGACCTGATAAGTTCCCACCAGATCTTTCAGCATGGTGCTGATCCCATCCAGAAACTCCTCCGGGGCAAGCTGCCCGCGCTCGATCTCGCCCAGGCGGTACTCCCACTCGGCAGTCAGAAGCGGCGATTGCAGCTGTTCCGGCAGGACTGTGATCAACGAGACTGCATCATGGGAAGGAAGAAGCTGAACGGTTTTCTTGCTCTTTTTGCGTTCCAGAAAACCGGCAGATACCAGCTTTTCCAAAATACCGGCACGGGTGGCCGGTGTACCCAGACCTTTTCGCTCGGCGTCCTCCGGCATATCCTCTTTTCCGGCAGTCTCCATCGCGGACAATAGGGTGTCCTCTGAAAGCTTTTGTCAAGGGGGTGCGTGGATATTTTTTATATTATTTACGCAGATTCTCTCTCTGCTTCTGCCTGAATAATGCGTTTCAATCTGTCCTCAGCAGTCAAACCGCTACTATGGTCAAAAAACACTTTGACTTTATAATTTGTTTTGCCTTGCTTAATCACAAAAACTCCATCCGGTTTGTTTTTCTCCGAATGGTTATTTTGGGTGGGTAGTGTACTGTTCATAATATTTGTCATACGATAATCCTCCTTGAATGAAAAAAGCCCGACAAGGAAAGGTCTGACAACGAAGTTCCGACAACGGACATCAGAAAACCTTTTTTCTTTATCGGGCGATACTATCTTTTTACTATTTCCTTTTTCTTTATAATATTGGTTGTCATGGTTGTCAGAAAGGGAAAAGTGCCGCAATATCAAGGCTTTCGGGATTTTTGCCCGACAACCAGACCGACAACCGGCTCGACAACCGAAGCGACAACGGACTTTTATTTTTGCTTTAACCATTCTTCCGGAAGCCCTAACTGTTCCATTTCCTCTGTCGGGATTTCCTGAAAACCATCCATGCTGTTGTCAGGCTCGTTGTCGTTCCTGATACGCTCCCAGCCCTTTTGTCTGCGGTAAGGCTCTGGAAAATATCTCGGATTGCTGAACGCCCTCCAGCCTGTGACAGCGTTATTCATAATGTCGTTGATCTCTCGCAGCTCCCATTGTTTCGGTTCGTCATAATCATGCCCCAGTGCTTCCTTATAAAGCTGTTTGGAACAGACCATGCTGCCGGAATAGCGTTCCAGATAGTCTAAAATCTGTCCTGCCTTTGTGTCCTCTGGCATAAAATCCTTTTGGTGGGCTTTCAGATAATCGTTCATAGCCGGACTGAATCTCAGACGGAAATTGCCGCTTCTGTAAATCTCCATAGCTTCTGCCCACATCTGATTGATATACTCTCTGGAAGCCTGTTCATCCGCCAAAATATGAACCTCAGCCCTTTCAGGATAGACCATAACCGGAACGAAGCGGCGGTTGCCTGTTCGGTCAAGGGGAAGAAAGTCAAGGGTATTAGAAGAACCTCCAAACACACATTGTCGTTTTCTGTCTGCCGGATGTGTTTCATAGGGTATCTTATAGGTTTCCTTTTGGCGGCTCAGAAAGGACTTGATTTCTTCAATGCTCTTAGCGTTAGCGGTTGCAATCATTTCCGACATTTCAATAATCCAATGCCCCTGCATTTTGCGGTACACATTTTCATCATCCAGCTTTTTCAAGTCATCAGAGAACCAGTCATCATTGATCGCAAGCAAACGGAAGAAAGAGGACTTTCCGGCTCCCTGACCGCCTACAAGACAGAGCATTACCTCAAATTTACACCCCGGCTTAAAGGCTCGTGAGATAGCACCCAGCAGAAACAACTTCAATGCTTCATAGGTGTAATCATCTGTATCAGAACCGAGAAAGCGGTGCAGACAGAAGCGTATGCGTTCTGTTCCGTCCCATTGCAGGGCATTGAGAAAATCACAGACAGGGTGGTAACGGTTTTCGTTGGCAATAACCGCAACTGCGTCTATGATTTTCTTCTCTACGGTCAATCCATAGTTTTCTTCAAAATATAGGAGCAGATATTTCACATCCACATCCGTCAATGTCGGGCTGTCACGATACCAGCCGAGGGGCTTCACAATATCGATTCTTTCGGTCAGAAGATTTTTTCGGATAGCCCTTCAAAGTGGGTCATATTGCAGAACATGCTTATAATTTGCGGCAGTATTATAAACCTTACCTTTCTCGCTCTGCTCTAAGCTGTTTCGGATTTCTTCTACTGTGCATGGTTCTGTCTGCTGACAGTTCTGCAATTCGCTGTTCAAGTTTTAACACCTCCTTTCTCTGTTCTGCCACAAGTGCTTTTCGTTCCTCCAATGAACCATACAGAAGAATATCAAGCAGATATTCGATATAGTTCTTCCTGTGCAGTGCTTCTGCAAACAGGGGATTCCATTCCTCATCCGGCTGTTTAGGAGCGTATTTCTTTTCCCATTCTCTAAGAAGATGAAAATAATCTGTCAGCACCTTGTAGCAATGATTTTCTTCTTTTTGATATTTCTGCTCCGGTGTCGGCTCACGAATACGAGGGCGGACACTGGGCTTTTGTCGGCTGTCATAGTTAAGACCAAAATCTTCAGCAAGTTTGACAGCAGCTTCCCTCAGCCCGATACGGAATAGCTTCGCTGTCAGATCAACAGCGTCTCCGGTTGCTCCGCAGCCAAAACAGTAATAGCGTTCATCCAGCTTCATACTGGGGGACTTATCCGAGTGAAACGGACAGCACGCCATACCTGTGCGACCCACTTTCAAGCCATAGGCTTTTGCGGCTTGTCGGGCAGTAACATTTTCTTTTACAACTTCAAATACATTCATGTGACTCCTTTCCTGAAACGAAAAAAGCACCTGTCATTTTCAAAACGAAAATAGCAAGTGCCTTAAAGTTCCATATTTAATTTTAGATGCAAAAAGCAGGAGACCTTTTCAGATTTCCTGCTTAGTAAAGCTGTGTAGATTTGATTGTGGTTGGGTTGCCAGTTATACAAACTGAAATTTAATTGGCTTCTTGTAACCGACTGTACAGTTGACTATCAATCTTATAAATTCCCTGATAGGGCTGTTCAACATAGTATTTCCCACTGTCCTCATATGCAAAAAGTGTACTTGTTCCTGTCTCAAACTGAAAGTCAATCTTAATATAACTTTCCGCTTGTGGGACATCTTGAACACTTTCCTTTTTAGTCGGTTCAGAAGTGGAAATATTGGCGATTATTTCACTTATCCAAGTTTTGTCTGAATGACTTACTGTGTTTTCCCCGACAGTTATATCAATAGATATAATCTCGTCGGTTTGGGGTAGCGTAATAGGATCTGCCTTTTTTCCACACGCAACTAAAGTCAATACACAAGCAAGACACAAAAATATAGAAACATATTTTTTCATAAGCATATAACCTCACATAGTTTGTTTGCACCATTATAATATAGCAGAGCAAAAATAACTATCAAGAGAAAGTAAAATATTTGTGAAGCCAAACTGTTTTCACTAAACATCTCCTAAATTCAAGATAATCGTCAATGCACATACAAACTGGAATTTGTTACTCTTTTGTATCGTAAATAATTTTGCCT
>BBZU01000031.1 GCA_001304995.1 Clostridia bacterium UC5.1-1D10 | reverse complement strand
GGGCAAAATTATTTACGATACAAAAGAGTAACAAATTCCAGTTGTGCGCCCAGCTAAGGGTGTGTAACCAAGTCGGTGGGAATCCGATTTATCCAAGGTCTAGCCAGCCAGATAATAGCGAGTCTTGGGATGTTGTTGGTAACAGCAACTGACAAGCGTAGACAGCAAGAAAGCAGGGTTGCAATGCTATTGAGCCTCGAAAAGTTAACTTCAGAAGGCCGACGTCTTAACTGGTGCGGAAGGCAACAGCACACAAGTCATTATGGCGAGAATTGTGTGGCGCTGCGGGGTCAAAGGGCCAATCATGCTTGACATTGTGGGTACACATCAACTGGGGAGAACCTGTTGTCTCTCGTATAAGAGTATGAAGTATCAACTGAAAACGGAGAGCTTCAAATGGATAACAGGTAGTCGGACAGTCTCATAGTACTGATGAAATCGGGTAATGCCGATGGAGGGAAGGGGATTGCATAGTAACGGTCTTTCTGAGGACACATTATCCGTACTCAGGGACGGAGGAAATAATGGGAACGAAATTAGAAAGAATAGCTGAAATATCGGCAGAATCAAAGAAACCTGTATTCACATCCATATATCACTTGATAAATGCAGAATTGCTGAAACAATGCCATAAAGAATTAGATGGCAAAAAGGCAGTTGGTGTTGATAAGGTGACAAAGGAAGAATACGGAAAGAACCTCGATAGAAATATCGAAGACTTAGTACAGAGGTTAAAGAACAAATCTTTTAAACCACTCCCATCATTGAGGGTATATATTCCAAAGGGAAATGGAAAAATGCGACCGCTGGGAATAGCCTCTTACGAGGATAAGATTGTCCAAATGGCAGTAAAGAAAGTACTAGAAGCAATTTACGAGCCAAGATTTCTGAACTGTATGTATGGATTTAGACCAAACAGAGGTTGTCACGAAGCGGTAAAAGAAGTATATCAGAGAATCAGTTATGGGAAAATCAGCTACATAGTGGACGCTGATATTAAAGGATTTTTCGATCACATTAACCATGACTGGATGATGAGATTTCTGGAATGGCATATTCAAGACCCAAATCTGCTCTGGCTGATAAAGAAATATTTAAAAGCTGGAATAATGGAAGATGGAAAATTTGAATCAACAGAGGAAGGTTCAGCACAGGGTTCAGTCATGAGTCCGATGCTAGCAAATATATACATGCATAACGTGTTAACGCTGTGGTTTAAATTTGTGGTGAAAAAGACGTTAAAAGGAGACTGTTTTCTGGTGAATTTTGCAGATGATTTTGTAGCTGGATTTCAGTATAAATCAGAAGCAGAGTGGTATTATTCAGCCCTGAAAGAGAGGATGGAACAATTCAATCTTGAGCTGGAAAGCAGTAAAAGCAGGTTGATTGAATTTGGGAGATTTGCAGAAACCAACAGACTATCCAGAGGAATAGGTAAGCCAGAAGCATTCGATTTTCTAGGTTTTACTTTCTATTGCGGAAAAACGAGAAAGGGAACATTTGCATTAAAGTTGCAGACATCTCGAAAGAAGTTTGAACGTAAGCTGAAAGAATATAAACTATGGATATATGATAATCGGAACCGTCCGGTCAGAGAAATCATAAAAAGAGCTGAATGTAAAGCTTGTAGGTCACTATCGCTATTATGGAGTAACATGGAATTATAGAAGATTATGTGCATTCTTACACAGAGTACAACAATTCCTGTTTAAAGCGGTAAATCGTCGAGGTTGCAGAAGAGCCTATACATGGGGTGGTTTTTGGGAAATGCTAAAGTGTTATCCGCTTGCGAAACCAAAGACCTACTATTGCTTATATTAAAGTGAATGTTATTATGAGGAGCCGTATGCGGGAAAGCCGCACGTACGGATCTGTGAGGGGCTAAAGTTGCAAGGCTTTAGTCTACTCGACTGTCTGTGCGTTGATGAATATCTTGAACTTAGGAGGTGTTGAATGAAAACGGTTCTTTTACATGGGTTGGGACAAACTGCACAGGATTGGAAAGAAGTAGTCCAACAACTATCAATTTCCGATGTCGATTGTCCAGAACTTTTTTCTTCAACAGAAGATGAAATATCATATTTGAAGATTTTGGGCGATTTAGAACAGCGGTATTCTGAAGTAAAAGAGCCGCTTCGTATCTGCGGTCTTTCGTTAGGTGCGCTTCTTGCGATTGATTTTGCTATTCGGCATGAAGAAAAAGTAGCTTCGCTGGTTTTGATTGGCGCACAATATAAAGTTCCCAGTTTACTGATAGATTTTCAAAATCTTATCTTCCGTTGTATGCCAAACAAGGCTTTTGAAAGTATGGGATTATCAAAAAGCAACACCATAAAATTGGCTCGCTCTATGCGGTCATTGGATTTTACTTCGCAATTAAACAATATTCGTTGTCCAGTGATAATTTTGTGTGGCAAAAGGATACTGCCAATCTGAAGGCTTCTAAAAGGTTAAAAGAATTGCTGCCCCAAGCTACTTTGCACATCGTTCCAAATGCAGGACATGAACTCAATCAATATGCACCAAACACGATTGCAGAGATATTAAACAACTAAAACTTAATATTCACAGTTTTACCCAGCAGGAAATCATTTAGGTTTCCTGCTTTTCTTTTACCCAAAAACTGAAAGGAGGACAGAACACCATGCTAACCAAAGCTGAACGATATGCACAGATGGCGGACAAGGTGGCAACACAGCTCACAGGGAGCTGGCAGGAATGGGCAGGGTTTCTCACCACTGCTTCCCGCCTTTACAAGTACCCGTTCCATGAACAGCTGATGATCTATGCCCAGCGCCCGGACGCTACTGCCTGTGCAGAGTACGACCTGTGGAATGAAAAGATGGGCCGGTATGTAAGGCGCGGTTCCAAGGGGATCGCTCTGGTGGACGATTCCGGGGACAGACCCCGCCTGCGCTATGTGTTCGATATTTCCGACACCGGAACCCGTGAACATTCCCGTACCCCTTGGCTGTGGCAGCTGGAGGAGCGCCATCTGGATTCCGTGCAGGCCATGTTGGAGCGTACCTACGATGTTTCCGGCGATGGCCTTGCCGGACAGCTTACCGAGGTAGCCGGGAAACTGGCCGAGGAATACTGGACGGAGCATCAGCAGGACTTTTTCTACATCGTTGACGGTTCCTTTTTGGAGGAATATGATGAGTATAACATCGGAGTGCAGTTCAAGGCAGCCGCCACCGTCAGCATCACTTACGCATTGATGTCCCGCTGCGGACTGGAGCCGGAACGCTACTTCGACCACGAAGATTTCATGGCGATCTTTGATTTCAACACCCCGTCCACCATCGGGGCGCTGGGAACAGCGGTCAGCCAGATCAACCAGCAGGTGCTGCGGCAGATCGGCGTTACCGTCCGAAATGCAGAGCGCGAAGCCAACCAAGAAAGGAGCAAGCAAGATGAACAATCCCATGACCTACATCCAGAACGGAGACTATCTGATTCCCGACCTGAAGCTGAGCCAGCAGCCGGAGAAACCCCTGGGCAAGTACGGCAGGATGAGGAAAACCTACCTGAAGGAACACCGTCCCATCCTCTACAACCAGATGTTGCTGAGCGAGAAGCTGTACCCGCACCTTCTGGAAATCGACGAGACCGCCCAGAACAGACTGGAGCAGATGATGCCCCAGCTGGCGAAGGAAGCGGGAGCCACAGAGGAACTGAAAGCCAGCGATCCCATGAAGTGGGTGGGGCTGATGAACACCTGCAAAGCCCAGGCAGAGGAGATCCTGATGGCGGAGCTTATCAACAGCTGACCCTAAACCTGTTCCTCTCCGAAGCGGAACAGATCCAATCCATAGATGAAGCAGAGAATGTAGCGCATACATCCTCTGCTTTTTCTTTTGCCCAAAATGACATCGACCATGTGCTGCGTTTGGGCGGCAATACAGACCGCCAGAGGGAGCGTGTGGTTGCAGCATTTGAAAAGCAGAAAACCACCGCTGAGATTGCCGAGATACTGAAAACGCTGTACCACGGCGGCAATGGACTTGGCAGTGTGAGCGCATGGTATGCCGAGGATGGCATCCATCTTTCCCATGGGAAGTCTGTCCGTTATGACAGGTCTGCCCAGGTCATTTCCTGGGAGAGCGCCGCAGAGCGTATCGGGGAGCTTTTGGAGAGCGGCCAGTTTGCCTCCAATGTGGAGCTTGCAGAAGTGGCAGGCTATGAACGCTCCCTCCTTGCCACAAAGTTCTGGAACCTATATCACGATCTCAGTGAGGAAGCCAGAGAAGCCGGATATTTGTCCTGCCTGTCAGAGATCAAAGGCAATGGGTTCCCGGAGGAGACCCGCCGCCTGACGGAGCAGCTGAGTGACCCGGCTTTCCGCCAGACCCTTAAGGAAGAATACGCCGCCTTCTGGACCGCCTATCAGCAGGACCGTGACCTGCTGCGCTTTCACTATCACAGACCAAGAGAGATCTGGGAGAACCTGAAAGACCTTGACCTGCCCCGCAGAACTTTTACTTCTGACCTTTCCCAAGTGCCAACCGTCCAGCACTTCATTACCGAGGATGAGATCGACACCGCCATGACCAGCGGCAGCAGTTTTGCCGGAGGAAAAGGCCGTATCTATGCGTTCTTCATGGAAAACCATACGGATAAGGAAAAAGTGAGATTCCTCAAAGACGAGTATGGCATTGGTGGTCGCTCTCA
The DNA here is from genome assembly GCA_001304995.1 of Clostridia bacterium UC5.1-1D10. GTDB lineage: Bacteria > Bacillota > Clostridia > Lachnospirales > Anaerotignaceae > Anaerotignum. Next base: position 4,729 of record BBZU01000031.1, on the reverse strand, counting down.
TGCCCTGTCCGGCGCAACACACAGTGGCGAAGATCACGACGGGAAAGGACTGCACTATAAAAAGCAGGACTGCCCTGATGTTCATCTGAACTGGGAAAAGGTTGCCAAGCGCATTACCTCTCTTGTCCAGAAAGGCCGCTATCTTACCGAACAGGAACAGGCGCAGTATGATAAGCTCCAGAAGGAAAAAGAGCTGGCAGAAAAAGATGCCATCCAAGCCCAGCAGCCGGAGGTGGAGGAAGAAACGCCAAAGCCTACCCTTCGGGAGCAGTTTGAGCAGTATAAGCCCGTGGTAACTGCCGCCATTTCCGAGGATAGTGCATACCGCAATGCCTGCGGTCATTCTGACCGTGAGAATGCTGTCATTGAGGGAAATGCCGCTGTGCGTCGTGCGGTCCTTGGCTCTAAGGATATGGAGCTGATCCGCCTCTATTCGGATGTGCCGGAGTTCCGCCAGCGACTGCACCGGGAAGTGATCGACGAAACCTATCCAAAGCTCCATGAGCTTCTGCGCCCTCTTTCTCAGGAAGATATTGATTCTGCCCTTTGTGCATGGAACGGCAATATCGAGAGTAAACACGCCGTTGTCCGCTATATGAAGGATCATGCAAGGGAGAAAGACACCGCCGCATGGCTGGCTCAGGAATACGGCGGCAGTAACAGCCTGTTTGTTGTCCGTGCCGGCAGCCCGGAGGAAACGCAGCTGCCCTGGCCCAAGGTACAGCGCAGGCTTGCCCAGCTCATTCAGGAGGACAGGTTCTATACCGAAGAAGAACAGGACCGTTTTGACAACATCGACCCTATCGCCATCCGGGAAGCCCTGGAGGAAAGAGGGATCGTCAACGGCCAGGTGGCAGACCCGGAAAAACTGGACAATGACCCGTTTATCCAGCAGGTAATGTCTGATGCAGAGCAGATTGCAGCTGCTGAGGCACAGACTTCCGAGGTTTCCATTTCCGATGAGGAATATGATGCCGTTCGCAGCCCTATTCCGCAAAGAACCTCCTATGACCCTGCTACCCCGGTCTATGCCGTGGGAGATACCGTGTATATCGAGGATGACGCCTATCAGATCACGGAGCTGCGGGATGACACCGTGCAGCTTCTGCCCACCGGTATGGTATATCCCATCTACCGTGCAGAACACAAAGAACAGTTTGAACAGCTGCTTCGGGCAGACCGCCGCAATGCTTACTATACCGAGTTTCTTCCCGTTGACCCGGACAAGGCAGATCAGGACCTGCGGGATGTATTGGCTCGTGGACTGATGGATGAAGCGGATAAACAGCAGCTTTCCACGCTGCTGCAATCCGGCAGGAGCAACCGCGAGATCGCCTACTGGCTGAGCAGAGCCTATCCCCGTGAGATCGAGACGCTGGATCTGGAGACCGGCGATATTGCCGATTACCGTACCACGGCACAGGGCATAGAGCTGGAAGTCATGGACGCAGAGGAAAAGCGTCTGGCTATGCTGTATTTCCGCTGGGATGAGGTTGCGCCTTTGCTGCGCGGGATGTATGCCCGTCAGCTGGACGGTTTTGGACAGGAACACTTCGAACCGGCTGCCGAAGCCCCGGCCTTCCATTCAGAGACCGTAGCCGTTTATCCGGGCGATAAGAACCATCTGCCCTATGATGTGGTTGTCCAGACCCTGCGAACCAATGAGCCGGAGCCGCCAGCCCCTGTGACAGAGCCGGAGAAAACCTTTGAGGAAGTGCTGGACGAACACCCGGTCTCCATTCAGATCGACGGCCAGTGGCAGACCTTCCCCAATGCCAAAGCTGCCGAGGAAGCCTCTTATGAGGAATACAAGGCAAACCTGCTCCGCAATGCACAGAACTTCCGTATTACCGATACGCATTTGGGCGAAGGCGGTCCGAAAGCCAAGTTCCAGGCCAATATCGAAGCAATCAAGCTGCTGAAATATCTGGAGGAAACCACCGGACAGGCAACACCGGAACAGCAGGAAGTCCTTTCCCGCTATGTGGGCTGGGGCGGTCTTGCCGACGCCTTTGACCCGGAGAAACCAGCATGGGCTTCAGAATATGCCCAGCTAAAGGAACTGCTGACCCCGGAGGAATATGCAGCCGCCAGAAGCTCCACCCTGAACGCCCACTACACCAGCCCTACGGTGATCCAGGCCATCTATGAAGCAGTGGGGCGCATGGGCTTTGAGACCGGCAACATTCTGGAGCCATCTATGGGTGTGGGCAACTTCTTCGGTATGATGCCGGAGGAAATGCGAAACAGTCGTCTGTACGGTGTGGAGCTGGACCCGGTTTCCGGGCGTATCGCAAAGCAGCTCTATCCCAAGGCGGACATCACAGTAGGCGGCTTTGAGACCACTGACCGCCGTGACTTCTTTGACCTTGCCATCGGCAATGTGCCTTTCGGTCAGTATCAGGTCAACGACAAAGCCTACAACAAGCTGAATTTCAGTATTCACAACTACTTTTTCGCCAAGGCACTGGACCAGGTGCGTCCCGGCGGTGTGGTGGCTTTTGTGACCTCCCGCTATACTATGGACGCCAAGGACTCCACCGTGCGCCGCTATCTTGCCCAGCGTGCTGAACTGCTGGGAGCCATCCGTCTGCCCAATGATGCGTTCAAAAAGAATGCCGGTGCCGAGGTGGTATCGGACATCATCTTCCTCCAAAAGAGGGATCGACCGCTGGACATCGTGCCGGAATGGACCCAGACCGGACAGACGGAGGACGGGTTTGCCATCAACCGGTATTTTATCGACCACCCGGAAATGGTGCTGGGCCGACAGGAGCCGGTAAGCACCGCCCACGGCATGGATTACACCGTGAACCCCATCGAGGGACTGGAGCTTTCCGACCAGCTGCATGATGCCGTGAAGTATATTCATGGCACTTATCAGGAGGCAGAGCTGCCGGAGCTGGGCGAAGGCGAAGCCATTGACACCTCTATTCCCGCCGACCCCGATGTGAAGAACTATTCCTATGCCATTGTGGACGGGCAGGTGTACTACCGGGAAAACAGCCGCATGGTGCGCCCTGACCTCAATGCCACTGCCGAAGCCCGTGTAAAAGGTCTGGTGGGACTGCGGGATTGTGTGCAGGAGCTGATCGACCTTCAGATGGACGCAGCGATTCCTGACAGCACCATTCGGGAAAAGCAGGCGGAACTGAACCAGCTCTATGACAGCTTTTCTGCCAGATACGGTCTCATCAATGACCGTGCAAATCGCCTGGCCTATGCAGATGATTCTTCCTATTACCTGCTCTGTGCGCTGGAAGTCATCGACGAGGACGGAAAGCTGGAGCGCAAGGCGGATATGTTCACCAAGCGCACCATCAAGCCCCATCAGGCGGTGGCTGCCGTGGATACGGCAAGCGAAGCACTGGCGGTGTCCATCTCGGAAAAAGCCTGTGTGGATATGGGCTATATGAGCCAGCTTGCCGGAAAAACAAAAGAAGAACTGGCCGGAGAGCTGCAAGGCGTGATCTTCCGTGTACCGGGACAACTGGAGCAGGATGGCACTCCCCATTATGTGACTGCCGATGAATACCTTTCCGGCAATGTACGCCGCAAACTGCGTCAGGCGCAGCGTGCGGCACAGCAGAACCCTTCCTTTGCAGTCAATGTGGAAGCCCTTACCGCCGCCCAGCCCAAAGACCTGGATGCATCGGAGATCGAGGTGCGTCTGGGCGCAACCTGGATCGACAAAGAGTACATCCAGCAGTTTATGTATGAGACCTTCAACACCCCGTTTTACCTCCAGCGTAGCATCGAGGTCAACTATTCCTCCTTTACCGCTGAATGGCAGATCAAGGGGAAATCTTCTGTTTCCTACAACGATGTGGCAGCTTACACCACCTACGGAACCAGCCGTGCCAATGCCTACAAGATTCTGGAGGATTCCTTAAACCTGCGGGATGTCCGTATCTATGACACCATAGAGGACGCAGACGGAAAAGAGCGCCGTGTGCTGAACGCCAAGGAGACCACCCTGGCCGCCCAAAAACAGCAGGCCATCCGGGAAGCCTTTAAGGACTGGATCTGGAGAGACCCGGAGCGCCGCCAGACTTTGGTGCGCCAGTACAACGAAGAAATGAACTCCACCCGTCCCCGTGAGTATGATGGCAGCCATATCACTTTTGGCGGCATGAACCCGGCCATTACTCTGCGGGAACACCAGAAAAGCGCCATCGCCCATGTGCTGTATGGCGGGAACACTCTGCTGGCACACGAGGTAGGCGCAGGCAAGACCTTTGAGATGGTGGCGGCTGCTATGGAAGCCAAACGCCTGGGGCTGTGCCAGAAATCTCTCTTTGTGGTGCCAAACCACCTGACCGAGCAGTGGGCGTCGGAGTTTCTGCGCCTTTACCCTTCTGCCAACATCTTAGTTACCACCAAAAAGGACTTTGAGACCCATAACCGCAAGAAGTTCTGCGCCCGTATTTCCACTGGGGACTATGACGCCATCATCATGGGACACAGCCAGTTTGAGCGTATCCCCATCAGCCGGGAGCGTCAGGAACGGCTTCTCTATGACCAGATCGACGAGATCACTGAGGGCATCGCAGAGGTGCAGGCCAGCGGCGGCGAGCGTTTCACGGTCAAGCAGCTGGAGCGTACCAGAAAGTCTCTGGAAGCCAGACTGGAAAAGCTGCAAGCCGAGGGGCGAAAAGACGATGTGGTAACTTTTGAGCAGCTGGGAGTGGACCGATTGTTCGTGGACGAGGCCCACAACTATAAAAAC
>BBZU01000030.1 GCA_001304995.1 Clostridia bacterium UC5.1-1D10 | reverse complement strand
TCGGCAATAATTTTGTTATTATTCTAACAAATAACTATATGAGCAAAAACCGTGCCAACGATAATTTCCTTTAGTTTTCACACTTTTTTTGGAAAATTCGCTGGTTTTTTGTCAGAATAAATGTTAGAATGCTTGTAACTTTTTGTATTATAACACTTTTTCTAACAAAATGAAAGGGGTATTGGCCCATGAAATTGACAAAAGAGCTGTTTTTTTCTTCCAATTTGATTCATCAAATCCTGGATCACACAAATGATGGCATAAATGTAGTAGATACGGACGGTATTTTGGTTTATGTGAATGATATTTCCGCAAATTATGTGAATCAAAAGCGTGAAAATATGATCGGCAAACACATTTCCCAATTTTATCCTGCGGCTGTGTTGCTGACAGTGTTAGAAAATCATCGTCCCATTCTGGATAAAAAAATCCATCTGGTGCCGCCCAATAAATACATCGTAAACTCCTATCCTATTTTTATGGATGGGGAATTCATGGGGGCCTACTCCGTCTTTCAGGACATTCAGGAAATCGACCAGCTCAACAGCAAGATCAAACATCTGGAAATGCAGGTGAGCCTGACAAAGCCCGAAGCCGATTTCCAGCACGTTGTCCACATGGGCACCATGCAGAATATCTACAAACAGGCCAAAAAGATTGTAGGCTCTCTGGGCGGCCCCCGTCACTCCATCATCACAGGAGAATCCGGCACTGGCAAAACCATGTTGGCAAACCTCATTTATAACTACGCCAAACAGATTGGCGTCATTGGCAAAAACGCGCCATTTATCGAAATCAACTGCGCCCAGTTCACCAACCCGGACATTGCCGCCATGGAAATTTTCGGCTCTGTGGAAGGCGCCTACACCGGTTCCAAAAAGAAAAAGGGGCTGTTCGAGCAGGCAAACGGCGGCATCCTCTTTCTGGATGAAGCCCACACCATCGAAAATTATCAAAACCTTCTATTAAAAGCCATCGAGTCCGGCAAAATCCGTCGTATCGGTGACACCAAGGAAATCGACATCAACGTCATTGTCATTGCCGCTTCCACCAAAAACCTCCACGAGGTTTTCCTGCCGGAATTGTACCAAAGACTTGCCCAATACGAAATGCACCTGCCTGCCCTGCGGGAGCGTTCTCTTGCGGAAAAAGAAAATCTCTTCCGCCATTTTGTCATGCGGTATGAAAACGCCGTTTGGGAAGCCAGACATATCCGCTATCATGTGATTTTCACGCCGGAAGCGAAACACGCCATCCTCAACGCCGTATATCCCAGAAACATTCGTCAGATGCGTGACGTGATTAATTACAGCATCGACGCTTCCTCCCCTTTGATTGAGGACATTGGTGAAAAAACAGAAATCACCACAGTAGTGGATATGGAGCATATTCCCTTTGAAGCCGCGGAACAGCCGGAAACAGCGGAAAGCAGTGAATCCGTCGCTCCTGACGACAAAATCACCGACCAGATTGCCCAGTTCATACAGGAACAGAACGCCAGCGGTCTTGGCCCTCGGAAAATCGCCCGTCAGCTGGAAGCCATGGGATTTCCCATTCCTTATTACAAAGTGGCTTATTTCCTGAAAAAAAGTGCCTCTGCCAAAGAGGCAAAAACTGCGAGGAAACCAGCTCTCTTTTGATGTAAACTGAAACTGTCATTGACAAAGACAAACAAGGAGGAAACCACATGGACTGGATCGACAAATGGAACGAAGCCCTGGAAATGCTGGAAAAAGCCTGACAGCGGAAATTTCTCTGGATGACATTGCCAGAACTGCCTGCTGTACAACCTTTCACTTTCAGCGTATGTTTTCCTATCTGGCAGATATGCCTCTTTCGGAATATATCCGCCGAAGGAAAATGACAAAAGCCGCCTTTGATTTGCAGAGCGGCACAAAAGTCATAGATACATCGCTGAAATACGGATACCGTTCTCCGACGGCGTTCACACGGGCATTTCAAAGCATCCACGGCATCACACCATCCCAAGCCAAGGCAAAAGGCGCGCCCCTAAAGGCTTTCCCGCCCATTCGGTTTCAAATGACCGTCAAAGGAGTGACTGCATTGGATTATCGTATCGAAGCAAAAGGCCCCCTGCGCATTGCGGGGATTTACACACCTCTGGAAAAAGACATGGAGAAAAATTTCCAGATTGTTCCCGCTTTCTGGCAAAAAACCGTGGCAGACAATATCCTGCCGAAACTGATGGGCATCATGGAAATGCCTGCGGTGCTGGGGATTTCCGCCTGTCAGGAAGAAGAATGGAAATACTGGATTGGCGTCTGCACTTCCAAAGAAGCGGAACCGCCTCTGGAAATTCTGGAACTGCCTGCTGCCACATGGGCCATCTTTCCCGGCACAGGCGCCATGCCAAAAGCATGTCAGGAATTGGAGAAACGAATTTTTACGGAATGGCTCCCCACATCTGGCTACACATACGGCAAAGGGGCAGATATAGAGGTCTATTATAACGCAGACCCGACGGATTCCGTATTTGAAATCTGGATTCCCGTTGTGAAAAAAACAGAAGATATTTAAGGAAACAAAAGGCATGTACCTGTTTGTCAAAAAAAGGCGCATGCCTTCTGTTTTTGTCAGAACTGGAAGGATTTTCCCGTTTTTTCTGGACTTTTTCAGCCTTCGCGTGATATAGTATCATAGAAAAATGGGATAGAACCCACCTTTTGTGGGAAAACTATCTCAGGAAAAGGGAGATTTTGCAATGGAACTGCACGCCATAGAATATGAAGGCATTCCAATTGAATACGAACTGATCCGCAAAGACGTGAAGTATATCAACCTGCGGGTGAATAAGCATGGACAGGTGGTTGTATCCGCCGCCAAACGAGTTCCTTTTTCTGTCATTGAGGAATTTGTCCAGTCCAAAGCCCTTTGGATCATCAACCATCTGGCAGAAGTGGAAAAAATCCGCATGACACAGCCTACTGGCGCCATGTACGACGGCAAGACATTGTATTATCTAGGGGAACCCTATACCCTCCATATCGCCCAAGGACTGCGGCAGATTCAGCGTTCCGATAACATCATTTATATGTCCACATTCCAGACGGATTCCGTGGGACTGCGGTCTGAATATTTGGAATGGCTCCGGGAACAGGCAGCCGGGACATTTGCGAAACTTTTGGACGAAATCTATCCCAAAGTAAAAGACTATGGCATCCCCTATCCCAAAATACAGGTGCGGAACATGCGGAGCATTTGGGGCAGCTGTACCGTGGAAACCCAAAGTATCCGCCTGAATCTCCAGCTGATGAAGGCAGACCCGGATTGCATCCGTCAGGTCATCTACCATGAATTGGCCCATTTCCGCTTTGCTGACCACAGCAGACGGTTCTATGCTCTGCTGACAGAGTGGATGCCCAATTGGAAAGAATGCAAAGAACGTCTGGAAACCATGTATAAAGACGGCGTATAAAAATCTCATACAATTTTCCCCCAAAATATTGACAAAGTCATCTATTCATGATATATTGTCTGTTGAAGTTAATATTGACGCGGAGTAGAGCAGTCCGGTAGCTCGTCGGGCTCATAACCCGGAGGTCGCAGGTTCAAATCCTGTCTCCGCAATTCAAAGAACATCATGCACAAGCATGGTGTTTTTTTGTTTTGGGACTGCGACCGACGGGTTCCCGGGGCTTTGGGTGTGACCGCTGCCAGTGGCAGATGAAGGGAGCAGCCAAAGGCGAAGAAACAGAGAGTGTGCCGACTGACCAAAGGGAAGGAGAGCAGACGACCATGTTTCGAGGTGGGCCTTCGCAGGTTCAAATCCTGTCTCCGCAATTCAAAGAACATCATGCACAAGCATGGTGTTTTTTTCGTTTTGGGACTGCGACCGACGGGTTCCCGGGGCTTTGGGTGTGACCGCTGCCAGTGGCAGATGAAGGGAGCAGCCAAAGGCGAAGAAACAGGGAGTGTGCCGACTGACCAAAGGGAAGGAGAGCAGACGACCATGTAAGAAAGGAAATCTCTTTTCCTTTGGAAAAGACCGAAAAATCCGTCTGCACCATTCCCCTCGTTGCACAAAGCGCAAGGTCGGAGGATGGTAAACACAGACGCCTTTTTCTGATGAGGTGGGTCTTCGCAGGTTCAAATTCCTGCCCCCCGAAGATTACGAGGACATCACAGGCGGCTTTGCAATGCAAAGTGCTTGCCCCTCTTCGCAATTCAAAGAACATCATGCGAAAGCATGGTGTTTTTTTGTTTTGGGCCGTAACCTCCCCAAATCACTTCCCCTATTTTCCCTTCCCCACCCCCTCTTTCCTATTATTTCCATTCCACTTTTCTCTTTTTCCCGGAACTTTTCCCCTCCCTCTTCCGTCTATTACTCGATACGTCCTTATCATAATTGTATTTTCCCTTCTTTTTCCTTATAATGGAGTCATACACAACCCCAACATAAAGGAGGGACTTCCATGAAACTGACTGTTTTAATGGACAATCATACAGAAATCGACGTTTACCATCTGGGGGAACCTGCCGTTTCTTACTGGCTGGAAGCAGATGGCAAACGCTTTTTATTCGATACGGGCTATTCTGACGCTTTTTTAAAAAACGCCAAAGCTATGGGCATTGATCTGACCACAGCAGATGCCATTCTGCTTTCTCATGGGCACAACGATCACACCGGCGGTCTGCCTGATCTACTGGCACTGCCTTTTTCCAAAAAGCCACGGCTCATTGCCCATCCCCATGCCCTGCTGCCTAAGCAGTGGAACGGCATGGACATTGGCAGTCCTTTATCTATGAAAGAATTGCAGAAAAAAGCGGTTCTGGAATTTACCGAAGAACCCCTGTGGCTCACAGATCACCTGGTTTTTCTGGGAGAAATTCCCCATACCGTAGATTTTGAGCCTGCCTACGCCATTGGCGAAACGGTTTTGGACGGACAGACTGTTCCCGACATCATTGATGATGACACAGCTCTGGCTTATGTGACAGACGCAGGCATTTACATCATCACCGGCTGCTCTCACGCCGGTATCTGCAACATCATACAGTATGCCAAAGCTGTCACGGGCAAAACAAAGGTACTGGGGCTTCTGGGCGGACTGCATCTGATGGAAGAAAATAAGCGGAGCCAAGAAACCGTTGATTTTCTGGCAAAAGAACAGATTCCCGCACTTTACCCCTGTCACTGCACGGCTTTTCCTGTGCGGGCGGCACTTCATGCCGTTTCCCCCATACAGGAAGTTTCTGTTGGTATGACACTGGAATGGGAATAAGGAGGAAAAATCATGAAAAAGAATCTCTTTTTGCTGCCATCGACCAGCGGCAGGCAGAAATTCTGTCTTGGGGCGACACCTTTTTTGACTGTGCGGAGCTGGGTTTTCAGGAAGTGAAAACTGCCGCCGCCATCACATCTTTGTTGGATCAATGGAACATCCCTTATGAATCTGGTATTGCCATGACAGGCATTCGGGTCACTTTGGGCAGCGGTTCTCCCCATATTGCCTTTGTCAGCGACATGGACGCCTTGCCCTGCAAAAGCAAAAACGGCACTGTCCATTCCTGCGGGCACAGCATCCAGACAACTTTGGCTCTGGCACTGATCCGGGCACTGGCTGACTGCGGTCTTCCGAAAAAAACAGCGGTCGCATCAGTTTCTTCTTTACACCGGCAGAAGAATTCATTGACTTTGCTTTCCGTGACCAATGCATTGCCGAAGGCAAGATCCGCTACCGCTCCGGCAAACAGAATATGATTGCCGAAGGATATTTTGATGATGTGGACTGTGTTCTTTCTGCCCACGCCAATGGCGAAACAGATTATCTGTTTGACATCAATTCTACATTGGCAGGCTTTTTGGCGAAAAAAGCCGTTTTTCTAGGGACAGCGTCCCACTCTGGGGCAGCGCCTCATCTGGGCAGAAACGCCCTTCATGGCGCTGTACTGGCACAGAACGCACTTGCTTTTCTGAAAGACCGTTTCCCCGCCTCTGCTGGTTTACAGCTCCATCCGGTCATTACCGAAGGAGGCGGCACCGTCAACATCATTCCTGACCGCACGGTTATGGAAACCTATATCCGTGCCAACGACAATGCCACCCTTTTTGCCGCGGAGGAACAGGTGGAACAGTGCATCCGTCACTGCGCCGCTGCGTTGGGATTAGGCTGCGAAACAGAAACCACACCAGGGTATCTGCCTTTGCGTCAGTCTGCGGAAATGAACGAAATGGTGCTGGAAAACATGCTGCTTTTCTGTGAGGAAGATCAGATTCTGCGGAATGTGGTTTCCGGTGCTTCCGGCGACATTGGGGATCTGGGATTTTTGCTGCCTGCGGTGCAGATGGGCTTTTCCGGCATCCAGGGACAGTTCCACAACGACAATTTCACCATTGCTGACAAAGAAAACTGCTATATCCGCACTGCCAAAGTACTGGCCGGCACCCTCTTTGATCTGCTGCAAAAGCCTGTACATCAGCCAGCGGATTTTGCGGAAAAAAAAGAACTGTATTTGAAACAGCTGGAAAAAAAGCAGAATCTGGAAATCTTTACGGAATCTTGACACACTTTTTATAAAACTTAAAAAATTTGAAAAGGGTTTTCTGCGCTTTCATGGTATAGTAATAGTAGGATCGTGTCCTACAAATGTCGCCTGAATACACACAAGGCGTTTACAAATTGTGAGAAAAATAAGAAATTTAGGATATTTCATATTTTGAGAAGGAATGGGAGGTTTTAGATATGAAACGTTTCCTTACATTGGCAACTACTGCCGCCCTTGTACTGGGCAGTACAAATGCTGTTGCTTTCGGCTCTACCTTTGCGGATATCAATACAGTACCCTGGCCCGGTGCCGCTACATTCATTGACGAAGCGGCTTCCTTAGGCTCATGAGCGGCTACACCGAAAATGGCAAAAAATACTGCAAACCCCGCAATAAGGTAACTTACTGCGAAGCGACTCAGCTCATGTACTCCATCATGAAAACATATTACAAACAGGATGTCACAAACGAAACCATCACAAAATGGAAACCCATTATGGATGCGTACAAGATCCCTTCCTGGGCATATAACGCTGTGGCATACGCGCTGGACAAAGGCATTCTGGTTACAAACGACCTGACCAAGTTCATGAAAGGCAACACACAGCAGAACGCCAACAGAGAAGATGTGGGCGTAATCTTCGGCAAAGCGCTGGGAAAAGTTTATACCGTAGATATGGACGCGAAACTGACCTTCAAAGACGCCGGCTCCATCTCCAAGGCCTCTGTGCCCTATCTGGATCTGCTCTATGACAAAAACATCATGGTGGGTGATGATTACAACAACTTCAATCCAAAAGTAAACATCAACCGCTCTGAAATGGCAGTCCTTTCTGTAAAGACATATAAACTGCTCACCGGCAGCGGCAGCACTGGCAGCACTGGCGGCACCACCACCAAACCGGAAACACCCTCCAACGGCTCTGTAACCGGTACCATTGTCAATGTTTCCGTACTGGAAAACGGCGACCTGTTCTGCAGTGTAAAAACCAACACTGGTACAGGTCTGAATCTGTTCGGTAAAAAAGGCACCGCCAAAGCATACTATGACGGCAAAGAAATCGACTTCTCCGAAATCGGCACTGGTGACAGCGTTTCCCTGTCCTATGCCAACGGCGATATCAAGACCATCACTGTAACAAAATCCGTCAACGGCATTGGCTCTAAACAGACCTTTGACCTGGTAGACATGACTTCCAACAAGATCACTGTCAAAGACGGCTCCAAAGAAAAAACATATACCATGGCAGACGATGTGAAGGTATATCTGGATGATAAATCCACCACACCTTCCCGTATTTACAGCGCACTGGACAACGGCGATGACTTCAGCGTTACCATTTATCTCAACGCCGATGACAAAGTAACAAAGCTTTATGCCACAACCAAAAATGACAATCCCAAATCCGGTCTGCTGACAGATCTGGACGATGACGAACTGACCATCAAAGTCAACGGTAAATCCTACGACTATGATGTGGACAGCGACGTAGATGTCAAAGACGAACTGACAGACTATTCCTTCAGTGATCTGAAAAAGCACTATGATGATACAGATTTCTATGTAACACTGACCACAAACAGCAAAAAATGCGGTTACAAAAATCACTGTTAACTACGCAGAAGATGAAGTCAACGGCGTATTGACAGACGTTACATCCAGAAAACTGACCATCAAAGCTCAGGGTGACACCTATACCTATAATCTGGATTCAGACGTAGATGTAAAAGTAGACGGTAAGAGCAAAGACATTGACTTCCTGAAAGAAAACCATGAAAAGACATCTTACCGTGTTTCCCTGACACTGAACCGTGATGATGATGTCACCGACATCGTTGCCATTGAGGAATCCATGGGCGAATCCAAAGGCATCATCAAAAGACTCAGCAGCAGTACAATCGAAATTAAAAACGATAAAGGCGATACATTCTCCTATGACCTGCTGGATGACACAGACGATATCGACGTAACCCTTAACGGCAAATCCGCTGACTTTGACGACCTGAAGGATAAATATAAAGAGTATGACATCCGCGCAGAACTTTCCTTCAAGAACAAACAGGTTTCCAAGATCGTGGCCGTAAACACCGAAGCGGATAAAGGGGAACTGCGTGCCATTGATGAGGATGAAATCACCATTTTGGTAGATGGCGATAAATTCACATACGATCTGGACGACGATGTGGAAGTCACACTGGAAGACGATGATTACAGCCTTTCCAAACTCATCAAAGCCTTCAACGACTACGAAAACTTTGAGGTCAAACTGAAATTCAACAGCTCCAAGAGCAAAGTCACCGAAATCGAAGCTGATTACGCTTCCTCCAAACGGGAAGTAAAAGGCGATCTGGATGGTATTTCCTCCAGCTATATCAAAGTTGACGGCAAAAAATATTATCTGTCTAAGGACTTTGACAAAGATGATGATGTATACGGCGACGCAAAAGACTATGACGATCTGGATGATAAATATGATGACGGCGACGGCACCGATTTTATCATCAAACTGAAGCTGAACAGCAGCGGCGAAGTTACCAGAATCGACGCGGAAAAAGATTGATCGTCTTTCTAAAAATATGATTAGCACCCCTCTCTTTTGAGGTCTGCTTCATAAGTACACACATATAGCTGGAATCCTTGCAACACAAAGGGTTCCAGCTATTCTATTTTCATGGGAATGATTTTCTTTCGGAAACAGCCATCCCTACTTTCTTTGCAAAAAAAACCAGCCATGGGAATATTTTGCCTTTTCGTCATTTCTATAAAAACAAATGTCTTTTTATTCAGCTTTACCAATGATAGCTTGATTTTTTTCCAAAAAATGAAAGAGTATTACCAATTTACTTTAGTCTGATAACGTGATAAAATGATAAAGAATTCAGCGATGAAACATTTTAGGGAAAAAATCAATAGAAAAAGGAGAGATTGGAGTATGAAAAATATCTTGCTTTGTTTTTGACTATGGCAATGTCCGTTGGTGTACTGGCTGGCTGCGGCGGCGGCAACGAAGAACCCGCTGCAACTGACGGCGCAGATACTGCGGAACGCAACACATTTACAGTAGGTTTTGACGCAGAATATCCCCCTTACGGCTACAAAAATGACGCCGGCGAATATGTTGGCTTCGACCTGGATCTGGCTCAGGAAGTTTGTGACCGCAACGGCTGGGAACTGGTAAAACAGCCTCTGGACTGGAGCTCCAAAGATATGGAACTGGAAGGCGGCACTGTTGACTGTCTGTGGAACGGCTTCACCATGACAGGCAGAGAAAGCGAATATACTTTCTCCGAACCCTATGTAGACAACAGCATCGTATTTGTTGTTCGTCAGGATTCTGACATCCAGACAAAAGAAGATCTGGCTGGCAAAATTGTTATCACACAGGCTGGTTCCTCCGCTCTGGCAGCTCTGACCAACACAGAAGACAACGATGAAAACCTGGCTCTGGCAGCTACTTTCGCTTCTCTGGAACAGACACCCGATTACAACAGCGCATTCATGAGCCTGGAAACAGGTGCCGTTGATGCCATCGCCGTTGACATCGGTGTTGCACAGTATCAGCTGACAAACCACAGCGATAAATTCCGCAAACTGGAAGAACCTCTGTCCACAGAACAGTATGCCATCGCCTTCAAACTGGGCAATGAAGAACTGAGAGATCAGGTACAGGCTACACTGGACGAAATGGTAGCAGACGGCACATTTGATGCAATCGCTGCAAATTACGCAGATTACAACCTGGATCAGATGGTTTGCCTTGGCAAAGAATAATCAAATATGATACAATACAAGGGCGTGCGGACGATGTTCCGCACGCTTCTTCCCTGTTTATGGATACTGTCTTTCTTTTGAGAGCCTTTGTCCGCGCAGGGAGGCTGACATAAAGAAATGGGCTTCCCGTTTTCTTATGTGAGCGTGAAAACGCCAAAACAAAGAAAGGACGAAACAATTTTATGGATGCACAAACCCTTATGAACATCACACAACAACTGGCTGTGGGACTTCTGGATTCCTGCAAAATCTTTTTCCTGACACTGTTATTTTCCATGCCTCTGGGGCTTTTGGTAACCTTCGGACGCATGTCTAAATGGGCGCCTCTGAAATTTCTGGCACCCCAAACTCTGATTGAAAAGCTGAAACTGGCACAGTCCGCAGAAGGCAAGGCGGAAAACCTGCCTATGGGCACACGGTTTGCAGGGGGCTTTTTCTTCTTCAAACCCATCCAGTGGATCATCAAAGTATTCATCGCCATTCTGCGTGGCACACCCCTGATGCTGCAGCTCTTCGCCGTATACTACGGCCCTTACTACCTCTTCGGTATTCCCATCACCAATGAATACCGTTTCACTGCGGTCATCATCGCTTTCTCCATCAACTATGCCGCTTACTTTGCGGAAATCTACCGTGCCGGCATCGAATCCATTCCTGTGGGACAGTATGAAGCAGCTACTGTGCTGGGCTACAACAAAGCTCAGACTTTCCTGCGCATCGTATTCCCTCAGATGTGCAAACGGATCATGCCCCCTGTAACAAACGAAACCATTACACTGGTCAAAGATACATCCTTTGCCTTCGTTATTTCCTATCCGGAAATGTTCACCATCGCAAAGCAGATCTCTGCGGCACAGACCACCATCATGCCTCTGATCATCGCTGGTGTGTTCTACTTCATCTTCAACGGCATCGTTGCCTTTGTGATGGATAAGATCGAAAAGAAAATGAATTATTATCGTTAAGGAGGCAGCCATGAAATTACTGGAAATCAATCACTGCAATAAAAAAATTCGGGGACAACGAAGTCCTCAAGGACATCTCCCTTTCCGTGGAAGAAGGACAAGTTGTGAGCATCATCGGGCCCTCCGGCTCCGGTAAATCCACATTGCTGCGCTGTGCAACCCTGCTGGAAACCATGGACGGCGGCGACCTGATCTATCTTGGAGAATACACAGCAAAAGCTGACAAAACAGGCAAATCCGTTTACGGCACCAAAGCCGATCTGCAAAAGGCAAGACAGCACTTTGGTCTGGTGTTCCAGAACTTTAACCTGTTTCCTCACTATTCCGTACTGAAAAACATCACAGAACCCCCGATCCTCATCGGCAAGCGCCCCAAAGACGAGGTTTACGCCGAAGCAAGAGAACTGCTGCGGAAAATGGGTCTGGCGGACAAAGAAGATGCTTACCCTTACCAGCTTTCCGGCGGTCAGCAGCAGCGTGTATCCATTGCCCGCGCGCTGGCAATGAAACCAAAAATCCTGTTCTTCGACGAACCTACTTCCGCCCTTGACCCGGAACTGACAGGGGAAATTTTGCAGGTTATCAAAGAACTGGCAGCGGAACACATGACCATGGTCATCGTTACCCACGAAATGAGTTTTGCCCGTGACGTATCCGACCACATCATTTTCATGGACGGCGGCGTCATTGTGGAAGAAGGGGAACCCAAAGAACTCATCAACAACCCCAAACAGGAACGTACCAAAGCATTCCTGAGCCGCTTCCAGGCATAAGGAGGCAATATGGAACTCCAATTTGTGAAAGTAAGTCCAAACGAAAACATGACACTGCTCATCGAAAGCCCTGTGTCCAGAAGTCAGCATCTGGCAGTGGCAAAGGCACTCATTGCCTATGGCAGTGTTTACGCGGAACAGGCGGGATACATCGAGGAGCCGGAAAACAAAGAAGCCTGCGTCCGTCTGCAAATGATGGCAGGAGAATTCTGCGGTAATGCCACCCTTTCGCTGGGGGCATACCTGTTCTCCAAGGAACATCCTAAAACAGGCGAGGAAAAAAACTTTCTCTTAGAAGTATCCGGCGCAAACAGCCTCATTGACTGTCATATGAAAAAAGAAGCTGACGGCTATCTGGGACAGCTTTCCATGCCTCTGCCTACAAAGATTGCCACAGAAACCTATGTACTGAACGGCCTTTCCTATGAACTGGAAACGGTCTATCTGCCGGGCATCACCCACATCATTGTTCCCAAGACTCTTTGGGGCGAAAAGGCACGGGAAAAGGCAGAACAGGCTGTAACAGCATGGGAAAATCAGATTACTGAAGAGGCCTTTGGCATCCTGCTCTTTGACGCAACAGAAATGACACTGGAACCGCTGGTATGCGTCAAAAACGCCTCTCTCGTATGGGAGCGCGGCTGCGGCAGCGGTACAACAGCCCTTGGTGCGGCTCTGGCAGCTAAAAAACAAAGCTCCCTTTCTCTGGGACTGAAACAGCCCGGCGGCGTTATGCACATCGACGCTGACTGGAAAGATGGATGCCTGCATTCCCTGACATTGACTGTACATGTAAAGATTGTCGCGGCAGGTACCGCTTATCTGGAATCTTTCTAACAAAAACATATACAAAACAAGAAAAACCGGAAACCCATAACAAATATGGATTCCCGGTTTTTTACGTGTTTCAGAAAATCATGGGATTTTCCCTTTCTCAGGGATTAGGGCCCTGGTGTCCCTGTGGGGCCGGTCGGGCCGGTTTCACCTGTTGCGCCAGTAGGGCCGGTAGGGCCAGTTTCACCTGTTGCGCCGGTTGCACCGCTTGCGCCTGTGGCACCGCTTTCGCCAGTGGGGCCAGTCGGGCCAGTTTCGCCTGTTGCGCCCGTTGCTCCGCTTGCTCCTGTGGGGCCGCTTTCGCCAGTGGGGCCGGTAGGCCCAGTTTCACCTGTTGCACCCGTAGGGCCGCTTTCACCTGTGGGCCCTGTTGCGCCAATTTGGCCAGTAGGCCCAGTGGGCCCGGTTTCACCAGTAGGGCCTGTTGCGCCAATTTGGCCAGTAGGCCCAGTGGGCCCGGTTTCACCGGTAGGGCCGGTGATGCTCAGCCCTGCAATACCAGTAGGGCCGGTAGGGCCAGTAATACCAATACCTGTTGCGCCCGTTGCTCCGGTTGCACCCGTTGCTCCGGTAGCACCTGTTGCACCTGTGGGGCCTGTAATACCGCCGCCTGTTCCGGTGGCACCTGTTGCACCTGTCGGGCCTGTTGCGCCCGTTGCACCGGTAGGCCCTGTGGCACCTGTGATACCTGCCGCGCCTGTGATGCCTGTGGCACCTGTCACGCCTGGCGCGCCTGTGGGGCCAGTAGGCCCAGTTACGCCAGTGATGACTACCACATAACACCCGGGCCAGCATTCCGGCCAGCAGCCGGGATTGCAGGGATTACAAGAATTACAATCCGGATGCCATGGATTGCAGTCAGGACGGCAGCGGTTCTGATTCTGTCCGCCGCAGGAATGACCGGTATATCCATTCTGTCCGCCTGTATAACAGCCGCCGCTGTTTCCCGTATTCCGGGGCATAGGCTCGTAGCCGAATCCGCCGTACCAGCCGCTGCCGCGGCGCCCGTTTCCATCGGGATTTCGATACATACGCATTCCCCTCTTTTCCTTTATCGATTCTGTGTTCATTTTATATTATGTGCGCTGCCCAAAATTGTGCCCCTTTTCTCCTGTAAACAAAAAAAGAGAGAGGATTTGCATCCTCTCTCTGCTGTTTTATGCTTCCAGATTTTCTTCTGCTGTTTCTTCCGGTTTTCTTTCCAGAATTTCCATGAATTCTTCGCCGGTGATGGTTTCTTTTTCCAACAGATAAGCAGAAATTTCATCCAGCTTGTCTTTATGGCTGCTGATGATCTGGTATGCCTTGTCATGGGCTTCTTTCACCATAGCAATGACTGCCGCGTCAATACGGGTTGCTGTTTCATTGGAGCAAGCCAATGTGGTATCGCCGCCCAGATACTGGTTATTGATGGTTTCCAGAGCCACCATGCCGAACTCATCGCTCATGCCGTAACGAGTAATCATGGCTCTTGCCATACGGGTTGCCTGCTCAATATCATTGGAGGCACCAGTGGTGATGGAGTTAAACTGAATTTCTTCCGCTACACGACCGCCGGTGAGTGTGGCAATTTTATTGAAGGCTTCTTCCTTATTCATAAGGAATTTTTCGCCCTCGTCAATCTGGAGGGTATAACCCAATGCCCCGGAAGTTCTGGGGATAATGGTAATCTTATGAACAGGTGCGGAATTTTTCTGGAGAGCCGCTACCAGCGCGTGACCAACTTCGTGGTATGCGATGATGGCTTTTTCCTCTTTGGAAATGACTGCGCCTTTCCGCTGATAGCCTGCCAGAATCACTTCTACGCTTTCTTCCAGGTCTGTCTGACTTACTTTATCCCGACCCATACGCACCGCACGGAGAGCGCCTTCGTTGATGATATTGGCAAGTTCCGCACCGGAAGCACCACTGGTTGCTCTTGCCACAGCACCAAAATCGATGTTGTCTTCCATTTTGATTTTTGCCGCATGAACCTTCAAAATAGCTTCTCGTCCTTGCAGATCAGGCAGTTCCACAGGGATTCTTCTGTCGAAACGACCGGGACGCAGAAGGGCTTTGTCCAGTGTTTCGGGACGGTTGGTAGCTGCCAGAATGACAACACCTTTTGTGGCATCGAAACCGTCCATTTCTGTCAGCAGCTGGTTCAGGGTCTGTTCCCTTTCGTCGTTGCCGCCCATGCCGTTGCCGTCACGTTTTTTACCGATGGTATCAATTTCGTCGATGAATACGATACAAGGTGCTTTTTCCCCCGCCTGTTTGAACAGGTCACGAACTTTCGCCGCACCCATACCTACGAACATTTCCACAAATTCAGAACCGGAAATGGAGAAGAAAGGTACATTGGCTTCCCCAGCTACTGCCTGGGCAAGCAATGTTTTACCAGTACCCGGAGGGCCTACCAGCAGGGCGCCTTTTGGCATTTTCGCACCTACGCTGGTGTATTTCGCAGGGTTATGCAAAAAGTCTACGATTTCTTTCAGTGCTTCTTTCGCTTCATCCTGTCCTGCCACATCTTTGAATGTCTTGCCGGTCTGGGCTTTTACATAAACCTTGGCATTGGACTTGCCAAAAGCCATGGCGTTGGCACCAAAACCGCCTTTTTTCATCATTCTGCCGAACACCAGCCGCCAGAACAGGAAGAACAGCAGGAACATGATGAGGGAACTCATCCATGGCGAAACTTCTTTGGGCTCAATGGCGGAGAAGTTTGCCCCAGCCGCATACAAACGATCTACCAGCATATTATCCTGCATCCGTACGGTGCAGTAGAGCATTTCATGCTGCTGCTGACCAGGGAAAATCATTGTCTGGGGTTCCTCGTTGGTATCTTCTTTCAGGGAATAATAGATCACATCCTCATTGACCTGTACCTGATCGATATTCTTTGCTCCCAATTCGTCCAAGAACACATTGTAACTTACTTCCTGCACCGTGTTATTAGCAAACATGGGCAGTACCAGCCAGTTGATGACAAACATTACCGCCAGGGCAATGAGCCAGTAATAAATCAACGGCTTCTTCTGGTTTTCCATATACATTCACTCGCCTTTCTGCTCTTCGTATGTAAGCATATCTTCTTGCAGATTTGCTTTCATCTTTTCCAATATTTCCAAAAAACTTCAATTTCTGCTTCTGATAGTCCCCGCAGGGCGATTTCTTCCATTCGCGCCACAGCCATTTCTACTTCCCGGTGCAGGCTTTTTGCCTGAGAAGTCAAAACAATCCGTTTCAGTCTGGCATCCTCTTCCACAGACAACCGCTGGATCAGACCTTTTTTCTCCATGCCTTTGAGAATCCCTGTCACCGTAGAACGGCGCACATGAAATTCCGCCTCCAGATCCCGCTGGAATACATCCTGCTGCTGATGCTGATAGAGATACTCCAATATGAACAACTGCATCCCCGTCAGATTTGCTGCCTCCACACAGGTCGTGCAGGCATTGGCGCTGTGCCGCATGAGATTGGACACCATTTTCCATTCCAGACAAAAGGAAATTTTCGGCTGCATCCTGTCACCTCCATAAAAATGTTAGGGTACTAACTGTATCTTTCCCTAACAGTATAGCACCCTCTCTTCCACTGTATGTGAATAAATTGTAAACATTTTATGAATTTACGAATCTTTCGAACGTTGGATATCCGCGCCCAAAGCCCGCAGTTTTTCCTCAATGCGGTCATACCCTCGTTCAATGTGGTAAATATCGCTGATTTCCGTTTCTCCTCTGGCTGCCAGCGCCGACAAAATCAAGGCTGCACCTGCCCGCAGATCTGTGGCACGGACGCTGGTTCCCGTCAAGCTGTCCACACCTTCAATGATGGCAGAACGGCTGTCTATTTTAATATCTGCCCCCATACGCTGCAATTCTGCCGCATGCATGAACCGGTTTTCAAATACCGTTTCCGTGATAACGCTGGTGCCCTTTGTGACAGCTGCCAAACTCATGAACAACGCCTGCATATCCGTAGGAAAACCGGGATAAGGCATGGTTTTCAGCTGTATAGGACGAAGTCTGCCCTTCCGGTACACCCGCAGTCCCGACGAAGTCACTTCTGTTTTGGCATTGCATTCTGTCAATTTGGCAATGACAGGTGTCAAATGTTCCTGCCGTACCTGCTCCAACAAAATATCACCGCCAGTAATAGCGGCTGCTGTCATAAATGTTCCTGCCTCTATGCGGTCGGAAATGACATTGTGTGTGGCGCCATGAAGCCGTTTCTGCCCTTGAATGACAATGGTATCTGTGCCGTCCCCAGTAATTTCCGCCCCCATTTTTCGCAGAAAATCCGCCAGATCACATATTTCCGGCTCTGCTGCCGCATTCTCAATGGTGGTAGTGCCTTTTGCAAGCGTTGCTGCCATCATAATATTTTCTGTTGCACCCACACTGGGAAAATCCAAATAGACCCGTTTACCACGCAAGCCGTTTTTTGCCGAAAGCTCCACTACCCCATGCTCCAGTTTATGGACTGCCCCCATAATGGAAAATCCTTTCAAATGCAAATCCACCGGTCTGCTGCCAATGGGACAGCCGCCGGGCAAAGGCAGCGCCGCCTGATGACATCTTGCTAGCAAAGGCCCTGCCGCCAGAAAAGACGCCCGCATGGCACAGGCATTTTTTTCTGCTGCCTGCTGATTGGATAATGTTTCGCTGCAAATCTTAATGGTTTCCGTAAGTCCGTCATAAGATGTTTTCGCACCAAATTCTTTCAATAATTCCGCCATTTCCAAAACATCCGTCAATGGAGGGACGTTTGTAATGGTGCAGGGTTCTTCCGTGAGCAGACAAGCTGCCAGTATGGGTAAAACGGCATTTTTCGCGCCGCTGATCCGCACCGTGCCGTGAAGAGCTTCGCTTTGCCGCACAATAAATTTTTCCATTGCTTTGACCTCGTTTTTTTCTCAAATTTGTGTTTTTAGTATGCCCATGGAACACATTCACAGTCTGAAAAATCAAGGGAAAAAACGCAATTTTTTGTCAGAAAAATAGGACTTTACATCCCGAAAAAATCCGTGTATAATTAACCATGAACTTTGCGGATGTAGTTCATTGGTAGAATGAAAGCTTCCCAAGCTTTAGAGGCGGGTTCGATTCCCGTCATCCGCTTTTGACCTGTTGGCAATGCCAGCAGGTTTTTTATTGTTTTTTGAAAAATTACCTTTTTATGAAACCTTTCTTTTTTCCTTCCGTCAAACAAAACAGAAAACATCGGAAACAAAACATAAAAAATCGCGACAACAAAAGGAGGTTGCTTATTATGAAACGAAATGTCATTACAGCTTTGTCATTAACCGCAGTTCTTCTTTGCGGTACCACAACAGCTTTTGCCCAGGAAATCCAGGCACCTGTTGCTGAAAACCCTTCCGCAGAAGCCCCCATTCCCGCTCTGCCGGAACGATATCTGGCTTACGGCAGAATCACTGACATCCGCAAAGAAAACGGCGTCATCAAATCCATCACTGCTGAAGATGTGCAGGATCAGACAGTGATTTATATCGTATCAGAAGATACCCTGTGCCTGGACAGCGGCAGAGGCACACAGATGGACATCAATGACCTGAAAGTGGGCGACGGCGTATACTTCTATCATAGTCCCGCTATGACCATGAGCATTCCTCCACAGACCTCTGTGGAAGCCATTGTAGGCAATATGCCTATGGATGTTGCCTGTGCCCGTTTCCACACCGTAGAGGCGGTAGAAAACACCCAGAACGGCATCCGTATCACCACTGACCAGGGCGGCCTGTATATTACTGTTTCCAAAGATGCCACAGCAACATCCTATGCAGATAACAGCGCCTTTGATCTGGCTGATCTGAAGGAAGGCGACAGAATTTTCACATGGTACGAAGCTGTTGCAGAAAGCTATCCTGCTCAGGCTGGTGTAAACCGTCTGGTTGTGGTTCCTGCTGCGGAAGATACAGAAACAGCAGCATCTCCTGCGAAAATTTCATACAGCAAATCCGGGCTGACCACAAAAGACGATGTAACCTGCGTACCTCTGCGTGAAACAGCCGACGCTTTGGGCTTGACTCTTACATGGGATCGTGACAGCCGTACAGCCACACTGGAAAGTGATACACGCTCCATGGATCTGGCAGAAGGCAAAGACCTGTATGTATCCACTACAACCATTCCTGGTGCCGTTGGCATGACTTCTCCTGGCACATTAGGCGTTGCGCCTTATATCGCTGATGATGGTGCGATGTATGTGCCTGCGGAAGCCTTTGAATGGCTGGTAGGCTACGACGTGACTGAAGATGGCACTACCGTTACCATCGCTGCGGAAAAATAAAAATATTAAAAAAGTTATACACATAAAAAAATAGCTGGGATCTTTCAGACAAAAAAGATTCCAGCTATTTTTGTTTTCTTATAAATCAAAATTTCATACAAAAAAAGAAGCGTCAAACATAAGTTACACTTCTTTTTTACCCTCTCCCGAAATAAAAAGCGCGAGACGAGATTCGAACTCGGACCCTCGCCTTGGCAAGGCGATGCTCTACCACTGAGCCACTCGCGCATAAAAAAATGAGTCACTCGGGACTCGAACCCGAGACACCTGGATTAAAAGTCCAGTGCTCTACCAACTGAGCTAGTGACCCATAGATTCCGGCGACCATCTACTCTCCCAGGCAGCTTCCCACCAAGTACCATCGACCGCTCAGGTCTTAACCGTCGTGTTCGGAATGGGAACGGGTGTGTCCCCTGAGCGCATCATCACCGGAAATTCTTAGGACAATGCCTGTCCATAAAAAAGTGGGAGTTACAGGGCTCGAACCTGTGACCCTCTGCTTGTAAGGCAGATGCTCTCCCAGCTGAGCTAAACTCCCACAAAACGACTCAGATGGGGCTCGAACCCACGACCTCCGGCGTGACAGGCCGGCGCTCTAACCAACTGAGCTACTGAGCCAAATTAATTGGCAATTGTCGTTTCCTAAGATATGAAGTTAAGAAAAAACAGGGGCAGAAGGACTCGAACCCTCGACATTTGGTTTTGGAGACCAACGCTCTACCAACTGAACTATACCCCTATATAATTCGGTCTCCAATCAGCCGGATTCACCTTCAAAACTGAACACAAGCAACGTCATCATAAAATCTTTTT
>BBZU01000029.1 GCA_001304995.1 Clostridia bacterium UC5.1-1D10 | reverse complement strand
TTCTTCTGCCATGGGCTGTTCTTCTGCCGCAGGCTGTTCCACTGCCGCAGGCTGTTCTTCTGCCATGGGCTGTTCTTCTGCCGCAGGCTGTTCTTCTGCCGCAGGCTGTTCCACTGCCACGGGCTGTTCTTCTGCCATGGGCTGTTCTTCCGCCATGGGCTGTTCTTCCGTCACAGTCACAGGGTTATCTGGCTGATCTGGATTGTTTTCTTGTTTTTTTCCTTTTGTTCTTCTACCAGACCTTGTCCCTCTTTTGTTTGGTTTACAGTCCTCAGCATTTGTTTCCATATCGGGGAGTGTTTCACCAGATGTTTCGTCCGGCTTTTTGCCTTTTTCTCCCTGCAATGACTGATATTGATACAGATACACAAACTTAATTTTTGCATTGACCAACAGCTCGCCTGTGTTGATGATTGCATAGTTCTTTGCAATAGTTTCCATTCGGCTTTTGTCCATGGCAGCGATGGTTTTTCCACTATCGTCACCATATCCTTCCGGCAGAATTGTTACCAGTGCATCTTCGTACAACTGAACCACCTGCATATCTGCAATATCAAATGGATAAGAATTGATAAAGCTGTTGTAGATATTTAATTGAGCCTTCACAACATCCATATCATTACTGAAATCTCCATTATGCCAAGTAAATCCAGCATTGCTCAGAGCCTTATTTACAGCACGTCTTTCTGCGGCTTCGATAAAATTATCTTCTTCGGTAGTTGCCGAACCATGCCCTACTGCAAGCAGTTCTTTATTCGCATAAACTTCTGCGGCAAAGACACATAACTTTGTCTTTGTAATTTCGTCAAGTTGAGTAACAAGATGGCTTTTAATACAGCCATCTTTGTAAACACTGCGGAACCATAATTGTTTAACAACAATCGGCACAAATACACCAGTTTCATCTTCTACAACTAAATTGTTACGGTCGATCCCGTTGAATGTATTGACACCATCAAACATTTTCATATCTAATTTTCTTTTTCGCTCATTACAAATTCTCCTTTCATAATTAGAACTTTGGTAACATTCCTACCAAAGTTGTCGTTTCTTTTTCACTCCGAACTTTGGTAACATTTCTACCAAAGTTGACTTTGCTTTTTCATTCTGAACTTTGGTAACACTTCTACCAAAGTTAATCTTCAACAATCTTCTTTTTCTTTGGCTTTTCAACTCGTGTTTTTCGTTTTGAGAAATAAAATTTCCCACTCTTGTTATGAATCGTTATAAATTTCCCAAGACGATCAGGCATATCTCGTTGACATAACAATATTGCTGTTGTTTCGTCAATATCTTCTGCCAGTGAATTATCAAAAACCTTATTATACTCTTTGATAAATTCTGCACTGTTAAAATTCACAACTGTGCCACTGGAAATAGAAATATATTGA
Source organism: Clostridia bacterium UC5.1-1D10 (assembly GCA_001304995.1). Taxonomy (GTDB): domain Bacteria; phylum Bacillota; class Clostridia; order Lachnospirales; family Anaerotignaceae; genus Anaerotignum. The sequence continues at coordinate 25,892 of BBZU01000029.1, read as the reverse complement.
TTGACCGAGATTTCACCATTTGAACGGCTCAGCTCGACCCTATCAGGTTTTTTCCCTGCCCTACTCTGGCACATCATGAAAAGTTGTACTGCCAATTCTTCCTTTTCTTCTTTTGCATTCTGCATCTCAGCAGAATGATATTGCTGTATAGTCATAAGTTCATTGATCCTATTCAATATGTCAATTTCGTCTTTCTGCTGCACATAATAATTGACTGCATGATTCGCACCATAAAAACGCTTGAACGCATCTGCCCTTGCGTCTTTTGATAAATTCTGGAATAACTGATCGTAAGTAGGCAATTTTCTTGCTTCGACCAAATCCCAGAATCTTTTTTCTGCTGCAATCATCATTTGCTCTACTTTCAAATCTCGAAATACATAAACAAAAAAGCATTTTTTTGTCAATAAATCCAAACCAACCACAATCGCAAGGTCTACATCTGCCACAGACATATAATGTCGCACCTGATATTCATAGGTCAGTGGGCATTTCCCATTAATACCTTGACAGAAATCTGTACTTTCCCATTCTGATGAATTGGTCACCGTTTTACATTCCAATATCGCAGCTCTCCCATCCGGCAAAATCAATCTACGATCGAAATTAGCAAGCATGAAGGGATACTTATCATGTTGATACATGGTGTTATCCTCTACAACCTGGATAGATGGGTGCTTTCTTTGGAAAATATCTGCAACCAAATCTTCTAAGCGAGTACCTATTTCTTTTGTGATTTCTGATTCTTCTGTTTCTTTTTTTTCTACGAATGAACCAATTTTGTTATAGAACAGTTCAAATGCACTCATGTACTTACTCATTCCAAGAATAATACCTACATCCGAACCGCCGATCCCAGCTTTTCTTCGTTCCCGCCATTCCTCCTTGGTTAGAATGGTAATATCAGGAATAAAAACTCTACTCATAAGCTACATCTCCTCATTGCAAATAAAAAAAGACCCCATTTATAATGCAGTCTTCCCTTTCATTCACATTATTCAATTTTTAGAACGGCAGATCATCCTCATCCAAAACGTTGTCCATTGGATTGAATGATATATTCTGTCCCATATTCTGCGGCATGTTTGCCATAGGATCAGGGACAGCATTACCAGTTCTATCACCTTTTTTCTTCCGAAAATCACTTTGGTTGCAGACAATCTCAACTCATAGTGTTTTTCTCCATTCTTACTTTGCCATTCGTTTGGACGCCATTCACCTTTAATAAGTAACTGGTCACCAACACTTGTATACTTCTCAATGGCTTCTGCTTCTTTTCCATAGGCTGTAACCGGGATATACAACGGCTTTTCTGATTTAGATTTTTTATCATAGTAATTAACTGCCAGTTTGAGATTGGCAATCACCAGATCATTATTTCTTCTTACTTCAACTTTTGCAATTCTTCCACTGAAAATACCTTCGTTCATATCAGACATAATCATTTCTCCTTTTCTTTCTTTTCATTACGATACTTTTTTCTTGTCAAAAACAATGGCTGCAAATTGTAACCTTTTTGCCAGCATAGTATTTCTATCTACCACTTTTACCATATCAATGGCTTTTTTTACCATTTCCAAGGAACCAACAAGCTCAATATTGACCTTTGCTCTAGTAATTCCTGTATATAGTAAATTACGGTATAGCATAATCCCATGCTCGTCTAAAATCGGCATTATCACATAGGGAAATTCACAGCCCTGGCTTTTATGGATCGTTATACTATATGCCAACTGCATATTTTCCATCTCGATTTTTGTAAAAGACAGGCATTGTCCCGAATCAAACTCAATAGTATATTCATCATCGACAATATTTGTGATATATCCCATATCGCCATTACTCAAACCAATGTCATGCTTATTTTTTGTGTTCATAACCTTATCTCCAATGCGGTATTTTTCGTTCCGCAGTGACGGAAATAATCTCTCCTGGATCGCAGCATTAAGCTGGGCTGTACCACATACACGCTTCTTCATCGGTGTTAAAATCTGGACAGAAGCCATACCATGCTCTTTTACCAGATCTACATAACGATTTACAATATAGTTCTCAGCTTCTACATTTTTCGCTTCAATAAACTTAAAGTTAGCGTTATACAAAAAATCACTTTCACCTCGAAGCACTTTCTGTGCATTTGCGACGATTGGACTATCCAAAGCCTGTCGTTGGATAACATCCAAAACAACAACCCGTACACGATTGCTTTCTATCAAATCTCTCAATACATTCCCTGCTCCGACGGAGGGTAACTGCTCCACATCGCCAACGATAACCACACGTTTACAGGAAATAATGGCTGAAAATAACAGATACGCAATCTTGCAGTCAGTCATGGAAAATTCGTCTATAACAAGAGTATCGCACTCAATACCACTGCTATAACAAATACTTTCCTCACTGCTATCATCGCAGGCAATACAACTATGGATAGTTGTTGCCATGCGTCCTGTCGTTTCTGATAGCCTTTGGCTTGCTTTACCCGTTGATGCCAACAGGCAGCATTCTTTGTTCCCGGATGCGTCTAGCATCGCCAATACTGCTTTTAGGCTAGTGGTTTTACCAGTCCCGGCTCCACCAGTGATAATCGTAATGGGATTTTCTGCAACAGCATATACAGCTTCACTTTGTTTGGCAGCTAAAGTAAATCCATTTTCTTTTTGGTACTTTTTCAAAAAGGATTCAACTTCTGTTGCATCCATAATTTTCTCCTTTTTCTTTGTAAGAAAACGATGGATTTTTTCTGCTAAGCCTACCTCCCATTTGTGAGCATAGTCTAAATATACTCTGTAATTTCCAGTGGATTTATCCTGTTCGAGAACAAAGCCCTTGGGTCGTTTGTTAAGTACAGCAGCAACCTCAGAACCTTCAACATGAATTTGTTTTGAAACCAATTCCACAAGTCCTTTTTTGCCTGAAGAATATAAGAACATATTCCCACTTTGCATTGCTGCACGCAGTACATACTTCATACCTGCCTTAATGCGTTCAGGGCTGTCCAACGGGTAATGGATTCTTTTGGCTATTTCATCGCAGACATTGATATCAATATGCACGCCTGGAACATTCATAAGGTAGTAAGGATTATCCCTTATGACTGCCCCCAGATCGTCATATTCTATCGGAATTTCTTCATTGATTTTCATTACATTTTTCCTGCTGATCCCAAATTTTACGAGAAATGAAGTGATTTTCAGCAGCTTTCTCTGCCTACGCCACTCGTTGACTAAGTGTTTATAGCGTTGATCCCCATTCTTCAAATTTTTGAAAACAGCATTATAAATGATTTCCGGCTTTGTATCCAGCATTGAAACCGCATCTTTGCCAAACAGTTTATATATTTTTTTGCCTTGTGTTCTGTTCAACTTAATAGGCGGCATTGCGAGATACTCAACAAAAGAACTTTCCTCATCCAGTTCTGCAATCTCATAATCAATGAGTTTCAGACTTTCTTCACCAGTTTTCTTGTAGATGGAAATCTCTCCCAGTAAGTGGTATTTGATATTTCTCGCACAAGGGATATCACTTCCAACTACCTTAAATGGCTTTTTCGTAATTGCATCCTGAAAGACAGCAACGGAAAATTCGCCATTGATAAATGTGCGTTTTTGGAAATAACCCCAAAACTCCACTATCTTCATTTAGTTCACCTCTTGCTGTCATTTCTTCTGCTCTTTTTTCTTCAAATATTCCTGTCTTTCTTTTTCAATCATTTTTCTCTTTTCTCGTACAAGATTGGGAGCAAATGTCATAGTAAACACATCAATATACCTACACGCACTATCCAGCATACTCTGATACTCCATAGACGTCAGCAGGATAAATGCCTGGATGTTTGTATGGTAGTTAGGTTTTTGTGGATTTTTGGGATCGATTGTACCAATGGATTCATTGATACCAACATACCAAGGATACTCGGCTATTTGTTTATTCCCATCCTTATCCAATAACGGCTTACCATTCTTTGTACGATAATACGAATAATGGATAGTAACCTTTCGATTTGTTACCTGTCCATTGCGATCATTCTTTTTCACTTCTTCATAATGGAAATCACGGTTATAATTGACTGACGGCTCGCACTGGCGTCGCAGTGCAACGAGCGTATCTACATCTAAGTTATATCGTGCGGACTTCCTTTGTTTGCCGATTCCATCTGAAATCATCAAGCGAATATAGGAATAATCTTTTGTTTTTTCACCTGTTTGTGTCAAATATTTTTCCCCTGCAAAAATATTTTCTGCATACTCAACTCTGGCAGGCTGCAAGTAGTCAAGAAGTTCTATTACCTTTTCTTTCCTCTTTCTTGCCCAGATCTGAGGGGAAACTACCCCATTTCTAATACTTGTTCCCATTTTTATCCTCCTCTTCATTTTCGCAATCATTCTTTCCAGGTCTGTATTTATGCTGTATCAACATAATCACGATTTCTTTGTTTCATCATACAATCGTATTCTTTACCATACATATCTGACAAAACTTCATCGAAATCATTATTCTTTAGAGAACGCCGACAGTATTTTAGGATCTGGCGTAATGTTCTCAAGTAAAGAGATTCATACACCTCATCGCTTACAATCGTTTGTCCTTCCAAAATATCAGACCTGACAATAACACCCTTACATTTCAAAATGAGATATGCCTTACGAAACAAGATGTATCGAAAAGGTATATCATCATTTTGTTTGGTTTTTTCTTTAGCTCTCTTTCTTTTCTTCGTAACTGTGTTTGTTGATAAGCAAATATATCAATCTGATTATCCATACAACACTTTTTTTTCATTTTGATCCCTCCTTTTCTGCATCAAAAAAAGGCGGACTTATAGTGTTCGCCTTTTTCATGTGGTAATAACCGTCTTTTCACTTGTTTTCATACATAATAAAATAAAAAAAGTCTGTCTTTGATAAAAAAAGACAGACTTACCCTAATAAAAAGATATAAAATATGGTTCAATTATAATCTATACAGAACTAATTGTCAATATCATGCTTCATTTTCCCAACGACGCAGCAAAGTGATAATCAATTCCTGCTTTTTATCTTCTGATAATTCAGTAAATTTCTTCGGCAAAACATCCTTATCAATCTTCATAGTGATGTACTGGTGTTTCTTTCTTTCTTTCAGGACATTGTCAAATTCGTTACTGGTTAAAGTGCCACTTGTTGGATTCTTAGCACCAGTAGTAGGTACCTCTGCATCTGGCATCTTTATAACTGTACCCTCTGTTAATGGAGCATCGCTCTTTGGAATATGTGTATGATCATACTCTGAAGCACTCTGAAATCCCATATCTGCAGGAATAGCCTTAGCAATTTGTTTATGTTCCTTTACTTCCTGTTCCATAACGAACTTCTCGGTTTCTAGAATCTTCGCTTTATTGGCTTCTATCAACTGATCTAACTTGGATGCAGTCAATTTATTACCCTGTCTGCAATAATCAAATAATTCTTCCCTGAAATCAGCTTTCTGCTGCAACATTTTGTATGCAACAATAAACGCAATTTGCCCCTTATCAACCATGTGCAGAATATCGTCGGGCAATTCCTTTCCGGCTTTTAGATATTGTACTGCTGTTGTTTTGTTACCGATCTTGAAAACCTCAGCAAGTTGCAGATATCTGTCGAACTTCTCACCATTATCTTGTCGGTCTGTTCTTTGCCCCCTAAGATTTTCCAATGTGCTATCGTAGGCGATCATTGCTTTTACTGTTTCATAAAAACTTAATGTATCTCTGCCATTGAGTAAGTTTGTGTTCAAATGTACCAGCATTGCCTTATCGTCAGTCATATCCACTGGATATACATACGCCGGAACGGTCGCATGGTGCAGGTACTTTGCTGCCTGGCTACGATGATAGCCTGCCAGTATTTCATAATGCCCGTTTGTCAGCTCACGAACGGTAATTGGTGTAATGATACCATTATCATCAATATCACGAACAAGGGACTGAAATTTATCCGTTTTGGTATAGTCATAAAATGGTGTTTCGCCCTGGAACGGGATTAGATCCTGTACCGATATTTCCTGTATGGTGATATTATCAGAGTTTTTACGGAACGGCATACTGATGTCAAATTGAGGGCTTGCCAGCTCCATAAAAGAACTCTTGTTATTTTCATTGTCATTTTCTTCGATATTCAAATATTTATTAAAATCCTGTCTTGCCACTTTTCATCATCCCTTTCACTCTTTTTCCAGCAAAGACATCAATTCAGCAGCCAAATCCAAATATGCTGTCTGTGCAACGCTTTTTCGTGCATTAACAACCGTTTGTCCCTTCATAGGACTAATACGAATATTATCACGCAAAGGAATAAAAGTGTTAAATACATGAACACCTCGCATCCTTGCCAGTTTTATAGTTGCCTTTCTAATATGGTCTGATAAACCAGACTTACCGACCATATTCAGTAAGACACCTATAATGTTCAGTTTTGGATTGGTTGTCTTTATATTGGTTGCTATGATTCCCATCGTATTTTCCAAACCACTGTATGATAAAAATTCCATCCCTGTGACCACAATAACACTATTAGATGCGTTAAGTGCCAGATCCAAAAAGATATCCATAGATGGAGCCATGTCGATTATTACATAATCATAATCCAGTGGTTCCAATAACTCACGAAAAACATAACAACGTTGAGGATCAGAAAGTAAATATCGAACCTCTTTATTATTCATAAGAGGATTTGCCGGGATAAAGTAAAAGTTTTCGTGTTCAATAAATACTGTTGCATACTCAACAAATTCTTTCATTTTTCAGGATCATTTATCTTTATCTGCTGAAGCAGTAAGTCTGCGATGGACGGTCGCTTGATATTAGGTCTACCACCCAATGAATATGTAGCACTTGCTTGCCAGTCACCGTCGATCAGTAAGACTTTTTTTCCGTAACGGGCTAGTGCGGCGGATAAGTTTGTGGCAGTGGTAGTCTTACCTGTACCACCTTTACCACAATACAGCGTAATTACATTCATTTTCTCACATCCTTTTCAAATATAATTAAATCAATCCATCACGTCGCATAAATGAATAGGCGTCGGCAATTCCAGTCTGCATCCTTGTCCATATACATGACTGCATATAAGCAAGGGGATTTTGGATTATAGAAGACTTTTCTACTCCCTTTGTATAATCACTCATAACGTCAAACATCAATGAACCTAAAGAAAATGGAGCATTGATATCTGATGTATCATTCCCGATTTCATTGATTTTATCAATTACCATAGCATAGGTAACGTAGGCATTACGAACAAACATTTTATCCTGTTTACAACACATATCAATTAAAGCAGCATTGAAAAGATTATAAATGGCTTGTTCATACTCAGACCCCATTCCTGTGCCGGAATAGATATCCCAGGAAGTTAAATAGTGTATTGCGTGTGTCATTGCCCTTGGATCTCTATTATACTCATACGGAATTCTTTTTGGGTATCCAATGTATGATATACCATTGAACGAATGACGTCATTTTCCACTTCAGACATATTATTGCTTTCAGTGTTATTCCATCTTTCAATCTCTCTGTTTTGTTTGCTATTAGATTGATTGATTGATTTTACAGACTGTTTATAATAAGTATTGTTAATATTAGGATTGTTATTATTAGTGTACCGATTTTCGGTGTGCTCATTTACCATGTGCTCATTTGCCATGTACTCATTTGCCGTGTGCTCATTTCTGGGGTACTGAATACCCGTGTCTTCGTTTTTGAGGTGCTGAATACCCGTGTCTTCATTTTTGGGGTGCTGAATACCCGTGTCTTCATTTTTGGGGTGCTGAATACCCGTGTCTTCATTTTTGGGGTGCTGAATACCAATGCCTTGATTTATGCGGGTTTGGATATCCGTGTCTTCATTTTTGAGGTGCTGAATACCCGTGTCTTCGTTTTGAGGTGCTGAATACCCGTGTCTTCGTTTTTGAGGTGCTGATTGAAAACAGCGACAATAATATTAGTATCCGCATTTGCTTCATCTGGCTTATCATTAAGGTAGTAGTCTTTTATACTTAATTTGCCTCCTATATGGCGTTGTACGGAGCTTATATAGTTGAGCTGTGTCAGAATCTTATAAAATTTGTAGTAAGTGTTTTCGCTTATTACTAAATGGTATAAAATAGTTTCCTTTTTAGGGAAAGCATGATTTCCGGCACCTGTAAAAGAAGCAAAATAAGCGTAGATGCCTTTTGACTTAATTGGTAACCTTTGATCAATCATTACAGCTTTTGGAATCATTCCGTATCCAAGAGATCTTAGCCCAGAAAAGTAAATTTTACTGTATAAGCCATTCTTTTCTGGATTGTTAGGAGGTAATGTAAATTTTTTGGATTTGATACTAAGGTATAAATATTGTTTCCAAACTGATTCGTTTCCTTGTCCTTACTTTGAGTAATGGTTATATAGCCCTGATCCTTTAACTGCTTAAAATGGGCGTAGAAAGATCTTTTACCAATTTGTAAATCGTACAGAATTTTTTCTCTACCAGGAAAGGCGGTCGTTCCACTACCTGAGTAGCTGCAAAGATATGCATAGATTGATTTTGCTTCAATCGACAAATCAGTATCCAACATTACATATTTAGGAATGATACCATATCCTTTGCAACCGATTCCTTCAATTCGTAAGAGATCAGGGAAAGATAATTTGTCCTGTTTATTATCCATTTATTATCCCTCCTCTGACTTAGGGATATAATCTTCAAGGATTATGTTTATAATTTCACATCTTTTTTTCCCAAGCACTTTTGTTATAGTTGGATTTAACAAACTGCCAAAAAATAATCGTTGTGGAAATTTATCTGCATACCAAGTTAGTAGCTCTGTAAAATCATCATTGCTTATTTTTCTTGCAAAATAATTATCACAAGCCTTTTTTATTTCAGAAGCTAATTCTTTTTGAGTGGAAGGAAATCTCATATAATCATTTCCCATTGTGTTTTTCATCCCCTTTACACCAATTTAGAATTATTAGAACCAAATATGAAACATTTATAATTCAATTTTGAACTATTTATACTAAATTTACACCAAAATTGAACTCCTGTCAATATGAACAATATTATCATAGGTTTTACAATATGACATATTTTTACATTTATTTACAATAAAATTCAAATAAATTTCATTTACTTTGTAGTCGAAATAATATATAATGATACTGACTATAAATCTTACAAGATTCTCTTGGATTTATAGATCGGGCGGATATCTTGAACCATCCACTGTGCGAAATTATTTCTTTTACAGCGTGGAATATTCGCATACCTGCTGGCTATTCAGTTTATTTTCCTGTTATCTGAAACGAATACCTAAGTACTAAAAGTGGAATCAAGATCAAAAAATAGGCATCTCCTTGGACAAGAGATGCCTATTTTTATTCTGTAAGGTTATAGTCAACAATATCTAGGCTGATAGATTCTGGCAAGCAGTTCGTCGATACCATTAGATGTACGTCATCGTACAATAATTCATATTGAACTAGTGCATGATCCGTGTCGTACTGTTCATAGATTTTTTCATATCCATTTTTTTCAAGCAGCATTCCAAATTCTGCGAATATATCAGAATCAACACCTGTATAATTAGGAGGACAATCATAAATGTAGGTTGTCTTTTTTTGTTTATATCCATTGTATTAGCAGCTATATCGGTCATATCTTCAAAAAGGGCACATAGACTAGCCGCATTTGTAAAGTCTGCAAGTGGCTGCACTGATGTGGTGGGGGAGGTACGTTCTTGGTTAATATCTACCGTAGTTGATGGTTTATGGATGGACGTGACTACAGCACAAGACGCTGCAACTACGATGACGGCAGCCGGAAAAATAATTTTGGACATTTTTTTCATGCAAATTCCTCTTTTCATTATAAATTGGGCGTATTTCTATATTATCATATATCATAAAAACAACAACTTTGGTAGAAATCCTACCAAAGTTGCTTGTGCTAGATAAAATAACAACATTTGTCATAATAAAAAGATTGTTCTGATTTGAATAGTGTTATCAGATCATCAAGGCTTTTTCTCTCTCTATATGATTTTAATGCTGCCAGGTATTCCATTCTATTATCATCTCTGATAATCAATGGAACGATTTGATGTTTTAGGCATTCACGATAGATCAGGAGCCGACCAGTTCTTCCGTTACCGTCCTGAAATGGATGTATACTCTCATACCTTGCGTGAAATTCAGCCAGTGTTTCAATAGAAACGGGTTGAATGGAATACCATTCCAACAATTTCTTCATTTCTTCTGGTACATTATCTGGATGGACAGTAGGATACATACCAACAATGTTAGGACGTTTTTTGTATTCTCCAATAGCATAGCCATTGGCTCGATCCTCGAAAACCCCTGACTTTAACTCATAATGGAATTTTTTGATCAAAGATTCTGACAGTGGTTCATCCAACGTATCCAGCATTGTATTAAACATAAGGAAATGACCGTTCATTTCCTCAATGTCCTTTGCTCGATAGTAACTGTCTGATTTTGGTAACATACCGTTATCAAAGAGAGCCGCTGTTTGTTCTTCTGTCAGTGTACTACCTTCGATCTTATTTGAGTTATATGCCATTACTCGTTGAGTAAAGGCATAGATTCCTGAACGATCAAATTTTTTTCTTTCTATCAGTAGCCGTTGTAATAAATCTGGATAGATATCTTTGTTCATAAGCCAATCCTCCTTGTTAATATATTACTTGAAAACATTTTTGCTGTAAACATTATTTGATTTCTCTTTTCGATGTGTCTATATCTATTTGCGGATGATATTGAACTGCTTCTCCTTCTTCTACGACAGCCATGTTCCGTACAATAAAAATTGACACATTATCTGCCAAAAGTGGTGGCTGTGTTTTTGGATATATAGCGACTGTTTTATTAGCTGAGGAAATTATGGTTTCGACATTATATGGCTCATGCATCAGTAATGTAGCAATGAATATCATGGGATATATAGACTTGCTTACTTTTTGTGTGGTGTGATTCAACTGGTATCCACACCATCCTAATTTTCTCAATGTGCTTGTCGTTTGAGGTTTTAGGAAAATTATATTGTCTTTAATCCATGATTTATAAAGGGAGTATATCATATCCTTGTGTGTGGCATTTTTCACAGGTATAGAAATAAAGAGATAGTCAGATGTGTCATTGCATCTTACACATTCTTTCCATGTACTACTGCCAAAGATATGATTTTCCACATCATGTTTCTGTAAAAAACTGGAAAATGAATGAATATTGAACTCGTGGATACGAGATGTTTTTGCTTCAGAAACATAAAACTCATAGGTACGCCATTTAATGGAAGAAGTAGGGTCGAGATGTTCGTTCTCATGGTAGGTAATAGAATAGTTTAATCTGGTTTGCATAAAATCTTCTCCTTTCAAAACAGAAAGACTTTGGTATTCTCCAAAGTCTTTCCATCAAAATTTAGTCTTGATAAAAAATCTTCTCTGTCCCCTGAATAGATTTGCGGTAGACGGAATGCTTTTTATTGTCGAAGGTTACATATTCACAATCCAGATGGTTCAAATTTTCAGAATCAATTTCAGAAAATTGGATATTGACTACTTCGTGTGTATCTGTATTGACAATACAGGATGATGTAACTTGCAGACAACCGTCCCATACAGAAGTGTATGTTGCAAATTTAGTGTTACCCATTGTTACACTATTTTTCAGGAAAAAAAGTGTAGTAGGGGAGAGAACAGGGATTGAACATTTTTCTTGGACATCTTCTGTGAGGTTTCCCCAGGAAATGGAGCCAATGTTTGAAAGTTTAGATTTTTCGTTTCTGTTAAGTTTCGATGTTTCAACGAATTTCATATTTTCCTCCTTTATGCAGAATGGATCTCATTTACAGGAAGTTCAGGTTTTTTCTCCAGGACAGCAGAAATAGCGTTGATCATAAAGGCAGATGTTTTTGAATAATCATAAGAGATTTTTTCAAATCATCTGTGTTTTTCTTCGATGACCATGCTGCCACATACTTGAGAGCTTCACTGCTGCAATCAAAGCCAAAATGCTTTAATACAACGTAGGAAATGGATTCAGCCTGAATTTCTTTATCATATTTGCTCGCATTTTTGGTTAGATGATTAGTCAAACCAAATGGATTATGAAGTTCATAATGTGCCCATTCGTGGAACATGGTCTGCAAGAGTTTTGCAGCATTAAAGGATGAATTGAGTACAATATGGAGATCATCCTTATTACTAAATGAGAAATAACCGCCAAGATTTTTTGACAGATCCTCCTGTTTGACAGGGATAGGGATTACCTGATAAATAGCGTCAAACAGTGTTTTGACTAGTTCCGTTTCTTCTGTATAGATATCGGATAAGGTGATGTAGTGCAGGCTCCGAATGAGTTTCTGTGCTTTTGGAGAGATAGTTTCAACTCCATCTTCTTGGATAGTCACAGGTTTCGTCTGTGAGATATCAAATATACGCACAATACGGAATGCGACACAGGTTTCCTCGTTATCTTCTTTTGTATCTGGAAGAATATCAGTAGTTAAATCCTGATCTTTTTTCTTCTTCTTATACAGTACAGGAGCGAAGATACGGACACCTTTTTCACCTTGCTGTACCTGATGTCCATAAGTGTTCAGGAAAGTTTTATACCCGGCTAAGAATAGTGCATCTGGTTTTTGCATATAAATCAGAAGATTATTGTGCATAGAATAGGTTGGTCTTTTTGCCATGACGGAAAGAAATTCAACATACTCATTGGAGCTGAACAGACTTTCCAATTTTTGTTCCAGTTCTTCAGATAGTTTTTTAACTTCATTTTTCAATTCTTCTTTCGATTTTTTTTCGTACTTCATTTAGATCACCCCTGTAAATTTGTTAAAAGAGATACGCTGTTCCAAAACCTGTTTTGCTGCTTTTCTTGTAGAAAATCCTGTATATTGTCGTAAGCGAGCAATAACAAAATTTTTGTAGTTCTGGAAGGTTTCTTGTACGGCAATATCGTCTGGATAATTTTCAGCAATGGAGAGCAACTTTTTGTAATGATCCATATACTCAGCAAATGCTGACTGCTGTGCCCATTTGTTTGTGAAAAAAACCAAGTGTTCGTTAAATCTGAAATGTTTTCTTGCACGAGTGATACCTTTGCTGTCATCAAAGTCTTCGTAAAAGAAAAAGAAGCTTTCACCAGTGACAGTAATAACTTTTACACCAATTCCTTTTCTGCGAAGTAATAAATTTCTCATAGAACTTTTTGTTAAACTCATAAACATACTCCTCTCTGGATATCATAAAAAATTTTTGAAATCCTTTCACTAGGGCTTGTAACATCGGTGTTGGGGAAGATGAGATTTTTGCTATATCAAAATCTTCTGTAAACAACTCCTCTTGGGACTGAACCCATACTGCAAATTTCAGGGCTAACCGAAATTCTGCTTTGAAAACATCATCCTTGGGAACGGAAGGTGACTGACCATGGAAAATACTTTCATAGTATTCAAAGATAGAAACCAACAATTTTGAAGTGAGTGGATTCGTATCTTTGGTATTGAGGTCATTCACGAAACTTTCCCAGTAGCCTTGTTTCATGCACTGGTATGGATGATACTTAATAGCCACCTTGTAAGCAGTGGAAAAGCAGTCCTTACAGTTAAGTGGTTGCAGATCCTTTTTAGGTATGCCATACTTCTTGGCTGCGGTTAAAATACATTTCATGGGCGTAGAAATACCAAAAGCACTGTAATACCATAGTTCATCAAATCCAGGAAGCATATCCATTGATTTGATAGTAGCTCCTTTTTGCCCAAAGTAATTACGGAAATGTTCATATACATTGATAAGAACATAGTCTTCGGGATTTGTGCTATGGTAGTAATATTCAGTGGTCAAGCAGGTGATTTGCTTTGTATCATCAAGTATTTCCGGCAGCAGTAAAAAAATCTTTTTTCTCTCATGGGGGCTCATTTTTTATTCTCCTTTCATAATTTAGACAGCAAAAAAAGACGGTCAAAATTTGAACGCCTTTTCATGTCTTGGGTTTATACATAATAAAAAACAGCAGCCTGTTCAAAAAAAAGACAGACTGCTCCTAATAAAAAGATATAAGATATATTTTCAGTGTAATCTATAATTGATAGATTGTCAATCCGTTGATGATAAGATTGAGCTTTTTAACTTTGGTAATATTTTTACCAAAGTGTTTGTAGTAAGTAAAGATGGTCAATAGTTCATAACAGAATAGAAAATAAAAAAATAACCTTGGTAGGAATTCTACCAAGGTTATTTTTTATGTTATTGACGATAGAGTGTACCTGAATAGTAGGCAATACATTTGGAACCATCCATTTCTGAATGAGTAAATATAGTGTTCCTTTATAAGTATAACCGTCTTTTTTAGTTGTTATAGTGACACTTGATTTAACATCAGGAACACTAGAGTAGACAACTTTATAGTCAATAATATGGAGAGAACTAGCTGCACGGGATTCTGTATCTTCTACAACATATGGAGCAAGTTCTTCCCATGATACAGTTTGTTCAAGAGTATCAACTTCACTTTCAACTTCGCTATTCATTGTAATTTCGTAGTTTCCAGATTGGAAGTCAGAACCAAACATATAATTGGGGCTAGCAGCAAATGCACTGACGGTTCCGAGAGGAATCAATGTGGAAACTATGGCTGCGGTGACTGAAAATTTTTTGTACCTCATTATTGCAACAATCCTTTCTTTCATTACATATTTTGAGAAGCTATTGTAGAAGACTACCTGTTTAGGACGCTCATGATAGTCTTTATCTACCAGGTGTACTAATTGTAATGCATAGGTTTCTCTATATTCTTTTCCAAGCAGCTTTAATGCACCACGATCGCAGGCAACTTCCATATCTCGATTGATATAATGGTACATTAACCAAATAAATGGATTGAACCAATTTATCATAACCATGAAAACAAGAATATATTGAATAACTTGGTGATGATATTTCAAGTGCATATATTCATGTAAAAGTGCCTGATCAGAAATTTCAGAGTGAGTGTCACAGAAATCTTTAGGGAATATGATCATTGGCTTCAGGATACCGCAAGCAACAGGTGATACGATATTTTCGTTTTCACAAAGCAGATATTTTTTACAAAGACCGTAAGATTCCAAAATTTCATATATATCATCTTTGTTTTCCATAGGAATAGAAGTTTTTCTTAGATCTACTGTTTCCCAAAAATTGATTACAAATTTTTTCCCTATATAAAAAACACCTGAGAACCATAATGCAAGCAGTATAAATAGGAACATCTTATTTTGTATTAACTGTACTGCAAAATCCGTAATACTAGAAAATATAGAACCGGATAATGGTATATGTAGGATATTTTGAATAAAGTAAAAACATCCATTATAGAAATTGTAATCAGTGGAAATATCAATAGGAATGACTAATCTGAAAAAAGCCAACGTCCATGAAATTGCAAAAACAAAAGATGGTATTCTATAAAGAAAAACCTTTCGTAGTACAACAATGGATAATATGATACAAATTGCAGCTAGGTTCATAAATAAAAAAATCAAGATTATTCCGACCTCTTTTCTTTTTCAATAAGAGAATATAATTCATTGATTTCTTCGCTGGAAAATTTAGTATCATTGATGAGAGATTTTATTAACTCGAAATTAGAATCATCAAAAAAGATTTTCCGAATTCCATCAATGGAATTTATTTGGATATCTTTTTGTTCAACTAAAGGAGTACAAATAAAGTCTGGATCTGTACGCATGACCAGACCTTTCTTTACAGCACGCTTGATAATAGTATATGTGGTATTTTTTGCCCATCCAAATTCGTCTAAAAATGAATTGGCAATAATTATTGCTTTACATGATCCGTGCTTCCAAAGGAATGATAAAATTTTTAATTCAGCTTCAGACGGCAACATAAAATCACTTCCTCAATATTCTATTCTACATATGTAGTATAGATTTATACTATGTTATTTTGGGAAAAAATCAAGATAGATGTAAAGAAATTTACCATGTATACAAAAAAAGTAAATGAAAATGCAAATATGAATAAATTCATAGAGTGCTTTGGGTAGTAAAAAATTGATAAATAGTCATATTATATAATTATTTTGTTGTAATTTGGTGAATATTATGGTTGTAATGTGAATGGGATTGGTATATAATCATTCTACAAGTGTAGTATAGTTCTACACATGTAGAATATAATATTTTCATGGAAGAAACTGATTGGTTTGATAAAATGATATTCAGTTTTTGATATGTACTCGATTTTGTACAATAAAATATGTCTAAGTGGAGGAGAGTACATAATTGTCATTCTGGAGAAGAAGTTTAGGGGAGAGGTTAACTACGTTCGTGCCATGTTATTTGGGTGTTAAGTAAAATAGTAGAAAGGATTTTAGTTAGCAGGAAAGGTAATCTCTAAGATATTGTATAGAAGGTATAGAGTAAAACCAAGGATGTAAACAAATAGGAATATTTGTTTTACAGTATAATCCATGTTCAGTTGTAGAAGGGCTGGGCAGGAAAAGAAAAATGGGGGTAAATGACCTTTCGGATCGGGGAAAATCTGAAAGGTCATTTATTTGTATTTGAAAAAAAGAGCAAGGGGGAAAATCTTGCTCAATAAAGAATATGGGGGTATTCCTTAGGGGAAATCACTAATATTATAACATAAAACGAGTGAAAATCAAGATATATTCACAATATTTTTGAAAAAATATAGTTATATAATACAATATAAATGTTAAAATCTTAATATAATTTGACAATTACGACAAAAAACACATTTTCTCGACATAAATAGACATTTATTGTTCTTATGTGCCTATTTTGATGTAATATAACAAATAGATGTAGCTAATCATGAGCTAAAAAAAGGTGGACATAATGGAAATAGTTTATGGAGGGTTAAGCATATAATATCTATAAAAACTCTACTATATCATTTGGTGTACACTCGAGAATATTGCAAAGTTTTTCGACTGTTAAAAGTGTAATGTTTTTATTTTTCTTGAGAGAATCCAAAGTTTTATTATCAATACCAGCCTTTAGAAGTTGATATTGAGAAATATTTTTAGTTTTCATTGTATTCCAAAGGGGATTATAACTAATTATAAAAACCACCACCTAAATTAAAGGATAGATAAATTATAGGTGAAAATTTTTTGTGTCAATATTGTGATTATATCCACAATATCTTATAATATAGATGAATTATTTAATACGGTTGGTCACTGCTATAACTTCGTTTAGTAAAAGTGTGGTGATAGAGAAAATGTATTTCAATAAAGAGAGATGGAAGAAATTTAAGCAAAATTTAGGTTTGAGTTGTTATATCGTTTGCGAACCTCAATTATTTAGCAATTTTTTTATCTAACACATTCGGAAGAAGATATAGTTAAAGAAGAAAGAAAAGCAATTCAAAGTTTAATTGAACTTATTGAAATTATGTCTGTGTCAAAGACATAGAATGTTTTTGAAATGTGTAAATGCGGGAGGAATTCCTATGGAATACCCGTATAATGTACAAGTGGGTACAGTTGATACATCAAAATATTGGTATTGTAAGGCTACTGGTGGTAATTGGAACACCACTTCATCATGGGTAGGTGTCGAAAAATTCTATGATTATTGTATCAATGAAGCAAATGCAGATAGACATGTATATGCATCTTTGTCTGCTTTGTTACAAGGCGTACAAGTAGGTGATGTGGTGCAGCTTAAAGATGATCAAAATACTTATGAAACCGACTGGTACCATTCAATTATCGTTACTGGCTATGATAGAGATCAAGGATATCTTTACTGTGCACATTCAGACAAAGCAGAAGATAAACGTCTTGACAGCTTAAAAGAAGACCGAAAGTATAGAGTAATTAGATTTTAAATAGTAAGATAAACTTTACAAGAAGAATAAAATTATATATATTAGAAAAAAAGAACTTCTACATAGAAGTTCTTTTTTCTCAAATATGAAAGCAACAAATTAAGAAGGCATAGTTTTTATAGTTGAAAGGAGTGTTAATATGAAGTATTCTATAAAATCTGGTATTTTATTTGCGATTGTGGCTACTGTATTTGTTTTGACACTCACCAACATTGTAGGAGAAAATAATTATATGGGTATGCAGACAAATATGACATCCAATAATGATGAAATAGAAAAAGGAAGTCCCACGATGGGCAGCATCCAAGATGATTTAATTGCATATCTAAGGGAAAATCATCCGGAAATTAGATTTGGAAGTACGAAATTTGTAGATTATGCTTGTGGCGTTGCTTCGGAAGATATAGATCCAGAACTGAAGAAATTACCAAATTATGATGACATTGTTTTTACTGTGCACAGTATTTGCATGAACTAGATGAGTTCCAATCGGAGGGGAAACAGCCAATCCCTTTTGTTGGCTTTAGACCTTCTAAGGAATTTAGATCAAAGACAATAGAAGGTATACGAAATGGTGTGTATAAATAGAGTATTAGAGATGTAATGAAAACTACAAAATTTAGGCTTAAATTGTTGTATAGTCTGCAAGAAGCCATTATTTTAGTCTAACACATACGGAAACAGATATAGTTCAAGAAGAAAGAACGGCAATTCAAAGTTTAATTGAATTTATTGAAATTATGTCCGTGGCAAAGATATAGAATGTTTGTGATATGATAAAAAAGACTTTGGTAATATTGTTACCAAAGTCTTTTTTCCTGAAAATAATAAAGATGGATTTATTTTTGAATGAGTTTCTTCCTATTATATATGTAAAATTCGTCATAACATTTCCTCGTAAATTTCTTCTTTGTATTTATAGAAGGTGTTGTGAGAAATACCAATGAGTTTCCAGGTTTCTTCGTTTGTAAGATTGCCATTGAAAGACTTATTATATTTTTTTATTTGTTCCTTGGCAGTCATAGATTTTTTCGTATTTATTTTTCGTCCTGTTTTCTGTCCGATCTGTTTACCGTTCAGGCGAGCAGTTTCAATTCCTTCTTTTGTACGCTGGCGTAAGTCTAATACCTCTTTTTCTGACTGACCAAAGGCGATTTGTATCTGTTCCTTTGCAAGCACCATAAGATATTGGTTAATGCCTTTGATGATGTGATCGACATTGGTACCTGTCAGCTTCAGAGAATATTCTATGGAACGTTTATAAACATCGGAGTTAATGTGCGGCTCTTTGAGAAAAATTAAGTTTACACCAGAGTAATATAATTTTTCATATAATGTAAAACCTTCTTCTGCGTTCCTGGACATACGGGATACACTATCAAATATAATGGTATCTCCATTTTTGACGGTACGCAGCAGCTTTTCCATTTCTCGACGTCCTTCTAATTTTGTCCCGGTATAAACTTCTTGGACAATGAGTGCATTAGGGTAGTGGAGTTTGATATTTCTGATCTGCCGCTCAATATTTTGTTGTGGCGTACTAATTCTGACATAACCGTATTGCATAGAAGTCACCTCTATCCATAAATAGTACCAAATTTAACGACCGTTAGATTTGGTACTATAATTATATACTTAAATGCCCATAAAATCAATAAATTTTGGTACTATATTGTCATACGTTAGATTTGGTATATAAATAAGAAAAGTGGAATAAAAAAAGAGTTCTTGACGTACAATATTCTGTACGTTATAATAAAAGTACAGAATATTGTACGTCTATAAGGAGTGATAATATGATTGCGGTGAATTACACAACATTAAGAGAAAACATGAAATTTTGTATGGATAAAGTAACTGATGATTATGAAACAATGATTGTAACTCGAAAAGATAATAAAAATGTCGTAATGATTTCTGAAGAAACATATAATAACTTGATGGAAAATATTTACGTTGTAGGAAATAAAACTAACTATGATTGGCTTATGGAATCTAAGGCACAATTAGAAAATGGAAATTTTTCTATTCAAGAATTGGTTGAGGTGTCTGAAGATGAATAAGGTATTTACCAAGAATGGCTGGGAGGACTATCTTTACTGGCAGACAGAAGATAGAAAAACATTAAAAAAATCAATTCATTGTTGGAAGATATTTCTCGTAATGGAAATGAGGGGATTGGAAAGCCGGAGCCACTAACAGGAAATCTGGCAGGATTCTGGAGTAGGCGGATCAATGATAAAGATAGACTTATCTACAAATTGGATCAAGAAAATATATATGTATTAGCGTGTAGATATCATTATGGTGATAAATAAAAAAAGGAGGGCATAAAGCCCTCTTTTTTTAGAAATTTGAATTTTGTTCATTCCTTTTCCTGGATCAATGCTTCGACTTCTTCTTTTGTTAGTCCAGTCATACTAGAAACATAATCAATCTCCTTGTCCGCGGCTATCATATTTTTTGCTCTTGCAATAGCCTTCTGTTTTCTTTTTTGCTCATGTGCTATGAAGTTCATATATTCAGTCCGCCATTTCAATTTCATGTGGTGCCTTTGAATAATATATGTACCAATCATGGTTGAAATAACTATACCCATGTAGAATTTGCCGTTTGTAACATAGGCAGGATAAAATGCGAAATATGTACCAACAAGGAAAAAGCAAAGAACCAAGCATTTTAATATTTTATGAGGATAATATCCGTTCCAGACGAATGTGGGTTTACACCAACAACGTTCCAAAATATAAGTAAGAACAAAGAAAACAAGTGCTATGATAAGATGATTTTCTTTTGTAATCACTGTTACACGCACCTTTCTGAATAGAATAAGTGGTCAGTATTGTAATTTAGTTTATTCATTCAAATCACCTCATAATTTTGTATTCTGGATCAACACTTCGACTTCGTCTTTTGTTAAGCCAGTCATATTGGAAATGAAATCAACCTCCATGTCCGCAGCGATCATATTTTTTGCCACTGCAATAGCCTTCAGTTTTTCTCCCTGCTCGATACCTTGCTCAATACCTTGCTCAATACCATGCTCAACACCTTTTTCAAATTCTTCTTCACGTATTTCTTGCTCCCGTAACATAAAGTTCATATATTCAGCCCTCCATTCTTTGTTTTCTTTAACCTGTTTTACTCTATCTTCAAGTTTTTTTACAAATGGATTTTCACTATATTCTCCATTTATGTAACGCAGGAACGCTTGAATTTCTGCGTCATTCGCTTTTTTATAGTCTTTTGTGTTGAAGAATATCTTCATCGTACCATCGTCCAACGTCAAACTGCTATCTTCTAAGCAGCAGTTTGTGAAACTGTATTGTGCCATTCCTTTATCGAATGGATCGAAGGTGCAGATAAAGATAATATAACTTTCTTTTAGCTTTTTATAATTTTCTCCTTTTTCTATGGTATTCAGATCAATCATACCTTGATAGTAACGGCTGCGTTTTGCCAGTCCTTTCTGGTTTGTTGTTTGCATCTCAATGTTGAATACCTTGTCAGTATCCTCAACGTAAACATCTAATCGGACACTTTTTGCGTCATAAGAAATATCAATGGATTTTTGTTCTTCAATATACTCCAAATCTTTGACTTTGATATGAAGTAGTTTTTCTATAACGCCTTTGCAAATATCTTTGTCACGCATTACTTTTGCAAAGATATAATCATCTTTGATTTGTAACTCATCCCAGGTTTTTGTAATCATATCATTTCTCCTTTTATTATATTATACTAAGTAATCTTTTTCAATTTTGCTTTGTTGTCAGTCATTTTGAATTTGAGAGCCAAAAGACGGTAGATCCTGAAACCCGAAAGAATCGACATAATGATATGTGATTTTTTGGTTGATATTCAGGGACACAATATCACTGACAGATAAGCTATGCCCACAGAAATCATTTGGAAGTTCAAGATTGAATCTAGCATAGATACTTTCCAGATATTGTTTCTGATCGTTAAATTCTGAATTATACCCAATATAGACCAAATCATAGTGCTGAAGATCCGGCTCTATGCCTTGTCTTTCCAGTGCTTTGTATCGTTCAAATCGCAACCTGATGGTTTCTGGTGTGCGTTTCAGTTGGAAAATCGCAAACATATCTGAGCTTGATAAGAAAACTTCCAGTTTTTTTGACTGTTGAAAGTCATGTTAAGCTGTTCCAAGCTCATTACATTACTATCCTGTTGAAACTCCTCCAAAGTACAGGTTGCTAAATAATTGATGCCTTCTTTTAACGGATAGCATCCGTTTTCATCCAACGGGAAAGGCTTCTTTGAAAGAATAGTTCCCCAATGATTGACTGCAACGAATTTCTCCAGAGTAACTGGGATACCACTAAATCCTTCCGATTCACGGACATCATAGCAGTACAAGCCCAAGGGGACGGCTTTCCTGTCAATACGATGATTGATGAACAATACTTCTACATCGTCGATTTCTGCCAATTCAAATAAATCCTGATAAATACTCATAATTATCTCTCCTTTTCTTTTTTTATAATGAAATAAAATCTTCTACTTCTTGAAAATCCCATACACTATATTCATTGACCAGATCAGTATTTTGTGACTGATAGAAAACATCTGAGAACAAATCATCGAAGATTGTGTCAGACGGAGAACAGTGGTTTATAGGACATACATAATCAATGGTAGCTGGTAAATGTAATATCATTTTCAGACCTCCTTTTGAGAAAATAAAAAAGGCGTTCTATTAAGAATCGCCTTTTCATCATGGTTTCTGTTTAGAAGAAAAGTCAGTTTAGCTTTGTACAAATAGATAAACTGACTTATTTTTTCATAGTTTGTTCATTTTCAAGAATAGTTAAGTGGTAGAAAGGCAAATAAAATCATTTTGACGGAAGAACATCTTTGGATGTACTTGAAGTTCCTGGCGTAATTTAGCATCAAGGTGATTATTACCTTTCCCTTTTGGGTGTCTACGCATCATGTCGATCAAAGATTTCTGCTCTAACTTTCCGCCATGATATTCCAAGAGCATAGCGATAACAGTAGCCCATGTGACCTTTTGACTGGTACGAATATCACGTTCGCAGAAATTAACAGCAGTGATAGGAATAACAAATGGGCTATTTTTCTTGATAATGACAAGATACTCGTGTTCGATGGGGATAAATTTTCCAGAATATTGAACAGAATCAGTCAGACAATTATGTTGTCGTTTGATGATGACCTGCTCAATTTCTCCGTAAATATCCATGTTTTTGAACATCGAATAATATTTCCCTTTGTATCTGGAATCGCCCATCAAAATAGCTAACCTACCACCATTATGTAAAAGGTTGTAAAGATTTGCATTACAGGTATCAAACCATTTCTTAAAAGTAACGGGATTGGTGATCCGGCTGCCATCATTGGGATGGATATCATCACCCCACATACCGCCATTATGTATTCCAGAGTAGACTGGCATTGAACTGCCGGGGAATACAAAATAGGGTGGGTGGAAAAATATAAAATCCATGAGTGGAAAGTCTAAATTAGGGACTGAGATATCTACACCACCATATTTTGGGTTAAGGTCAGAAAATACACTGTTTTCCGCAGTATATCCTAGATCTCTGGCAACCTCGAAGGAAGTGCCAGAGCCGACCGCCAGATCTCCAAATGTTTTAGGCTGATAATATTCCAGTAAATCTTTGATAAGTAGCCCACTGCAATTTCCACGCCACTGGTTGCTGCCGTATTTTCCACGGGCAAAATGTGACACAATAGAACTTAGTCTTTTCAGTTCTCTCATTGTAAATGGTTCTATATCAAGATTTCCGCATAATTTCTTGCCATCCTGATATTCCAATACGATTTCTCTACCTTTTTTTGTATTGGTCACTTCAATGTTTACGACATTCCCCTGATATAAATAGGGCTTAATTAAAGTCAAATCAGATTGTTGTAACATAATTTTTCCTCCTTTTCTGCATCAAAAAAAGGCGGACTTGTAGTGTTCGCCTTTTTCATGTGGTAATAACCGTTTCTTCACTTGTGTTCATACATAATAAAATAAAAAAAAGTCTGTCTTTGATAAAAAAAGACAGACTTATTCTAAGAAAATATATAAAATGTAATTTCAGTATAAACGATACAAAGCAATTTGTCAAATTTTATATGAAGAACACAGAAAGAAAATTTCTGTGTTCTTCATGTTTTTATAATGCGGCAGTATGTACGTCACCTACGTTCAACAAAGCATTCAGCTCTGCTAAGCGTGCTTCCTTTTCTCTTAATTCAGCATCATGTTCAAAGGGTTTTTTCAATTCGATTTTCGCATTTTCGATCTGTTCTTTGTAGTATGCCAATGTTTTGTTCGCAGATTTCAAATCATTGGGAAGTGAAGAAAGAGTAGAGTATAGGCTTATCATAGTATCGACATGAGAAGGACTAAACCCAATTTTATAGGATAATGCACCCTTAAGAATCATATAAGATGAATATCCATTGTTCATTACCTGGAACTCGAATCCCATGAATTTGCCAATGGTTAAAGGTTGCAAGAAATCGTATTCTTGCTTGATTGCAACGGATAAATGTGCTTTAACCATAGAGCCAGCTTCTTTCCGATCGTGCATGATTGGTTCCCGATTGTAATACAGAAGTTCTCAAAGCCATTGTCATTTTCTTGGAATCTGCTGATATCAGCCTTATAACCAACGATTGTTTTTTCTAATTGACTGATTTTTTGAGGATAGTCGAAAGAAACAGCATCCTCTAAGTGGTATCGGTTGGTATTATATGAGTTTTTCAGCAGACGCAGCTTTGATACTTGCACATCCAAGTCCATTTTTTCTTTGATCAATGGACTGCCAGTGGATAATGCTTTGACTTCTGCATAATTCAATGTTGCTTCATCAATATCTTCTGCAGAACGTACAGGTGACTTGTCAGTCATAATCTGGCTGATAAATCTTTGCTTGTTTTCAATGATTTGCCAACTATAACTGTCAAATGTATTCTCTGTAACATAACGCAGGATTTTGACAGAAGCATTTTCATTGCCTTGACGCAGGATTCTACCTTCACGCTGTTCCAAATCGCTTGGACGCCAAGGTACATCCAGATGATGCAAAGCAACCAATTTGTTTTGGACGTTTGTCCCTGCACCCATTTTGGCAGTAGATCCAAGCAAAATACGAACGCTGCCGGAACGAACCTTTGAAAAAAGTTTCTTCTTTTTGACGTCTGTATTGGCGTCGTGGATAAAAGCAATCTCATTTTCTGGTATCCCGTGATCAATCAATTTATTACGGATATCGTGATAAATATTGAATGTATTATCTTTTGGTGTAGAAAGATCGCAGAAAACAAGCTGTGTGCCATGCTGGTCAGCAGTTTCTTTCCAGATTTTCAAAATGTTTTCCATACAACTGTTTGTTTTGGAATTTTCTACATCAGGATAGCAGTCATTGATCAGGCGTTGATCCAGTGCCAACTTACGACCGTCGGAAGTGATTTTCAGCATGTTATCTTCAGACATACTAACGCTACCTTTGCGTATAGCTTCTGCTCGTTCGCCAAGTTCGGCAACGAATCGCTTTTGTTCTTCACTCGGTTTTAACAGAACATTGATATATTCGGCTTTTGGACGAGGAAGATTGAGCATGGAAGCCGTCTGGATATCTGCACATTCCTTGAATAGACTGATTAACTCAGGCAGATTATAAAATCTGGAAAATCTGGTTTTTGTTTGATACCCAGTGCCCTCTGGTGTCAGCTCAACGACTGTCTGTGTTTCACCAAACGAAGATGCCCAAGAGTCAAAGTGCATCAAATGCAATTTCCTGAGTAAGCTACTCTGGAGGTATCTCATATTGGTATACAATTCAGTCATACTGTTGCTGAGAGGAGTGCCTGTTGCAAAGGTTACTCCACGTCCGCCAGTTAATTCATCCATGTATTGACATTTTGCGTACATATCAGAGGATTTTTTTGCTTCGGTCTGTGGTATACCTGCAATATTGGTCATTTTGGTATAC
>BBZU01000028.1 GCA_001304995.1 Clostridia bacterium UC5.1-1D10 | reverse complement strand
GATAATGAGGAGCAAAATATCAGATGCCGTATTTCTGGCACAGACGCATGAAGATGGAAGCGATTTCCGGACGAGTGATCTGTGCATCGGGGCGGAAGTTTCCTTCGTTATCGCCGGAAAGCAGACCAGCTTTCTGCATAGCGCCTACGCTTTCTTTCGCATATCCGCTGATGGAAGCGGTATCCTGGAAATCAGGTGTGCCATTTTCCAGAGCAACACTAGAGAATTTCAGGTATCTTGCCAGCATAACTGCTGCCTGTTCTCTTGTGATAGGTGTGTTGGGCGCAAAGGAGGTATCGCTGACGCCGGATACCAGATTGTTTGCATATGCCCAGCTAACGGCAGTGCCATACCATGCATCACTGGAAACATCGGCAAAGGGGCTGCTGCCTGTATGAGAAGTACCGTTGAAGCGGTAAAGTACGGAAACCAGCATGCCTCTTGTCATGGACTGACTGGGCGCGAACTGTGTTTCGCTGACACCGGAGAACAGACCTCTCTGTGTGACATAGGAAACAGCAGGTGCATACCACTGATTTGCAGGTACATCACTGAAGTTTGTAGAACCTGTGGAAGGCTGCTGCACAGCTGCAAAAATAACTTCTACCACGTCAGTGGATTTCAGATGCAGCAGCTGCTGTTCGGGGCCCTGAGAAACGCCGTTCACCAGTACGTCACGTACTTCATAACCGTCATGAGGCTGGATGGATACGCTGCCGTCATTGTTCGCGATGATCATACCGTTGGCCTGGTCACCTTTGATGACAGGGCGTCCGGTTGTTGTGCTGTTGCTGCTGGAACTGGAACTGCTGGAGCTGCTTCCGCTGGAGCTACCACCACTGGAGCTGCCGCCACCATTGCTGCCGCCGCCATTGCTGCCGCCACCATTGCTGCCGCCGCCGTTGCTGCCGTTATCGCTGCCAGTACCGTTATCGCCGCCAGTACCGTTATCACCGTTGTCACCGCCAGCACCGTTACCGCCGCTGTTATCACTGCCATCATCTTCTAAAGATACCTGTGTATAGGATGTTGCAGCGTCTTTGCTGTTCAATGTGATCAGTTTGGATACGCCTGTAAAGGATACGCCGTCAGGCAGTGTCAGGTTCCCCAGGTAGATCTGGTTATTTTGGCTTTCCAATACAGAAAGGGAGTCAGCGTAAATGGTCAGAACGCCGTCTTTTTCTGTGTGATGGCTGTAAGCCAGATCTTCAGAGCCAAGGAAATGAGCGTTTTCCAGATTCTGTTTGGATTTCAGTGAGATTTCCACGCTGGTGGTGTCTTCGGAAACACCTGTCAGATACAGACGAGCGTTATTGCTGTCGTTATCCCGCTGGATAATCACACTGGGGCCTGCGGCAAAAGCAGTGGTGGACATCAGTAATGATGCCACCAAAGCACCTGCCCAGAGTGTATATTTCTTTTTCATGGGTAGGTTCCTCCTTAATTATTGATGTTCCAGAGAGATGGAAGGCATGCTGTCAGCATCGGGAGAAGAAATCCACAATGTCTGTGCAGTGATGCGGCCATCTGTTTCAGAAATGTTGTCTGTGCGGTACAGAACTGCCTGAATACGGTCGGGCAGGGAGCTGGGGTTATCGCAGTCCACATGGTCATGCTGCAGATCGCCTTCCGCTTCTTCGTTGATGACATAGATGAACATGCCATTGCTGATGAGGCTCACTTCGCCATTGGCGGGAACTTCCGCCAGAAGATAAGTTTCCCCGTTGATAGGTCTTGTTTCTTTTGTTTCTGCACCTGTTGCCAGATCGCGAACGGTAAATTCGCCGTTGACCTGAACATAGTTATATCTGGGGTCGCCTACATATGTGCCGACGATGACCAGAGAGCCGGCAGGGATGACTTCCTCAGAAGTATCGCCCCACTGATAAGCTTCACGGAGTCTGCCAATGGCAGCGCCGTCCTGCAGGAATGCCACGTCGTCGTTAACTGCGCCAATGAGTTGCAGGGATGCACCTTCGGGAACATTCTGCAGTTCCAGTTTGGTGATGTCATAAGTCCAGATACGGCTGTCTTCTGCGCCTGCACCGGGTTTTGTGAAGTATGCTTTGAATGTGCTGCCGTCATTTGCCATATTCTGTGTCAGTGTCAATGTGGTTTCTTTGGATACGCCATCCACATTTGTGGTCAGAACAGCAGTGACGCTTTTCATATCAGAAACACCAGTCAGTTTGATACCGCTGACAGACTGTGCTTTATCGTTTTTCATGGTCACAGTTGCAGTTGTGCCGGACTGGGAAAGGTCATACAGGCCTGTATCCAGTACGTTATCATAAGAAATACGTACCTGCTGTGTTTCTGTGGCTTCGGAAATATTGCCCTGTTTGTCTACGGCACGAACGGCATAGGTCAATACAGTATTGTTTGCAGTACCGATATGTTCGGTGAATGTGCTGCTTGTTGTAAAGGCAATGGATTTGCCGTTTTTCAGGATCTCGTAACCCAGAATGTTTTCTCCGTCGGTGTGGGAGAAGGTCAGTGTTACATCCTGACCACTGGAGCCAACGGAATTGGATGCTGTAACGGAATCCAGTGTCAGTGTGCCGTTTGCAACGCCTGTGCCTTCCAGACGGTTGCGGCGGGAGTTATCGTTCAGATACCAGATGGCTCTTTCTTCTTCGCCATAGGATTTCAGTTTGCTCTTTGTGCTTTCTGTCAGTTCCATACCCCAACGAGTGAAGAATTCTGACAGGTCTTTCTGGGCAACTTCAGATGCGATCAGTGCAACGCGGTTGTCGTAGTCATTTCCGCTATAAGCACCGGATTTCCACAGTTTAAAGAACTGGTTGTAGAAGTCCATAGGAGCGTCTGCGTTGTCATAAGCCAGATGCAGCTGCCAATACATGCCCAGCTGTACGAATACGTTGTTGGCTGTGCCGGGGCGTGCTTCCGCAACTTTCTGGAAGATAGCGGAATATCTGCCTTCGCTTTCCAGACGAGTGGTCAGGGAAGTCATATCGCCGCCGTCATAGCTTTGCACCATGAGGGAGTACAGGTTGTTGGTGATTTCTGTTCTGCCCAGTTTATCCATGTTATGACCCATTTCGTGAGCGATACCCCAGCCGTAAAGGCCGTTTGTATCTGCTTCGCTGGACAGCATGGAAACGGGAGTGCCTTTCACCAGATCACCAGCGGAACCATAGCCGATACCGATATGATCGCCGCCAGCATACATGAAGGCGGAACCGAACATACGCATGTAACGGATGTTCTGACGGCTTTCCATAGGATACTGGTAAGCATCTTTGTCACCGTCTACAATGCCCTGTGTGGTATTTACCACATAAGAAACGTCTTCCCAAGCCAGGATTGCATTGTAAAGGGATTCTGTTGTCAAACCGTTTGCGACTTCTTTTACAGGAATGGACAGCAGGAAGCTGGGAGTTGCAATATCTGTATGGTTACGGATGCTTGTCTGACCCAAACGGTTGCTGTTTGCCTGTACATATGTGTTTACTTCTGCCACATAAGCAGAGATTTTTTCTTTTCTTGCGGATTCGGACAGTTCATACCAGTCAGACAGTTCCAACATAGGTGTTTTTACGCTGGTATTGTTGTTGGTGATGATACGCAGGGAGATTTCGTCTGCATGAGAACCGCTGTATGTCAGATACAGTGTGCCGCCTTTTTCTGTGGAAACGGAAGCGATCTGTTCCACGGAAATGACATTTCTGCCGGACTGCAGCTGGATGCCTTTGCCTTTCCATGCGTTGTAATCAGCATAATACTGTGTGGGCACGATGGTAACGGTTTCACCAGCGGGAATATCGGCGTAGATCACCACATCGCTGCCGGAAGAAGCTACAACACCCAGAGGCTGCAGTACGCTTGCGGTCTGACCATATGCGCTGTCTGCTGCGGTGCTGCGGGACTGGAAGCCTGTCTGTGTTGCCAGTTTGCCGCCTTCTGCCAGTGTTTTTGCATCGTTCAGTTCACGAAGCATCATATCTTTATTCAGATAGAATGCGTTTGTATTTTCTACTCTGCTGCGAAGTGTTTCTACTTTTTCAAGTGTTTCTTCCTTGCTGTATTTCAGTTCGGTAAATGTACCGTTGGAGAACAGGTCTGCGATTTCCGCAGGTGTGTTATCCAGATGATAGAAGGCTGCTTCAGACAGTGTAACTGCTTTTGCGCCTTCCCACTGACCAACGTTGACTCTGACTCTGGAAATGTCGTTGGATTCAGGCAGTTCCAGTACCAGATAACCAGTGCCGTCTTTTGTCACTTTGGCAGTGATATTTGCGTTGATGGTTGCAATCTTTTCGTATTTGCCATCAGCTGTTTTGCGGTAAGTGGTTGCGCTGTAATCACGCATGCCTGTGGTATAGCTCAGGTCTCCCTGTCTGGGAACGTAGATCATATAGTTCATGCTCTGAGGCTCTGCAAAATCAAATGTGAAGGACTGATCTTTCCAGTATGCGCCGGACTGCCAGAATGTGGAGTAGTTGCCGTCCAGTACATGTTTGATATTGAAGTTAGGTGTTTCACTCCAGTTCACATTGCCTGCTGCGCCGCTATCAGAACGAACAGTGATCAGTTCGTTGGAGATACGGTTTTCCGTAGGCAGGGCAGGGCCATTGATGGTCTGTGCCTTAGGAGCGCCTTCTGCTATAACGGAGCGAGGGCTGACACCAGCCTGATTATACGCTTCTACGCAGAATTCGTAAGTAACGCCGTTTGTCAGGTTGCCTACGGTAAGGGAGTTGTTATCGCCTACATCAGAGGAGATCCACTGATCTGCGCCTTTTTCACGATAGTAAACCAGATAGCCCATGGCATTTTCGGATTTTGCCCAGCTGAAACGCAGAGCGGAATCCATGGAAGTCACCTGCAAAGTGGCAGGTGCCACAGGTCTGCTGTCGGGAAGGGGTGTTGCGGATACGATTGCGGAAGTTGCACTTTCCCATTCACCGCTGGTACCTACGACTACGAAATAATATTTTTTCAGATTTTCCAAACCGCTGATGGTGATGCGGTTATTTTCTGTGGTCTGAACCTGTGTCATGCCGTTCTGTGTGGTGCCATAGTAAACTTTATAGCCTGTTACGTTTGCCATGGCATCCCAGGAAAGGGATACGCTCTTTGCGCCGGCAGTTGCGGAAACATTCTGAGGTTTTGCCGCTTCTGCTTCCGGTGCTTTTGTCAGTGTGCTTTCTACAAAAGCAACCTGTTTGATGACAGCAGTTTCATTATCTTCTGTTTTAGTAACCTGAATGGTGATTTTCTTTACGACTTTTCTGGAACCCAGATTTACCACCAGTACGTTTTCGCGTCACGGGCAGAACGGGCTGCAACAGTCAGTTTGCCGTAAGGAATGGTTTCGGTCACAACTTTGCCGTCTTCTTCTACTTCCAGAACCAGATTGAAGTATTCAATGCCGCCGTTTGCGGGGGTGGCAATTTGTACTTCGCTCATGGCAACGCCTTCGTTAAAGGCGATGGGGATTTCCAGAGGTGCTTCGGGAGAAATTTCGCCGGAATCTTTTTTGCTGAATGTAATGGCTTCTGTTTCTGTAAACAGGTCAGCAATGTTTTTGTCATCGGCAATTTCTACTTCAGACAGGTCTGTTTTGTCAACGTCGATGTTTTGTACAATGGAGCGAGATACCATAGCACCATTCTGTGCAACGGCTTTGCCGGTGCCCTGTACCATCATGCCGCGGTTTACATAGGAAATATCCACGATGTTGACAGTGCCGTCTTTGTTCAGGTCATAAGCGTCGTTATCAGTGTCCAGAGCTGCTTCTACCAGCTGCTGATCTTCCTGATTTACGCTGCCGTCGCCATTCACATCCCCAAGTGTGAATGTGCTTTCTTTGGTACCGATGGTAATGATTTTTGCGTATTCTTCAAGAGAAAGTTCATTATATGTATAAGTGCGGTAACCGTCATCTGTCACTGCAATGCGGTATACGCTGTCCGCAGTGCCGGCGGGCAGATCGGAAGCAACGATGTCGATGGCTGTTACCAGATCATCATCGCCGCATTCATTACCGGTTTCATCCAGATAAGTATAAGAAATGGATGCGGGCACTTCTTCTCTTGTATAAGAATTGGAAACAGACATCTGGATATTCTGTTTTTCCACGGTTTCTTTTGTCAGAGGATAATCCATATAGATACGAACGGAAATGGTGCTGGTGCTGTCTACGGCTGTTAAGGAAAGCACGGGCTTTTCTTCTTCGGTTTCTTCCTCTTTTACTTCTTCCTGTTTTTCTTCCTCGTCTTTTACGTCTTCGGAAGGAGCCGCAGTTTCTTCGCCTCCTTCAACAGGAGGAACTACGGGTGTTTCTTCTGGAGTTTCCACAGCAGGATTTTCTGGTGTTTCTTCTTTTCCGCTTTCCTGCTCCTGATTATGTTCACCGTCGCCTTCCGGTATGGAAGGTTCTGTGTTAGCATTGTCATCAGATTCTGTGGCATCTGTTTCAGGTGCGTCAGACGGTGTTTCAGTATCGGCTGCATCTTCTGGTCCCTGTGCAGAAACTGTATCGTTTACGGTTTCTTCGGCATAAACACTGGGAACGGAACTGCTCGCCATGACCGCTGCCAGTACAAGGCAGGGCAGTGCATTTTTCTTCATAAAAAATATCTCTCTTCCTTTTTTGATTTACTCGAAAATTTTTTTTTTGCATCGTCTGATTCTCACAAAGTGGATGCATTGGTTGACGTATAGCATACAAACAACTAAAATACTATGGTTTTTCTAGGATATTTGAAAAACAGGTATTTTGGAAAAGTGAAAAAGATTTTAGTGAGTGAAAATATGCAAAGTATGTATAAAGGGTAATACAAAAACAAAATGTGTATAGAAAACCACTAAATGGTATTTCATACAAACCGTGGAGGTTTGGGTAAATAATGGAGGAAGCGAAAAGAGAAAATGGAAAATTTTTTCTAATTATTGTATAAAAATAATAAATTTTGTCATAAGAAATAATTATTGATGCATGATACGGGGGGGGTTTGTATGACAAATGAATAGAGACAGGTGCCCCAAGGCAGAGGATTCTATGGTTGGTGGAGCACATTTGCTTATATAAAAGAAGAAACTAGCTTTTCATTTGCCATTTGACTGGTTTTGGCTTAGAATGAAAGAAAATCGGAAAGAAAAGAGGAATTTTTTGAAAAAAGTCATTTTAGCGGCGTTGAACGCAAAATACATCCATTCCAATCTGGCATTGCGTTATCTGTCCCGTTTTCAAAATAATAACCAGAAACATCATGTGGAAACCATGGAATTTACCATCAACCAGCGGCTGGATTTCATTGCCGAGGAACTGTTCCGCAAACAGCCTGATGTGGTGCTGTTTTCCTGCTATATCTGGAATGTGGAGATGCTGCGGCAGCTTTGTCCTATTCTGAAAAAGATCATGCCGGACTGTGTCATTGGTTTCGGCGGCCCGGAAGTCAGCTACGAAAGCGAAACCTTTCTCCGGGAAAATCCTGCGGTGGATTTTGTCATGCGTGGGGAAGGGGAGCTTGTTTTTACAAAATATCTGGAACACCTGGATACGGGAAATCCCGCAACATTGGGGGAAATCGAAAGCCTGACTTATCGGCAGGGAGAAGAGATTTTTTCTACACCTCAGATGCATCCCATGGATTTGGCACTTCTGCCATTTCCTTATGAAGAAGATTTCAGCGATGTGCAGAATCAGATCATTTATTACGAATCTTCCAGAGGATGTCCTTATCATTGCGGATACTGTCTGTCTTCTGTGGAAAATGGTGTGCGGTTTGTGCCGCTGGATAAGGTGCTGCCGGATTTGCAGAAATTTTTAGACAAGAATGTACCACAGGTGAAATTCATCGACCGCACTTTTAACTGTAAAAAAAGTCATGCCATGGCAATCTGGAAATATCTCCATGAACATGACAACGGTGTTACCAATTTCCATTTTGAAATTACAGCGGATTTGATCGATCAGGAAACCATTGATTTCCTGAAAATTGTACGGAAAGGGCTGTTTCAGTTTGAAATTGGTGTCCAGTCCACCAATCCCCAGACCATCCGTGCCATCAACCGTAATGTGGATTTTGCGGCGCTGTCGGAAATCGTGCAGCAGATCAAAGACGGTGGGAATATCCATCAGCATTTGGATTTGATTGCAGGTCTGCCCTATGAGGATTATAACTCTTTCGGGCGTTCTTTCAATGACGTGTATGCCCTCCAGCCGGAACAGCTGCAATTGGGATTTTTGAAGGTATTGAAAGGCTCCATGCTCCATCAGAAACAGAAGGAGTTTGAAATTGTTTATCATGACACAGCACCTTATGAAGTGCTGACCACCCATGAACTGCCTTTTGCGGATACTTTGCGTCTGAAATATGTGGAAGAAATGGTGGAAACTTATTACAACAGCGGAAGATTTTTGCATACTCTTGCATATCTGGTACCGCTCTATGAAAGTCCCTTTGCCTTTTTTGAGGCATTGTCCCAGTTCTGGGTGGCGGAGAATTACCATTATCTGGGGTTGTCCAAAATGGGGCTGTTTGATGCGTTATGGCGGTTTGTGGAACAAAATCCGAAAGTGGAAAAACAGAAATTGCAGTGGGAAATGAAGTTCGATATTGCTCTCCATGAAAAGCCCAAAAAACTGCCTGCGTGGCTGACTGTCACCAATGAAGAACAGTGGCATGACAAGGTTTTTGCTTTTTATGGCAATCCGGATTTGTGGCAGAAGTGTTTGCCCCATTACAAGAGCAACAAGGAAGCCCTCCGTCAGACCCATCTGGAAGTTTTCGGTGATGAGGAGCAAAAGGCGGTGCTCTTTGATTATGGCAAAAGAGATCTGTTGGGCAATGCGGAGTATAAAATCATGGAAACGGCGGAAATTCAGGTGTGAATGAAATCTTGCTTCGGGTGAATAAAAAAACATGCAAAAAATAATAAAAAACCATTGACAAATGAAAAAAACGGCATTACAATAGGAACAACTTTTCAAAAAGAACAAAGACGTGGAAGAGAAGAGTAGTTGGCAAAATACCTTTCAGAGAGTTTCCGGTTGGTGTGAAGGAAGCAGGGATATGTTGATGAAGATGGTCTTGGAGTCGTATGGTCGAGCTGATGAAGTTAGATCATAACGGGTGCACCCGTTACAGTGCCAGAGTATAATCCGTTATTTGACGGCCGTACTTGTTGAGGTTTGCTTCGTGAGGAGCAGATGAATTTAGGTGGTACCACGAATTTACGCTTTCGTCCTAATGTGCATGAATATGCAGCAGGACGGAAGCTTTTTTTATTGCCGAAAGGAGAAAAATACACATGATAAAGTTGGAGAAGGTAAGCAAAACCTTCCGCACCGGCAGCGGAGAAGTCCACGCCGTAAGGGAGGTAAGTTTGAATATTGAACAGGGCGAGATTTTTGGTATCATCGGGTTTTCCGGTGCAGGAAAATCCACACTGGTACGATGCATTAACCTGTTGGAACGCCCCACAGAAGGTACTGTGACCGTGGATGGTACGGAACTGACAAAGCTGGATGAAAAACGGCTGCGGGAAGTGCGCAGAAAGATCGGTATGATCTTCCAGCATTTCAATCTGCTCCGTTCCAGAACCGTATACGATAACATCGCTTTTCCCCTGAAGAAAAGCAATTTGTCCAAAGAAGAAAAACACAAGAAAATATTATCCCTGCTGGAGCTGGTTGGGCTGTCTGATAAAAAGGATGCTTATCCTTCCCAGCTTTCCGGTGGACAAAAACAGAGAGTTGCCATTGCCAGAGCATTGGCGAACGATCCAAAAGTGTTGCTGTGTGACGAAGCTACCAGCGCACTTGACCCACAGACTACAAAATCTATTTTGCACCTGCTGAAACAGGTCAATGAAAAACTGGGCATCACCATTGTGGTCATCACCCATGAAATGGCAGTGGTCAAAGATATTTGCGACCGGGTAGCCATCATGGAGTTGGGACGTGTGGTAGAAGAAGGCGCAACAGAGGATGTATTCGTTCATCCCAGAGAAAAAGTTACCAAAGACTTCATCAGCACCGCCGGCAATGTGGATAAGATTTATGAACTCATCGAACAGGGCAACGACCTGACAAAACTGCAGGAAGGCGAAAAAATGGTGATGATGACTTATTCCGCCAATAACGCAGGGGAGCCGGTGATTTCTTATCTGGCAGAAGCCTTTGATGTAAAAGCCAATATCATTTACGGCAACATTGACATTCTCAAAGGCAAGACCATCGGGAAACTGGTGGTGACCCTCAGCGGAAAACCGGAAAACATGGAAAAAGCATTGGCATATATCGAAGAAAGAAAAGTAGAACTGGAGGTCATTAAGGCATGAATATCTTATATCAAATCGCACCGAATCTGGAAGCCCTGGGTTCGGAACTTGTAAAATGTATCGGGCAGACCTTCCAGATGCTGATTATCTCTGGTGTCATTGCCTTTGTATTGGGTTTATTTCTGGGGGTACTGCTCATCGTTACCAAAAGCGACGGCATCATGGCAAATCCGGTATTGTATAAAATTCTGGATAAGATCATCGACGTGATTCGTTCCATCCCCTTTATTATCCTGATGGTGTTGCTGATTCCTGTAAGCCGTGCCCTGGTGGGAACAGGTTCCGGCGTTACCGGTTCTTATGTGGCACTGATTGCTGGAACAGTTCCATTCTTTGCCAGACAGATTGAATCCGTACTGGCAGATGTGGACTACGGTCTGGTGGAAGCCAGCGCTTCCATGGGATTTTCTCCACTGGAAATCATTTTCAGTGTATATCTGAAAGAAAGCATCCCCGGTATTACTCGTGTGACCATGATTACATTTGTCAGCCTCATCGGTATCACAGCTATGGCTGGTGCTATCGGTGCCGGCGGTCTGGGGGACTTTGCCATCCGTTACGGCTACCAGATGGGTTATCGTGACATGATCTGGGTAACTGTTATCATCATTCTGATTATCATCAGTGTGATTCAGGGTGTGGGCAATCTTATCATTCGGAGAACCACACATTAATCGTTGCTTTGAAATGGGAAACTATTTTAAGGATATAGAACATAAATAATATTTTGAGAAAAGAAAGGGAGTAGAAAACTATGAAGAAAAATGCGAAAAAATGGATTGCAGCAGCTTTGGCAACAGTAGCAACAGTATCTCTGACCGCTTGCGGCGGCAGTGCAGACACACAGGAAGCAACAGCAGACAGCGGCGAAACCACTGTTGTAAAAGTTGGTGTGGTTGGGGAATACAACGCCCAGTGGGATACCATCAACGAACTGCTGGCAGATGACGGCATTCAAGTGGAACTGGTGAAATTCACAGACTACGCAGCACCCAACCGTGCCCTGAATGACGGTGAAATCGACCTGAACGCGTTCCAGCATAAAGCATTCCTGGCAAACGACATTCAGCAGAAAGGTTATGACATTGTAGACATCGGCGATACCATCATCGCACCTTTGGGCATCTACAACAACAAAGACAAGATTTCTTCCATTGAAGAGATCAAAGACGGTGACGTTATCGCGATCCCCAGCGATTTGACAAACGGCGGCCGTGCGCTGAAACTGCTGGAAGCAGCTGGAATCATCGAATGTGACCCTGCAAAAGGCGTTGTTCCCACAAAAGCAGACATCACCAAATACAACAAACAGATCGAAATTATGGAAGCAGAATCTGCAACACTGGCAAATCTGCTGCCTGACTGCACAGCAGCCATCATCAACGGCGGCAATGCTTTCACAGCAGGTCTGAACCCTGTGACAGATACCATCTTTGTAGAAGATGTAAACCCTGAAACAAATGCAGCAGTACCTGATCTGGTAAACGTGATTGTTGCTCGTACAGAAGATAAAGACAACGAAGTGTACAAAAAAATCGTAGAAGCATACCAGACACCAGAAGTACAGAAAACCATTGAAGACGAATACCAGGGCGCATTTGTATGCGCATGGGAAGGTGCAGAATAATCCCAAAGAACACAAGAGCAGGTCGGAAAGCCCGACCTGTTTTCTTTGAAGGGCAGGAAAGGATGAAAAAATATGACAGTAAAACCTTATGTATTAGCTGAAAAAGCATATTTGACAGATTTGCGGCGGCATTTTCACGCACACCCGGAAGTAAGCCTCAAGGAATATGAAACCTGCAAGAAAATTGAAGGGGAACTGGACAGTATGGGAATTCCTCACAAACGCATTGGAGAAACAGGCGTTTACGGCTGGATTGATGGGAAGAAAGCAGGGGATGGCGTAACCGTTGCCCTGAGAGCTGATATTGACGCATTGGCAATGGAAGACCTGAAAGAAGTGCCTTATCATTCTCAGAATGCAGGTGTTTGCCATGCCTGCGGCCATGATGCCCATACAGCAACATTGCTGACAGCGGCGAAAATTCTGAAAGCAAAAGAAAATGAATTTTCCGGTCAGGTGCGCCTGTTCTTCCAGCAGGCAGAAGAAATTGGTCAGGGTGCCAGACAGTTTGTTCAGGCAGGTCTGCTGGATGGTGTGACCCGTGTATTTGGCGCTCATGTGACAAGCCATTTGGACAGCGGAAAAATTTCCCTGACAGCTGGCCCGCAGAACGCAAGCTGTGACTATTTTAAAATTCAGATTCATGGCAAAGGCGCTCACGTTTCCACACCACAGCTGGGGGTAGATGCTCTGTATATTGCATCTCAGATTGTAGTGCAGCTCCAGACCATCGTTTCCAGAAATACAGACCCTCTGGAAACTGTTGTGGTTGGTGTTGGCAAATTACAGGCAGGCACTCAGTACAACATCGTAGCAGAACATGCAGTGCTGGAAGGCACTACCCGCAGTTTCCTGCCGGAAGTACGGAAATTCACCAATGACCGTGTGGTAAGAATTGCGAAAGAAACAGCTGCATTGTATGGCGCGGAAGCGGAAGTAGAATTTTTGGATTTTGCAGCACCTCTGGTAAATGATGCAAAGGCAGTAGAAGAAGTAACAGCTGTGACAGCGGAATTTTTGCCGAGAGAAGACATCATTTCTGATTTCCAGAAAGCGTTGGGTGCCGATGACTTTGCGGATTATCTGGCAGTAACAAGAGGTATGTATGCTTTTGTGGGTACCAGAAATTCCAAAGACCCTCATACAGCCGTTGCTCATCACCATGGTTTGTTTGACGTGGATGAGGAAGCACTGCTGATTTCCTGTAATGTATATGTAGATTATGCCCTTTGGGTATTAAATGAAAAACCGGAAGCATAAAACGGAAAGAAAAGCCTGAACAGCGAAGAGCTGAGGGCTTTTCTTTTTTTGCTCCAAAAGGGTTTACAAAGATTTTACATGGCCTTTATGGTTTTTTGATGGAACATGCTTTAATGGCATTGTTGGGAAACAAAAAGAGGAGGTTATGTAACAATGAAAAAAAGAGTATTTACAGCGGCTTTGCTGACAGCGATGGTTTTGCAGAGCATCCCTGCCTTTGCTGCAGAATATGAAGCAACGGCTTATGATGTATCTATTGCGGACGAATTGAAAGTACCCTTTGCCGATTCCAAAGAGGGGTATTTTGAAGGAGGTCTGGTGACTGGTTTCGGTTCCGCAGTGACATTCAAAGGCTATAACGAAGCGAGTGAAATGCAGTTTTATGCAGTGACGGACAGAGGTCCCAATGCGGACGCACCTAAGTATGAAAAAGACGGAACACAGACAGAAGCAAAGATTTTCCCTTGTCCGGAATTCACCCCCAGCATTGGAATTGTGACCATCAAAGATAACGGTGCCGTTGTAGATGAAGCTATTACGCTGAAAGATACAGAAGGAAACGAGATTTCCGGTCTGCCTCTGGAACCTGGTCAGGTTGGGGCAACAGGAGAGAGAGCATTGGA
Organism: Clostridia bacterium UC5.1-1D10; assembly: GCA_001304995.1. Classification (GTDB taxonomy): domain Bacteria; phylum Bacillota; class Clostridia; order Lachnospirales; family Anaerotignaceae; genus Anaerotignum. Next base: position 14,656 of record BBZU01000028.1, on the reverse strand, counting down.
TATGCAGCTTAATGATATCGGTTATGACAATGAAGGTCTGGACACAGAAGGTATTGCCGTAGATGAGGACGGAAATTTCTGGCTGTGTGACGAATATGGTCCTTTCATTGTAAAGACAGATGCCAATGGTAAGATTCTGGAAAAATATGCTCCCGGTGAAGGTCTGCCGGAAATTTTGCAGTATCGCATTCCAAACAGAGGTTTTGAAGGTCTGACCATCACACCCAATGGCACAGTTATGGCTTCTGTGCAGAGTGTACTGGATGTAAACGGTGAAACAGACGATACCGCTTGCTTTACCAGAATTGTGGCACTTGACCCTGAAACAGGTGATACAAAAATGTATGCATATCCTGTAGACCTGAGCCAGTACAGCGCACCTTCCAACTGCAAGATTGGGGATATTTACGCAGTGGATGATGACACACTGCTGGTTATCGAACAGGGCAAACTGGCAGACAAGACCATGTCCAATAAAATTTATCAGGTGGATTTGTCCAAAGCTACAGACATTTCTGACATGACTGTAGACGGTAAGGCATTGGAATATGCTTCTGCAGAAGAATTGCAGGATGATGTTGTGTTCGCGGAAAAAGAACTGCTGCTGGATTTGCGTGATTATGGTTGGACAGCGGAAAAAGCGGAAGGTCTGTGCATGGTAGATGAAAATACCATTGCAGTCATCAATGACAATGACTTTGGCATTGTTACTGTAACAGAAGATGCCGCAAACGAAGACGCTGACATTACTGACTATGTATACGACGCAGCAACAGGCACATTTACAAAAGACGGCACAGCAGCAGAAGTGAAGGTTTCCATTGGGGAAAACACAGAACCTGCACAGATTTGGACATTCCAGAAAACAGAAGAACCTGCAGCAGAAACTTCCTATATCAGCATCCGCAACGGTGTATTGCAGGCACAGGAAAGCGGCAAAACATACGGTGTGGATTTTGACAGCGAAAAACAGCAGGTTGTATTGACAACGGGTGGTACATATACAGCAACAGGCAAAGAAGATACCCAGAAAACTTTGACAGAAGTAGGAGAAGAATCTGCTTGGAAAATTGTGCTGGATGGCACAGCGCTGGATATTCCCGTATATCACATCAACGGTTATAACTATGTAGACCAGCAGGCGTTGGAAGCAGCGCTGGCATAAAAAGGCTCATACGCAATCAATATACCTATAAAAGAAAAAGGCTTTGCTCTAAGTGGCAGGGCTTTTTTCTTGTGGAAAAATAGAATCCTATGGTACAATGGCAAAAAAGATTGGGGGATAAGAGATGAAAAAAACACCTTGGTTGTTGGGATACTGGACATTGCTGCGGATGTCTATCAGAATGAAAAAGAAATTACCAGTATATATGCCCACAAGAGAATTTATTGACGGGTGCTGGAGATTGGCATTTTTGGATGATATGGTTTGCCGTCATGAGTTGGATGGTGTAGTGATGAAAGGGGAGCCTGTTGTTTTTCCGCCGAAAAAGGAATCTATTCCTTATCGGTATAAGCTTTTTCTGGAAATGTACGGGGAAGATACGTCAGAGGTATGGAAAAAAGCATACAGTAAAACATGGAAGCGGGCAAAGGCATTGAGGGTAAAATGACAATGTGATATACTAAAGACATGTATTTAGACAAAAACAAAGAGGAGGTTTTCAAATGAAGATCGGTATTTTGGGCCCTGGGAATATTGCGGAAAAAATGGCATACACCATCAATCATATGAAGGATGCCCAGTGTTATGCCGTTGCGTCCAGAGATTTGGAGCGTGCAAAGGCATTTGCAGAAAAATTTGACATTCCTAAGGCGTATGGCTCTTATGAAGAATTGGCAAAAGACCCGGATGTGGAATTGATTTATATTGCGGTACCTCATTCCCATCACTATATGTATATGAAAATGTGTCTGGAACACGGAAAACCTGTGTTGTGCGAAAAAGCTTTTACAGCAAACGCTGCCCAGGCAAAAGAAATTCTGGAACTGTCCAAAGAAAAAAGGCGTATTTGTGGGAGAAGCCATTTGGACAAGATACATGCCCTCCAGAAAAATTATTGATGATGCCATTGCAGCAGGTAAAATTGGGGAAGTCAATTTTGTAACAGCAAATCTGGGATATAATATCCAGCATGTACGCCGTTTGACAGACCCGGAACTGGCAGGGGGCGCTTTGCTGGATGTAGGAATTTATCCTTTGTCTTTCATTGCCATGATTCTGGGGGATGAAGTGGCAAGCGTCACTTCTTCATGTGTGAAAACAGAAACTGGGGTGGATGCCCAGAACGCCATTGTGCTTACATACAAAAACGGCAAAATGGCCATTGCTCACAGCGGTATGCTGGGGCCCACAGAACAGTTTGGTATTGTGTACGGTTCCAAAGGATATCTGGTTGCGGAAAACATCAACAATGTAGACCGTGTCTGGATTTATGACAATGAACGGAAATTGGTAGAAGCCATTGATATGCCGGAACAGATCACCGGTTTTGAAGATGAGGTGCGTGCATCTATGGCAGCCATTCGGGAAGGCAAAATCGAATGTGAACAGATGCCTCACAGTGAAATCCTGCGGATGATGGAACAAATGGACAGCCTGCGGGAAGCATGGGGAATTCGTTATCCTTTTGAATAAGAAAACGGAACATGGAAAAGATAGACTGTATGGATGCATGCAGTCTATTTTTTTGAGGAAAAATTACGAAATTATAAGAAAACTTTTCTTTTCGATACTTTTCTTTGTTTTAGATTTATAGTATAATTTTGTAGAAAATTTGTATACGAGGGATTGAGAATAAGGGAGAATATATGGCGACATTAAAAGATATTGCGGCTTTGGCCGGCGTCTCGCCTTCTACTGTTTCCCGTGTTTTGCAGGAAGATGCCACGTTGTCGGTGACGGAGCAAACAAGGGAAAGAATCCGGCAGGCGGCACAGGAACTTGGCTATGTGAAGCCGCAGAGAAAAAATATACAGAAAAATGTATCTGATGAAAGCAGAAAATATTGCGTGGGCATTGCCCAGATGACGTTGCAGGAAACGTCTGAAGAATGGTATTACATGGTTTTGAAAAATGCTGTGGAGCAGGCTTGTTTTGCCAGAAATCTGGAAACGGTACCGCTGTTTTTCGCAGAGGGGCAGTCTGCAAAGGAAATCGGCAGAGAACTGCATGGCATCATTGCCATTGGCGTATTTCCCGATCATGTGATTCAGGAACTGCGGACATATACGGAAAATATCGTGTTTTTGGGAGATGGCCCGGACGACAGCAAGTATTACAGCGTTGTGCCTCACCATACGTTAGCGGTTGAATTGGCGCTGACTCATTTGTTTGCCAAGGGACACCGAAAAATTGCTTTTATTGGCAGCAAAAATAAAAAGGAAGCGGCGTTGTTTGAAATGCAGATTTTTGCCTTTTTGCATGCCATGTCCTGCAAAGGGGAAGTGGGCAGCATTGTGGAATACGGCGGTGCGCCGGAGGAAGTGAGAGCTTCTTTGAAGGATATGTATGACCGTATCCAACCTACGGCATTGCTGTTGGGCGCAGGAGTGTCTGCCGGTGCTGTTGTATATACACTGCGGGAAATGGGCATTTCCATACCAGAGGATATGAGTGTTGTGGCTTGCAGCATCACCAGACAGCAGGATTGTTATGGCATTCCCCTAACGGCAGTACAGATTATGCGTCAGGAAATGGCGGAAGCGGCATTGTTTTGGCTGGAGCAAATGTGGGCTGGAGACAAATATCCCAAAAAAGCGCTGGTACCAAGCCAATTGGAAGAACGCGGCAGTGTGTGCCCGTTGCTTCCCTAAAATAGAATTTTATTGAGAAGTATTTTTGAAAGCAGTTATTCTTAAGAAAACACACAGGATAAAATCTTAGTAAAGATCAGAAAGCTGGAATCTTTTGTATTGTAAGGATTTCAGCTTTTTTGTTTTCTTCTGAAATTGCCCAAAAAGAAATACTTCTTTTTTTGTTGGAAAAACAACGGAAAATAGGATGGCTTTATCATAAAATATAGCCATAGAAAAACGATAGGAATTGAAAAGGAGGCGGAAGCATGGGATATATCAAAAACATTCCACATGAAAGTATACTGCGTTTGGCGGAACAGGTCAGCATCCAGCCAGGGCAGGTTGTCAGCAAAACGCTGGCACAGAATAAAGCTGTTAGTCTGACCATATTTGCTTTTGATAAAGACGAAGAAATCAGTACCCATGCATCCCATGGTGATGCCATGGTGACGGTACTGGAAGGAACCGGAAAATTTACGGTAGACGGCAAAGAATATATTTTGGAAGCAGGGGAAACGCTAGTGATGCCAGCAGGCAAACCCCATGCCGTTTATGGTCAGGAAGCATTCAAAATGTTGTTAACAGTTATTTTTCCTTTGGAAGGATAAAGATAAAGAATAAAAAGGAGAGAAGAATGATGAATATGTTTTGTTTTCAGTGTCAGGAAACAGCAGGCTGCAAAGGCTGCACCCGTGTGGGGGTATGCGGGAAAAGCGCGCAGACAGCAGGCTTGCAGGATTTATTGATTTATGTAACAAAGGGGCTTTCCGATGTGGCGACAAAGCTGCGGAAAGCAGGTAAAACGGTTGGAACAGATGTGAACCATCTGGTGACAGAAAATCTGTTTATTACCATTACAAACGCAAACTTTGATGATGAAAAATCACAACACGTATTGTAGACACATTGGCTTGTAAAGAAGCACTGCTGGCAGAACTGGGAAGTGATGCAGGTCTGACAGAAGCAGCAAAGTGGAATGGGGGAACAGAAACTTTTGCGGAAAAAGCGGCACAGGTAGGTGTCCTTTCTACGGAAAATGAAGATATTCGCAGTCTGCGCGAAATGATCGTATATGGTTTGAAAGGCATGGCTGCTTATAGCAAACATGCCAACGCCCTGGGCAAGGAGAGCGAAGCCATTGATGCCTTTTTGCAGGAAACGCTGGCAAAAACACTGGATGACAGTCTGGATGTGGAAGCGCTGGTGGCACTGACCATGGAAACAGGCAAATATGGCGTAGACGCTATGGCAATGCTGGATGAAGCAAATACAACTGCTTACGGCAATCCACAGATCACAAAAGTTGCTCTGGGTGTACGGAAAAATCCCGGTATTCTGGTTTCCGGTCATGACCTGAGAGATTTGGAAATGCTGCTGAAACAGACAGAAGGTACAGGTGTAGACGTGTATACACACTCTGAAATGCTTCCTGCGCACTACTATCCCGCATTCCAGAAATACAGCCACTTTGCGGGTAACTATGGTAACGCGTGGTGGAAACAAAAAGAAGAATTTGATGCATTCAACGGCCCTGTGCTGTTGACAACAAACTGTCTGGTACCTCCCCTGGAAAGCTACAAAGACCGTGTGTATACCACTGGCGCTGTTGGTTTCCCCGGATGTAAACATATTCCCGGCGGTGTAGGGGAAGAAAAAGATTTCTCCGCATTGATCGCTCATGCGAAACAGTGCCCTGCGCCCACAGAATTGGAAACAGGTGAAATCGTTGGCGGTTTTGCTCACCATCAGGTATTGGCTCTGGCAGATCAGATTGTAGAAGCAGTAAAGAGTGGTGCCATCAAGAAATTTGTGGTGATGGCTGGTTGTGATGGCCGCAGTCCCAAACGGAATTACTATACAGATTTCGCAAAAGCCCTGCCCAAAGATACTGTGATCCTCACAGCAGGCTGTGCGAAATACAAATACAATAAACTGGATTTGGGCGACATCAATGGTATCCCTCGTGTGCTGGATGCTGGTCAGTGCAATGACAGCTACTCTCTGGCAGTGATTGCCCTGAAACTGAAAGAAGTATTCGGTTTGGAAGATATCAACGATTTGCCTATCGTATATAACATTGCTTGGTATGAACAGAAAGCAGTTATCGTATTGCTGGCACTGCTGTATCTGGGTGTGAAGAATATCCATCTGGGCCCTACACTGCCCGCATTCCTTTCTCCAAATGTGGCAAAAGTGCTGGTGGAAAACTTCGGTATCGCAGGTATTGGTACTGTGGAAGAAGATATGGAACTGTTTTTCGGCGCATAATGGAAAAACGGAATTTTTGAAAAATTAGATTCCATATAAGAAAATCTTGTGAAATAAAATATCCGAAATCCTTTGTTTGAAAGGGTTTCGGATGTTTTTGTATTAAGGTGTATTGTTTTCGGTTGATTCCGCATTTTCGTAAGCTGCCAATTTTTCCTGCAAAGCATCCACTTGAGCTTTCCATTTGGCGTTGACAGCGGAAATTTCTTCGCTGCGTTGAGAAAGGAGTGCCCGCAGTTCCTCCAGTTCATTATTTTCTTCTTCTCGTACCGGAGAAGGGGCAGGGGTGGAAGCGGCGTATAACTGTGGCTGTGAAAGGGACGGCGTATTTTCAGAGAAAATGGCTGGATGGAAATTGTTCTGTCTGTCACCGATGGCTTCTGCGGCGAAAGGATCGGATGCACCTATGAATTCACCTTTCAGACTTTGCAAGGGAAAGGGGAATGTGCAGCGTTCCACAGGGCCAATGGAAGTGCCATTTTCACAGATACATCGCATAGGCAGACCATTTGCACACCAGAACAGCACAATCTTATCCTGCTGGCGATAAACCAGACAATGGTCGCAGGCGGAGCCGCTTTCCCAAAGTACGAAGGGACGTCCCACGGCAGAACCCTGTTTGCAGCGATAAACCACTTGATTGCGGAACAGGTTCCGGCTGAGATAGAGAATATGCATCTGCTGGTTGTCTTCCAGAATGGAAAAATCCGTGCAGGTGCCACCTGTCTGAATGAGAGGAGAAAGACTGCCCATGGTGAAAGGGGAAAGGAGGATTTCCCGGGCGCTGATGGTGCTGTGATGGGAACGATAGTACAAAATCACATGATTTTCTCCCAATCTCCGCCCCAGAAAAGGCGCTCCCGGCAGAGGCAGAAAATGGTCGATCTGATAAGGCGGCTGCCACTGTCCTTTCTGGAACAGGGCGTATTCTAAAACGTGATTGCCGCTTTGGGGCTGGGATACACCGTAGAAAAGATGGAAGGCGTCTTTTTGCGGCGCCATGAAACAATAGGTATTTTGCCATCGTTTGTCACCTGCTTGCCACAAAGGGCGTGGTTCCCACTGCATCAAGTCGGAGGATGCAGACAATATGAGCCGTCCGTCGGTGGTGGGATAGAGCAGATATGTATAGGATTCATATTGGCAAAGGGAAAAAGCGGAAACGCCTTCCGCAATACAAAAGGGGGTGTATCTGCCATCAGAAGTCTGTCTGCGGCACCACAGACGGTTATGCTCCAGTGAAAAAACAGCAATGTCCCCCTGTGGGGTTTTCAGATATTTCACATTGGGATTTTGCATGATTGACACTCCTGTCGTTTTTATCACTAGTATATGATGGAAAATAAAAAATAGAATTAATAAAATGAAAATAAAAATATATATTGACTTTAATAATATTAAATGTTATTTTAATAATATGAAAGGCGGTGGGGATGTGGAACGAATACCGGATTGGATCATGCAGTTGGAAGAAGAAGATTTGGCATTTATCAAAAATTTTGTACTGGCTTCGGGTTCTTTGAAGGAAATCGCGGGGATTTACGGCGTTACCTATCCTACGGTGAGATTACGGTTGGATAAACTCATCCAGAAAATACAGTTGACGGAACAGAAAGAACAGGAGCCTTATGTGCAGCTCATCAAAGAACTTGCTATGGATGACAAACTGGATTTTGATACGGCGAAGCTGCTCATTACAGCATATCGGAAAGAGAAAGGAGAGAAATAGGAATGGCAATGGCAAGTGGTGTTTTGTTGTGGATATTATTGATGGTATGGTTAGTGCCTTTTGCGCTGTTCATTTTATTACAGATTTTTCTCTGTCGGAAGGAGAATAAGTGGCTGGGATTGATTTTGCCGGCAATTTCGTTTTTAGGAAGTCTTGTTTTTTTATTGCAGGCAACAAATGTGCGGGCAATGGTACTTTCTTTTTGGTATCAAACATTGGAACTGTCGTTTATCTGTTGATTTATGCTGCGATCAGGAGAAAAAAGAAGAAGAACAGCGACATGGATCAAATGAAAATCAAAGATTTATAAAAGAAAAGGGAGTCCTTCTGTGGACTCTTTTTTTGTGAAAATAAAAAAGACAGAACAGATACCTGTTCTGTCTTTGATATTATCAGGATTACAGTTTTTCCACTTCTTCCATCCATACACGGTTGAAAGCGTCGGAAGGCATCCGCCAGTCGCTACGAGGAGACAGGCAAAGTGCACCAACCTTAGGGCCGTCAGGCAGGCAGGAGCGTTTGAACTGCTGCACGAAGAAACGGCGATAGAAGTTTTTCAGCCATTTCAGCAGTGTTTCTCGGTCATAGCTGCCGTCGAAGGCGATTTCTGCCAGATACAGCACTTTTGCAGGGCGGAAGCCGAAACGGAGAATATGGAACAGGAAGAAATCGTGGAGTTCATAAGGCCCAACGAGGTCTTCTGTTTTCTGATTGATTTTGCCGTCTTTATCAGGGGGCAAAAGTTCAGGGCTGATGGGGGTATCCAGTACATCCAGCAGGATACGGGAAGCGGTTTCGTCCACTTCTTTGGAATGTGCTACCCAGTTTACCAGTACCCGTACCAGTGTTTTGGGTACGCCGGCATTGACACCATACATAGACATGTGGTCGCCGTTATAAGTTGCCCAGCCCAGTGCCAGTTCGGACAGGTCGCCGGTACCGACTACCAGACCATTTGTTTTGTTTGCCAGATCCATGAGAATCTGGGTACGTTCACGAGCCTGTGTGTTTTCGTATGTCACATCATGGATTTCGGGATCATGTTCGATGTCCGCGAAATGCTGGAGAGCAGCGTTTTTGATGGAGATTTCTTTCATCTGGATACCAAGAGAACGCATCAGTTCCAGTGCGTTGTTATAGGTGCGGTCGGTGGTGCCGAAGCCGGGCATGGTAACGCCCAGAACGTGATCTCTGGACAGACCAAGGTAGTCACAAGCTCTTGCTGCAACCAACAGCGCCAGTGTGGAGTCCAGACCGCCGGAAATACCGATAACCAATGTGTTCGCATGGGCATGTTCCATACGGCGTGCCAGACCGGTCACCTGAATCTGGAAGATATTCTGACAGCGTGCGTCCAGATGAGCATCACCAGGTGTGAAAGGTGCCGGAGAAATATGACGATCCAGTTTGCCCAGAGGAGATTCTGTCATAGGGAAATGGATTTCACGATAGAATCGCTGTGCTTCGGGCTGAGAAAGCTGACCCATGAATGTGGTATGGTGACGGCGTTCGTTGGCAAGGACTTCCAGGTCGATGTCTGCCGCAACCAGCTGGCTTTCTCTGGAGAAAGATTCTGTTTCACAAAGGAGAGAACCGTTTTCGCAAATCAGGCTATGACCGCTGAAAACAGCATCCTGTGTGGATTCGCCGATGCCTGCGGCAGCGTATACATAGGCTGCCAGACAGCGGGAAGACTGCTGAGCAACCAGCTGATGACGATACTGGGGTTTGCCTGCCAGTTCGTTGCTGGCAGAAGCGTTCAGCAGCAGTGTAGCGCCGTAAAGGCTCTGGTAAGAGCTGGGAGGGATGGGTACCCACAGGTCTTCACAGATTTCCACACCGATTTTCAGAAAAGGAATGCCGTCGGCTGCAAAGAGCAGGTCTGCGCCAATGGGAACCATCTGACCTGCATAGGAGATTTCCTCACTGATGAGGTCTCCGGCAGCGGCGAACCAGCGTTCTTCATAAAACTCGCTGTAATTGGGGATAAAGGTTTTGGGAACCAGACCCAGGATTCTGCCCTGGTGGAGCAGTGCCACACAGTTGAAAGTCTGGTTATCCGCCATAACGGGAACACCGATGGCAATGACCATATCCAGTTCTGCTGTTTCCGCAGCGATTTCTTTCAATGCCTGTTCTGCTGCCTGAATGAGAGGAAGCTGGAAGAACAGGTCACCGCAGGTGTAGCCTGTCAGTGCCAGTTCCGGAAAAGTCAGCACACGAATACCTTTTTCGTTTGCTTCGCGGATCAGTTTGAGGATTTCTTCTTTATTGGAAATACAATCGGCAAGTTTCAGCTGAGGAACAGCGGCACCGATTTTTACATAACCGAACATAATTTCACTCCTTAGAATTTTCTGAATAGACCGATAACTTTGCCCAAGATAGTCACATCACGCACGATGATGGGATTCATGGATGCGTTCTGGGGCTGAAGGCGAACAAAGTCCTTTTCTCTGAAAAATGTTTTGACTGTGGCGTAGTCTTCGATGAGGGCTACAACAATGTCCCCATTGGAGGCGTTGCTCTGCTGGCGAACAAGGATCAAGTCCTTATCGAAAATACCAGCTTCGATCATACTGTCCCCACGAACTTTCAGCATAAACACGGTATCGTTATGGACATAATCCACGGGAACCGGGAAGGTATCTTCAATGTTTTCCACGGCGAGAATGGGTGTGCCGGCGGTGATGTTGCCGACGATGGGCACCTGTACCAGTTCTCTTGTGGGAAGATCAGGATTGTGGGGCGCTTCGTCCAGAATTTCGATAGCGCGTGGTTTGGTAGGATCCCGGCGGATATAGCCTTTTTTCTCCAGGCGTGCCAGATGACCGTGAACGGTGGAGGTGGACTTGAGCCCAACGGCTTCACAAATCTCACGGACGGAAGGCGGATAGCCTTTTTCCCGTACTTCTGCTTTCATATATTCTAAAATCTGCTGTTGTTTTGCGGATAAATCGTTCATGCATTCACTTCCTTGTATATTGCCCAATGGGCAGAAAAATAGATGTAACCATATTGTAACATAGGAAGGGAACAAAATCAAACCTGTGTTCGTTAAAGTATAAAAAGTAGTTGACAAAGAATGTATGTTCGTATATGATAAGAACAAACAGAAAATATGTTCGGTATTTAGGAGGGGTGAACATGGACGGAAGAAAAAGAAGACGTATGGTAAGAAGATCTAGAAAAGCAAGAAAGAATTTTTTGATTCTGCTGACAGTTGTACTGATTACAGGCATTGGAACCATCGCAATGGGGGCGCAGACACAAAAAACGGAGGAAGTCTACTATGAATCCGTTCTGATTCACTCCGGCGATACCCTGTGGGACATTGCGGCAGAGTATAAAGCAGACGGAGAAAAAACCGAACATATGGTTGATAAAATCCAAAAATTAAATCAGATGCGTTCGGAACACATCCGTGCAGGCGAACGGATTCTGGTTCCGGTAACAAAAGAAGCAGTCTGAACAGAAGGGACTGTATGAACGTAACAAAAGGCAGTTTCCAAAGAGGGAAAACTGCCTTTTTGGATTCTTACGCATTTTTTAATCTTTGCAAAACGGATATACATTTGTCTTTCTCTGTGATACAATAACTACATCAAAATCTTTTTGATATTTCGGTGAAAATCGAACAAACAGATAACGGATATGCTTTCCATGGGGAAAAGTGGATGCACATTTTTCATGGGAATGGATATGCTGTTGGAAAGGAAGGTGGAGCGTATGCTGCCTTGGATCATCTTGCTTTGCATCGTTGGATTGGCACTGGTATTTGCGGAAATGCTGATTCCTGGATTCGGTGTTTTTGGTATTTTAGGCAGTGTTTGTCTTTTGGGGACGGCGTTTTTGGTGGCAAAGGTTTATGGCATTACAGCGTTTTTTGATTACGGTTGTTTTGCTGGTCATTGCCTTTGCGCTGATGATCGTTCTGGCGAAAAAAAGCGGTTTTTATAACAAGGTTGTCCTGCGGGACAAACAGGAAGCCCAGGATTTTGACGAAAGCACATTACAGGGCTTGCTGGGGGCAGAAGGTGTGACACAGACAACATTGCGGCCCTTTGGGGTAGCTGATTTCCAGGGGAAAATGGTGGATGTATGTTCCAATGGGGATTTCATTGACCGTGGAAAGCGTGTGCGTGTGACACAGATACAAGGAAAAACCGTGACAGTGGCAGAGTGTTAAAGTTAAAAAAGGAAAAAGGGGATGAATAAGTATGGGATTAGATATTCTGGCGTTTGTTGTACCCATTATACTGATTTTAGTTGTTGTTGTGATCTTCTTGAGTTTTGTGCCTTTGGGGCTTTGGATTTCGGCAATTTCCGCCGGCGTAAAAGTCAGCATCTTTTCTTTGGTCGGCATGCGGCTGCGTCGCGTACGGGCTGATAAAATTATCCGCCCTCTGATCAAAGCCCAGAAAGCAGGCATGAATGTCAATGCCAATCAGCTGGAATCACATTTGCTTTCCGGCGGTCGTGTAGATAATGTAGTAGACGCCCTTATTGCGGCACATAGAGCAAATCTGGATCTGTCCTTTGAACGGGCAGCTGCCATTGACCTGGCGGGGAGAAACGTATTTGAAGCGGTGCGCATGAGTGTTACACCGAAGATTATTGAAACACCTTGGATTTCTGCGGTGGCTATTGACGGTATCGAAGTAAAAGTTATTGCAAAGGTTACGGTAAGAGCGAACCTTGCAAGACTGGTGGGCGGTGCCGGTGAAGAAACCATCATCGCCAGAGTTGGTGAAGGTATCGTAACAACCGTTGGTTCTTCTCAGAGCCATAAGAGCGTACTGGAAAATCCTGATCTGATTTCCAGAACGGTTTTGGCAAAAGGTCTGGACAGCGGTACTGCATTTGAAATCCTTTCTATTGATATTGCGGATGTGGATATCGGCAGAAACATTGGCGCCCATCTGCAAATCCAGCAGGCAGAAGCCGACAAACAGATTGCTCAGGCGAAGGCGGAAGAACGTCGTGCAACAGCAATCGCTATGGAACAGGAAATGAAAGCGGAAGTAGAACGCATGAAAGCAAAGGTAGTGGAAGCGGAAGCACAGGTGCCTATGGCTATGGCAGATGCTTTGCGCAGCGGAAACCTTGGCGTAATGGATTACTACAAATTCCAGAACGTACAGGCAGATACCAAAATGAAAACCAATTTTGCTGATACAGATCTGACAGGTGTTCTCCACAAAGAACCACCTAAAGATCAGAAATAACATAAAAGGATAACATTGGAGAGGAAAGCGTTCTAGTAAAAGGAGTGCTTTCCTCTTTTTCAAATAGAAGAAATGGAAGGCGATGGAATATGAAAATCAAAAATGGCATTGAACGAGAACTGGGAAAGATTAAACGAAAGGAAGATCGTTTTTTAAGAGAAGAACCCAAAAAGGAAAATGAAAAACTGGAGAGCGTAAAAGGTAAAATAAAAGAAAAGATTCCACCCAAACTAGTGGATACATTGAATAAGGCCTTTACGAAAGCCTTTTATCTGGTCTTTGAAAAGGGAACAGCAGTGGTGGAGAAAACATTCCGTAAAGAGGACTTGAGTCTGGAGTTTTCCGTAAATGATTTTCGGGTGCAGAAAAGTCCTACGGGACAGTCCGTGAGAAAGGTTGATCGACTTGCTAAGAAAAGTGGGTTGGTCAATGCGTGTATTACCACAGCGGAAGGTGTTGGATTGGGGCTTTTGGGCGTTGGTCTGCCGGATATCCCTCTTTTTATTGGCGTATTGATGAAAGGACTGTATGAGACAGCAACAAGCTATGGATACAGTTATGAAACAGAAGCGGAACGTGTATTTTTGCTGCGTCTCATTCGTGGAGCGCTGGCATCTCCGGAAAACCGCAGTGAGGCAGATGGAGAAGTAGAGGAATGGATTCGGAAGAATGGAAAGGCTTCTATGTCATATGTATTTTCCGATGAAATCGAAAAAACCGCAGCGAGTCTTTCTATGACTATGTTGACAGCAAAGTTTATCCAAGGCCTGCCGGTGGTAGGCGCCGCAGGCGGTCTGATGAATCCGGTGATCTATCGAAAGGTGCAGAAATACGCGGCGAGAAAGTATAAAAAAAGATATTTGCTGGAGTGCCAAGAAAAACGTGCATAAACAAAACCAAACGGGTCATACTAGGATTGCAAGGGAAAACGGACTTGCAACTATAAACCGGGGAGGTTTCAAACATGGAAAACATGAAGAAAAGCAATGAAAAGAAACAGGAAAAAGGCATGAATAGAACAGAATTTGCCCAGGAATACAGCATGGATCATTGCAAATCCAATGGCAAACAGGCTGAAAAACAGCAGAAAACAAAGAACTCCAAAGCGTGAGGAAAAGAGAGTGCTTCTAAATAAAGAAGCACTCTTTTCCTAACAAATAAAAAAAGTGTCGAATTGTACGAGATAAAGTACTTGACGAAGCGGAGGAATCTTGGTAATATATGCAAGCACCACTGCTCCGGCAGATGGAAAGCAAAACAAATGCATCGAAAGAATGAAAGGTACTTAAAAAAAGTACTTGACAGAAAAAGAAAGTCTGGTATGATAATCAGGCGTCGCTGAGAAAACGATGCGACAAAATAAAACATCAGGAAGTTTGCTTTCAAAAACCACTGAAAAGTATTTTAAAAAGTACTTGACAGAATGAAACAAGCCTGATAAAATGAAAAAGCTGACACTGTAAACGGTGTGAGCGACAAACAAGACTGATCCTTGAAAACTAAACAGCAGAAATAAACTTACAACCCATAGTCAATTCAACAGCGACGAAGTCGCTGATAAATGACAAGAGTTTGCCGGTTTCGAAAAAACCGGAGGATAGCCAGATTAACTGGCTAGGCATTAAACTTTAAT
>BBZU01000027.1 GCA_001304995.1 Clostridia bacterium UC5.1-1D10 | reverse complement strand
GCAAAAGAAATAGGTATTATTTTTGCGATGTTAACTATTGCTAATTTATAAAGTGTAAAAATGGTTAAATTAATACTTGTCAATATGGTTATGCTTGTTTATAATGTGACCATAAATAAAATAAACGACCGGATGAAAGCAGTCTGAAACACTTCTTAGAAGAGAAGGACCGACGCGGAAAGCTGGAGCAAAGAGCGTTTGCTTCAAGGAAACTGACAGGTACAAAAAAGGTTGCTGGACGGAACTCTGGAAAGACTATCTTTTGATGGAGCCAATGAGGCGATAACCAACTGGCAAAAAGACAGAGGAAATCTAACGCGATTAGATTTCCTCTGTCTTTTTTTATATAAATTTTTAAATGAAGTGGGAAACTTGAAATCATATTTGATTTTGCTTTTGATATATTTTTTCGCTGAAGAGAACAAAAGTGAGCTGCAGCAGACTTTTGATATATAGCTTTAAATGGTGAAGGAAATACAAAGTCAAAGGAGGCAAGTAATGAGCGAAAAAAGTACCACAACATTAAAAAAATCAAAAATGTCAATAATAGGTGTCGTCGCACTGATTTATTCCTTTGTTGCTGCTGGTGCCTTTGGGATTGAAGAAGCCATTTCTGCCAGCGGACCAGGTGT
Organism: Clostridia bacterium UC5.1-1D10; assembly: GCA_001304995.1. Lineage (GTDB taxonomy): Bacteria > Bacillota > Clostridia > Lachnospirales > Anaerotignaceae > Anaerotignum. The sequence goes on along the minus strand of BBZU01000027.1, from coordinate 28,573 downwards.
GACGTTACTGATGTTGCTAATCTTTCCTTTTATTTGGTCATTTCCACTTTGTGAAATGGTGGGGGAGCTGGGCTCCATTTATCCTACCGAAGGTGGAATCTATTCGTGGGGGAGAGAAGCTTTTGGCGAATTTTGGGGATGGCAAGTTGGATTTTGGTCTGGATTGACAACTTGGTTATGTCAGGCACAGTATTGTGCACTGATTGCAGGCTACGCAGCAAAAATAATGGAGTTAACACCAACTGCTGCTTATTTGGTTAAGATTGGAGTTGTGTTGGTGTTTACAGCCTAAATATTATTGGTTTGGAGTGGCTGGAAAAATTAGAAACTGTATTTATTGCATTAGTATTGATTGCATTTGCAGTGGTTACGGTGGTTGGTTTTATAAACTGGAATTACAATCCCATTGAGCCGTTTTTTAACTATGAAGAAGGTCTGTTCCACTCTATTGGTGGTGGGATTGCTATTATCATTTGGATGTATTGCGGGTATGAATGTATGTCTAACATGGCAGAAGAAGTAGACAATCCGCAAATTATACCAAAGGCTATGCGCTTTTCTCAGCCATTGGTTGCACTGAGTTATATTCTTCCAACACTGGCCGCGTTGGCAGCTATTGGCTCTTGGTCAGCATGGTCAACAGAATCTGGCATAGGTAATGTGGGTTACGCGGATGTCCTGATCCAATATGTAGGTTCTTGGGCGGGAGTGCTGTTTGTTTTTGTAGCAATTCTTTCAAATTGCGCAATGTTTTGTTCTTACATAGCCCATGGATCAGAGCATTTTTTGTTATGGCTGACGACCATATGTTCCCGAAAATCATGAAGAAAGTAGACAAACGAGGGATTCCCACAGTGTCGATTATATTGCTGGCAGTTTTTACTATTATTACATGTCAGTTTGATTTTGCAACATTGGTAATGGCAACAACACCAATCCAGCTTTATTTGTATCTGATGCTGATTGCCTGTGTAGTGAAGGTACGTAGGCGTTATCCGATAGAAGAACGCAAAAAAATGGGGCTTACGGTAATGCCGGGAGGAAAAATTGGTCTTTTGGTTTTGGGGGCCTGTGTATTTTTCATTTGTATGTTTGCTATTTACGCAAATGGTGCTGATTATTTTATTACTGGCTTTACAGTATTGTTTGTAGGTTTGGTCGCATACATTCTGTGCAAATGGATTTACAAAGGCAGAGCTTTAGAAGATCCGGAAATCTATCCACTTAATCCTAAAACAAAATTAGGCTTAGGAGATTTGATTGATATTGGGGTTTATATTTTTCTGACGGGTGCTATTGCCCTTGTTGGATCTATATTTCTATATTTTTATGAAGGCAGTTATGGGGTGACATACTATTTGCAAGAATATCAGACAGGGCTATTCAGTGATTTTTATGGAATGTTGAATATTTGTAAATGGATGGGATTGCTCCTCATTGCCGTAGGCATTGTCATCATATTTGTTGGCAGAAAGACAGAAGGCGTTAGCTTATCAAGATTAAAGAAACAGCGAAATAATAAACTAGACGAGCGTATTTTGGAGCTACATGGTAATGTTCCAAGAAAACTAGCAAAGAAATTTCAATGAAAAATGGAAGCAATCGCATTTTATGCGATTGATATAAAAAGTGAAATAAAAGGAGGATTTTATATGAAAAAAGTTATGGTATTGGGTTGTGGTGTACAGGGATCTACGATTTGCAGAAAATTGGATGAAGAAGCAAATGTTCAGGAAATTATCTGCGCGGACTACAGTCTGGCAGCAGCAGAAGCTGTATGCAGCCTGATGAAAAAAGGTGTGCCCAAACAGGTAGATGCTACGAATATTGATGCAATTGTAGAAGCAGCAGAAGGGTGCGAATTGATTGTTAATGTAATGCCATTGGATTTTGGTGTAAATGTACTGGAAGCAGCATTACGCGTGAAAGCATGCTATCAGGATTTAGCAGCGTGTGAAAATATTGCTGATTGTGAAGATCCACGGGATAACTGGCTGGAAGGCATCAAAATTATGTATAACGATTATGGCAAGCGTTTTGCAGAAAATGGTACAACAGCTATCATCGGTACTGGTTCAGCACCGGGGGTGATGTGTGTAATGGCAAGAAAGGCAGTAAATGAACTGGATGAGTGTGACACTATAAATATGTTGGTATATGAAGGCGTGGAGGCTAAGAGATTCCTACCTTACTGGTGGTCTCCTCTCGTAGCACTGAGTGATATGGAAGAAGATGCATATGCATTTGAAAACTGCCAGCAGATCAGGACTACACCTTTTAGCAGACCTGTAAAGAGAAGATGGCCTGAAATGGGTAACCGTGAAGTTACACTGGTAGAACATGCCCACGATGAACCTGTATATGTTGGTTTCAACAGAGAAAAGTACTTTAAAAATTGTAAAAATGCTTATTTCAAATATGGTGGTATCGGTGTCGAATTTGCTGAACCCATTTATAGAGCAGGCTTGCTTTCTCGTGAGGAAGAAGTGGTAAATGGTAGAAAAGTAGTTCCTTTTGATCTGGTATTGGCACATGTTCCAGCAGCTCCAAAAGATCCTGACGAAATCAAGGAAATCATCAATGAAGGTCTGGTTGCAGATGAAGGTGCTTTTGTCTGTGAAGCATACGGTCAGAAAGATGGCAAAAATATTATGGTAGATCTTCATGTGTTTGCACCTGGGTTGGTAGAAGCATATGATAAAGCCAAAATGTCCGGCGAAATGTATTTGACAGGTCAGGGTGCATTCCTCTTCACAAAAATGTTTGTAAATGACAAGATTACACAGCATGGTCTGATTTCTTCTGATATGTTGGATGATGTACAGGTAGAGCAGTATCTCCAGTGGGCAGAAGAATTGGATATCACTTATACAATGGAAGTGAAGGAGGGTGTTGTCTGCGAGGATTGAGGAGAAGGAGTAAAGTAAGCATCCAATAAAGAATATATTCGTTTTATTTTAGAAAGGAGCAGTAATATGACAGTTCAGGAAACTATTCGCAATGCACGAAAGCATTTGATGAAATTAAAGATTATACACAGGAGCAGATTGATAAGCTGGTCTATGAAAGTGCAAAAATCATTTACGAAAACGCTGTTCCTCTGGCGAAATTGGCAGTAGAGGAAACTGGTCTTGGCAAATTCGAAGATAAAATTTGCAAGAATACAGATACAGCGGCTGTATTCTGGGATTATCTCAAAGATAAAAAATCTGTTGGCATTATCAATGAGATTCCAGAACAGGGTATCATCGAAGTAGCACATCCCATTGGCGTTATTGGTGCTGTTACACCTGCAACGAACCCTACTGTTACCCCTCTGGGCAACTTCATGCATGCTCTGAAAGGTAAAAATGCATTGGTGATTACACCTGCGCCTCGTGCAGAAAAAACAACAACAGATACAGCCAATCTGATTCGAGAAGCACTTGTGAAAAATGGTGCGCCGGCAGATCTGATTCAGGTCATTCAGGATACTACTATTGATAAATCCAGGGAGTTGATGGAAAGTTGTGATCTGGTAATCGCAACAGGTGGTCCCGGCCTGACCAAAGCGGCATACTCCAGCGGCACTCCTGCATATGGAGTTAGTCCTGGGAATCCCCCTGTGATTTTGGACAAAGGATATGATCTGCAGGAAGCAGCAAAAATGGCTTTTATTGCTGTTGGCAGCGATAATGGTATTTTATGTGATGGCGATAACCTACTGCTCTATCCACAGGAAACAGAAAAAGATTTCTTTGTAGCACTGAAGCAGGAAGGCATTCTGGTATATGAAGAAAAAGCAGATGTGGAAAAATTCCGCGCAGCACTGTTCAGTGAAGGAAAAATTAATTCTGGTCTGGTTGGGAAGGATGCGTATGTTATTGCGGAAGCGGCTGGTTTTGACATTCCTGCTGATACAAAAGTTATTGCAGTGAAGATTGAGGGCGTTGGCAAAGAAGATATCATGTGCAGAGAAATCATGGGACCTATCGTTGTTCTGAAGAGTTATGAGACTTTTGAAGAAGCGGTTGATATGGCTGTTAGAAATATGGAAGAATCTGGTGGTATTGGCCATACAGCAGGTTTATTTACCAACGATCAGAAACATATTTGCTATGCGGGAGAAAGGATTCCTGTGGCAAGATTGCTGGTAAATCAGCCAACCCCTGATGCATGGGGCCCAGCTACAAATGGTCTCTCTCCTGCGGTTTCTGAAGGTTGTGGTACATGGGGCAACAACATCCTGGCTGGCAATGTAGACTATATCCATATGCTCAATGTGTCCAAAATTGCACTGCCTTTGGATGTAAAAGCACCTGATGCAGCTGAAATCTTTGGCAAATAATAAACGCTTATTCTATTGTTTTTATAAGAAAAGTATTTTTTCCAAAAACAGATTTGGAAAGAACAAATATCCATATCAATAATCATTATATGACTATGAAGGAGGAATTTTATTATGGTAGGCAAAAAGTAGTACATCATTTAATGATGAGCGCAAAAGATGCACATTATGTTGGCGGTCTGGTAAATGGTGCCAGAATCGTAAATCAGTGGGGTGACGTTGGCACAGAACTGATGGTTTATGTAGACGGTGATATCAGCCTGTTCCTGGGATATGAAAATATCGAATTTACAGCTCCCGTATATGTAGGGGACTTTATGGAATATCATGGTTGGATCGAAAAAAGTTGGCAATCAGTCCTACACATGCAAATTTGAAGCATGGAAGGTTGCGACACAGTTGGACAGAACGGATGCGGATCTTTCTGGTGTAGCAACACCTCATACAGCAGCTACTGCTTGCGAACCTCCTGTATTGTGCGGCAGAGCGACGGGCAGCCTGTACATTGCAAAGAAAGATCAGAGAGGTCCTCAGGAATCTTCTTTCAAAGACAGAAAACATCCTGGCGAATAAGATGATAAATCAAACTTAAATAAGAGACAACCCATCTGACAAGTGTCGATATCGAGAAGAGGGCGGACGAAGTTATTTGTCCGCTCTTTTCTATAAGAGAATAAAGCAAATGGCTTAGCTATGGCACGGAGAAACAGAAGAAAGGAGAAGAAGGGATGGGAGAAATACAAGCAAGAGAGTATGTACTTTCAAAAATCAAACAGATTGTAGCAGATGAGAAGTTTAAAGTAGATGCATTTTTCTTTTGTGGATTTCCCGGGGGAACACCTAATGAAATTTTGAAACAAGCCTGTGAAAACTACTTAGAAATGGTGGAATTAGGACAAGATAAACCTGAGGTAAGAGAAAAGTTAATTCATGAATTAGAGGCAGCAATTTCGATTACAAAAAAGAACATGCTGGTACATTACTGAATAATCAGAAAGATATTCAAGAAGTACTGAACTACAAAAGATATCTTTAATTATCTAGGAGAAATATTTAAGAAAAGGGTTTTGAGAGAGTTTAATAAATGGAACTAAAGGACTCTGGAGGTGTTGAAAGCATGGAATCCTACAATTTTTTATTCATCATTGCAATCATTTTGCTATCGACGAAAATATTTGGCTTGTTATCCCAGAAAGTCCATATGCCACAGGTAGTAGGTGCTTTATTAGTAGGGATTTTATTGGGCCCGGGTTGTCTGGGGATTTTACATGAAACAGATTTTTTGTTGCAGACAGCGGAAATTGGTGTAATTTTGCTGATGTTTCAAGCTGGATTGGACACGGAATTCGATGAATTAAAAAAGGCAGGGAAAGCATTTCTTGTCATTGCTTTGATTGGTGTAATTGTCCCATTTTTCTGTGGAGCAGGAATATGCTGGCTGTTCTTTTATACATCAGATTTTACAACGAAAGCACTTTTACAGGCTTGTTTTGTTGGTGTCATTTTAACAGCAACGTCTGTCAGTATCACGGTGGAAACCTTGCGGGAATTGGTATGAAAACAGAAGTGGCAGGAATGTCCTCCATAGTATTCACTTTTTCTTTGATTTTGCTCATTGGTGCCGTATTGTCTAAAGTTATTGGATGCGGTTTGGGAGCAAAGCTTTGTAGATATGAAAATAAGGAGGCATTGTCGGTGGGGATTGGAATGATATCCAGAGGAGAGGTTGCCTTAATTGTGGCACAGAAAGGTGCCCAAATAGGGCTCATCTCCCTTCAGCTTTTTCCTGCCATTGTATTGGTTGTTATTGGAACAACTATGCTTACACCGATATTATTGAAATTACAAATGAAGTAAATCCAGCTTATAAAAGCATTTAACTTATCGCAACCTTTAGTGTTTAGGGAGAAGACAAAACAATTTTGATCAGAGCCATAACAACGCAGCTTCCTAATGGATCAGCTTCTATAAAAGTACCTAGCAAAGGAACTCATTACCTGAAGGAATTACAGGCACCAAGAGGGTACATATAAGATTTAGGAAGCACCAAGTGGATATATACTAGACATAAAATCGTCTGTATCATTTACTATTGATTCTACCTAATACTATCAAGATATAGCACTGGTGATCCGGCAGGAAGAATATATTATCTTTCTGTCGGATTTTTTTCATTTCAATCGTTGATACTAAATGTGTAGTTAAACAAAGCTAGTTCATATGGGTGGTGTAAAAATGAGTATAAGATCTTCAGAAATGAAAGTGCTAGAAGAATGTGGGAGCAAAATAGCATTTTATCTTCCATCAATGAAATTTAACCTGACAAGGTACATTGTAAAAGCAAAAAGGTGGAGAAATTTGTGCCGTTTTAGTTGATGAAATCGATGTTTGTCGTTTGCGCAAGTTTCAATATAAAGAGTTTGAATTACAGAAAGAGGAGGGAAGTTTTAAACCGACACTTTCTAATTTTGATCCAGAAATTGTAGAGATGAAACAAAATGGAAAGAGAGGGCATATGTTATTGAAAGAACAAAAAGGAAAAAGATAGAAGTGAGAACACAATAAATATGTGAGTGGTAAATTGAGTATCCATTTATTAAAATAATTTGATAGTACAAAGAAAAAATCTGGAATGGCAAAGTTAATACAACTAATTCCGGGATTTTTATTTCTGAAATTGACAAAAAAGTTATTTTCAAAAAACAACCATTTTATATAAAACTTTCGTTTTGTCTTAAATGGTAACTGTGAGTATTTTACAATTTCTATGCATCAAATTTTGATAAAGTGACAGTTGAAAAAGAGTTTTTATGGCTTTATAATGAATGATAGTTAGCATTAGCTAACTTCTATTGTTTTAGGGGGGATGCAGGATCAATAGAGTGGAAGAAATTTTGTGATGCAACATCGTATTATAACAGTGGGTTAGCACATACTAACCAAAGGAGGAATCTATGAAAAAATTACATGCACAGATATGTGCGGCATTAGTCACTTCAAGTATTGCGTTGGGAGCAATCCCCTCTGGACAGGCATTCGCAGCTGAATCAGATATTGATGGCCATTGGGCGCAGCAGCAAATGCAATCTTTTGTGGCGAAAGGTTTTATTGCTGGTGATGGAACTGGAAATTATCTTCCCAACCAGATAATGACCAGAGCGCAGTTTGCGGCAGTTATCAATCGCGTGATGGGTTTTACTGAGGAATCTGCATCTATTGATGGATATGCCGATATAGAGGAGAATGCATGGTATCGCTCTGATTTGGCAAAAGCTTTAAGTGCGGGATATATGAGCGGAACATCTGCAACTACTATGTCGCCGAATGAGCCTGTCACGAGAGAACAGGCTGCGGTCATGCTCGTAAGAGCATTTGGAGTGAATGCTTCAGCAGATTTATCTGTTATGAATAATTTCACAGATAAAGGTGATATCTCTGCCTTCGCAGTAAATGCGATGGCCAGCTTAATTGGGGGAGGGCACCTTTACGGCGGTAAAGATGGCAAATTGATGCCGAAACAGTTATTGACTCGTGCGGAAGGTGTGGTACTTCTTTCCAGATTAATGAACGCATCAAAAAATACAAGTCCTGAAGAAACAAAAGAGGACTCAAAGACAGATAAAAAAGAGAATTTCAACAAAGGCAATTCTGGCAGCAGTGGCAGTGGCAGCAGTAGTCGAGGCAGTAGCAGAGGCAGCAGTGGGGGCAGTAGCGGAGGTGGCAGTAGTAGAGGCAGCAGCAGTGGAGGAAATCCTTCAACACCATCTAAAAATATTGCTAAAACAGCTCAGACAAAACTGATAGATTTAGGTCGAAGCCAGTATGTTGTAGTTTCCTTTGAAGAAGGCTTTTCCAAGGATAATACAAAATTGTTCGTGGATGGAACAGATGTTACTTCTAATTTCACCAATGTAGATGATGACGGAACAATCGTCAAATGGGAATTGACTTCTTTAAATCCTGCGAAATTGGTACTGGAAAGCGGAAGCAGTCGGCAAGAAGTAAAATTAACAGATAACCAGAATCCGGTGAAACCAGAAGTGCTGCCATCTGTGCCGGAATCCTACAATTTGATGGCAAATGGTGCAGTAGCTGTATGGGACTATCATTTAACAAACTATGATAAGGCTGGAAATGTAAGAGTGTACCCGGAAAAAACAACATTTGACTTGGATGCGTCTGACGAATCCATACGGTATTATAGCCCGGATGCGGAAATTTCTGAAAATGGTGAGGGTGAAGTTATTGTAATGTTCAATTATACCACGACAGAAGAAAAACAGTGGTTTGACAGCATTACTGATGTTGATCTGGTGGCATTTAATGAAAATAACAATACCTTAAATAATGAACTTCGTTATACAGTAGAACAGAAAGTGCATCATGGAAAAACAGTTGGTCAAATTCGTATTCCTTTGGGTCAAGATAATTTCATCAGCCACGGACGTTATAACATTAGAGTTACTGGTGAGAAGCAAAGTTGGTTGTTCCCTATACATGTGGTAAATGCGAAAGCGCCATCCATGCATTTGCAGGGAAATGGCGGCACTATTCAAAGTGGTAAAAATGTTCATTTCCAGGTGGAAGATATGGTATATGGCATCACAATGCCTGTATATCGCGTGACATTGACTGCACCGGATGGAAAAACAAGAGAACTGGAAAAAATTACAGATTGGTATCTGATTGGTAATTTGTTCGTTCTCTATAATGATACCGAAGGGCATAACAATATTCCAGATAATGGAACATACACAATCGAGGTCTATGCTGAGGGCTTCAAACCTATGGAAACAACTTTTAAAGTTGGCAGTGCAGTAAATAATGCCATTGTATATGCTGGCGCAGATGCAGTTACCATGGCAACTGTCAGCGGAAGCGGGTCATCCAGTGGCGGTGGAGGCAGCAGCGTAATGAATGCGTATTTGATTTTTGACTCTGATCTGTTGGCGAATGCAGAAATTATAACAGAGTTGGGCATTGAACAGGAAAGTGCTGCCAAGATTGCTGAAAGATGGGAGCAAGATATGACAAGCTGGCTTTACGTTTTTGATAAAGGCGGCAAAGTATTCTATGATTACAGCGGAAAAAGCGGCGCGTTTATCAATCTGGTGAATGAAGCAGAAGCGAGTGGTGAATATTTGACTTTTGCGGAATTTCGGCAAAAAGAGAACGCTTCTGTAACACAGAATCGTCCTTACGCAGCAAAATATGTACTGGAAGACAACCTCCTTGGTGAAACACAAATGAGAGGAAGCTATCTTGGTAGACCAGCACCAGAGCTGACAGTGGTGGAAAGTGTGGAAGGCGCTGACCTGAAGCTTACCTGCAAAGATGCGGCATACCTTGCTGCCATTGCGGAGGATGGAGAAATTTATCTGAACGGTGATAACCTGAACCCCTTGCAGAAAGATGATTTGATTGTCAATTTGGAAGATTCCACTTTGATGATAACAAAGGAAAAATTGAAAGTCGGCAAAAATCACATTCGTATGAAAGTCGGTGGTTATCAGAACAAAGAATTTAAAGTCGATTATGGCAAAACAGTTGAAGAAACGGCTCTGGAAGTGACAGCTGGAAAGATTGGGGAAGCCGTTACTGTAACCGTTGCTGGAGAAAATGCCACAGGGGACATTTGGAAATATTTGAAAGAAGTAAAGCTGACATACTCTGATGGTACAGTGAAAAAGGTTTTACCTGATGGGCAGGAATCTTCTTCTAAAAAAATTGGCTATGAAATTTCTGGTAAAAATATGATTTTAGGGAAGGATCTGTTTACAAAGTCTGGAAAATACCAGTTGACTGTTACAGCAGAACACTATGGTACAAAAGCAGTGGAATTTACTATCGGTGATGAAACAACGGCAGAAACGAAGCCAGTACCAGAACACGAAGAAGTAACTTGTGAAAAAAATACTTTGTTTAGTGTGACCTATAAATTTGGATTTACGCCATCCTATACTAAGGAAATTAAAGAATGGATTCAGGCTGTGAATAAAGTGACAGTGAACGATACAACTTATCGTTCCAGCATGACAGATGACTTGTATTTCTCAATCAATGCAACAGATCAGCAGATCATTCTTCATGGAGATAAGCCTTTTGTCGAAGGAAATAACACCGTTGTGATTTCCGCAGCAGGCTATGAAGATTTGACATTAACAGTCGGAAAAGATGGAACCATTGGAGGAGATGCGGGAGAAAATACAGAAGTGCCAGAAAAAGAGAAAGCCGCTCCTGAAGCGGAGTCTTTGACTTTTGTAAATCAAACTTTTGGGGACAGTTATTATCGCTTAAAATTCAACCTGGAAGCGGAAGATGCATCTGCTTATTTGCAGGCCATTACTTCTATAAAAATTAATGAAGAGGAATGCAGTAAAACAGAGACAAGTTTCTGGAGAGATGAAAAGACATATAAGTTCTCTAAAGATGAAACACACGGAGGGAAAAATCAATTCATTGATTTTACGCATGACTGCTTCGCGGGAACTGATAAGATCTATACCGTAGAAATCGTTGCCAATGGCTATGAAAAGCAAACTTTGGAAATCAAAAATAACGGCTTAGTAGATGGTGATACACATACCGAATCAGAGGAAAATAAAAATATTCCCTCTGTAAAAAGCTTGGTGTTTAAAAGCGAAATATTGAACAGTTACTATCGTTTAAGCTTTAACCTTTCAGTAGAAGAAGCATCAGCTTATTTGAACGCAATCACAAGTATAGAAGTTGATGGAAATAATTGCAAACAGGTATCTAATTTTTGGAATGAAAAGAGTTCCTATAAGTTCTCTAATGATGATATGTACGGAGGAAAAAATCAATTCATTGACTTCACTGAAGATTGTTTCTCAGGTAAAGGGGAACATACTTTGACAATTCATGCAGAGGGATATAAAACACTAAGTTATAAATACTCTGCTCAGTGATTGGCACAGGAACCGATTTTGACAGGATAAAATAGAAAAGGCAAACAGGAAAAGAAAAATTCCTGTTTGCCTTTTCATTTATTGGCAAAAAGCCTTCTATCACTTTTACAAACGAGGAAGGTGAGAGTCTTGAAAAAATGTCATGAAAGGGCTAAAAGGAAAGCCACATTTACATTTTCAACGAACAATATGATTTTTTAGAAATCAAAAAATGCTGGAAAGATATCAATAGATGCTAATCTACAACAACAGATTTTAATTTTATTAATTTCAAATCTTAATCCTATCTTTATATGAAAAGTCCGTTGTTTATGCCTTATTTATTTGGGCCGTAAGATAATAAAAGATATACTGCATTGATTATATAGGATATGAGAGGGTAAAGAATATGGAGAAAAGAAGGCCTAGTTCTGAGGAGCTTTTAGAAATAATCCAAAGAGAGCAGAAGGAAATGCATAATGGAAAATTGAAGATTTTTTTTGGATATGCCGCTGGTGTGGGGAAAACGTATGCCATGCTGGAAGCAGCTCATGAAGCTAAAAAAAAGTGGCAAGGATGTTGTAGTTGGGTATGTGGAAAGACATACCAGACCAGATACCCTTGCTTTATTAAATGGATTGGAGGAAATCCCCAATAAAGAAATCAGTTACCATGGCATGGCATTAAAAGAGATGGATCTAGATGCAGTTCTTGAGCGAAAGCCAGAGTTGGTTTTAGTAGATGAATTGGCTCATAACAATGCGGCTGGATGCAGACACCTAAAAAGATATCAAGACGTGGAAGAATTGCTTCGGGCAGGAATCGATGTTTACAGCACAGTGAATGTCCAGCATTTGGAATCTTTACACGACTTGGTGGCATCTATTACAGGAATTTCTGTAAAAGAAAGGATACCGGATGATGTCTTTGACTCGGCTGCGCAGGTGGAAGTTGTTGATATAGAGCCTGACGATTTGATTCTCCGTTTGCATGAAGGAAAAGTTTATAAAGAAAACCAAGCGAAGCGAGCATTAAACCACTTTTTTTACAAAAGAAAATTTGGCGGCATTGCGTGAAATTGCTTTGAGACGCACTGCGGATCGTTTGAATCGAACAGCGAAAAAAGAGAAAAAAGAATCCGCAGCAAGGGCAGGGGAACATATTTTAATCTGTTTGTCACCGGCGCCATCCAATAAAAAAGTAATTCGAACAGCGGCTCGTATGGCAGAAGCTTTTCACAGTGGTTTTACCGCATTATATGTGGAAACATCAAAAAAGCTGAAATATCGGAAGAAAGTGCAAAGCGTTTAAAAGAAAATTTTCGCTTGGCAGAACAGTTGGGAGCGCAAATCGCTACTGTTTATGGGGAAGATCCAGCCGTACAAATCGCTGAATATGCAAAAGTGAGCGGTGTAACGAAAATCGTCATGGGCCGAACGAATCATAGGCAAAGTACTTTGGTTGGGAAAAAGAATATGGTGGATCGTCTGACGGAACTTGCGGCTAATATAGATATCTATATCATACCGGATCAGCAGCCATTGTTTCGGAAAAAGATGTTTTTTCCATGGAAGATACAGTTATAACAACAAAGGATTTATTAAAGACATTCCTGATTCTTGTTTGTGCTTCTGGCATCGGAATGATTTTCTTTCAGTTTGGGCTGAGAGAAGCAAATATCATCATGATTTATATTTTGGGTGTGTTGCTTTCATCCATTGCAACCAGAGGATACTTATGTGGAATTTTATCTTCTATATGCAGTGTTGTGATATTTAATTATTTATTTACAGAACCAAGATTTTCATTCAGTGCAGATCCGGATTATCCAATTACTTTTTTCATTATGCTGTTGACCAGTGTTCTTTCCAGTACACTTGCCACAAGGGTACAAAGGCAGGCAAGACAAGCATCACAAAAAGCGTATTATACAGAGCTTTTGATTAGCAGTATACAGAAGCTGCAAAAGGGAAAAAACGAAGAAGAAATATTGCAAAAAGGTGCTGAACAATTGGAAGCCCTTTTAAACAGACCCATTTTGTACGCCGTTTCTTATGAAGATAAAGAGTTAGCGTTTTCCGTAGAACCAAAAGACCAAGAAAAAGAGATGTTTGACCGATTTACATTAGAAGAAAAGGCTGTGGCCCAGTGGGTACAAAAAAATAATAAACATGCAGGGGCAACCACCAATACGCTGTCCAATGTAAAGAACTATTATCTTTCCGTCCGAGGTATGCAGGAAGTTATGGGGATTGTGGGGATTCCCATAAAATCTTATGAACAGCTAGATACCTTTGAAAAGAATTTGATTATTGCCATTTTAAACGAATGCGGCATCATTATGGAAAGAAGGAGATTGAGCCAGGAAAAATATAAAATTGAGATGCGTACACATCAGGAAAAACTTCGGTCGAATTTATTGCGTGCAATTTCACATGATTTACGAACGCCCCTTACAGGAATCAGTGGAAATGCCGCGATTCTTATGGATCAGGAAACCCTTTTGCCAGAGGGAAAAAAGCATGAATTGTACACTTCTATTTATGATGACGCAATGTGGCTTATGAATTTGACAGAAAACCTTTTGTCAATCACCAGAGTTGAAAATGGTTCCATGAAGCTGCAGATGGAACCGCAGCTTTTAACGGAAGTTTTTGACGAGGCATTACGCCATGTGGATAGGCAGGTAAAAGATCATGTGGTACATGCAGAGGTAAAAGATGAATTGCTGATGGCCAAAATGGATGTGCATTTGATCATACAAGTGATTATTAATATTGTTAACAATGCCATTAAATATACGCCCGTGGGCTCAGAAATTAACTTGTCTGCATACAGGAAAGGAGACTGGGTCTATATTCAAATTGCTGACAATGGACTAGGAATGGATGATGAGATCAAAAAACATCTCTTTGACATGTTTTATACCGCATATCAAGGGAAAGGAGATAATCGCAGAGGCCTTGGACTGGGACTGAATTTATGTAAATCTATCGTTATGGCACATGGAGGTAAGATATCTGTTTCTGACAATACACCACAAGGGGCTGTTTTTACATTTACATTGCCATGGGAGAAAGTAGATATTCGTTCATCAGACTGTTGATGCATCACTTTGTAAAGAGAACAGAATCAGAAATAGATTCTGTTCTTTTTTGTGAAAGCAGTTTAAGCAATTGCTTTCTTTATATAGTTTTAATTCCTGCTGGGTTTTCCTTAGCCCATATTGATAGCTGCCTTGCTAAAATAAGTCCATAAAAAGTGAATGGAAAAAGGAGGAAGTAAAAATATGCTTGATATTGCAATGGCAGTGATACTGATTATTTGTTTTGGCTTGGTCAATTTATTGGTGCGCTGGTGTAAAAAACAAGTGGATTCAAATGAATAATGATTGAAGGAATAAGGAGGAAGCAGAAATGATCATTCTTGGTGCAGTTGTTATTTTTCTTGGTGTATATCTGATATACGCTCTGGTGCATCCAGATAGATTTTGATACTTTGAGGAGGAAATGATTATGTTGGAATTCATTGTGACAATTGCCATTTTTATCGCACTTGTCATTCCTGTTGGCAATTATTTGTATCACATTTCAACAGGGCAAAAAACATTTGCAGATCCGGTTATGGATCGGATAGATGGTGTGATTTATAAAATCAGCGGCGTTCGTCCAGATAAAGGAATGAATTGGTGGCAATATGCGATTGCTTTGCTGACAACAAACGCAGTGATGGTTTTGATTGGATATTTGATTTTGAGAATACAGTCTATTTCTATTTTGAACCCTAATGGGATTGCTTCTATGGAAGAAACGCTTTCCTTTAATACCATCATCAGTTTTATGACAAATACAAACTTGCAGCATTATTCCGGAGAGAGTGGATTATCTTATTTTTCTCAGCTGCTGGTTATTACATTTATGATGTTTGTATCAGCAGCCAGCGGTTATGCGGCATGTATTGCTTTTATCCGAGGCCTCGCAGGAAAAACAAAAGAATGTGTTGGCAACTTTTATATGGACTTGGTAAGAGTGACAACTCGTATCCTGCTTCCATTCTCCTTTGTAGGCGGCTTGCTTTTGGTATGGCAGGGCGTTCCACAGAATTTGGGAGCAAATATTGTGGTGGACACCATTGAAGGGATGAAACAAACCATTGCTACTGGGCCTGTGGCGGCAGTGGAAATTATCAAACACTTAGGCACAAATGGCGGCGGCTTCTTTGGCGCAAACTCCACAACACCTATGGAAAACCCCACGATAATTTCAAACTTAATTGAATTATATTCGATGATGCTTCTCCCAGGTGCCTGTGTGATTACTTTTGGCAAAATGGTTAGAGATCGTAAAGCACAGGCTGCTTTGGAAAATGACGTTGCGATAAAATCCAGCCTGACAACAAAATTCTTTGGCAGAGAAGGCAGATCTATTTTCCTGGCAATGGGGATTCTCTTTGTGATTGGTTTGAGTGTATGTTTCTGGGCAGAAAGTCAGGGAAACCCTGCATTGGCAAGTGTTGGTCTGACTCAGTCCATGGGCAGTATGGAAGGGAAAGAAGTCCGTTTTGGCATTGCGCAGTCTGCAATGTTTACCACTACGACCACATCCTTTACAACAGGTACTGTAAACAATATGCATGATACTTTGACACCGTTGGGTGGCATGATTCCAATGCTGCACATGATGCTGAATGTTGTGTTCGGCGGCAAAGGCGTTGGCTTGATGAATATGATCATGTATGCAATTTTAGCGGTTTTCATCTGTGGCTTGATGATCGGCCGTACCCCTGAATATCTTGGCAAAAAGATTGAAGGCAGAGAAATGAAACTTGCAGCACTTTGTATCATCATTCATCCACTTTTGATTTTGGCGTTTTCTGCGCTAGCAGTTGCAGTACCGTCAGGTGCAGAAGGAATTACAAATCCTGGCTTCCACGGGTTGTCACAGGTACTTTATGAATACGCATCTTCAGCGGCAAATAATGGTTCCGGCTTTGAAGGTCTTGCCGATAACAGTTATTTCTGGAATATTACAACAGGTCTTGTTATGTTTTTTGGTCGGTATTTGTCTATTGTGATTCAGTTGGCAATTGCGGGATCACTGATGCGGAAGAAGTTTGTAAGTGAAACAGTAGGTACATTGCATACAGATAATATCGCCTTTGCGGTGATCCTGGTATTTGTCGTATACATTTTTGCTGCACTGACATTCTTCCCTGCATTGGCACTGGGGCCTATTGCAGAGCATCTTACCCTTTGGTCATAAGGAGGCATTATCATTATGAGTAAGAAACAAAACCAGAAACTGATTACACCTGAGATTATGCATCAGGCCATGATCGGTTCTTTTACAAAATTGAATCCGCGGTACATGATGAAAAACCCCGTCATGTTTGTGGTTGAAATTGGCTGCATCATTTCTCTGATTTTGTCCATTGTACCTGGACTCTTTGGCGATGTCAGCCAGGATATCAATCTTCGGCTATATAACATTCTTGTATGTATTATATTGTTTATCACGATTTTGTTTGCAAATTTTGCAGAATCTGTTGCGGAAGGACGAGGCAAAGCCCAGGCAGCCAGTTTGAAGAAGACGCAGAAAGATACAAAGGCCAGAGTTCTTTTGGAAGATGGCAGCGAAACAGAAGTTCTGTCCAGCCAGTTGAAAAAAGGTGACATTGTTCTGGTAAAAGCCGGCGAAGTAATTCCTGGTGATGGTGAAGTTATTGAAGGGATTGCATCGGTGGATGAATCCGCAATTACTGGTGAATCTGCACCTGTGGTCAGAGAAAGCGGCGGCGATTTCTGTTCTGTAACAGGTGGTACAACGGTAGTATCTGACTGGCTGAAAATTCAGATTACTTCTGATCCTGGCAACAGCTTTTTGGATCGTATGATCTCCCTGGTTGAAGGTGCCTCCAGAAAGAAAACACCTAATGAAATTGCGTTGAATACATTGTTGGTTTCCTTAACTATCATTTTTCTGATCGTTATTGTAACGCTGTATCCCATTGGTCTTTACAGTGGGGTACAGCTTCAAACATCTACTTTGATTGCATTGTGTGTATGTTTGATACCTACAACAATCGGTGGTTTGCTTTCCGCAATTGGTATTGCGGGTATGGATCGTGTTACCAGATTTAATGTCATTGCTATGTCCGGGAAAGCCGTAGAAGCTTGTGGCGACGTAGATACAATGATTTTGGATAAAACAGGAACCATTACATTTGGTAACCGTCTGGCAGCGGATTTCCTGCCAGTAGGCGGTGCTGAACGCAGTGAACTGATCCGCTGTGCCGCATTGACTTCTGTGCTGGATGAAACGCCAGAAGGGAAATCTACATTAGATTTGGCAAAACAAATGGGAGATAGAAGCGTTTTGGCAGAAGATGCTCAGTTTATCGAATTTACAGCACAGACACGTATGAGCGGTGTAGACTTACCTGATGGTACAAAGATCAGAAAAGGTGCATCTGATTCCATCGAAAAGTATGTGTTGGAACAGGGTGGCAAAATCCCCAGTGATTTGCATGAACAGGTTGAAAAGGTTTCTGCTTTGGGTGGTACACCTTTGACCGTATGTGAAAACGCACGTATTTTAGGTGTTATCTATCTGAAAGATACTGTAAAACCAGGTATGGCAGAAAGATTTGAAAGACTTCGTGCTATTGGGATTAAAACAATCATGTGTACAGGGGATAATCCATTGACAGCGGCAACCATTGCAAAAGAGGCTGGTGTGGATGGTTTTATTGCAGAATGTAAACCAGAAGACAAAATTGATGTCATTAAGAAAGAACAGGCAGAAGGTAAAATTGTTGCGATGACCGGCGACGGTACAAATGACGCCCCTGCGTTAGCACAGGCCAATGTTGGTTTGGCAATGAATAGCGGGACAACTGCGGCAAAAGAAGCGGCCAATATGGTTGACTTGGATTCTGACCCCACTAAGATTCTGGAGGTTGTAGAAATCGGGAAACAGCTGTTGATTACAAGAGGCAGTTTGACAACATTTTCTATTGCCAATGATATTGCAAATATTTGCAATCATCCCTGCAATGTTTATGATGGCGATTCCAGAGTTGAGTGTGCTGAATATCATGGATTTGACAACTCCATACAGTGCCATTTTGTCTGCCTTGATCTTCAACGCGATTATCATTCCTTGTTTGATTCCTTTGGCAATCAAAGGTGTAAAATATCGTCCAATGTCATCAGGAAGAATGTTGGCAAGAAACATGCTGATTTATGGTTTGGGTGGCGTAATTACACCATTTGTTGGTATTAAGATCATTGATATGATCATTTATCCAGTCCTTCATATGCTGGGATTTTAAGGAGGTTCATTTATTATGAAAGAAATTCTTCGGAACGCAAGGCAAGCAATTACAGTAACAATCGTTCTGTTGGTTATTTGTGGTTTGGCTTATCCATTGGCATTAACAGGTGTCTCTCAAGTAATATTTCCAAAACAGGCAAACGGAAGTTTAATCACTGTGGATGGCAAAGCTGTCGGGGCAGAAAATATTGGGCAGGAATTTACAGAAGACTACTTCCTGTGGGGACGTCCTTCCGCGTATCATTACAATACCTATGGTGAAGATGCAGAAGGAAACCAGTATTACAGTGACGGGACAGAATATGCAGGTGTTTCTTCAGGCTCTAATAACTATGCGCCTTCCAATCCAGCATTAACAGAAAGAGTTGCCGCTGATATGGAAAACTTTCTTGCAAAAAATCCCGGTGTCAGTGCGGATGATATTCCCACAGACTTGCTGACGGCTTCTGGTTCCGGCTTGGATCCGCATATTTCTCCGGAATCTGCCAAGATTCAAGTTCCCCGTATTGCAGCCGCTTCTGGCTTGAGTGAAGATGAAGTTCAGCGTATTATAGATGAACATACAGAAGGGAAAACGTTCGGAATCTTTGGCGAAGAAACAGTGAATGTATTGCTTGTGAATATTGATATTGCGGAGGCCATGGGGATTCTTCCTAAAGAATGAAGCGTGATCTTTCATGCAGACTTAAAAGAACAAAGCAGGTGTTTCATCAGCTGTAAAGCTTTGAAACGCCTGCTCTTTTTATTGAAAATAAATTCTGACTGCGGAAGGCGATGGGAGGGGCTTCGTTTTCCAATCTCGTCCACTCATTTAGAAAAAGATAATATCTGGTTTTCATTGTATCAGTGGGTTATGGTGCCTTAACTGTTTCTTAATTGTATTCGCGCGTTCCTTTTCCCCGTTTTCATATTCCCTATGGTATTCTGTACATGAAATAAAGGAGGGAAAGACTATGACAGCCATCTTACAGTCTATACACAAATTTGAATTTAGTTTTTATCACATTTTACAGTGGTTTGGAGATCATCACCCATATATTTCTTTTGCGGCAGCTTTTATTGTACTTCCTGTCGCTATGGTTGGTATGGTGTTTCTTGGTACAACTGCAATTGTTTTGCCCATTGCATGGTTTTTTGGCTATATGTAAACATAAGCATAAGACTTTTGGATATAGGACGATAATAGACATCTTAATGCAATCTTAATACCAAACGCCAGATGCTTACTCCCATTTAATGCGAATAAAGATAAGATTAAGGAAACGAAAAGATCGCATAAAGAAAGTAGGAGAGATACATGCATCTGGTGGAACACAGAAAACATCATCACATAACCTCATTTCAAGTGATTATTCTTGGTTTTTTATCTGTGATTTTATTAGGTACTTTATTTTTGACATTGCCAATTGCAACACAGGACGGACAGGGCGCATCTTTTTTAGATGCGTTATTTACTGCAACGTCTGCAACTTGTGTGACAGGATTGGTTGTGCATGATACTGCCACATACTGGTCTGTATTTGGTCAAACCATTCTATTGGTATTAATCCAGATTGGCGGTATGGGTGTTGTGACCATTGCCGTTTCCATTGCGGTAATTTCCGGAAGAAAAATTGGGCTGATGCAGAGAAGTGTCATGCAGGAAGCGATATCCGCTCCCCAGGTAGGGGGCATTGTGCGTATGACAGAATTCATACTCAAAACGGTTATTTTTATTGAAATGATTGGAGCTATCTTGCTGGCCCCTGTCTTTTGCAGTGATTTTGGACTTGTGAAAGGAATATGGTATGCAATCTTCCATTCGATCTCTGCTTTTTGTAATGCGGGGTTTGATTTGATTGGCATTCGAACGCCATATTCTTCTTTGACTTCTTATGCAACAGATCCCATTGTAAACATTACCATTATGATGCTGATTGTTGTTGGCGGCATTGGGTTTATGACGTGGGCAGATATCTATAATAATCAATTTCATTTCAAAAAATATCGGATGCAAAGTAAAGTTATATTGATGGTTACAGTGATGCTGATTGCAATTCCCTTTTTATATTTTTTCTTTATTGAGTTTTCAGATATGGATTTTCTGAATCGATTATGGGGATCTTTGTTTCAGTCCATTACACCCAGAACAGCAGGTTTTAATACCGTAGATTTAACAATCATTAGTGAACCCGGTTTACTGTTGATGATTATTCTTATGTTAATCGGCGGTTCTCCCGGTTCTACGGCAGGTGGTATGAAGACGACAACAATCGCAGTCCTTTGTGCATCAGCATTGGCTGTTTTCAGAGAAAAGGAACAAGCCCATCTTTTCGGCAGAGGTATTCCCATACGAGCAATCAGAAATGGGGCAACCGTTCTTTTATTATATGTTGTACTGTCGGTAGCCGGTGCAATGCTCATTAGTGGCTATGAAGAAATACCGATATTGTCTGCGCTGTTTGAAACAAGCTCAGCCATTGGAACCGTTGGCTTGTCTTTAGGGATTACACCCACTTTGGGAATCCTTTCCAGAATCATTTTGATTTGCTTGATGTTTCTTGGACGAGTCGGTGGGCTGACATTGGTTTTTGCAGCACTACATGAAAAAGAAATTTCCGGATTCAAATATCCAGAAGAAAAAATTACAGTTGGTTAATAAAGGAGAAAAAAATGAAAACGATTTTACTAATTGGTCTTGGCAGATTTGGTAGACATGCAGCAATGAAACTGGATGAATTACATCACGAAGTAATGGCTGTGGATAAGGATGAAGAAAGAGTGCGTGCGGTGTTGCCTTATGTAACAAATGCGCAGATCGGTGATGGGACACAGGAGGAATTTTTATCTTCTCTGGGTGTGAATAACTTTGATGTATGTATCGTTGCCATCGGCGATGATTTCCAGAGTTCCTTGGAAACGACTTCATTACTGAAAGAATTAGGCGCAAAGATGGTTGTTGCACGAGCAGCAAGAGATGTCCATGCAAAATTTTTTGTTGAAAAATGGTGCGGATGAGGTAGTGTATCCAGAAAAACAATTGGCTGAGTGGACAGCAATCCGATATAGTTCAGATCATATTTTGGATTATATTGAATTAGATCAGGAGTATTCTATTTTTGAAATTGAAATTCCGAAAGTATGGGTTGGCAAGACGGTTGGCCAAATGGAAATTCGAAAAAAACATAATATCAATTTGATGGCCTTTAAGCATAATGGCAAAATGGATTTGAAAATATCTTCTGAAACTGTTTTCCCAGAGGATCACAGTATGCTGGTGTTAGGAAGCATTAAGGATATTCAAAAGTGTTTTCACATCTAAAATCAGAAAGAAGATGAGCATATGAAAGAATTTCTTTTGATTTGTGGAGGTATTGCAGTATTTCTATATTTGTTTTTGTTGATGGATCGTTTGGATCATTACTTATGTGAATATAAAGGAGAAAAGACTGATTCTCAAACGAATAAGGAACTAAAGATTGCTGTTGAAAATTTGGAGGCGGGTGGTGCGCTTACATGTTTTCTCAAGAACTTTTCAGAAAAATATGATAACTATACCATAAAATTGTATTATAATGAAAAAAGAAAAATACTAAATTGCTTGAAGAATAAAAAGTTAGATATAGGTTTTCTTACAGGAGAAACTGCAAAATATGAAGATGGTGTATTTTGTAAGGGAGCAGTTCGAATCAAGAACCAAAAACTTCTGCTGGCAAATTTAGACGTGCCATTTATTCCAATGAAGGATGAAGAGGCTCAATTAAGTATTTTCTTGAGAATGAACGAACAAGATCCGCAGATTCTTTTATTCATGAAAGAGTTTTTACATTTTTATCAAAAGAGCTTTATCAAACAAGACTTTTATCTTTGTAAAACCAGCTAATGACATAAATAGAACCAAGTATGATATGACCATGACAGAAGAATCTTCATAACAGTAGGGAACAATAGAAAGAATGATAGCGAGAATATGTGTGCAGAACTAAAGCAAAAGAAGGGCGAATTAAAAATTTTTTAGGTTATTCCATTGGTACCGGAAAAACCTATGCTATGTTACAGGCCGCATTATCGTTAAAGCAACATGGTGCAGATGTGGTAGTAGGTTATATCAATCCTGATAGAAACCCCAAAACTTTGTCTATGCAAGATGGATTGGAAGTTCTTCCAACAAAGAAATTGAAATGGAATGGAGAAACGATTCAGGAATTTGATCTGGATGGGGCTTTGGCAAGAAAGCCGGAATATATTTTAATAGATGATTTGGCACATACAAATCCTATGGGTTTTCGTCATGAAAAACGATATAAAGACATTGAGGAACTATTAAATATGGGAATTCATGTCTATACAACGTTGAATATCCAGCATCTTGAGAGCTTGAATGATAGAATTGCTTCTATTTCAGGCATCACAGAAAAAGAACGGATTCCAGATTCTATATTTGAGGAAGCGAATCAGGTAGAGTTTATTGATATGGAACCTGAGGAATTGTTGAACCGAATAAAGGAAGATCAGTATTACAAATGTAAAATCAATCAGGATTTTTGTACCATAGAAAGATTGACAGCTCTGCGCGAGCTGACATTGCGCTGCTGCGCGAATCGGTTGAACCGTTTTTTAGAAGAAGAAAAATCTCAATATCCGACAAAAGAACATATCTTGGTTTGTTTGTCGGCATCTCCATCTAATGAAAAAATTCTTCGCACCGCAGCAAGAATGGCTGTGGCTTTTTCAGGAGAATTTACAGCCGTTTATGTAGAGACGACCAATTCTAAGGATAATGAGAAAATAAAAAATGCACTGCATAAAAACATGAAATTGGCTCGTCAATTGGGAGCGAAAGTAGAAATTGTCTATGGAGATGATATTTCGTTTCAGATTGCTGAGTTCGCAAGACTATCCGGGGTAACGAAAATTGTCATTGGAAGAAGTTCCATTGCGAAAAATCCGTTTTTTAGAAAGCCTTCTTTAACGGAACATCTGATTGCGGATGTCCCCAATTTGGAAGTACATATCATACCGGATTCTGAACAAACCACCAAATCATATCGCGAAAATAAAGAGAACCATTTATCAAGCCTCGTTTTCTCAGCCCATGATATTTTGTGGAGTATTGGGATACTTGTGCTAACAAGTTGCATCGGACTTTTATTCCAAAGATTGCAATTTGTTGAGTCAAATATTATTATGGTTTATGTTTTGGGTGTGCTGATTATTTCTATTGTGACGAAGAATCAAATTTATAGTTTGATTGCTTCCATTGTCAGTGTTTTGATTTTTAATTTTTTGTTTACGGAACCCAGATTTACACTGCATGCATATAGCCAAGGGTATCCTGTTACCTTTGTAATTATGTTTGTCGTATCCTTTTTAACAGGTACATTGGCTGTGCGATTGAAAAATCATGCAAAGAGTTTGGCGCAATCAGCTTTTCGAACAAAGGTCTTATTCGATACAAACCAAATTCTTCAGAAAGTAACCAAAAAAGAAGAAATCATTTCTACAACGGCACAGCAGCTCAATAAGCTGCTTGGAAAGTCCATTGTTTTTTATCCTGTGGAAAATGAAACATTGGGGGATGTGATTCTGTTTCTGGCTTCTGAAGATACGCCAAAAGAGAGATATCTTTTGGAAAGCGAACGAGAAGCGGCCTTATGGGTTCTTAGAAATAATAAGCATGCTGGTGCAAGTACACAAACATTTTCAGAAGCGGAGTGTTTGTACCTGGCTGTACGGATTAACGATGTGGTATACGGTGTCATCGGAATTGATATTGAAAAAGAGCCATTGGATGCTTTTGATCACAGCATGCTGCTTTCGATTGTCGGAGAATGTGCGTTATCTTTGGAAAATGAGAAGCATGCAAGAGAAAAAGAAGAAGCAGCAGTTCTGGCAAGAAATGAGCAGCTGAAAGCAAATCTATTGCGTTCGATTTCACATGATTTGAGAACGCCTTTAACATCCATTTCGGGAAACGCCAGCAATTTGCTTCATAACAGCAAATTTTTTGATGAAGATACAAAGTCGCAGCTGTATCTTGATATTTATGATGATTCTATGTGGCTGATCAATTTGGTTGAAAATCTGCTGTCTATTACACGTTTAGAGGAAAACAGGCTGCACTTGAACATCACAGATGACATAATGGATGATGTTGTTGAGGAGGCACTGCGCCATATCAATCGCAGAAGTGTAAAATATCATATAGAAGTAAAGCATGAAGATGAGCTCTTGCTTGCGAAGATGGACGCAAGATTGATTGTCCAGGTTGTGATCAATATTGTCAATAACGCGATCCAATATACGAAAGAAGGTTCTCACATTCTTATATATACGAGAAAAGAAGGTGATGAAGCAGTGGTATCAATTATGGATAATGGAGATGGTATGTCTGATGAAATGAAACAACATGTTTTTGATATGTTTTATACAGGAAGCAATCAGGTTGCTGACAGCAGACGAAGCTTAGGGTTAGGCTTAGCCTTATGCAAGTCCATTATTCAGATGCATAATGGCCAAATTACGGTTACAGATAACATGCCACATGGAACAAACTTTACATTTAGATTACCAGCCGGGGAGGTTCATATACATGAATAAATTAACAATACTCGTAGTAGAAGATGATATGTCTGTCAAAAACTTAATTACAACAACTCTCAAAGCTCATGATTATCGATTTTTGACAGCAAAGAATGGGGAAACCGCAATTATGGAGGCCTCATCTCACAATCCGGATGTTGTTTTGCTTGATTTAGGCTTACCGGACATGGATGGTATTGAAGTGATTAAAAAATCCGTTCTTGGTCTAATATACCAATCATTGTAATCAGTGCCCGCAGTGAGGATACAGATAAAATTGACGCACTGGATGCAGGTGCGGATGATTATTTGACAAAACCATTTTCTGTGGAAGAATTGCTGGCTCGTTTAAGGGTGACACAGCGTCGGATATTCATGATGCAAAGCGAAACAATGTCACAATCCTCTGTATTTAAAAATGGGGATTTGACAATTGATTATGCTGCGGGATGTGTGTATGTAAAAGAGAAAGAACTTCATTTGACTCCCATCGAATATAAACTGTTATGCTTGCTTTCCCACAATGTTGGCAAAGTGCTGACGCATACTTTTATTATGCAAAATATTTGGGGAACCAGCTGGGAAAATGATATTGCGTCATTGCGTGTCTTTATGGCCACATTGCGTAAAAAAATCGAGAAAGAACCAAATTCTCCGCAGTATATTCAGACGCATATTGGCGTGGGATATAGAATGCTTAAGGTGGAAGAATAAGTATTTTGATATTCATATCAATATATAGATGTATGATATTGCTACAAATGCTTTTAACAATCACAAAATTTTATAGATGGTATAGCGTTTTAGAAGTAAAAGAATGCTTTTGGGCAGTGAGATAGGTAAATCTCACTGCCTTTTTGTTTCTGAAAATCAACAAAAAAGTGGTTTGCAAAAATATAACCACTTTTTGAAGGAGGGAAATCTTGAATGAAAAAATGTTATGGAATCTAAAAGGAGAGCTGTATGGATAGTATGGAGTATTGTATAAATCATGTTTCTCCAATGCGGTTGAAATAATCCTAATCGCATAATTTATCTAATAATGCTGCAAATTGCTTTTTTTGGTTTCTGTGTATAATACAGTAAAACTGTGGGTTAGCTTCTTGATCCAATATTGGTATTTGTATACGGTTAGAGACGGATTTTTCATGCTCCATTGCCAAGTCCGTCACAAATGAAGGCAATGAAGATAATCGAACCAATTCTTTATGATCATATGCTTTGTCTTGTACGATGAAGTATGAATCTGGCATTTTTTCATGCGTCAATTCATGCCAAAATCCAATATTAGACATAAGCAATGTTGTTTCTCCATTTAGATCGTGGAGATATACCCCTGGATATGCAGCAAGCGGATGTGCGGGAGGAACAGAAAAAAATAAGTGCTCCCACATAATTTAAAAGATAAGAATTCATTATCGTCTATGGCTTGGGGAAGTATAGCAATTTGATACTGAGATTCTTTTATCCCATTCAAAACTTGCGGAATATTTTTGATCTCAGAAGAAATGGTTGATGCGGGATAAGCGGTGGAGAGCAGGGGCAATAATCGCCATAAAGGAGCAGGGGCGCAGGAGCAGACGGAAATAGTGCGCTTTTTCTTTTCAAATTCAATAATATTATTACGCATGTTACTGACAGTATTCAGAACAGTTTCTGCATATTTGACGGCTACTTCGCCTGTTTCATTTAGCTGAATGCTGTTTTTTGTTCGATCGAATAAAGTTGTGCCTAAATCGTTTTCCAGTTTTTGCATGGATCGGCAAGGGCTGGCTGAGAAATATGAAGGGACTCAGCCGCGGCAGACAGTGTTTTTCGTTTGGCAATTTCGATAAGTTGTTCTAATTGTGTGATGTTCATTGCTTCGCTCCTTCCATACCAATATATCACTATGCGTTTATATTATAGCACATTCCGCTATTGGCATTGTACTTTTTTTCATGAGGGCAGTACAATTGATACTGTAAAGGAGGTCATTTATATGAATTACGTTAGATTACAAAATGGTGTGAAAATGCCCCAAGAAGGTTTTGGTGTTTTCCAGATTGCTGATGCTGAACAATGTGAAAAAGTGGTAATGGAGGCCTTAAGCGCAGGTTATCGTTTAATTGATACCGCCGCTGCTTACATGAATGAAGAGGCTGTTGGACGTGCAATTAAAAAAAGCGGTATTCCTCGTGAAGAAATATTTGTTACGACAAAACTGTGGATTCAGGATGCAGGATACGAGAATGCAAAAAAAGCATTTCAAAATTCTCTTGATCATTTAGGATTGGATTATATTAACCTGTATCTGATTCATCAGCCAATGAATGATTACTATGGTGTTTGGAGAGCGATGGAAGAATTATATGATGCAGGAAAAATAAGAGCAATCGGTGTTTGCAACTTTTATCCGGAAAGATTGACAGATCTTTGTATGAATGCAAGAATTGCGCCGATGGTAAATCAAGTGGAGTGCCATCCATTTTTTCAGCAAAAAGCAGCATTGGAAAATATGAAAGAGTTAGGTGTACAAATTGAAGCATGGGGGCCGTTAGCAGAAGGCCAAAAAGATATTTTTCATAATCCTGTACTTACAGAAATCGGAAAGAAATATGGCAAAACCGTAGCCCAGGTTATTCTGCGCTGGCATATTCAAAGAGGTGTTGTTGTAATTCTAAAGTCTGTTCATAAAAATCGCATTGAAGAAAATCTGGATATTTGGGATTTCGAACTTACTCATGAAGATATGGATGTTATTGGACAGATGGATCTTGGACACAGCGAAATCATCGATCATTTCAGCGCAGCTACTGCAAAATGGTTAAATAGCTATAAAATCCATAAATAATAGGTGAAAGTAATCAAGTAAAAGAATCAGAGCAGATGTGTTATTGATAAAACATTTTTGTTTTTTGCCTCCAATTTTTTAAGCAGTGAGATTTTGATATCTCACTGCATTTATATTTTTGATCTATTCTCTAAAGATGAAAATTGGGGGATAGTCAGAAAGCATCTTGGATGGGAGAAATCGTGTGATAACTACGGAATATCTGGAAAAACTGCAATGCTTAAAAATCTGAATCAGTAATATTTTCTAAGTTGTTTTCGTCTTTATGTGCTTCTCCCCAAATACAAAGTTGATCCAATATTTGCATCAAGGATTGGCCTTTATCTGACAAGCTATATTCTACCTTGGGCGGAATTTGTGGATATTCTTTGCGAATAATAAGATGATCTTTTTCCAGTTCTTTCAAAGCGGTGCTTAATGTTTTATGAGAAATTGTCTTGATGTAACGTTTTAACTCATTATAACGAACGACTTCAAATTCCATTAAACAATAAAGAATGACCATTTTATACTTGCCGCTGATCAAAAACAATGTATAGCTAAATCCGGTATCTTCGAAGTTTGCATTTTCAATATAATTTTTAATCAATGCCTACACTCTCCTCTGGGA
>BBZU01000026.1 GCA_001304995.1 Clostridia bacterium UC5.1-1D10 | reverse complement strand
GAAAAAAACGGAAACCAGAGTCTGGTTTCCGTCTGTTTTAACTGCGTACTTCTTTGGAGCGATTCTCCAAAATCTCCGCGATTTTCTTTTCGTCCACATCCCATACTTTCTGGAAAGGCAAAGGTTCCCGCCGTTCCACCATGGGTTTTTCCAGCCACATAAGCCCCAGCCATTTGCCATGCTTAAAGCCGCAGCGAGGAAATACCGCCGTTTCTACAAAACCAAGGCTGGTATGGAGCACATAGCTGGCGCGGTTGGTGGCTTCGATACAGCCATAGACCTTTTCCACATTTTGCAGGCGCAGAATATCCATCAGCGCACGGTAAAAGGCTTTGCCCAATCCTTTTTTCTGGAAAGCAGGCGCCAGATAAACAGAAAGCTCTGCCCCCCACTGGGAAGCTGCCCGCACCATGAACTGATGGGCATAGGCATATCCGCCAATGACGCCATCTTCCTCATAAACCAGATAAGGATATTTCTCCAGAATCTCTTCAATTCTGCTGGCAAATTCCGCTTCTGTGGGTACCACATATTCAAAGGTGATATTGGTATGTTCAATATAAGGGGCATAGATATCCAAAATTGCTTTGGTATCTGCCGCCGTTGCCATTCTGATTTTTCCCATAGATTATCCTTTCAGAACCTGTTTATTTTTCACAATATAGTCCACACCGGACACAATGGTAAAGAATACTGCCAGACCCACCAGAATATTTTCGATCATGGGCATTGCCGCAAAAGGCAGATGCAGCAGCACCAGAATAATCATAATCATCTGTGTGGTTGTCTTGATCTTGCCCCACCAGCTTGCCGCCATGACGATATTGGCTTCCATGGCAAGGGTGCGGAAACCGGTGATAGCGAATTCTCTTGCCAGAATCACGATAACGACCCACGCAGGCAGGTCTTCCATTGCCACCATGGATACCAGCGCAGACATAACCAGCAGTTTATCTGCCAGAGGATCCATAAATTTCCCAAAATTACTTACCAGATTATACTTTCTTGCAATATGACCGTCCAAAAAGTCCGTCAGGGATGCCACAATGAAAATCGCTGTTGCGATATAGCGGTTCATTGGCTCATCCATGAGGAACAGCACCAACAGGAATACGGGAATGAGAATCACCCGCATGGTTGTCAGCTTATTCGGTAAATTCATCTGCATAAACCACATCTCCCATCAAATCATAGTCCCCGGCTTCTTTGATTTTCACGGAAACGAAGTCCCCGGAATAGGCTTCTTCCTCTGCATGGAAAAATACCATGCCGTCAATGTCCGGCGCATCCCAACGGGTACGGCCGCAATATACATTTTCTTCCGGCAGTTTGCCTTCCACCAATACTTCCAGTGTTTTGCCCACTTCCTGCTGACACAGGGAAGCGGCAATATTTTTCTGGATGTCCATGATGATTCTCTGGCGTTCTTCTTTCACTTCATCGTCAATCTGGTTTTCCATTTTTGCCGCAGGGGTGCCTTCTTCCTGAGAGTAACAGAATACACCCAGACGGTCAAAGCGCATTTCTTCCACAAATTTCTGCAAATCCGCAAATTCTTCCTCTGTTTCTCCGGGGAAGCCCACAATCAGCGTGGTGCGGATGGCAATATCCGGCATAGCGTCACGGAGTTTTTTCACAGTCTGACGAATGAGTTCCTGACCGCTCTTTCTGCCCATGCGTTTCAGAACCGTATCGCATCCATGCTGGATAGGCATGTCGATATAATGACAGATTTTTTCATTTTTTGCCATGACGTCAATGGTTTCCTGTGTCAGTGTTTCGGGATAGCAGTACAGCAGACGAATCCACTGGATGCCTTCCACTACCGCCAATTTTTCCAGCAGTTCATGAAGTTTGGGCTCGCCGTAAAGATCTCTGCCGTAAATGGAAGTATCCTGTGCCACAATGACCAGTTCTTTCACACCCTGTTTTGCCAGAATTTCTGCTTCTTCCACCAGACTTTCCATGGTGCGGCTTCTGTGTTTGCCACGCATTTTAGGAATGACACAGTAAGTGCAGTGGTTATCACAGCCTTCGGAAATTTTCAGATAAGCGAAATAAGGCGCTGTGGAAAGAACACGCAGTTTGCCATTTTCGTCTTTCATAGGCTTGTCAATGTCTTCCAGACATTTGAAGGTATGTTCGCCTCCCAGAATCCGATCAGCGGCATCTGCCACTTCTTCATAAGCGGCAGTACCCAAAATAGCGTCTACTTCTGGAATCTCATCAAAAAATTCCGCTTCGTAGCGCTGTCCCAGACATCCTGCCACAATGAGACCTTTGCACTTTCCTTCTGTTTTATATTTCGCCATTTCCAGAATGGTTTCAATGCTTTCTTCCAGAGCATCCCGGATGAAACAGCAGGTATTGACCACAATAATGTCTGCTTCCGCTTCGTCCGCTACTGCCTGATACCCTCTCTCCTGCAACAAACCCAGCATGACTTCACTGTCTACGCGGTTTTTGTCACAGCCCAAAGAGGTAAATGCTACCGTTCCTTTCATTGGTTTCCTCCTTAAACGTCTATTCTCATAAAGGAAGCGGAACAAAACTCTGCTCCGCTTCTTTGTCTATCTTATGAGTATACTATATTTTTGCAAAAAATCTATGTTTTCCGCTTAATTTGTGTATTTTTCCAGCAATCCTTTCAGCATCTGGGTCCATGCCGCGGGATTTTCTCCTTTGTAACGATATTCCCAGGTATCCCCCAATACCCGTCCATCATCCAAAAAGCCAAGCTCTGCCACCGGTTTCTCGCCCTCGTAAATCCGCAGGTGATACATGATCTGATCGCCGTCATAAGTCACACTTTTTGCGGATTTGGGTACAAAAGTCACCTTAGATGTTTCCAGTGCCTTCCAAATCTCCTGCATATCCTCCGGTTCTGTTACCCAGCATTGCTCCACATCATCATCCACAGCACTGATGCTGTAACGGGTGATCTGTTCTGCTTTGTCTGCAATGCCTGCCACATGCACCAAGCTTTGTGGACGCACTACCCACCAGACTACACCAATGACAACACAAAGTACCGCAATCCAAATTTTTCGTACTTTCATTTCATTTTCCCCCTTTTCCGTTTTGATTCATTCACCTCTTTTTCCTTATAAAAAAAGAATATCACCCACGTTTTTACACGTCAATGATATTCTCTCAGTTACAGTCCGTTCTGCAGTTTTGCCGCTGTGATGCAGTTTTTCATGAGCATGGCAACGGTCATGAGTCCTACGCCGCCAGGCACAGGAGAAACAGCCCCAGCCACTTCACAAACGTCGTCAAAATCTACGTCGCCGCAAAGCTTGCCGTTTTCATTGCGGTTCATGCCCACATCAATGACAACAGCCCCTTCTTTCACCATATCCTTGGTGACAGTGTGAAGCTTGCCAACTGCACTCACCAGAATATCCGCTTCTTTGCAGATACCCTTCAAATCTTTTGTTTTGGAATGACAAATGGTGACAGTGCCATTTTTCTGCAAAAGCAGCATAGCAGTAGGTTTGCCTACGTTATGGCTCCGTCCAATGACTACACAGCGTTTACCTTCGATGGTATGACCGCTGCGTTCGATCAGTTCCAGTACACCAGCAGGGGTGCAGGGCAAAAATCCCTTCTGACCTGTATGCAGCAGGCCTACATTCAAAGGATGGAAACAGTCCACATCTTTTTTAGGGTCTACGGCCAGAATGACTTTTTCCTCATCAATCTGAGGAGGCAAAGGCAGCTGTACCAGCACCCCATGGACGCTATTGTCCATATTCAGCTGTTCCACCAGTGCCAGCAGATCTTTTTCTTCCGTATCCTCCGGCAGTTCATAGGAACGGGACAGGATACCCACTTTTTCACAAGCCTTTTTCTTATTATTTACATATACCATGGAAGCGGGATCGTTGCCCACCAAAACCACAGCAAGGCAGGGGGTAATCCCCTGCCGCTGTAATTCCTGTGCTTCCAAGGCAGCTTCTTCTTTGATCTGATCGGAAATAGCCTTTCCGTCGATGCGTTGTGCCTTCATAGCATAACTCCTTTATGATTTGATTGATTAGAACAGGCCAACAACGTTGCCGTCAGCATCAATGTCGATGTTCAGTGCCGCAGGTTTCTTAGGCAGACCGGGCATTGTCATAACGTCGCCCAACAGTGCAACGATAAAGCCTGCACCAGCAGAAATGCGGATTTCTTTTACAGTTACTTCAAAACCTTCGGGGCGACCCAGTACCTTAGGATCATCAGACAGGGAGTACTGTGTTTTTGCAATACAAACAGGGAAATGTTCAAAGCCCAGTTTTTCAATCTGCGCCAGTGTTTTCTTTGCTGCCGCAGTGAAGCTTACATGACCTGCGCCATAGATTTCTTTACATACTTTGTTGATCTTTTCTTCGATGGACAGGTTGTCTTCATAGAGCACATGGAAATTACTTTCTTTTGTTTCCAATGTTTCCAGAACTTTTTCAGCCAGCGCTTTGCCGCCTTCGCCGCCGTCAGCCCATACTTTTGCCACTGCAAATGTTGCGCCCATTTTTTCGCAGCGTTCTTTCACATAAGCCACTTCTGCGTCTGTATCTGCTACAAAGTGATTCAGTGTAACCACAACAGGCACGCCGTATTTCTGGATATTTTCAATGTGTTTTTCCAGGTTTACGAAACCTTTTGCCAGTGCATCCAGATTTTCGTTGCTCAAATCTGCTTTTGCAACGCCGCCGTTGTATTTCAATGCACGAACAGTTGCAACCAATACAACTGCGTCAGGTTTCAGACCAGCTTTTCTGCATTTGATATCGAAGAATTTTTCTGCACCCAGGTCAGCACCGAAGCCTGCTTCTGTTACCACATAGTCCGCCAGTTTCATGGCAAATTTTGTAGCACGCACACTGTTGCAGCCGTGAGCAATGTTTGCGAAGGGGCCGCCGTGGATGAACGCGGGTGTGTGTTCCAGTGTCTGTACCAGGTTAGGCTGCAGAGCATCTTTCAGCAGAACTGTCATGGCGCCGTCTGCTCCAATCTGTTTTGCTGTTACAGGTTCATCATCATAAGTATAGCCAACGATGATTTTACCCAGCATTTCTTTCAGGTCATGCAAGTCGTTTGCCAGACAGAAGATTGCCATGATTTCAGAAGCAACAGTAATCTGGAAGCTGTCTTCTCTGGGAACGCCGTTTACTTTGCCGCCCAGACCGGAGATCACATGACGCAGCTGTCTGTCGTTCAGGTCTACAACTCTTTTCCAAGCGATCTTTCTAGGGTCGATGTTCAGTTCATTGCCCTGCTGGATATGGTTGTCCACCA
Organism: Clostridia bacterium UC5.1-1D10; assembly: GCA_001304995.1. GTDB lineage: Bacteria > Bacillota > Clostridia > Lachnospirales > Anaerotignaceae > Anaerotignum. Next base: position 30,147 of record BBZU01000026.1, on the reverse strand, counting down.
TGGAAGCCAACAGGTTGTTTGCTGTTGTGATGGCATGGAGGTCACCTGTAAAATGCAGGTTGATGTCTTCCATAGGCACTACCTGTGCATAGCCGCCGCCAGCTGCACCGCCTTTGACACCCATGCAGGGGCCAAGAGAGGGTTCTCTCAGGCATGTCAGGGCGTTTTTGCCCATCTGCTGAAGGGCCTGTGTCAGACCGATGGTAACCGTTGTTTTGCCTTCCCCTGCGGGTGTAGGGTTCACAGCTGTTACCAGAATCAGTTTCGCGTCGGGTCTATCTTTGATCTGATTATAATATTTATCGCTAACTTTGGCTTTATACTTGCCATAACATTCCACATATTCTTCGGGGATGCCAGCTTTCGCCGCAATGGCGGTAATGGGTTCCATGGTGCATTCCTGTGCAATCTGCAAATCTGTTTTCATCTTCAAAAACTCCTCTCTCCGATTCCAATATGTCCTTGCGCTTGCCTGTCCTACTTTGAAAAAAAGCCGACAGTCCAAGCGTAATCGCCCAGACGGTCGGCATCAAATCTGTCATACTCCATGTGGTTACTCCACTTCCGTCAGTCATATGACTCTACCAAAATGGTACTATATGAGACGAAATTTGTCAATGTGCAACCTGTATGAAATCCATATTCTTTTATGGTTTTTCCTCTGTGGGAGACTGCATTTCCTCCCACTGTGCTCTGGTAATGAGGACTTTTCTTGGCTTGCTGCCTTCTTCCGGCCCAACCATTCCCCGTCTTTCCAGTTCGTCCATGAGTCTTGCCGCACGGTTATAGCCAATACGGAACTGACGCTGGAGCATGGAAACAGAAGCCTTTTCTTTTTCCAAAATCAAATCCACTGCCTGTTCAAAAAACTCGTCTGTTTCCTCGCTGGGGCCGCCAGCGGTTTTTGCCACTGCCGTGATCTGATCCACCATTTCCTGTGTATATCCGGGGCGGCTGCTTTTCCGCAGGAAGTCCACAATCTGTTCCACTTCTTTATCTGTTACAAAAGCCCCCTGAATACGAGAAGGTTTCGACTGACCGGAAGGATAGAACAGCATGTCCCCTTTGCCCAGCAGCTTTTCCGCACCAACCATATCCAAAATGGTACGGGAGTCGATGCCGGAGGAAACGGCAAATGCCAGACGGGAAGGGATATTGGCTTTGATAACGCCAGTGATAACGTCTACGGAAGGACGCTGTGTAGCGATAATCAAGTGCATCCCTGCCGCACGAGCCATCTGTGCCAGACGGCAGATGGAATCTTCCACTTCGCCGGGTGCTGCCATCATCAAGTCAGCCAATTCGTCGATGATGATAACGATCTGTGGCATTTTTGCTTCCGGTTCACCTTTTTCTTCCTTCATGGCATTGAAGCCTTTGATGTCACGGACACCGCATGCCGCAAAGTCATTGTATCTTTCCAGCATTTCCCTTACTGCCCAGTTCAGTGCCGCCGATGCCTTTTTCGGATCGGTGACAACGGGAATCAGCAAATGAGGAATCCCATTATATACACTCAGTTCTACCACTTTGGGGTCAACCAAAAGGAGTTTGACTTCCTTCGGATCTGCCTTATACAAAATACTTGTAATCAGTGTATTGATGCAGACACTCTTACCACTGCCCGTTGCACCGGCAATGAGCAAGTGGGGCATTTTCGCAATGTCTGTCACAATGGGATTGCCTGTAATATCTTCCCCTAAAGCGAAAGCCAATTTAGAGGGATGTTTACGGAAAGCGTCACTTTCCAGCACAGTCCGCAGATATACAGACTTGGTTTCTTTGTTTGGCACTTCGATACCTACCGCCGCTTTACCGGGAATAGGTGCTTCAATACGAATGCCGCTGGCTGCCAGATTCAGGGCGATGTCGTCTGCCAGATTGACAATCTTGCTGACCTTAACCCCCTGACTGGGAGAAACTTCATATCGTGTAACGGTGGGGCCTGCGCTGACATTGATGACACGGGCTTCTACGCCAAAGCTTTTCAATGTCATTTCCAGTTTTCTGCCGTTTTTCTGCTGTTCCAGAATCCCAGAACCAGCTGTATTGCCGGGGTCACGTCCCAGCAAATTGATAGGCGGGAATACATACGGCTTTTCTGCCGGTTCCGCAGGAGCAGGTGCTGGCTGCTGTACCGCTTCTTTCTGCACTTCCGGTTTTGTTGTTTCCGGTTTTGCAGGCTCCGGTGCAGGTGTTTCTGCCGGCATTTCTTCTACAACAGGCTGTACTTCTTCCACTGGCATTTCTTCTGCCGCAGGTTCTTCCACTTCTGGCATGTCCATTTCTGGAGATACCGTTTCTTCTGCATCTTCCAAATCTGCGAAATGGAAGTCTGTTTTTTCTTCTGCTGCCCGCATAGCTTCCGCTGCAAGGGCTGCCGCCTGAGATTCCATATCCCATGCTTCTTCCGGCATTTCTTCTGCCATATTTTCTACGGTATTATCTTCGCCGAAGATTTTTTCGTATACCGCTTCTTCCTCCGTCATTTCCGCAGGCTCCGGCTTGTTGGCAACTTCTTTCAGTGGTTTTACCACTTTAAAGCGTTCCGTAGATCTGGGAGGCATCTGTGTGCCCTGTTCCAGCTCATCCACCTGCAATTTTCCGCCAAATACCACATTGAAGTCCCGTTTGGGTTCTTCCATAGGCATTTCGTTTTCTTTGACAAAGTCGTAAATGGGTTCCCGTTTCTTCACGCTGTAATCCTGTTTTTTCTGACGGAAAACCGTTTCTTTCACCTCAGGATGCTCAGCCGCTTCCACTTCATGAAGCTCAATGTTGAAATCTTCTTTGCTCATCACACGACGGCGTTTTGCTTCCTGTTTTTCCAGTCGTGCCGCTTCGATTTTTTCTTCCTGGCGGATGTGGTCAGCTTTATTTTTGATTTTCTCATTGCGCACCTGTCTTCTGACTTTCTGGTGGTCTGCCAGTGTGCCCATGGCACCGAAGAAAGAACGTCCCGTTGCCAAAATCAGGGAAATCACCAGCATTGCCAGCAGAACGATAACGCTGCCCAATGCATCCAGCAGTCCAAAGAGGCCGCCACCAAAAAGGCCGCCGATCAAACCGCCGTTTGTCAAAGAACCATTGTTAAAAAGTTCCATAGCTTTTTTCCCAAAACCAAGATCCCCGGAAACATTCAAAGGATGGAACAAATACGCCGCAGACGCCACTGTCAGCAGGAACAAGGCACCGCCAAAGGCACGCACCAAAGGCCATTTCCGCTCTTCTGACATAAGCATCCAGACGCAGTAAATGATGACCAGTACCGGCAAAAGTACGCCGCTGACCCCCAAAAGTCCCTGGAAAAATCCCCCGATGACCTGACCAACGATCCCCATTTTACTGGTGATCTGGCTGATGAACACCACTGCCGATATGACGATAATGACGATGAGTATTACTTCATCCAGAATACTATCGCCAAATCGCTCTCTGCTTTCCGGCATACGGGTGGTTTCCCGTTTGGGTGCAGATTTTGTATTTTTTGTATGACTCGCTTTTTTTGCTGTTGTTTTTGCAGTTGTTGTTTTTGTGCTTTTGCTGCCTGTTTTCTTCACCGCAGGGGATTTCGTCGTCTTTCGTCCCGTGCTGCTCCCTTTTGCTGCCAAAGCTTTTCACCTCTGTTCTCAAGAAATCACTAATAAAATATTATACAATAAAAATAATCTGCTGGCAAACGAAAACCAGTGATTTCATGCAAAAAAACTGACCCGCTTCCTGTCGTAAAAGTCAGATGCAGGTCAGTTTTTGATGTTCTACGCACACAAAAATGCTCAGTCCATTTTCACCACTTCAATATCCGCTTCTTCCAGAATCTTTCTGGACAGTTCATCGGGATATTCCCCTTTATGGACAATGCGTTTAATACCGGCGTTAATGAGCATTTTCGCACAGATCACGCAGGGCTGCAATGTAATATAAATGGTAGCGCCTTCTGTGGAAATGCCCAGTTTTGCAGCCTGAATGATGGCATTCTGCTCCGCGTGGAGAGCGCGGCAAAGCTCATGACGTTCGCCGGAGGGAATGCCAAGGCGCTGACGTTCACAGCCGCCCATTTCCGTACAATGCTTCAGACCCGCAGGGGCTCCGTTATACCCTGTTGTGATGATACGGTTATCCTTTACAATGACCGCTCCCACCTGCCTGCGCAGACATGTGGCTCTGGTCTTGACAATCTCCGCAATCTCCATAAAATACTCGTCCCAACTTGCTCTCACAATCGTTTCTCCCTTCTGTTTCTTTCGTAAAGCATTCCGCAAAATTCCTACCACAAAGATAGCATATCCGTATATCATTGTCAAACGAAATCCCTTCTGCTATACTGAAAAAAGGAAGGATTTTCCAACAAAGGAGGTCTGGCTATGGATAACATCAAAACATGGGCAAACACCCATTCATGGGGCAAAATCGCAGTTTACCTACTGACTTTTCTTTTCCCCGCTCTGGCTTTTGCCCAATTCTATTTACCCCTTCAGTCACCTGTAAATCCCTATTGCCTAATGTGGATCGGTTTTTACAGCTGTCTGTTCCTTTGCTGGGCATATAAGGGCTTTTTGTCCAAAGTTCCTTCTGTTCTGGCAAACCTGTTTTTCATGGGATTTCTGTTTTTCGGTTCTCTCATGGGTGGACTTTATGGAATACTGCTTTTTCTGTACTGTCTTTGTGTCCCTGCATTGCCTTTGTTTTTCTTGTTTTGATAAAAGTACATTATTATTAGGAGTTGGGAAAATATGAAATATACCAGCACATTATTGGCAGTCACAGATATGGAAAAAAGCAAACAATTCTACCACGATGTTCTAGGTCTGGACATTGTAGCTGACTTTGGCGCAAATGTCACACTTACTGGCGGCGTTGTGTTGCAGACCATGGATACCTGGAAATCCTTTATCAGAACAGACAAAGTCATCCTGCCAAACAATGCCGGAGAGCTATATTTTGAGGAAGATACCATAGACGCTTTCTGCAATCATCTGAAATCCTTTGAAATCAGCTATGTTCATGAATTGTTTGAACATCGTTGGGGGCAGCGAGTCATTCGGTTTTATGACCCCGACAAACATATCATTGAAGTTGGCGAAACTTTAGGAGCTGTTGTCCATCGTTTCATTGAAAGCGGTTTCTCCCCGGAAGACACCGCAAACAGAATGGACATTCCCCTTGATTTTGTTTTATCATGTCTTGCAAATTCATAAAACACAATAATATAAAAACGCTGGAATCAAAAGATTCCAGCGTTTTTTGTTTTCTTATGAAGCCGCTCCTAAACCGAAGCTTTTATTTTGCAGATATTCCAGATCAGATGATCAGGTTCATTTTCTTTGCTTCGTATTCCAGTTCTTCTCTGAACTGAGGAGCAGCCAGGGAAATAATCATTTTTGCTCTCTGGCTAGCTGTCTGACCTTTCAGACGAACGATACCGTTTTCTGTTACCAGGAAGTCCACTTCGTTTCTAGGTGTAGTAACGATGGAACCAGGTGTCAGAATAGGTTTGATCTTGGAGATAGTGCCGCCTTTTGTGGTGGAAAGCATTGCGATAAAGCCTTTACCGCCTTTGGACATGTTTGCACCTCTTACGAAGTCCAGCTGACCGCCGGAACCGCTGTAATGTTTTGTACCGATGGATTCGGAGCAAATCTGACCAAACAAGTCAACTTCTACACAGGAGTTAACGGATACAAAGTTGTCATGCTGTGCGATAACAGCAGGGTTGTTGATATAGCTTACAGGATACATTTCGAAAGCCGGGTTGTCATCCATGAAGTCGTACATTTTCTTGGAGCCCCAAGCCAGTGTAGCAACAGTTTTACCTACGTGGATAGGTTTTTTCATGTTGGTTACTGCGCCGCATTCCAGCAGGTCAACCATACTGTCTGTGAACATTTCTGTGTGCAGACCCAGATCTTTTTTGTCTTTCAGCAGAACACCAACAGCGTTGGGGATACCGCCGATACCCAGCTGCAGAGTTGCGCCGTCGCAAACTTCGTCAGCAATCATCTGACCGATTTTCTTATCGTCATCGGACAGAGGAGGGTTGTTCAGAACCAGCAGAGGTCTGGAGGATTCGCACAGAGCTGTTACCTGAGAGATATGGATCAGGCAGTCACCCATAACACGGGGCATCTGATCGTTAACATCCAGCAGGATGATGGATGCTTTTTCGCGCATTGCAACAACTTCTGCACCAGCCATAGGACAGCTGAAGTAACCATGCTTGTCCATGGGAGATACTTCCGCATAGAATACATCCAGTCTGGGCTGAACGTCTCTCCACAGACCGGGAATGGTGCTGTAATTGTTGGGAATATATGTGTGGATACCTTCCTGGATACCCTTTCTGCCGGGGCCGCCTGTGAACCAGGATACATAATCATATTTGCCTTTCAGTTCGGGTTTCATGAAGGGGCCGCCTTTTACAGACAGTGTTGCGTGGTGTACAACGCCTGTCAGTTCGCCTCTCATTGCTCTTGCCGCAACCGCTTCACAAATAGCGGTAGGTTCTTCCAAACCTGTGGGGCATGCGCAAACGTCACCGGATTTTACATACATAGCAACTTCTTCAGGGGATTTGCGTTTTGCCTGATACATTTCCTGGAATTTGTTCATGTTATCTCACCTTTCTTCATTTATTTGATTAAAAATCGGCACACTGCCAACAAGTTTCTTCTCATGCATACAATATACGCAATAATATTTTATATTTTACCATAGCAACAGACAAAAAGTAAAGGACAGCCCATCATGTTTCTGATTATATACAATCATACCACATTTTTCGGTTATTTTTCCATGCAATTTTTTCATAAAACATTGAAAATTCAATATTTACATATGTCATACATCTTTTAAGCCGCACTTATTTTTACTGGTATTTTATCTAAATCCAGCACCTATGTTCTTCTCTTTGTACGACATAAAAAACACACAAAAAAAGACTGTATTCATAAAGAATACAGTCTTTTGTGATTGCAAATCAAACCAGATATTTCTGTACTTCCGCGGGAAGTAAATCCTGTTTGCGGCTGATGATCATGATCATATCTGTTTCAGCTTCAGCAGAAGTCTTTTCCAGTTCTTCTATGAACTTCACAAAATCCGCGTCACTCACTTTGTCTACGATATGATTCAGGCCGTCAATATAGATTTTTTCAATATCGCTATTCTGAGAAAGGATACCACAAACAAATCCTCTGAAAACCTGAGGGTCTTCCATAATAAACTTCGGTGTGTCTACAAAACGAACACTATAATGCAGATCGTACATACGGCTGTTGTCATCGTCTACAAAAACAACGCTGCCATTTGCACTTTTGCCTGCTTCATTTGCCATTGCAATGAGTTTCTTTGTTTTACCTTCACCTTTTTCGCCTGCAAGAATCTGAACCATCGCAATCTCCCCCTTCATGATGTTGGTGATATACCTTTTCGTATTTGTTAGATTGAGTTGCAGTAAAGCTAATGCTTTATCTTTATGATGTTATTATTCTCCCTTTACAGAAAAAACCCTCTTTTTTCCTCGTAATTTTTCAAAACCACATACATTTATTTAGTTTCAACAACTCAATTCCAGAAAATTCGAACCGAATTCATGCACAATGTATATGCTTATTTGTTCACTCTGCCCAAATCCTCTTTTGTATAACGGTATACATTCTGATGGATGGCTGAGCGGTATCTCTCGTAGGTTTCCACATCCAGGGCCGTCGGCTTTGTCATCAGACGCAGCGGCAGCGGTTCCTGCCCTTTTCGCATTGGCGGCTGCATATAAGGATAGTCATTCCATACAAAACCATGGCGTTCATAAAATCCAATACGGCGCCGTGTCAGTGCGTCTTCCGGCAATTCCACTTCCAGCACAACATTTTTCCCGTTCCACTCCACGAACAGATCCAGCATTTTCCCGCCAAATCCATGATTCCGTTTCTCCGGCAGTGTGGCAAAATGTTCAATATACAAAAAATCATCAGATAATTCCCAAGCAGCAATCACACCGCCCGTTTTTCCTCTTCATCTTTAATGGCATAAAGATGATAGCATTCATTTTCAATCAAGGCCAGCTGGTCTTCCTTGGCGCGCACCTCCGTTTCCGGAAAGCTTTGGGCAAGAATGGGATAAACTTTCTCAAAATCATCTTTTGTCAATACTCTCTCAAACATTTTTTCTCCTCCTGTCAGCTTCTTGTGGCTATCAGCATACCATACCTCCAAAGAAAAAGCAATGACAGCAGATGCAGTTTCATTTTACGTTTTGTTTGCAAATGCCGTTGTCCTCTTTTCTTTTTCCGGTTCTATGCTATACTGAAAAGAATAAGAAAGGATGTGATTCTTTGAAACAAATCAAATACAGTATTCTTCTGGGACTGTTGCTTCTGTTATGGAGCACCGTACCTGCTTTTGCGAAAGATGTGACCGTGCAGCTGGATGGGAATGTGCTGTCCTGCCGCCACGATCCTGTGATTGAAAATGATCGGGTACTGGTTCCCATGCGGGATATTATGGAGCCATTGGGCTATGAAGTAGTCTGGAATGAAAAAGACCGTTCCATTGTTGCCAAAGACGCGGATACCAATATGTATCTGACCATCAACAATGCTTACGCCACCGTCAATAATACCCAAGTGGTATTGGACGCGGCACCACGAATCATTGATGATATCACCATGGTTCCCCTGCGTTTTGTAGCTGATTACAGCGGTGCATCTGTCAGCTGGAATCCCACTACATACACCGTATCCATCGAAAGAGGCGGCGCGCCTTCCACACCGGAATATACTACCGCAGACTCCGTGGTTTATATCCAGACAAATAAAATCCAGGGAAGCGGCATCGTTCTGTCAGAAGATGGTCTCATTGCCACTAACTTCCATGTTATCGAAAACGCTTCCACCGCTCAGATCATATTCAATGATGGCACCATCTACTCTGGCGGCATCACCATCGTTGGCCTTGATCCGCAGGCAGATATTGCTTTGCTGCAAATTGACAAACAGGGACTGCATCCTGTGACTCCCTCCTATACCATCACAGCAGGGGAAAAAGTCACAGCCATTGGTTCTCCCAAAGGCAAACGTAATGTTTCCAGCACCGGCACTGTCAATGGATATACAGACGACATCATTTCCATGACTGCGCCCATTGCTCATGGCAGCAGCGGCGGCGGACTGTTCAACGCAGCAGGACAGGTTATCGGCATGTGTTCTTCTTACAGCGAAAACCAGTATTTCGCCATTCCCATTGAAAAAGTTCTTGCGGTACACCGTACCATGAACCTGCCCATCAGCGGGATGAAGAACTATGTATACAAGCCATCCGCTCCCAGAAACATCTCTTATACCAGAGAAAATGGCTACACCTATTTTATTTGGGAACCTGTTTATGACGCGGATTATTACTATATTTATATTGCTTCCGAAGAAGGCGGCAATTATCAGCAGGTGAAAAACACCACACTGAACAACAACCAGTGGTATTGGAATTATCCCCACGCATTTGGTATTTCCATTGCAAACACCCAGGGATTCTATATCCGCATTGCTACTGTACGGGACGGTGTTGTCTGCGGCACCAGCAATCCCATTTATGTACCTGCCAAATAATATTTAAAAAACCGATGTTTTTCACATCGGTTTTTTTATACTCTGCATTTTACAAATAATACTTTCACTTCTGTATCTGTGTGGTTATACAGCTTATGTTTTCGTCCTGGCAGAATACGGATGGTATCTTCTTCCCCCAGCACAAAGGTTTCCCCCTCCAAATCAATGGTCACTTCTCCCTGAAGTACATAAGCCACTTCTTCCTCCTGAGTATGTTGGGTATAGCCATTGGATGTCCATGATTTCCCCTCCAGTGTCATCAGAAGCAGTTCCAAATTGGCATGACAGGTATCACATGCCAAAACGTCGTACATAGTTTGCCCCTGATACATGACGATTGTCTTACGCTGCTCTTTCCGCAGTATCATTTCGGCATTTTCCACCTTCTGTTCCACCAGTTCTGATACAGAAATACCCATGGCTTCCGCCAGCGTAGATAAGATACTTAAAGTTGGATTGCCAATATTCCGTTCCAACTGACTGAGCAGGGCTGTGCTCAAATTGGTCTGTTTGGCAAAATCCCGCAGAGTCAGACCGTTTTTCCGTCGATATTCCGCAATTTTCTCACCGATCCTGGTGTTTTTCATGTCCCTCACCTCTTCGCTCATTGTACAGCACATCACACATATTTTCAATATATTTAATTTTGTTAGATTTATTGTATCACTTGAAAATCCGTGTTATACTGGCACAAACGAAAGGAGGGACGGTTATGTCCGCAAAACAGCAATCCATATTGGCGAATCTTGGTCTGCTTTTGGCTGCTGCCATTTGGGGCGGCGGTTTTCTGGCAGGGAAATTCGCATTGGCAGAATATGAGCCTTTTACCATACTGGCATTCCGCTTTTTAGGCTCCGCCCTTTGTCTTGGTCTGATTTTCTGCCGTAGTCTGCGGCACACCACCAAAAATGTTGCCAAAAAAGGGATGTTGTTAGGGATATTGCAGTTCGTGGGGCTGTCTGTTCAACTGGCAGGACTTGACCGCACCACACCCGGAAAACAGTCTTTCCTCATTGCTTCTTATGTGATGTTTGTTCCCTTCCTGAGCTGTTTTCTGCTGCGAAAACGGATCAATGGCAGAGAACTGCTGGCAGCAATTCTGACACTGGCTGGCATTGGCTGCATCAGCCTCAATGAAAGCCTGACCATTGGCCTCGGCGAGGGACTTTCCGTTGGGTTTGCATTTCTCTTTGCTTTGCAGATCGTATTGGTGAGCATCTTCGCCAGAAATGAAGATCCCATCCGTCTGTCCTTTTTCCAGTTTCTGTCGGCAGGTCTTTTGGCTGCTGTGACCGCACTGCTCACAGACGGCATCCCTCAGAGCTGTTCTCTTTTGACTTTGGGCAGCCTGTTATACCTCATTGTGCCAAACACCGTTCTGGCATTTACCATCCAGAATGTGGCACAGCGTTATACCTCAGAAACGGCAACTGCTATTCTGCTTTCGCTGGAATCTCTGTTCGGATTTCTTTTCTCCGTATGGTTCCTGGAAGAACCTGTCACTGCAAAAGTGGTGCTGGGCTGTATTCTGATATTTGCCGCTGTACTTCTTTCCAAAATAGACGCGGCGCAATTTTTAAAAAGACACAATATTGGGATTCCTACTCCAAAACAACCATAAAAATTAGAAAGCTGAAACCCTTTATATGATAAGGATTTCAGCTTTTTTGCTTTCTTATAAAAATGCTCCTAAAGAACTATTAATCCTGCATTTCCTTTGTTACATCCGCTTCCTTTGCTTCCACAAAGCCAATCAGATCTTCCGGATTCAAAATAATCTGTTCCCCACGCATGCCTGCACTGACTGCGATTTCATCAAACAAAATGGCAGTTTCATCAATAAAGGTAGGATATTTCTTTTTCATGCCAATGGGAGAACATCCGCCGCGGATATATCCTGTCAATCCCAGCAGTTCTTTCACATGGGTCATTTCCAGTTTTTTATTGCCGGAAACTGCTGCCGCTTTTTTCAGATCCAGTTCCATATCCACAGGAATACAAAATACAAGGATACCTGTTTTATCCCCTCTTGTCACAAGGGTTTTGAATACCTGTTCTGCCGGAATCCCCACCTGTTCCGCCGCGTGGAGTCCTGACAGATTGCTTTCATCATACTCATAAGATGCTGTGCGGTAGGAAATACCTGCCACCTCCAGCTGCCGCATGGCATTGGTCTTAACTGTATCACCACTTGTTTTCTTCAAGTTTCTCACGTTCCTTTCTGATACAAAAACGGCAGTCCATACCTTCGGTACAGACCGCCGCCACAGCCTGAGGCTGTCAATCGTCCAGTAATATAAATCCATAATCCTGCCCGGTTCTGGCAGAAATAAAGTTATTTGCTTCGTAGTCGCTGTTGACATGGGTAACCTGCCATACACCGTCGATTTTATAAGCCACATAACGGGAACCATTTGTCAGCACCATATAGAAATACTGATCTGTACCGCACTGATAATAAATCTGGCTTTCGTCAGTAACCAACTTCTTGGAAATCATGGTATTGACCAATGCCTGATCCCTGCGGACGATATAGCTCTTCCATACTGCCAAGTTATAATCCGGCAAAAGTGACGGATTGAAGTCCGGAAGGGCACGGTTGATGCTGGTAACGGGATAATATACATTCTGCAAGTTGGTATACACCACTTCCCAGAAGTTATTGTCATTGCGCAGCACATGCTGTTTCACATCTGCCGTATTTTTCTTGCTGGAAAATGTGACCACGGCATATTTGTTGTCTTTACGGATTTCTCTGACGAAATAATCCTCCAGACTGCCTTCGTAAAGCCCTACAAAGTTCAGGATTCTGCCATATTCCGCTGAAGCAGAAGACAAACGTCCCATGGTGCCATGGTTCTGGTTATATCTTGCCAGCAGGCGGTTATAGCTTACAGAAGAAATCTGTCCGGCACGGCCTGCCGCAGATGCCAGCAGATAAGTACCATCAGACTGTTTGGAAGCGGCAAATACACAAAGATTCATGCTCTCCGCGGGTACTTCCGCCCCTTCATATTCCGCCAGATCCCTGCCGTCTACCAGCAGGATTTCATAGTCACTGGCAGACAAGCCGCTTTCCAGATACCCATTGCTTACCAGCGTATCTGTGGTGACTGTCTGTCCTGTATAATATGCGTAAAGTTTGCCGTTTTTGCAGATCCATCCCAGCTTTGTACCCAAATCATTGTATGCGCTCTGCCCCGCAGATGCCACAGATTTCAGGTTGTTGAGCTGCATGGTATTTTCACTCTGCCAGAAAGGCTTTGTATCCGCAACAGGTTCTCTTTTGGATGGATTGGAAACAGGTGTCTTTGGACTTTCATCTTCTGTATGTATGCTGGGGGCAACGAGACCAACCTTGCTTTCCTCCGGCGCACCGATGGGAATATTTTCCTCAGCGGTCACTTGCTCCTCCGTTATTTCCGGCTCTGTATTCTGTTGTGTATCCTGCGCAGGCGAATTTGTTTCCGGCACTTCTTCCTGACTGCCAAAATTACAGCCGCTTGCCAGAAAAACGCAGATACCTGTCAGCAGGCAGACATATCTGAATTTTTTATTGTTCACAATAATCATCCTTTTTGTCTACAATGGCTGCATAAACAGACTGCAGCTCTGCGTCATGAGCCTGCAATATGGCAGACAGACGCTGTTCCATGGCTTCCGCTTCATCCTGGAAGGGGAATGTTACCACCCAAACAGGATTCAGATGTCCTTCTTCTTCCGCCACGATATCTACCACGTCCTGCAGCGCATCCGCGTCATAGTAGTCAAAAATCGCGTCGTACTCCCAGTCTTCCGCTTCTTTTTCGCAGCCCAGAGCCATATGCACCACAATACCGTCATCTGTTTCTTCTGCATAGATCCGATCCAGCAGACTTTCCTTACCGCTTACGGTATAGCAGCCCAGCTCTTTTGTTAAAAAACCACTTTCTTTTTCCTTTAACATCAATACGATTGCAGCTTCTTCCATGGGATTCTCCTTCTTTTCATACTCATACTATTCCAGCAATTATACTACAAAATTCGTTTATTTGCAAGAAACCGACCATGCTTTACCCTCTGGAAAAGCCAGGAATTCCGCTTTCTTCCATCAATTTTCATGATATGACGAAAAAATTAAGAAATTGTTCCATCTTTCTTAAAAAAAGATTGGCTGCTCTCTCAGAGAAAAAAGATGCTTTATTCTGTAAAATACAAAAAATAAGAATGAAAATCCATTTTTGATTTCCATTCTTATCTTAAATATATACTCAGCCGAACAATTTCCAGTCCTCCTCGGTCAAACTCGGCTGCATAGCCATATTGACCGCTCTGGCAATGATATCCGCCAGACGATCTACCACAGCGTCCACTTCTTTCGGTGTTACAAACATGTTTTCTGCCGCAGGCGTCAAAAGCTCTGTAATCAGACCGTATTTGTCCTCCGATTCCATATCCATTAACATCTTATAAAAAGGAGAATGTTCCTCTGTCTGGCTCCGCATTTCCGTCAGCATCCGATCCATGGTATCATTCACCAATGTTGCCGCGTCCACCACCGTTGGCACACCAATGGCAATGACAGGAACTCCTAATGTTTCCTCGCTGAGCATTTTTCGTTTGTTGCCAACACCTGCCCCAGGAGCAAGACCTGTGTCAGAAAGCTGGATAGCGGCGTTGATACGGCTTGTCTTTCTGGCGGCCAATGCATCAATGGCAATGACCAGATCCGGATGCATCTTTTCCACAATGCCTTTGACGATTTCCCCAGTTTCAATGCCTGTAATCCCCATGACACCGGGGCTCACCGCAGCCACTGGCCGAACTGTCTGTGCCATATCTTCCGGCAGTGTGTCCCGCAGATGTCTTGTCACCAGCACCCGGGAAACTACTTTGGGGCCTAAAGCATCTGGGGTGATATTCCAGTTGCCCAGCCCAACCACCAGCACTGTCCCCCGCTTTTTCGGTTTTGCCAGATGCTGCAACTCCTTAGAAAGCACTGCTACAATGCTGCTGTGACTTTCCGGATCATTTTCCTTCAGCTTCTGTGCCTCCAATGTAATATAACTGCCCACAGGCTTGCCCATGGTCTGGCTGCCTTGTTCTGTCAAAATATGGACACGGGTCAGTTCATAGTCTTCCGTATGTTTGGTTTCCACCTGCACACCGTCAGGCTCCCCCGCTTCTTCCCGTCCTTCCCGCACCATTTCCCTGGCTTCAATGGCCAAATCCGTCCGTACAGAAAATTTTTCCGCCTTCTGTTTGTCTTTTCGTTCCATATTTTCACCGTCTTCCTGTATTTTCCCTTATTTTTCCGCAGATTTGAAATATATTCATTGACTTATGGGGAATCATCAGGTAGAATATATGGTGTTGAATTAACCACGGGCTATTTGCATGACAAAATACGCCCAACCGTGTCGGAGGAGTACCGTCCTCAAAGTGGTTAATATGTAGTAAAGAAAAAGCGATATTCCCCAAATATCGGACGAAGAAAAACCACAAAAAGAATTTTTAGGAGGAAAGCAAATTGGCTAATATCAAATCTGCAAAGAAAAGAATCAAAGTTATCAACAAAAAAACATTGAGAAATAAAATGATCAAATCTCAGGTTAAAACAGCAATGAAGAAAGTAATCGTAGCTGTAAACGCTGGCGATAAAGAAGCAGCTGCTGTTGCACTGAAAGGCGCAGCTTCCGCAATCGACAGAGCTTATATCAAAGGCATTTACCACAAAAATTCCGCAGCGAGAAAGAAATCCTCTCTGACAAAACTGGTAAACAGCTTATAATTTGAAAGCGACCCAAGAGGATACCCCATCAGGCGGTATCCTTTTTTCATGCTATTACAAAAGGAGATCACTGAATTGACAGAATTAACAGAAAGACAAAAACGTGTAGAAGAAAACCATAAAAAAGGCTATAACTGCGCACAAGCTGTTGCCTGCGCTTACAGCGATCTGTTTGGCGTAGATGAAAAAGAAGCATTTCGTGCCGTAGAATGTTTTGGCCGTGGTATGGGCGTTATGGGCACCTGCGGTGCTGTTTCCGCTATGGCATACCTGGTTGGCCTGAAAGTTTCCGACGCAAATCTGGAAAAACCTCAGACAAAAGTTGACTGCTACGACACATTCAAAGCCATGAGCGAAGTTTTCGCCGACAAAAACCAGTCCACCCTTTGCAGTGAACTGAAAGGCATGGGTACCGGTGTGGTTCTGAGAAGCTGCCAGGGATGTATGGCAGACGCCGCAGAAATCGTCGAAAAACATCTGCTTCAGGAAAACAAATAACCTCATCCAAAAACAAAAAGCCGAAACTTCTTATAATAAGGAAGGTTCGGCTTTCTTTTTTTATTCAACTATCAGAAAAAGAGCTGGTTTTCTTTTCTGTCTGCGCAGACTTTCCCCAGTCTTTCTGTCAATGCGCCAATGGCTGCTTCCGGCAAGCTTCTTGCCTTCTGGGTACATACGCTGATACAACCCATGCAGGATACGCAAAGGTCTTTATCTGTTGTCTTTGGATTGTCTTTTGGAATGGCACCCACAGGACAGTGTGTCACGCATTTGCCGCAGCCCTTGCAGGCATCGGATACCATTGGCACCAGACCACCGCCATGACGTTCCAGATAAGGTCTGTTACCGGGCAGTTCCGCACGTTTCGGTGTTCCTGTCAGCTTTTCTGCGATTTCTTTGCCAAATGCCTGAAGCTGTGTCTGATCTTCCGCATTTGGTCTGCCTGCCCCAAACTGGTTCACAATGGAATGCTGTGTAACAGCGGCAACACCTGCCACTACTACAAATCCCTGGGCTTCCAAAGCATCCTGCAATTCTGCAAAGGTATCGTCAAAAGCACGGTTGCCGTAAGTCACTACTGCCACCGCCGCTGTGCCATTACCATGAAGATTTTTGATCCGTTCCAGGGCTGTCAGAGGTACTCTGCCCCCAAAGGACGGTACGCCGCAAAGTAGAACATCTTCCGCATCCAGAGAAATTTCGGTGCTTGCCGCAGACAAAGGTGTCAGATCCGCTTCTTTTGCCATTTCGCCCAATCCGGCTGCCACAGAACAAACAGCTGTTTTTGTGGTGCCGCAGGGGCTGAAATATACTGCTGTGATTTTTTCATATCTTCTCCCTCTTTTCCTTTTCAAATTAATTTTATTATAAACCTTTTTTCTTCTCCCACAACCAAAAGCCAATGATAAATGAATAGTATTTTCCTTGGTATTATGGTATGATAATGTTATATTGAAACCTCTTTTACGGTTCCAATGACACAAACCTTTGGAAAAACCCCCATCAAAAGGAGGGATTTTATGGATTTTCAGGATATTATCATCAAAAAGCGTGACAAGCAAAAGCTGACAAAAGAAGAAATTTCCTTCTTCATTCATGGCGTCACAAACGGTTCCCTGCCGGATTACCAGATTTCCGCTCTGCTTATGGCCATTCTGCTCAACGGCATGGATGCGGAAGAAACGGCACAGATGACGATGGAAATGGCACACTCCGGCGCATTGTTCGATCTGAGCAGTCTGCCCGGTTTCAAAGTGGATAAACACAGCACCGGCGGTGTAGGCGACACCACCACGCTGATTCTTGCTCCATTGGTAGCCTCTCTTGGCGTACCTGTGGTAAAAATGAGCGGTCGTGGTCTGGGTTTCTCCGGCGGCACCATTGACAAACTGGAATCCATTCCCGGTTTTCAGGTAGGTGTAACGGAAGAAGATGCGCTGACTTACGGCAAAACCAGCCATCTGGTACTTATGAGCCAGACGGATAACCTGACGCCTGCGGACAAAAAACTCTATGCCTTGCGGGACGTGACAGGCACCGTAGACAGCATTCCCCTCATTGCCGCCAGCATCATGTCCAAAAAGATTGCTGCCGGTGCAGACGGCATCGTTCTGGACGTAAAATGCGGCAGCGGCGCTTTCATGAAAACACAGAAAGACGCCGAAGCATTGGCACATATTATGGTAGAAATGGGACAACATGTAGGCAGAAAGGTCACCGCCATCATCAGCGGCATGGATCAGCCTCTTGGCATGTATATCGGCAATTCTCTGGAAGTTATGGAAGCCATGGAAGTCCTCAAAGGCAATGTAAAAGGCGACTTGCTGGAAGTTTCCCTGCTGTTGGGCGCACACATGCTCCTTTTAGCAGGTCGTGTCCAGACAGGAGCCGAAGGCAAAGCCCTGTTGCAGCAGCAAATTGACAATGGTGCAGGCATTGCCAAATTCCGTGAACTGCTCATCCAGCAAGGCGGAAATCCTGCCATCATCGAACAGCCTGACTTTCTGCCCCTTTCCCCTTGTTCTTTGGAAGTCAAGGCGGAAAAAAGCGGTTATCTCACCCACATGGATACCGCAAAAATCGGGCGTGCATCTCAGGAAACCGGCGCAGGACGGGCTTTCAAGGAACAGCCTCTGGATTTCGGTGCAGGCATCATCACCAAAAAAACGCCTTGGCGATTATGTGGAAGCTGGCGAAGTTCTGGCAGTCATTTACAGCGCCACAGACAAAGCCTGTGCATCAGCGGCGGAAATTTTCCAGTCCGCACTGACCATCTCGGCAGAAAAAGCACCTCTGCCGCCATTGGTTTTGAACATCATTTCGGCATAAAGCAAACATTTATATAGAGAAAGGAAGCGATTGATTTGAAAAGAGCGATTATCATTGTATTGGACAGCGTAGGGATTGGCGAACTGCCTGACGCAGCCGATTTCGGCGATGTTGGCAGCAATACCTTAGTAAATATCAAAAAAGCAAGACCTGAAACTTCTCTGCCTAACATGGCAGCACTGGGTCTGGGCAACATTCAGGGGGAAGACATCCATCTGCTGGGTAAAGTGGACGCACCCAAAGGCGCATACTGCAAACTGGGTGAAAAATCCATCGGGAAAGACACCACCACAGGTCACTGGGAAATCGCCGGCGTTCTGACAAAAGAACCCTTCCCCACTTTCACAGAAACAGGTTTCCCCAAAGAAATTATGGACAAATTTGAAGCAGCCATCGGCACCAAAACACTGGGCAACTATGCCGCTTCCGGCACTGTTATCATTCAGGATCTGGGGGATGAACACGTAAAAACTGGTTATCCTATTATTTATACTTCCGCTGACAGCGTATTCCAGATTGCTGCCCATGAAGACGTCATTCCCGTAGAAAAGCTCTACGAAATCTGCGAAACAGCCAGAAAACTGTTGACAGGCAAATACGGTGTTGCTCGTGTCATTGCCCGTCCCTTCATCGGTACCAGCGGCAACTACACTCGCACCAAAAACCGTAAAGACTTCTCTCTGGAACCTACTGGCGTGACCATTCTGGATCTGGCGAAAGAAAAAGGCATGAATGTAACAGCCATCGGTAAAATCGAAGACATCTTTGAACACCGTGGCATGACACGCACAGATCATACCACCAACAACAATGACGGTATCGAAAAAACAATTCTGTATACCAAAGAAGAATTCGAAGGCATTCTGTTCACAAACCTGGTAGATACAGACATGATCTATGGTCACAGAAATGACGTGGAAGGCTATGCAAAAGCACTGGAATACTTCGACAGCAAACTGCCTGAAATCATGGATGCGATGCATGATGATGATATCCTGTTCATCACCGCAGACCACGGCTGTGACCCTACCACCCCCAGCACAGACCACTCCAGAGAATATACACCTCTGCTGGTATACGGCAAACATATAAAAGAAGGCGTAGATCTGGGCGTACGCAAATCCTTTGCAGACATCGGTCAGACCATTTCCGATTATCTGGGTCTGGGCGCACACTTTGAAGCAGAAAGCTTCCTGAAAGACATTCTGAAATAATATTTTTGGCAGAAATGCGACACAGCATATCAATATCATGATAAAAAAGGAGTGTTGTAGTATGAAAAAATATGAATGTACCATCTGTGGATATGTCTACGATGAAGCAATCGGCGTTCCCGAACATGGCGTTCCCGCTGGAACTCCTTGGGATAAACTGCCAGCAGACTGGGTATGCCCTCTTTGCGGTGTAGGCAAATCTGATTTTGAAGAAAAACACTGATACAATCAAAAAAACCAAAAATTCCTTACACAAGGAATTTTCGGTTTTCTTTTTTTGCTTTTTGATTATCTTTTGCTCATGTTATCAATGAGTTTTGTTTTCAGCTGCATCAGCTTATCAGAAAGATCAACAGGCACAATATGAGGATTATTCAAGCGCAGATGCTCGTCCCAAAGAGATGCCTTTTCCTGATCGCAGTAAGCCTGAATGTCCATGGTAGCAGGACTTTCATAAACCTGTTTGCCATCAATGAAAACAGGAACCAGCAGTTCTCTGACTCTGTATGTGCCAGGTTCCAGACGCATATTTTTCCATTTTGCGTTGCTGTCGTAGATAGCCAGCGGTTTATTTTCATCAATGGTTTCATCATCCAGCGCAATCAGATCAGCTTTGATCTTGCCTGTGGATTTTTCATAAATACGGAATACTTTCTTGATACCGGGGTTTGTAACTTTTTCCGGGTTATTAGACAGTTTGATTTTCGGGATGAATTTGCCGTTTTCATCTTCTTCTGCCGCCAGTTTATACACACCGCCAAAGGCAGGGCAATCATCACTGGTAATGAGTTTTGTGCCTACGCCCCACAGGCTGATTTTTGCACCCTGAAGTTTCAGGCTGGCAATAAGGTTTTCATCCAAGTCACTGGATGCGCTGATGACAGCGTCAGGGAAGCCTGCTTCTTCCAGCATGGCTTTTGCTTTCTTGGACAGATAAGCCAAGTCGCCGCTGTCCAGACGGATACCATAGTTTTTCAGTTCAATGCCTTTTGCCTGCATTTCCTTAAACACTTTGATAGCATTGGGCACACCAGATTCCAGTGTGTTGTAAGTGTCCACCAGAAGCAAACACGCATCGGGGAACAGACGAGCATATTCACGGAATGCTGTCAGTTCATCGGGGAAGCTCATAACCCAGCTGTGTGCATGGGTACCTTTTACAGGAACCCCAAACTGTTTGCCTGTCAGCACGTTACTGGTACCGCAGCAGCCACCGATAACAGCCGCTCTTGCACCTAAAGTGCCCGCGTCAGGGCCCTGTGCACGGCGCAGACCGAATTCCATAACGGGATCGCCCTGTGCAGCCCAAACCACACGCGCTGCTTTTGTAGCAATCAAGCTCTGGTGGTTGATGATATTCAGCAGTGCTGTTTCCACCAGCTGTGCTTCCACGATAGGCGCTTTTACACGCATCAAAGGTTCATGGGGAAATACCACAGTGCCTTCGGGAATGGCATAAATTTCGCCTGTAAAACGAAAATCTTTCAAATAATCAATGAAGTCTGCGGAAAACAGTCCCAGACCTTCCAGATATGCAATATCGTCCTCTGTAAAACGCAGGTTGCGAATATATTCAATCGCCTGTTGCAGACCTGCCGCAATGGCATAGCCGTTGCCGCTGGGATTTTTTCTGTAAAACAAATCAAATACTACCTGCTTTTTGTAAGAACCTGTTTCAAAGTAGCCCTGCATCATGGTCAGTTCATACAAGTCCGTCAGCAGTGCCAAATCTCTACCTTCCATTTCAATCTCCTTTGCTTTTACGGCAGAAAAGATTCCGCCGATACTTTCATAAACAGTTTGATTATACACAACTTCTCCAAAGAAAGCAAATTATTTCGGGCTTTTTTTGTAATCTGCATACAAAATCCGCAATTTTCCCCTATTTTTCTGTAAAACCACCTGTATTTACACCATTTCTTGTATACAGTCCGCAAGTATACAACATACTTTCATATTTTGCAGGAAAAAGTGCAAAAAGGGCTTTACAAATTTTTAGGCACAATATATAATAACTCTCGTGAATAGCAAAAACACTTTGACGGAGAGAGTATACCATTTCTGTTCATGCTGACAGAGAGCCGGGGACAGGTGAAAGCCCGACGCAAGGAAACGGTAGAAAATCACTCCTGAGTGGCAGACCGAACGGTTTTACCAAGTAGACTCTGTCGTGTCCCGCGTTAAGGGAACGCATCATAATGGTGATGCAATAAGGTGGACGGCGTTTTGTGCCGTCAAATCAGGTGGTACCGCGATCCCATTCGTCCTGTGTGACGGATGGGTTTTTTAATTGGTATCACACAGAAGAAAGAACAAAACCAAAGGAGGAATTTATATGTACGACAAAGTGCCTACCAATCTGAACTTTGTGGAAAGAGAAGTTCAGACAGAACAGTTCTGGAAAGAACATGACATCTTCGGCAAGAGCATCAAAGCAAGAGAAGGTGCTCCTGTATTTACTTTCTATGATGGCCCCCCGACAGCAAACGGCAAACCTCATATCGGCCACATCATCACAAGAGCGGTCAAAGACTTGATCCCTCGTTACAAAACAATGAAAGGCTACAAAGTTCTGAGAAAAGCTGGTTGGGATACCCACGGCCTGCCTGTTGAACTGGAAGTTGAAAAATCTCTGGGTCTGGACGGCAAACCTCAGATTGAAGATTACGGCGTAGAACCCTTCATCGCAAAATGTAAAGAAAGCGTTTGGACTTACGAAAAAGAATGGCGTGCCATGAGTGACCGTGTTGGTTTCTGGGCTGACATGGATCATCCTTATGTTACTTACCATAACGAATATATCGAATCCGAATGGTGGGCACTGAAACAGATCTGGGACAAAGGCCTCCTTTATAAAGGTCACAAAGTTGTTCCCTACTGCCCTCGCTGCGGTACTGCCCTTTCCTCTCACGAAGTAGCTCAGGGCTATAAAGATGTTAAAGAAACATCTGTTATCGCAAAATTCAAAGTAGAAGGCAAAGACAACGAATACTTCCTGGCTTGGACAACAACACCTTGGACACTGCCTTCCAACGTAGCTTTGACTGTAAACGCAGACGAAACATACGCAAGAGTTAAATATCAGGACTATGTTGCCATCATGGCAGAAGCTCTGCTGGATACTATCCTGGGCGAAGGCAACTACGAAGTTCTGGAAACCATGAAAGGGAAAGAACTGGAATACATGCGTTATGAACCCCTGTTCTCCTTCCTGGAAAATGACCCCAAAGCATTCATCGTAACATGCGACCCTTACGTTACACTGACAGACGGTACTGGCGTGGTACACTCCGCAGGCGCATTCGGTGAAGATGACGCTCGTGTATGTAACGCTTACAACGTACCTTTCCGTCAGTATGTAGACGACTCCGGTAACATGACAAAAGAAACCGGCCCCTTCGCAGGTCTGTTCGTCAAAGACGCTGACCCTAAGGTAATCGAATATATGGAACAGGATGGCTCTCTGTTCGCAGCAATCCCCTTCGAACACAACTATCCTTTCTGCTGGAGATGTGATACTCCACTGATCTACTACGCAAGAAGCACATGGTTCATCAAAATGACCGCTCTGCGTGACAATCTGGTTCGCAACAACCGCACCATCAACTGGTATCCCGATAACATCAAAGAAGGCCGTTTCGGTAACTTCCTGGAAAACGTTATCGACTGGGGTCTGTCTCGTGAAAGATACTGGGGCACACCACTGCCTATCTGGGAATGCGAATGCGGTCACAGACACACCATCGGCAGCATTGCAGAACTGAAAGAAATGTCTCCTGACTGCCCTGAAAACATCGAACTGCACAAACCTTTTATCGACGCCGTTCACATCACATGCCCTGAATGCGGCAAGCTGATGACAAGAGTACCTGAAGTAATCGACTGCTGGTTCGACAGCGGCGCAATGCCTTTCGCACAGTGGCACTATCCGTTTGAAAACCAGGATATCTTCAAAGAAAACTTCCCTGCTGACTTCATCAGTGAAGCAGTTGACCAGACTCGTGGCTGGTTCTACACACTGCTGGCAGTAAGCACACTGCTCTTTGACTGCGCACCCTTCAAGAACTGTATCGTTCTGGGTCACGTTCAGGATAAGAACGGTCAGAAGATGTCCAAACACAAAGGCAACGTTGTTGACCCTTGGGATGCTCTGAACAAACAGGGTGCTGACGCCGTTCGTTGGTACTTCTACGCAAACAGCGCACCTTGGCTGCCCAGCCGTTACTATGATGAAGCTGTAAGCGAACTGCAGAGAAAATTCATGGGTACACTGTGGAACACATACGCATTCTATGTGCTGTATGCAAACATCGATAAATTCGATCCCACAGAACATAAACTGGAATATGACAAACTGCCTCCTATGGACAAATGGATCCTGTCCAAGTTGCAGACACTGAATAAATACGTTGACGATTGTCTGGAACACTACAAACTGACAGAACCCGCAAGAGCAATGGCAGAATTTGTAGACGATCTGTCCAACTGGTATGTAAGAAGAAGCCGTGAACGTTTCTGGGCTGAAGGTATGGAACAGGATAAAGTAAATGCTTACATGACTCTGTTCACTGTACTGGATACCATGGTAAAACTGGCAGCTCCTTTCACACCTTTCATCGCAGAAGAAATCTACGGCAATCTGGTGAAGAAAGTAGACGCTTCCGCTCCCGAAAGCGTACACCTGTGCGACTGGCCTGCATACCATGCAGAATGGGTTGACACAGAACTGGAAGAAAACATGGACTTCGTACTGAAAGTCGTTGTAGAAGGCCGTGCGGCAAGAAACGCTGCAAACCTGAAAACCGTCAGCCTCTGGCTATGATGTATGTAAAAGCAGAAAAAGAACTGCCTGAAATGTACCGCGACATCATCACAGACGAACTGAACGTGAAAGGCATCACTTTCACAGATGATGTGGAAGCATTCACAACATACACATTCAAACCTCAGCTGCGTACACTGGGTAAAAAATACGGCAAACTGGTACCCGCTATCGGCGCTTACCTGAAAGAAGTAGACGGCTCCGCATTCATGGCTACTCTGCGTGCAGACGGTAAAGCTACATTCACAGTAGAAGGCGAAGAAGTTGTTCTGGAAATGGACGACGTATTGGTTGACACTGCTGAAAAAGACGGTTTCGTATCCAGCGGTGACAACACACTGACCGTTGTTCTGGACGGCAACCTGACACCTGAACTGGTAGAAGAAGGCTTCGTTCGTGAAATCGTAAGCAAAGTACAGACCATGAGAAAAGAAGCTGACTTCAACGTAACAGACCGTATCCGCGTTTACCACGACGGCAACGCGAAGATCGCTGAAGTGCTGGCTGCAAACGACATCTCCGCAGACGTTCTGGCTGCTGAAGTTGTTGCAGGCAAAGGCGGCGAATACACCAAAGAATGGAACATCAACGGCGAAAAAGTAACCCTTGGTGTAGAAAGAGTTTAATCTCTCATAGACTCCAGATACAAAAGATAAAATAGCCAAACCATACAAAAGAGAAAGTCATAAAAATATTTTACAGAAGATAAAACACGGATTTCCGTGAAAGAATTTACAAAAGAAAAGTATTCTCAAGTACAAAAGCAAAAAATATAAAATATCACAGACATACAAAAGCTCAGATTTCATATCTGAGCTTTTTTATGATTCTAATTTTTTCAATGATCCAGTGGAAGCAGCCTGCAAATAACATATAAAGCTTTCCAGCGTTTCGTTACGATAATTCGCTCTTTCTTTCTGCGAAGCTGGTTATAAATTTGCTTTGCTGCCTTCTCTACTGGCGCTACCCAAAATAGCTTCTCCCCCTTTGCCATTGGTGTATCTACCAACCCCGGGCGAATATCCGTCAATATGACATGGTTTTTTCTCTTTTTTAACTGCATCCTGATGGCTGCAATATAGTGTGATAAAAAGGCTTTGCTGGCTCCATAACTTGCCGCATCTCCGTTAGGCAGCATTCCAGCAAGAGAAGTAATCACCGCAATATGTCCTGCATCCTTTTTCCAAAACAATCGTACAAAATATCGCAGAACAGCTGCACAGCCATTGACATTCACCGCGAGAATCTGATCTTCCATTTCCGGCTCCAATGTCGGATTGATCTCCCCTGCTCCTGTACAAATCAATACAAAATCCAAGTCCTTCCACAGATCTCGATTTGCTTCCAAAACATCTGTTGGATTCTTCGTCACATCTAACTGCATGGTCTGAACCTGAGGAAACTGTAATCGCAATTTCTCCAACTTTTTTTGATTTCTTCCTGTCACAATAATCTGTGTATATTCCTGCTGCATTTGTTTTATCATTTCCGTTCCAATGGTGCTGGTTCCTGAAATTACCAACGCTTTTTTCATGGCTATTCTCCTCTCTTTTCCAATATGCTTTCCGCCATAATATCCAGATAAGCACAAAAGGACAAGTAGTTCTCCACTGCAAAACATTCCCCTTTTTCCAGCAACTCATTGGTAAAGCCTTCTGCAACCCAGGTCACCAGCGAAATCGCCTGCTCTTTTGTAACACCCTTGCGCAAACACCGCCAATCCAATCGCTCTGTCATCCATTGATGCCGCTGTGACAGAACATGTTCCATAACCTCTTGAATTTCCTCTATTTTTTCACTTTCTGCCCGTTTCAAAAAAGAAAACAAATAGGGTGTTCTCTGGCTGAGAAAGAACTGCATCTGCATATACTTTTTGGCAAAAGATATCAAATCCAGATTTTCTGCTTCAAAAATTTCAAGGGTTTTTTCAGTAATCTCCTTTGCTGCCTGTGTATATAAAGCAACAAACAATTCGTTTTTATTTGCAAAATGATGATAAAACAAACCCTTTGAAATATTGGATGCTTTTAAAATATCATCTATGGTCGTTTTTTCATATCCATGCAAAGCAAATTGCTGGTAGGCAGTTCGAATCAAAGTCTCATATTTCTTTGTTGGCTTTTCCATATTTTTTCCTCCGCTCAAAATAGACTAATTTCGTCTATTATATCATTATAGACGAAATTAGTCTATAATTTTTAAATAAAAGTCTATTCTTATCATCAAAATAAAAAAATCTGTTCTCTGCAAAAACAGAAAACAGATTTTTTATTATCTTCCATATAAAATATTCCGCAGGGGCAGCATTTCTTCATACCACATCTGCTGTTCCCGATCATAAAACTTCGTATCGGAATTGACTGCAAAGGGGATGCCTGCCTCATCCAGACTTTCTGTCATGTACGCCGCAAATACACACTGTTCCCCAATAGAATAATTATCACCATCATTATAATCCCCCGGCATCCACGCGCCTACCCAGACAGGAATGCCTGTTTCCGCCTGCCACTGAAGTGCCAGCTGAATCTTGTCCTGAATCAACTGCTTCTCCTCTGCTGTCCCTGTTGTCCATAACTTCTTTTCATTGGTCTTGCTGGGGCCTGCGGCGTAAAAATGCCATTCAGCCATGAGGTACCCGTTATGGTCTTTGGGAATTTCCAGTTCATGGAGATATGCCGCATCAGAACGGAGGCGTGGTGAAATCATGATAATTCTTTCGGGATTGTTTTTTCGGATTTCTGTCACAGCTTCCGCAAAGTAATCATTGAGCCGTTCAGAGTCCTTATTCAGCTCATCCGTAGCTTCAATGAGCAAATCAAAAGAAAGCAGATAAGATGTATCCTCAAAATGCTCTGCCATTTCCTTCCACCACTTCACTGCTTTTTCATATTTTTATCACTGGGATCATTTTTGAAATCATCCGCCTGATAGGCGATGATGGGAATGATGCCATATTCCAAGCAATCCTCCACCTGTTTATCCAGACTTTCCAACAGTTCCGGTGTAATCTCATCGGCAATGCGAATACGCACATGGTCTACCCCTGCTGCTGCAAAATCAGCCGCTGTTTTTTCTGTATAGTATTCTCTGCCCTGATTGGTCTTGCTCCAGTCCGCATCCATGCCATGGCCCAGCATATCCTGATATACCCCAGGTGCAATGGGTGTCTGACCGGAAACATCTGCTGTTGTCACAGAAATTTTATTAGCAGCGTCATCCCATGCCACAGAAAAGCCCAAGGCATCTGCCAAATCACGCAATTTGAAATAAGTATAACCTTCTATGCGATATGTGTCGAAGGTTTCACTTTCTCCTGAGAGAAGTACTGGTGTTTTTGTTTCTACCGCTTCCTGCGTTATTTGATTGATCTTCGGTACAGAGCCAGAATACGCCTTTCCCTTTTCCAGAAGAATGGTCTGGGCAGATGCATCCCAACCCACATCAAAGGGCATTTCCTTTGACATGAGAGATGCCAATTCCCGAAGCTGAAAATAGGTATTTCCCCCAATATTGCAGACACTTTGCAATGTCTGGTCTGTTCCGTTGATTTCCAAGGACACTTTTGCCGGCTGCGCCGCTGCGCCATATGCCATGGTAGGCATTGCCATCACAAGGCTCAGTCCTGCCAATATTCCTTTGCAATGTTTCATTGCTTTTCCTCCTCTTTTGTCTTTCCCATATTCAGACGCAGATTTTGCGAAAAAGTTTTGCTTTTTCCATAAAATAGAAGCCAGAATGCGCACATTCTGACTTCTGTTCTGATCCTATACAATTACTGTTCTTTGATAATACCATTCTGGTATGCATAGAGAAGTTTTTCCAGTTCATCAATGCTTTCCTGGAGTTTCTTACCGATGTCTGTATCTCTAACACGGATGCGATCCTGGGTATACTGCAAAGCAACCGTAGAGGACAAGATGTCCTTTTCTTCCGCAATGGCAACTTCTGTGGATACGAAAGGTTCATGACTAACCAATACCATACCATGAGAGTTGTAAATGAGGGTATAGCCTGCGATACCTGTTACCTTCTGATATGCTTTGGCGAAACCGCCGTCAATAACGAACAGTTTACCGTTAGCTTTGATGGGGCTTTCCCCTTTTACTACTTTGACAGGCACATGACCATTGACGATGTGAGAAGTATCCGGGTCAAGTCCAAAGGATTCCAGCACATAACGGCAGATGCTTTCTTCATTCCGCAGGGTATAGTAAGGGTTGCTGACTTCCTTATGGGTGGTCTTATCATCAATGAAATACCGTTCGAAAGTTGTCATTTTCTTTTTGCCGAACAAAGGAGAATCTTCCCCACACCACAGATACCACATGATATCCATACACTGACGTTTTGCTTCGGAATGAGGTTTGTTGAAATATGCTTCTCTGGCTGTCCGTTCTACGGCATCCAGATAATCTTTGCCTTTATATCTCTTTCCGCGGAATGTAACGGTTTTCAGTGTACCGTCGTCATTCATGGGAATACCGCCGTGGAACAGCAGGTTGGAGTTGAAAATATTATACATGGCACCTTTGCTGTACAGCACGCGGATATGTTCCTGCAATTTTTCACTGTTTACAAAGGAAGATTTGACTTTGTCCATGACTTCCTGTTCTTCTTCTGTCAGGGCATAGGGATCTTTGGGATCTACGGTGGGGAAATTCATGTCGTTCATTTCATATTCCACACCTTCGATATTGATAGTGCCTTTTTCAAAGTCGATCTTATCCAGCAGCAGTCTGTTTTCCATATGGAATTCAGGATGACGTTTGATGATCTGGGCTTCCATTTTCCACTGCAAAATAGAAATGGCTTTATGCATTTTGGCAATGAGCTGGAAGTCCTTATCACTCAATGCGCCTTCTGTACCTTTGGGTGCAAATTGTGTGCAAGGATCATCAGCGTAACAATCCATAGCAAAGGTTGCCAGAGGAATCAAGTTGATACCGTAATCTTCTTCGATGGTATCCAAATTTGCATAACGGGTCTGGATACGCAGTACATTACAAATGAGCGCCTGGCATCCTGCCGCTGCCCCCATCCAAGCGATGTCGTGGTTCCCCCACTGGATATCCACAGAATGATAATGTTCCAGAATATCCATAATGGCTGCCGCGTTAGGGCCTCTGTCGTAAATATCCCCAATGACATGAAGGGTATCAATGGCAAGGCGCTGAATCAGGTGGCACAGGGCTGTGATGAAGCGGTCTGCCTGATCCAGATCGATGATGGTGCTGATGATTTCATTATAATACATTTCTTTATCTCTGCTCACATTATCCTCATGGAGCAATTCTTCCAGTATGTAAGCAAATTCCTTAGGCAGTGCTTTTCTGACTTTGGAACGGGTATATTTGGAAGAAACCACTTTGCAGATGGTAACCAGACGGTGCAGGGTGATTTTATACCAATCGTTCATATCGTCTTCTGTTTCTGCCATCTGTTCCAGTTTCTTTTCGGGATAATAAATCAGCGTTGCCAGAGATTTCTTTTCGCTTTCCCGCAGACTTGCGCCAAAAATGGCACTGATCTGGTTTTTGATAACGCCGGAAGCGTTGCGGAGTACATGGCTGAAGGATTCCACTTCTCCATGAATATCCGAAACAAAGTGCTCTGTCCCTTTCGGCAGGTTCAAAATCGCCTTTAGGTTCATAACCTCTGTGGCTGCGCTGTTGATATTTTTATACTGTTTGGATAATAACTGTAAATACTTCAGTTCTTCTGCTGTAAATCCGTCTTTCCCGGAATACATAAATGCCCCACCTGCCATTTCTTAGATTTGGTTGTTGTTATAAGCCGATTATACCACAGGGACTTGGAAAAATCCACTGCGTGTGACAGAAAATGTCCCACTAAATTCATGGTTGGAAATCCCATTTTTCCTGTCTATTGTATACAAAAAAGCAGAAAATCCCAT
>BBZU01000025.1 GCA_001304995.1 Clostridia bacterium UC5.1-1D10 | reverse complement strand
ATGGCGCCATAGCCAAGTGGTAAGGCAAAGGTCTGCAACACCTCTATCCCCGGTTCAAATCCGGGTGGCGCCTCTGGAAAGTCCCGGTTTCACAGAATTAGCTGTGGGGTTGGGGCTTTTTTTATTGCGTGGAAAAGAATAGCATTTTTGTCTGCTTTGTCATAGAAGGTGGGACAGGAACCGTCAGATAGCCCAAAGAATGGCGGATTTTCGCCGTTTTTTTAGCAGATGTCGAAATGTAAGAGAAGAAAAAGAAAAGAAATCCATAATTTTACTTGACGAATTGAACAAAGCGCGTTATAATAACAACAGTTACGGCGCCATAGCCAAGTGGTAAGGCAAAGGTCTGCAACACCTCTATCCCCCGGTTCGAATCCGGGTGGCGCCTCTCAAAGCATTCGCATATTGCGGATGCTTTTTTTGCGTTATATTTAGATAAATATCAAAATGTTATTGACATAGAATGAAAAATGAAATAGAATACATTTAGATATATATCTAAATAAAAACAGGAGGCGATGATATGGGCATACAGGAAACTTGGAAAGCCATGAGTGACCCTACCAGACGGGAAATACTGCGTCTGCTGCGGGATAAGTCTTTGACAGCGGGAGAGATTGGTGAGCGTTTTCCGGCAACAGGAGCCACAATTTCTCATCATCTGGCGATTTTGAAACAGGCAGGGCTTATTAGCGACACGAAACAGGGGAAATATATTTTTTATGAGCTGAATTTATCGGTTTTAGAAGAAATGATGAGCTGGATGACGGCTCTGATGGGAGGCGATAGCCATGAAAGGGAAAGCGTTTCTGCTGATTCTGCTGAGCATACTGCCCCTGCTGATGGTGGCAGTTCTGTATCCTAAACTGCCGGAAATGGTTCCTGTCCATTGGGATTTGGACGGCGGCGTTACTTACGGGGAAAAAATCAAACTGTTTCCTATGGCAGGATTGAGCCTTGTATTTGGGATTCTTATGCCTCTTTTGGCAAAGATTGACCCCAGAAAACAGAATTACGAACGTTTTGCGGACGCCTATTTCGGTACAAGAATCATTCTGTTGGTGTTTATGATCGTTATGATGTCCATTACCCTAACGGAAAGTCTGTATCCCGGTCTTTTGCAGGTAGGCCGTGTGGTCTGCGCTATGGTAGCGGTACTGTTTATTCTGCTGGGAAATCTGATGCCGAAGTTTAAATCCAATTTTTTCACAGGCATGAAAACGCCTTGGGCGCTGAGCAGTGAAAATGTTTGGAACAAAACCCAGCGGCTGGGCGGCAGATTATTTTTCTTTGGTGGTTTGGTGATTCTTATGAGTTGTTTTGTGGTTCCGGAAAAACAGCTGTTTTGGGGTGCCATGGGCATTATGCTTTTGATTTGTCTGATTCCCACGGTCATGTCCTATCTTTGGTACCAACAGGAAGTGCAGGGGAAAGAAAAGTAAGGCAGATGTAAATTTTCTGTTTGGAACTGACGGAAAATCATTGACGGACTTTTTGGAAAAAGATATAATTATGACGCTTGGAAGTATGGAAAAACATTGGTTTTCGACGCTTTCGGCGTCTTTTTATATTCAGAAGAAAAGAAAGGAGCAATCAGTAAATGACAAGAAAAAAAGATGTGTTTGTCATCGGACATAAGAATCCTGACACAGACTCTATTTGCTCTGCCATCGCATACGCAAATTTGAAAAATAAAATTTCCGACGGTAATTATGTACCCAAAAGAGCTGGGGAAGTCAGCAACGAAACCCAGTATGTACTGGACTTTTTTGGTGTAGAAAGCCCCGCATTCATCAACCATGTGGGTACACAGGTAAAAGACGTGACCATTAAGATCACACCCAGCCTGTCCAAAGAAATGTCTCTGAAAAACGCATGGATTACTATGAGAGATATGCAGGAAGCGACCATGCCTATCGTAAACGAAGGCAAACTGGAAGGTATCATTTCTGTCAAAGATATTGCCACAGCCAACATGGATATTTATGAAACCAGAATTCTGGCAATGTCCAAAACAAAATATTCCAATATTCTGGATACCATTGACGGTACTATGGTAGTGGGTGATCCCGAAGAAGTGGTTCCTCAGGAAGGGAAAATCCTTATTGGTGCGGCAAACCCTGACCTGCTGGAAACTTATGTGGAACCCGGCGATATTTTGATCACAGGGAACCGTTTTGAATCTCAGCTCTGTGCTGTGGAAATGAACGCAGGCTGTATCGTTGTCTGTATGGGTGCCCCTGTTTCCAAAACCATTCAGAAACTGGCAAAGGAAAACAACTGCTCCATCATCAGCACACCTCATGATACGTATATGACAGCAAGACTCATCAGCCAGAGTACCCCTCTGGGCTACTTCATGCGGAAAGAAAACCTGATTACATTCAGCGAAGATGATTTTATCAGCGATATCCGCGGCACCATGGCAAAAATCCGCCATCGTGATTTCCCTGTGCTGGATAGAGAAGGCAATTATATCGGTATGCTGTCCAGACGTTCCCTGCTGGAAATGGACAACAAAAATCATCATGGTAGACCATAACGAAAAATCCCAGGCTGTTGACGGCATTGACGAAGCGGAAATTCTGGAAATCATCGACCATCATCGTCTGGGTACACTGGAAACATCCATGCCCGTATATTTCCGTAACCAGCCCGTTGGCTGTACTTCCACCATCGTATATTTGATGTATCTGGAAAATCAGGTGGAAATCGACCCCAAAATGGCTGGGCTTATGTGTTCTGCCATCCTGTCTGATACGCTGATGTTCCGTTCTCCCACATGTACGCCTATGGATAAGAATGCGGCAGAAGCTCTGGCAAAAATCGCAGGCATTGATATTCAGGAACATGCGGAAAAAATGTTCCGTGCAGGCAGCTCTCTGGCAGATAAAACACCGGAAGAAATCTTCTACCAGGACTTCAAGAAATTTAGCGCAAACGGCGTGAACTTCGGTGTGGGCCAGATTTCCTCTTTGGATAAAAAAGAACTGGAAGAACTGCGTCCGAAAATCGCGGAATTTATGGAAAACTCCGACAGAAATGACGTGGATATGATGTTCTTCCTGCTGACAAATATTCTGGAAGAATCTTCTGATATGGTATTTGTAGGCGAAAATGCCAAAGAATTGGTAGAAGCTGCTTTCGGCGGCGAAGCAAGTGAAAATCATATTTATCTGCCCGGTGTGGTTTCCAGAAAGAAACAGTTTGTACCCCGTGTGCTGGGCGCCATCCAGCAGTAAGGCGGTCTGAATATGAAACTTATAAAATGGTGTTGTGCTATGACGGCAGCCGCTACAATGGCTGGCAGAAACAGGGCAACACAGACAATACATTGCAGGAGAAACTGGAAAAAATCCTGACAGAAATCGCTGGCGTAGAAACAGAAATCGCAGGTTCCGGTCGGACGGACGCAGGCACCCATGCCAAAGGGCAGGTGGCCAGCTTCCATATGGACTGGAAAGGAACAGCCGCAGAACTTTTGACGGAAATCAATGGACGTCTGCCGGAAGACGTGGGGGCTCTTGCTCTGGAAGAAGCGGAACCCAGATTCCACGCCAGATTGAATGCCAAAGCAAAGAGATATGTATACACCATCTGGACGGGAGAAATGCCTCCCGTTTTCTGGCGGAAATACAGTTTCTGGTGCAAAGATAAATTGGATGTGGAAGCCATGAAACAGGCGGCTTCTGCCTTTGTGGGTACCCATGACTTCAAGAGTTTTTGCGCAAACAAGCGTATGAAAAAGTCTACGGTGCGCACCATTTATGATATTGACATCAAACAGAAGGAACAGCGGCTGGTACTGTCTTTTACAGGCAACGGCTTTTTGTACCAGATGGTGCGGATCCTCACAGGCACCCTCATTGAAGTGGGAGAAGGTAAACGCGGCGCACGTGAAATGGAGGAAATTCTAGCAGCAGAAAACAGGGAGGCAGCTGGTTTTACAGCGCCTTCCCGTGGCTTGATGCTGGATGAAGTATTTTATGAACCTTATGGGAAAGGAACGGAGATGCCATGATTCGGATTGCTGACTTAAAACTGCCTTTGGGCAGAGATGAAAGCCTGCTGAAAAACGGGCGGCAAAACAACTGCATATCCCTGTGGAACAAATCACATCATGGCGGATCTTCAAAAAATCACTGGATGCCCGGAAAAAAGATCGTATCCATTATGTCTGCGTGGTGGATGTGGCTGTGGACAATGAAACCAAGGTGCTGGCAGGGGTGAAAGGGGACAAAAACGTTTCCAAAACCCCTGATTTGTCTTATCATTTCCCGGAAGGCAAATGCCAGATGGAAAAACGCCCGGTGGTTGTGGGCTTTGGCCCGGCGGGTATGTTTGCGGCGCTGATCTTGGCACAGATGGGTCTGAAGCCCATTGTGCTGGAGCGTGGCGGCGATGTGGACAGCCGCAAGGAAGCTGTGGACAAGTTCTGGCAGACAGGACAGCTGGATGTGGATAACAACGTCCAGTTCGGCGAAGGCGGCGCAGGGACATTTTCCGATGGGAAACTGACCACCCGTATCAAAGACCCCAGATGCCGAAAAGTGCTGGAGGAATTTGTGGCGGCAGGTGCGCCGGGGGAAATCCTTTACGATAGCAAGCCGCACATTGGTACAGACCTGCTCCGTGGCGTTGTGAAAGAAATTCGGCAGAAAATCATATCTTTGGGGGGTGAAGTACGCTTTTTCTCCAAAGTGACAGATATTTTCTCGGAAAACGGCATGGTGACAGGTGTAGAAATCAATGGAAAAGAACGTCTGGATGCTTCTGATGTGGTATTGGCATTGGGACACAGTGCCAGAGATACTTTTGCCATGCTTTATGAAAAAGGCTTTGCCCTGGAACAGAAGCCTTTTGCCATGGGGGTGCGTATTGAGCATCCACAGGAAATGGTGAATGTTTCCCAGTACGGCGAAGCGGCAGACCAGCTTCCGGCGGCGGATTACCGTCTGACTTATACCACTACAAAAGGCAGAGGAGTCTATACCTTCTGTATGTGCCCCGGCGGCTATGTGGTGGCGGCAGCTTCGGAAGAAGGTCGCCTGGCTGTCAATGGCATGAGCGAACACGCCAGAGATGGGCAGAACGCCAATTCCGCATTGCTGGTGCAGGTGTTCCCTGAGGATTTCGGCAGTGAACATCCCCTTGCGGGCATGTATTTCCAGCGGGAATTGGAAGAAAAAGCTTTTCAGGCTGGCGGCGGCAACTATACAGCCCCTGTCCAGACCGTAGGCAGCTTTTTACAGGATAAAGAAAATGTTTTTGGGCAAGTATGTCCTACTTATGCGCCTAAAACGGTTTTTGCGGACATGAAAGAAATCTTCCCGGACTTTATGACGGAAGCCATGGCAGAAGCGTTGCCGGCTATGGGGCGGCGGCTGAAAGGCTTTGACCGGGATGACGCTGTGCTGACGGCTGTGGAAAGCCGCAGTTCTTCTCCTGTGCGAATTCTGCGTGGGGAAGGCGGACAGAGCCTTTCTCTGACGGGACTGTATCCCACAGGTGAAGGGGCAGGCTATGCCGGTGGTATTGTTTCGGCGGCAGTAGACGGCGTTGTGGCGGCGGAGCATATTTTCCGCAGACATGTAAAATAAAGAAAATTGGAAAGCAACTACCCTTTTCATTTAGGGGCTGCTTCATCAGAAAAAAGAAAGCTGGGGTCTTTGAGATAGAAAGATTCCAGCTATCCTATTTTTAGATTGTATTTGAAATGTTTTTTAGGAAAAGGAGGAGAGAACATGGACTTGGAAAAATGGCTGGCAGATTGGACAGCCTGTGTAGATGGTATTTTCGGGGAGCGGATACGTTTTCTGGGCATACAGGGCAGTTACGGCAGAGGGGAAGCCACAGCGGAAAGCGACATTGATGTGGTGCTTTTGCTGGATGGATTACAACTGGAAGATCTGCAGACATATGATGAAGCTGTGTCTGCTTTGCCCATGCGGGAGAAGCTCTGCGGCTTTGTAGGCGGCTGGGAAGAACTGATCCATTGGGATAAAGCCGATTTGTTCCAGTTCATACAGGATACCAGGGCCTTAAGAGGCAGTCTGGATGACCTTTGGCATGAAATCACAAAAGAGGACATCCAGCGGGCAGTTCATAAAGGCGCTTGTGACTTGTACCATGGCTGTGTCCATAATTTCCTCCATGAAAAAGATGGAGAAATGCTGAAAGCTTTTTATAAAAGCGCCGTTTTGTGGTGCAGGCGATGGTTTATCTGCAAAAAGGCGTTTATGGAAAGAAAAGAACGGATTTGGAGCAGATGGCAGAAGGTATGGAAAAAGAAGTCTTGTCCATGGCAAAAAGATTGAAAGGACAAAATGAAATTTCCAAAGAACTCTTTGAACAGGGCAGCCGTCTTTTGTTTTGTTGGACAGGGCGGGTTATTAGAGAAGAAAAATAAAAAAAGCTGGAATCCTTTATGTGGATTCCAGCTATATTTTTTATGCACTGGTTTTCAGCAGTCTGTTTTTGTATCTGTATGACCAGAAGTAAGACAGAACTGCCCAGCAAATGGGCAAAAGCCCAAAGAACATAGCGCCGGGGGCATCATCTGCTTCTGCCAGACCAATCCAGAAAGGGATTACCAGCAGAAAAAGGATGCCGTAAGAGATGGCGCAAATTTTGATTTTCCGTAATGTCTGTACCACTGTGCCGGTTTCCTGTGGGGTGCTGTCTGTTTGGCGCAAGAAACGATAGCCATAAAACAGCCCAGTGAAAAAGGGAACGGCGGAGAGGCAGATGGCAAGGAGTATGGGATAGAAATACTGTCGGTAAGGCTGTTTAATGGGGTCTGTGATGGCAAGATACAGGATACACCCACCGAATAGGGCGGCGCTTAGTGCCAGCAGAACCAGCAGGATTTTCAAAAGCCGATTTCTCAGATTGCCCATGTTCTCCCTTCTTTCCTATTATCATTCCACGTTGGTGATAACCATAGCAGCGTCTTTGCTTTCCTGTGTATAGGTGAATGTGATGGCGTCGCCCACTTTATATTCCTGCAGTTTTGCCGCTACCTTGCTGTCTGTGAATTGATAAGCGTTGACAGTGCCGTCGGACAGTGTCATTTCTGCTGTGTGTCCATCGGAAAGACCGTTGTAAACGGCATTCACTGTGGTTCCATTGGAAGCGGTTTCGGAAGATGTGGTGCCGGAAGTCTGGCTGCCGCCTTCATTCTCTGTGGTTTCCATAGGTGTTACGCTGGCAACGCTGTAAAGGTACATGGGATCAGAGATGCCGTCAGCGTATGTATTGTTGGTCATGGTCACTGTCCAGGAGCCGATGATGTCCTGATCTTCCATGAGGGAAACCAGATCTGCCTGTACGGTTACGATGCCGTCTTCTTCCCCTTTGAACGTCAGTTTGGTTTCTGCCAGACCGATGTCGCCTCTGCCAAAGGTATAGGCGTCTGTGCTTTCATCATATGTTACACGGCCGGAAAGACTGTCGGGCAGTTCCAGCAGGTCATCATAGTCCGCAAAAAGGGCAATAGCCAATTCCTGAACGGCTTTGCTGGGCAGTGTGATGGAATCATCACGCACTTCTGCCAGCTGATGTTCACTGCCATATTGTCCTGCGAAATACGCAAGGGATGTCCAGAAAAATTCAGGGTCCTGAGGGTTATATTCCATGCCGTTTTCCAGCATGCACCGCACCAGAGAATCTACGGGTGCCGTCATATCGTCAACGGCTTGGGCCTGTTCTTCGGCGGTCATTTCTTGTGTTTGTGGGGGTTCTTCGGTTTCTGTATTGGCGGTGCAGGCAGCTGTGCCCAGCATCAGCATGCAGACAACCAGAGAAGATGTCAGTCGTTTCATATGTATTCCTCCTTTGGAATCTATCGTAAAATAACAAATGTCCTTTTTATACTATTAGTATATACAATCATTATAAATAAAATATGACGAAAGTCTTTCTTTTTTTGAATTTTCTAAAATCCATTGACAGAAAAGTGTATGATTGCTATCATACAGTTGAGAAGTGTATGATAAGCATAGTACACTTGAAAGGAGGTGACAGACGGTGGTGAATTTTTCTGATCTGCAGCTGCATGATATGGAGCCGGTTTATGTGCAGATCGTTCGGCATTTGAAACGGGCCATATTTCTGGGGGAAGCGGCTGTTGGGGAAAGCCTGCCTTCCCGCAGGGAGCTGGCGGCGCAGCTTTGTATCAATCCAAACACGGCGCAGAAAGCCTTTCGGCTTATGGAGGAAGAAGGGCTCATACAAACACCGAAAAAACGCGGCTAGTACAGTTTTTTATGACGAAGAGACATTGGGCAGAATCCGACAGGAAATGACGGGGGATTTGGTGCGGCAGTTTGTGGCGGAAGCAAAGGAAAACCGTCTGACGCTGGCAGAAGTGATGAAAATGGTAGAGGAAGCATGGCAGGAAAGAGGGGAAGATGTATGAAACAAACAGCATTGCTCAGTGGCTATGTGTTTCAGTGGAATATGAAAAAAGGTGGATGGGCCGTTTATGTCCTTTCCATTCTGGTGGGGGTTATCAGTGCCATTTACCGGGGGTATACAGGATTGGCAGGAGAAACATCTTCTTATCGGGCAAAGGGTTTTCTGCCCTATGAACTTATCATTGACCAGAGTTTGATTCCCGTTTTCTTTGGTATAGGACTTTTGGCACTGCTGCTTTTGCAATATATGCAGCTGCGTCAGTATCGGAAGGAAGGCAAAGGCATTTATACCTTTCTGACACTGCCCATGAAAGGCAAGCAGGTGCAGATGCTTTTCTGTTCCAGGCTTTGGCAATGGTATTTCTGTATTATGCTCTGTGGCTGGTGGTTATCGTGGTCATGTATTTCCCCATGATGCACTGGATGGTGAGTCTGGCGGCAAAACAGGAATTTCTCATGGATGACGGTACTATTTTGACAGGAATCGACGCTACACGGCATAATGGGCTGTTTCTGGCCTTTCTGCGCAGTGAGTTTTTGAGCATCGTTTATAGTTTGGATTGGAAGGCGATGCTGTGTGTGTTGTGTATGCTGTGTTTCTTAGGCGTATGTGTTGTTTATCTGGGATTGCAGAAATATTCATTCATAACAGGTGTGTTGATTGCGGCACTGGGTATTATGGAGCCTTTGCTCCTCTATAATGATTTGTATCGTGGGCGTTTGCAGGGCGATCCCATGCAGTATTTCTGGGATCTGTTGATTTTGATTGTTTTAATCAGCATGATTTTAGGTATGCGGAAAGATTTTCAAGAACCGGTTGCAAGGTAGAAAGGGGGGATACCATGAAAAAATGGAAAATCTATTTGCCCCTCCTGTCCCTTTGCAGTGCGTTGGTGGTAACGGGAGGCATCTGGGGCATTTTACGGAGCAATGTATG
This sequence comes from Clostridia bacterium UC5.1-1D10, assembly GCA_001304995.1. Classification (GTDB taxonomy): domain Bacteria; phylum Bacillota; class Clostridia; order Lachnospirales; family Anaerotignaceae; genus Anaerotignum. Next base: position 26,455 of record BBZU01000025.1, on the reverse strand, counting down.
GAATGGACAGATGGAATTGCGGCATCTGGAGGGGGATGAAAGTGCGCTGGCGGATTTTCAGATTGACGGTTTCATTACGGATGTGAGAAATGGATGGTATTTTTCCATTGTGGACGGCACATTGCAGAAAAAATCTTTTTCCATGACCAATGAGGATGCTTTTTTGATTATGGTCAAGTCAGGGGTATATGGAAAGACGGGACAATGGAGTTTCGAAATGGTAGCGTGAACTTTCAGCCATGGGCGGACAGCGAAGTGGAAACCGCAGAGGTGACTGATTTCAGCCAGCTGTGGAAAGATGGGAAGTTCCCCAGTGAGCTTTATGATGGGGACGGTGAGGCTCATGTAACAACGCATACCTTTGAAAAAAGTCAGGCTGTGCTTTGTGTAGACATGAAAGCAAAACAGACGAAAGGAAAGGGACTGTATAGATGGGGTTATGAAATCCCGACGAATATGCAGTATATACCTGAGGAACCCTTTGTAAATATTGTAATTGATGATGAAAACAATAAAACTTCGGAAATCAATAATCAGGGAAATGAGATAGAAGTTATTAGTGTATGGTCGCAAAGTCAGGAAATGATGTATGCAACACTGAAAACCAATGAAAAATGCAGAGGCAGTATTGGATTATATTGCTTGGGGCCGAAAGAAGAATCCTTTGGAGATGAAGGCAGCACCGGACGTCCTACACGGACGGAACCTGTTGCCACATTGGCAGAAATCCCTGTCAGCGAAAATCGCTGGGTATTGGGGCTGGAAGATGTGGGAGAAGGACTGCTGGTGTTCATCGGGGAACCGGATGGCGTGACACTGGAACTGTACGGTTATGACGGGACACTGTTGGATCGTCTGAAAGAACAGACAGAACAGCCAGTGGAAGAACTGGAAAAGAGCAGCACCAAATGGGAGAACGGATATGGGATTTATCTGACGGCACTTCATAAACTGGATGAAGATGCGTATTTCATTCATGCATGCAGAGGGTATTGGATTGCAGACGGAAAAATCCAAAATGTTTTCAGTGGGAAGGTGAGAAATTATATGGCACAGAGGTGGCTGTTGGAAAAGAAAAGGTATTGATGCTCCAGCATATTTCCGGTGATTTGGGAGAACAGTGCAGTTTTCTGGGAAATATGACACTGTGTGGTCTGGATTTGAAGGTTTACGATATCAAGGATGATCCGGCTGGCAAACTGGTATATCACGGAGAAATGAAAACAGACATAGACGAAGATGTGTTGGCGTACTTCAGCCGTTTTGATACACGGGAAAAGGAAACACCCGTGGGAAGGCAACAGGCGAAGATGTATGGAATGACGACACGCTCCATACTTGTGGAACGGATAGAGGGCAAGGAAGGAGCGGTGTCATGAAAAAATTATTGGTTCCGTTGATTTTGATTTGTGCGCTGTTGGTTCCAGTGGGGATGCTGGGGGGCATCTCCTGCCTTTGGAATCTGGAAACATTGTATGTACAGGATATCTATGGCAATCGCTCGGCATTGCTTCCCTATACCGTGACAGGAAACTTGGGAGATGATGTGCATAACCTTTCTTTTACGTTGTCACAGGGGAAGATGCAGAGGGACGTTTCCTTTGGAAGGGCAGAAGAAACACCGCCAGAAATAGAAGAATGGAAAGCGGAGATTAGCGGCATGGAACAGTATGTGCGGTTGGAGTTGGGCGGACGTGTACTGCTGCCCACGGAGGATACAGAAATCATGCTGACGCAGGTCTGCCTGACACCCGTTCTGAAATAGAACAGGCAGTGTGGAAAAGATTCTGCCAGAGAGAAAAAACGTGGTTTTCCGGAGAGGAAAAAACCTTTCCTACGGGCAGCATACAATACGGCAAAGGGCAGGTCTATATGCAGCAGGATGTTATTTTCCATGAACAGCCGAATATGAGAGCAAGTGTCGTATATCGAGCTGACGAAAATGGCGTTCAGGAATTAAACGGCACAGCTTGCCGCAGTGTCTGGGTACCTTTTTCTTTGCCCTATAAGGGAGAAGTGACTATGGAATGGACAGCGGATGGCAATGTGGATTATGAGATGGATGAGCAGAAAGTGCATTTGTCCCATGTAGTACCAGTCGGGACAGTGCTGGATAACAAGCTGTATCTGACAGGACGGGTGTCCTATGCGTACAGAGAAGGCATCATCGGCATTTACGCTTATGACCTTCAGAAACTTTATGATGCAGGTGCTCCCTATAATACCCAGAAACGTATGGAGCCGGAAATGATTTTTGGAGAAGATGTAGTGGATGCCCACCAGTGGGTATTGGGTATAGAAGCGGTGGGTGACCATCTGCTTCTGGTGAAAAGAAATGACAGTACTGTCATTTTGGAGATCTATGACAAAGCAGGCAGAATGCTGGACAGTGCGGAAGTCAAGACAAAGCGAGATGTCTACGAATATACCCTTTCTCAAAGTGCGTGGGAAGGCGGAAATGGTGTTTTGTTTACATGGGGTCAAGGCAGCATCGGCAATGATTTTGAATTGATGGAAACATCCAGTATTTCTGTTGACAGCCAAGGGAAAATCAGCCATAACTTTACCGTTGCTGACAGTCCGTGGATAGGGGCTGTTTGTGGCAAAGACAGTTTTCTGACGCTGGAGGAGGAAGAAATGAATGTGCTCGGCGGTTCCGATTTCTTTTATCGGGGGGACATTGTACCGAAACAGTATTTCCTGACGGTATATAGCAAGGATTTCAAAAATGTTCTGTATCGTGGAGAACTGGTCACCGATAGGGCAGACGATACCAAAGGGATTTATGGCGCCTTTCTGACAAAAGGGAGTTATCAGCATGTAGGCAAAAAATATTTGGTATCTGACACATGGCAGTATATTTCCGGCAGAAGAAGCTTAAGTGACTTAGAGATGACTTACGAGGGGGCAGTGACATGATTGAAGGCAAACATATCTTTTTTACATATGGGAAACCGGAAACAGATCCCAATCCTGTACTGAATTATGTGGATTTACAGATTCCCGATGGACAGATCGTAGGGCTTTTGGGGGAAAACGGTGCCGGAAAGTCTACGCTTTTGCGGCTTATGGCGGGACTTTTGGTGCAGAAGGATAGTGGCTGTCAGATTTTTCTGGATGGAAAGCCTGCCACAGAGGTAAGAGGAGAGGTTGCCTGCATATTTGAAGAAGGTACTTTCCTGCCGGATCTGACACCGAAGCGGTATGGGGATTTTCTGGCGGATTTCTTCCCCAAGTTTGACAGAGCCTATTATGAAAAGCTGGTGAAATTTTTCAAGCTGGAGGAGAAGGCGGCAAAGCATATGTCACGGGGGCAGAAAGCAAAGCTGGAGATTGCCGCGGGTCTTGCCAAACGGACAAAATATATCTTCATGGATGAGCCGTTTTTGGGGAAAGACGCTCTGACAAGGCAGGATTTTATGAAAATTCTTTCCGGCAGTTTGACAGGGGAAGAAACCCTGATTCTGGTCACCCATGAACTGGAGGCTGTGGAAACATTCATTGATCGGGCATTGGTGATCCACAAAGGGAAATTGGCGGCGGACGTGGAAATGGACGACCTTCATCACGAAGGGAAAAATCTGATGGTGCTGCTGAAAGATACGGTGGGCTATGATGAAAACGCCTATCGTGATCTCTTTGCAGAGGAATGAGATTTTTTGACGGCATAAAAAGAGAGAAAAAGAGAGTGGAAAAAGCATCTGATAAACGGATTTTTTTCTACTCTTTTTCTTTTTAGGGATACTTTTTGATGGCGGGTGCAAAAATGACAGAACCTTTGAAAAATTTTTGTCAAATGTGACGAAAAAATATTTCATATAATTTCTCTAGGATTTGCTGCCGCCTTTATTGACATGGGTTTGGGGCTATGCTATACTCTTTCATGTTAGTTATGGTTTACTTTTTTAGATGAAGATAGATATGAGGTAGAAAATATGACATTGCATCAATTACCCATTGGACAGTCCGCCATCATTACCAAGGTGGGCGGCGAAGGGGAACTGCGCTACCGTTTTCTGGATATGGGACTGATTCCCAAAACAAAAGTGACGGTGACAAAAGTGGCTCCCATGGGTGACCCCATCGAAATCAGGCTTAGAGGCTATACCCTGACCCTGCGGGTGGAGGACGCCAAAAACATTGAAATCACACAAGAGGGGGTTGACCTATGATCTTTGCATTGGCAGGCAATCAGAACTGCGGGAAAACCACTCTTTTCAACCAGCTGACAGGCTCTAACCAGCATGTCGGCAACTTTCCCGGGGTAACCGTAGACCAGAAGGTTGGGCAGATGAAAAGCCAGCCAGACTGTTCTGTGGTGGACTTGCCGGGGATTTACTCTCTCAGACCTTATACAAACGAGGAAATTGTTACAAGAGATTTCCTGTTGAATGAAAAACCTGACGGCATCATCAACATCGTGGATGCCACCAATATTGAACGAAATCTGTACCTGACATTACAGCTCATGGAAATGCGGATTCCCATGGTTTTGGCATTGAATATGATGGACGAAGTCCGCAACAACGGCGGTACCATCAACGTGGAAAAAATGTCCGAAGCATTGGGCATTCCCGTTGTTCCCATCAGTGCTGCCAAGAATGAAGGTATCGAAGAACTGGTGCAGGCGGCAGTCCGTGTGGCAAAGGAAAAACGAACCGCAAAGGTCATTGACTTCTGTAAACAGGGGCCTGTCCATCGTTGTATCCATTCCGTTTGTCACCAGATTGAAGACCATGCGGAAAAAGCTGGCTTGTCCGTACGTTTTTCCTGCTCCAAACTCATCGAAAACGATACACGTATCGTAGATATGCTGCAATTGAGCCAGAATGAATTGGAACTGGTGGAACACAGTATCATCGAAATGGAAGCGGAAGCGGGTATGGACAGAAATGCTGCGCTGGCAGGCATGCGCTATGACTTCATCGAAAGCGTTTGCGCCGATACGGTTATCAAATGCGAGGAAAGCAAAGAACATATCCGCAGTGTGAAAATCGACAGCATTCTGACACACAAGTATTTTGCCATCCCCATATTCATATTGGTGATGTTTCTGGTATTTTTCCTGACATTTAACGTGTTCGGGGCAGTGCTCAGTGATCTGCTGTCCATGCTCATTGACGATATTACGGCATTGGTAGACAAAGGTTTGACGGCTTACGGCATCAACCCTGTGGTACACAGCCTGGTTATCGACGGTATCTTTGCAGGTGTGGGCAGTGTTCTCAGCTTCCTGCCTATCATTGTGGTACTGTTTTTCTTCCTGTCTATTTTGGAAGATACAGGCTATATGGCAAGAATTGCCTTTGTCATGGATAAACTCCTCCGTAAGATTGGTCTTTCCGGCAGAAGTATCGTGCCTTTGCTGGTGGGCTTTGGCTGTACGGTGCCTGCGGTTATGGCAAGCCGTACCCTTTCTTCGGAACGTGACCGCCGTATGACCATCATGCTGACACCTTTTATGAGCTGTTCTGCCAAGATTCCCATTTATGCGGTCTTTGCAGCGGCCTTTTTCCAGAAATATGCGGCACTGGTTATGATCGGCATGTACCTGACAGGTATCATCATCGGTATCATCGTTGCGCTGATCTTTGACAGAACCGTATTCCGTGGCAAACCCATTCCTTTTGTTATGGAATTGCCCAACTATCGTTTCCCTTCTGCAAAAAGCGTACTGCTTTTGATGTGGGATAAGGCGAAAGACTTCTTGCAGCGTGCTTTCACCATTATTTTCTTGGCAACGGTTATCATCTGGTTCCTCCAGAGCTTCGACAGCCGTCTGAATGTGGTGACAGACAGCGCAGACAGTATTCTGGCAGCCATTGGGCATCTGCTGGCACCTGTGTTTGCGCCTCTGGGCTTCAACGACTGGCGTATTCCCACAGCCCTCATCACCGGCTTTACAGCAAAAGAAGCCGTTATCAGTACACTGGGCGTTTTGATGGGAACTTCCACAGCGGCATTGGGGCCTGCGCTCCATACCCTCTTTACCCCTGTTTCCGCCATCAGTTTTCTGGTATTCACACTGCTGTATACCCCTTGTGTGGCGGCCATCGCGGCAGTGAAACGGGAGCTGGAATCTGGCTGGCTGGCGCTGGGCGTTGTTATCTTGCAGTGCGTGGTGGCATGGCTGGCAGCCTTTGGCGTATATCTGCTTTTAGGCTTATTTGTGTAAAAGGAGGGGGATTATGAACCCTTTGGATATCATCATTTTGGCAGTCATTGCGGCAGCCATTGTAGGGGCCCTTGTGGCAGTGAAAAAGCATAAGTGTGGCACCTGTCATGGAAACTGCGGCAGCTGCGGAAAATGCAATGGAAAATAAGAGATTGAAACAGACATGGATCAAAAAACCATGTCTGTTTTTTGTGTCTGTATTAGGGAAGATGTTTTGAATGGAAAAAATTGCAAAAACCAGAAAAAAGCTATTGACAACTTTAGTTAGCAATGGTAAACTCATTGCAGAATGTTAGTTAAAGCTAACGACAATCTATCTCATCATCTGAAAATATAAAAGTATAAAAGTATAAAAGGACGTGAAGTATGGAAGGAGGAGTTCTGATGCCTTTGGCACTGGCAAAAACAGGAGAGATTCAAACCATCAGAAAAATCAGCGGACGGGATGATACCAAACGGTTTCTGGAAAGTCTGGGATTTGTTATCGGCGGTCAGGTGACGGTGGTATCGGAGATCAACGGAAATATGATCGTCAATGTAAAAGAATCCCGCGTAGCCATCAGCAAATCCATGGCGGCGCGCATCATGGTATAAGGAAGTGACAATATGGAAGGGACAAAAACATTAAAACAGGCAAAAATCGGTGAAAAAGTGACTGTGGTGAAGCTGACAGGCGAAGGCGCTGTCAAACGTCGTATCATGGATATGGGCATCACCAAAGGCACAGAGATTTTTATCAGAAAAGTAGCGCCTCTCGGGGATCCTGTGGAGGTTACCGTCAGAGGATATGAACTTTCCCTCAGAAAGGCTGACGCGGAAATGATTGCAGTCAGATAATTGGTTCGTGAGAACGAGCCATTTTTTCTGGCAAAGAGTTAGGTGTAACTAACGGATAGGAAGGAGATACAACATGGGCATGAAAATTGCACTTGCCGGGAACCCCAACTGCGGCAAGACCACATTGTTTAACGCATTGACAGGCTCCAACCAGTTTGTGGGGAACTGGCCGGGGGTAACCGTAGAGAAAAAAGAAGGGAAGCTCAAAGGCAATAAAGAAGTGACCATCATGGACTTGCCGGGCATTTACTCCCTTTCTCCCTATACATTGGAAGAAGTGGTGGCGAGAAATTATCTCATTGGTGAACGTCCCGATGGGATTTTGAACATCATTGACGGCACCAATCTGGAGAGAAACCTGTATTTGACCACACAGCTGACAGAACTGGGCATTCCTGTTGTGGTTGCCATCAATATGATGGACGTTGTGGAAAAGAACGGCGACAAAATCGACGTGGAACGTCTTTCCAAGGAACTAGGCTGTAAAGTGGTGCAGATTTCCGCGCTGAAAGGCACTGGCGTGAGAGAAGCGGCAGGCGCGGCTGTGGAAGCGGCGGCAAGAGAAAGCAGCGCACCCCAGCATACATTCGCGCCGGAAGTGGAAGGCGCACTGAATGATATTGCGGCAAAACTGGAGGATGTATCTCCATCTTTGAGACGGTTCTATGCCATCAAGCTGTTCGAGCGTGATGAGAAAATCGTGGAACAGATGGAAAAAGCACCCGATGTGGAAAGCATCATCAAGAAAACAGAAGATCTGCTGGATGATGACAGCGAAAGCATCATCACCAATGAGCGTTATATGTACATCGGTGAAATGATTCAGCATTGTTACACCAAAAAGAATAAAGGCGGCATGTCCACCTCCGATAAAATCGACCAGGTGGTGACAAACCGTTTCTTAGCACTGCCGATTTTCGCAGTGGTTATGTTCATTGTGTATTATGTTTCCGTTAGTACAGTAGGTACCATGGCAACAGACTGGGCAAATGACGGACTGTTTGGCGATGGTTTCTATCTCTTTGGCAACGGCAGAGCGGAATATGAAGCAGCAAACGAAGCTTACACACTGGAAACACAGAAGATTGACGCATTCCTGGCAGCGGCAACAGAAGCCGGCGTAGATGCGGAGTTGGCAGAAACAGATCCTGTGGAATTTTTGGCAGAAACAACAGGTGTACAGACTGTACTGGAAGTAACCGACGAGGAAGGCAATGTGACAGCAAAACTGCCTGTGACAGCAGCGGACTATGAAGCGGCTCTCACAGCGGAAGAACCTGCCACAGAGGACTTCGGCACATGGGTGCCCGGTATTCCCGTGCTGGTTGGCAACGCACTGGAAAAACTGAACGTAGCAGGCTGGATGAACAGTCTGATTCTGGATGGTATTGTTGCCGGTGTTGGCGCTGTTCTGGGCTTTGTGCCGCAGATGCTGGTATTGTTTATTTTCCTGGCATTCTTGGAAGGCTGCGGCTATATGGCACGTATTGCCTTCATCATGGACAGAATTTTCCGTAAATTCGGTCTCAGCGGTAAATCTTTCATTCCTATGCTTATCGGTACTGGCTGCGGTGTGCCCGGTGTTATGGCATCTCGTACCATTGAAAGCGACCGTGACCGAAAAATGACCATTATGACAACCACATTCATTCCCTGCGGCGCGAAACTGCCCATCATTGCTCTCATTGCGGGTGCATTGTTCGGCGGCGCGGCATGGGTAGCACCCAGTGCTTACTTTGTGGGCATTGCGGCAATCATCGTTTCTGGTATCATTCTGAAGAAAACAACTATGTTTGCAGGTGATCCCGCTCCCTTCGTTATGGAGCTGCCTGCATATCATTTGCCTACTGTTGGCAGTGTACTGCGTAGCATGTGGGAAAGAGGTTCCTCTTTCATCAAAAAAGCAGGTACCATCATCCTGCTGTCCACCATTGTCATTTGGTTCCTGTCTAACTTCGGTTTCACAGAAAACGGCTTCGGCATGGTGGATGACCTGAGCAATGGTCTGTTGGCAAACGTAGGCTCTGCTGTGGCATGGATCTTCAGTCCTCTGGGCTGGGGCAACTGGCAGTCCGCAGTGGCAGCGGTAACAGGTCTGGTGGCGAAGGAAAACGTTGTGGCAACTTTCGGTCAGCTCTTCGGCTTTGCGGAAGTAGCGGAAAACGGTGCGGAATATTGGGGCACACTGGCAACATTCTTCACACCGGCAGCGGCTTACAGCTTCCTGGTATTCAACCTGTTGTGCGCACCTTGCTTCGCGGCCATTGGTGCTATCAAACGAGAAATGAACAACGCAAAATGGACATGGTTCGCCATTGGGTATCAGACCATCTTTGCTTACCTGGTTGCGTTCTGTGTATACCAGATCGGTTCTGTATTGAGCGGCACTGGCACTTTCGGTATCGGCACGGTTCTGGCAGCGGCAGTAGTAGTAGGATTTATTTACCTGCTGTTCCGTCCCGATAAAGCAAGCAGAAAACTCAGCAAAAAAGAAGTAACAGCGTAAACAGAAAGGAGTGCGGCATATGGGAACATTGTTCGTAGGCGCGGTACTTGTGGCAGTGATCGCTGCCGCAGTCTATAAACTGCGCAAAGACAAAAAAGAAGGCAAAGGATGCAGCGGCAACTGCGGTTCTTGCAGTTCCTGCGGTGGACATTGCCATCACTAATCAATACAAAGTTTGCATACACCTTCTCAATATAGACAGGCGGGACGAAAGTCCCGCCTGTTTTCTTATGAAAAAATCATTGTCAGAAGGAAAAGAAAGGAATATAATAAAAATCGAATTGTTTTAATATTTATACAAAAGAAAGAAGGTCATTCTATGAGTGGGAAAAAAGCTGTTTATTTTATCAATGTGAATCGTGATTTTGGATATGTGTCCTATCTGGTATGGGACTGCTTGCAGGAAGAAGGCTTTTTGCAGAAAGAAACAGATATGATTTTTGATGGAAACCCTGTAATGTCTTATGAAGATCAGGCAGGGAATACCTTTTATTTTGCACCGACACAGACAGCCATTTGTCTGGACTACAATAAATATCTGCCGGATATGAATAAATATTTTGCGGACTGCGATGTGTCCGGCATGGTTACATGGCATGAAGGGGAGCATGCGCAGGAAAAGGTGCTGACCGTACATTCCCTGGGGGATCTGCCCTCTGGTGTGTTTGGTGCAGCAAAACCCAGACTCATGCGAAATCTCATGTTGGCAGTGGAAAAGAACCGAAAAGAATTGGGGCTGGAGGACTATCATGTGGCAACAGAAGCCACCCACTGGTCTGGCGTATACCACGGAGAAGGAGACCCCACTTTGCTGACAAAATTCCCTGTGGCAATGATGGATATTGAAGTAGGCAGTGAACCGGACAGCTGGAACAACAAAGAGGCTGCAAGAGCATTGGCACGTTCTCTGACACAGATTTTTGAGGACGACGGCAAAAAAGTCCATCAGATCCTCTGTGTAGGCGGCGTACACTTTGAGCCCAACTTCGCGGAGGCTGTTTTTACGCAGTGGGGTGAGGACGAAACCTTTGGAGTGACCCATATTCTGGCGAACCAGTGGCTGGTATCCGGTCATTATGAGGATGAAACTGGTGTGCAGCGGGCAAGTGACTGCATTGATGCCATCGACGGCGGCGTGGAAGCCATCTTTTTCCATGACAAAATGAAAGGCTGCTACAAAGACCTGGTGAGAGCGCTGGGAGCGAAATATCAGATTCCCATTTACAAACACCAGAAACTGCGTACACCGGCAGAACTGGAATGGACAAAATAAGGACACAAAGAGAGCTGTCGTCAAAGGCTCATTTCATTCAAGCCTTTGACGAGTAGACAGAAGCATAAAGGCGAAATTCCATCGGCTAAAAAGCCTTGAAACTTCGCCTTTTCCTCGTCGGAAGTGAATTCCGACTGCGGATTCCAGTTGGGAAACACTTCGTTTCCCAAGCCCTTCTGCTTCCTTGAAAAAAGTAAAATTTAGTTTTTGATAGTCAAAGGCTGTGAAACCGAAGTTTCACAGCCTTTTTGTGTAAGAAGGTATGTGTGTTTTATTATAGAATACAGAAGGATTGGTGTATTCTTTATGGATAGTGTAATACAGAAAATGTCAAGAATTTCCCAAGGTTAGGGTGTGTAAAGGGAAATTTGTAAGGAATCAGTAAGCGGCGAATTTTTCACCGTATGCTTTACAATTTGCTTTGCCGTCAGCGTCGGGCATACCGCAGACAATGAGACCATCGTCAAAGAGGTTTGCGCCAGCCTTTGCGCATCTGTCTTCCCAGTCGCGCATCCACTGACCGTCGCCCCAGCCGTAGGAGCCGAACAGAGCAACTTTTTTGCCTTTCAGACTGCCTTCCACAGCAGTGAAGAAAGGTTCGAATTCTGCTTCTTCCAGCACTTCATCGCCCATGGCAGAGCAGCCAAAAGCAATTTTGTCATAGTCTGCTACATTGCCATGAAAAGCATCTACGGAAAATACTTCAGCATCAGTGCCAATACCAGCGGCAATTTCATTTGCCATGATCGCGGTATTGCCTGTGCCGCTCCAATAGATTACAGCAATTTTACTCATAATTGTCCTCCTTTTTTCTGAAAAAAAGTTCTGAAAAATATGTATCTGTTCAGGCCGCACCCAAGAGGGAGAGTATGGACGTGCCCGCAGTTACCTGTTCCATCATCTGGTCACGGCAGTCACGATAACACTGGAAAATACGCAGTGCTCGTTTTTCATCACCGTAGACCTTCCAAAATCCAACGCATTTGTAATTCTGACCTTTTTCACGCATGAAAGCAAATACGTCAGCAGGGGGATAACCCAGGAAAAAGCCGATTTCATGAGGGAAATCACCGTCTGCCTGCATCCGTTTGCGCAGATGAGCCAATGTTTCCGTCATGGCGTCTTTTTTGCCGATACGGGCAGGATAGCCCAGGGAAATGAGATAATCTCGCACATGGGGGACCCGCAGATACCGCATCATGGCATTTTGACGATAGACCATGATGAATACACGGTTTTAAAGCTGTAAAGATAAACAATACAGATGCCTTTTTCCGCCAGTTTTTTGCCGTAAAGGGCGATTTCTTCTCTGCACTTTGGCAAAAGGGAAAGAGGCAGGGAAAACAGATTGGATTGCTTTCTGCCCAGTAAAGTTGGGGCAGCGTGATGGATCAGTTCCGCTTCAAAATCGGACATGGGAATCCTCCTTTCTATCAAACTTTAGAATGTTAGCGTATGCTAACCACTGGGTAAAAATCAACAACAGTGTTCTGCCAAAATACGTTTCAGGGCAGAAGATGAGCTGCTGTGAGAACGGGCAATGCAAATATTGTTTTTCTCCGCTTCCTGTACGGCACCTGTCACCATAATATGAGAAACGGTGGAAGTGAACAGTATGATTAAATCTGCCTGTCCGATCTGGGAACGGAAATTCCCCGGCAGCTGTGTGAACACCTTACTTTTGCAGTTGAATTTCTTGCAGATGTCCATATACTGACGAACCATGCGGTCGTGACCGCCCACGATAACAACGCTCATGTGCAGAACCTCCTTTGTTAGTTTCTGTATGTTAGCTAAAGCTAACTCCCTGTCAAAATTAATAGTTAGCAATTGCTAACTTCTGGATACATCCTATCACGTTTTTTCATAGGCTGTCAATAGGAATTTTGAAATTATTTTATGATTCTGATTTGGGCATGTGTTTTTCGTAGTGTGCCTTCATACAGGTGAGGGTTTCTTCACTGAGAACATGTTCCAGACGACAGGCGTCGGCTTCCGCTGTTTCCGGGCTGACACCCAGGAACATGAGGCATTCTTTGATGAAACAGTGGCGGTCATAGATGTTTTGTGCCACCTGTCTGCCTTTGTCCGTCAGCAGGAGCTGGCCAATATTGCCGATGGTCACATAGCCACCTTCTTTTAATATGCTGACAGCACGGCTGACACTGGGTTTGGAAAAGCCCAATTCTGTGGCTACATCCACAGAGCGTGCGATGCCGTTTCTTTTTTCTAATATCAAAATGGTTTCCAGATAATTTTCTCCAGATTCCTGTAATTTCATAAGTGTTACACCAACCTTTTTTCTCATCATCCTTCTTTTAAAAGGATACACCATTTTTTGTAAATAGTCATTGACAACAAAAGTTAGCGATAGTAAACTTGTGGAGTAAGCATTGAATAACTAGAAATGGAGGAATGCATTATGTGGAAAAATTGTTTGGAATGTGACAGAAAGTGGGTATTCTTGGGTGGTATTGCCGCAGCGCTGGTGGGCGGCAAGATTCTCAAGAGCAAAAAGACCCGTGAAGTGACTGTGAACGCTGTGGCACAGGCCATGAAGCTGCACAAAGACGCACAGGCTACTTTCGCAAACATCAAAGAAGAAGCAGAAGACATCTGCTTTGACGCAAAACAGCAGGCTGCCGAAGCATGCGACTGCGAACAGTAAGAAGCGGGGGCATGTTATATGAAATATGCCATTTGCTATGATGGCCCCGGTAGGCTCCGTCTGCGTCTGGGGCAGCATGCCTTTTCCGAGGAAGAAGGATGGGGCATTGCCAGTTTGCTGCGGCAGAAAATTGGCGTGGAGCGGGTGCGTACCTGCGCCCAAAACGGCAGTATCCTCATTTACTATGGCAAGGAAATTGCCAAAGAAAATCTGTTGGAGTTGGTAGGAAAGCTGCGCCGGGCAGACATCCCTAAAGTGGAACCCACAGGGGAAGAGGATGTACAGGCCATTGACCTGCGGTTCCAGGAGAAGATTTGCAGTATGGTACTGCGGCGAGTGGCGGAAAAACTGCTGTTGCCAGTTCCTCTGCAAATCTGCAAGACCTGTCTGCGGGCAGTGCCTTTTCTGTGGCATGGACTGCAAAGTCTTCTTCATGGACGCATGAACGTGAATGTACTGGACGCGGCGGCTATTGGCGCTTCCATGCTGAAGCGGTCGTTCTCCTCTGCGTCGTCCATTATGTTCCTGCTGTCCTTCTCTGATATTCTGGAGGACTACACCAGAAAACGGACGGAAACAGCTCTTTCTGCCAGCCTTGCCATCCAGATTGACAAAGTATGGCTGGTAACACCGGAAGGAGATGTGCAGATTCCCCTTTCTGATGTGAAAGCGGGGGATTGGCTCCGTATCCGCACAGGCACCATGATTCCCATTGACGGCAAAGTGCAGGAAGGGGAAGCCATGGTAAACGAAGCCACCATGACAGGAGAGCCTTTGGCGGTGAGAAAGGCAGAAGGTGCTATGGTTTATGCCGGAACGCTGGTGGAGGAAGGCTCTGTGGCTGTGGAAGTCATGGCAGTCAATGCCCAGACACGGATTCAGCGGATTATGGATCTCATTGCCGCTTCGGAAGAACTGAAAGCCAGCGTACAGGGGAAAGCGGAACGTCTGGCAGACCGTATTGTGCCGTATCATCTGCTGACAGCGGCAGCGGTGTTCCTGTTCACCAGAAACACCACAAAGACCATGGCAATTCTGACCGTGGATTATTCCTGTGCCATCAAACTGGCAACACCCATTGCCGTTATTTCTGCCATGCGGGAAGCGGCGAATCATCGGATGATGGTCAAAGGCGGCAGACATCTGGAAGCCTTTGGTGCGGCAGATACCATTATCTTTGATAAAACAGGTACGCTGACAGAAGCTTGCCCTCAGGTTTCTCAGGTCATTGCCTTTGGGGATTATGAACGGGATGAAGTGCTGCGGACAGCGGCATGTTTGGAAGAACATTTTCCCCACAGCGTTGCCCGTGCCATCGTCAGACAGGCGGCGGAAGAAGGTCTGTTCCATGAGGAACGCCATGCGGAAGTGAAGTATGTGGTTGCCCATGGCATCGCTTCGGAACTGGAGGGCAAAAAAGTCGTTATCGGCAGCCCGCACTTTGTTTTTGAGGATGAAGGTATTCCTTTGAAAGACGCAGACCGGGAAAAAATGGAGGCTGTGGACAGCACAGACTCCGCTGTGTATCTTGCCATCGGCGAGGAATTGGCAGGGGCCATCTTCATCCATGACCCTGTCCGTCAGGAGGCGGTGGAAGTCATCGAGGCTCTACGGCAGACAGGCATCCAGCACATCATCATGATGACAGGTGACGGGGAAAAAGCAGCCCGCACTGCCTGTCAGCAGCTGGGTATTACGGAATATTACGCCCGGGTGCTGCCAGAGGATAAGGCGGCAAAAGTGGAAGAAATCAAAGCCCAAGGCAGAACGGTCATTATGGTAGGGGACGGCATCAATGATTCTCCGGCCCTGTCCGCTGCCAATGTGTCCGTTGCCATGAAAGACGCCTCAGACTTAGCCAGAGAAGTGGCGGATATTGCCCTGCTCTCCGGGGAACTGTGGGAGCTGGTGACACTGCGTCACTTAAGTCAGGCGCTCATGGGACGTATCTCCAGAAATTACAAGGCAATCATCGGATTCAATACATCTCTGCTTTTGCTGGGACTGGCAGGCATTTTGCAGCCCACAGTTTCCGCTTTCTTCCATAACCTGTCCACCGTTGCCATCAGCGGTACCAGTATGCGTCCTCTGCTGCCAAAGGGGAAAGAAGAACAGACTGCCTGAGGGCAGAAAGGAGGCTTTTTATGGGAAGTGTGGCAACGGCGGTTTTGACAGCGCTGCTGGTGATTGTGGTTGTCATTGCTGTGAAAAGTTATTCCAAAAAATTGGTGTCCGGCTGCTGCGGAGGCGGTGACGTGCCAAAGCCTCGAAGGGTAGACAAAAATCCCGATCATTACAGCCATCATGTGATGCTGCAAATTGAGGGGATGACTTGTCAGAACTGCGCCAAACAGGTGGAAAATGCCCTCAATGCCATAGATGGCGTATGGGTGGAAGTAGATTTGAAGCAGAACCGGGCAATGGTGCGGCAGAAAGAGCAGATTTCTGTGGAGAAGCTTTGTGCCGCTGTGGAAAAAGTCGGTTATCACGCACATATTTGAACAGAAGCCGTTTTTCTTTTTCGGAAGAAAAGCGGCTTTTGCTTTTTGCTGGCAGGCTGTGGTATCATAAGGCAAAAGGAGGGGGAGACATGGAACTGGAAACAAAACGTTTGCGGCTGCGCCCGCTGACAGAACAGGATGCCGAAGGGCTTTTTGCTTATTGCAGCCATCCTGACGTTGGGCCTGCTGCTGGCTGGAAACCTCATGAAACCTTGGAAGAAAGCAGGGAGATACTGGAACAGGTGTTTTTAAAGGAGCCCCATGTGTTTGCCATAGAACAGGAGGGCAGGCTCATTGGTACCGTGGGTCTGGTGGATGATAACAAACGGGAAAATGCGGGAGCGAAGATGATTGGGTATTCTCTTGCTTTTGACTGCTGGGGAAAAGGCATCATGACAGAAGCGGTGGAAGCGGTTTTGGTGTATGGCTTTGATTTGCTGAATCTTTCCATCATTACTGCTACATGCTATCCGGACAATCCCGCCTCCGCAAAGGTACTGGAAAAATGCGGTTTTGTATACGAAGGCACTTTGCGTCAGGCACAGATACGCTTTGACGGCAAAGTACAGGATTTTCGCTGTTATTCTGTCACAAAGGCGGAATATGACGAAAAAAGACGGGGAGTTTCCCTATAAGGACTTGTCCGTCCATTGCCGAAACCTGCCTCATATCGTATAATAAAGGCAGAAAAGAAAATGGGGTGAGAACGTGGAAATCATCAACTGGAAAGAATTGCTCTATCCTTATGCCCAGACCGTTGACGAACTGCTGTTAAAGTTCCGCAGTCTGGACAAAGAATGCAGACAGCTGGGCATTTATTCGCCCATTGACTCCGTGACGGGGAGGCTGAAACGTCCTGCCAGTATATTGGAAAAAGCAGGCAGAAAACAGATTTCGCCGGATAGAATCGAAGAAGAAATTGAGGATATTGCGGGGATTCGTATCCTCTGTCAGTTTGTGGAGGACATTCCCAAGGTCATTGAAATGGTGCGCAAGCGCAAAGATATGACTGTTATCGAGGAGCGGGATTACATCACCAACACAAAGCCCAGCGGTTACCGCAGTTATCATATGATCATCCGTTATCCCCTCTTTACGGCACTGGGGGAAAAGACTGTGCCTGCGGAAATCCAGATTCGCACCAATGCCATGAATTTCTGGGCAACGGCGGAACATTCCCTGCGGTATAAATACAGCGGCAACATCCCTCAGGAATTGCAGGACAGACTGAAAAACTGCGCCGAAGCGGCTTTCCATCTGGATACGGAAATGGCCACCATTCGGGAGGAAATCACCAACGCTCAGCGGCTCAATGAGATCAAAAACAATCTGGTGGCCAATATTCTGGAAAACATCCAGAACCTGTATTTTGTGGCAAAACTGGATGATATGAACGAAATCAATAAGGAATTTATCCGTCTTTGGAACGGCGATGACATGGAAGCCTTGAAGGAGTTCAACGAAAAGCTGAACATCATGGCGGAAATGTATCGGGTATAGAAAGGAATTTGTATGGGATTATTTGCCATTGGGGATTTGCATTTCGGTTTTGCCGTCAGCAAGCCTATGGATATTTTCGGAGAAAACTGGAAAAACCACAGTGAAAAAATCATAGAAAACTGGAAACGGGAAGTGACAGAAGAAGATACGGTACTTTTGCCGGGGGATATTTCCTGGGGCATGCGTCTGCCGGAAGCAGCGGCGGACTTGGATGTCATCGACAGCCTGCCGGGGCGGAAGATCCTCCTTTCCGGCAATCACGACTACTGGTGGAAATCCTCCAGCCGCTTGGCAGGACAGTACCCGGAGATGGCGTTTCTGAAAAATGACGCTGTGCCTTGGGAAAAGAGCTTCATCTGCGGCACAAGAGGCTGGCTCTGTCCCAATGAGCGGAGCTTTACGCCGGAGGATGAGAAGATCTATAAACGGGAGCAGATTCGCCTGCGTCTGTCTTTGGATGCGGCTATGAAAGCAGGGGCGGAGGACATCATCGTCATGATGCATTTCCCGCCGGTCAATGAAAAACGGGAGCCATCGGCTTTTACGGAGATTCTGGGAGAATATCCTGTGAAACGGGTGGTTTACGGGCACCTTCACGGAGCAGCAAATCACAAGAACGCTTTGCGGGGCGAGCGGAATGGCATCATCTATGAACTGGTAGCGGCAGATTATCTGGATTTTTGTCCAAAACGGATTCTGTAATGAAAAAAAGCGATTATGAAATCTTACGGAAAGGTTTCATAATCGCTTTTTGTTTTATTGATGCAGATCCAGCTTCAGGAAAATGGATGTTTCCATGGGGCTGTTGTTATAGGGCGGGATTTCCTGAAATCCCAGTTTGGCATACAGATGCAGGGCACCCTTTAGAAAAGGCAGGGTATCCAGCAGCATGGCATCGTAGCCCATTTCTCTGGCGTCGTCAATGAGTTTTTCCACCAGATGCTCCGCGATACCTTGACCGCGAAAGGCGTCTTTCACATAAAGTCGTTTCAGTTCACATTCCGTATCCGAAAGGGGACGCAGGGCAATGCAGCCGGCAATGGCATCATCCACCAGCGCCAGATACAGTCTGCCTTTGGGCAGTCCATATTTTTCCTCCAGATGATCCAGTTCTCTGTCGTAATTCTGAAGCTCCAGAAAAGCGACAAAAGAAGGATCACTTTTCAGCAGGAAATCCGTATATTCCAGAAACAGGGCTTTGACTTCTTCCGGTCGGTCATAGGCAGGACAAATGGTCAGGCTCATACTTGTTCGCCTCCTGTATCAGTCCTCGTAGTCGTTAGCTGCGTCCAGGATCATATTTTTCAGCACTCTGGTGTCAAAGTCTTCCAGTTCTAGTTCCAAAGACAGGTTTTCCAGTTCGTCTTCGTCAGGCAGATAATCCGCTTCAAAAGCAGAGGTCAGGTCGTCCTCAAAAATGATTTCCCCTTCGATTGTCCACGCGTCTTCGTCTTTGCTCAAAGAAAAAATATTTACTTCTGTGATTTGCAGCATGATAATACGCCTCCTTAAAAATTCATACGCTCTCTTTTGTTATTTCTGCCGCTGTTTTTGCCGGAGCGGCGTTTTCTTTGTTTTGTTCCTGTTTTGGGTGTGTCCTTTTTCCGTACGGAATAGCCGAAAGAGCCAACCTGTTCTCCCAGTGTGAAATATCCCCCGTGGGAATAGCAGATGGGCTTGCTGCGGTTCAGGTGGAATTTTCCTGTCTTGTCGAAATATTTTTCGCTGACGCTGACGGAAACCACTTCTGCAAGGAACATGTGATGGCTGCCCAAAGGAACAATTTCTTTTACCTTACACTCAATGTTGACTGGGCTTTCCAGTATGATGGGGCAATCGACTTTTTCCCCTTTTTTGGCTGTCAGGTGCATTTCGGTGAATTTATCCACATCTCTGCCGCTTCTGACGCCGCAGAAATCACAGGCATAAGTCAGGTCTTTGGTGACCAGATTGATGACAAATTCTCCGCTTTCCTTAATCAGCTCATAGGAGTGACGCTCAGGACGGATGGAAACGTAAGTCATGGGGGGGATTGGTATTGATGGTGCCTGTCCATGCTACGGTGATGATGTTTTTCTGCTCCATATTGCCGCAGGATACCATAACGGCAGGGACGGGGTACAATACGGTGCCCGGTTTCCAGATCTGTTTTTCCATGGGAGCCCTCCTTTTTTTGCCAAGTCATTTTTAACGTTATTTATGATATACGACCATGGTATATTTGTAAAGACGAAAAAACGTAGAAAAGGTGTTTGAATTTTTGTTCAATTCTTGCATCCACCTTCTTTTTTTCGTATGATGATAGGCAGAAGAAGCAGTTGACATACAACGAGGAGGAAAACATGGAATTACCATTGGCATATATCAACGAAATGAAAGCATTGCTGGGGGTGGAATACGAAGATTATCTGGCGTCTTTTGAGGAAGTCAGACTCTACGGACTTCGGGCAAACACTTTGAAAATTTCTCCGGCAGAACTGGCAGAAAAGGGAGAGTTTTCCCTTTCCCCTGTACCCTGGTGTGAAAGCGGATTTTACTACGCGGAAGGAGAACGTCCTGCCAAGCATCCCTATTACCACGCGGGGCTGTACTATTTGCAGGAACCAAGCGCCATGACACCCGGCGCCATGATTCCCATTGAAGAAGGGGATTTTGTGCTGGATATCTGTGCCGCTCCCGGAGGAAAGACCACCCAGCTGGCGGCAAGACTGAATGGGACAGGACTGCTCATTTCCAATGACATCAGCGCCGGACGGGCAAAAGCGCTGCTGAAAAACGTGGAAATCAGCGGCATCACCAACGCCATTGTTATGAGTGAACCGCCCAAAAAGCTGGCAGAACGATTCGGCGGATTTTTTGACAAGATTTTGATTGACGCCCCTTGTTCCGGGGAAGGCATGTTCCGCAAAGAGCCGGATATGGTGAAAAGCTGGAATGAGGAACTGCTCACATTTTGCAGAGAACAGCAGGCGGATATTCTGGAACACTGCGCATCCATGCTGAAAACAGGAGGCATGATTCTGTACTCCACTTGTACCTTTGCCAAAATGGAAAATGAGGACAGCATCCAGACATTTCTGGATAATCATCCGGAATTTACGCTGGTTCCATTGGAGAAGAACTGGGGCTTTGCGCCGGGCTGTGAGCCCCTGACAGAATGTGTGCGCCTTTATCCCCATAAAATCAAAGGGGAAGGGCATTTTCTGGCGTTATTGCAGAAAACAGGAGAACCAACGGCATGCAGTACACCCACAGAAGCTACTGTCGGTGAAAAGGAACTGGAACCTTTCCGCCAGTTTGCCAAAGAAACCCTTACAGGTAAGTGGAAAGGTACATTCCAGATTTACGGGGACAGTCTGTGTCTTCTGCCGGAAGGGGCTCCTGCCACAAAAGGTCTGCGGGTACTGCGGAGCGGCTGGCAGTTGGGAACGCTGAAAAAAGGACGGTTTGAGCCTTCTCAGGCATTTGCCATGGGGCTGAAAAAAGAAGAAGTGCAAAATGTGCTGGATCTGCCTCTTTCTGACGAGAGAGTTATCCGTTATTTGAAGGGGGAAACACTGGAAGCGCCGGAAGCCAAAGACGGCTGGACACTGGTCTGCGTGGATGGTTATCCCTTAGGTTGGGGCAAGACACAAAAAGGACGCCTGAAAAACAAATACGCCGTAGGTTGGAAATGGGAATAAGAAATACAGAATACAAAATTGTCTTTCGATAAAAAACAAATGTACGATTGTGGTTGACAAATGGAAAAATATTCGTACAATAGAACTATCATCAATTCTCTTTGAAAATCGGCATGGAAGAAAGGGCGAGTGAATATGGCAGTGACAACATACATAGGCACCAGAAACAAAGACATTACCGCGTCTGCATCAGAAGCTATCCTGCGTGGCATCTGCCCCGACGGCGGTCTGTATATTCCCAAGGAAATCCCCAAAATGGACAAGACTCCCGAAGAACTCATGGGGATGGATTATCGGCAGTTGGCCTATGAAGTATTGAAGCTGTATCTGGACTTTACGGAAGAAGAACTGAAATACTGCATTGAACATGCGTATGATGAAAAATTCGATACAAAAGAAATCGTACCTCTTGTGAAAAAAGGGGATATGCTTTATCTGGAACTGTTCCACGGCAGAACACTGGCATTCAAGGATATGGCCCTGTCCATCCTGCCTTATCTCATGAAAACAGCGGCAAAACGTCAGGGACAGAAAGAGGAGATCGTCATTCTGACAGCAACCTCCGGTGATACAGGAAAAGCGGCGCTGGAAGGCTTTGCTGGCGTTGACGGCGTGAAAATCATGGTATTCTTCCCGGAAGACGGCGTCAGCCCTGTGCAGAAATTGCAGATGACTACTCAGGAAGGGGATAACACCTGCGTGGTAGGCATCAAAGGGAACTTTGACGACGCCCAGAGTGCTGTAAAACGGATTTTCACCGACAAAGAACTGGCGGATGAACTGGAAAAGAGAGGCTATCGTTTCTCTTCCGCAAACTCCATCAACATCGGCAGACTGGTACCTCAGATCGTATATTACTATTGGGCATATATTCAGGCTGTGAAAATGGGTGAAATCAAATGGGGAGAACCTCTGGACTTTACCGTTCCCACAGGGAACTTCGGTGATATTCTGGCTGGCTGGTACGCGGCGCAGATGGGTCTGCCCGCAGGTCATTTTGTCTGCGCATCCAATGACAATAAGGTACTGTATGATTTCTTCCGCACTGGCGTTTATGACAGAAACCGTGCGTTCCATGTGACTGTTTCTCCTTCCATGGATATTCTTATTTCCAGCAATCTGGAACGTCTGCTGTGCCACATGGGCGGACAGGACAAGACAAAGGCGGAAATGGCTGCTTTGCAGGCAGAGGGCAAATACACAGCGGAAATTACCGAAGAACGGCTTTCCGGGGAATTTGCCGATGAAGCGGAAACTTTCGACGCTATCCGCAGAGTATATAAAAACACAGGTTATGTGATGGATACCCATACAGCAGTGGCTTATGCGGCGGCGGAAAAATACAGAGCCGAAAGCGGTACAAAGAACCCTATGGTTATTGTTTCCACCGCAAGCCCTTATAAATTCACAAAAGACGTTATGACTGCGTTGGATGAAAAATACGCAGACGGCGACGCTTTTGCGCTGATGAAAGAAATGGAAAAAGTCAGCGGCGTAGCCATCCCTGCACCCATCCGGGGCATTGAAACAAGAGAAATCAGACACAAGAATGTCTGCGAAAAAGACGGCATCGCTGATTTTGTAAAAGGCTGGCTGTTATAAGCATATGAAAAGGGTAGCTGTTCCTCGTGTAAGGACAGTTACTCTTTTTTGTGTTTCAAACAAAAGATTTTTTCTCTTGTCTTATGACCTTGGGCAGATTGACGGAAAACGAAAAAGTGGCGAAAAGCCGTTGCTTTTGGTTTTTCTATGCAGTACAATAAAATTAGCATCCTATGTGCAAATGGTAACTTGTTTACAATCATATACAAAGAAAGAGGAGAAGCATCATGAAAATGTTTATCGACACCGCTAACGTGGATCAGATCAGAGAAGCAAATGACCTGGGCGTCATCTGTGGTGTAACCACAAACCCTTCC
The DNA here is from genome assembly GCA_001304995.1 of Clostridia bacterium UC5.1-1D10. Taxonomy (GTDB): domain Bacteria; phylum Bacillota; class Clostridia; order Lachnospirales; family Anaerotignaceae; genus Anaerotignum. The sequence continues at coordinate 3,393 of BBZU01000025.1, read as the reverse complement.
CTGATTGCAAAAGAAGGCAGAGATTTCGTAGAAGTTGTAAAAGAAATCACAACCATCGTGGATGGCCCCATCAGTGCGGAAGTTATCAGCCTGGATCATGAAGGCATGGTAAAAGAAGCGAGAGAACTGGCTAAAATCCACAAAAACATCGTTATCAAAATCCCTATGACACTGGAAGGCCTGAAAGCGGTTAAAATCCTGACAGCAGAAGGCATCAAAACAAACGTGACACTGATTTTCTCCGCTACACAGGCGCTGATGGCTGCAAGAGCCGGCGCAACATATGTAAGTCCTTTCCTGGGCAGAGTGGACGACATTGGTTCCGTAGGCATGACTCTGATCGAAGAAATCGTTGATATCTTTGATATCCACGGCATCGAAACAGAAATCATCGCTGCTTCCATCCGTAACCCTCTGCATGTGATCGACGCTGCAAGAGTTGGCTGCCACATCGCAACCATCCCTTACAATGTACTGATCCAGATGGCAAAACACCCTCTGACAGACATCGGTATCGAACGTTTCCTGAAAGACTGGGAAAGCGTACCCAAGAAATAAGAAACATCTTTTTGTAACGTGAACCAAAATATGTTTTGATGAAGATTGCCCTTTTTTGAAAGGGCAATTTTCGAAATGGGAGGAAAACAATATGAATATTGATAACTTGACTGTAAACACCCTGCGTTTCCTTTCCGCAGAAGCCATCCAGAAAGCAAAAAGCGGCCATCCCGGTCTGCCTCTGGGCGCTGCCCCCGCTGCTTATGCACTGTGGGCAAAGGAAATGAAAGCAAACCCCGCAAATCCCAAATGGGACGACAGAGACCGTTTTGTACTGTCCGCAGGTCACGGCTCCGCGCTGCTGTATTCCCTGCTGCATGTATTCGGCTATGGTCTGACCATTGAAGATCTGAAGAACTTCCGTCAGAGAAATTCCCTGACACCCGGTCACCCTGAATACAAGCACACCGTAGGTGTAGAAACCACAACAGGCCCTCTGGGTCAGGGTATCGCAAACGCCGTTGGTATGGCACTGGCTGAAAGCCATCTGGCAGCAAAATTCAACACACCTGAATACAAAGTGGTTGACCACTACACATACGCACTGTGCGGCGACGGCTGTCTCCAGGAAGGCGTTGCTTCCGAAGCAGCTTCTCTGGCTGGCACAATGGGTCTGTCCAAACTGATCGTAATCTATGACTGCAACAAAATCACCATCGAAGGCAGCACAGACGTTGCATTCACAGAAGATGTAATGAAACGTTTCGAAGCTTACGGCTGGGATGTTGCGGAAGTAACAGACGGCAACGATGTAGACGCTATCGCAGCAGCCATTGCGGCAGCGAAGAAAACAGACAAGCCTTCCCTGATTAAAGTAAACACACTCATCGGTTTCGGCGCACCCAACAAACAGGGCAAAGCATCCGCCCACGGCGAACCTCTGGGGGAAGAAGAAATCAAGCTGACAAAAGAAAATCTGGGCTGGAACTATGAAGAATCTTTCTTCGTTCCCGAAGAAGTCAAAGCGCACATGGCAGCATGGGAAGCGGAAGGCGCTCAGAAAGAAGCGGCTTGGAACGAAATGTTTGCAGCATACGCAAAAGCAAACCCCGAACTGGCAAAAGAATATGAACTGTGGCACAGCGATAAGCTGGCAGCAGATCTGCTGAATGACGAAGATTTCTGGAAAGACGAAGGGGACATCGCTACTCGTGCAACTTCCGAAAAAGTACTGCAGAAAGTAGCAAAAGTAGTTCCTAACCTGTTCGGCGGCAGCGCTGACCTGGCTCCTTCCAATAAATCTGTCATGAAAGACAGAGAATATTACAGCAAAGAAAACCCCGCTGGCTCCAACGTACATTTCGGTATCCGTGAATTTGCCATGACAGCTATGGCAAACGGTATGGCAGTACACGGCGGCGTAAGACCTTATATCGCTGGTTTCTTCGTATTCAGCGATTACATGAAAGCTGGTCTGCGTATGGAAGCTCTCATGGGCCTGCCTGTTATCAGTATCTTTACTCACGACAGCATTGGTGTAGGGGAAGATGGCCCTACTCATCAGCCTATCGAACATCTGGCAATGCTGCGCAGCCTGCCTAACTACATGGTATTCCGTCCCTGCGATACCAGAGAAACAGCAGCTGGCTGGTATGCAGCGCTGACACATACCACAACACCTACCGGCCTGATCCTGTCCAGACAGAACATGCCTGCACTGGAAGGCACCGGCAAAGACGCTCTGAAAGGCGCTTATATCCTGCGTGACTGTGAAGGTACACCTGATGTACTGCTCATGGCAAGCGGTTCTGAAGTAGAACTGATCTACAAAGCATATGACGAACTGGCTGCAAAAGGCGTAAAAGCAAGAGTTATCAGCATGCCTTGCTGGGAACTGTTCGCAGAACAGAGCGACGAATACAAAGAAAGCGTTATGCCTAAGGCTGTTCGCGCAAGACTGGCTGTGGAAGCAGCGGCAGACTTTGGCTGGCATAAATTTGTAGGTCTGGACGGCGACGTAATCTGCATGGAAGGTTTCGGCGCATCCGCACCTGCGGGCACCTTGTTCAAAGATTTCGGTTTCACCGTAGAACAGGTTGTGGAAAGAGCAATGGCTCTTGTAAAATAAGAAGTTTTGTATTTTATGAAGGGACGGCACGGCTCTTTCCAAAAGAAGGGGCCTCGCCGTCCTTTTTTACAGAAAGGAGGAAACATGCGGACATTTATTGCCATTGAACTGGAAGAAGAAGTGAAGGACGCCCTGGAAGGGGCACAGCAGCAGGCGGCAGAACTTTGCCGTAAGGGGAATTATACACCCAAGGAAAATTTCCATCTGACCCTGCATTTTCTGGGGGAAATCAGACCGGAAGAAGTGGACGATGTGGTACAGGCTATGATGGAAACCACCAGACGGAACCGCCCCTTTGAACTGAAGCTGGATCGATTGGGATTCTTTCCCAGAGGACGGGAAGGTATCCTGTGGGCTGGGGTGGAAAAAAGCGCACCCCTTCAGCGGCTGTTTCAGCAGCTGGAAATCTCTTTGGGCAAACAGGGATTTGCCAGAGAGAAAAAGGTTTGAGCCCTCATATCACATTGGGACGTGAGGTAGAACCGTATCGTGGGTTTGCCGATGTGCAAAAACAGGTGAAACTGGAAAATCTTACCGTGCAGGTGAAGGCAATTTCTCTCATGGAAAGTGTGCGCAGAGGACGGAATCTGATCTATCGTCCCCTGTTTGTACAACCACTGAAAGACAAAAGTTTTTATTGATGGAAACGATGTATTTTTTTATATACATGCTGGAAAAGCCTTGATTTATCAAGTATAATTGATACCAGCGGCATGCAGAAATACCCCGCTGCATGTCAGAAAGACATTTTATGACGATCAAAATTG
>BBZU01000024.1 GCA_001304995.1 Clostridia bacterium UC5.1-1D10 | reverse complement strand
TCGCCGGAATCCAATTTTCAATTACGGGGTGTGGCGCAGCTTGGCTAGCGCGCCTGATTTGGGATCAGGAGGTCGCAGGTTCGAATCCTGTCACCCCGAGTTTTTTATAATATGGTGGGTATGGCACAGTTGGTTAGCGCGCCAGATTGTGGCTCTGGAGGTCGTGGGTTCGAATCCCACTATCCACCCTTTTTTATGGGTCACTAGCTCAGTTGGTAGAGCACTGGACTTTTAATCCAGGTGTCTCGGGTTCGAGTCCCGAGTGACTCATTTCTTATTTTGCGCAGCCGTGGCGGAATTGGCATACGCGCTAGACTAAGGATCTAGTCCAGATTCTGGGTAGGGGTTCAAGTCCCCTCGGCTGCATATAGGATTTGCGCGAGTGGCTCAGTGGTAGAGCATCGCCTTGCCAAGGCGAGGGTCGCGAGTTCGAATCTCGTCTCGCGCTTTCTATTTCGTATCCTGCAATTATCGTATGATGGGCTATCGCCAAGCGGTAAGGCACAGGACTTTGACTCCTGCATTCGCTGGTTCGAATCCAGCTAGCCCAGGTCTCAAAAAAAGAAAGCGAAATAGCTTTTATAATGGGGTATCGCCAAGCGGTAAGGCAACGGATTCTGATTCCGTCATTCGCAGGTTCGAATCCTGCTACCCTAGTTTCGAGAGAAGAAAACTCTCTAAAAAATTTCATAATGGGGTATCGCCAAGCGGTAAGGCAACGGATTCTGATTCCGTCATTCGCAGGTTCGAATCCTGCTACCCTAGTTAAAAGAGTCTGATTATCAGGCTCTTTTTTTTGTTTTTAAGAATATTGAAAAATTTGTCACATCCCTGTAATGGAATAAGCCTATATTCTTTGTTAGAATATGATTAGAAATAGGGGGTGTGTTTATGAAAAAAGTACTATTAATGACGATTTTGGCTTCTTTAACATTTCCATCTGTTGCATTGGGAATGAATGGTGCTGGCATCACTGGTGAAATCAGCATTGGGAATGATGAAGAAAAAACTCGTATCATGTATATGAGTCAGTATCACCATATGGGATATCGCTGTCTTCCGCAGGGAGAGTTGATTATTCGCTGGCCATTGGGGGCAGAAGACGAAACACTTTATTTTGCTTTGGAAGTGCCGGTTGATCCGTCAATGACTGCTGACGGAGAATCTTTTTTGGATATTTATGATGTAAAAGATGGAGAAATAGAATATTTATCAGATAATTCCTTTGCTGTAACAGGAACGGATATGCAGACCAAAATTACAATGGATTGGTCACTGCCGAAAACAGGTTTAAAGGAAAAACAGATTTGGTACTGCGTGTATCAGAAAATAAGGATATGAAGAACGCGAAAACAATTCCATTTATGAAAATAATGCCGAGAGACACGCCGGATGCGGTATGGCATGCATTTTCATGGAATATTGAAGAAAAGGAATATGTGGAAAAAAGTGATGTTTTGATGCAAAAAATGTTTACATATCGTCAGGAAAACGGAACATATATGATACCAGGGCGTTTTTTGGATAGAGGAATTTTCCAGACGTGGGGGGATGGAATGGCAGTGGAATAGTAAGGACAAATCTTTTCACGTTTTCAAAAATGAAAAAGAATATATCTTTACAGCTGGGCAAAATTATGTTTCCGTAAATGGGCAAAAATTTTTATTTTATGGCGACACCGGAAATTGTAGACGGGCGTATTTACATTCCTTTGGATATGATGAAATTGATGTGGAAGGATAAATCAGAAGTGATAGAGCTGGACGGTAAGATACAGCTTGTTGTTTGTGTATAATTAATTGATGCGCAAACCAATATGAAAGGGGAAATATACAGGAAAGGTGGGGAAGATGATGAAAAAAGATGCATGGCGTTGACTCTTGCGGCAGTTATGGCGTTTTCTGTGACGGCTTTTGGGGCAAGTAATCCAGCACAGAACGGCAGATGGGAATCGGCTTACGGAAATGGCACAGCATCGGCATACAAAAAGATGTATTCCATTTATGCACGCAGCATTTTGGTTGGATATACGAAATTGACTGTGCCCAAAGAAGCGCAAGGAAAGAATCTATATCTGGCAATGGTGGATACGGAGCTATGGAAGACAAAGGGTACCTCGGAATATTTCAAAGGTTCATTGGTGGAATGGGAGAATTTTCAAGTAAAGTAGGTTTATGAGAAAGATTTGCAAAACGTTTTTTAAAGTGCCGTTGACAAAGGACGCCATTACGCTGGAAGTAACTTATCTGGAAGATAGAGGAAACCAAAAAGTGGGGCAAGGAATTTCGGTGGTGGCATTGGGCGGAAACCAGTATGAAAATAATCTGTTTGCAGACCAGGAGGATCAATTGTTTGTAGAGGACTTGATCTATTTGTACCTTAGTCCTGATTTAAAACATGAAGTGGAAGAAGTGCCATGTACCATAGATGTGACCATTGGTGCAGATACCATGCAGGTCAATGGAAAATCCTATCCGTTGGACGTTCCTGCGTATATCAATGACGCAGGATATACCATGCTTCCCATGCGTGCTTTGGTGGAAAATCTGCCGGAAGAAGTGCAGAAAAAAGTGCTTTGGGACGGACAGTCAAAAACAGCTTTGATTCTGTGCGGTATGACTACCTATCGTCTGACTGCCGGAGAAAAAGAAGCCAAGAGAAATGGTGATAAAGTGATATTAAATACACCTCTGGAAATCAAAGACGGACGTGTATTCCTGCCTTTGCGGGATATGGTGATGTTTTGGGATAATGGGAAAATCAGTTGGGACGCATCTACAAAAACCGTTCATATTTCCGCGGATCTGGTACATATTTTGGAATAACAGAAAGTTGAAGGGCAGAGATGAGCAGAAAACGTTCAATGACAAAGTCTGATTGGAACAGACGAAAAAAGAGATTTTGGCATGGAAAGTACCGAAAAACACAGAGAAAAAAGTATTTACGGATGGAGTTATTGTAAATATTTACGACACTGCTGGGCGACTCCTTTGGCGTTATGAAAGATATTGGAATGTGATAGGCAGGTTTGCAGAAGGTGATTATCGATATAGCAAACGGTTTACCTATGATGAAAAAGGTAACTTAATACGTTTGACAGAAAAACAGACGCCTCCACACAAAACGCCATCGATGATGATTACAGATTTTGAGTATGATGAAACCAATGGGCTGTCTTGTATCAAGAAAAAACATTCCGAAAGAGACATTACATCTTTTTATGATGGGGAAGTATTGGAGATGGAACCTCTTTCAGAAACAGAGGCCATGGATTTGCCATCCAAACTTCATCAGTTATGGGAACAGGATATGTCATCAGTCGGAAAGATTACATATGGCAACGGAAAAAGCCTTTGTGGTTATTTGGTCTTTGAAAAAGAAAATGGCCCCAAAATCCGTTATTATTTAACGGATGGAACTTATTCCTGTATGGTTTGCCGGGAAAATTCGCAGAAACCTTGGGTTTTCCGAGGGCCGGCAGAAGGAAAGTATTTTTGGAAGATTTCTTCTATGAAATGGAGTGGAGAAAACCAGGATGGCTTGTCTGTGTCCGTTACTGTTTATACGGATATCCTCTTTACGGAAATGTTTTTGGAAATTCTGGATTATTTCCGTCCTATGTGTTCGACGGATATTTTCATTTATTTTGATGGATGGTATACGGTACCTGAGGAAATTTCCAAAAAGAATGAACAAGAGGCGCGAAAACGGGAAATTCGCTATTTTTTGGGATGCTGAATCAATGAAAAAGTCGGAAGAAAAATACTTCCGGCTTTTCTTTTTTCTGATAACATGAAAAAAATGAATTTTATTGTCAGAATAACTTATCTTTTAGCGAATAGTAGGGTGTAGCAGGATTTTGGAAGAAATGGAGGGAAGATGTTATCATACAGGAAGAAGGGGGAAGGATGATGGAGGATAGAGAACTGCTAAAAGTTTTGCGGCAAAATCCAGAAAACGGCATACGTTTGGTGATGAAACAATACGCAGCTTTGTGTTATTACATCGCGAAACAAAAATTATTGGATTTTCCGCAGGAGGAAGTGGAAGAATGTGTCAGCGACGTATTTCTGGCGTTTTATCATCAATATACAGCCATAGATCTGGAGCGGGGCAGCATCAAAGGATTTCTTTCGGTGCTTGCCCGCAGAAAAGCCATTGACCGTTGGCGCAGATTGGCGGGGAAGGAAACTTTGCCATTGCAGGAGAATATCACGGCTTCGGATTCTTTGGAACAGCAGGAAGAACGGAAGATTTTGCTGGATGCGGTGCTGGCGCTGGGAGATCCCGATGCAAAGATTGTGATACTGAAATATTATTTCGGTTATCCCACAAAGAAGATTGCGGAAATATTTGGGTTGAAAGAAAATACCGTAGACCAGAAAGTGCGGTGCAGTCTGGCAAAGGTAAAAACAATTCTGGAAGGAGGTGCTTTCCATGAAGGCTGATTGGGAAGAAATACTGGACATGTGGGAAGAGAAGGAATTGGCGCATTTCCTGCCGGAATGTCTGCCGGACATGGATGATGCCATCTATCAGAGAATTGAAAAACAGACATTACGAAGGATTCGGAAAGAACGAAGCCGTATAAACCGAAAGCAGATTGCGGCGGCGGTGATTTGCCTGGTAGCAATTTTGGGTATTGTGGGCAGAGAACCCATTCAGGCGGCTTTTGAAAAATTATTCCATTATTTGCCGGGGGCTGGAATCTATACCAATGATACAGAAAATACCATGTATCGGGCGGAAATGGTGATAGATCATTTTGAGGAAAATGGTGTGCAGGTGCGTTTGAAAAATGTCTATGGTGAAAATCAGATGGTGAAACTGGAAGTGGAACTCCATGGAGACGATTTGAGTGAAGGTATTTTGGAAGAACAGATGGAAAACAGTCCGGATGTTTTTCTGAAAGAAAGATACCAGACGGTACTTTTTTATGGCGGGACAGAACAGACACTTGTTGCAAAGAAGTCATCTTGGATAACAGAAGAGGAACAGGTACCGCAGTTTTCCATGGGATATGAAGTTCAGGTGGAAAATCCTGCCAAGACTTATGAGGTTCATATTGCTGGCTTTGATTCTGTATTATCTTTCACATTGGTGCCAGACACTGGTATGGTTCAGCCGGAAAATATCGGTGCCAGCCAGACAAAGAATGGCATTACAGTCACAGCTGGTGCGGAAGTAACCGATGAAGGCATCTGGTTTGAATATTATGTCTTGAGTGATGAAACAGTGGCAGAAACAGATACGGAACATAGATTTTCCATGATTACCATACCCTATGGTTATTTTCGGTGGGATGATGTGCCTGAAGCGGAATATTATCAGCAAAGATATTTGAAGAACTGCAAAGGAGAAATTCTGTATCCTAAGGATCTTTATTTCCGGGATGATGTGGAAAACGGTGAGCGAATTCTTTATGAAGGCACAGCAGAAGATTTTCCTTTGACATTTTATCAGGCTGCCCTTACGGGTATTGGAGAGGAAAGAGAAACATTGAAAATTCCTGTACCGGTAACCAGTGAAAAATTGGAGAAAACCATTGACTTCCCTTATGGCATGGTGACATTGGAACAGGCTCAGATACATCCTACTCATAGAGAAAGTATCAAAGAGATGGAAATCATTTATCGTATCCAGCCCAAAGAAGGAAAACGGAAAATGTATGGTGTGTTCATGCAGGTACAGGAAGCAATACGAAAGGGATCGAATGAATTGACCATATTCCCGGAAGAAGACGGGACTTATCATTTTACTGCCAATATCTCTGCGGAAACGAAAGAAATCACGCTGGAATTGTATGATCCTTATTATTGGATTGTAGATAATTATACATTGGTACTGGAAGAACCAAAAGAAACTAAATAGATTATACAAAGGCGCTGTATTCTTCTGAAAATAAAGGAATGCGGCGTCTTTTTTTGAAAATAGAAAATAGGAATTTTCTGTCACTTTTCTCCGCCCGCATACGAATAGTATAATAAGAAGAGATTCTTGAGATTGCAGATAAAATTATTGATCTTTTAGGAAAAAGGGGGGACGGTCATGGATGACAGGGAACTGCTGCAAATTTTGTAGAAAAATCCGGAAAACGGCATGCGTCTGGTCATGAAAGAATATACGGGGCTATGTTATTACATCGCCAAACAGAAACTGGCGGATTTTTCCGCTGAGGAAATCGAAGAATGTGTCAGTGATGTATTTCTGGCATTTTATCATCAATATACAGCCATTGATCTGGAACGGGGCAGCATCAAGGGATTTTTGGCAGTCCTTTCCCGCAGAAAAGCTGTTGACCGTTGGCGTAAGCTGGCAGGAAAAGAAACCTTGCCTTTGCAGGAAGAAATTACGGCGGCAGATACACTGGAACAGCAGGAAGATCGCCAAATTTTGTTGGATGCGGTTCGAGCTTTGGGTGATCCAGATGGAAAAATATTGCTTTTGAAATATTACTTCGGGTATCCATCAAAGAAGATTGCCGAAGTCTATGGCTTGCAGGAAAACACCGTAAACCAGAAAATACGGCGCAGTTTGGCAAAGGTAAAAGCCATCTTGGAAGGAGGTGTCTGTTATGAAGCGTGATTGGGAAGAAATGTTGGATCAGCTGGAAGAAAAAGATCTGGCGGAATACCTGCCGGAAACTTTACCGGAAGTAGACGAAGTTACCAAAAAAGAATTGAAAAACAGACACTTGGAAAAATCAAAAAAGAACGGAAACGATTCAGCCAGAAACAGATTGTGGCAGCGATCATCTGTCTTGTGGCAGTGTTGGGCGTTGTGGGCAGAGAACCGATTCAGGCGGCTTTTGAGCGGCTGTTCTATTATCTGCCGGGGGCAGGCATGTATGTGGATGAAGAAGAAAATATTTTTTATGAAGCGGAAATCATCAATGGAGAATTTGAAGAAAATGATATTCATGTCCGGCTGAAAAATGTGTATGCGGAAAACCAAGAAGTCAATTTTGAAGTGGTAATGACGGGAAATCTGGTAGAATTGGCACGAGAGGAATATGAAAATGATTCTCCGGATAAATATGACAAGTTAGAGGAAATGTACGCACTCACCATGGAGTATGACGGGAAAGAACACGATATGGCGGCACCTAGTAAAGGGGTTACATCAGAGGATGAAAATGATACCTACATGATTACGCGGTATCGGAGAGATTATCAGCGATATGTGAAAAATGTTGAACAAACTTATACAGTGCATATTGCCGGACTGGAAAATACACTCTCTTTCCGTCTGATTGCCAATCCTGGTAAAGAACAGCCGGAAAATATCGGCGCCAGCCAGACGCAAAACGATATTACAATCACAGCCAAAGCGGATGTGGCAGAGCAGGGCATTTGGTTGGAATATTATGTGCTCACTGATGAAACATTGCCTGATTTTGATGATGATTTCATGTTCCGTTTGATGCCTATGCCTTATGGATGCAGAAACCTTGACAGCGTCACACAGGAGAAATTTCAAGACATGCTTTATGTGACAAACAAAGACGGCGAAAGACTGCGTTACAGGGGGCAAGAATCAGTGGAAAATGGCAGACGGATGTTGTTGGAAGGCACAGCGGAAGATTTTCCTATTACATTCCATATGTCACCTTTGACAGGCGTGGGAAAAGAGAGGGAAACCGTGGAAATTCCTATGCCAGAATCTATCCGTGCTCTTGACCAGACGGTGGAATTTCCTTATGGTACAGTCACATTTGAAAGGGTAAAAGGAGAGAGAATCGAGTTGTCTGGACAAAATGCAGCCGGTGAAGAGATTGTTGCGGAAGCAAAAGATCTGGAAATCACTTATACCATCACGCCTAATGAAGGCAAACGCCAGCTTTACGGTGTATTTATGGAAGTAAAGGGCAGTCTGGATGGACATCCCCAGCAAATTTATCCAGACGAGGATGGCAAATTCCGTTTTCATACATTGGTGGGCAGTACCAATGAAACAGTGACACTGGAGCTGTATGATCCTTATTATTGGATTGTCGATGATTATGCTTTGGTTTTGGAAGAACCGGGAAGTGTGAAATAAAGAAACGAAGTGATGGGAGGAAATCCTATTACACATGACAAAAAGGGCGTTTTCCCATCCATGGGAAATGCCCTTTTTGTATGGTCATATGTTTTGGTTTACAGATGTTTGTCGTAATGAATCCCAAGCCATTTGTGCAGAGCCGCTGCATCATGTTCCTGAATGCTTTTGAGGATCATTTTGTGTTCTGTGAAGTTGTTGTGGCGGTCATCTTCGCCTCTCTGGTTGCTGTGCAGTGCCATGAGATAGAAAATATCTTCGATGTGTTCATACATGGAAATCAAATAGGAGTTTTTGGTTCCTGTTACGATACACTTATCGAACTGCAGCGCATATTTTACGGTTTCGGGAACATTGCCTTCGTCATAATATTTCTGCTGCAATGACAGATAATGTTCCATTTCCTGGGCAACCTGATCAATGGTTCCCTGTCTGACACAAAGGTCATAGGCACCATAAAGAACTACATAAAGAGAAGAAGCGATTTCGTGAAAACCTTCTTCGGAAAAGGAAATGACGCGAGCGCCGTTGTTTGGTACCATTTCGATCAGTCCATCTTGAGAAAGCATCATCAGAGCTTCTCGAATGGGAGAATTGCTGATCTTCAGTTCATCTGCCACGGTATCAATATTGATTTTTTCGCCCAATGCATATTCCTGCTGCAATATTTTTTGTCTGATGATTTCGTAAACCTGTGCTTTCAGGCTGAGTCGTTGTAACTGCGGCATTTTCGTGCCCTCCATTTTCTCAAATTTCTTCGCATGTCTTTTATTATCTTAAATTTTCCATAAAAATGCAAGTGGAAAAACGAAAAAAACAGGCTCTGTATAAAAGATTATGCATTTTTTTTTGCAAAAAATAACATTTTCTATGAATGAAAGCGTATATGCAAGGGTAATTTTTATTGTAAAAAACATAAGAAAAACAGACGCATTTCTTAATATGTAAAAAAGGTTTCTCAAAAACAGGGTTTGATGGTATAATATAAACAACTATGCAAATAAGTTTGCAGCAACATGAATATGTTCCAACAAATACAGATTGGAGGTTGTAATATATGACAGCGAAACTGGAAAACGAATATGGCGTAATCAGCATTGACCATGAAGTCATTGCAAGAATTGCAGGCTATGCGGCCATTGAATGTTACGGCATTGTGGGTATGGCTGCCAAGAATGTCAAAGATGGACTGGTTCAGCTTTTGAAGCTGGAAAGTCTGACAAAAGGCATCAAGATGCAGGTCAATGCCAACAGAGTCAGCTTTGATCTGCATATCATTGTGGAATATGGCACCAACATTTCCGCCATTGCGGATAATATCGTCAGCACGGTGAAATATTCAGTAGAAGAATATACGGGACTGGCCGTAGACGACGTTAACATTTTTGTGGACGGCGTGCGTGTCGACGGATAAGAAACAAGGAGGAACCATCAAGTGAGTGTTACAAAATTAAACGGTCTGCGTTTGCAGAGAATGATCGTGGCAGGTGCAAATGAACTGCATGCAAATAAGCAGGCTGTGGATGCAATGAATGTATTCCCTGTTCCTGATGGCGATACAGGAACCAATATGTCTTTGACTATGCTGGCAGCTGCCAGAGAAACAGAAAAAGGCGATGCCCTGCGGGTGGATGAAGTGACAAAACGTGCTTCCGGCGGTGCGCTGCGCGGTGCGAGAGGCAACTCCGGTGTTATCACTTCTCAGATTCTCCGTGGCTTTGCCAAAGGTCTGGAAGGTTTGGAAGAAGCTGGGGTAAAAGAACTGACCGCAGCCATGGAACAGGGTGTGAAAACTGCATACAAAGCGGTTATGAAGCCCAAAGAAGGTACCATTTTGACTGTGGCAAGAGCTTGTGCCGAAGCAGCTGTGGCAGAATCCGAAAAAACAGACGACATTGAAGTCTTTTTGAAAGCGGTTCTGGAACATGCCCATGATGTGCTGAACCAGACACCGGATATGCTGCCTGTACTGAAAGAGGCAGGCGTTGTAGACGCTGGCGGTCGTGGTCTGCTGTACATTCTGGAAGGCGCTTTGAAGCATATCAATTCTGAAGAAGCTTTGCAGGTGGCAGAACCTACCCAGCAGACCGCAAAAGAATATGCGGCACTGGCTTCTGTGGATAATGAAAGTATTACTTTTGGATACTGCACAGAATTTTTCATCAATGTGAAAAATCCCGATGACGCCACTGTGCAGCAGCTGAAATCCTATCTGGGTACCATTGGAGATTCCGTTGTTTGTGTCAGCGATGATGAGATCATCAAAATTCATGTCCATACAGACCATCCTGGTCTGGCACTGGAAAAGGCCCTGACCATTGGCAGCCTCAGTGGACTGAAAATCGACAACATGCGGGAACAGCATAACAATATTATTGACTTTACCGCATCTGAAAAGAAAACACCTGTGGAACAGGCACGGGCAGCACAGCCTGTACAGGAAGAACGTCCCAAAAAGGATATTGGCTTTGTTTCCATTTCCGCAGGCAGCGGTTTGACAGCCATCTTCCATAATCTGGGTGTGGATGAAGTCATCGAAGGGGGACAGACCATGAACCCCTCCACAGAAGACATCCTCAACGCGGTGGATAAGATCAACGCGGATCATATCTTTATTCTGCCGAACAACAAAAATATCATTTTGGCAGCGGAACAGGCGGCGAAACTGTCTGAGGACAAAAAGCTGTATGTGATTCCCACAAAATCTGTTCCTCAGGGCATCAGCGCTATGTTCTGTTACGAAGAAGGCGCAGATCCGGAAGAAATGGCAGAAGAAATGAAAGAAGCCATTACAGCAGTGGCAACCGCAACAGTGACTTATGCAGTCAGAGAAACTACCATCGGGGACAAGGAAATCCACGAAGGCGATATTCTTGGTATGCTCAATGATTCCATTGCCGTTGTAGGCAAGGACATTGCGGAAAGTACCAAAGAACTGCTGGCAGAAGCTGTGACAGACGAAAGTGAAATGATCAGTGTTTATTATGGCGCAGATGTGACAGAAGAAGATGCGGAAGCTTTGGCGGCATATATCGAAGAAACATATCCCGACTGCGAAGTGGAACTGCAGATGGGCGGACAGCCGCTGTATTACTATATCATTTCTGTGGAATAAAAACAGACAGACTTAAGGCGTTGGTATCCAACGCCTTTTTCTTGCGAAAGGAAGTGAGGGCATGGAGCGGACAAGCCCCATTACAGAACTGAAAAATGTAGGCGAACAGCGAGCGAAAAAACTGAATCGCATGGGTATTGAAACCATTGGAGATTTGCTGGAACATTACCCCAGAGATTATAAAGACCGGAGCCGCTTGACAAAGATTGCAGATTTATCCGAAACAGATGAAAATACCTTTCTGGCACGGGTGAAAGGTGAGGGGCAGACAGGACGAAGGGGTAGATTGACATTTACCCGTTTGCAGGTCTTTGATGATACGGATGAAATCACTCTCTTGTGGTATAACCAGCCTTATATGAAAACCGCACTGAAGTTTGGTGAAGTTTATCTGTTTACAGGCAGGATGCAGAAAAAATATAACCGACGGGAAATTGTGTCACCGGAATATGAATCCATCAAAGACAATTTCGCCGGCGGACGTATCGTGCCTGTTTATCCTTCCGTAGATGGCATTTCCCAGAAAATGCTCCGCAGCTATCTGGAAGAAGCCCTGAAACAGGTCAGCGGCACATTGACGGAAGAACTGCCCTTATGGATACGGAAAAAATACCATCTGGCAGAAAAAAAATTTTGCTCAGACCAATATCCATTTTCCCCGTACAGAAGAAGCCTTTTATGATGCCCGCCGTCGTCTGGTGTTTGAGGAATTTTTCCTGCTTCAGACAGCTCTCTTTTCTCTTAGGGAAGAACTTTTGGGCAGAGGAAGTGGCATTGTTATGGAACATCCAGAAGCCATGGATGAATTCCAGAAAAGCCTGCCTTTTTCCATGACAAATGCCCAGAAAAAAGTATTATCGGAAATTGCTGCTGATATGACCAGCGGGAAAATCATGAGCCGATTGGTACAAGGGGATGTAGGCAGCGGGAAAACGGCTGTTGCCATGGCAGCGGCTTATTGGGCAATCCAAAACGGATATCAGGCAGTGCTCATGGCGCCTACGGAAGTGCTGGCAGAGCAGCATGGGAAATCTTTTACAGAATTGTTTGCGCCATTAGGTATTGAAGTAGCTTTGCTCACAGGCAGTATGAAAGCCAAAGAAAAACGAGAAGCATTGGCAAAAATCGCAGATGGTACGGCCAAAATGATTGTGGGTACCCATGCAGTCATTCAAAAAGGCGTGGAATATCACAACATCGGTCTGGTCATTACCGACGAACAGCATCGTTTTGGTGTGCGCCAGAGAAGTATGCTGGCGGAGAAAGGGGAAAATCCTCATGTCCTTGTCATGACGGCAACACCTATTCCCCGTACATTGGCATTGATTCTCTATGGGGATCTGGATATTTCCATCATCGACGAACTACCCCCCGGCAGACAGCAGATCGACACTATTGGCGTCAATACTTCTTATCGCCAGCGGATTTATGCCTTTTTGGGCAAAGAAGCGGCGGCAGGCAGACAGGCTTACGTGATCTGTCCCATGATCGAGGAAAATGAAAAAATGGAAGTGGAAAATGTTCTGGACTATACAGAGAAGCTGAAAGGAGCTCTGCCGGAATGTAAAATCGCCTGTGTCCATGGGAAAATGAAAGCGGCAGAAAAACAGGAAATCATGGATACTTTTGCCGCAGGGAATACAGATATTCTTGTTTCTACAACGGTTATTGAGGTAGGTATTAACGTGCCCAACGCTACGGTTATGCTCATTGAAAACAGCGAGCGTTTTGGTCTGGCACAGCTTCATCAGCTCCGGGGACGTGTGGGACGTGGTTCTGAAAAATCCTACTGTATTTTGGTCAGCGATGCGAAAACGAAAATTGCTGTGGAACGTATGCAGACCATGACAAAGACCACAGACGGTTTTGTCATTTCCGAAATGGACTTGAAGCTGAGAGGCCCCGGTGAGTTCTTCGGTACCAGACAGCATGGTCTGCCAGAGCTGAAGATTGCTAACTTGTATCGGGATATGGCAATTCTGAAGGAAGCCCAGCAGGCGGCAGGGGATTTGCTGCGGAAAGACCCCCAGCTGGAACAGGAGGAAAACGCCCATCTCAAAAGCAGACTTTCCGCTTGGTTTGAAGGGAAAAGTTTGGATTTGTAAAGAGTTTATTATTGTATTTTGGGGATTTATTTGTTATACTATGGCTGTATGTAAAAAAATCGGTCTGAAAGGTGAGAAAGTATGCGTGTCATCGCCGGTGCCGCTAAAGGGCATAAACTGCAAACCATTGAGGGGCTCAATACCCGTCCCACAACGGACAGAATCAAAGAAACATTGTTTAATATCATTGCCTTTGATCTGCCGGAGTCCAGATTTCTGGATCTGTTTTCGGGCAGTGGGGCCATTGGCATCGAGGCTTTGAGCCGAGGCGCGGACACAGCTGTTTTTGTGGAACAGGCGGCAGAGTGTCAGAAAGTCATTACGGAAAATCTGACCCATACCAAACTCATGGAACGGGCACGCCTGATCAAAAGTGATGTGCTGACAGGACTTGCACAGCTGTCGGCAGAACAGGAAACCTTTGATATTATTTTTATGGATCCGCCTTATGCGGCAGGTCTGGCAGAACCCACACTGGAAAAAATCGTTTCCGGCGGGCTTCTGGCACCGGAAGGTATGGTCATTGTGGAACGCAGTGCCCAGATCCCTTTGGCACCTATCAAAGGTCTGTATGTAGACCGTGAAAAAAACTACAAGACGACAGTTATTACTTTTCTGCGTCCGGAGGAATCAGCAACATGAGAAAAGCAATTTATGCCGGCAGTTTTGACCCGGTAACACTGGGACACTTGGATATCATCGAACGCGCGTCCAAACTCTTTGACTGCCTGGTGGTGGCGGTTTTGGAAAACCCCAATAAACATTCTTTGTTCACCGTAGAAGAACGTAAAGTACATTTGGAAATGGTGACAAAGCATCTGGAAAATGTGGAAGTAGCCTCTTTTCGAGGACTTCTGGCAGACTTTGCGTCAGAGATCGGCGCCACAGTCGCTGTCCGCGGCCTGCGCAATGCCATTGACTTTACGGCGGAATACCAGATGTATTTGATCAATAGAAAACTTGGAAAAGATATCGAAACGATTTTCCTTGCGGCTGATGAGGAACATTTGTCCCTCAGTTCTACCAATGCCAAAGAAGTTGCCGTTTTCGGCGGAAACATTGACTTTATGGTGCCCAAGGAGATACAACCGTTTGTTATAGAAAAATATAAGAAGTGAGGGAACATCAATGGATTCTGTATTACAATTATTGGATGAACTGGAAGAAATCATGGACAGCAGCCGTGCCGTACCATTCAGCAATAAAGTTTCTGTGGATAAAGAAGAAATTTACGACATCATTAGCGAAATCCGCATGAAACTGCCCAACGAACTGAAACAGTCCAAATGGGTTATCGAAGAACGCAATAAAATCCTCATCGACGCACAGAAAGAAGCAGACGAAATCGTGAAAAATGCGGAAGAACGTCTGGTGCGTATGATTGATGATAACGAAGTGACCAAAAAGGCTTATGACCAGGCTGCAAACATCATCGAATCCGCAAAGAAAACAGCAAAAGAAATGCGTCTGGGCGCTATGGAATATTCCGAAAGCGTACTGAGCGATGCGGAAAACAAGCTGAAAGAACTGAAAGCCGTTGTTTACAGCGAAAGCATGAAGACAGACGATTACTTCGCACAGACTCTGAATGTACTGGGTGAAAACATTCAGGAACTGCGCATGAGCAAATAATTTACTTTTGTCTTTCCAATAATAGACTGCACAGCAGGAGAACAGACAAAAGCCCATAAAGTGTCGGAAAAGCAGTTGCCGTATGTGTGGAAAATACGGGAACTGCTTTTTGTGCTTGTGTTTCTGCCAGAAAGTAGAAGCATTGGAAAACCAGCACAGAAAAGAAGGCCTGTCGTATTTTGGCGGATAACAGGGAAAAAGGGCTTATGGGCACATTCCGCAGAACCCCTAAAATCTGCCCGAAAATGGAGAAACCGCCGAAAGACAGCAGAAAAACAGCAGCCGATGCCCGCAGACGCAGACTATCAGGGGATAGGGAAACACCATGGATGCCCTTTGTCATCTCCAACAGACCACCAGAAAACGCCTGCAAAAATTCTGGAGAAATAGGCAGAAAAGACAGCGCGTTGGAAAGCAAATCAAAAAAGCCCGCTTGGGCAAGTCCTTCCTGCAAAACACAAAAGCATACCAGAAAGCCGCCGATTTGTGCCGAAGTCAAAAGGGCGTCTTTTACAGCAGAGGAAAAGAGCAGAGAAAAAGGCTCTTTTTTTGTGTCGGAAGAACGGGCATTTGATTGTTGGAATCTGTTGGAATGGAACGATAGGAAATGCCCGTAAGAATGGTTCCCACAAAGACCGCTAGCAGCATGGCGTAACCCAATGCGGGACTGCCGAAAAAAGTTGTACCAGCTGTACCCAATACAAATAATGGGCCAGGGGCATTGCAGAACAACAGGACTTTTCGTGCTTCGGATAAGGAAATCCGTCGTTGTTCATAAAGCTGCGCAACAGTGTTTGCGCCGGCAGGGTAGCCGGAAAGAAGACCCGCCGCAAGGGGAAAGGCGCAGATACCGGAAAGGGAGAAAAGGGGTTTTGTCAGTGGCGCACAAAGCCGCCCCAGTTTTTCTGCCGCACCCATCCGCAGTAGAATCCCAATGGCAGCCAGAAAAGGAAACAAAGATGGCAGAACACTAGAAAACCACAGAAAAAAGGCTCCGGCAGCGGCTTCTGTCAAGGCTGCGGGATACCGCAAAAGGGCAAATATGAAAAAACAGACACAGACGGTCAGCAGGCGTGCGATCATGAAAGATCATCCTTTGCAATGCTTGTTGATACCAGTCTATGTCTGTTTTTTGATTTCATGTTTTTTGATTTAAACGATTGCCATGGGAGTGGTAAAATCCCTGTTTGGCGCACGGTAAAGAGGGTTTGGCGCTGCCAATGCCTGTAAATCTGTTGCCAGTTTTTCCAGCGCCAGCAAATGGAGTCCGTCTTCGTCCAGATTTCCGGCGCTTTTTTTCAGATTGGTCAGCACAGGGCATTTTGCCCGTTCTGTCAGTTCTCCAAGAATGTCCGCATTGTCTTTCTGGAATCCCAGAACACGGATGTAAGGCAGATGGTTCTGACTCAGGAAATAATCCACTTCCTTTGCCCGAATATCCAGCAGGATATGTACCAGAATCCGCTGTATTTTGGTGCGGGTATACCGCTTGGTTTTGATGTATTCGATGATGTCGTTCATGAAGAACTCATTGTCGATGGCACGAAGAATGCGGTTTTCCAGCCCTTCTGTCACTTCCAGAATGTCATGGATTTCTTCAGCGGAAGTGGTGCGCAGTTTATAATGGAGGGCACCTGCCAGCTCATCCATGGACGCGGGAGCAGTTCCCAGAGAAATTTCTTTTGTCAGCAGGTCAACAATGTTTTCCGGTACCTGCAAAAAGGCTTCTGTGGCGTTTTCCTCCAGAATGCCTTTGCGGATGGCAGCAGCAGAAGCAAATTCTCCTGTCAGAGAAGGATTGTCGTACTGACTGCCTTTCCGGCGGATGGTGCATGGCTCGATGTTGCTGCCCAGTCTGTCCAGTGCTTTCAGGTATTCCAGACCTAAAATGTGGTTGGGACGGGAAATAATCTCGCTGCTGATGTGAGAAACCGTTTCCAGTGCCTTTGCTCTTGCCGCAGGATAGGACATGCCTTCATCCAGTCCGGCTTTTAGAAGCCGCTGAAATTCCTCTGTTTCGTTTGTCATGATTTTTGCCGCTTCCTGGAGGGCTTTCAAATCCCCGCTTTCGGAGCCAAAACAAAGGGCATTTGTCATGCCTGTATCTTCTAGGACTTTCACACCGCCCATGGCAAAGATTTCCGCTGTTCGCTGCCGCAAAAGCAGGCAGTTCCAGCACCATATCAGCGCCGTTAAGGAGGGCACATTTTGCCCTTGTCCATTTGTCGAAAAAACGCCGGTTCCCCCCGCTGGACGAAACTGCCGCTCATGACCACCATGGCACGCTGACAGTCTGTGTGTGCCTTTGCTTTTTCCAAAATATATTGATGTCCCTTGTGAAAGGGATTGAATTCTGCAATGATTCCAACCGTTCGCAATGGTATCGCTCCTTTCGCAAAATAGTTCTAAAAGCAGTATAACATATTTTTCAACAATTATATAATTTTTCTCTGGAAAAATTTGAGGGAATCGGTCTATACTAAAATCAGAATATAGTAATGAGGATGATACCATGGAGAGATTTGAAAAAAATCCGGATTTTCTGCAGGATCTATTCGTAGAAGAAACATGGAAAAATATAGAGAGACTGGACAGTTTTATTGAAAGCAAATCAGGTACGGAACAGGTGGAGATCACCAAGGATGAAGTCAACAGACTTTTTCGCACCATGCATTCTATTAAAGGCTCTGCGTCTATGATGGGCTATCCGGCTTTTTCGGAAACGGCTCACAGCGCGGAAGACCTTTTTTCTTATTTGCGTGAAGAAGAACACCCGGCGGATAAGGATCTTTTGACCATACTGCAGCTGCTGCGTATGGTTTCCGGCTATATGAAGCGGGAACTGCGCCGTATGGAAACGGACGATGAAGTGACAGACTTTGGCTGGGCTGTGGTGCGGCGGATTAAGAACTTCCTTGCCCATGTGGACAGCGATAATGAGCCGGAAGGCCCAAGCTATCAGATCGCTTATACCCGAAAAGGACGTCAGCTCATTCCCTACACGGACTTTTCCGCACTGGTTGTTCAGATGGAACGTCTGGCAACGGTCATGGGACGGGCTTTGGAAAAAGATTTCCTGATGAAGGTTTCCGGCGCGGAAACAGAAGTGCCCAGAGATATTTACGATAAGATCACCATGGCTGTGATGCAGATGCTGAAAAACAGCATGGATCACGGTTTGGAAAAACAGAAGACCGGGAAAAATGGGGAAAACCCCTGTGGGGGAAATATCCTTGGAGATACAGAAAACAGCACAGCAGGTTTTCGTTATTTTCCGAGATGATGGACGCGGCTTAGACCGCAAAGGCATTTTACAGGCGGCAAAGGCAAAGGGCTGGCTGAAAAAGGCTGAGGAAGAATATGAAGACAACGAAGTATATGCTTTTTTGCTGCGTCCCGGTTTTACCACAAAAAGCAGTGCCACCATGTTTTCTGGCAGAGGTGTGGGACTGGATGTGGTTAATGCGGCAGTATCTGTTCTGGGGGGCAGTATCCGCATCGAAAGCAAGGAATACATGGGGACGACGTTCTTTATGGAATTTCCGCTGATTCCCTAAGGGGGAGTGCTTATGGGCAGAAAAGAGAGGATATTGTCAGTTCTGAAAGGACTCGCAATGGCGGTAGGAGGCATTTTTCTGCTGATACTGGAAAATATGTGGTTTCAGGAACAGGAAAGCGGGGCAGCAGGAAGTATTCGTATAGAAGGTTTTCTTGTTGTCACAGGTTTGGCTTTACTGGTTCTGGGGGCAGTTTTTCTGTGGAATGGATGCAGAAGAAAGAAAGTATCCGAGCCAAAAGAAATGGTGCTGACGGCATGTCCTTATTGCGGTGCTAATGTGCAGGGCAGGGAGAAAAACTGCCAAATCTGCGGGGAAAACATGTATGTAATGAAAAATAAAGAATGAAGTGAAAAGGGAATATCTGTTCATGGAGCTTGCATGTTAGGGGGATGAATCATGTTAAAGTACAGGAGAGAAAAACTAACTTTGGTTTTTGATCTTTGTATTTTTGGTGCCATTACGCTACAACTGTTGGCTTTTATTCTTGCCAGATGTTTGCCAGTATCTTCTGAAAGTATGTATGGCATTTATACAGCGGCAAGGATATGCAGTGTAATTTTGGTTTTGGCAGGCTCTTTTTATCAGTTAAAGTACCATTTTTCCACAAAGGGACGTTATTTAAATGCAGAGGGGAATTATGAAGTTTGCCCTTACTGCGGTGCTAATGTGCAGAGCAAGGAACAAACCTGCCGTATCTGCGGAAAGAATATGTATGGAAAAAGCATCTGATACCAATCAAAAGGACAGGAGGGGATGCCCATGAGAAGTATCAAGCCCGGCAGAGGCTCATCTCTGCAGGGAGCCATTGGTTCACTCTTTGCCGTTGTTTTCGGCATTGTATGGATGGTGTCTGCGGCCAAAAGCGGCGCACCAACGCCATTTGTGCTTATGGGACTGGTTTTTGTGGTAATCGCTGGCAGCAATGTCATTATTTCTCTGATGAATGCCACCGGGGAAAACCGCTTTTCTCTTTACGATATTACAGAAGAGGGAGAAGAACCGGATCCGTTGGAAGAAATGCTGAACAAAAAAGAAAAACAGCAGCGCAAAAGAGGAAGAAGAGAGACCAACAGAAACGGCTTTTTGTCCTTATTGTGGGGCAAAAGCGGAGAAAGACTACGCTTTCTGCCGTTCCTGCGGGAAAAAGTTATGAGAAAAAAATGGGGCTTTTTACCGTTTTTTTCGCGGATGTACTTGTATACACTGCGTTTTTTGTTTATAATAAATATGCTGTCCGTTTTATTGAAAGCGGATTTTGAAACAGTATATATATCAGGGAATTTTGTTTTCCTGGGACGGAAGAAGTCATTTCTTCCAGTAAAAAAGACAACAGTTAATCTATCTATTTAAAAATGGAGGTCTTTACAGTGGATTTTTTATCTGAAATGAAAGCAAAAGCAAAAGCAGACAAAAAGGTAATTGTACTGCCCGAATCTTATGAAAAAAGAAATCTGGAAGCAGCTGCTGAATGCCTGAGAGACGAACTGGCTGACATCGTTCTGATCGGTAACAAAGAAAAGATCATGGAAGCTGCTGGTAGCTTTGACGTATCCAAAGCTATCTTCGTAGATCCTGAAAACTACGAAAAAATGGACGAAGTTGTTGCTGCTCTGGCAGAAGCTAGAAAAAGCAAAGGCATGACTCTGGAAGAAGCTAGAAAACTTCTGCTGGACGATCCTCTGTTCATGGGCGTTATGCTGGTTAAAATGGATATCGCTGACGGTATGGTTTCCGGCGCAATCCACTCCACAGCTGACACACTGCGTCCCGCTCTGCAGATTCTGAAAACAGCACCTGGCACAGAACTGGTATCCTCTTTCTTCATCATGGTAACAAACACACCTCAGTATGGTGATGACGGTATCCTGCTGTTCGCTGACTGTGCGCTGAACCAGAACCCCAACCCTCAGGAACTGGCTTGCATCGCAGGCGATTCCGCAAAATCTTACGAAGCATTCATCGGCAAAGAACCCAGAGTTGCTATGCTGAGCCACTCCACAATGGGTTCCGCAAAACATGCTGACGTAACAAAAGTTGTAGACGCAGTAAAAATCGCGAAAGAAAAATTCCCTAACGTAAAACTGGACGGCGAAATCCAGCTGGACGCTGCTATCGTAAAAGAAGTTGGCGAACTGAAAGCTCCCAACAGCACAGTTGCTGGTAAAGCAAACGTACTGGTATTCCCTGACATCGACGCTGGTAACATCGGTTACAAACTGGTTCAGAGATTTGGTCAGGCAGAAGCTTTCGGCCCTATCCTGCAGGGTATCGCAAAACCTGTTAACGACCTGTCCAGAGGCTGCTCCGCAAACGACATCGTTGCAGTTGTTGCTCTGACATCCGTTCAGGCTCAGGTAATGGGTAAATAATTTTATCCAATTAGAAACAATGGCAGTGTTCTGCCCGCAAATAACAACTACGGACAAAAAATAAGGAGAGAAAAAATGAAAATTCTGGTTTTAAACTGTGGTAGTTCTTCCCTGAAATATCAGCTGATCGACATGGAAACCGAAAGCGTAATGGCAAAAGGTCTGTGCGAAAGAATCGGTATCGAAGGCTCCAGACTGAAACATCAGCCTGTTGGCAAAGATGACGTTATCTTCAACGATTACATGGAAGATCACAGCGTAGCAGTAAAAATGGTACTGGACGCTCTGACAAACAGCGAATATGGTGTAGTAAAATCCATGTCCGAAATCAATGCAGTTGGTCACCGTGTAGTACATGGTGGTGAATACTTCGCAAACTCCGTTGTAATCACACCCGAAGTTATCGAAGCAATCGAAAAATGCTGCGAACTGGCACCTCTGCACAACCCTGCTAACCTGATCGGTATCCACGCTTGCGAAAAAATCATGCCCGGCGTACCTCAGGTAGCTGTATTCGACACAGCATTCCACCAGACAATGCCTGAAAGAGCATATCTGTATGCTATTCCTTACGAATACTATGAAAAATACAAAATCAGAAGATACGGCTTCCACGGCACAAGCCACAGATTCGTATCCGAAGAAGCTGCAAAAATGCTGGACAGACCTTATGACCAGACAAAAACAATCACTTGCCACCTGGGCAACGGCGGTTCCGTATGTGCAGTAAGAAACGGCAAATCCATCGACACAACCATGGGCTTCACACCTCTGGAAGGTCTGGTAATGGGTACAAGAGCTGGTGACGTTGACGCAGCTGTTGTCACATTCCTGATGGAAAAAGAAAACCTGACACCTCAGGAAATGGACAACATCCTGAACAAAAAATCCGGCGTACTGGGTATCTCTGGTGTATCCAGCGACTTCCGTGACGTTGAAGACGCAAGCGAACATGGTAACGAAAGAGCAGGTATGGCTCTGGACGTATTCGCTTACAAAGTAGCTAAGAGAATCGGCGCTTACGCTGCTGCTATGAACGGTGTAGACGCAATCGTATTTACAGCAGGTCTGGGTGAAAACTCCGCTTCCACAAGAAGACTGATCTGTGACTACCTGGGTTACCTGGGCGTACACATCGATTCTTACAACAACTCTTTGAGAGGCAAAGCAATCGAAATCTCCGCTCCCGACTCCAGAGTAAGAGTGTTTGTAATCCCTACAAACGAAGAACTGGTTATTGCAAGAGATACAAAGGAATTGCTTGACAAATAAGAAACCTTTCTGTATAATATTTTAGGTACGACTACGGGGTGATACGAATGATATTGCAAATGGCTCATTTATATGGTAAGAACGGTGCTTCTATGGAAGTGCATATGTCTGAGCAAATACAAGAGATTGCGGCATACCCCAATGTTGTGGGTTTTATGGAGCCTGTAAAAATAGAAGGAACTCTCAGAAACGAAAATGAGATTTTCGTTTTGGAAGCAAAGGGCGAAACAAAGGTCAGCATTGCGTGTGACCGTTGCCTTGCGCCGGTTACAACAGAGATTCACTTCAATATTGAGGAGCGTTTTTCCCATACAGGCAGAGATGACGAAGAGACAGAAACTTTTTCGGGAGATCAGATCGATCTTGCGGACTATGTCAGAAGCGGGATCATGGAGGCCATGCCTATGAAGACTCTTTGTAGGGATGACTGCAAAGGACTCTGTCCTGTCTGCGGCAAGGATCTGAACACAGGTGCGTGCGGATGCGACACCACAGAGATAGATCCGAGATTTGAAAGTTTGAGGGCTCTTTTCAATGTTGATGAGGAGGTGTAGAAATGGCTGTACCTAAGGGTCGAGTATCTAAATCCAAAAGAGATAAAAGAAAAGCACAGAGCTGGAAGATCGCAACACCCAACCTGGTAAAATGCAGCAAATGTGGCGAACTGATGGCGCCTCACCAGGTATGCAAAGCTTGTGGTGCTTATAACAAGAAAACAATCATCAAAGTTGACTAATTTTGGATGAGCAAATCAAAGGCAGCAGAAATGCTGCCTTTTTTGCGTTGGGTAAAAAATCATTTTTCCCTTGATTGCTGTCTGAAGGGAATTGTCATAGTTCTATGAAAGAAAATAAATAGGGAAAAAGGAAAAGCTGGAACCATTTGTTTTAAGGATTCCAGCTTTTTTGCTTTTGATAAAGTTTATGTAATTGTTAGTCCAGGACGGGTGCCATGAGCACTCTGCCAGTTCCACGGAATACGTTTACCAGACCTTCGCCGGAAGCTGCGGAACCAATGAGTGTTTTGCCGGAGCGTTCTACGGTAAAGTTCAGGCTGCCGCTCCATGCGATTGCCATATTGCCGTCGATTTTCAGTACATCATCCTGGAGGTTGATTTCAATCAGTTCTTCTCTGGGGCAGGGGCATTCCAGCGCTACAACGCCTTTACCGCTTAAACCAAGGTTGAATAAGCCTTCTCCGCCAGCCACAGCAGAGGACAGATTAGACCGCATAACAGCCTTGTGTGTCAAATTGGAGTCGCAGGCAAGGAACAGACCATCTTCCAGAATCAGAGAGCCATTCCAGTCTGATACATCTTCCAGCAGAATATATTTGTAAGTGGGTTCCAGAACCAAAGTGCCATCGCCGGTGTATTCGGGTTTGATGGCAGATTCACCAGTTGCTTTCCCACGGATGGCTTTCCCGAAAAGGTCGCCAACACCTTTGATGCCTGTGGTGGCATTGACGTTGCCCACCATCCACTGCATAGCGCCTGCCTGCAATGTGATATTGGCTTTTTTCAAATCACAGATGACCTGACGTCTGCGCACATTCATTTCAGAAGCAAAATAAGCTGTTGCCGCATTAGCGGGGGAAACACTCAAATCCCGCAGGTATTCAATGACGGTAAAAGGCCCCAATTCTGTCAATACACGAATGTCGTCATTTTCCAAAAGATTTTTGATCTGGTACATATACAATGCCTCCTTTGCATTCATAAAAGGTTTTATGATTGATACAATGTTACTTTACCATATTTTGTTAAATACGGCAATGACTTCGTTATGTGGAAAAAAGTATTGGGGTACGGGATTGTAATTTTATGGGGAATTGTTTATACTAAAAGCATGTAATTTGAAAGAAAGGATCATGGTGAGTTTATGGATCAGAAAATAATCGTTGCACTGGATGCCATGGGTGGTGATCTGGCTCCTGTGGAAACCGTAAAAGGTGCTGTGGACGCAGTCAAAGAAATGAACGTGCTGGTAAAGCTGGTAGGCAGAGAAGAAGATGTCAATCGGGAACTGGCAAAATATACATATCCAAAAGAAAAAATCGAAGTGGTCAATGCGGAAGAAGTCATCAGTACTGATGAAGTGCCTACTATGGCAATTCGCAAAAAGAAAAATTCTTCTATGGTTGTGGGCATGCAGCTGGTGAAAAATGGGGAGGCTGACGCCTTTGTTTCCGCCGGTAGTACTGGTGCTCTGCTGACAGGGTCTCTGCTTATTGTAGGCCGTCTGCCGGGCGTAGAACGTCCTGTATTGGGTACTTGCCTGCCTACAAAAAATGGTTTCACATTCTTGGTAGACAGTGGCGCAAATGTGGACTGTAAAGCAAAATACCTGGAACAGTTTGGCAAAATGGGTTCCGTTTATGTAGAAAACGTATTTGGCAAGAAAAATCCTTCCGTTGCGCTGGTAAATATCGGTGCTGAAAAGGAAAAGGGCGACAGCTTGACAAAAGAGGCCTATGAGCTTCTGGAAGTGTCTGATTTGAATTTTGTGGGCAATATCGAGCCCAGAAACATTCCCTTTGGGGAAGCGGATGTCATTGTCTGCGACGGCTTTGTTGGCAATACCATTTTGAAATTTGCGGAAGGTCTGAGCAAAACATTGGTGGACATCATCAAGTCTGAAATTACCAAAGGCGCTTACAAAATCGCTGCGGCCATGTTGGTAAAACCTTTCCGCAATGTAAAAAATATTTCGATGCAGACGAAGTAGGCGGTGCGCCTTTCATCGGGCTGAAATCCCTTGTGGTAAAGGCTCATGGCAGCTCTAACGCCAAGGCATTCAAAAACGCCATCAGACAGTGTGTGCTGTTTAAAGAGGCTGATATTGTAGGAAAAATTCAGGATAAACTGTAAGCAGTTCAATCTTGTGTACAAAATGGGAAAAAACTTCTGTTTTTCCAGGATTTCTGCTGACAAAATGTCGGAAATAGAGTATAGTATTGACAGAAAAGAAAAGAGGAGGTTGAAAATATGGACGAAACTGTTGTAATGCAGATCATTGCGGATCAGCTGCATATTTCTGCTGATAGTTTACGGGAGGAAACTTCCTTTGCAGATATCGGTGCAGATTCTCTGGATGTGTTCCAGATCATTTCTGCATTGGAGGAAGCCTATGACATCGAATTTGAAAACGATGAAGCGGAGAATATGAAAACCATTGGGGATGCGTTGGATTATATCAGAAGAGTAGTGGAGAAGTAATATGAATTATTTGAATTTGGAAGAATTTGAAAAGAAACTGGGATATCATTTTGCGGATAAGCATTTGCTGCTGTTGGCATTGACCCATAGTTCCTATGCCAATGAAAATAAAAAAGGCAGTCACGAAAACAACGAAAGATTGGAATTTTTGGGTGATGCTGTGCTGGACATGGTGGTAAGTGAATATATGTACCGCAAATTCCCGGAAATGCCGGAAGGAGAATTGACCAAACTGCGGGCGGCAGTGGTTTGTGAAGGCTCTCTGGCAGGTCTGTCCAGAAAATTGGGCGTAGGCAGAAATCTGTTTTTAGGCAAAGGGGAAGAAAGCACTGGTGGCAGAAACAGAGATTCCATCCTTGCGGATGCCTTTGAGGCCATCATTGGTGCAGTATGTATGGATGGCGGCATTGAAGCTGCTTCTACATATGTTATGCGGTTTATGGAAGACCAGATTGCCCAGACAAAGACCAATTTCCGCAATCTGGACTGCAAGACCCATTTGCAGGAAATCATCCAGAAAATCAGCAAAGTTCCTGTACACTATGCCATCGTAGATGAAAAGGGCCCCGACCACAACAAAGTCTTTGTTGCAGAAGTAACACACGAAGGCAAGGTGCTTGGACAGGGCAGTGGCAAGAGTAAAAAAGAAGCAGAACAGAATGCAGCCAATGCAGCATTGGAAAAAATGAATGCGTAAATAAGAAAACAGGTGATGAAAGCAAATTCCTATTAAGAAAACATTGGTTTTTCTTTTCCTTGATTTCTTAAGGGGAATTGCGACGGCTGTTTTCAGAAGAAAACATATCAAATAAAATCTTATAAAATAAGCAAGCTGGAAACCTCTATATCATAAGGATTTCAGCTTGCTTTGTTTTCTTATGAAGATGCCCCTAAAAAATCACCTGCTTTTTCATGAAAAAGAGCCGGACACTCTTGAGAAAGAGCCGGCTCTTTTATTTTGCAGAAGATGTTTATACTTCTACCAGATCGTATTTTCTGGAACCAAAGCCCAAAGCGGCAGCGGCTTCGATGGTATGAACACCATTGCGGCTTTCAATACGTTCGATGAGGTGGTCACGACCGGGATCATCAGCGGCATAAACCAAGTCCAGA
Organism: Clostridia bacterium UC5.1-1D10; assembly: GCA_001304995.1. Taxonomy (GTDB): domain Bacteria; phylum Bacillota; class Clostridia; order Lachnospirales; family Anaerotignaceae; genus Anaerotignum. The sequence goes on along the minus strand of BBZU01000024.1, from coordinate 13,075 downwards.
CAAGCCTGGTCAATGGCAATGGGGTCTAAGGATACCAGTATGCCAATGTCCTTCATGCAGGGGTCTTCAGCCACCGCACAGCAGTCACAGTCCACAGACATGTTTTTCATAACATTGACGTAGATTACATTGCCTTTGAAGTATTCCACAACGGAAGATGCTGCGTCTGCCATGGATTCCAGAAATGCGTCATGGTCTGCTGTCCAGATCTTTTCCGGTTCCCCTGCGCCGTGGATATAGGCTTTGCCGAAGGAAGATGCCACACCGATGGAAAGCTGCTTCAATGCGCCGCCGTAGCCGCCCATGGGATGACCTTTGAAGTGGGAGAGCACCAGCATGGAGTCATAGTCCGCAAGATGCTTGCCTACATAATTTTTCTGAATCTGTTTGCCCTTGGGGATTTCCAGTACCATATCCGGGCCTTCTGCGTCCATGAGGTCTACTTTGAAATAGGCATCCCATCCGTGACGAGTCAGCAGCGCTTTGTGCTTTTCGGTGGTGTTTCGCTGGCCTTCATAAGCGGTATTGCATTCCACAACAGTACCGCCAACGAAGTCGATGACAGGTTTCCAGAAATCCGGTTTCAGGAAATTCTGGTTGCCTTCTTCACCGGAGTGAAGCTTGATGGCAACATTGCCAGTGAGTTCTTTGCCAGCCATTTTATATAATTCCAGGACTTTTTCCGGTGTGATTTCACGGGAAAAGTATACTTTTGCAGCCATAGAAAAAACCTCCTTTATGACAGTTGTATTTTCTTTTATGGTAACAAAGTAGAAAGAAAATAACAAGGGATTGGGAAAAAACAGAAAAAAACTGCCGCAGGAGATTTCCTGCGACAGTATGAAATATCAGCCTTTGCCGTTCCAGCAATAGGTGCAGACTTTGTCACGGTCAATGCCGATGGCATCCAGCAGACCATCCAGGGACTGGTAACCCAGGGAGTCAAAGCCCAGTTTTTCACAGATGGAACGGAGCATGCATTTGCCTCTTTCTGTGGAAGCGTCTGCATATTCGTCCAGATGTTTATGGCCTTCGTCGCCTTCCAGTTCCTGTACGACGCGGCGTGCCAGCAGATCCATATCGGAGCCATTGCTGGAGAAATTCAGATATTTGCAGCTATACATGATGGGAGGACATGCAGAACGCATATGTACCTCTGCTGCGTGAGAACGATAAAGGAATTCAACAGTTTCTCTCAGCTGTGTACCACGAACGATGGAGTCATCCACAAACAGCAGCTTTTTCCCTTCGATCAGTTCGGGAATGGGAATCTGTTTCATTTTTGCTACCTGATTACGCACTTTCTGGTTGGCGGGCATGAAAGAACGAGGCCAGGTAGGTGTATATTTTACAAAAGGACGGGTAAAGGACTTGCCGCTTTCTTTGGAATAACCAATGGCATGGGGGATACCGGAGTCAGGCACGCCTGCAACATAGTCTACATCAGGCAGTGTGCCGTTTTTCTTTTCGTTTGCTGCCATGATTTCCCCGTTTTTGTAACGCATCACTTCTACGTTGATGCCTTCATAGTTGGAGTTGGGGTAGCCATAGTAGCTGAACAGGAACGCGCAGATCTTCATGTCCTTGCCGGCGGGATTCAGTGTTTCGAAGCCGTCAGGTGTGATCTTAACGATTTCACGGGGGCCAAGTTCATATACGTTTTCATAGCCCAGTTTGGTATAAGCAAAGGATTCGAAGGAAACGCAATAGCCTTCGTGGTCTTTACCAATGAGGACAGGCAGTCTGCCCACTTTATCTCTGGCAGCGATGATGGAATCATCTTCTGTCAGGATCAGAATGGTTGCGGAACCGTCAATTTGTTCCTGTGCGTGGAGGATACCGGAAACCAGATCGTCTTTCTGGTTGATCAGTGCGGCGATGAGTTCTGTGGCATTGACTTTGCCGGAGCTCATTGCCATAAACTGGTGTCCATGGTCAGAAAAGTAGTTTTTGATGAGCTCATCAGCGTTGTTGATGACACCGACTGTTGTGATGGCATATAAGCCAAGATGAGAACGTACCAGAAGGGGCTGGGGATCGGAGTCGCTGATGCAGCCGATGCCGGAATGACCCTGAAAATCGATCAGATCTTTTTCAAATTTGGTACGAAAAGGTGTGTTTTCGATGTTGTGAATCTGGCGTTGGAAGCCTTTTTCCTTGCTGTGGATGACCATACCGCCTCTGCGTGTGCCCAGATGAGAATGATAGTCCACCCCGAAAAAGATATCAAGTACGCAATCCTGCTTGGAAGTTACGCCAAAAAACCGCCCATGATGGTTCCTCCTTATGATTCTAAAAAAATGATGGTATCTCTTGTTGCTCCAAAATTGATAAGGCATGTTGTGCATGCCATCATTACTATTTTATACGAAAAAACGATGGAATACAACAAAAACAGCAATGGGAGATTTCACATAAAAAACGATTTCCATTGAAAATTTGCGGTGAAAGAAAGTCCAAAAGAAATAATGTTCGGGTAAAATGACGACGATTTGAAGAGGTGGGCGACATCTTGCCAAAAAACAAACCATGAAAAAAGCCGGAAATGAAAAATCATTGGAGAGTATCTATAAAAATGGAAAAAACTGTTTTCCAAAGAGAAGATGGAACAATGTCTTTTCTACGTATACCGTTGTGTACAGCCGTTGGGACAAGATTCCGTCTGGAAACAGGAAAAACAGAAAGGCAAGTGCCCTGTTCATTTGATTGGAAAGACACTTGCCTGTTCTGTATACTGCTTATGCAGCTTCACGGCATGAAAGCTAACGGAATGGGAGCATCAGAGAGAGGTATGATGCCCGATGTAGCAGGCGATGCCAGCATCCAGATAAAGGCTCTGCAATGCAGTCATGGCTTCGTCTGTCATTTCGCCGCCAGTAGCATAATCGTATGTTTTGCCCAGCTGTTCCCATTTGGTCTGACCCAAACGATGGAATTTCAGCAGGTTAATTTCAAAGAGATCATTTTCCTTCATAAAGGAAATGAGTTTTTTCGCGTTTTCTTCGCTGTCATTGTAGCCGCAGATGGTAGGCTGACGCAGCACCAGACGACCTTTCCAGCCACTTTGTTTCAGGGCGCGGATGTTGTCCAGAATCAGTTCATTGCCCACATTTGTTCCGGCTTTGTGTGCCTCGCTGTCCATGTTTTTTACATCAATAAAGGCAAAGTCGATGTACTGCATGACATCCAGAAATTTTTCTATGGGGAAATGCGCGCTGGTTTCAATGGCAGTATGGATCCCCAGCTTATGGCAGCCCTTCAGGACTTCTATGAGGAAATCATGCTGGGTGATGGGGTCGCCGCCGCTGAATGTGACGCCGCCGTTGCTGCCCCAGCTGCTGAAATCTCTGCGGAGGATTTGCAGGAGTTCCTCGATGGTGTATTCCCGCACACACTGTTTCAGCGCCCGGTTGGGGCAGATGGATGTGCAGGGGAAGTCATGGCAGTCCTTACACTTGTTCCAGTCAACCTGAGGGGGCTGTCCCGGTTCCATGGTGATGGCGCCTGTGGGACAGACGGAAAGACATACGTCACAGCCTTTGTCCCATTTGCAGGATGCCTGGGCGAACATCAGATGTTTGCCGTAAATCCAGCTTTCGGGGTTTGCGCACCAACGCACTGCAAAGGACAGCCTGTCATAAATACCGTGGTACGGCAGCCGGGCCCGTCATGGACAGAAAAGGACTGGATATCGAAAATATGTCCCATTTTATCCATAGGCTTACCCCCCGTGCGGCTTTGTAGTGCTCGCAGCAGAAAGCACCACATTTTGCATATGTCCAGTTTTCTTTTTCAAAGCCTTTGCATGTGCCGATGCCGTGTTTATCTGCATCTGCGAAGCATGCGCAGTTGCCGCATACGGGTGCTGCCTGGAAATGACCGCAGGCGTCGCTGCCGTTGCTGTCAATGGGAACGATCTGTTTGGAAAGGGCGCACATGCCTTTCTCACAGTCTAAGTTGATATAGTTAATGCATTCTACATGTTTCATGGTTTCACGCCTCCACTTAAACTTCTTCATATTCGGTACGATAGATAACCTCATCCTGGATGGGTTTGCCGATTTCGCACCAGTACTGTGTAAAGCCAGCTACACGAACCATCAGGTCACGATACTGGTCAGGTGTTTTCTGCGCTTCTTTCAATGTGTCGGAGCTTACCACGTTGAACTGTACGTGGAAACCGCCTTTACGCATATAGGTACGAACCAGTTCCAGCAGTTTTCTGGTGCCCTGTACGCCCTGAACAGAAGAAGGATGCAGTTTCAGGTTCATCTGTGCATTCTGGTTCTGAGAATGATCGTAAACGGTCGCAGATTCAAAGAGGGCATATACGCCGTTTTTGTCTGTGCCTGGAGCGGCAGATACGGAACCGTCGGAGTATGTGGTGCCTGCTAAGCGGCCATCTGCTGTTGCCAGCGTGATGAAGCCCTGAGGCCCATGGGTGGAAACGGAAATCTGGCAGAGGTATTCCGGTTTGCCAAAGAAGGACTCCAATGTAGGCAGATAATACAGCAGGTATGTATGGTAATCCCGCAGCAGCTGGTCTGCATAAGGATCTGCATTGCCGTATTTCGGTGCGTTGATGCAGTCTGCAAAAATCGCAGCGTATTTCTGAGCGTCGTCTGTGCTTTCGCGATAATCAGGAGAGAATACGCCGGTGTCGTAAGCGGTGCGGAAACCGAAGTTATGCAACATGGCATCGGTCATTTCTTCCAATGTATATTTCTTGGTGTCGTATACGTTTTTCTTCAAAGACGCCAGAGAGTTGATGAATGTGATGGTACCGCAGGATTCAAAGTTGATGCAGGCGTTATAACGAGCGCCGCAGTTGCCGATGTGCTGACCTTTCTTGAAGCAGTCCGGTTTCAGCAGGGAGTTTACGGCAGGCATGTTGTATTTGCGCCATACGTCCATCTGAATGTTGTTGACTTTGTTTACAATGCGGTTGCTGATGTCCAGATATTCTTTCCACTGATCCAGCAGTTCATCAAATGTTTCCAGTTTCTTGTTATGAGGAGGGAATACCTGTTTTCCGGTACGTTTGTCTACGCCGTTTGTCAGTACCAGTTCCAGAACCTTTGGCAGACCTGTGAAGTGGATACCGGTGCCGCAAGTAGGGGAAGTGCCGCCGGGGATCATAGTCACTTTGCCGTTGTATTCCAGAGGCAGGAAGCAGCCGGGGGCAGATTCCAGACAGCCGCCCAGACACCATGCACGGGCATCATACAGATCCATGCCTTCGGGGCCGTACTGACGGAGCATAAAGTTCATACCTACCTGGTTGTTCATCCATGCGGGATAGCCCATGCCTAGTTTGGTACAAGCGGCAGCTTTCATGAGGAAGTCCTCAGGCAGCTTTTCATCGTAGAGGATGGAAAGCTGCCTGAGGTGTCTGCGCACGCATACCAGCTTCGATGATGAGGTATTCCAAAGGTGTAACCACAGACAGACCATCGTAGTTCTGACCGCCCAAAGACAGGTTGTTGAATGTGTTGCCGGAAAGAACGCCGCCGGATACGCCAGCAGAAGCAAAACATTCGATACATGTGATCTTGATGCGGTACAGTTCCAGCAGTTCCACAACTTCTTCTTCTGTTGTGGTGCCGTCAGCAATGTCTTTTTTATAGAAGGGCTGCAATACCTGACCCAGACGACCGATGGACTGACCGGACTGAGGGTCTTCGTTTACAACGCCCAGATGCAGACACAGTGTCATCTGCAATGCTTCCCGGAATGTGGAAGGACGTTTGTGAGCGATGTTGTGCATTACCTGTGCGATTTCCAGATAATTCTTTTTGTACGCTTCATCGGGTTCGCGAGAAGCCAGATCTTCTGCTTTGCGTGCGTAGTTTTCACACCACTGGCTCAGACCTTTGACGATTTCTTTCATGGCAGCGTAGTAGTAACCACGGCTCATGCCCAAAACGCCATCACCGCCAGCTTCACCCATGGTTTCTGCGATTTTTTCGTCGCACAGTTCCAGGATGCCGTCAAAGCCGTACTGCAAAGGCATGTAATAGTTCATAACTTCACGGCCCTGAGGGATTGCGAAGGAGTCGAACATAACCAGAACGCTGTCCATGATGTTCTGGAACTGTTCAAAGCCGGGAAGTGTTTTTGCATATTTTGTGGAAATGTCTTCTACGGAAATACCGTCCCAGTATTTGGATACTTTTACCAGAACAGGAATGTCTTCTTTCCGCATACCAAATTTTTTTCGCAATGGAGATAACTTCGCCATAGCTTTCTGTTGTTGCCGCCACCGGCGCCAACAACAGAAACGGAGTCAGCTTCGTTTTCAGCAGGCGCTTCTGCTTCTTCCATGAGGGATTCCGCAAGGGAATTGAAGAAGCTTGCACAAACCCAGGGGAAAGGGAAGGCACCACGCAGATGTTTTGTCTTGTTCATGACAAGTTTTTCATAAGGCAAAATGGTAGGTGTGCTGTGTGCCAGAGATGCGGCAACGGCTTTTGCACGGCGTACTTCCAACAGATCGCCGTCATTTTCCCACCATACACGGTTGTACCAGTAGGCACTTTCCATATCCGTTGTTACTTTCAGCAGATAATAGATGTCCATGATACGCTGGAAGCTTCCGGCGGCAGCGGGAATATCCTGCTCCTGCACTTCCTTTAACTGTTCATCAGTGATACCTCTTGCTTTGAGGATTTCTTGTAATTTCAGTTCATTACTTTCCAAACTTTTTCAACCTGCCTTTCTGTGAATGATGATGATTTTATTATGGCAGGCGAAATTTCTTTCGTTAAGTGCAAATTGCACCATTTTAAAAAATATGATAAACTATTCACAAAATCAAAAACATGGGAAAGGAAGAATTTGTATATGTATGAGAGAATCTGGGCGAATTGGCAGGATTTTGTGGAAAAATTGGACATTTACCCAATGATTCGACCTTATCTGGAAACAAGTCAGATCACCATTCATGAAGTTCCTACCAAGACATGTATTTCCAATGCAGCTGATGAGGGATACCGCATTGTTTATATTTTGCAAGGGTCTGCGAAAGTTGTCAGCCTGACCTATCGCGGCATACGTATTTTGCTGGATGAAATTGGCGTGGGCAGTTTTTTCGGTCATATCAGCCGTATGCGTGGTTATAGCTTCGATGCCAATATCATTGCGGAAACACCCTGTGTTTATCTGGAATTTCCAGACCAGCTTTTTTGTCATTTGATGGAAAATCCGGCTTTTGCCCTGGAATTTTATCGCAGTACCAGCAGCCGTACCTATCAGATGTATCGGAAAGTCCTTAGTCTGACGCTCTTTACCGCTGAGGAAAATACGGCGATGTATTGTCTGATGCATCCTGCCAGACTCAAAAGTTATACGCTGGATGAGATATGCGAAGAAATCGGAATCAGTCGGCGCAGCCTTTGTTATGTGCTGAAAAAATGGCGAAAAGAGGGTATATTAAAAGGTAAGGAAAAGCGAGATCGGATTGCTGACCATGAGCAGTTGATGCAGATTGCAGAGCATATCCGGCAGTTTTATGATATTCCATAATAAAAAAATAGAACAAATGTTTGTATATTTTCGCTGTTCCCCTATACTTTAGTATTTAACTGTGATATACTTTTTGGTAGTCAACGAGCGCATAGAAACAAAATGGATGTTTTATCCGAATGATATTGTGCTTTGCAGTCAGATGTTTGAATGCATGAGAATGATTGTGTAAACGGAGGTGTGTCATGGACAAACCATTTAAAATACATTCCAAATTTCAGCCCACCGGCGACCAGCCTCAGGCAATTGAGAAAATAGCCGATGGATTTCAAAATGGCTTGAAATTTCAGACTTTGGTGGGGGTAACGGGTTCCGGGAAAACCTTTACCATGGCAAACGTCATTGAAAAAATACAGAAACCCACGCTGGTCATTGCCCATAATAAAACATTGGCAGCCCAGCTTTATAATGAATTGAAAGAATTTTTCCCGGAAAATGCTGTGGAATACTTTGTCAGTTACTATGATTATTATCAGCCGGAGGCCTATGTGCCCAGCACCGATACCTATATCGAAAAAGATTCCGCGGTCAATGAAGAAATCGACAAACTCCGCCACTCTGCCACAGCGGCACTGGTAGAACGGCAGGATGTTATTGTTGTTGCCAGCGTATCCTGTATCTATGGCTTGGGCGACCCGGAAGAATACTATGGTATGATGCTTTCCCTTCGTCCTGGTATGGAAAAAGACAGGGATGAAGTGCTGCACAGCCTCATTGAAATGCAGTATGACAGAAATGATATGAATTTTGAACGTGGTACCTTTCGTGTCCGTGGGGATGTAGTGGAAATTTTTCCTGTGGCATCCTCTAAATATGCTGTCCGTGTGGAATTTTTCGGTGATGAAATTGACCGTATCACAGAAATCGATGTGGTGACAGGGGAGATCATTGGTACCAGAAACCACATTTCCATTTATCCTGCCTCTCACTATGTAACTTCGCCGGAAAAAATGCAGATGGCCATTGCCCGTATCGAAGTGGAACTGGAAGAACGTCTGGCAGAGCTGAAGAGGGAGGACAAGCTGCTGGAAGCCCAGCGCTTGGCACAGCGCACCAATTATGACATTGAAATGTTGAAAGAAATGGGATTCTGTACGGGCATTGAGAACTATTCCCGTCATTTGTCCTTGAGAGAAGCAGGCAGCACGCCTTTTACACTCATTGACTTCTTCCCTGATGATTTTCTCATTATCGCTGACGAGTCCCATGTTTCCATTCCCCAGATTCGTGCCATGTACGAAGGGGACAGATCCAGAAAAACCACACTGGTGGACTTTGGGTTCCGTCTGCCTTCCGCTTTGGACAACCGTCCTTTGAAATTCGCAGAATTTGAAAGCAAAATCAATCAGCTGCTCTTTGTTTCTGCCACACCTTCTGTGTATGAAAAGGAACATTCCCAGCAGACAGTGGAACAGATCATCCGTCCAACGGGGCTGTTAGACCCGGAAATTTCTGTTAGACCCATTGCGGGGCAGATTGATGACCTCCTTTCCGAAGTTCAGAAAACCACAGAAAAAGGACAGAAAGTGCTGGTAACTACATTGACCAAGAAAATGGCGGAACGTCTGACGGATTACCTCAGAGAAGCCGGCGTCAGAGTGCGTTACCTGCATTCGGATATTGATACGCTGGAACGACTGGAAATCATCCGTGATTTGCGGATGGATGTGTTTGATGTGCTGGTAGGCATCAACTTGTTGCGAGAAGGTCTGGATATTCCCGAAGTCAGTCTGGTTGCCATTCTGGACGCGGACAAAGAAGGCTTCCTTCGTTCGGAAACATCCCTCATCCAGACCATTGGCCGTGCCGCCAGAAACGCGGAAGGCCGTGTTATCATGTATGCCGATGTGATGACGGAAAGCATGCAGAAAGCCATCGACGAAACCAACCGTCGTCGTGGTATTCAGCAGGCTTACAACGAAGCCCATGGCATCACGCCTCAGACTATTGTGAAAAAAGTCCATGACGTCATCCAGATTACCAAAGCAGCAACGGAAAAACAGAAATTCGGTCTGGAAAAAGACCCAGAATCTATGAGTGAAAAAGAAACTGAAAAAACTTATCCAGACTTTGGATAAAGAAATGAAGCATGCTGCCATGGAACTGCAGTTTGAACGGGCGGCGGAACTGCGTGATAAAATTCTGGAACTGAAAAAACTCATGTAAGATGCGAAAGGGGGAACCAAATGAATTATCGAGTATTGCATCTGGCAGATCTGGAACGTTTTCTGGAACTGCGTATGGAATTTCTGCTGTCTTATCAAGATGTACCCGAAGATTTTCAGAATATAACAGAAAATTATTTGCGTAATCGTATGGAAACAGAAGATCTGCTTCTGTTGGCAGCGGAGGAGGAAGGCAGTCTGGTGGCTGCCTGCATGGTTTGTTTTTATGAAACATGCCCCATGGTGGATAACCCCTCCGGCAAATATGGAGAATTGCGCAATGTTTATACAAAGCCAGCCTATCGCAAGAAAGGCATTTCCGAAAAGCTGGTGGGTATGGCACTGGAAAAAGCCAAAGAGAGAGGCGTGGCGAAAATGCGTCTGCATTACACAGACGATGGTCTGCCTTTGTATCAGAAACTTGGTTTTGTACCAGAAGAAAGATATATGGAAAAAGATTTATGATAGATTTTCTATCATAAGGAAAAAGGAGAGAATATGAAAAACGAAATTGTTATCAGGGGTGCCAGAGAGCACAACCTGAAAAATATAGATTTGACCATTCCCAGAGATAAACTGGTGGTCTTTACAGGGGTCAGCGGCTCCGGAAAAAGCTCCCTTGCCTTTGACACCCTTTATGCGGAAGGACAGCGCAGATATGTGGAATCTCTGTCCTCTTATGCAAGACAGTTTTTGGGTCAGATGGAAAAGCCCGATGTAGACCAGATTGATGGGCTTTCTCCCGCTATTTCCATCGACCAGAAAACAACCAGCCACAATCCTCGCTCCACTGTGGGTACCGTGACGGAGATTTATGACTATTTGCGTTTGCTGTATGCCAGAATTGGTGTGCCTCATTGTCCCAAATGCGGCAAGGAAATCAAAAAGCAGACCATTGACCAGATTGTAGACCGTGTTCTGGAACTGCCGGAACGGACAAAAATTCAGCTTCTTGCCCCTGTTGTCCGTGGGAGAAAAGGGGAGCATGTAAAGTTGCTGGAGGATGCCAAAAAAGCGGCTATGTCCGTGTTCGTGTGGATGGCATCATTTACGATTTGTCTGAAGAAATCAAACTGGAAAAGAATAAGAAACATACCATCGAAATCATTGTAGACCGTCTGGTGGTGAAAGAAGGCATCCAGAAACGTCTGACAGAATCCATCGAAACCGTCACAGCATTAACAGGAGGACTGTTGGTGGTGGACGTGAATCAGGGAGAGGATGAACTGGTATTCAGTCAGAATTTCTCCTGTCCTGACTGCGGTATCGACCTGATGGAAATTGAGCCCAGACTCTTTTCCTTCAACAATCCCAGCGGTGCATGCCCTACCTGTACCGGGCTGGGGATGCAGATGAAGTTTGATGAACAGCTCATCGTGCCAAACGACAGCCTTTCCATTGCGGGTGGAGCCATTGTGGCACCGGGATATAACTCCATTTCTACAAAAGATACTATGACACGCGTTCTTTTTGACGCATTGGCAGAAGAATATGGATTTTCGCTGGATACGCCTTTCCGGGAATTGCCGGAAGAAATCAAAAAGATCATTTTCTATGGCACTGGCGGCAAAAACTACGGATTACCTACACCAATTACCGCGGTACAGGTTCCTATGACTATGCCTTTGAGGGTATCATTCCCAATTTGCAGCGGCGTTACAGCGAAACTTCCGAAACCATGCGGGGAGAATATGAGGAATATATGACCAACATTGAGTGCCCTTCCTGCCATGGTATGCGTCTGCGTCCGGAAGTTCTTGCCATTACGGTGGGCGGAAAAAATATTTCTCAAGTCACAGAAATGTCTGTGGCGGATATTCAGAAATTTTTCCAGAACCTTCAGCTCAGCGGCAGAGATGAAATGATTGCGGAGCGAATTTTGAAGGAAATCCATGCGCGTATTGGTTTTCTGGTGGATGTTGGTCTGGACTATCTCACATTATCCCGTGCGGCAGGAACCCTTTCCGGCGGGGAAGCACAGAGAATCCGTCTTGCTACGCAGATTGGTTCCGGGTTGGTAGGTGTTGTGTATATTCTGGATGAACCTAGTATTGGTCTCCATCAGCGGGATAATGATAAACTGCTGAAAACATTACAGCACCTGCGGGACATCGGGAATTCCCTTATTGTGGTGGAACATGACGAAGATACCATGTATGCGGCAGACTTCATCGTGGATGTAGGTCCCGGTGCCGGAAAAGACGGCGGCAATATCATTTGCACAGGCGATGTGGAAGAAATCAAGGCATGTACCGAATCTTTGACTGGCGATTATCTCAGCGGCAGAAAGAAAATCGAAGTGCCGGACAAACGCCGTCCTGTCAATCCGGAAGCCATGCTCCATGTTGTGGGAGCGGCAGAAAATAACCTGAAACAGATCAATGTGGATATTCCCCTTGGGATTTTCACCTGTGTGACAGGGGTCAGCGGTTCCGGCAAAAGTTCCTTGGTTAATGAAATTCTCTATAAACGATTGGCGAGGGACTTGAATCGGGCAAAACTCCGTCCTGGTAATCATGAAGATATGAACGGGCAGGACAAGCTGGATAAAGTCATCAATATTGACCAGTCTCCTATCGGTCGTACCCCTCGCAGCAATCCTGCTACGTATACAGGACTCTTTGATATGATTCGTGATGTGTTTGCCCAGACTACGGAAGCAAAGATGCGTGGGTATCAGAAAGGCAGATTCAGTTTTAACGTGAAAGGCGGCAGATGTGAAGCCTGTGCTGGGGATGGGATCATCAAGATTGAAATGCATTTCCTGCCGGATATTTATGTGCCTTGTGAAGTATGCCACGGCAAGCGGTACAACCGGGAAACACTGGAAGTAAAATATAAAGGCAAGACCATTTCCGATGTACTGGAAATGACGGTGGAAGAAGCTTTGGAATTCTTTGAAAACATTCCCAGAATCAAAGCAAAACTGCAAACACTGTACGATGTGGGTCTTTCTTATGTGCAGCTGGGACAGTCTTCCACAACTCTTTCCGGCGGGGAAGCCCAGCGCGTGAAACTGGCAACGGAATTGAGTAAGAAAAGCACAGGACGCACCATGTATATTCTGGATGAACCTACCACAGGGCTTCATATGGCGGATGTCCATAAACTGGTGCATATCCTCCAGCGTCTGGCAGAAGGCGGCAATACGGTGGTTGTGATCGAGCATAATCTGGATGTGATCAAAACAGCGGATTATATCATCGACCTTGGCCCAGAAGGCGGTACAGGAGGCGGCACCATCGTTGCCTGTGGTACACCGGAGGAAGTATGTGCTGTGCCGGAATCATACACTGGAAAGTATTTGAAACCTATATTGGAACGGAAATGAAAAAAAGAAAAATCCGATGTATTCGCGTTCATCGGATTTTCTTTTTGAGCAAAAA
>BBZU01000023.1 GCA_001304995.1 Clostridia bacterium UC5.1-1D10 | reverse complement strand
ACAATAAAAACAAAAGGCAGAAATCCAAAAGGATTTCTGCCTTTTTCAATTCTCACTTAGGAAAGCTTCTGTCCACATCCAGAACAGAAACGATCACCTGTATTGACTTTCGCGCCGCAGGACGGGCAAAAAGCTGCCACTTCCAATTTCTGTCCGCAACCGGAACAGAATTTATCACCAGCCTGTACTGCCGCACCACAGGAAGGACAATGTTTTCCTCCTGCTGGCTGCTGGGCAGGTTGCTGTGTTGGCTGCTGCATGCTTTGCATCATCTGCTGCGCCATCTGCATGCCTGCTGCCATACCAAAGCCCATGCCAGCTGTACTGCCGGCAGCGCCGCCGGGCTGATCCAAGCCATCTGCCAGTTTCCCCTGCTGATAGCGGTTCATATCCCCCACCATCTGATAACCTGCCGCAGCGTTGATCTTTTCCTGGATTTCCTGAGGATAGCTGAAGCTGGAAATCTGTACACCTGTCACAGTCATCCCCATTTTCAGCAGTTCCATGTCCAAATCTTCCTGCATGCCTTTGCCGATGTCATAGGCACTTGCCTGCAAGTGGAACATATCCTTGCCTTCTCTGCCGATCCACTTCATCAGAAGCTGATCCAAGATGCTCAATACTCTTGTTTTCACATCATCCACAGAGTATGTATCTTTTACCCCTGCAATGGTGTCGATGAGGCGCACATAGTCGGAAACCTTCATCTGGAAAGTACCAAAAGCGCGGATAGGCAATCCGCCGGGCAGACCTGCGCAGGGCAGCATCACGGCATTTTTGGTGCCCCATTTCACGGTAAATTCCTTTGTATTGACAAAGAGCACTTCCGCACGGATGCCGCTGTTAAAGCCAAAGGAAAAACCTTTGAGGGTGCTCAGGAAAGGAATGATCTGGGATTCGATATCAAAAGAGCCTTCATCCTGAAAAATCCCTTCAATCTTCCCGTTATACAGGAAAATGGCGTCCTGTCCCGGGCGGATAATGAGGCGGCTGCCTTTTTTGATCTCGTCATTATGCCATTTATGAAAAATCACGGTGTCGTCGCTTTCCTGCCACTCCACCACATTTCGAAATTCATTGCCGAAAAGTCCCATCGGTCACATTCCCCCCATCATTTCCCCAGCTTTGCCTTCAGGCTGCCAATTCGTCTTCTACGCCGCTGTCCTGTACTGCCCCTGCATCGTCATATTTTGCCATGAGGTCAGCCATATCGTCTTTCTTGGTGTTCAGTTCCGCAGCTGCTTCCGCTTCGTCCAGCTTCCGGTTCAGCTTTTCTTCCAGTGCGTCAAAGGCTGCCAGAGAACTGCCGCCCAAATCGGACTTAATTTCATTTGCTTTCTGCTGGGATTTCACCATAGCCGCTTTGGCACGGATGGCCGCTTTTCTATCTTCTACCTGTTTCAGCTGTTCGGTCAGTTTATCATGCATTTCACGCATTTTTGCCGCATTGGCTGCCGCCAGATCCCATGCGCCTTTCAGACTTTCCAGATTGGCTGCCTTTGCCGCTTTTTCAGACAGGAAAACCTTTGCATCAGCGTCATTGCCAGCCAGAACGGCTTTTTCTGCGTAACGCTGGAGTTTTTCCACTTCTGCCACACCTTCATCATAAGCACGTTTGGCACGTTTTTCCTCTGCCATGACGGAAACGGTTTCCGCCTTCACTTCTCCCAGATCTTTTTCCAGATCTCTGGCAAGCTGGTCTGCCATTTTTACTGGGTCTTCCGCTTTATCCAACAATGCGTTGATGTTTGCTTCCATAATTGTTTTAAATCTGCTCAAAATACCTGCCATGTTTCTTCCTCCTTGATAATAAAAAAGTTATCATACTTTGTCGAAACAACGCCCCTTTTGAAACAAAAACTTATCTTTCCCCTAATTTCAGACCGGGATTTGCGTTCAGGTCGAAGCCATCCCGCACCCCTGCCATATATTCATAATAGGCTGCACAACCAATCATTGCCGCATTATCGGTGCAAAGAATGGGAGAAGGGATGCTCAGATAGAACCCTTCTTTCTCGCAGGCTTTCCGCATAGTTTCCCGCAGAGCGGAGTTGGATGCAACGCCCCCTGCCATGGCAATCTGCTTCACGCCTCTTTCCTTCGCCGCATGGATGGTTTTTTCCACCAGCACTTCCACCACAGCCTGCTGGAAGCTGGCAGCGATGTCTTCCGGCACAATGGGCTCGCCCATCATTTTCTGTTTATTGACATAGTTCAGTACGGCGGATTTCAGACCGCTAAAGCTGAAGTCATAGCTGTCTTCCTCCAGAAATACACGGGGGAATTTCACAGCATTGGGATTGCCTTTTTTGGCTGCTGCATCGATTTTCGGGCCGCCGGGATAACCCATACCGATGGCACGGGCAACTTTGTCATAAGCCTCACCAGCGGCGTCATCTCTGGTTCTGCCCAGAATTTCGTACTTGCCGTAATCGGACACATACACCAGATGGGAATGACCGCCGGAAACCACCAGCGCCATATAAGGCGGTTCAAAATCTTTATTTTCAATATAATTTGCACAGATATGTCCTTCGATGTGATGGACACCCACAAGGGGTTTATTTGCCGCAAAAGCAAGGGCCTTGGCTTCTGCCAGACCTACTAGCAGCGCACCCACCAGACCTGGGCCATAAGTCACACCGATGGCGTCAATGTCCTCCAATGTCACGCCTGCTTCCTGCAAAGCCTGTGTGATAACACCGTCGATGGCTTCGATATGTTTCCGGGATGCGATTTCCGGCACTACGCCGCCATAGAGAGTATGCAGTGCAATCTGTGACGAAATAATATTGGAAAGCACCTCTCTGCCGTTTTTCACAACGGCGGCGGCAGTTTCGTCGCAGGAGCTTTCCACTGCTAAAATCAATATATCTTTTTCCATATTTTATCCTTCCTTCAGGAAATACAATGTTGTCATTTTCCGTTCTTCACCCAACAGGGTATTGGGGAAAATATCTGTGGCATTCTGCAAAAACTCCGCTGGTTCCTGCAAAGCCGGGCTGAAATGGGTCAGCCAAAGTTCTTCCGCTTCGGCAAACTTCGCCAGTCTTGCCGCTTCGGAAAAGAGCATATGCTTATGCTCCAAAGCCTTCGGTTTCTTTTCTTCTTCCCCATACATGCCTTCACAGATGAAAAGCTGTACGCCTTTTGCAAAATGCGCCAATCTGTCTACGGGACGGCTGTCTGTGCAGTATGCCATGGCAATGCCTGGACGTTCCGCCCCCCAGCACCATATCCGGTGTATAGGTTTTGCCTTCAAATTCCACAGCGCCTTCCTTCTGCAGTTTGCCCCACAGCGGTCTTGGCAGACCCAGCGCTTCCGCTTTTTTCGGGTCAAATTTTCCGCGGCGTTTTACGTCGATACGGTAAGCATAGCAGCGTACCATATGATCCGCCTGACAGAAAGAAACTTCAAATTCTCCCAAACGCAGAGGATTTGGCGTATCTTTTCCCAATTCAATCAATTCCAAGGGGAAAGGCAGTTCCGGCGCAATCCGCCGCAGACCTTCCACCACATAAGCCAGCCCCTGAGGGCCTACTAACTTCAAAGGCTCCGTTCTGCCTGCATTGCCAATGGTCAGCAGCAGACCTGGAAGCCCGGAGATATGATCCGCATGAAAATGGGTAAAGCAGATGGCGTCAATATTCTTGAAACCCCATCCCTGCATTTTCATGGTTACCTGTGTGCCTTCGCCACAGTCAATGAGCATCATACGCCCATTGAGCCGCGCCGCAAGGGACGTGAGAAAACGCCCCGGCATGGGCATCATGCCGCCTGTTCCCAATAAGCAAATATCTAACATTCCCGTTCTCCTTTGTATTTTCTATTCAAACAAACTTACTCATGGTATATGATACCGCAAAGTGCTGAAAAACACAAGAGAAGCGCCCGCCTGCCCTCTGCTTTTGGATTTAAAAAAAGCGGAAGACCTGCCCCTTGCAAACCTTCCGCCATTTCATTGCTGATTATTTGTTAGATGCTTCTACCAAAAATTCACCATACGCTACATAAGTGGTAGGAGTATCTTTGCTGTACGCCTTCGTCTGTTCCAGATTAAAGAATGTCATATCCTCGCCTTTGCCTTCCTGATACTGATAAGGCACTGCCACACGGTATTTTCCGGGGGTCATGCTCTTTTCCCACTGCCAGAAGGTGAACTTTTTATCACGTTTGCCATCTGTGGGACCGCCTGTGGGAATGCTGTAAGTATCTGTGCTCACATAGGCTTTGGAATCAGGTTCTACCTTTGTCCAGTTATGTCCATCCCATTTTTCCAGCCAAAACTCATCGGATGCATAGAATACGGCATTTTCCTCGTTTTTCCACTGCATTTGCAGGCTCATGGTTTCTTTGTCGAAGCTGCCTTTCGGCTGAAGGGAAACATTGGGCATTCTGGCAGAAGTCAGTTTCACATAGTCCTTCTGGCCATCGGTGCTCCATTCCACATCCAGATTCATGGATTCCGCCAGTTCCCGCAAAGGCAGATATGCCCGATTATTTACCACCAGCGGTTTTGTTTCCAAAAGCAGTTCATGGGTGCCCATAAGGGTCAGATAATTGGAATCCAGTCCCAAAGAAACCTGCCATACCAATGGCTGATTATCCGCATCCAGCACTGTTTTCATCTGTTTTTTCACCAAAGCTGTACGGGTGCTTGTATCGTATGTCACATCCGCTCCCAGTACATCCGCCATGGCGCGCACCGGAAGCATCATGCGTCCATCTTCATAGACGATGTCTTCTTTTAGTACCACATTTCTTTCGTCCAATTTGATAACTACGTCGTTCTGGGCACCAAAAGCTGTCGCATTACAGCCCAACGCCAACAGAACCGCCGCAATTACTGTTTTTCGCATCATTCAGATTCCCTCCTTCAAAATGGGTGCAGATTCTTGTTTACAGTATATCACCAATCAAAAACAGTTTTATTAGAATTCCTTTAATTTTTTCTTACGTTTCTGCTTTTTTCTCTGTACAAAACCGCGGGGACTTTTCCAGGAAAAAAATATTTTAAAAAAAGGGCGTTTTTTCTTGCAAAATCAAAAGTTTTCTGCTAGAATAACTTTGTTGTGTCACATACAAGCAATGAAGGAGGTGCAGGCAATGGCTAGATGTGAAATTTGTGAAAAAGGCCAGATCAAAGGTCATAGAATCAGCATTAACCGTAGTCAGGTTAGTAGACGTGCGAACAGAAAATGGAAACCCAATGTAAAGAAAATCAAAATCGTGGAAGATAACGGCAATGTAAAATCTATCTACGTTTGCACAAGATGCATGCGTTCCAACAAAATCACTCGTGCGATCTGATTTCAGCATAAAAAGAGCCTTCGTTTCGAAGGCTTTTTTGCGTTATATGGGTATTAAAAAAGAGAATTCCAAAAAGCAACTTCCCCTTAAGAAAACATAACAAATAAAATTTTAATAAAATAAAGAAATCTAAAATCCTTTGTCATGATAAGGATTTTAGATTTCTTTGTTTTCTTATGAAGATGCCCCTAAGGAATTCTCTTTTTTGTGTCCAGATTTTTACAGCATGGTCTGCAATGTTTTATCATAAGCCGCCGCAATGAAAGGCACGGAAATCTTCTTTTCTCTTGCCAATCTAACCGCATTGCCCACGATCTGCTCCAATTCATTCTGGGGCACACCATCTTTGATGTCCCGATAAAGAGAAGATGTGGAATTCAGGGGCATTGCCGCAAATTCCTGAAGATACCGTTCACGAATATCTTCCGGCAGATGTACCCCTGCCCCTTCCGCCAAGCGGTACAAATCGTCATAAGTTCCTTTCAGAAAAGCCATCCGCTGAGAATCTTCCAGAATACCGCCGGAAGGACAATCATAATACAGGAAAGCGCAGCTATTGCCACAAATCATCATAAACTTCGCCCAGATGGGTTCCAGAATATCCGCTGTATAAATGGTAGGCAGTCCCCCTGCCTGCATCATCGCCGCCAACTGCTCAGCTCTTTCGTTTTTCCGTCCGTCAGGGAAACCAAAACCTGCACGCAGCAGTGTGCCCACATTGACAACTTTCCCTTTTTCTACAATTTTAGACAGGCAATAAATGAAGCCATGGGCAATCTGCCCTTTTCCCAATGCTTCCTGTGCCTGCTGAGCCGCCATAAAGCCATTCTGCAAAGGAATGACCAGTGTATCATCCCGGACGATACTGCTGTATCTGTCACATACATCTTTCAAGGAATAGCTTTTGCATGCCAATACCAGCACATCTACGGTACCGATTTCTGCCGGATCATCGCTGACCAGTGCTGGATGGATGATCTGATCTCCCAAAACTTCGGATTCCAGAATCCAGCCTCTTTTCAAAACATTTTCCTTTGTTTCTCCTCTGGCGATCAATACGATCTCCGCGTTTTTATCTTTCACAACGGCACCGGCTACGGTGGCACCAACGCCGCCTGCGCCCAAAATACCAATTCTCATATGTTTACCTTCTCTCTTTATTCACGAATCTGTCCGTCACCGTAAATGATATATTTTGTGGTAGTCAATTCTGTCAGACCCATAGGCCCACGGGCATGGAGTTTCTGAGTACTGATGCCGATTTCCGCACCAAAGCCAAACTGTCCGCCGTCTGTGAAACGAGTGGAGGCATTCACATAAACTGCCGCCGCGTCCACTTCATTGAGGAACCGCTGGGCATTTGTATAGTTTTCTGTCACAATGGCTTCGGAATGACCTGTGGAATAACGGCGGATGTGGCTGATGGCTTCGTCCAAATCCTTCACCACTCTTGTAGAAATGATATAATCTTCGTATTCTGTTGCCCAATCTTCTTCCGTTGCCGCTACGGCACCGGGCACTCTGGCACAGGTGTCTTTATCCCCACGGATTTCCACCTGTTTTTCCTGCAACGCCTTACCAATCATAGGTAGGAAGGTATCTTTCAGACTTTCATGCACCAGCAGGCTTTCGCAGGCATTGCAAACACCGGGACGCTGTGTTTTGGCATTGATGACAATGCGCACTGCTTTTTCCAAATCCGCGCTTTCATCCACATAGACATGGCAGTTGCCCACACCCGTTTGGATAACAGGAACGGTGCTATTCTGCACCACATTCTGAATGAGCCCTGCGCCGCCTCTGGGAATGAGCAAATCCAGATAGCCATTGAGGCGCATCATTTCATTTGCTGTTTCCCGATTGGTATCCTGCACAATCTGTACGCAAGCACCGGGCAGACCTTCTTCTTCCAATGCTTTCTGGAATACAGAAACTACTTTTTTGTTAGTGCCAATGGCTTCCTTACCGCCGCGGAGAATGACCGCACTGCCGGCTTTCAGACAAAGACCAAAAGCATCTGCTGTTACATTGGGGCGGGCTTCAAAAATGATGCCGATAACGCCCATGGGCACACGTTTCTGCCCAATAATCAAACCGTTATCCAATGTTTTCATGGACAATACCTTGCCTACGGGATCATCCAGAGATGCCACCTGTCTTAAGCCATCTGCCATTTCTTCCAGTCGTTTTTCTGTCAGTGTCAGACGGTCAATGAATGCACCTTTGATGCCTGCTTCTACTGCCGCTTTCACATCTGCCTTGTTGGCTGCCAAAATTTCATCCTTTGCTGCCAGCAAAGCATCTGCCGCATGACAAAGGGCTTTATTTTTTCTGGGTGTGGGAAGCACAGAAAGAACCACTGCCGCTTCTTTCGCCTGTTTTCCCATTTCTGTCAACATACTCATAAATATAACTGCCTCCTTAATCAAAAAAGCCGTTTCTTTCCATTATACTTGTACCCCATGGAAAAAAACAGCTTTTTTTCGATTCTCTATGAAATTCTTTGCACAATTGTTGCCACCACAAATACAGTGAAAAGTCCTCCCGCCAATGACAAAGGAAAACAAGGAAATTTCTTTCCTGCTGTCATCGTACGCAATATGAGAAACCAGAAGCAGCCATAAAAACAGACAACCCCCACTGCTGACACAAGGGCAACAAGGAAATACGGCAAAATCCCCAGCCATACCAGCAGACCATAAGCTACCGCCGCCAGCAGCAGACCTATCTGCTCTCCTGTGTTTTTATAAACAGGGTTTATATTTTCTTTGGCAGGAGAAAAATTTGCTGCCAGCAAAAACAGCCCCGGCAGTCCGTATCCAGCCAATGCCCCTGTCAACACACGGAGCAAATTGTTGCTCTGCCAAAAACCCAGATAACTGCCCACACCATCAATGGCAATTGGCAGGAAAGACAAAGCTGCCAGCACCATACCAGAGGGTGAAAACGGGCGATTTCCGTCTTTTCTCCCCGCCAGCCATAAGAATATCACACCCAGTACAATACCGCCTTCAATGGCTGTACAACGGGCACAGAGCGGACTTTGACAGCTTCCCCAGAAAAAACTGCGCTCTGCCATCTGGTGACAGACAGCAGAGCCAAAAAAATCAAATACATTCATGATTCTCAGAAGTTATAACTTACAGAATAAGGTACAGCTGCCAAACCAGACAGACCACCAATGATGCAGCAGATCAGGCTCAGGCCCAGCATAACAGCACTGATGATGGTAATCAGTTTACCAAACTTCTGATTATCTTCCACGGGACTCTTCATCAGAGCAATACCGGCAATAAGACCGGCAATGGCACCAATACCGCCTACCAGAATAATCAGCACGATAACAATGACTTTCAGGGCAGGATGGATTCCCTGTTCATTGACAGGCTTATATTCTGTGTTGGTACCGCCACTTGCCCATGTGCCGCCGCTAGTATTTTCTGTGCTTTCAAATTTCTGATAAGTGCCTTTGGCATCCTCTACGGTAAAAGAATTCACCTTTTCCGCAGGCTGGTCATCAGCCTGTGTTGTTTCGGGACGGGTATTTTCTTTTACACCGCAAATAGGACAGCCCAAACTTTCATCTATAATTTCTCTTCCACATTTCGGGCAAAAACTCATCGTTCATCTCTCCTTTTGATTCCTTCTCCAAAGCAAGTTCCTACATCTTCGCCAGCCAAAATCCGATGGATTACCGTAGGGTCTTCCCCATGGGCAATGGCCATGGCTGTTCCGGCTTTCTCACAGATTTTTGCCGCTTCCAGTTTTGTCTGCATACCGCCTACACTGAAAGCAGAACCTTTTCCGCTTGCCATCTGTTCGATTTCCGGCGTTACTTTTTCCACATAAGAAATCCGCTTCGCGTCTGCGTGCTCTCTGGGATTTTTGTCATACAGAGCGTCAATATCTGTCAACAATACCAGCAGATCTGCGCCTGTTACCTCCGCCACCATGGCAGAAAGGCGATCGTTATCGGAAAATTCGATTTCGTATGTAGAAATGGTGTCATTGGCATTGACAATGGGAATGATGCCCATTTCAAACAATGTTTCAAATGTATTATGGGTGTTGGTATATCTTTCTTCTGTGCCCATTTCTTCTTTTGTCAGCAAAATCTGGGCAACTGTCTGATTATACCGATCAAAAAAGTTATGATAGATCTGCATCAGCATTGCCTGACCAACTGCCGCCGCTGCCTGTTTTTCCCTGGTAACAGTGGGACGGGAAGGCATTGACATACGCACAGCGCCTACGCCAATGGCACCACTGGTGACCAACGCCACATCCATGCCCCGGTTGCGCAGGTCTGTCAGCACCCATGCCAGTTCTTCGATCCGTTTCAAATTCAATCTGCCATTGGGATAGGTAATGGTTGCGGTACCTACCTTAATGACAATTCTTTTACAGTTTTTCAGCGTTTGACGCATACGCAATAACCCCCTCCTTCACTTCCATACTGTGAGTATACACTATTTTCCTTTTGGAAAAAAGCAATTTTTTCCAATCTCAATAAAATTGTAATATTGTCTGAAGAAGACATAAAAAACAGAGAGACTTCCCTTGCGGGAAATCTCTCCATTTGATCAGGCAACGCCTGTTTTTTATTTCATTTTGAAATCCTGTGAAACCTGATTACTGGTTAGCCAGTCTTTTGTAGTTTTCCAGTCTTTCTTTTGCGTTCTTTTCGGACTGTTCGAACAGTTCTTCCGCTACTTCGGGGAATGTTCTCTGCAGTGCGCTGTAACGAACTTCGCTCAGCAGGAAGTCTCTGAAGCTTGCTGTGGGTTCTTTAGAATCCAGAGTGAAGGGGTTCTTGCCTTCTTCTTTCAGAGTAGGGTTGAATCTGAACATATGCCAGTAACCTGCTTCAACTGCACGTTTGATTTCGTTCTGAGCGCCGCTCATGCCGCCTTTCAGACCGTGGTTGATACAAGGAGCGTAAGCGATGATCAGGGAAGGACCATGGTAGCTTTCAGCTTCCAGCAGAGCTTTTACCAGCTGGTTCTTGTCTGCGCCCATTGCAACCTGTGCAACGTAAACGTAGCCATAGCTCATAGCCATCATACCCAGGTCTTTTTTCTTAACTCTCTTACCGGAAGCAGCGAACTGAGCAACTGCACCAGCAGGAGTAGCTTTGGAAGCCTGACCGCCTGTGTTGGAGTAAACTTCTGTATCGAATACCAGAACGTTTACATCTTCGCCGGAAGCCAGTACGTGGTCCAGACCGCCGTAACCGATATCGTAAGCCCAGCCGTCACCACCGAAGATCCACTGAGATTTTTTAACCAGCTGATCTTTGTTTTCCAGTACGTAGGAAACGATGTTCTTAGCTTCTGCATCTGTGCCAGCATAGCCTTCCAGTGCAGCTACCAGAGCGTCGGATGCTTCTCTGGATTTTTCACCATCGAACATTGTTTCAACCCAAGCATCAACAACACCTGCAACGGAAGCGTCGATTGCTTTCAGGTTTTCCAGTTTTTCTTTCAGACCGTTTCTCATCTGTTTAACAGCGGAAGCCATACCCAGACCATATTCTGCGTTGTCTTCGAACAGGGAGTTAGCCCAAGCGGGACCACGGCCATCTTTATTTGTTGTGTAAGGCATAGAAGGTGCGGAACCACCCCAGATGGAGGAGCAGCCTGTTGCGTTTGCAACGTACATTCTATCACCAAACAGCTGTGTTACCAGTTTTGCGTAAGGTGTTTCGCCACAGCCTGCGCATGCGCCGGAGAATTCCAGCAGAGGCTGTTCGAACTGAGAACCTTTCACGGAACCTTTGCCCATAGGGTTAGCTTTAGGAGCAACTTCGTCGATTGCGTAATCCCAGTTAGCAACTCCAGCTTCCTGTGTAGCCAGAGGTTTCATAACCAGAGCTTTGTTAGGAGCAGGGCATACTACTGCACAGCTACCGCAGCCCAGGCAGTCCAGAGCGGAAACCTGCATTCTGTATTTCAGACCAGCAAATGCAGCGCCGCCTTTAGCGTCTACTGCTTTGAATGTAGCAGGAGCTTTTGCAGCTTCTTCTTCTGTCAGCAGTACGGGACGGATTGAAGCGTGAGGACATACATAAGAGCACTGGTTACACTGGATACAGTTTTCAGCGTTCCATTCGGGTACGTCAACAGCAACACCACGTTTTTCGTAAGCAGCTGTACCGCAAGGGAATGTACCGTCTTCTCTGCCGGAGAATGCGGATACGGGCAGTTTGTCGCCTTCCTGTGCGTTCATAGGAGCTACAACTTTATCAACGAATTCTGTGGATTTTCTAGCAGCTGCTGCTTCTGCATCTTCTGCAGTTGCCCAGGAAGCAGGGATTTCAACTTTCACTGCACCGTCTACACCACGGTCAACAGCAGCGTAGTTCATGTTCAGGATTGTGTCACCCTTCTTACCATAGGATTTTGTGATAGCAGCTTTCATGTATTCAACAGCCTGGTCAATGGGGATGATGTTTGCCAGTTTGAAGAATGCAGCCTGCAGTACAGTGTTGATTCTGTTGCCCAGACCGATTTCTTTAGCAATTTCTGTACCATTGATGATGTAGAAGTTTGCTTTTTTAGCAACCAGCTGTCTTTTCAGTTTAGCGGGCAGGTGCTGTTCCAGTTCTTCTACTGTCCAAGTTGTGTTCAGCAGGAATGTACCGCCTTCGTTCAGTTCTGTAACCATGTCGTACAGATTTACATATTCCTGTTTGTGACAAGCAACGAAGTCTGCTGTCTTAACCAGGTATGTGGAGCGGATAGGTTTGTGACCGAAACGCAGGTGGCTCTGTGTGATACCGCCGGACTTTTTGGAGTCGTAGCTGAAGTAAGCCTGTGCGTACATGTCTGTGTGGTCACCGATGATTTTGATGGAGTTTTTGTTAGCACCAACAGTACCGTCAGCGCCCAGACCCCAGAATTTGCAGCTGATTGTGCCGTCATCACCTGTAACGTTAACTTCTTCGCCAACTTCCAGAGAGTGGTTGGTTACGTCGTCCACGATACCGATTGTGAAGTGGTTTTTGGGTTTGTCCAGAGACAGGTTAGCATATACAGCGATGAACTGTGCAGGTGTAACGTCTTTGGAACCCAGACCATAACGGCCGCCAACAACAACAGGAGCGTTTTCTACTTCGAACATTGCTGTGCAAACGTCCATGTACAGAGGTTCGCCCTGTGCGCCGGGTTCTTTTGTTCTATCCAGAACAGCGATTTTCTTAACTGTTTTAGGGATAGCTTCCAGCAGTTTTTCAGCAACGAAAGGTCTGAACAGGTGAACTTTAACCAGACCAACTTTTTCGCCTTTAGCTGCCAGGTAGTCGATTGTTTCTTCAATAGCTTCACAAGCGGAGCCCATAGCGATGATGATTCTTTCAGCATCGGGAGCACCATAGTAGTTGAACAGTTTGTAATCTCTGCCTGTGATTCTGTTGATTTCACCCATGTATTCTTCTACTACTGCAGGCAGAGCATCATAGAATTTGTTTGCTGCTTCACGAGCCTGGAAGTAGATGTCAGGGTTCTGAGCTGTACCTCTGATAACGGGATGTTCAGGGTTCAGCGCGTTTCTCTTGAATGCGTTAACTGCATCCATGTCGATGATTTTAGCCAGTTCATCATAGTCGATGCATTCGATTTTCTGGATTTCGTGGGATGTACGGAAACCATCAAAGAAATGCAGGAAAGGTACACGGCCTTTGATTGCGGACAGATGTGCTACGCAAGCCAGATCCATAACTTCCTGTACGCTGTTGGAAACCAGCAGAGCGAAACCTGTCTGACGACAAGCCATAACGTCGGAGTGGTCACCAAAGATAGACAGAGCGTGAGCTGCCAGCGCACGAGCTGTTACATGGAATACACCGGGAAGCAGTTCGCCGGAGATTTTGTACATGTTGGGGATCATCAGCAGCAGACCCTGAGATGCTGTATAAGTTGTTGTCAGAGCGCCAGCTGCCAGGGAACCGTGTACGGTACCGGAAGCGCCTGCTTCAGACTGCATTTCTACTACTTTAACAGTCTGACCAAAAAGGTTTTTCTTGCCATTTGCTGCCCAATCGTCTGTTTTTTCAGCCATTGGGGAGGAAGGTGTGATGGGGAAAATACCAGCTACTTCTGTAAACGCATAGGAAGCGTATGCAGCAGCTTCGTTACCGTCCATCGTTTTCATTACTTTAGACATTTTTTGTTCTCCTCCTTATTTTGTAAATCTTCTGTATTTTACAAAACTTTGCTTTCGGGAAATCCCTAGGTCTGCACGGAAAGCCGTGCATGCCGTGCTGCCTGCCCGGTGTAGATACATCTGCAAAGACACTCTTGTCATACAACGTGCCCCTTTTGCCTGACCGCAGCACTGCTTCAAGTTCCTGTTTATTATACAATCAAATTCTGACGATTTCAACCGCAAAATGGAAATAAAACCGTTATGTTTCTAACAAAAGACCCTTTGTGCGAATTGACGGTGCCTGTCATGTATAAAAAAATATTTTTATGCAATTTATAGACATTTTCTCGATGTATCTGCAAAAATGCGGCGCTTATATGTCAGACAAAGCCTTTTTTCTTTGTGATATTTTGTACTTGAATCTATACACTCCGTTTCAGATTGATATGAAAATATCAAACATGAAAAAAATATATTGTATACATAAAAGCACCCCTATGAAAGTTTCATAGAGGTGCTTTGAAACATCTATTTATGCAATTAAAAACTTGTATTTGTCCTTCCAAACACTCTGTGCCATTTCCGCAGGTACGGAAACTGCCTGATATGTGCCGTTTTCTTCGTCATTGGAAAGCAAAATCCATTCTTTGTCCGCGGAAATGTAATAATTTTCCGGATCTACGTCCTCCGCATAGACATGAAGTTCTGTTTCAATGTCTCTGCTGGCTGTCAAATCGAAAATATTTACATATTTTTGTCCTTGCAGGTCAATATTGACACCTTGACTGGACAATTTACCGTCTACATCCACTTCCCAATAGAAGGAAAGGAAGTCCACACCCATATAGCCTTTCACAAAACCAAGGCGTACATGATCGGGTTTGGGCATGTCCGCAGTTTCTTCTGCCCCTTCTTCCTGTTCCGCATTTGCTTCTGGTTCCGCATTGGTCTCTGTTTCTGCATTTGCTTCCCCTTCAGCCTGGGCATCTGCTTCTCCTTCGCCAGACTGTTCTACCGCTTCTGCTTCTTCCGCCGCTTCTTTGGCTTCTTCCGCAGGAACTACATTAGGGAAAGATGCCAGCTGTTCCAGTGCAAAAGATTCAAAAGCATCATTCAGACTTTTTTTCATAACTGATATCGTTCAGACCAACCACAACTGGAATTTCCGCAGAGTAATTTCTCTCTCCGTCTACGCCTTCCAGCATACGTCCCGCAATGACAGGTTTTGTATTATCACCTGTTTTGATGGTCACCAGCTGCTGACTGCTGTCCCAGATAACTTCTGTGGCGAAATAATCAGAAAACACATCGGAAGATACATACAGACAGCCATTGATGGCTTCCACTTCCCGATCCAGTGTAATTTCATAACCATTGAGCTGGGCATCTCTGCTGCCGCGGTTCAAAAGCAATTTCTTTCCATAAAAAGAAATCTCTGTGGCTTTTTTCTCACGATCCCAGGCAACACTGCCGCCCAGACCTTCCACCACATTTCTGACAGGCAGAAGCAGAACTTCTTCATCATCGTAATAGATCGGCATATTTTCCATATCTGCCAGTGTTGTGGTATCACCTGCCTGTGGAGGCTGCGGTTTTCGTCTGCCACTTCCATTTCCAGTTCCTGCTGTCTGGTCAGGTACATGGAAAGGGACAGTGCGCCGCCTACCAGCGCTGCCGCTGCCACAACAATGACCGTTAATTTTTTCCATCCCATATTTTTCCCTCTTTCTTTGGGTTTTTCCCGAGCATCATACCACAATGACGAGGAAAAATCAACAAAACCACTGAAAAATTAGTATAATTGACAGATTTTTTAAGAAATCCCAAAATATGATTCCCAAGAAGCCATAGAAAAAGCCCGCATGACGAAATCATGCAGGCTTTGTTTCTCATTATTATGCGGAGAGTTCTACCGCCAGATTTCTGCGGATCAATACGCGATTCAACCAGCTTGGCTCCTTGGCATCAGAAAGAACAATATCTTCTGTCTGCGCATTCCAGGAAATATCTGTTTCTGTCATCACAGCCAGATCCCGCAGCTTGTAATATGTTTTTCCTTCATAAATACAATAGGATACTTCTGTTGTTTTCCCTTGGTATGTGATCTTGGAAGTTCCCATGGCGCGGGTGGTATCAGCAGGAGAAACAGGCAGAGAAATGGTTTTGCCCAACTGCGCAAATACTCTGCTGGCATCATCTGCTGTCAGATAATAAGTACCGCCGCCATAAAAAGCGTCCACAGCAAAACTGCTTCTGGGGCTTTTGACATTGATGCTTTCCATCCTGGCATGGTCTGGCAGAACTTTATGCCAAGGGTTTGCGGGATCAGGGTCTGTTGGATCCCAGCCTCTCAGCTTTGTATCATTGACATTCAGCTTCTGGGGCTGTTCCGGCTGGATGGGCAAAGGATTGTTGTTCTTCACCATACGGATGGTAGTACCCGCAGGACAGTTATCATAAATCCATCTTGCGTTTTCCACAGTCAGACGCACACATCCCATGGAAGCAGATGTCCCCAATTTGTTATATTCCAGATATTCCAGAGAGCCTTTATCGTACATAGTATAATAAGGTACGGAATGGAACAGGATGCTGCCGGTGATACGTGTGGCATACTGTCCGTAAACATTGCCGAACAGGGCACGCCATACATATTTATCTGTTGTACGGAATGTACCGGTGGGTGTAGCAGGGCCTACGGAGCAGACAAAGGCGCGGTCAGGCACCGTATACTTCCCAGCGGCATCTTTTTTATAAACAGTAACCACATTCTGTGTCAGATTGACTTCTACCTCATACGGATATTCTGCTGCCTGCGCCATCTGCGGTACGCCCATAAACAGAAAAAGCGCCATAAACAACAATGATAATTTCTTTCTCATGTAAATCCCCCTTTTTTCGCATAAATTATCCAAAAAACGCAGAAGAAATCTTCTGCGCAATTTTTGGAACAAATCGAGATAAAATCCCCTTTTGCCGCTTCATACAGCAAAGTTTATTTTGTTCTCAGAATGGAGATGAGGGAGTCGAACCCCTGTCCGAAAACCCATCTGTAAGAACTTCTCCCATCACAGTCAGTCTTTTAGAATTCCCTCAGACCATCGCCGAATGACAGGCTATGTTCCTTGGTAGCTTCATGAGTCTTTTTCCGCCGCAAAGCTTAAGCGAAAAAGTGCCCCGCCAAGTCGATGCCAAGCTCCCCGGCGGCAGGAATCCGGGGGTTGACAGCTGCCGCAATTAGGCAGCGTATGCTAATTTATTGTTGTCGTTTCTTTTTAGAAAAGTTTCCGGCTTGATGACGCAGTTCACCGGCCTGCGGATGGCTATCCCTACTTTCAAGACTCCCGTCGAAACCATTACATCCCCGTGTGTCTTATAAAGTAAGATTACGAATCTTAAACTCTTTTTCCGCCTGACGACGCATGTCGTTTTTGGCAATGGTCTCACGCTTGTCATAGAGTTTTTTACCTTTTGCCAGCGCGATATCCACTTTTACCAGACTGCGGTCGAAGTAGACCTTCAAAGGTACCACCGTATATCCGGCAGCCTGCACCTGTGCGGCGATCTTGCGGATTTCGTTTTTGTGCAGCAGCAAACGTCTGGTGCGCAGAGGATCTTTATTGAAGATATTCCCCTGTTCATAAGGACTGATATGCATGTTCATAATGAAAGCCTGCCCATTTTCAATGCGGATAAAGCTTTCCTTCAGACTGCATTTGCCAGCCCGCAGACTTTTCACTTCTGTGCCAACGAGAGAAATGCCTGCCTGATACACGTCTTCGATAAAATAATCATGATATGCTTTTTTATTCTGTGCGATCAGCTTTGTGCCGTTTCCCTTTGCCATTGGTTCACTTCCGTTCTGTCTACTTTTTGCGTTTTCTTCTGCATGATAGATTATATCACAGATTCCAAAAAAATCAAATGACGTTTCTGTTACAAATTTCGAAAGAAATATGACAGCTTTCGCAAATCTCGAAATACATTTCTTCCATATATTCTGCCAAAGAAGCAACCTCCATACAGGAAAAATCTCCGTCAAAAGCTGAAATCATCATCGGATTCCAGCTTTTGACCAGATAATCATTTAAAATTCAAAGGCTTCTTCCGCGAATACAAAATCAATGGTTCCCAATTCTTTGGATACTTTTGCCACAGTCACCTGCACAGCATCGCCAAGGCGATAAATCTTTCCACCTCTCTTGCCTACTACCTGCATGTTTCTGTCGTCAAATTCATAATAGTCATCATCCAGCTGATTCAGAGCAACCATACCTTCCACGGTGTTTGCCAGTTCCACATAAATACCCCAGTTGGTAACGCCGGAAATGATGCCTTCATAAGTTTCACCGATTTTATCCAGCATGAATTCTACTTTCTTCAGTGCATCTGTATCCCGTTCGGCGTCCTCTGCCACACGTTCACGCTTGGAACAATGCTGGGCAATGTCCGGCATTTTCTTCCGATAAGACTGTTCCCGTTTGCCGCTCATTTCTCCTGCCAATGTGAGTTTGATGAGACGATGGATTTCCAAGTCAGGATAACGGCGTATGGGTGATGTGAAGTGGCAGTAATATTTTGCCGCCAGACCAAAATGTCCCTGATTATCCGCTGTGTATCTTGCCTGCATCATGCTGCGCAGCACCATGCGAGTGATGATACGTTCTTCCGGCTTGCCTTCCGCTTCTGCCAGCACCCGCTGGATTTCTCTGGGATGGATTTCTCCGTCTTTCTTCTTCACACGATAGCCAAAGCCACGGATGAACTGTTCCATTTTTTCTGTTTTTTCTCCGTCAGGCTCCTGATGGGAGCGGAACACAAAGGGAATTTCCTGCCAGAAGAAGTTTTCCGCAACGGTTTCGTTGCAGACCAACATAAATTCCTCAATGAGGTTTGTGGCAATATTCCGATCATAGGGCTTGATGTCAATGGGTTTACCCTGCTCGTCCAAAATGATTTTGATTCCGGCAGATCAAAGTTTACAGAACCGCGTTTTTTCCGTTTTGCCACCAGAATTTCTCTGAGTTCATTCATTTCTTCCAACATGGGAACGATTTCCGCATATTTTTCCAAAAGTTCCGGTGTCTTGTCCTCCAGAATCTCCCTTACGGCTGTGTAGGTCATGCGGTAATCGGAATAAATCACAGAGTTGACTACACGGTGGTTCACCACATACCCTCTGTGGTCGATTTCCATGATGCAGCTCAGTGCAAGGCGATCTTCATGAGGATTCAGGGAACAAATGCCGTTGCTCAGCTTATGGGGCAGCATAGGAATCACCCGATCTACCAGATACACACTGGTACCTCTTTCGTAAGCCTCTTTGTCCAAAGCAGTATGTTCCTGCACATAATGGGAAACGTCCGCAATATGCACACCCAGTTCATAATTTCCGTTATCCAGTTTTGTCAGGGAAACAGCGTCGTCCAAGTCTTTGGAATCTTCCCCATCGATGGTGATGGTCAGTACATTGCGCAAATCTTCTCTGCCCATCATTTCTTTTTCATTGATTTCCAATTCCACATTTTCGATTTCCTGATACACTTCATCAGGGAATTCCACAGGCAGTTCATATCTGCGGATTACAGAAAGAATATCCACACCGGGGTCGTTGATGTGCCCCAGAATCTCAATGATCTTCCCTTCTGGATTCCGTCTGTCTTCACCGTAGTCTGTGATTTCTACCACAACTTTATGCCCAGTCACTGCACCCATGGTATTTTCTCTGGAAATGAAAATATCTTTTGCGACCTTTTTGTCGTCTGCTGTGACAAAGCCGAAGCCTTTCACCTGTTCAAAGAGACCAACCAGACGGGTCATGCCTCTTTCCAGCACGCGAATAATGGTACCTTCTGCTTTTCTGCCGCTGCCGCCGCCACCGGTCACTTTATACAGCACTCTGTCTTTCTGCAAAGCACCGTTGGTTTCTGACGCGGGAATGAAAATATCCGCACCGCCTTCATCTGGTGTTACAAAACCAAAGCCCTTTGCATGACTGATGAATGTTCCTGTTGCCATCTGCAAAGCTTCCGGTACAGCCAATTTTCCTCTTTTTGTTTCAAATATTTTTCCTTCATCGATGAGTTCTGCGATGATTTGTTCAAAATATGTCCGATCTTCTTCCGGCACACCCAACAGCACACGCATGTCTTTTCGTTTCATGGGTACATATGCCGGACTTTTCATACATTCCAGAATGCGTTCTTTTTCTTTCCTGTAATTGTTCTTTCTCCATAGTTCCTCCTTTTCTCCTTTCTTTCTACAAAAAAAGGGACGCATTTCTGCATCCCTCGCTCGTTCTTATCCAATCAGATTGATTACCAGTGCCAGAATCATGAACAGAGCGCCGCCGATTTTTGTGTATCTTTCCAAAGCGCCTTCCATGGAACTGCCTTTATTTTTGCTCCAGTATGTGTCTCCGCTGCCGCCGCCGCCAATTGCGCCCAGACCAGCAGAACGTTTGGACTGTAACAGAATGATAATGCACAGTAATACAGACAGAATAATCATTACAACGGATAATACTAAACCAAGTGTTGCCATGTGTCAAAACCTCCCAATATTATTTGTAATGGTCACAAAAAACCATTCTCATTTTCAAACAGTAAAAGTATTGTATCATACTACCGCTCTGCCTGCAAGTCTTTTTCCAAAAAAGTCAGGCTTTCAAAGGGATTTTAAGAAAAATATCATTTTTCCGACAAAGAAAAAACGGAAAAGATTTTTTATTCAATCCTTTCCGTTTCTTCCGAAAAACAAACCCATGTATTCTAAACATATTCTGATACTTTCATATATCCAGACAGATCCGCAAAAGGAATCTCTCCATAAGTCCAGCCGCTTTCTTTCAGCTCTCCATGATTCAGTGCTCCCACTTTTCCATGGGTATTGGTATTGAACAGTACCTCAAAGACCAGATTTGCCGGAATCAATGTCTTCCAGTATGACAAAATCTGTTCCTTCTTTTGCTTTTCTTTCAGCTCCAGCACAATGGTCAGCCGATAAGCTCCATGATCCAGCTTCGCTTGATAATTCCCTGCACCGCAAAAAGTATCCAGCCATTCCTGCATCATAAAAAAATGTGTATGGCCGCCTGCTGTTCCAGTAAGAAAGCACCCTTTCCCGCAAAGTTTCCGTATCTTCTGTTTCCGATACGAAGAGCCCCATCATGACAGCCCTGCGCAAAAGCCCTTTTCTTGTAGCAGTCAAAATCCATTGATCCTGCTCCATCTCCTGCTTTGCCTTGGCTTCTTCTTCCAGAATTTCTCCTTCTATTTCTCCCAGTTTCTGAAATTCCGCATATTCCGCCAAAAAGTCAGGTAAATACCGTAAATATCTCTGTGCCGTCATGTCACCACCTCAAATCCTTCCAGAACAGGAATTTCATCCGCCTGCATCTGCAAATTACTTTCCTGTCCATTGATGGTACAGTTCTGCACATCCAGCACTCCTGTCGCAGCAAGAGCCGCCGATTCCAGATAACTGATTCTGACAATGAGATATTCCGCCTCTGCCCATGTCTTTCGCAGCTCCAGAAGATATGCTTCAATTCTTTCCTGTATCTCACGTTTGCCGCTTTCCGTGTCAGCATCCGCCTGCCAGGTGATCTCCATGGAAATATTGCATTTGACTTCTGTTACACCTTCCACTGTTACTTTGTGCCCGATGGGTGCAAGCCCATATCCTTCTCCCCGCTTCTCCGGGTCGATTTCTTTCTGCAAAGCCTCCAGTTCCATTTCGGTGGGCGCTTTCCACCCTTGGTCGATGATGACTAACTTTACAGTACCGCCGCCCTGCCATACGGGATAGACTTTCACGCCGCCCACATTCTGCAAAGCCCCAACTTTCAGCTTGTAGTCCGCAATATTTCCCCCAAACGCATCAGCCGAAAAACTGTCCATATACCGTTTCCGCAGCATATCGTCGCTTTCTGCATCCTCACCGTCTGTCCGCAGTTCCGTCAGTTTCGCCTCTGCCAACCCTTCCAGATGGTTCACTGGCAGCAGCGTCCCCAAATAACTGTTGCCGTCCTCTCCGGCTGTTTCGCATTCCAGCACCACTCTGCCGTTTTCTTCCATAAGAACCTGATAGTAATAAGGCTCCAGGTAAAACCGCTCTCCCTGTTTCAGCGGATAGGCTTCTCCTTCTGCATCTGTAAAACTTCCGTAAAAAGTCGCCTTGGTTGCCTCTTTTCGCATGACACCTCGTTCCGCACATCGTCTGGTCAAATCATCCCCAGTTGCCGTATCCGCAAAGGTTCTGTTTTCCAGCATGGTCAGATCCGCATAAAAAGCCGCTGTTTCTGCCGCGTTTGGCCCCATGGCATCAAAGATCAGACTCCCCTGCCGTCTGTCCCTTTTGTCCTGGGTCATTGCCAGTTTTCTTTCCATCAATTCTTCATAGCTTTCGTACATTCAGATTTCCACCGTCCTTTCTGCCTCCAAATCCCCCCATATAGTCTGCACCCGAAAAGTCGCCGTCACACTGCCCTTTTCCGTTTGAAAAGAAAAATCCGTCACCGCTTCGATACGGTCATCAGCAAGAAGCGCCTCTGTGATTCTTCTTTGCAGCTCCGGAATCACAAAACTGACTGCTTTTCCAAAAAGGTCTTCCAGCTCCACACCATAATTCCAGTCATAGATGACATATTTGTACCGTTCCGTCTGCAATATCTTGTAAACGGCCTGTTTCACCGCTTCCATGCCGTCCAAAGCCCCACGAACTTCCTTTTTTCTTCTGACATACGATATGTCATGGAGGGCATATGCGCTGATGTATCCAGTATCAATCGTTCCGTTCCTGTGGGAATCATTGCCCTCCTCCTTTCACTCTGTCCAGCACAATATACTGCTGTCCCCCTGCTGTCTTTGCCATCAGCACTTTTTCTCCATCCTGCAAAGCTGTTCCTCGAATCATGCGGTAAAAAGACCATCGGTCTCCTTCCGCCTCTGTCCATGTGCGAATCTGCCCCAACTCCTCATGCTCCGTCACATTTCTGCTCAAAAGTAAAAACCGCTCTGGCAGCAAAGGGCCATTTTCAATTTGAATGGAAAGGGGTGCCGCCGCTACAACGGTTCCCGTACAAAAATCCGCCATACTGCCTCTGTCCGCAGCCTCCAAAGCAATTTCCTTCAATAACTCTATCATTCCTTAACCCCCTCTTGCCTTTCTCGCGCCGGAAAGATGGGCTTCCCGCAGTTTTGCCGTCAATGCCTCCATAACCTGATTCACATCGGCGCTTTCCCGCACCTGCCCAATGGAAATGGAAATCTGCTGCGATGCTTCAGCAGTATTCTCTTTTTTCTGCCATTGCCGCAGCAGCCGCAGAATTTCTCCTTCTGTACCATCTGCTGCAAATATCGGTAAAAGCAGTGTTTCTCCCATTTTTTCCATTCCTGTTCCAGCCATCTCCGTCGGCATTTTTGCAGTTCTTTCAGACTGTTCCATCCAAAAACTTCTTCTGCCTTCCCCTGTCTACTTTCCTGTATTCTCTCTCCAACAACTTCCATATTGGCAGCAATCTTCTTTTTTCTCTCTTCCAAAAAAGAAATGCTTTCTTTTTCTGTCTGTCCTTTTTCCAAAATCGCCATCAAATTTTTTTGAGAACCAATCTTCTCCAAGGAATCCGCTGTTGTTTTCTCATCCTCTGACAGAAAATCCCTTTTCGGCAAAAACTTGATGATTTCTTTCATAACTTCATCATTTCCCGCTTCTTTTTTCTGAAAAGCCACCGCTTCCTCTGGCATCTTCAGCCCCTTTTTCTCTGCCTCATTCCAGACATCCATCCACATTTTCAGAAAAGATGATATTTCCATACCTTACCCCCTTTCCGCCTCCTGCATTTTTTCTATTTCCAAATCAATGACAGCGCAGTAAAACATCCGCTCTGCCAAATCCATCTGCACCCATTCCT
This sequence comes from Clostridia bacterium UC5.1-1D10, assembly GCA_001304995.1. Lineage (GTDB taxonomy): Bacteria > Bacillota > Clostridia > Lachnospirales > Anaerotignaceae > Anaerotignum. The sequence goes on along the minus strand of BBZU01000023.1, from coordinate 16,428 downwards.
TGGGACGCACACCATACTTTCGGAGGGCATAACTGGCATAATCCGCCTCGTCAATGCCCTCCCGTATCAGTTTTTTGCCGTTTCTCTCCGCTCTGCCTTTCGCTTCTGAAATCCGTTCAGTACCATAACTGCCTTTTGCAGACGCAGATATTCTGCCGGTGTCAGCATTTTTTGCAGCACTTCCGCACTGCTTTTTGCTCCATAGCTTTCCCATAGCTTCCTATCCTGCAAGTCAGGAAAAACCACCGCCGCCGCACAGAGATTTTCTTCTGTTTCTTTTTCCATTTTTCGCAGTTCCGCTTCTCTTACCGCCCGAATTTCCCAAAGCAGCTCTCCATCTTCAAATCTGTCAGACACCATGATTTTCTCATTTGGTGGCAGATAGCAGTTTTCCTGAAAAAACATTCCAACTCTCTCATGTTACTCCTCCACTCTCATTTCCAGCTTCATTTTGTGTTCCCCATCTTTGAAAATATGGGTGGATTTCTCAATAAGGCTCATTTTGGCAATGCCAATCTCCGCCAGATCGGGAATTTCCAAATATACTGACTGTCCCGCTGTCAAAAACAAATCCCCATTGATGTTCTCCACAGTCAATTCTTTCACTACCCGGCATTTTTCCTGCAAAACACTTTCTGCCATTTCCTTCAGCTGTGCTTCTGTCAAGGTAAAAGGCACATGAGCGTAATACTGCAATTTCCCCCATGTCCCCACCTTCTCCGCATTCTCTGCCTGAAACGCCAGATGTTCTGTTTCCTTTCGCCCAGCCTGATAGAGCTTCACTGTATTGCAAGTGTCCTTGCTGATGTCCGTCCGATACCAGTAATCACTGATTCCCCCGTCGCAGCGGAGCACCCCATTTGTCACCAACTCCTGCCGTTCCCGCAGCATCAGCCTGCCGCCGCCGTCAAAGAAATAATATTCCTTTCCTGTCGCTTTTTCCGTCAAGTCCAAAGCCGACTGAATCATATCCAGCAAGGTCTGCCCTTCCTCAATCCGCTGGGGAATCTTCCATCCCGTATCCGTCATGGTTCCCACAGGCAGCCCAGCTCCTGTGGCAATCATTTTTGCCACTTCCGTTGCCGTCTTGTCCCAGTACACATAAGTGTCCTTGTTTTTCGCCAGATAAAAAAGCATATCATAAGCTGTTACCGCAATGATCTGTGCCGAAGTTCTCTCTTTTGTCATAACCCATCCTGAAAATCGCAGAAGCCCATCCACATAAAACTGCACCTTATCCCCTTCCACAAAGTTCAAAATGCCATCCCGTACCACAGAAAACCGTAGACAACCCGCCTCCATACGAATACTTTGGACAAGTTCCACACCTTCCAATGTCACAGGCGTAGCGTCATACACCGTACCGTTATGGGCAATCAAAATCCGAAATTCCATCTTTCCGCCCCCTTACAGCTTGATGACCTGTCCGGGATAAATCAAAGAAGGATTGCTGATACCATTCTTCTTTGCCAACTCTCCAAACTTTGACCCATCCCCAGTTCTTTTTTTGCGATATTCCAGAGGTTATCCCCTTTTTCACCACATATGTTTTTGCCGTTTCCTTTGCAGGTCGTTGTGTCGGCTGTTTTTCCAGCGTATTTCCGCCGCTTGCAGGTCTGTAAGCAATGCTCTGCATCTTCCGGTATTCCTTCAGAGAAATTTCTACCCAAAAATCCCCCTGTTCACCGCCCTGCTCCAGAATCGTATATTCTTCCAGACCCATTTCCACATTGCTGCAAAAAATTTGACTGCCGTCAGCCAGCCTGCGAAAAATAATGAGCTGCACAGGCTTTTGGGCTTTTTTAAAATCCTTCAGCCGTTCCAGAAAATAAGACGGCTCTCGAAATCCTTCTTCCACCTGCACAAAATGATACTGCCTGCCAGGAAACAGTGCCTTAAACCGCACTTCTTCCAGTCCGGCATTTTTCAGCAGATTTGCCTGCCCCATCTGTAAAATCTGCACCGTCTGGTTACAGTTTCCCACTTTTGTCTGCACCTGTGACGGTGTCACGGGGAACAAAAACTGTGTTTCCCCCTGTTTCAAATAAAATCGGTACAATCTCGTCCCCCCTTACTGATTCACCGCTTCCACGGCATCCTGCAAAGCGGCAAATTCCCCAGCCGTCAACATTTTTTCCAGCAGATTTTCCGCCCCCATCACGCCGTAGCTGTCCTGCAAATCTGCCCCTTTCAGATCTGGAAATACCACCGATGCCGCCAGCACCATGCTTTCATATCTTTTGGGATTTTCGCCGCTTTTCTTCCAGATTTCCACGTTTTCCGCCTGAGAAATGGCACGAATCTTCCACAGCATCTCTTTCCCATCCTGCTGAAATCTTGGCGCAATGGAACACTCTCTTTCCCGAAAAGCTCTTGCATTTTCTTTGTAAAACGCTTCCTGCATACTTCTCCTCCTTTTCCCTGCCGCCCACCCTTTTTCTTACAGTTCGTCAAAAGCATCCAGCAGATCAGCGTCCCCAAAGGTAAATGTCATATCTTCCTCCAGGGCAAACTGATCCACATCCAGCTTCCCGATAACCATTTCATCAATGTTCACATCTTTGAGCAGCACTGTCTGTTTTCCTGTTTCCCCCGTAGGTCTTCGTTTGTCAGCATCAACTCAAAGTATGTGTCAACCCCATTTTTCATATAATCCAGCATTACCTTGCGGAACAGACTGGAAACGTAATACACCGTCATTTTCCCGGTGCCTTCCCAGCCGCCGCTTTTGTGCTGTTTCCCTGTCAGACCCAGAATGGGAATTTCCGTTCTGGTTTTCTTTACAGTTGCTGTTACGTTTTTCACCTGCATCAGTTCGTGACGCTCCCCATCAATTCTGGCGTAACAAGTGCCCAAAGCACCGTTTACCGTATCTTTTGCCCGTAAATAAGCCATATTTCTCCTCCTTTTACACAACTTCCACTCTCATGTACAGTTTTTCCATGGCATCGGTAGGCTGTACGCTTTCGTATACCACCACATCCTGTTTTTCCACGCCCTGCTGCACCGTAATGTCTTCCGCTGTAAAGTTTTCGATTGCTTCCAGCTGTAACAGCTGTTCATGATACGCAATGATTTCCGCTTTCAGCAGATTTCTGCCGTCTGCGTTGTTGCTGCGTTTGCCCAGATAATACTGGCTGAAAATCCTTGCCACATCATTGGCGATGCTGTCCAGCACCCTCACCACACGGTTAGAGGAAAAATCACTGTTTTTGTTGCTTTCAAAAGAAGTGAAACAGTTAATGTCCCGCAGTACACGCACCTCGCCGCCGTCATCGTAAAACAGGAATTTTCCTGCCTGAATCCCCTTGATGAAATTGCTTTTGGTGTCTTTGGCATCCACTTCATATTCCCCGTCATATTTGCGGTTGGTCAAGCTTTCGTTGACAGCCGCCCCGGCTTCCATGCCTGCTGTCCAGCAAACCAGTTCTTTTGCAGTACCAACGGAAATGATGCCCTCGTAATCCGCTTGGGGATAATCATAAAGAACTGTCACAAACTTCACGCCTTCCTCATCTCTCAGACGTTTTGTAAAGCTCACAAACAGTTTTTTTGTCACCTCGTCTGTGCCGTTGTATGCCAGCACATTGAAATCCTCTTTTTCTGCCGTCGCCAGAAAATCCGTATATCCGCTGCCGGAAACCTCCTCTGTGGTACCACCAGTCAAAGGCGTTGCCGCTGTGGCTGTCAGTGCCCCAGTGCCGCTGAATTTCACAAACTTGTTTTCTTCCAGACTGTCAATGTCCGCCACTGTCTGTACATCCACCTGTTCCATATCCATGTAAGTAGCCACATCAAACATGCCTTCTTCATCCACGTTTTCCGCCACCACCACACGCAGGTCATTGCCGCGCAGACCGCCGTATTTTGCTGTAACAGTCAGTTCTCCGATTTTTGCCGTTGCCGCAGTCCCACTATTGATGCGGTAAATCTTCGCTGTTTTCGCCCCACAAAACAGCTCTCGCATGTCCTTCATTTTGTCATGACTGTATCCGAAACCAAATACCTCCATGGCGTTTGTCTGGAAATCTGCCGCTTCCACCGTCATCATTTCCTGCGGGCCCCAATCCAGTTCCATGCCCATGCAGACCACGCCTCTTTCGCCCATGACCCCCATGGCTCTTGGTCTGGATACAAAATTGATGTACGCCCCCGGCAATACCTTGTTCTGCACCAAAAAAAGTGCCGCCGCCTAATGCCATATTACTTCTCCTCCTTTACTTTCCCCTTCAAATACATCTCTGCCGCCTTTGCGGCTTCTTCCTTTGTATAAGTTTTTCCGTTCTCCAGCACCGCTTCCAGCAAATCCCTGCCATATCCCAGTGTTTTGCTTTCCAGAAGCTGTGCCTTTTCAAACTTCGTTTTCTTCATATCCGATCACCTTTTCCCCGTTGTATTCCAGCCGCTCCATAAGGGTTTCCTGCTGTTCCACAATGATCTGCCAGCCATAAGTGACAAAAAATCCACGCCGTCCTCTGTCATGGTGTGGGACATACTCCTTGCCCCAAACCGCTCTGCACTGCCCACCAGCCAAAGCACCTCATACAGCCCATCTGCCACCGCAGCCGCCGTTTCCTTTTTGTCTTTTTCTTCTGCCCCCGTATAGCGTACTTTCAGCTTTGCCTCCATCGCTCTGCGCCTACCCAACAGCCTTTTCTGCACCGTTTCTTCTACCGTTATGGAAAAACAGGGTACTTTTGTTTTCTGGGGCACTCGTTCTCCATACACGGGCAGGGAAAATCCTTCTTTCAACGCCTGAATCACCGCCCGTTTCAGCAGTGTCATCATATCTTTTCTTTCCATCACGCATCACCCCCTTAAAAGGGACATTTCCGTGTGAGAACCGTTTCTTTGTGAGTACTGTACGAAAGGGTTTCTCCCGTGGTAAAAAAGACGACCTTCCTGCCGTCTGGCTTTGTCACTTCCACCTGACTGCCTGCCATAATGTGATTTTCCGTCGGGTATAACAATACCCCTTCCCATTGCCCATAGGCCAGCAGCCCCTCAATGTCACTGCCGTCTCCTTCTTCCACCAGCCTGCAAGTCACTTCTTTTCCCTGCACAGCGCTGAAACGGGTTTCCCCCCAGGACGTTTCTTCCTCTGTAAATTCCGTCACACGGCATTTGTCCGTAAAATGACTTTCCACAGCCCTTTTCGCTGCCTGCCAGCTTCCTGCCATGGTCTTCTCCCCTTTCTCACCACTGCATCTTCCGAAAACGGTTCAATTCCTCCTGATAATGCTGCAAAAATGCCCCTGCCGTATCTGCTTCATCTGCAAATGTCACAGAAACCTTTCCTTCTGTGATCTCCTTAATACCGCCTTCCTGCAAACCGCCTTTGTCATGGATTTCCAAACCCATGCACACACAAACATGTTCCAACTCCGCTGGCATTTCCTCCAGATTGCAGTAAGCCTGCACCATTTCCATGCTTCTCTCTGCCGCAAAGGCAAGGGCGGCGTCTTCCGCCCCCACCTGCCGCAGTTCCGCCATTTTTGCCAAAATTGCTTCCTTCATGGCTCCACCGCCTTTATTCGGCGCTGTTTACGCTGACCAGCACACCTTCCATGCCGTTGTCTGTGATCCACAGATCATGGTACTTTCTGTAATCAATTTTCCACGCATTTGCGTTCTGGTTTGTCATGGGGTCAAAAATACGTGTCACATCTGTTTTGGAAACAGCAATGGGTGCCTGTCTCACAGCAATGATCCAGTTGATATCTTTTGCATCTGTCGCCGCCACAAAACCGCCTGTTTCCTTGCCGCCGGAAACACCGTCATAAAAATCGTATTTTGTTTTAAATCTGGCAGAAGGCACACGGATAATAGGGCAACCGTCGATCTCTTTTACCTTCAGTGTCATATTGCCCTGAGTAAATTCGCCGCTGTCAATGACATTGTTGCCGCCCTTAGCCAGATCCAGCATACCAGCCACTTTTGCGGACATAGTCACAACGATTTCTTCCCCATCGCCCACCAGATCACGAATTTCTGTCACATCGTTCAGCAGTGTTTCCAGAATGGTGTCTGCCGCCGGTGTGTAATCTTTTTTCTTACTCTTTGCTTCTGCCAGCTGAGCAATGGTGCTGTAACGGTAAGCGTCAATTTCGGGAATGACCTTTGTTCTCTGGAATTCCCCCATGACATTGCCTGCCACTGCCGCAAAGTTTGTTTCGTCCACATCCATGGCGTCTACCTGAAAAGCACGGCCTCTGTCCTGTGTCAGTTTCTTTGTTTCGTAGTTGACAGTCACACTGCCTGTTGCAAAGCCTTTGTCCCTGTCATAATTCCCAAGACCGCTCAGTTCCATTTTGGGAATCTTCACTTCCGCGCCGCCGCTGTACTGTACCTGTCCAGCATTGTCTTCCATCCAGCCGCTGGTGGCGCATTCCACCATCTGACTGTCCAGTTCCTGCATAAATACTGCTGCATATTCCATTGTGTTGATGCTCATATTTTCTCCCCCTTATCTTCTCAGCGCTTTTCTAAATGTCTGCGCGATTTCGTTTTCCTTTGTTGTTTTCTTTTTGGTATAAGCCGCCTGGAAACCTGTACCTTTTGTCTTTTCTTCTTTTTCATTGAACAGATAAGGCGCTTCGGCTTTCACCGCTTCCAGATCCAGCCCTTCCAGTTCCCCTTTTTCGTTCAGTGTCACTTCATCAGCGTCAATAAGTGCCAGAATGGCTTTGGCGTTCTTACCACCAGCTTCCAGAATGGCTTTTTCCATGGCCGCGATTTTTTTGCGTTCTGCAAGGCTTCTTCCGCCAGTGTTTTTTCTCTTTCCAGCGCCGCGCTTTTTTCTGTCAGCAGTCTGTTTCTTTCTTCCAGTGCCAGCAGAAACTGTTCCACCTTTTCCGCTGTTTCCGGACTCTGAATCCCCAATCTCTGCATCAATTCCTGTGTCATGTTGTTTCCTCCTTCTTGCTTCTTTCTCTCTTCAACTGTTCCATCTCGCTGTTCACATCCTCCACAAAAGGATGTTTGCCCAGCAGTGTCTTTTCGCTGACAAGCCCCTGGGATTCCCGAATCATCTGCACGGTTTCTAAATCATCCGTAATCCCACTGGTATTGAGCTGTACCTGTATTTTCCGCCAGTCCCTTTGACCGCCATCTCTGCGGTTCCAATCCTCCGTAGCAAATCGCAGCACCTCTTTCACCGCCCTGCGAATCTCCGGCATAACGCCGTTGATTTTCAAATAAAACATGGCATATTGAAACTGCAATGCCACACCACTAGGGGCCTTTCCCCAGTCCTCGCTGTCAGTGTCTACGCCCATGCCAAAATGGAAAATATCCTTCCGCAGCATTTTCATCCAACTCATGCGGCTTTCCACAGGCAGTTCCACCTGCTTTGCCTCCACATGCCCGCTGCTGTCGCTAATCTGTACTGCCTTGTTAATCTGCAACTTCTTCGCCATGGCACCTGCCGCTTCGCCGCCATATCCTTGAATGACCCAATACAAATCCACTAAATCCAGCAGATTGTTGGTTCCTTCACTGCTCAGCAGGTCGTAAGCATCCACCAGCCCTTTGATGAGCTCCAAATCCGTGGTTTCCTCCCCGTTGTTCTGCAAAGGAATAAAAGGCAGTCGCCCCCAGTTGTGTGCAATCTGTTCCACTTCTTCGCCATTTTCCTCTTTTGTTACCAGCCAGTGAGGCACCTGTTTTTTCTGTAAAAATTCCCCCTGACTGTTTTCGGAAAAATAAGTCACATCGTCTTTTGTCCACCATTCCACCTGTCTTCGAAGATGTTCTTTCCCATCTTCCAATACCTTGATGTCGTAATATCGAATGACGTCCGTCATTTCTTCCTGATGCACTGCGTCATAGCAAACAATGAGTTCTTCCGCCGGCACAATACAGGTGCAGAATTCTCCATCTTCGTTGTAATACACATGGAGATATTCCACCCCTTTGTTTGCCGCACCCACCACCCAGCGATGCAGTGTACGGTTGAATCCAGCATCACAAAATGCCGCCAGTTCTGCTTCATATTCACTCTTTTCCTCGCCTTTCACCATGATGGTAGGCTCTCTCCCCACCAAGTACGCCGCTTTCTGAGCCACCAGCGTATGATGAAAAGGATTTACATTATGGTGATTGCTGCGGTTGGGATTGAAAAAAGGTTTCAATTCTTCTGCGCCATTTTTCGTTTCCGAAATAGTCGTTCTGCGAAAATCCTTCCGCAAAATATCATGGTCACAGCGGTAATATCTCTCTCCCTCCCGCATTTTTCGTTTCTGTTCGCTCTGGCTGTCCTCCCGCAGGATCTCCTGCAAAATCCTGCTTTGACTGAGCCTGCCTTCCGCCGTCAGCCTGGCTTTGAGCAAATCCATTTCCGATAAATACATGCTTCCTCCTTTCTGCCAAAAAACTGCCTGCCGTTTTCTTCCCATTTCTTTTCCAACCCAAAATGTAAACAGGCATTTTTCCTTTCAAAAAAACCTTTGGCAAAATTTCTTTTCTCTCTCCTGCCTCTAAAATTCCCCTCGCTATACCACCCTGTCTGCTCGCATTTCCAACATTTCCTTGGCCCTACCAAATCCGTACCGGCCGCATATCTCGTTCTCTGCTGTACCGCACCGCGTCTATGGCGTGATTGTTCCTGTCCGGAAAATAAGCCTTCCAGCCCCCATTTCCATCGCTTTCCAGCTCATACTCCGTAAATTCCTTTGCGGTCATAGGACATCGTTTCGGGTCAATGACGATTTCTTCTAAATCCTGTAACCACTTCATGCCATATACCACACTGTCCGGGCCTTTTTTGCTCCCATAGCCGAAATGCCGTATTCCTGCAATTCCGCAATGGACTTTGGTTCTGCACTGTCGCAAACCACAAGTTCATTCCCTTTGTTTTCTTTCTGAATCTCTGCTGCCAGCAATCGGTTACTCATGCCCACCTTATGCAGTTCAAAGAAAATATACAGCCGTCGTCTGGTACTGTCATAATGGTTTACTGTATAGTGCAAGGGATCTATGGCATATCCCCAATCCAGCCCCCTTGCCACATGGTCAAAGGTTCTGATTTCTTCTTCCGTAATCTGCCGCAGAACGATATTGTGGAATACCTCCCCGCCGCATCCCACAGCCTCTCCCAAATATTCATGTCGGTAGCTTTCGTTGTGCCGCTTCTCCATGTAAGCCGCTTCCAGAAAAAACTGTTCTCCCAGCCATTCCTTAGGCATAGCCTGGTATGTGCTGTGATGTACCAGCTTGTCCTCCCGTTCTTCTGCCGCTTCCCCATTGACCCAGCTTTGGAGGCTTCTGGGCGGGTTAAAGGAGTAAAATACCACAAAATCCTCGCCCCCACGCATGAGGCTCTGGTTAATAGTACGAATTTCCCCCATTCCCGAAAATTCGTCCACTTCCTCGTACCAGATGTATTTCACATATCCTTCCCGAAACTTGGCGGACTTGATTTTTCTTGGCTTATCTGCCCCTTTAAAAATGATCTTCTGTCCGGTCTTTTTGTAGACCATTTCCATGGGAGACAGTTTGCTTTCCCATTGGTCTTCCACCCCCAGACTGCGGATGGCCCACCATAGCTGCTCAAAAACGCTGTCCTTTAGGTTCACAGCCACCTTTCGCAACACCACCGCATGTGCCTTCGGGTCTGCCATCATCCCCAATATGATTTCCAAAGAAACAAAAGAAGATTTCCCGCTGCCCCTGCCGCCTTTCAGCCAGTAATGCACATGCTTGTTGGCTGCAATATCTCGATGCACCTCGTAAAACGCCGGCCCGATGAGAGAAGAAAGAAATATCTTTTTCTCTTTCACCCTTCTTCCCTCCCAATGTCGTCAATGATGATGACTCGGCTGTTTTCTGCTTCTTCCTTGACAAAAGCTCCGTTCCGCCTGCCCAGCAGTTCCGCCGCCCGCATGCGGGTCTAATGTCCGTTTCTTCACCGCCCCGCATGGTTTCCGTCAGAAAAGCCAGTATCTCATCCCCCCGGTGCAATCTTTCCTTCCTCCTTTTTTTGTTCAGAAGGTACTCCTGACGCTTTCTTTTCCATTTCTGCCAAAAAAGTCCGAATTTTCTCTTTCTGCAACAGCTGTTTTCCGTAACTTCCATTTGCGTATCCCGCCGCTTTTGCAGCCTCTGTCACTGCCATCCCTTTTGCATATGCCCTGCAAAACTCTTTCTCTTTTTCACTCAATGTTTCATGGGACATCTCCTCCCTCCTTTGCTTCTTTTGTCGGCCGCAAACAAATCCTATCACACCCAAACTCTCAAAAAAGTCCCAACATTATTCGTGTTAACTTTTTTCACATTCTTTGCAAAAAAATCCTTCTTTTTCGAGTCTATCCGCCAAATCTGTCAATATCCTGTCATGAATGCGAAAACAGGTAGACCGCCCCATATTCAGCTTCAAAGCAATGTAATCATATCCATAGCCCTTTTGATACCGCAAAAACAGCAGCTCCTGTTCCTCTTTGGATAATAGAGCCACCATACCGTCAATCTTTCTTTTTTCTGTGAGCTTTCGTTCAATCTCCTCCTGCAAAACAGCGATGTTGTGGTCATAGGCTTCCTCAATCAAAGAAAAGCCTTTTTCCATACTCCTGCTTTTTACCTCTGCCGCCAATCCTTCACATTCTGCTTTCAGCCGCAGAATCTTCCGGATCTCCTCCTGTTTTCTGCCGCATTGGTCTAAACTTGCTCCCCATTCCAAAAGCATCCGCTTCACCTTTCCTCTGGTGCTTTCGGCTTCTTTCTGCAAATACGCATGCATTTTGGATACATCTTCCTTCTTCCCCATAAACACCCAACTTTCGTTAATTATTTTCACAAAAAGTACACAAAATCGTGATTATTCTAAATTATTTTCTGTGAATCTCCAGATTTTATCGACATCAATCGACAAAATCCTACAAGCACATTCGCATTATGAAAAGTAATACTACATTTCATCACGATTTGACTATGTTTTTATCATCATATCACGAACGCTTGTTCATGTCAACTTTTTTCACGGTTTCCATTGTCTTTTTTTCTTTCTTCTGATATACTGAACAAAAATATATAGGAGGTTTTGTATATGTTTCAAAAAGTGAAATTCAAAGAACAGCTGCAAAAACTCATAGGCAATTCTACCACCACCGAATTTTCTGAGCGTACAGGCTTTAACCGTACATATCTGTCCAAATACCTGAATCTGCGTATGGATCGCCCGCCCTCTCCCGATCTTCTTCGCGCCATTGCCGGCCCTCAGGTGTCTTATGAAGAATTGATGGTGTCCTGTGGTTATCTACCTGCGGAAAGCTTTTCTTTGCGCCATTCTGTGCGAATTCCCATTCTTGGTGCTGTTCATGCGGGCATGCCGGCTCTTGCAGTGGAAAACATCGAAGGCTATGAAACCGTAGATGCTTCGGAAGTTTCTGCCTGCCATGAATATTTCTATCTTCGCGTCCAAGGGGACAGTATGATCAACGCCCGTATCTATCCCAACGATCTTGTTTTTGTCCGCAAACAGGATGATGTGGAGTCCGGTGATATTGCCGTTGTCATCATCGACAACGAAACAGCCACCCTGAAACGTGTGCTGAAAAAGAGGGTCTGCTGATCCTGCAAGCAGAAAATCCCGCTTATGCGCCCATGGTTTTTACGCCTGCCGAACTGCCTCGCCTGCATATCATTGGTAAAGTACTCCATGTAAAATTCAAGCTGTAATTTGTCCATTCCAAAAACGCACAAAAACCAGAAATTCCATTTTTCTGAATTTCTGGTTTTTCTCGTGCTTTTTCACATTTTATGGAATCAGTAATTCCTGTCCGCATACAATACGATTGGGATTATCCAGTCCATTGGCATTCATAATTTTTTCCACACCACTTCCATCTCCATAGTATTTCTGACTGATGCTGCCTAATGTTTCCCCTGCTTCCACAACGTGTATCCGTCCTTCTGTTTTCTGTGTTTCTTCTTGTTCTTTTGATTCTTCTTCTGCCGCCTCAGTCATGCGTGGTGCAAAAGCCGCCTGTACTTTCACATCCTCCACATTCTCCGCCAGTACTGTATAAGAATCCTGTACCATTGCCATTTTCGTTTCCAGTTCTTCCAGCCTGTTCAAATTGCTGAATAGCCCATACCCCAGACACAGACAGATCACACATAATATGCAGCTTACACTGGTCAGCATGGTATATTTGCTGCGCTGTGCCGCTTCCGCCTCTTTTGCCCGCCGCTGTAATACCCGCCGGATTTCCTGCGCCGCGTCAATGCGTTCTTCCGGTGTCGGCCGCCGCCTTCTTCGTGGGCCTTCCTGAGGTCTTGTTTCTTCTTTGTCCTGTTTCTCTTGTGCTGTGTTCTCTTCTTTTTCTTCTTCCGGATTTTTCGCTTCTTTGGGCTTCACCACACTGTGATCCAGCATGTATTCCTGCATTTCTTCATTCTTTTCGTAGTAAACAAAGTATCCTTTCGCCTGCTGTAATACATCCGCTTCTTCGTTGTATATGTAAAAGGTATCCAGCTTGTCCACAGGATCTACCACAAAAAGCACCTGCCATGGCTCTTGAAAATATAGCTTGTGGAAAGCCTCATCCTTGGACATAAGAAAGGCGCCAAATCCCGGCTGACAATGCACCCAGCCCACCAGCGTCATTCCCTGGAAATACTTGTCCATCTGACTGCCCACATATTCCCAGGTTGCCGCACTGAATGTCAGTGTCCCATTTTCCTCTGTGGCATCTTTCCCCTGAATAGCACCGCAGATCATGAGAATTTCTTCTCCGTCTATCTCAATCTGCCTGCCTACCAGTGCCGCCACTTTTTCCGTACAGCTGTGACTTTTGCCATATTGATATAAGTATGTATACACATAATCCTCTACATAGATTTTCCGTCTATGGTCAACGGCGCCCATCTGCTTTACTTTTGTGGGAAATGTAAAGGGCTTTTCATCGGAATGATATCCGTATAGATTGCTGTCCCCATCGAAATAATACCGCATCTTTTTTCCTCCTTGGTTTTGCTATGTCATTTCTTTATGAAATATAACACCTTTTCCCTGCAAAACCTGTCAAAGGCTGTCGCACCCTCTTTTTTTCCTACCGCATTTCTCTGCAAAAATAGACACTTTTCTCACACAAAAAAGCTGGAATTCTTCGTATTTCAAGAATTCCAGCTATCTTCATTTTCTTACATCAACGGCGCCAGCAGTTTCAATGCTTTGCCGTAAATTTTCTGCATTATACTTCCTTTTCTGTAATCTGCCATGGTCATTTCCTGGCATTCTGCCAATGTATGTTCAAAATCCTTATCGATTTTTTCAATAACAGGCAGGTCAAATAAAAAGGCACCACATTCAAAATGCAGATACAAACTGCGGTAATCCAGATTGATGGTTCCCACAACAGCTTTTCTGCCGTCGCTGGAAAATACCTTTGCGTGCACAAACCCCGGCGTATATTCAAAAATTCGTACCCCCGCTTTCAATAACTGGGGATAGTGAGTTTTGGCCAAAGCAAAAGGCATCTTCTTGTCTGGAATATGTGGCAATATCAGCTTCACATCCACACCTCTTTTTGCCGCATAACATAACGCCGTTTCCATTTCATGGTCGATAATGAGATATGGCGTCATAATATGTACATAGTCCTCCGCTCGGTTGATGATGTCCATATAAACCGTTTCCCCAATGAGCTCCCGGTCAAAAGGACTGTCCCCAAAAGGCAGGATAAAACCGCTGTCGTCCTGTATGCCGCAATTTTCTTTCTGTAAATACTTGCCGAAATCTTCGCATTTTTCTGTAACATTCCACATCTGCAAAAACATCTGTGTCAGTCCTTCCACACCATCGCCTTCCAGCATAATGGCTGTGTCTTTCCAGTGTCCGAAAGGAGAACGGCGGTTGATATACTCATCCCCAATATTCACCCCTCCGGTAAAACCGACTTTTCCGTCAATCACCAGTATTTTGCGGTGATCGCGGTTGTTGTAGTGGGTGGATAATACAGGCAAAATAGGTGAAAACATCTTGCATTGAATGCCCATTTTCTTGATTTCATCAGGGTAACGGTAAGGCAAATAGTTGAATGCACAAGTGCCATCATACATCAAACGTACTTCTACGCCTTCTGCCACCTTCCGCTGCAAAACCTCCAGGATCTTCGCCCACATATACCCTTTTTCCACAATAAAATATTCCAGAAAAATAAATTTTTCGGCTTTTTCCAACTCTTGCAGCATGGCTTCAAACTTGTTTTCCCCCAAAGGGAAATATGTCACCTTCGTGTTCTGATATACGGAAAAATTCCCATGCTTGCGGATGTAGTCTGCCAGCCTCGCTGTTCCTTTGTCCCGCTTCGCCAGCTTCTGGGCAATTTCTTCATCCTGTGTGATGTACTTAGCTGTCTGTTTGTAAAGGGTTTCCAGCCGTCTTTCCAAAATCCGCTGTCCCGGATGGGTCTCCACATAAAAATAGAACAATCCACCCACAATGGGCGAAATCATGATAATGACCACCCACGAAAGCTGCATGGCAGGATTTGACGGACGATTCAGCACAATAAAAACCAGTGCCAGTGCAATGATTAAATGCCCACCAAAAAAGTAAGGTACACTTTTCCGGAAATAGTCAAAGACCAGAAACATCAAGATCAGCTGAATCAAAATCAGTACCAGAACCACCGCGGAACGCCCAAAAATCACATGCAGTATGCCGCTGCGCCCTTTTTCCAATAAACCATTTTTGTTGTTTGCCCCTGCATCGTTCATGCTTTCCCCTCGATTTTATTCCGAATTTCCTGCATCCGACAATCCATAGCAAAGATCACGTCTGCACATTCTTTCAGCTCTGCCACAATTTCTTCCGAATGTTCCACATCTTTTTTGTATTTTACTTTGTGTTCCAGGCTTGCCCAGAAATCCATAGCAATGGTACGGAACTGCACTTCCACTTTCATATGTTTCTTTCCGGAAGAAAGGAAAATGGGAATATCCAAAATCAAATGCAAACTCCGGTATCCGTTGGGTTTCGGGTTTTTAATGTAGTCTTTTACATCCACCAGAATGATGTCATCCTGTCCAGTCAGCATGCTGGCAATGGCATAAATGTCATCGCAGAAAGAACAAATGACACGGATTCCCGCAATGTCAAATAAATTCTTTTCCATGCTTTCCACGGATAATTCAAAGCCTTTTCGTTTCATTTTGTTGATGATGCTCAAAGGCTCTTTGATTCTGGATTTGATGGATTCAAAAGGATTGCGCTGGTATTTTGCCGCAAATTCCTCATTCAAAACATTCAGTTTTGTTTCCACTTCCATCAAAGCACATTGATATTCCATCATCAAGTCCATAAAAGGTCTTGCTTTTTTCAAAATCAATTCAGGATGTTCCATCTGTAAAATATCTTTAAATTGAAAATCCAATTCCTGCATGATACTCACCTTCCTATTTCTCTATTTTCTTGCAGTATACCATACACCATACAGAAAGTCTATTTTTGCGCTTTTTCTCACTGTTTTCTTATGCAACAATCATATACTGTCCCTTAAAAAACCATATTTTTCATATATAACCTCATATTTTGTATCGCATTTTTGCCTATGTCTTTTTTGTAAATACCTTTCTCACTATTTACAATATCACTTTTCATTTTTGTCCCCAAAACTTTTTTTGACTGTTTTACATATCAAATCTTTTCTTCGCCTTTCCTATTCTTCGTCCGTATCTGTCCATTCTCCTTATTCACTCTAATTTTAAACCCCCTGCCTTTTTTCCTTCCAACTTCTATTTTCCGATGTCATTTTGTACATGAAATCTTTTCTCCCTGGATTTTCCTTTCTCTATCCTTTTTACTACTTAGGTTTCGTTCTCTATCCCTTACACTAATAGAAAAACGACTGATGTTTTATCAAAACTCTTATTTATGCTGATTGCTTATCATCCGTATTTTCCCATCACTTATCCATTCTTATCGTTCTCCTCACAAAATACACGTTCTGTATTCTTGTCTATTTTTCCTTCCTCGCTTTTCACGCCAGAAAACAACTCGCTTTTCGCTTCATCCAAAATTTTGCGCAAAAAAAGGCTTCCCTTTCGGGAAGCCCTTTGTAGCAAACGAATTAGTTTGTAGCTTTGTTAGCTTTGTATTTTCTGATAGCGTCAGCCAGTTTAGGCAGGATCTGTTTTACGTCACCTACGATACCCAGGTCAGATACTTCGAAAATAGGAGCTGTGTCGTTTTTGTTGATGGAGATTACCAGTTCGGAACCTTCCATACCAGCTACGTGCTGGATAGCACCGGAGATACCGCATGCCATGTACAGGTCAGGACGTACTGTTTTACCTGTCTGACCAACCTGACGATCTTTTTCGATCCAGCCAGCGTCTACACATGCTCTGGAAGAACCAACTTCTGCGCCCAGTGCATCTGCAACGTCTCTGATCAGGTCGAAGCCCTGTGCGCTGCCGATACCACGG
>BBZU01000022.1 GCA_001304995.1 Clostridia bacterium UC5.1-1D10 | reverse complement strand
GACTCAAAACATAGGAAATAACGAGGTTTTTTTGAATAAATAATGATGGCTTCTTTTTGTGCATATTAGAATACAAGTTAGAATTCACTTAAAAAAATAAACAAAAAAGCAAGTAAGTTTTTATTGTAATACACGAAATATAGTAACTTCCGCTAGGTATATTGACATTGATGATGGGAATTGATACAATATGCACATAACTTAGAGAAAGCACATTTATAAAACTATTTTGGCTTTCTTGAAAAAGGTTATCAATATGGAGAGGAGATGTATCAAACATGAAAAAGAAATTTTTCGCTTCCTTGATGGCAATGGTTATGGTCTTCGGCTTAGCAGCTTGCGGTGGCAGCAGCGAACCCGCAGCTGAAGGCGACACAGCTGAAGGCGGCGCAGGCGGCAAAATCGGCGTATCTATGCCTACACAGTCCTTGCAGCGTTGGAACCAGGACGGCTCTAACATGAAAGCTGAATTGGAAGCAGCAGGCTATGAAGTTGATCTGCAGTACGCAGGTGACAACGACATTCCTACACAGGTATCTCAGATTGAAAACATGATCGCAGGCGGCTGCGAAGTTCTGGTTGTAGCTGCAATCGACGGTTCTTCCTTGACAACAGCTCTGCAGGGCGCAGCTGAAAAAGGCATCCCTGTAATCGCTTATGACCGTCTGATTATGGATTCCGAAGCAGTATCTTACTATGCAACATTCGATAACTACAAAGTAGGTCAGATGCAGGGTCAGTACATCGTTGACGCTCTGGATCTGGAAAACGCAGAAGGTCCTTTCAACATTGAATTGGTAACAGGCGCACCCGACGATAACAACGTAAACTTCTTCTTCGGCGGTGCTATGGATGTTCTGCAGCCCTACATCGACAGCGGTAAACTGGTAGTTCCTTCTGGCCAGACAGAAAAAGCTCAGTGTGCAACAGCTAACTGGTCCACAGAAGAAGCTCAGAAACGTTTCGAAAACATCATTTCTTCCGTTGGCTATGGCCCTAACGGCGTGAAACTGGATGCAGTTCTTTGCTCTAACGACTCCACTTCCTACGGTGTACAGAACGCACTGCAGGCAGCTGGCTACACAGCAGATAACATGCCTATCATCACTGGTCAGGACTGTGATAAACCCAATGTGAAAAACATCGTTTCCGGTCTGCAGTCCATGTCCGTATTCAAAGATACACGTACACTGGCTGAAAAAGTTGTAGGCATGGTTGACGCTATCATGAAAGGCACAGAACCTGAAATCAACGACACAGAAACATACGACAATGGCACAGGCGTAATTCCTTCTTACCTGTGTGACCCCGTTGTAGTAACAGTTGATAACTACAAAGAAATGTTGATTGACTCCGGTTACTATACCGAAGCAGACATTGCTTAAGACCCAATCAAGACTCTCAACAGGGTGAAAGCCGCTGATGAGGGCGGGCGGCAGAGTAACTGCCGCCCGTTTATTTTGCAAAAGAATATGAAAGGAGGGGTTTCAGTGGCAAAAACTATATTGGAAATGCGCAATATCACAAAAACATTCCCTGGGGTAAAAGCCCTGGACAATGTTAATCTGCAGGTGGAAGAAGGGGAGATCCACGCTTTGGTAGGTGAAAATGGTGCTGGCAAGTCTACATTGATGAACGTGCTCAGCGGTATTTATCCCTACGGCTCTTATGAGGGCGATATTATTTATCAGGGTGAAGTTTGCCAGTTTAAAGTCATCAAAGACAGTGAAGCAAAGGGGATTGTTATCATCCATCAGGAACTGGCACTGGTACCATACTTATCCATCGGTGAAAATATGTATCTGGGCAATGAACGGGGTGGAAAATTCCACATTGACTGGGACGAAACTTATAACAAAGCAGATGCACTGCTGAAGGAAGTAGGTCTGCATGAATCTTCTCACACATTGATTAAAGATATTGGTGTCGGCAAACAGCAGTTGGTAGAAATCGCGAAAGCATTGTCTAAAGATGTTAAGCTGCTGATTTTGGACGAACCCACAGCATCATTAAATGAATCTGATAGTAAGGCGCTTTTGGAATTACTGCTGCAGTTCAAGCGCCAAGGAATGACCAGCATTATTATTTCTCATAAATTAAATGAAATTTCTTATGTAGCAGATAAAATCACCATCATCCGTGACGGTTCCACCATCGAAACACTGGTAAAAGGTGCGGATGACTTCTCTGAAGAACGTATCATCAAAGGTATGGTAGGCCGTGACATGTCCAGCCGTTTCCCTAAGAGAGAATCTCATATCGGTGAGGTTATGCTGGAAGTAAAAGACTGGACAGTATATCATCCGCAGTTTGAAGGCAGAAAGGTTTGCGACAATGTTTCCATGAATGTCCGTAAGGGCGAAGTTGTCGGCATTTCTGGTCTGATGGGCGCAGGACGTACAGAACTGGCCATGAGTATGTTTGGTCACAGCTATGGCGCAGACATCAGCGGTACTTTAAAACTGCACGGAAAAGAAGTACATCTGAAAACAATCAAACAGGCCATTGAAGCAGGTCTTGCTTATGTAACAGAAGACCGTAAAGGCAATGGTTTGGTTTTGACAAATCCCATCCGTGTCAATACGACATTGGCGCGTATGGAAAAAGTATCTCGTCATGGTGTCATTGACTTTGACGCAGAACGGAGTGTAGCAGAAGACTATAAAAACGCACTGCACACCAAAACGCCCAGTATTGAACAGAATGTCGGCAATCTTTCCGGCGGTAACCAGCAGAAAGTATTGCTGGCAAAATGGATGTTTGCTGACCCTGATGTCCTGATTCTGGACGAACCCACAAGAGGTATTGACGTTGGGGCAAAATATGAAATCTACTGTATCATCAATGATCTGGTTGCAGAAGGAAAATCCGTTATCATGATTCTTCCGAACTGCCTGAAATCTTGGGTATGAGTGACCGTGTTTATGTTATGAATGAAGGTCGTATGGTAGCCGAACTGCCTATTGAAGAAGCTACCAGTGAAGTAATTATGTCTAAAATCCTGCAGTCCAGTGCGAAGAAATAAGAAAATGAAGGGAGCGTTCTCCGTATGAATAAAGTAAAAGCGGCCATGAAGAAAAATACCATGCTGTTTGTATTGGTAATCGTCACGGTCTTATTCCAAATCTTAATCACTATTAATGGCAAAGGTTCCATGTTTGCGCCGACAAACGTGTCCAACCTGATTATGCAGAACAGTTACGTTGTAATTCTGGCAACTGGTATGTTGCTGTGTATTCTGACTGGTGGTAACATCGACTTGTCCGTTGGTTCCATCGTTGCTTTGGTAGGTGCCGTTTCCGGTATCCTTATCGTAAACATGCAGGTAAATATTTATGTTGCAATGATCGCATGTCTGGCAGTAGGTCTTGCAATCGGTATCTGGCAGGGCTTCTGGATTGCCTATATGAACATTCCGCCGTTCCTGGTAACTCTTTCCGGTATGCTGGTATGGCGTGGTCTGGCAACAGTTCTTCTGAATGGTACTACCATTTCTCCTTATCCTGACAACTACCTGAAATATTTTACATCTTACATCTCTGGCGGCGATGCTAACAGCACATTGATCATCTCTCTGGTAATCGGTGCTGTATGCTGCGCAGTCATGTTTGCAATTTCTTTGTATGCGCAGGCAAAAAAACGCAGAAAAGGTTACGAAACAGGCAATACAACTATGCTGATCATCAAACTGGCAATCATCGCAGTGGTTATGATGGCTGCATGCTACCTGCTGGGTAAAAACAAAGGTATCCCCGTTGTACTGATCCTGCTGGCAATCGTTGTATTGGTATATGACTACCTGACAACACGTACTGTTCCCGGTCGTCACCTGTATGCACTGGGGGGCAACGCAAAAGCAACACAGCTTTCTGGTATCGACACACGTAAGATCATGTTCGGTGCTTATGTAAATATGGCATTCCTGTCAGCAGTTGCAGCTCTGGTCTGCGTAGCACGTTTCAACTCCGCAGCTCCTTCCGCTGGTACTAACTACGAAATGGATGCGATCGGCGCTTGCTTCATCGGTGGTGCTTCCGCATACGGCGGTACTGGTACCGTAGGCGGTGCCGTAATCGGTGCGATCTTCATGGGTATCCTGAACAATGGTATGTCTATTCTGGGTATCGACGCAAACTGGCAGAAAATGATCAAAGGTCTGGTACTGCTGTTTGCCGTAGTATTTGACGTTGTAAGTAAAAAAACGTTCCAAATCCTGATTATTAAGGAGGCTTTACAATGAATTATTTGCTTGGTATCGACATTGGTACCTCCGGTACCAAAACGGTGCTTTTTGATGAAGCGGGTCATGGGGTTGCCTCCTATACAGGGGAATATCCTATGGCACAGCCTAAAAATGGTTGGGCTGAACAAGATCCTGCGGACTGGTGGAAAGCTGTCGTAGATGGCATCCGCGCTGTTCTCGCAAAGAGCGGCATTGACGCAGGAGAAATTCGTGGCATTGGTTTATCTGGTCAGATGCATTCTTTGGTGTTGCTGGATGAAAAGGGTGAAGTGCTTCGTCCCTCCATCCTGTGGTGTGATCAGAGAACTGCTGTGGAATGTGAAGAAATCCATGCTTTGATGGGCGGCAAAGAACGCTACATCGAAATCACAGCAAACCCTGCACTGACAGGTTTTACTGCTGGGAAAATCCTTTGGGTAAGAAAACACGAACCTGAAATTTATGCAAAAGCACGCCACATTTTGCTGGCGAAAGACTATATCCGTTATAAACTTTGTAATGTATTTGCGACAGAAGTTTCTGATGCTTCTGGTATGGGCCTGCTGGATGTGCCGAATCGCTGCTGGTCTCAGGAAGTATTGGAAAAATTGGACATTGATCCTGCAATGCTTGCAAAAGTATATGAAAGTCCTGAAGTAACAGGTACCATCACTGCTGAAGCGGCCGCACTGACAGGACTGAAAGAAGGTACCATCGTTGTTGGCGGCGCTGGTGACAACGCAGCGGCAGCTGTTGGTACAGGTGTTGTAGAAGATGGCAGAGCTTTCGCTACAATCGGTACTTCTGGTGTGGTATTTGCCCACACAGATAAGCTTTCCATCGACCCTCAGGGAAGAGTACATACTTTCTGCTGCGCAGTTCCCGGCGCATGGCATGTAATGGGTGTTACACTGGCAGCTGGTCAGTCCCTGAAATGGTATCGCGATAACTTCTGTGATGCAGACAAAGTGGAAGCAGATAAACAGGGTGTAGATCCTTATGATCTGATGACAGCAGAAGCTGCAAAAACACCTATCGGCTCCAACCGCCTGATTTATCTGCCTTACCTGATGGGTGAAAGAACACCTCATTTGGATCCTGATTGTCGTGGTGCTTTCGTTGGCCTGTCTGGTATGCACACCAGATATGATCTGGTGCGTGCCGTTATGGAAGGGGTAACATTCAGCCTCCGTGACTGTGCAGAAATCCTTCGTGGTATGGGCGTACAGTCTGATGTGATTCTGGCTTGTGGTGGCGGCGGTTCCTCCGCTTTCTGGCGTCAGATGATGGCAGATATTCTGGGATGTCCTGTTGCAACTACTATCAGTAAAGAAGGCCCTGCTTTGGGCGTAGCAATCTTGGCTGGCGTTGGCGCCGGTTTGTATCCTTCCGTACCAGAAGCATGCAGAAAGATCGTTGGCGTAAACGCTTCTCAGGCACCTGTTGCAGAACATGTGGCTGAATATGATAAATTCTATGAAATCTACCGTGGCCTGTATCCTGCATTGAAGGACAGCTGGCACAAACTGGCAGAATTATAAAGAGAAGGTGAAAATATGAAAATCGAATCTGTATTCGATGCATCTTTCCGTCAGTACGGAAAGGTAGTGAAAGGACTGCATTTGGATGAACTGTTGACAGCTCTTTCCAAAACAGAAAAACCCACAGATGGTGTCATCTATGTTCCCGGTGATGATTCTTTGGAAAACACACCTGCGAAAAAAGAACTGGAAGACAATGTATATGGCGGAATGCCCATTCAGATTGGTTTTTGCAATGGAACAAATACAAAACTGAACTGCGTGGAATATCATCGTGACAGCGAAATCAATATTCCTTGTGAAGATATGATTCTGCTGCTTGGCAAACAGACTGATATTACTCCAGACTACCATCTGGATACAGCAACCATCCGTGCCTTTTTGGTACCTGCCGGAACAGCGGTGGAAGTATATGCTACAACACTGCACTATGCACCTTGCGAAGCAAAGAAGGGTGCAGGCTTCCGCGTAGCTGTGGTACTGCCCAAAGGCACAAACACAGATAAACCGGAAATTGCAGCATTGCACGCAGAAGATCCCCTCCTGCGTGCAAGAAATAAATGGCTCATCGCCCATGCCGATGCCAGCGAAGCCGGAGACGGTGCATTCGTTGGCCTGGACGGAGTTAATATTGACATTGCAAACGAAATTTAAAGAGAAGACATATTTTGAAAGAGAGGTAATCTATCATGCAGAATATTCCAGTAGTAAAAATGGGTATCATTTCCGTTAGCCGTGGATGTTTCCCTATTGAATTGTCCGAAATGCGTCGTCATAATGTTGCAAAAGCTTATGGCGCTGATTTGTATGAATGCCCCATCTGTGTAGAAACAGAACTGGATGCGAAAAAAGCAGTAGAAGATGTAAAAGCTGCTGGCGTTGACGCACTGGTTGTTTTCCTGGGCAACTTCGGTCCTGAAACACCTGAAACTATGATCGCTGATATGTTCGATGGCCCTCTGATGTACACATGTGCAGCAGAAGGTGACGGCGACCTGATGAATGGCCGTGGTGATGCTTACTGTGGTATGCTGAATGCTTCTTACAACCTGGGTCTGAGAGGCAAAAAGTATACATTCCCGAATATCCTTGCGGTACAGCAGAAGAAGTTGCACAGCAGATTCGTGAATTTGTTCCCGTTGCAACAGCATTGGTCGGTCTGAAAGGTCTGAAGATCTTTGCATTTGGCCCTCGTCCCAATGACTTCCTGGCTTGTAACGCACCTATTAAAGCGCTGTATGATCTGGGCGTAGCAGTGGAAGAACACTCCGAACTGGATCTGCTGGTAGCTTACAACAAACATAAAGATGACCCTCGTATCCCTGCCAAAGTTGAAGAAATGGCAGCAGAACTGGGCAATGAAAATCCTTATGCAGGCGTTCTGCCTAGACTGGCTCAGTATGAACTGACACTGGAAGACTGGATGAAAGACAATCTGGGTTGCTCCAAATACGCTGCATTTGCAAACAAATGTTGGCCTGCATTCCAGACAGAATTCGGATTCGTTCCTTGTTATGTAACTCTCGTTTTACAGGCAGAGGCATTCCCATTTCTTGTGAAGTAGATATTTACGGCGCACTGAGCGAATACATTGGTCTGTGCGTATCCAACGCACCTGTAACACTGCTGGATATCAATAACTCCGTACCTGCACAGATCTACAATGAAGATATCAAAGGCAAATGCGATTATCGCCTGAATGAAACATTCATGGGCTTCCACTGCGGCAACACATGCTCCAGCCTGCTGTGCAATCCTCATATGAGCTATCAGCTTATCATGAAACGTCAGCTGGAACCCGATGGTGAACCTGATATCACAAGAGGTACTATGGAAGGCGACATCAAAGCAGGGGATATCACATTCTTCCGTCTTCAGACAACAGCTTCCACACAGCTGCGTGCTTATGTAGCACAGGGCGAAGTTCTGGATGTTCCTACACGTTCCTTTGGTTCCATCGGTATCTTTGCAATTCCCGAAATGAACAGATTCTATCGTCATGTTCTGATCGAAAAACAGTATCCTCACCACGGTGCAGTTACATTCGGTCACCACGGCAAAGCGCTGTTTGAAGTCTTCAAATATCTGGGCGTAACAGATATCGCTTACAACCAGCCTAAATCTTTGCCTTACCCTACTGAAAATCCCTTTGCATAATTGCAAAATAGTTTGGAAATCCCTTTCTTTCAGGAAGTTTCGTGGATGACTTCCTGATAAACAGGCAGCCATATATGTGGCTGTCTGTTTTTTTCTGTCATTAGTAAACATGACAGAAAAAGGGGGTGGATTATCGTCACCTTGGTAGTTGTATGCCGTACACAAGAGCAGTATAATGTATGCGTAGGAAAAAAGTGTCTTCGGGGCAGGGTGAAATTCCCTACCGGCGGTGATAGCCCGCGAGCTGCTTTTGGCGGCAGGATTCGTTGAAATTACGAAGCCGACAGTATAGTCTGGATGAGAGAAGATATGCTTTTTTGTTCTGCGGTTATTTTTCGTGCAGAAAAGAAACATTGCCCTGTAAGATGGCTAGCTTATGGCAGTCAGAAAATACGGGGCTTTTTTATTGCCCCAAAAACAGAAAAGAGGCTAAAATGTATGGAAAAGTATTACCTTGGTTTTGATGCGGGAACCCAGAGTGTGAAAGCTGCTGTGTATGACAGCAATATGCAGTGTGTCACAGAACACAGCACGCCAACTGTGCTTCGCTATCCACATCCTGGTTGGGTGGAAATGGATGCGGATCAGTATGTGGAAGCAGCAGTGGAAAGTATTGCTGCCTGTGTAAAAGAAATGCAGGAAAAAGGGTTGTCGCCGGAAAATATTCGGGCAATCTTTGGAGATGGTGTCATTTTAGGAATTGTAGGTGTCGATGAAGATGGAAACGCCATAACACCATATGTCAATTATCTGGATTCCCGTACACAGGCAGATGCGGAGAAACTGGCAGCTCTGGGTTTGGATATCTGGGCAAAAGAAACGGGTAATCCTATGCCGAACTGTATGTTTCCGGCGTTATTTGCCAGGTGGTTCCTGAGAAATAGTGAGGCATTTCAGAATCGAGGAAAGAAATTTCTCCATAACGCGCCTTATATTTTGTCCCATCTTGCTGGATGTAAAGCAAAGGATGCTTTCATTGACTGGGGCACATTGTCTGGCTGGGGACTTGGGTATAAAGTCGAGAAAAAGGAATGGAGTGACAAACAGCTGGAAATACTGGGGCTGTCCAAAGAATATCTTCCCAAAATCGTTAAACCATGGGACATTATTGGTCATCTCACAGAAGAATACGCAGAAAAAACAGGTCTGCCAGTAGGTATTCCTATTTGTGCCGGCGCAGGAGATACCATGCAGAGTATGATCGGATGTGGGGTTACAGCTGTCAATAGGGCTGCGGATGTTGCTGGGACATGCGCTATGTTCTGTATTGCGGTAGATGGTATTAAACCAGAATTGAGCAGACCAGGAACGGACTTAATCTTTAACAGTGGTACGCTGGAAAATACGTATTTTTACTGGGGATTTATCCGCACAGGTGGTTTGGCATTGCGTTGGTTCCGGGATAATATTTGCGGAAAAGAAGGAGAGGGCGCCTATTTCGACATATTGACAGAACGGGCAAAACAGGTGCCGCCAGGAGCCAATGGAGTCCTGTTTTTGCCATATTTGACTGGTGGCTTTGGAGAAATTTCTGCTGCCAGCGGTTGTTTTTTGAATATGACTATGGATACAGATCAGGCTGTTTTGTGGCGTGCGGTCTTGGAAGCCATTGCTTATGATTATATCGGTGTCACAGATGTATATCGTTCCGCTGGTGTGGAGCTGAAGCACATCGTTGTAACAGAAGGTGGAAGCCGTTCGGATTTATGGAACCAGATTAAAGCGGATATGCTGAATTGCCGTGTGACAACATTGAAAACAGCGCAGGGAGCTGTCATGACCAATGCGGCAACGGCAGCTTATGCCATAGGGGATATTCCAGATTTACAGGCAGCATTTGAAACGAATCTGAAGGAAGATAAATTCTTTGTACCAGATCCAAAACGCACTGCTTATTATCGCAAGATTTATGAAAGAAAAACAAAATTGGTGCGGGAAGAAATGCGCGCAGCTTTTGTAGCATTGGAAGAAATTCGACAGGTAGAAAAGTAAATAACGAAAGATATTTTCAAAAGATGGTGGAATCGGTGTATTCGCCATCTTTTTATTTTGGGAAAATACGTTTTTTTCGTTACATACAGAAATCCAATTTTTGATAAAAGGGAAAGTACTATTATGCAGAAAAAATGAAAAGAACGGTTTTTCATACATGGATACTTTAAATTCTGTTTTTGGCAAAATGTAAAAAAATACATAAATATTGAATTTTTTATTGGATGGGTACTGTTAGATTTTTGGCATAAAAACAGTATTTTTAATATAATTTCATGATGTCATCTAAAACTAACTTGAATATTCTTAATGTAAACATAGTAAATACATGTAAATTATGGAAATTACATAATTTGTATTGCATAATGATTTTTGCATGATATAATAGCCGAGAACTAGGTTTACAAAAGTTTAGGAGAGGTGATAGGAAAAATGAACAAAAAAGTTGGAAAAATGACATTATCTATGGCTTTGGCTGCTGCGCTGGCATTTGCACCCGCACAGGCATTTGCTGCGCCTGCGACTGATATTTCAGGTCATTGGGCAGAAAAAGTGATTACACAATGGCAGGAAAAAGGATTGATTTCCGGCTATGAAGATGGAACATTCAAACCCGACAACAGCGTTACACGTGCAGAGTTTGTTATTATGTTAAACAAAGCCCTTGGTTTCACCCAGAAGGGGAACGTAACATTCAGCGATGTTTCTGCAAATGCATGGTATTATGACGCAGTTGCAATTGCAGTGGAAGCTGGTTATTGTGCCGGCTATGAAGATGGAACATTTAAACCCAATGCAACCATTACCAGAGCGGAAGCAGCTGTTATGATTGCCAAGGCGAAAGAACTGACTGCAAATACAGAAGCGGCAGATAAATTCGCGGATGCTTCCCGTATTCCCGCATGGGCAAAGGGTTCCATCGGCGCCGTTAGTGTGGCAGGGTTTATGACTGGCCGTACAGATGGTACATTTGACGCGTCAAATACCATGACCAGAGCAGAAGCAGTGTCTTCTTTGGACAGAACCATGGAAAAAGAAGAGAATGAAGAAGTAAAGGACGTTGTTGTAACCAAAGATGATACAGTCATCGAAGGACAGACCATCGAAGGAAATCTGATTATTGATAAAGCTGTTGGCGATGGCGAAGTATATGTGAATGATACAACAGTCAAAGGTGATGTGATTGTAAGAGGTGGAGGAGACGATTCCATTTACTTTCATAATGTGATTGTCAAAGGGAAGGTTTCTGCAGAGAAAGAAAATGTCAGATTACAGCTCAAAGGTGATACAGATATTTCTGTTATTGAAGTAAAAGAAGCTTGCACCATTGAAGGTAAAGACTTTAAAGGTACCGTAGATGCCATTTCTATTACAGATGAAATTGGTACAAGTAATAAAGTGACCATTGGAGTACCTGCAAATAGAGTAGAAATCAATGGAAAAGCAAGTGTTGTTGTGAAAGAAGATGTGAAGAAATTAGTCATTTCTGAAGATGCTGCATCTTCAAAAGTTGAAGTTGCAAAAGACGCAACTGTGAAGACTGTGGTAGCGGATGCAAAGGTTTCCATCACAGGCTCCGGCCAGATTGAAAAACTGGAAGCAAATGCCGATGGCATTACTATTTCCAGCAGCACAGATGTAAAAGATACAGAAGTTGCTGACGGCGTAGATAAGCCCAGCACAAGCACAGGCTCCGGTGGCGGTGGCGGCAGCAGCTCCGGCGGCGGCAGCAGTGTATCTGTTGCAGATAAACTCCTTGCAGCAACCAGCTCTGCAATCAGCTACAAGTACGAAGACTATACATATACAAGCCAGCTGACACATACTAAAGATGGCAAAAACGCTATTGTTATGGGTGAATACGCAGCTGAGGATATTATGTCTGGTGCCGCTATGAATGATATGGCGCGTTATCTGGGCGCATTGTATCGCTTCGATAATGGCACAACTGTAAAATCTATTATTTATGGAGATACTGAATTTACATGGAGCAGCAATCTTGATCCTGCATTGAAAGGCTCTAACTGGGCAAAAGATCCTAATGGAACAGAAGCAGATGGAAATACTTTGGTGTCTGTCATTGTGGATGATTTCCAGGCAGGTAAGATTCAGGACGCAATCCAGTTGACATTGAAAGGTTCAAACGGTTCCACCATTACATTACGTTATGGTTTTACTGTAAAAGAGGATGAAACAGCGAAGGCACTGCTGGAAGCTACAAAATCCGCTATTGATTATCAGTACGATGATTATGAATATACAAGCCAGCTGACACACACCGTTAACGGCAAAAACGCTGTGGTATCCGGCAGATATGATACCATGGAAACGGTTCTGTCTGGTGCGTCCATGAATGATATGGCACGTTATCTGGGTGCATTGTATCGTTTTGACGATGGCGCTACTGTAAAATCCATTACATACAATCAGGAAACATATACATGGAGCGACAGCCTTAACCCTGCGCTGAAAGGCTCTAACTGGGTTAAAAATCCAGAAACACCTGAAGCGGAAGGGAATACCTTGGTATCTGTTATTGTGGATGAATTCCAGGCTGGAAAAATCCAGGATGCAATCACATTGACACTGGAAGGGACAGACGGCTCTACACTTACATTGCGGTATGGGTTTATCGTTGAAGAAGTAACTGTTAACAGCAGTGATACACTGAAAGCAGCGTTGGCAAATCAGAGTGTTGAAACTGTTAAAGTAAGCGGCGACATTACTTTGGATGAAGCAGTAAATGTGGATCGCCAGGTAACAGTTGAAGTAAATGATGGTGCGCAGTTGAACTTGAATGACAGTTTTACCATTGGAGAAAAAGCAACGCTTATCAACAAAGGTACTATTACAAATAATGGTACCATGACAAACAATGGTTCTTTTGATACATACGAAGGCAAATTGGCAGGAACAGGTCATGTGATTGTTGCAAATGGCGCTGTGCTGAAAATCAATGCAAACTACAACAATGGCGCAGACAGCATGCTTCCTGCTGTAACCAAAATCGAAGTACAGCCTGGTGGTGCATTACAGTCCATGACAACAGATGGCAGCGAAGAAGCAACAACATTTGTTGGGACATCTGAAGATGCGCGTATTCAGACAAATGGTGCCACGGTTACATTTGGTTTTGCGGATAACTATTCCGGAACACATCCCACAATGGAAATTGAAGGAGATGTTACCATTCCTGCCGGTCAGACATGGTATACAATGTTTGACTCCGCAGCAGAAGCTATCGGCATCGAAATGACTTTGAATGGCAATATGACAGTAGATGGTACATTGAAAGTTGTTTCCGCAAACAGCACAGGCAGTGAACTGTTGTTAAAAGAAAATACAGTTCTGACTGTCAACGGAACCATCACAACAGCAGCAAAGGGTAAGGTAACAGGTACAGACGCAACTTCTGTTGTTTCCATTGCGGAAGGTGCAGCAGGCACAGACACCTTTGCCGCAGGCAGTACATACAACTGGAATGGTTCTGCTTGGGAAAAAGCAGTTGCGGAAAATGAACCTGTGACAGAAGAAGAATCTGACGTGAAAGAAGCAACTGTTGTGGAAGCGGAACAGGTAAATCCTGAAGAAATTACAGCAGTTACTTTGACAGAAGAAGTATAATCCCGTGAACTAAAACAGCCATAATTTTTTGATAAAATATAAAAAACAGGCAGATATGGAGTATCCATGTCTGCCTGTTTGATTTTGTAATGATGATTGTTTTGTTTAAAGATATGTGGAAATGATTTCCTCGGCAATTTCTCTGCGGGAGACACAGCGATCCATTGCCTGCTTTTCAATATAGCGGTGGGCGTCTGCCTCGGACATTTTCAATTCGTCAATGAGTACCCATTTGGCACGGTTTACCAGACGAATTTCTTTCATTTTTTCTTCCATGGAAAGGGATTTATTTTCCAGTTTTCTCAGCCGTTCCCGGATACCAGCCATAAAGTTCAGGGTATGGGCTACCATTTGTTTGGAAGCGGGTTTTGGCAATGTTAAAATGCCGTATTCCGTCACTTTGTCACAAACTTCTTCATAGACTTCGTTCCGCACCAATAAGAGAATGACAGTACCTTTGTTTCCGGAAATCTCAATGGCAAATCTTGTGCCGAAATCATCAGGCAGTGGTGTATTGATGAACACAAAGTCAAAACTGCGTTCCAGCAGAACACGTTTTGCCAGACTGACACTGGAAACCATCTGTACGGGAGCATACTTGGACTCAGGGAGCAGAGATTGCAGAGATGCATTGAAATTTTCTTTTGCTGATATAACCAATACGCTGTAAACGCGTTCTTTTAGACTCAAAATGCTCCCCTCCTTTTCAAAAGTCCGTTCTTTTATCGTTGGTCGTAATATGTCTGCACAATGGTTTTTGGCAGATATTTGGATACAAAGGAACTGTTAGCTGCCAATGTAGCCGCTTCTCGTAAAGTCAGTGGCAATCGCTGCAAAAGAGCCAAAATGTCTGCACTTGCGGTAAACAGATTCAGATCCGTAGGAGCAGGCAACGGCAGCTTTTGCTGAATGCCATCCAGTCCGGCGTAGATCAAAAGGGCAAACGCCAGATATGGATTTGTTGTAGGGTCTGGAGAACGCAGCTCAGCACGACGGTATTCGTCCAAAGCCGCAGGAACACGGATGAGCTGAGAACGGTTCTGGTTTGACCAGGAAATGTATTCAGGTGCTTTTGGCCCGCCGAAACGTTCATAAGAAGCAACTGTGGGATTCAGAAATACAGTCAATTCTGGAATATGCTCCAAAATACCTGCAATCATATGGGAAAGGGGATCTTCACAGTTCCCGCCTTTGACAGAAATATTGATGTGAAACCCATTGCCAGGCTGGTGGCGTAATGGCTTTGGACTGAAATCCGCATAAAGTCCATTGCGCTGTGCCACTGTTTTTACAACAGCCTGGAAGGTCAGGGTATTATCTGCGGCAGTGAGAGGATCGGAATAACGGAAGTCAATTTCATTTTGTCCGGGACCTTCTTCGTGGTGG
The DNA here is from genome assembly GCA_001304995.1 of Clostridia bacterium UC5.1-1D10. GTDB lineage: Bacteria > Bacillota > Clostridia > Lachnospirales > Anaerotignaceae > Anaerotignum. The sequence continues at coordinate 27,213 of BBZU01000022.1, read as the reverse complement.
GAACTTTCTGGATAAATGCCCATCTGCTCCAGAAGCAGGCAGATTTCCCGTCGAACATTTTCGCATTTGTCTTCTGGTGCAATATCCATATATCCCGCGTTATCATATGGCGTTTTTGTGGGCTGTCCTTCCGCATCTAATTGGAAAAGATAGAATTCCATTTCGGGGCCGAAAGCAAAGGAAATGCCAGCGGATTCCGCATCAGAAGTGGCTTTTTTCAGCAGACTTCTAGTATCACAGATAAAAGGGCGTCCGTCTGGGTAGGAAATGCTGCAAAACATGCGCACGACTCTGCCGTGTTCAGGCCGCCAAGGAAGTACCATCAGGGTATCCGGTTCCGGATGGAGCAGCAGATCAGATTCAGCTTCGTCTCCAAAACCGGCAATGGCAGAACCGTCAATGGCAATGCCGTAAGCAAAGGCTCGTGGCAGTTCATCCGGCATGATGGAGATATTTTTCTGTTTGCCAAAAACATTGCAAAATGCCAAACGGATGAATTTGACATCTTCTTCCTGGACATACTGCAATACTTCCTGTTTGGAATATTTCATAAATTCCACCTGCTTTCCTCTCATTTTCAACATTTTTTTCGATCTTTGCGACATTTATAAAAAGTAATATAGCACAGTTTCCGTTTATTTTCCATAGAAACTTGCATAAGGAAAAATCTGTACGCATAGCATGGGCAAAACAGTATTTTTGTAAGGTGATGGGAAAACAGAATGTTTTTTTGAAAAAAATTATAAAAGACCCATTGACAAAAATGAATTATGGGTGTATAAAATATGAGTCAAAGGCAAAGGCGTCTTTGAGGTCATACCCTCAGAGTCCCCTTTGCCTTTTTTTTATTTTTACAAAAGAGGGGGTTTTTCTATGAAACATGTATCGGATTATTTTGGTTCTCTGGTCTTTGATGACAGGGTCATGAAAGCACGATTGTCAAGTGAAGTATATCAGTCCCTGAAAAAAACCATCGACGAGGGAGCAAAGTTGGATATTTCCGTTGCCAATGCTGTGGCAACAGCCATGAAGGATTGGGCAATTGCTAATGGCGCAACCCATTATACCCATTGGTTCCAGCCTTTGACTGGTATTACGGCGGAAAAGCACGACAGCTTCATTACACCAGCACCTGACGGTAGAGTCATTATGGAATTTTCTGGTTTAGAACTGATCAAAGGCGAACCGGATGCATCATCTTTTCCTTCAGGAGGACTGCGTGCCACATTTGAGGCAAGAGGATATACCGCATGGGATCCTACATCCTATGCATTCATCAAAGGAAAAACCCTGTGTATTCCCACTGCATTTTGTTCTTATGCAGGGGAAGCACTGGATAAGAAAACACCGCTGCTCAGATCCATGGAGGCATTGAACCGTCAGGCGCTGCGTATCCTGCGTCTGTTTGGCAATGACCATGTGAAATGCGTCCGCACTTCTGTGGGGCCGGAGCAGGAATATTTTCTGGTGGATAGAGAAATGTATGAAAAACGTCGTGACCTGATTTTTACTGGACGGACTTTGTTTGGTGCAAAGCCGCCGAAAGGTCAGGAATTGGACGATCACTATTTTGGTGCCATCAAACCTACGGTAGCCGCTTTTATGGAAGATTTGAATGAAGAATTGTGGAAGCTTGGCATATTGGCAAAGACGGAACACAACGAAGTGGCTCCTGCACAGCATGAATTGGCGCCCATCTATACAACAACGAACATCGCAACAGATCATAACCAGCTGACAATGGAAATCATGCAGAAAGTTGCGGCAAGACATGGTTTGGTTTGTCTGCTTCATGAAAAACCCTTTGCTGGTGTCAACGGAAGCGGCAAGCACAACAACTGGTCTATTTCCACGGATGAAGGCGTAAACCTGCTTTCTCCCGGTGAAACACCTCATGACAACGCACAGTTCCTGCTGTTCCTGTGTGCGGTCATCAAAGCGGTGGATGATTATCAGGATTTGCTGCGTATTTCCGTTGCAACAGCCGGAAATGACCTGCGTCTGGGTGCCCAGGAAGCACCTCCGGCAATCGTTTCCATTTTCCTTGGCGATGAACTGAATGCAGTTCTGGAATCTCTGGAAAATGATACACCTTACTGCAGTGTGAAAAAGACAAAAATGAAATTGGGTGTTGATGTACTGCCCAAGTTTACAAAAGATAACACTGATCGTAACCGTACATCGCCCTTTGCGTTTACAGGCAATAAATTTGAATTCCGTATGGTTGGGTCTTCGGATAGCATTGCATGCGCAAATATCATGCTGAACAGTGCTGTGGCAGAAAGCCTGCGGGTTTATGCCGATTATCTGGAACAGGCGCCTGATTTTCAGACAGCTCTTCAGGAAATGCTGAAAAATACAATTAAAGAACATAAACGTATCATCTTTAACGGAAACGGATACGATGACGCATGGATTCAGGAAGCAACGCTGAAAAGAGGATTGAGCAATTATCCTTCCACACCTGATTGTGTGCCTCATATTCTGGATCGGAAAAATGTGGAACTGCTGACAGGGCAGAAGATTTACACAGAACCGGAACTGCGGGCACGTTATGAGATTGTATTGGAAAACTACTGTAAATCTATTGTGATTGAAGCAAATACCATGGTGGATATGGCGGAAAAAGAAATTTTGCCGGCAATCACCGCATATGCAATGGAACTTGCCAAAACAGCAGCAGCTAAAAAAGCCTTGAATGAACAAATTACCTGTGCTTTTGAATGTGAAAGAGTGAAAAACCTGTCTGCTTTGACAGATGAAATTGCATTGAAAATACAGGAACTGAAGAAATCTCTCATTTCTTTGCAGTCTGCAGAAACAGTTTGCGAAGAAGCAGCTTTTATTCGGGATCAGGTGTTGGTAAAAATGCGGGAACTGCGTGTGCCTTGCGATGAAGCGGAAACCATTACTGCAAGAAAATATTGGCCATTCCCTACATATGGAGAATTGCTTTTTGGCGTGAAATAAAAACAAAAGAGGAAAGAGAAGCAGAAAACGAAACCGCGTACTGGTTTCGTTTTCTGTGGATTGATAAAGGAGGTAAGGCTGATGTGCTCAATTATGGGATATTGCGGCAGCAGTGTGGATTTGGCGTTATTTCAGGAGGGCTTTGACCGTACCATTTCTCGTGGTCCTGATGACAGCCGCATTGTAGATACAGGAAATGGATATTTGGGATTTCACAGATTGGCAATTATGGGCTTGACACCATCCGGCATGCAGCCCTTTGCATTGGATGGCAGTTATGTAGTCTGCAATGGGGAAATTTACGGTTTCGAAAAAATCAAAAAGGTATTGGCAGAAAAATACACTTTTCAAAGTGAATCAGACTGCGAAGTTCTGCTGCCCATGTATCGGGAATTTGGCACAGACATGTTTGCTATGCTGGATGCAGAATTTGCTTTGATTCTTTATGACGCAGAAGCAAAATCTTTTATTGCTGCCAGAGATCCTATCGGGATTCGTCCTTTATATTATGGTTATGATAAAAACGGTGTCATTGTGTTTGCCAGTGAACCGAAGAACCTGGTAGGTTTGACAGAGCGTATCATGCCAGTTCCACCTGGACATTATTATAAAGATGGCGCATTCACTTGTTATTGCGATATTGCGAAAGTAGATAAAGTTTGCTATGACGATCTGGAAACTATTTGCAAAAACATTCATGACAAGTTGGTTGCAGGGGTGGAAAAAAGACTGGTAGCAGATGCGAAAGTAGGATTTTTGCTTTCCGGCGGTCTGGATTCCTCTTTGGTATGCGCCATTGCTGCAAAGAAATCAAAAGCGCCTATTCGTACATTTGCCATTGGCATGAGCGAAGATGCCATTGATTTGAAATACGCAAAACAGGTTGCTGACTACATTGGCAGTGACCATACAGAATTCTATATGACAAAAGAACAGGTGCTGGATTCTCTGGAAACAGTCATCCAGGCATTAGGTACCTTTGATATTACAACAATTCGTGCCAGCATGGGCATGTACCTGATTTGTAAAGCTATCCATGAAAATACAGATATTCGCGTATTACTGACTGGTGAGATTTCCGATGAACTCTTTGGATATAAATATACAGATTATGCGCCCGACGCGGATGCGTTCCAGAAAGAAGCGCAGAAACGTTTGCATGAACTGCATATGTATGATGTTCTGCGGGCAGACCGCTGCATTTCGGTACATTCTCTGGAAGCCCGGGTGCCTTTCGGGGATTTGGATTTCGTAAAGTATGTCATGTCTGTTGACCCGGAAAAGAAGATCAATACTTATGGCAAAGGAAAATACCTTTTGCGCCATGCTTTTGAAGGTGATTATCTGCCTCATGAAATTTTGTGGAGAGAAAAAGCGGCATTTTCAGACGCGGTTGGTCACTCCATGGTGGATTATTTGAAAGCTTACGCAGAAGAAAAATATACAGAAGAAGAATTTCAGGAAAAAGCCCGCAAATATACTCATGCGGTGCCATTTACAAAAGAATCCCTGCTGTATCGGGAAATTTTTGAAAAATATTATCCCGGTCAGGGAGAAATGATCGTTGATTTTTGGATGCCAAACCGCGACTGGGAAGGTTGTCAGGTAGATGACCCATCTGCGCGCGTACTGGCAAACTATGGAGATAGCGGTAAATAAGAATTGGAGGAACAAAAAATGGAAAAGAAAGATCTGCTGTATGAAGGAAAAGCAAAAAAGGTATATCGGACTGATGATCCAGAAGTGTTATATATTGCTTATAAGGATGACGCCACAGCGTTCAATGGTTTGAAAAAAGGTACCATTTCCGGTAAGGGCATCATCAACAATCAGATGAGCAACCGTTTGATGCAGTATCTGGAAAGTAAAGGCATTCCGACACATCTCATTAAAGAATGCAATGAACGGGACACTCTGGTAAAGCGTGTGGATATTGTTCCTTTGGAAGTCATTATCCGAAATATTGCAGCAGGTTCTTTTTCCAAGAGATATGGTGTAGAAGAAGGCACTGTATTTGCGGAACCTACCATTGAAATTTCTTATAAAAATGACGCTCTGGGAGATCCCCTTCTGAACGCATATCATGCTGTTGCTATGAGACTTGCCACATGGGATGAAATCGAAACCATCAAATCTTATGCTTTTGCTGTTAATAAACATCTTTCCGCTTTTTGGGAAACTTGCGGTGTGACACTGGTGGATTTCAAACTGGAATTTGGGAAACTTTCTGATGGCAGCATTGTGTTGGCAGATGAAATCAGCCCCGATACTTGCCGTTTGTGGGATACAGAAACAAAAGAAAAACTGGACAAAGACCGTTTCCGCAGAGATTTGGGTGGCGTAGAAGACGCTTATGCGGAAGTCATGAAACGGTTGGAGGAACATTTGCAGCAATAAGAAAGAGGAGTGTTTGATTATGTATGATCGTTATGAATCCCCTTTGTCCAGCCGGTATGCTTCCCCGGAAATGCTGAAGCTTTTTTCCATGGAAACCCGTATCCAGACATGGCGGAAATTATGGGTGGCTTTGGCAAAGGCAGAAATGGAATTGGGTTTGCCCATTACAGAAGAACAGGTACAGCAATTGGAAGAACAGGTGGAAAACATTGATTTTTCCTGTGCTGCTGCCAGAGAAAAGGAAGTTCGCCATGATGTCATGGCACATGTTTATACTTACGGAAAAGTTGCGCCAAAGGCAGCTGGCATCATCCACTTAGGCGCTACTAGTTGTTACGTTACCGATAATGGTGATTTGATTTTATATCGGGATGCACTCCTGCATCTGCGGAAAGGTCTGCTGGCAGTGATGCAGAATTTGGCGGCTTTCACAAAACAGTATCGTGCCTTGCCAACACTTGGTTATACCCATTATCAGCCGGCGCAGCTGGTAACGGTAGGAAAACGGGCAACCCTTTGGCTCCAGGATTTCCTGATGGATCTGGAAGAACTCGATTTCGTACTGGAACATATGAAGTTTCTGGGATGCCGAGGCACGACAGGAACAGAAGCCAGCTTCTTAGATCTTTTTGGCGGAGATACAGTAAAAATTGATGAAATGAATAGACGCATCGGTAAGACCTTTGGTTTTTCTGAATGCTATGATGTTTGCGGCCAGACTTATCCCAGAAAACTGGACAGCCGCATTTTGCAGTGTTTGTCTGCAATCGGACAGAGCTGTTATCGTATGGCAAATGACATCCGTTTGTTGCAGCATGACAGACAGATTGAAGAACCTTTTGAAAAGAACCAGATTGGTTCCTCTGCCATGGCATATAAACGCAATCCCATGCGCTGCGAAAGAATTTGTTCCTTGTCCCGTTATTTGATGGCAGATGCAGCAAATGCGCCTATGACTGCTTCTGTACAGTGGTTGGAACGGACATTGGACGATTCTGCAAACCGCCGCATTTCCATGCCGGAAGGTTTCCTGTGTGCCGATGCGGTTTTACGTTTGGCACAGAATGTCACAGATGGGCTTCATGTCAATGAAAAGATTGTTGCCAAAACCGTTCGGGAATATCTTCCTTTCATTGCAACAGAGAACCTCTTGATGGCAGCTGTAAAGCGGGGCGGCGACAGACAGGAACTCCATGAAGTGATCCGCAGATGCTCCATGGAAGCCACTGCCAGAATGAAAGAAGGCGAATCCTGTGACCTGCTGGAAAGACTTGCAGCAGAACCGGCATTCCAATTGAATGGACAGGACTTGGAAGAACTGCTGAAGCCTGAAGATTATATCGGAAGATGTCCCGAGCAAGTGGATGCTTTTGTAGAAAAAGTCATACCTTTATTTAAGAATTTGAAACAGGAAAAAACTGAAATCAATGTATGATATAGAGCCAGCTGGTTTTCGTCAGAAAATCGGCTGGTATGTTTGCGCAAAGAAGAAAAAAGGAGCGGAGAACATGACGAAATATGTTTTTGTAACAGGCGGCGTCGTGTCCGGCTTGGGAAAAGGCATTGTTGCGGCTTCTTTGGGGCGTTTGCTGAAAGCCAGAGGACTAAAAGTGGCACCCCAGAAATTAGACCCTTATATCAATGTAGACCCAGGTACCATGAGTCCTTATCAGCACGGCGAAGTGTATGTCACAGAAGACGGCGCGGAAACGGATTTGGACTTAGGACATTATGAACGCTTTATTGATGAAGATTTGAATCGTTATTCCAATCTGACCACAGGGAAAGTCTATTGGAACGTATTAAATAAAGAGAGAAACGGGGAATATCTTGGCTCTACTGTACAGGTCATTCCTCATGTCACAAATGAAATCAAGGAATTTGTCTATCAGGTCGGTAAAAAGACCGATGCGGATGTTGTCATTACAGAAATTGGGGGAACTATTGGGGACATTGAATCCCAGCCGTTTCTGGAAGCGGCTAGGCAGGTTTCTCTGGAAGTGGGAAAGGAAAACAGCCTGTTTATCCATGTGACATTGGTGCCTTTCCTGCGAGGTTCCGACGAACATAAATCAAAACCTACCCAGCATTCCGTAAAAGAATTGCAGGGAATGGGGATTCATCCCGATATTATTGTACTGCGTTGTGATGAACCACTGGAAGAAGCCATTTTCCAGAAAATTTCCATGTTCTGCAATGTAAGACCTGACTGTGTCATTGAAAACAGAACACTGCCCATATTGTATGAAGCACCGCTGATGCTGGAAAAATCCAATTTCTCTGCTGTTGTGTGCAGAGAACTGGGACTGGAAGTACCTGCCGCTGATTTGACGGAATGGGAGGAAACTGTCAAACGCATCAAAGAAAGACCTTATCATGTTCGTATTGGATTGGTAGGGAAATACGTGCAGCTTCACGACGCATATCTTTCTGTGGCAGAAGCACTGCGCCATGCAGGTTATGCATGGAACACCCATGTGGACATTCAATGGATTGATGCAGAAGAAATCACCAAAGAAAACGCAGAGGACAAGCTTTCCGGTTTGGATGGCATTATTGTTCCCGGTGGATTTGGTGACCGTGGCATTTCCGGTATGATTGAAGCGGCTCGTGTAGCAAGAGAAAAACAAATTCCGTACTTTGGTATTTGTTTGGGCATGCAGATTGCAGTTATTGAATTTGCAAAGAATGTAGCTGGACTCACACAGGCAAATTCAGGTGAATTTGAACCGGATTGTCCCCAGAAGGTCATCGACTTTATGCCGGGACAAAGTGATGAGATTGCCAAAGGCGGTACACTGCGTCTGGGCGCATATCCCTGCATCATTCAGCCAGATACTTTGATGGCAAAGTGTTATGGCAAAACAGAGATACAGGAACGCCATCGTCATCGTTATGAATACCAGAACCAATACCGGGAAACACTGGAAAATGCAGGACTGATTTGCAGCGGCATTTCTCCTGACGGAAATTTGGTGGAAGCGGTAGAATGGAAAGACCATCCATTTTTCATCGGCGTTCAATATCATCCGGAATTCAAGAGCCGTCCCAACCGTCCACATCCACTGTTTTATGGATTTATCGGCGCAGCTTTTGCGCTTTCCCAGGAAAAAGATTGATTTCGTTTTATGGATATGCAATATGGGAAGAAAGGAGCATATATGATTAGAGCGTATGACAGAAAATTAATTATAGAAGATGGCAGCCAATACTATGGTTATGGCTTTGGCGCAGATACAGACAAAGTATTTGAGTTGGTGTTCCATACAGGCGTCATTGGGTATCAGGAAATTTTTTCTGATCCGTCTTATACCTATCAGGGGGTTGTGATGACATATCCTTTGATTGGGAATTATGGCATGGCAGCAGATGATTACGAAACATTTCATCCAACCATTGGTGCCATGATTGTGCGGGAATATGAAGATCATCCTTCCAATTTCCGTGCGGAAGCAACGCTGTCTGAAATGATGAAAAAGTTTGATGTGCCGGGTATTTCCGGCATTGATACCAGAAAACTTACAAGATCTATTCGAGATTTTGGCAGCAGAAAGGCATTGCTTACCAGCGTAAATACACCTTTAGAACAAGGTTTGGAAATTCTGAAGAAAACAGTGATTCCTGGGAATATGGCGGAAGTCGTAAGCTGTAAAGAAAGCTGGGAATATGAAACAGAAGAAACAAAATATCATATTGCGGCTGTTGATTTCGGTATCAAACACAGCATTTTGAAAGCATGGAAAAAGAGAGGCTGTTATGTGACCATTGTTCCTTGGAATACATCTGCTGAGGAGATTCGAAAACTTCAGCCGGACGGTGTTTTCCTTTCCAATGGGCCGGGAGATCCTGCTGCGGTACAGCCTGCCATTGAAATGATTCAGCAGCTGCGGGGAAGTGTGCCGATGTTTGGCATTTGCCTGGGACATCAGCTCATTGCGCTTTCTTATGGTGCTAAGACATACAAAATGAAATTTGGTCACCATGGCGGCAACCACGCTGTGAAAAATCTGGAAACAGGCAAAATCGAGATAACTTCTCAGAACCATTCTTATGCAGTGGATGAAAGCAGTCTGGAAGAAACCGATTTGACCATTACCCATATCAATCTGCTGGATAAAACAGTAGAGGGTGTGGCTTGCGAAAAAGATCGTATTTACAGCGTACAGTATCATCCGGAAAGCGCGCCTGGCCCACAGGACAGCGGTTATTTGTTTGATCGTTTTATACAGATGATGAAGGAGGGAAAGGCACATGCCGAAAAGAACTGATATTCGTAAAATTATGGTCATTGGCTCTGGGCCCATTGTTATTGGACAGGCTGCGGAGTTTGACTATGCGGGCACACAGGCATGTCTTGCCCTGAAAGAAGAAGGCTATGAAGTAGTGCTTTGCAATTCCAATCCAGCTACCATTATGACCGATACCACCATTGCGGATAAAGTATATATGGAACCTTTGACACTGGAATATGTGGCAAAGATCGTTCGACATGAAAGACCTGATGCCATTCTGCCGGGCATTGGCGGACAGACAGGTCTGAACCTTGCTATGCAGTTGGAGAAAAAAGGCATCCTGCAAGAGTGTCAGGTGGAACTTTTAGGCACCAGCAGTGACAGCATTCGTCAGGCGGAGGACAGAGAAGAATTCAAAGAACTTTGTGAAAGACTAGGGGAACCTGTGCTGCCTTCCGGCATTGCGGATTCCATTGAAACAGGTCTGGAAATTGCTGAGTCCATTGGTTACCCTGTTGTATTGCGTCCAGCTTTTACATTAGGCGGTACTGGCGGCGGTTTTGCTGATGATGAACAGGGTTTTCGTGAATTGATGAAAAACGCTTTGGCTCTGTCACCTACCCATCAGGTGTTGGTGGAAAAAAGCATCAAGGGATATAAAGAAATTGAGTATGAAGTGATTCGTGATAAAAACGACACAGCTATTACTGTATGTAATATGGAAAACTTAGATCCTGTTGGTATCCATACAGGGGATTCTATTGTTGTGTGTCCTTCTCAGACCTTGACAGATAAAGAATATCAGATGCTGAGAAACAGTGCCTTGAAGATTATCCGTGCTCTGAAGATTGAAGGCGGATGCAACGTACAGTTCGCCTTAGATCCACATTCTTTCCAGTATTATCTGATTGAAGTAAATCCTCGCGTTTCCCGTTCCTCCGCGCTGGCATCCAAAGCCAGCGGTTATCCCATTGCCAGAGTTTCCGCAAAAATTGGCGTTGGCATGACTTTGGATGAAATTCCCCTTGCCAATACACCTGCGGCATTTGAACCCGCTCTGGACTATGTGGTCACAAAAATGCCGGGATTTCCGTTCTATAAATTTGCAGATGCGGATAATCGTTTGGGTACGCAGATGAAAGCTACCGGCGAAGTTATGGGTGTAGGCAGAACCATAGAAGAAAGTTTGCTGAAAGCCATCCGTTCTTTGGAAATTGGTGTAAACCATTTGTATATGGCAAAATTTGATGGACAGAGTCAGGAAGAATTAATGGAATACATTCCAAAGGGAACAGACGATAGAATTTATGCCATTGCGGAACTTTTACGTCTGGGTTGTGCATCGGAAAAAATTGCGGAAGCAACAAAAATAGATGTTTTCTTTATTCGCAAATTGCAGAACATCATTTTAGAAGAAAATGAATTGAAAGAACATGTAAGAGATGAAGCGGCTTTGTATGCTGCCAAGAAAATGGGCTTTTCTGATGCTGCCATTGCGAAACTGTGGCAGATGGGAGAAGAAGAAGTGTTCCAGATGCGTCAGAAAGCGGGCATTGTTCCTCATTACAAAATGATTGATAGCTGTGCTGCGGAATTTGACAGCTATATTCCTTATTTCTACGCAACTTATGAAGATGAAAATGAATCTGTCGTTTCTGATCGGAAAAAGATACTGGTATTGGGGTCTGGCCCCATCCGTATCGGTCAGGGGGTAGAGTTTGACTATTCCACTGTACATGCGGTAAAAACCATTCAGGAAGCGGGCTATGAAGCTATCATCATCAACAATAATCCGGAAACCGTTTCCACAGACTATACTACTTCCGACAAATTGTACTTTGAGCCCCTGTGTGTAGAAGATGTTATGAATGTCATTGCACTGGAAAAACCGGTGGGGGTGATCGCTTCTCTGGGAGGACAGACTGCTGTCAATTTGGCAGAACCTCTCCAAAAAAGAGGCGTGCCTATCATTGGTACAGACAGTGTTGCTATTGAACGGGCAGAAAACAGAGAATCCTTTGAAGCACTGCTGGAAGAACTGGAAATCCCTCAACCAAAAGGAAAAGCGGTAACAAATATCGAAGATGGCGTTGCCGCTGCGGCAGAAATCGGTTACCCAGTTTTGGTTAGACCAAGCTTTGTGCTGGGCGGCAGAGCCATGCAGATTGTGGCAAATGAACCACAATTACGCCGTTATCTGGAAACCGCAGTAGAAGTGGATAAAGATAAACCTGTATTGGTTGACAAATATATCCAAGGTAAAGAAGTGGAAGTGGATGCCATTTGTGATGGTACCCGCGTATTCGTTCCGGGCATTATGGAACTGGTAGAACGTACTGGCGTGCATTCCGGCGACTCCATTAGTGTGTATCCACCTTTTGGTATCTCTGATAAAGTCAAAGGTGTCATTCTGGGATATGCGAAAAAACTTGGCTTGGGCATTGGCATCAAAGGTCTGTTTAATATCCAGTTCATTGTAGATGGCAATGATGATGTATATATTATTGAAGTAAATCCTCGTTCCTCCCGTACGGTGCCTTTCCTTTCCAAAGCAACAGGATATCCTCTGGCAGATATCGCTACGAGAGTCATGTTAGGTATTACTTTGGAAGAACAGGGCATTCGCCAGTTGTATCCTGATGAGAAAAAACGGTGGTATGTGAAAGCACCGGCATTCTCTTTCTCTAAACTTCATGGTATGGATGCTTATTTGTCACCGGAAATGAAATCCACAGGGGAAGCCATTGGTTATGATGCCAAACTCCATCGGGCAATGTATAAAGCAATGGTGGCTTCTGGGATGCATTTGCAGAATTACGGCACTGTGCTGGTTTCATTGGCAGATGCGGATAAAGAAGAAGGTCTGCCTTTGATCCGTCGTTTCTATCAGATGGGATTCAATCTGGAAGCTACAAAGGGAACTGCGGATTTCTTGAAACAGCATGGCATCCGCACACATGTACTGCACAAACCAAGTGAAGGCAGTGATGAGGTATTGCATTCCATCCGCTCCGGCTATGTCAGCTATGTAATCAATACCAGATCTATTACTGCAGGCACACAAGATACAGATGGTATTGCAATCAGAGCTTGTGCCTGCGAAAATAACGTGACAGTGTTGACAGCACTGGATACAGTAAAAGTTTTGTTAGATGTATTGGAAGAAACGACTATGAAAATCTCAACAATTAATGCCTGAAATCGTTTTTTCCAATATTATCATATTTTCCATCAAGCAAAAAAGGAAGATCACAAAAGATCTTCCTTTTTTGTTGCAAAAATCATAAAGATCGTAAGTATAATTAAGATAAAACATTCCCTAATTTCGCAGAATGTAGTAAAATCATAATGATAAAGCAAATTGATTTATAAAAGTCGCTGCAAGATGATGCAAAAGACATTTTTGTACCGCATCTGTGCGGTGATATAATGGATTTGATTTATGAGAAGGGCGGTGTTTTATGGACAAAAAGCAACTTCAGTTGACATACAAGGAATTACAGAATACTTTGACTGCACGGGATTTTTTACAGAACGCCGGACTGCATAAAAAAGATGTGCTGGCTGTTATGGATAAAGGCGTATGGCTGGAAGCTATGGAAAAACTGACAACAGGTGAGGTGTCCTGTCGTAATGTTTTGAATCTGTGCAGTCCTGCCATGGAAAGTTTTGCGGGAAGCAAACCGAAAGATGGGTGGCTGCCGGCTTTGTATGGTCATATGATTCGAAAGATTTACCCCCATCGGGACGATATTCCTGCTACGGATCAATACGATAAGGCAGCGGCATTTTACTTGGAATGTCTGCGCTTCTTTCTGAAAAAAGAAAAAGAACGTCTGCCATTTTCCAGAATACGGGATTTTGATTTTGCAACAGAAGAAGAACTGGCAGAAAGCCCCTATGAAGAAGAATATCGGCGCTTTTTGCAGTGTTTTTCTGATGCCTATTTATATGAATTGATGCGCATTGGCAGGGAAATCATGCCATTTGATATGTTGGCCCATGTGGCAGGTGTGCATCATATTGCCATGCATATTGCAAGACAGCTTGTAAAGACTGGCATTCCTGTTGATTTGCCCTTGATCTCCGGCGCTGCTGCTGCTCATGACATCGGGAAATATGGATGCAGGGAAAATGAAGTCAGAAGAATTCCCTATCTGCATTATTATTACACAGACCTTTGGTGCAGAGTCCATGAACTGCCAAATATCGGGCATATTGCTGCGAACCATTCCACTTGGGATCTGGAATTGGAAAATCTTACCGTAGAATCCCTGATATTGATTTATGCCGATTTCCGAGTGAAAAACAATGGCTATGATGAAAAAGGCAAAGAAATCATGGGATTTTATAGCCTGGCATCTTCCTTTGCGGTGATTTTGAACAAACTGGATAATGTGGATACAGCTAAAGAAAATCGTTACCGCCACGTTTATTCCCGTTTGGAAGACTTTGAAAATTACATGAAAGCCCTTGGTGTCAATGTGGATTTGACCAGCTGTGCTTTGCAGCCCATTCCACAGCGCAATCCTGCATTGCTGAATATTGATGAAACAGTGGATGCGTTCAAGAATATTGCCATCGACCATAATATTCGCTTGATGCATAAACTCAGCCGGGAACTGACTTTCGGCGATATTCTGGAAGCAGCCCGCAGCACACGCAACTGGAAGGATACAAGGGCATATCTCAATATCTTCGCGGAATATTTCACTTATATGAACCAGCGTCAAAAACAGATGGCAATGAACTTTCTGTATGATTTGATGTTTCACAGAGAAGGTGACATCCGCAGACAGGCGGCTGATCTGCTGGGGAATATGATTGCCCATTATGATGTAGAATATGGAAAAGAGCTTCCTCAAAACGTGAATGTGATACTGGATGAGACAGACAGTTTCCAGCTGTGGAAAAGATATTTAGACCGTATCATTCTGCCGGATCATAAGGTCATTGACCGTCATAGACGCTGGCTGGGATATTGCTTGAAACGCGTTGTGATTTCTTTGCTGGAAAACTGCAAAGAAGAACAGCGTAAGAGATATGTTGTTCCGCTGCTTGCGTATTATCAGGAATTGGGATGGATCGATGAAACAGCGTTTATTCTGCTGGATACCATGCCTTCCATTCCAATGGCTCTTTTGGATGATGCGGAACGGAATGTATGCTTCCGCTTCATGGAACATTTTGCTTCTCGGGATGTTTTGGAAATTCAGGCTGCAATTTTTGCTGAATCTGTGTGAAATGGCACCTGCTTTTACGGAATCCAAAGAATTTTTGCATACAGTCAATGGGGTTCTGGATGTCGTGCCCGCCAAAGAAGAAAAAGCACTGGCATATCTTGCCTATGAAATTCGCAAAAATTGCGGTTTGCCCCAGAAAAATAAGGCTGCATATCAGGAAATTTTTGAAGATTCCGCGGTGGTATCTGATATTTTCCTGGATAACCTGAAAGCAGCGACACCATGGAAAATCAAGATCATTAATATGCGTTTGCTGTATGATCGGATTTGCAGCGGCGTTACTATGCCAAAACTTCATGTGGCAACTCATTTGTCAAATCTGCTGAAAGTTAGCGAACAGGTTTCTGTACGTCATGCGGCAGGGGAAACACTGGTAAAACTGGCGCCTATGCTTTCCTGGGATCAGCGAAATGAAGTTGCCATTGAATTGACAAAAGGTCTGGAAATTGGTGAATTCGAGTTTTCTAAATATATTCCTCAATATCTGGGTGAATTTGTATTGTTCCTGCATCCCAAGGAATTGGATGAGTTTATCAAAGATCTGGAGCGTCTGCAAAACAGCACCAATGATCGAATCGCCAGCGTTGCACTGGACACCTTTGGGGTAATGCTCCAGCATTATGGACAGTATCAGAGTCGCTTTCCTGAACTGGCGCAGGTTTATGAGGACAGGCGCAAGAAGATCATGGGCATGATTCTGAAAGGATTTGCAAATTATCAGGAAAATGTCAAACGAGAAGCATTTTGGGTCGTTGGTCACGAACTTTTTGCCCAGGACTATTTATCTATGCAGGAAAAGAAAAATCTTTTCGGTTTCCTCAGCAAAAAAATGCTTATGCTTGTGGAACAGGATGAAGATTCCGAATTGACATTCTTCAATCATACTGCTGGTTGGAATTTTGTATATCACTTTATCAGTGCATATATTTTCCAGGAAAAGAAATTCACTTTCTCAGAACCGCAGAAAATTGCCTTTTTCCCTGGTACATTCGACCCCTTTACTTTGGGTCACAAGGAAATTGCCCGGGAAATCAGAGATCTTGGATTTACCGTTTATCTGGCATTGGATGAATTTTCCTGGTCGAAAAAGCTCAGCCTCACAGAGTGCGCAGACGTATTTTGGATATGTCTGTGGCAAACGAAGAAAATATTTTCCTTTTCCCTTCCGATACGCCCATCAATATTGCCAATCCGGCAGACTTGAAAAAACTGCGGGAAATGTTCCCGGGAAAAGAAGTTTATATGGTGGCAGGCAGTGATGTTGTGCAGAATGCGTCCTCTTATCGGATGGAACCGGAAGAAAATTCCATTATGACATTCCCTCATGTTATTTTCCTCAGAGAAACCAGAGAGGGCAGAGGAAATAAGACATCTTATGATATGATTCAAAACACCGTTGTGGAATTGAAACTGCCTACTCATTTCGAGGACATCAGTTCCACAAGAATCCGTGAAAATATCGACCATAACAGAGATATCTCCAATTTGATTGATACTGTTGCCCAGAACTATATCTATGACCGCGGGCTGTATTTGAGAGAGCCGCAGTATAAACGACTGCTTCAGACGAAATCCGTTGAAATCAAACATGAAATCAATGCAAAAGATATTGCGGAGATCATTCGGCAGGGGAATCTGGGAAATGATGAAAGTGAAAAACTGCTTCATACTTTGCAGGAACCCGGTTGTACAGCAACCATCATATTTGACCAAGACGGCAAAGGCAGACCGGATGCCATTATGCTTTACCGTCATATTTCCACCACGGAGCTTTTTGGAGAATTCCAAGACATGATGACAGCCAGCTATATCCGCCAGCAGACTTCTGGTAAGATTGTGCTGATTCTGGCTGGTTACATCAGAAGCCGGTCAAAAATTGCGGATTTGGAACAGATTGTGCTGACAGAAACCTTGGCAGAATGCCTGCGGCAGGACTACACTTATACCGTATGCAGCCCGAAATACAGCCAGATTACAAAGAATATGAAAGACGCTCTGGAACGTCAGGGATTTATTCCTGTTCCTTTGCCGGAAGTACCAAGAGAAATTTATGTTGTGGATATGAAACAGCCTGTTGTGCTGTATCATAATGTACAGACAGCCATCAAAGAACCTTTTAGTACAAATCCCAGAGTACTGCGGGTTTTGGATGAAAGTCACAAACGATTCCAGCGTTCTTTGACCAAGTTGTACCCGGGAGAATTGGTACTTTCCTTCAATGCGGGGATTATGTATAATCGTTTGATTGAACTGATTACTGCGGCAAATGGTATGCCAAAAGAACCGTTGCCGGTGCGTACATTGGGGAAAAATATGTGTGTGCCTTTCGGTAAGATCCTGAAAGGTATTGTCATTCCCAATACGGTAACAAAGGTACTGCATACAGATAAGGTATTCGATTCCCGTATCCATGGTTTCCGGATTGCAGAGTTCCCGGAATATCTGCCCCTGCGTTCTCAGGTCAGAACAATCAAGTCTTTCTGCAGACCTGTTATTTTGGTGGATGATTTGCTTCATAAAGGGTACCGTATCCGTGAACTTGACCCACTCTTTAAAGAAGAAAATGTGGAAATTGATCGTTTGATCGTTGGTATGCTTTCTGGTCGTGGTAAGGACTTGATGGAAATTCAGGGACGAAATGTGGAAAGCGCGTACTTCATTCCTTCTATGCGCATCTGGTTTGTAGAGACATCTATGTATCCCTTCATCGGTGGGGATGGTGTAGAAACCAATGCGGATAAAACAGGCAATTTCCTTCACGGTGTCAATTTGATACTGCCATATGTAATGCCTGGCTTCATCAGAGGCGCAGCGAAGGAAAACATCTATGATTTGTCTATGGTTTGCCTTCAGAATACAAAAGAAATTCTGACAGTTCTGGAAGAAGAATATCAGGCTTTGTATGAACGGAATCTGACTTTGGGACGACTGAGTGAAGTCATTATCTGGCCTCGCATTCCGGATAAGGGAAACTGTGTCGCTTACGATTATCATCTGCCGGCATCTGTATATCTGGAAAATGATATGGAACAGATGATCCGACTGGAACACCTTGTAAAATAAGGAGGACATTATGGAACAGAAAATCATTGGAACGACCACTGTTTTTTTCACAGATCGGTGTCGGGAAAAGAATAAAGGAATTTTGAAATTAACCCATCCGGCGATGTTGGCAGAAGAAGAAACCCTTCGCTGGCTGGATAGCATTCATCTGGATGATGTGGCAGCAAATATGGATGCAGACTTGCGGACAGCAGTGGAAAAAGCCCTGTCCAAAGGTACTGTGCTTTTGGCAA
The DNA here is from genome assembly GCA_001304995.1 of Clostridia bacterium UC5.1-1D10. Classification (GTDB taxonomy): domain Bacteria; phylum Bacillota; class Clostridia; order Lachnospirales; family Anaerotignaceae; genus Anaerotignum. The sequence continues at coordinate 9,075 of BBZU01000022.1, read as the reverse complement.
ATACTGCATGGAAAACAGCAGACGAATGGGAAAAATGGCTTCAGAAAGATAATAAGAAGAAAAAACGTGTGCATCTGTTGGCATTGGGTGATGTTGGCAGTACTGTGCTGACAGCTTTGAAACTCATGGGCGACGATTGCATCGAAACACTGGGAATCTATGATGTGAACCCGGATGTTTGCGCCCGTTGGGAAACTGAACTGAATCAGGCAGCTTTCCCTTGGGATTATGACGCATTGCCTGCGGTTGAAATTTTGACAGAAGATCAGCTTTTTGACTGTGATATGTTTGTTTTCTGTGCCTCTAAGGGTATTCCTCCCGTAGGTGCACAGGTACAGGATGTGCGCATGGTACAGTATGAAGCAAACAAAGGCATTATCTCTGTTTTCGCAAAAAAAGCCAGAAATGCTCAGTTTGATGGTTTGTTTGCCGTTGTTTCTGATCCAGTAGATCCTCTCTGCCGCGCTGCTTTTCTTGCCAGCAACGAAGATGAGGCAGGGAACTTCGATGGAAAAGGACTTAGACCGGAACAGGTTCAGGGATATGGCCTTGGCGTCATGAACGCAAGAGCGGCTTATTACGCAAAACAGAATCCGGAATTTGCTGATTTTCTGACAGAAGGCAGAGCCTTTGGCCCCCATGGACAGGATCTTGTCATTGCAAATAGCGTTGATCACTATGACGATGAAAGATCCAAAGCTTTGACAAAACTTGCCATCGAAGCCAACCTACGTATGCGTGAACTGGGCTTCAAACCATATGTAGCACCTGCTATTTCCTCAGCTGCTATTTCATTGCTGCTGACACTACGCGGAGAATGGCATTACGGCTCCAATTTCCTGAATGGTGTTTATATGGGCAGTAAAAACAGAACGACATTGGGCGTGGAAATTGAATCTTTGTCCTTGCCAGATGCATTATTCCAAAGAATCCAAAAAGCTTATGATGGACTGGAGATGATTCGATGAAGCAAATGTTGACTGTTGTGTATCCACAATGTGAAGATTCCAGAAGAACAAAACGACTGGAAAAGCTATTGGAAGAAATCTATGGTTTATATGATTGCACTGTCATTCGTCGATTGGAGGATTTTCATTCCTTGGAAGGAAAAAGACTGCTTTTTACTATTCCCTTGGGTGTTTCCGGCATCAATCTGGAATATTTCCGCTATTTGAAGCATATGCGTCTGCATCCAGATATGCTGAAAGGTTGTGTAGGTTCCATTTTGGTGGATGGAGAAAGTGAATTGTATACTAAGTCCGTTGCGCGAGAATTGATGTTTACAGCCAATGCCTGCGGCTGTGCTTTTCCTGGCAGAGGTATGGTGGAAGGCACAGGTTCCTTGCAGAATTTCAATATTCAGGCAATGCAGCAGGATTTGGACAATACGGGCGCATATCAGGCAGCGGCTAAGCGTTTGGTAGCACAGCTTATGGATTTTACACCAAATCCAAAGAAAGAAACCAATATTCTGGTACTTCATGCCAGCAATCACAAAACTTCCAATACTTCCATGCTTTGGGATATGATCAAAAAAGATCTGCATCATTGCAAAATTACGGAAATTTCTCTGCGTAACGGTACGGTACATGATTGCTCCGGATGTCCATTTAAAATGTGTATGCATTTCAGTGAAAAATCCAGCTGTTATTATGGCGGGGTCATTGTGGAGCAGGTGTATCCTGCCATTGAGGCATGTGACGCAGTTGTATTGCTTTGTCCAAATTATAATGATGCACTCAGTGCCAATTTGACTGCTTTTATCAATCGTTTGACAGCGTTATTCCGTAAAAATCAATTCTACGAAAAAAGCATTTTTGCACTGGTTGTATCAGGATACAGTGGCGGAAATATTGTTGCGGAACAGGTGATCAGTGCCATGAGCATGAACAAAACATTCCGGCTGCCTCCTTATTTTGCGATGGTGGAAACAGCCAATAATCCAGCAAGTATCTTGGAAGTAGAGGATATTCAGAAAAAAGCTTCTGCATTTGCTGAAAATATGATGAAAGCTTTGGTAAAAGAATCTTGAAAAATAGGCGGCCAACCTCTGTTTTGGCGGAGGTTGGCACTAAAGAAAAATGTATTTCATCAGAATAGCCCTGTATGATATGCAGGAAGACTTTTAAATAAAACAATAGATTTACCACTTGCAATGGAATTGGAATGCCTTGTCAAAAGAATAAAAAGGAATCCAAATGTTGGGACAGATTTTATTCGTTTTGCGAAAAGACATGGGAAATATGTGGTTTTTACTTGTCAACAGCTTTTGGCTATGATAATATGAAATCAGGTAGGTCGTCGTTCGCAGCGGCGGCTTTTCTTGATAAAGCGTGAACCTTTAGAAACAAGAGATATGGAGGAAGACAATGAACCGTGAAATGATTATTATTCTGGATTTTGGCGGTCAGTATAATCAGTTGATTGCCAGACGTGTCAGAGAACATCACGTTTACTGTGAAATCATGCCTTGGAATAAACCCATCGAGGAAATCAAGGCAAAAAATCCCAAAGGGATTATCTTTACAGGGGGCCCCAACAGCGTTTATGACGAAAAATCCCCTCATTGCGACCCTGCAATTTTCGAACTGGGCGTACCTGTGCTGGGCATCTGCTATGGCTGCCAGCTGATGGCTTATACACTGGGCGGTAAAGTAGGCAATGCCAATGAAAAGAGCGAATACGGCAAGACAGAAGTTACTTTCAATACAGAAAGCAAACTGATGAAAGGCATTGATGAAAAAGAAATCTGCTGGATGAGCCATACAGACTTCGTTACAGAACTGCCTGAAGGCTTCCGTATTATCGGTAAAACAGCAACATGTCCCGCAGCAGCTATCGAATGCCCTGAAAAAGGCTTCTATGGTGTACAGTTCCACCCTGAAGTAAACCATACACCCAAGGGTACCAACATGATCCATAACTTCCTGTATGAAGTTTGCGGATGCAGCGGCGACTGGACAATGACAAACTATATCGAAGACCAGATTCAGAAAATCAGAGAACAGGTTGGCGACGGCAAAGCACTGTGTGCACTGTCTGGCGGCGTTGACTCCAGTGTAGTAGCTGCTCTGGTTTCCAAAGCAATTGGCAAACAGCTGACATGCGTATTTGTTGACCATGGTCTGATGCGTAAAAATGAAGGGGACGAAGTTGAAGCAGCATTTGCGAACATGTTCGATTCTCATTTCGTAAGAGCAAATGCGCAGGAACGTTTCCTGAGCAAGCTGAAAGGCGTTACAGATCCCGAAACAAAGAGAAAAACCATTGGTGAAGAATTCATCCGTGTGTTTGAAGATGAAGCCAAGAAGATTGGTAAGGTAGATTTCCTGGTACAGGGTACAATTTATCCTGACGTAATCGAAAGCGGTCTGGGTGATTCTGCTGTCATCAAATCTCACCATAACGTAGGCGGTCTGCCTTCCGTTGTAGATTTTGAAGAACTGATCGAACCCCTGCGCCTGCTGTTCAAAGACGAAGTACGTCAGATGGGTCTGGAACTGGGTCTGCCTGAACATCTGGTATGGCGTCAGCCTTTCCCTGGCCCCGGTCTGGGTATCCGTGTTATCGGCGAAGTAACAGAAGATAAACTGGAAATCCTGAGAGAAGCAGATGCAATCTTCCGTGAAGAAATCGCAAAAGCAGGTCTGGACAGAAGCATCAACCAGTACTTTGCGGTAATTACCGATGTGCGCTCTGTTGGTGTTATGGGTGACTTCAGAACATATGACTATACTATCGCTCTGCGTGGTGTAACAACAACTGACTTTATGACAGCTGACTGGGCAAGAATCCCTTATGATGTATTGGATCGTATCTCTGTCAGAATCGTAAATGAAGTAAAACATGTAAATCGTATTGTGTACGATATCACTTCCAAACCACCCGCAACTATCGAGTGGGAATAATATTATAAAGCTATTGAGTCCCGAAAACTCTTGGAATACAGGAGTTTTCGGGATTTTTATTTATATAAGGAATTTTTTATTTTCGTTCCTTTCTGTGTATGATAGAATAAAAAGAAATACAATGGTAATACAACTTCCAAATTAAGCGTGCATGAAATTGAAATATATGTACATCAAAGGGGGAGAGATGATGGCTCTGATTGGCATTGATTTAGGCACTACGAACAGTCTTGCCTGTGTATATCAAAAAGGTGAAATGATTTTAATCCCAAATCAGCTGAAGAAATACCAGACACCAAGTGTTGTAAGTTTTACAGAGAGAGGATTGGTTGTTGGGGAAGCCGCAAAAGGCAACTTGATTTTATCCCCGGAAAATACAGCGTCATCTTTTAAAACATTTATGGGTACGAACAAGGTATATAGTCTGGGAAAGCAAGACTTTTTGCCGGAAGAGCTTTCTGCATTTGTCATAAAACAGATCGTTTCCGATGCGGAAACTTTTCTGAATGAACCAGTAACAGAAGCAATTATTAGTGTGCCAGCGTATTTCAATGACTCCCAAAGATGTGCCACAAAGCTTGCCGCAGAAATGGCAGGCGTTCATGTAGAAAGACTGATCAATGAGCCTTCTGCTGCCGCTCTTTATTATCAAATGACGTATGGAAAGAAAGATGGCTGTATTATAGTCATTGATTTTGGTGGGGGAACTTTGGACGTAAGCATTGTAGAATGTTTTGAAAATATTGTAGAGATTATCGGCATAGCTGGCGATAATCATTTGGGCGGAAATGATGTTGACAATGAAATCGCCATGTTTTTTTGCAGGCAGAATAACATCTCTCTTGATAATTTGAGTGATGAAGAAAAAGCGATACTATATAAACAAGCTGAGAATGCCAAAATAACATTATCATCAAATGACATTGCGACAATGGTATTGTTTGCGCAAAACAAAGAGTATCGTTTGATACTGACCAATCAGCTGATGGCGGAAATATGTGATGATTTATTGAAGAGAATCAAAAAAATTATCAATCAGGCTGTAAAAAATTGTTCCCGCAGGCCGGTTGTTGACGATGTTGTGCTGGTTGGAGGATCGGCACAACTAAAAGTTTTACAGAATTATCTTTCTGATTTGTTTGGTAGACAAGTTCATGTTTCTCCCAATCCAGAAAAAGCCATTGCGCTTGGGATAGGCGTTTATGCGGGCATCAAACTTCGTGATAAGGAGATGCAGGATATCGTAATGACAGATGTATGTCCCTTTTCGCTGGGTGTTGGCGCACGTCATAGCACACAGGATCAGACCGTTTATATGGAAACAATGATACCCAGAAGCAGCATGCTGCCATGTGCTAAAGAAAAGATGTTTTATACACTTTATGATGGGCAGACGGCTTTGAATTTTAAAATATATCAGGGAGAACAGTATTACGTTGAAAACAATTTGGAATTGGGTGAGATCACAGTGAGTGTAATTCCTGATAAAGCCGGGAACCAATGGGCAAAAGTAACATTTATGTACGATATCAATGGGATTTTGTACGTTTCTGTTCAAAGCTGTACTGGTGAAATCAAAGAAAGGGAGATCGTAAATGAAAAACTCCATTTAAGCCAGGAAGAACTGGAAAAAAGCAAAGAGAAACTGACGAACATGATCCAAAGTCAATTAAATCTGGATGAAAATGAATTAATACAAAGATTTGTGTATCTCTATCAGTTTGCGTCTCCCATGGAAAAGCAGAGATTGGATTTGCTGTTTCTAATTTAGAAAACGCTTATGTTTCAGGAAGCCCTATTGTACGCAAAAAACATATGAAAATATGAAAGGTCTGTTGAAAGAATTAGAGTACCATATATTTCAGGAAATCAATTTCAAGGATCTGTTATATCAAGATCATGAATTTTGGGATGAGGAGGAGTGATCAATGCCTGACTTTTGGAAAATGTTAGAAATAGAACCCACAAAAGATGTGGCTATCATCAAACGGGCCTATGCTGCATTGGCAAAAAAATATCATCCAGAACAGTATCCCGAAGAATTTTTGAATCTAAGAAATGCTTATGAGGCAGCTATGGATTATGCTTCCAACGGAAATGGCGCATTCTTTGTTGGAAGTGAATTGCAAAATGAAATCAGCTTTCCTCAAAAAACGGAAAGAATGAATGCAGAAGAAATCAATGAAAACGAGCGAGAAGAACAAGAAATATCTGAAAGCGGCTACTGGGATTTATCCAAATTAAATGAACAAAGCGAGGCAGACTGCACAGAGGCATTCGCACAGTTTTTAGATTTATATAAAAGTGAAAAAAGAAATGATGCCAAACAATGGCATATCTATTTTACATCTGCATCGTTTTTAGAAGTATGGAGAGAAGAATCCTTCACGAAAATGTTGTGGAATGTTGTTCTTGAAAATATGGAAAATTATCCTATCAACAAAACATTTGCCAAATGTCTGAATGTCGCTTATGGATGTTTTGTTTATGCACCACATTCTTTTACGGAAGTGCAGTATCAGCAACATTTTTTGTTTGATGGTTTTTCGTACATTGAAAAGATACTGGAATTAGGTGGAAACATGGGAAAAATGGTACAAAATGACCTTTCCATGTTCATCAGTTTCTGCGAATATCGTGTGTTGGAGTCTTTTGCCGAAGGAAACTAGTGGAGTGATACCATTAAAATACAAGCAGAATATATTTTGCAGAGATATATCATGTCTTATATCAGAGAACGCTGCTCACAAAAATCATACAGTGATGTAGAGCGCTGTTATTTAGGTATCAGACTGATTACAAATTTTATCAGAAAATATGAATTGCCTGTGGATATATATCAGTATATCTGGAAGATATATTCTTTGGAAAGCGCCGTAAACGGCAGAAGTAAAATATATTATGGTGACATCCGTGAAATCATCGCTGAAAAGAATCGAAGCACGGATATGGCACCAATGGAAAACCATAAGGAAATTTTCGATTTATATTATGTATATCAAGATCAGCTGGCAAAGAATGAACTGGACTTAAATGTAATAGAAGAGATTTTTTCACGTCCAGAAACCGAAAAAATGCTGGCAGACAGACATTTCATATACGATACACTGTTCTATTGGATTGCAATGCCACAGCACTTGGTTTTTTGAAAAAATTACATGATTTTTATATTCATCATGGAAATGTTTTCAGATTAAAAGAGATTCTTGCGAGGATTGAAAAACGGGAAAAAGAAGTATATGCCGAAAATGCTTTGAAGGAAGATGAAGCGGATCAGAACTATTCACTGTGTACCATAAACCACAGACCTTTTTTACGCTATTGGCTGAATATAGGTTTTTACAGAGCGATCAATTTTTCGAATGTATTGAAGAAAAACCTGATTTTTTCTGAGGAATGGGCGAAATGTTTTGCGGATCAAAAATATCGGCTGTTATTACTGAAGTATAAAAACAAAGATATTCAAATAAAACTTCATAGAAGATATGCGGAATATGTTCATGGAGGCAAAACTGTTTATAAACCTTTCATACAATGGTACGCATTGGAAAACATAGAGGACGATACACTGTTTTTCCTGCTTTTGCCGGCTGTCATTCCTTTTGTGGACGATGAAAAGACTTATGATATGGTTTTGGCGTGTATCAAAAAACATTTGCAAAATGCAACGTTGACAGAAGAAAACATCACCCAGCTATCAGAAGGAATCATAAAGATGCTTTTCTGCGGCAGATTTTTGGGTGAAGAAATAGACGATGAAGAAGCTGTCAATGAGTGCGACTGCAATGCTTCTGAGATATACAGAGAAAGTGAAACGAATTTATATGTATGCAGATGGTCGAAATACAGCCATGCGCTTTGTTTTTATGAGCAAAAACTGTATGACAGAGATCTCATGCCAAACGGAATATACGAAAATATTTTGACAGAAACAGAGGCTGTGTCTTTAGCAAGGGAACTGCTTACTGCGCAATGTGCAAAAACAGTTGCTGATATTTCCTATTTAAGAATTATGCCTGAATATATGAGTATACAGCCCTATGGAGCAAAGGCAGAAATTTGTACGGGTGACAAAATTACGGAAGATGCCATTTTGGATGCTTTGGACAGATTTTCCAAAAGCGAAATAAAGCGTATGGAATTGAAATGGCTTCAGGAAGAAGTTGTTTTGATCAATTCAGATGATAAATGCGCATGTTTTTGGTTCCATGACAAAAAGTATACGACCTGCAAACTTCTATATGATGAGGAAGTATATTGTACCGTTGATTCAAAGTATGTGACCTATTCTCCATTTTTGCTTGGAAAGCTGGCAGATTATGAAATATTCCGCAGTCCCAGGCTCCTTGTCATGAAACTATGTCCTTTGCTTTTCCAGTTTGGAGAAGGAAATTTGATTGAAACGCGCGTGAACGGAATTTATGTATGGTCTCAAAAACGTTTATCTGTATGGGAAATATGATGCGTATCTGGTTGATAAAATGAAATTCGGAGGCTATCCTCCCGAAAAAATCATTACGGATTTTAATAAGAGACGAAAATTTATCATTCCAAAATTTCCCGCTTTCATGGAAGCGGCAAGAGAAAATGGGGAAAAACAGAAAATTGTTCTCAAACCAACAACAAAGGATCAGCTGCAAATGACATTGCAGATGTATTTGCAGGGCAGCGTAAAATATCTGCACTTATGTTGGGATATGAAAGCAGACGACAACATATATCAAACGCATCTGTTTTTGCTTCAGGAAAATAGAAAGTATGCGTTGTATTACTTGAATGATCAGAGGATGGCAGCTTCCTCTTTGATTGGCAGTCTGGATGAATACTTAAAACCAGAAGGACAATCGCCAATCCTGGAGTTATGTGGTGTTCCCATGCACTTATATAGCGTCCATCATGATATTATCCGAATTCGATTCTTTTTGTCTCTCCTTTTGGATAGCATTGAAAATCCCGAACAGATTTTGAATAAAGTGGGAAAATTTGTAGATGGTACGAGGATTTATAAGCAGTTTATGACTTATGATGAACTTTACCATAAATTAATGGGAATTGGTTGAATAGTTGGGGTGAGTTGAGTATAAGCGAATTTTTAGCAAGAGGAAGAGACAAAGAAGGAATTTCAAATGAATTTTGACTGAAAGGATGATATATCATGGAACAGACG
>BBZU01000021.1 GCA_001304995.1 Clostridia bacterium UC5.1-1D10 | reverse complement strand
TGATTTCTGTAACAGCTTTTGTGTAAGGTTCTGTTACATATTCTTTCAGGTAAGGGTGGTCAACCAGGATTACTTTGTCTGCGCCATAGTGGTACAGTTTGTCAACTTCGCCTTCAATACCGCTGCCCAGCAGGACTGCGTATACATCATCTTTCAGATCTGCTTTCAGTCTTGTAGCTTCGCCGATCAGTTCCAGACCTACGTTCTGAACCTTACCGCTTCTTTGTTCAACTACTACATAAATACCATTACTCATTGTAGGGTTTCCTCCTTATATTCCAAATTTTCGTATTAGCTTCTTTCTAAGCAGAAACAGAAATCAATCTGTTTCTTTCCGTCCTTAAGAAACGGATCCGCAAGCATTCATCAGATGATGAATTTTTCTTCCAGTTTAGCAACGATTGCTTTAACAGCTTCGTCTGCGGACAGGTCTTTCAGGATTGTACCAGCGCCTTTTACTTCTTTTGTGAAGGACTGATATACGTTTGTAGGGGAACCCTTCAAGCCGATCATATCCAGTTCCAGGTCATCTTTCAGAGCTTCGAAGTCCAGAACTTTGATTTCTTTTTCGTAAGCTTCTACGATACCTCTAACTGTCATGTATCTAGGTGTTGCCAGTTCTGCGATAGCTGTCAGCAGGCAAGGAGTTTTGATTTTGATGATGTGGTAGCCATCTTCGAACTGTCTTCTAACTACTACATAATCTTCAGCAGCTTCTTTGATTTCTTCAACATAAGAAACCTGAGGAACATGCAGTTTTTCAGCAATCTGAGGACCAACCTGAGCTGTGTCACCGTCGATTGCCTGACGACCTGTGATGATCAGATCATAGCCGATTTTCTTCAGAGCAGCTGCCAGGATACCGGATGTAGCGTATGTATCGGAACCACCGAATTCTCTGCCGGAAACCAGGATAGCTTCGTCACAACCCATCGCCAGAGCTTCTCTCAGAGCAACGTCAGCCTGAGGGGGACCCATGGATACTACTGTAACTGTGCCGCCAACCTGTTCTCTCAGTGTCAGAGCAGCTTCGATACCTGTTTTGTCGTCGTGGTTGATAATAGAGGGAACACCGTCACGGATCAGAGTGCCGGTTTTAGGATCAATTTTAACTTCAACTGTATCTGGTACTTGTTTAATGCATACAACGATTTTCATTATAGTTCTCCTTCCAAAAATATTAGTAATTCAGCTTCGTCATCTAAATTTAAGAATGTCTACTGGATCAAACCTTCATGGAGCCGGAGATGATCATCTTCATAGCTTCAGAAGTACCTTCATAGATTTCTGTGATTTTAGCGTCACGCATAGCTCTTTCAACGGGGTATTCACGGCAGTAACCATAACCACCGAACAGCTGTACGCAAACTCTTGTTACTTCGTTTGCTGTTTCGGAAGCGAACAATTTACACATAGCAGCCAAAGGCGCATAGTTGCCATGGTTGTCTTTTTCAGTAGCTGCTCTCCAAACCATCAGTCTAGCTGCATCTACTTTTGTCTGGCATTCAGCAAGTTTGAACTGTGTGTTCTGATATTTGCCGATAGGTTTGCCGCCCTGTTTTCTTTCTTTAACATATTTCAGCGCTTCGTTAATAGCACCCTGTGCAATACCTACGGACTGAGCACCAATACCGATACGGCCGCCGCCCAGTGCTGTCATAGCGATCTTGTAGCCCTGACCTTCTTTGCCCAGCAGGTTTTCTTTGGGAACTCTAACGTTTTCATAGATTACTTCACAGTTGGAAGCAGCTCTGATACCCATACGTTCGATGTTGGGACCAACGGACAGACCTTCGGAGTCTCTTTCAACGATGAAAGCGGACATACCTTTAGGGCCTTTGGATTTATCTGTCAGAGCGAATACGATGAATGTATCAGCAAAACCGGAGTTTGTTGTGAAGATCTTTGTACCATTCAGTACATAGTGATCGCCGTCCAGTACAGCTTCTGTACGAACACCAGCAGCGTCTGTACCAGCGCCGGGTTCTGTCAGACCGAAGCAGCCGATTTTGGAACCGTCAACCAGAGGTCTCAGATATTTCTGTTTCTGTTCTTCTGTACCGAATTCATTGATACAAGGGCAGCAAAGAGATGTGTGTACGGACAGTGTGATACCTGTGGAAGCATCAACTTTGGACATTTCTTCCATGCACAGTGTGTATGTCAGAACGTCTGCACCCTGACCGCCATATTCTCTGGAATAAGGAATACCGAACGCACCGATTTTCTGCAGTTTCTGCAGCAGTTCACGATCATAATCTTCAGCTTCATCCATGTCCTTTGCGATGGGTTTAATTTCTGTTTCAGCAAATTTTCTGAACAACTCTTGCTGAAGCATCTGAGTTTTTGTCAATTTGAAATCCATTTAATATTCCTCCTATTTTTTAATAAAATTTAAAGCAACCGTCCTTGCGCCCCGGTCGCTTTATAAAAACAACCTACATCCGACGCTGCCGTCATGAAGTTCACTTTTGCTTTTTTGCATTTCAACAGAAAAGCATTTGTGCGCTTCTAAAAGAACTATACCATTTTTGTCTAAAAATTGTCAACATCTTTGTCGATTAAATATTAGATAAAAAACGGTCACAATTTATGGTAATACCGACAGTCCTAACTGTCTTTTCGCCACAAAAAAACCAACAAAAATCCATGGTTCTTCCGGCATCATTCTTTCGCCTCTCTTACCCAAATTCTCCTGCCTTCAGCCACGATCGCTTCTCGATTTCTTCGGAAAATGTCCGTTCCATGGATCTGTGAATGGCAAGGAAACCTTTGTTTTTCTCGATACTTTGTATGCGAAATATACTGCCGAAAAAATAACACACTGCCTGCTGATTTTGTGTGTTCCTTGTCTTTTTGCTTAACCATACTTTACACTATTGTCTTTTCTCTGTCAATATCCTCACCACTTAGGATGCCGTTTTTGCCCCTTTGTTGTCATACAAGCATTGTATACTTTTCATAATGAATGTACCTGACATTTTCCTGCTTTTCCCATTCTTTCAACCTTTTTACCTTTTTTTAGATAAAAAAATATCCCTTTTCCCCCTCCCCCAAAGGCCTTCTCCCCTGCCATGAACCGTACTTATCACATTTTTTCACACCACCATATTTTTGTGAAAATTTACGCTAAATATCCTCCTGTCACGTTTTCTGTTTTTTGTTTATTCTTCCGAAACTGGAAATATTTCTTTTTGGCATTCCTTTCATTTCCTGTTGCGGCTTTTCCTTCTATATAAAAGTAGTTTCATACTTTGCAAGAGATTTTCAACTGAAACCGCAGCCAAATTCCTTTCCAATAAAAAAACAGACGTTTCAAAACGATTCGCCCCAGAAACATTCTGTCCTAATAAATTGAAGCTTTAATCCAGCTGTTCCATATTTCTAACCCTATTTCATACAATGCTTTCTCCATGCCAATACTATAATCAAAATATAAAAAAGGAGTATCCCTAAGGATACTCCTTTTGCATTTACCGTATGAGTTGAAATTATTCGATAACTTCTACTACGGAACCTGCGCCTACTGTTCTACCACCTTCACGGATAGCGAAACGCAGACCCTGGTTCATAGCAACGGGTGTGATCAGTTCGATTGTCATTTCAACGTTGTCGCCAGGCATGCACATTTCTGTACCTTCGGGCAGAGAGATAACGCCTGTAACGTCTGTTGTTCTGAAGTAGAACTGAGGTCTGTAATTGTTGAAGAAAGGTGTATGACGGCCACCTTCTTCTTTGCTCAGAACGTAAACCTGTGCTTTGAATTTTGTATGAGGTGTGATGGAACCGGGTTTAGCCAGAACCTGACCTCTTTCGATTTCGTTTCTCTGAACACCACGCAGCAGAACACCGATATTGTCACCAGCTTCAGCCTGATCCAGCAGTTTTCTGAACATTTCTACGCCAGTTACAACTACTTTTCTGATTTCGTCTGTCAGACCAACGATTTCAACTTCGTCCTGTACTTTAACAATGCCGCTTTCTACTCTACCAGTAGCAACTGTACCACGACCTGTGATGGAGAATACGTCTTCGACGGGCATCAGGAAAGGTTTGTCTGTGTCACGTTCGGGTTCGGGAATGTATTCTTCGATAGCGTTGAACAGTTCCAGAATCTTGTCGCCCCAAGGGCCAGCAGGATCCTGCAGAGCCTGGAATGCGGAACCTCTGATGATGGGGATATCATCACCGGGGAATTCATATTCGCTCAGCAGTTCTCTGATTTCCATTTCAACCAGATCCAGCAGTTCTTCGTCTTCAACCATATCGCATTTGTTCATGAATACAACAATGTAAGGAACGCCTACCTGACGGGACAGCAGGATGTGTTCTCTTGTCTGAGCCATAGGGCCGTCTGTTGCAGCTACTACCAGGATAGCGCCGTCCATCTGAGCAGCACCTGTGATCATGTTTTTAACATAGTCAGCGTGGCCAGGGCAGTCAACGTGTGCGTAGTGTCTTACAGGTGTTTCATATTCAACGTGAGCTGTGGAGATTGTGATACCACGTTCTCTTTCTTCGGGAGCTTTGTCGATGTTTTCGAAAGCAACTGCTTCACCGATCTGATATCTTTCATGCAGTGTTTTTGTGATAGCTGCAGTCAGAGTTGTTTTACCATGGTCAACGTGACCGATAGTACCAATATTCATATGAGGTTTGGTTCTTTCAAATTTTGCTTTTGCCATTTTTAAATATCCTCCTTTAAAATTTACTAAGGCAAATAGATTCATACATTATCGCATAAATGTACCTATCGTCCTTAATTATATTAAACTTCCGCAGTTTTTGCAAGCCCAAAATACAATTATATTCCGGATTTTGCAATTATTTTCTGCCTTCCAGAACTTTTTCCTGAACGGATTTCGGGCAGGGTTCGTAGTGGTCTACTTCCATTACGTAGTTACCACGGCCCTGAGATCTGGAACGCAGGTCTGTGGAGTAACCGAACATTTCAGCCAGAGGTACGAAGGAGTGAATTACCTGTACACCGTTTCTAGCTTCCATACCTTCGATACGGCCACGACGGGAGTTGATGTCACCGATAACGTCGCCCATGTATTCTTCGGGTACTGTTACAGTAACTTTCATGATGGGTTCCAGCAGTACAGCGTCACCTTTTCTCATAGCTTCTTTGAAAGCCATGGAACCAGCAACCATGAACGCGGTTTCAGAGGAGTCGACTTCATGGTAGGAACCATCGTAAACTTCTGCTCTTACGCCCAGTACGGGATAACCGCCCAGGATACCGCTCTGCATAGCCTGCTGAATACCTTTGTCGATAGCGGGGATATATTCCTTAGGAATAGAACCACCAACGGTGCTGTTGATGAATTCGTAGTTGTGTTCTGCATCTGTGGGGATAGGTGCAAATTTCACTTTACAGTGACCATACTGACCTTTACCACCAGACTGACGAACGAATTTACCTTCAACGTCAACAGCTTTACGGAATGTTTCTTTGTAAGCAACCTGAGGAGCACCAACGTTAGCTTCTACTTTGAATTCTCTCAGCAGACGGTCAACGATGATTTCCAGGTGCAGTTCACCCATACCGGAGATGATTGTGTCGCCGGTTTCGGAGTCTGTGTATGTTTTGAATGTGGGATCTTCTTCTGCCAGTTTTGCCAGAGCGATACCCATTTTGTCTCTACCTGCTTTTGTTTTAGGTTCAATTGCAACGGAGATAACGGGTTCAGGGAATACCATGGATTCCAGAATTACTTCGTGATCTTCATCACAGATTGTGTCACCTGTTGTTGTCAGTTTGAAACCTACTGCAGCCGCAATATCACCGGAGTAAACCTTGTCGATTTCTTCTCTGTGGTTTGCGTGCATCTGCAGGATACGGCCTACACGTTCTTTTTTACCCTTTGTAGAGTTGTAAACGTAAGAACCTGCATCCAGTGTACCGGAGTACACACGGAAGAATGCCAGTTTCCCAACGAAGGGGTCATTCATGATCTTGAATGCCAGAGCGGAGAAAGGTTCTTCGTCGGAAGAATGTCTTTCCACTTCTTCTTCTGTTTCGGGATCGATACCTTTGATAGCAGGGATATCGATGGGAGCAGGCATATATTCGATAACGCCGTCCAGCAGTTTCTGAACGCCTTTGTTTCTGTAAGCGGAACCGCAGAATACGGGAACCAGTTCGCAGTTGATGCATGCTTTACGCAGCGCTGCTTTCAGTTCTTCTTCTGTGATTTCTTCTTCGCCGAAGAATTTTTCCATCAGTTCTTCATCTGTTTCACAGATAGCTTCTACCATTTTTGCTCTGTATTCTTCAGCTTTTTCCAGGTAGTCTGCAGGAATGTCTTCTTCATCGATTTCTTTACCCAGATCATCTTCGTAGATCAGGGCTTTCATTTTCATCAGGTCGATGATACCAACGAAATCGCTTTCTGCACCGATAGGCAGAGTAACAGCAACAGGTGTGCAACCCAGTCTGTCTACCATCATCTGCAGTACATTATAGAAGTTTGCACCCATGATGTCCATTTTGTTAACAAATGCCATTCTGGGTACGTTGTAGTTGTCAGCCTGACGCCATACAGTTTCGGACTGAGGTTCTACACCGCCTTTTGCGCAGAATACGCAAACGGCACCGTCCAGTACACGCAGGGAACGTTCAACTTCTACTGTGAAGTCAACGTGACCTGGTGTGTCAATGATGTTGATTCTGTTTTCATTCCACTGACAAGTTGTCGCTGCGGAAGTAATTGTGATACCTCTTTCCTGTTCCTGTTCCATCCAGTCCATGGTTGCTGTACCTTCGTGGGTATCACCGATTTTGTAGTTACGGCCTGTGTAGAACAGAATACGCTCTGTAAGTGTTGTCTTACCTGCGTCGATGTGTGCCATGATACCAATATTTCTGGTTTTGGCCAGCGGGAACGCTCTGTTTGCCACGCTTACTCCTCCTTCGTGTCATACTAAAATCGGGCAATACCCGAAAAAACTGTCAATCAGTCTTTTCGGGCTTGCCTTGATCCATAAGTTTCTTAGTTTAAAATTACCATTTGAAATGAGAGAAAGCTTTGTTTGCTTCTGCCATTTTGTGTGTTTCGTCTTTTTTCTTGCAAGCGCCGCCAGCATTGTTCAGCGCGTCCATGATTTCAGCTGCCAGACGATCTACCATAGTTTTTTCGCCACGTTTTCTAGAGTAAACTGTCAGCCATCTCAGACCCAGAGTCTGTCTTCTTTCAGGTCTGATTTCCATGGGAACCTGGTAAGTAGCACCACCTACACGGCGAGCTTTAACTTCCAGTACGGGCATGATATTGCCCAGTGCTTCTTCAAATGCTTCCAGGGGTTCTTTACCTGTTTTTTCTGCTACTTTGTCGAATGCACCATAAACGATTTTTTCAGCAACACCTTTCTTGCCGTCCAGCATAATGCTGTTGATCAGCTTTGTAACCAGCTTGCTGTTGTAAATAGGGTCTGCTAAAACCTCTCTTTTTGCAACATGTCCTTTTCTTGGCACGATTCTTCCCTCCTTAATGAATAATGATATTCTCGGTACTTCACAGGACTTTTCGCCTGTGTTTTCATGCCTTATCTCTCAACTTATATCCGTCCTTCTAAGCAATCGCAGATTGTATTGATTGGTATAAGGCATTTCTTCTTTTTACGATGATTGAATTACTTCTTGGATGCTTTAGGGCGTTTAGCGCCGTATTTGGAACGCGCCTGCATTCTGTTAGCAACACCTGCTGTATCCAGTGTACCTCTGATGATGTGATAACGAACACCAGGAAGGTCTTTTACTCTACCGCCTCTGATCAGAACAACGGAGTGTTCCTGCAGGTTGTGGCCTTCACCGGGGATGTAAGCTGTTACTTCAATCCCGTTGGAAAGACGAACTCTGGCGATCTTTCTCAAAGCGGAGTTAGGTTTTTTAGGTGTAGAAGTTTTTACTGCTGTGCAAACACCGCGTTTCTGAGGAGAAGAAACATCAGTTGCTTTCTTCTGCAGAGAGTTCAGGCCTTTCTGCAAAGCGGGTGCTGTGGATTTTTTCTCAACAGTCTGTCTGCCTTTTCTTACTAACTGGTTAAACGTTGGCATTAAAATGCACCTCCTTATAGAATCTCATACGTTCTGCTCTTGCATTATTTCAGTATGCTTGATGTCGCGTCTTAGAAGCCGCTTAGAAAACTTCCAGCCCGCAGACACTAGAAAATTTTATCACCCCAAAAATCAAAAGTCAATACCCTTTTCCCCTGAAAACCCTTGATTTTACGCAGATTTTACCCTTTTCGGCTTTGTATACAAAAAATCTCTGTAAAACACCGCATTTCACCGACAAAATCCCCGAAAGCCTTTGTTTCCGGCACTTTACGCTGCTAACGCAAAAAAATGGATACAACCCTTTGGGGATTGTATCCATTTTTTTCATTTTCTATACGCCATCTTATACCATTTCATCTTCGTCGATATAAGTGCCGTCAGCCTGATAATCCTGCGCATCTTCGGTCTGTTCTGTTTCCAGTTCGATGTTGCGGTAACGGCTCATGCCGGTACCAGCGGGAATCAGCTTACCGATGATAACGTTTTCTTTCAGACCAATCAGTGGATCGATCTTGCCTTTGATCGCTGCTTCTGTCAGAACTCTTGTTGTTTCCTGGAAGGAAGCTGCGGACAGGAAGGAATCTGTTGCCAGGGATGCTTTTGTGATACCCAGCAGTACACGGGAACCTTTTGCAGGTTCTTTGCCTTCTGCTTCCAGAGCTGCATTTGTGTTTTCAAATGTCAGCCAGTCAACCAGAGAGCCGGGCAGGAAATCTGTATCGCCGTTTTCTTCGATCTTGACACGTTTCAGCATCTGACGAACGATAACTTCGATATGCTTGTCGCTGATTTCTACACCCTGCAAACGGTATACACGCTGTACTTCCTGAATCATATAGTCCTGAACGCCTCTCAGGCCTTTGATCTTCAGAATGTCGTGAGGGTTTACGCTACCTTCTGTGATTTCATCACCGGCTTCAATGATGTCGCCGTCGTAAACTTTGATTCTGGAACCGTAAGGAATCAGATAATCTTTTGTTTCGCCTGTTTCAGGGTTTGTGATGATAACTTCACGTTTTTTCTTGGTATCGTTCAGTGTTACATGGCCGCCAAATTCTGCGATGATTGCAAGACCCTTAGGTTTTCTTGCTTCAAACAATTCTTCGACACGAGGAAGACCCTGTGTGATGTCATCGCCGGCGATACCGCCAGTATGGAATGTACGCATTGTCAGCTGTGTACCGGGTTCACCGATGGACTGCGCCGCGATGATACCTACGGATTCACCGATACGTACATATCTGCCGGATGCCATGTTGGCACCGTAGCATTTTGCACAGATACCAACTTCGGAACGACATGTCAGTACAGTTCTGATCCAAACTTTCTTGATACCTGCTTTTTCCACTGCTTCTGCCTGATCTACTGTGATCATGGTGTCAGCAGGAACAATGATTTCGCCTGTTTCAGGATGGATGATGTCATATGCAGACCATCTGCCGCGGATACGATCCTGCAGATCTTCGATGACTTCGTTGCCATCCATGAAAGCGGAAATTTCCATACAAGGTGTTTCGATGTTTCTGCCTTCGCAGCAGTCCCATTCTCTAACGATAATATCCTGAGATACGTCTACCAGACGACGTGTCAGGTAACCAGAGTCGGCTGTCTTCAGCGCTGTATCGGTCAGACCTTTACGCGCACCGTGAGCGGAAATGAAGTATTCCAGTACGGACAGACCTTCACGGAAGTTCGCTTTGATAGGCAGTTCGATGATACCGCCGTTAGGGGATGCCATCAGACCACGCATACCAGCCAGCTGTTTGATCTGTCTGTTGGAACCACGGGCACCGGAGTTGGCCATCATGAAGATGTTGTTGTATTTACCCAGACCAGCCAGCAGCGCCACAGTGATCTTATCATCGGCAATGTTCCAAGCTTCGATAACTTTCTGGTGACGTTCTTCGTCTGTCATCAAACCACGACGGAACTTTCTGGTGATCATATCTACTTTTGCTTCCGCTTCTGCCAGATATTCCGCTTTTTCCTTAGGAATTTCCATATCGGATACGGATACAGTCATAGCTGCTCTTGTGGAGAATTTGTAACCCAGGGATTTGATCTTATCCAGTACATCAGCTGTCTGTGTTGCACCGCAGCGGTTGATGCACTTGTTGATGATCTTACCGATGGCTTTTTTATCTACCAGGAAACCAACTTCGTAGTCAAATTTGGTTTCATCGTTTGTTCTGTCAACGTAACCCAGATTCTGAGGAATTGCTTCGTTGAAGATGATACGGCCAACGGTAGCTTTTACCAGTCTGGTTTCTTTTACGCCGTTAAATTCCATGGTTCTTCTGACTTTGATAACTTCCTGCAGATAGATTTCGTGGTTATCGTAAGCCAGCATAGCTTCTTTTTCATCTTTAAATACTTTGATGATAGGATCGCCTTTTGCAACAATTACATTGCCTTCTGCATCCAGAATATCTTCTTCGTATTTTTTTATTCAAATCTTCTCTTTCCAGTGTCAGGTAATACATACCCAGGATCATATCCTGAGAGGGTACGGTTACAGGAGCACCGTCGGAAGGTTTCAGCAAGTTGTTAGGAGAAAGCAGCAGGAATCTGCATTCTGCCTGTGCTTCTACGGACAGAGGTACGTGAACCGCCATCTGGTCACCGTCGAAGTCGGCGTTGTACGCGGTACATACCAGAGGATGCAGTTTGATTGCACGGCCTTCTACCAGTACGGGTTCAAATGCCTGGATACCCAGTCTGTGCAGGGTTGGGGCACGGTTCAGCATAACAGGATGTTCTTTGATGACATCTTCCAAGATGTCCCAAACTTCTGTCTGCAGTCTTTCTACCATTCTCTTAGCGGATTTGATGTTGTGAGCCAGACCATCTTCCACCAGTTTCTTCATTACAAAAGGTTTGAACAGCTCGATAGCCATTTCTTTAGGCAGACCGCACTGGAAAATCTTCAGTTCGGGGCCTACAACGATAACGGAACGGCCGGAGTAGTCAACACGTTTACCCAGCAGGTTCTGACGGAAACGACCCTGTTTACCTTTCAGCATATCGGACAGAGATTTCAGTGCTCTGTTGCCGGGGCCTGTTACAGGTCTGCCGCGTCTGCCGTTGTCGATCAGAGCGTCAACTGCTTCCTGCAGCATTCTTTTTTCGTTTCTAACGATGATGTCAGGCGCGCCCAGATCCAGCAGTCTTTTCAGACGGTTGTTTCTGTTGATAACACGTCTATACAGATCATTCAGGTCGCTGGTTGCGAAACGGCCGCCGTCCAGCTGTACCATAGGACGGATGTCGGGAGGAATAACCGGGATGGCATCCAGAATCATCCATTCAGGCTTGTTGCCGGATACACGGAAGCTTTCCACAACTTCCAGTTTCTTGATGATACGCACACGTTTCTGACCTGTGGTGTCGACGAGCTGTTTTTTCAGCTCGTCGGCTTCTTTTTCCAGATCAATGTCCTGGAGCAGTCTTTTGATTGCTTCCGCACCCATTGCTGCTTCAAAACGGTTGCCGTATTTATCGTATGCTTCTCTGTATTCTCTTTCGCTCAGCAGCTGTTTGTACTGCAGTTCTGTGTCCCCTGCATCCAGTACGATATAAGACGCAAAGTACAGAACCTTTTCCAGTGCTCTGGGGCTCATGGAAAGAATCAGACCCATTCTGGAAGGGATACCCTTGAAGTACCAGATGTGGGAAACGGGTGCAGCCAGTTCAATGTGACCCATTCTTTCTCTTCTAACCTTTGCCTTTGTTACTTCAACGCCGCAGCGGTCGCAGACAACGCCTTTGTAACGGATTCTTTTATATTTCCCACAGTGGCATTCCCAGTCCTTTGTGGGCCCGAAGATTCTTTCGCAGAACAGACCGTCTTTTTCAGGTTTCAGTGTTCTGTAATTGATGGTTTCGGGTTTCTTTACTTCGCCTCTGGACCATTCATGGATTTTTTCAGGAGAAGCCAATCCAATCTTAATGGAATCAAAAACAATTCCCTGTTCTGTGTTTTGTGTGCTCATGGGCTTGTTCTCCTTTCTTATTCTTCGTCATAATCGTCCAACAGTTCTTCGCCGCCGGCATAATCGTCGGACAGCAGATCGCTGTTGTCGTGTACGGTGCCTTCTTCATCATCAAAGAGGAAGTCCACCAGTTCTTCTTCAGCTGTCATAGGTCTGGGACGACGGAATTCATCGTCTTCGCCTTCAAAGCCGTCGATATTTACATTCAGATCATCCACATCTTCAATGGATTCCTTGATTTCTACTTCAGTCTGGTCTTCACGCAGTACGCGGATATCCAGTGCCAGGGACTGCAGTTCTTTCAGCAGTACCTTGAAGGATTCAGGCACGCCAGGTTCGGGGATGTTTTCGCCCTTAACGATCGCTTCGTAAGTTTTTACACGACCTACGATATCGTCGGACTTCACTGTCAGGATTTCCTGCAGTGTGTAAGCTGCGCCGTATGCTTCCAGCGCCCAAACTTCCATTTCACCGAAACGCTGACCGCCGAACTGTGCCTTACCACCCAGAGGCTGCTGGGTAACCAGGGAGTACGGGCCAGTGGAACGTGCGTGGATCTTATCATCTACCAGGTGGTGCAGTTTCAGGTAGTGCATGTAACCGATGGTTACGCGGTTATCGAAGAATTCACCGGTACGGCCGTCACGCAGGGAAACTTTACCGTCTCTGCTGATGGCAACGCCTTTCCATTCTTCTCTGTGATCTCTGTTTGCATACAGTTCATCATAGATATCGCCTTCCAGCAGGGGTTTCCATTTTTCGGAGAATTCTTCCCATTCTGTGTTGACATAGTCGTTTGCCATTTCCAGTGTATCCATGATGTCGATTTCGTTTGCACCGTCGAATACGGGTGTGCTGATTTTCCAGCCCAGAACTTTTGCAGCCAGGGACAAGTGGGTTTCCAATACCTGCCCGATATTCATACGGGAAGGAATACCCAGAGGGTTCAGTACGATGTCCAGTGGACGGCCGTTAGGCAGGAAGGGCATATCTTCCACAGGCAGTACGCGGGACACAACCCCTTTGTTACCGTGACGACCAGCCATCTTATCGCCCACGGAGATTTTACGTTTCTGTGCAATATAAACTCTTACCAGCTGGTTAACGCCGGGACCTACGTCGTCGCCGTTTTCTCTGGTAAAGATCTTAACGTCTACAATGATACCTGTTTCACCATGAGGAACACGCAGGGAAGTATCTCTAACTTCTCTTGCTTTTTCACCGAAGATTGCACGCAGCAGTCTTTCTTCTGCGGTCAGTTCGGTTTCGCCCTTAGGTGTTACTTTACCAACCAGGATGTCGTTGGGGTGTACTTCCGCACCGATGCGGACGATACCTCTTTCATCCAGGTCACGCAGTGCGTCTTCGCCTACGTTAGGGATATCTCTTGTGATTTCTTCAGGCCCCAGTTTTGTATCTCTGGCGTCTGCTTCAAATTCATTGATATGAACGGAAGTATATATGTCGTCCTGCACCAGTTTTTCACTGAGCAGAACCGCGTCTTCGTAGTTGTAACCTTCCCATGTCATGAAACCGATCAGAGGGTTTTTACCCAGTGCCAGTTCACCCTGACAAGTGGAAGCGCCGTCGGCAATGATCTGACCTGCTTCAACTCTGTCGCCTACGTTTACGATAGGTTTCTGGTTCAGGCAGGTGCTCTGGTTACTTCTCTGATATTTAATCAGCTTGTATGTGTCACGCATGGATTCATCGTTGCGGATCACAATTTCGTTTGCGGAAACTCTTTCTACAACACCGCTGTTTTTCGCGATAGCGCAGATACCGGAGTCTTTCGCTGTTTTGTATTCCATACCGGTACCAACGATAGGAGAGTCAGTTACCATCAGAGGTACAGCCTGACGCTGCATGTTGGAACCCATCAGCGCACGGTTCGCGTCGTCGTTTTCCAGGAAAGGAATCAGCGCTGTTGCAACGGATACCATCTGTTTAGGAGATACGTCCATCAGGTGGATCTGGCTTCTGTCAACTTCGATGATGTCTTCACGGTGACGACCGGTTACTTTCTTATGAACGAAGTGGCCTTCTGCATCCAGAGGTTCGTTCGCCTGTGCTACGTTGTAGTTTTCTTCTTCATCAGCGGTAACGTAAATGAACTCGTCTGTTACGCGAGGTTCGTCGCCGCTCTGGTCTACTTTTCTGTAAGGCGCTTCAATGAAACCGTATTCATTGATGCGGGCAAATGTTGCCAGTGTATTGATCAGACCGATGTTAGGACCTTCTGGTGTTTCGATAGGACACATTCTGCCGTAGTGAGAATGGTGAACGTCTCGAACTTCGAAGCCAGCTCTTTCTCTGGACAGACCGCCAGGGCCCAGTGCAGACAAACGTCTCTTATGTGTCAATTCACTCAGAGGGTTGTTCTGGTCCATGAACTGAGACAGCTGGGAGGAACCGAAGAATTCCTTGATAGCAGCTGTTACAGGACGTACGTTGATCAGCGCCTGAGGTGTTACCACAGCCAGATCCTGTGTTGTCATTCTTTCACGAACAACTCTTTCCATTCTGGACAGACCGATACGGAACTGGTTCTGCAGCAGTTCCCCTACGGAACGGATACGTCTGTTGCCCAGATGGTCGATATCGTCCACGTTGCCGTAGCCGTAATCCAGCTGCATCACATAGTTGATGGAGGCCATGATATCTTCCAGTGTGATGTGCTTAGGCACCAGTTCGTGGATGTTTTCTTTGATGGCAGCTTTCAGCTCTTCAGCTGTTGTGTATTCGTTCAGCAGCTGTTCCAGCACAGGGAAGTAAACTCTTTCTTTGATGTTTACATCTTCTGCTGTCAGACCGAATTCTTCCAGATATGCATCAATTGCAACTGCACGGTTTGTCAGGATTTTTACTTTTCTTTCTTCTACTTCAATATACAGGTGGTCGATACCGCTGTCCTGGATGGTATCGCACAGTTCCATTGTCAGCACTGCGCCTTCTTCAGCCAGAACTTCCCCTGTCATAGGGTCAACCACTGCTTCCGCCAGTTTTGCACCGCGGATTCTGTTTCTCAGAGCCAGTTTCTTGTTGAATTTGTAACGGCCTACTTTTGCCAGGTCATAACGTTTGGGATCGAAGAACATGCCGCGCAGCAGGGATTCGGAACTTTCCACTGTGGGAGGTTCGCCGGGACGCAGCTTTTTATAGATTTCGATCAGACCTTCTTCGTAAGATTTGGAAACGTCTTTTTCCAGAGTCGCCAGAATCTTAGGTTCTTCGCCGAACAGGTCAATGATTTCCGCGTCGGAGCCAATGCCCAGTGCACGAATCAGAACGGTTACGGGAACTTTTCTGGTACGGTCAACTCTTACATAGAATACGTCGTTGGAGTCTGTTTCATATTCCAGCCAAGCGCCTCTGTTGGGGATAACAGTTGCGGAAAGCAGCTTTTTCCCAACTTTGTCAAAATCAGAAGCATAGTAAATGCCGGGGGAACGAACCAACTGGCTGACGATAACACGTTCTGCACCGTTGATGATGAAGGTACCTGTTTCTGTCATCAGAGGGAAATCACCCATAAAGATTTCCTGTTCCTTCAGTTCGTCCAATTCTCTGTTATACAGTCTTGCTTTTACTTTCAATGCTGCCGCATAGGTGGCATCACGTTCCTTACATTCTTCAATGGAGAATTTGGGTTCGGAATCCAATGTAAAATCAATGAATTCCAGCACCAGATTGCCGCTGAAGTCTGTGATGGGGGAAATATCTTCAAATACTTCCTTCAAACCTTCCTTCAAAAACCACTGGTAACTGTCCTTCTGCACCTCGATCAGATTGGGCATATCCAAACTTCGTTGATTTTGGAATAGCTCATTCGTGTCGTGTCGCCAAAACGGAGTGCATGAATTCTGTTTTTTCCATCTTGTCACCTCTCGAATTTATCTATCACACCGACATTACCACTGCCCTACGGACACTTGATACAGAAAAAACGACCTGCCGTTTCTCTCTATCAGGCGTCCATGGCAGCTGCTTTTTTGCAGAAATTTTCTGCTTTTGCGCAAAAATTTAGAATTGCCCAAACAAAGCTAGACCTTTGCCTGCACCACCTTTGATCAGTGGTCGTGACAAAAGCCTCTTTTATCTAAGAAATTCTAATGCAACTTTTGAACAGTTTGCCATACAGCCTCCCGTTCACCATATTAAAAGCCAATGATTCCAAACAAAGCGCAATCCTTATGTGTCAGAAATCCCCTGTATTTCAAGGTTCCTGCCGGGTTCTGCAAAAAAATGTTGAATTTTGCATTTCCCTATGCTATACTGACCATAAATCATGGATATGTGTGCTTGTTTGCCAATGTGTGAGATATTTTACCACATCTAAAACTGGCTGTCAAGCCCTTTTCCCTTGAATTTCCGGCGGTTTCCCGCCTTTTTTTTATTGCTTTTTCCCTTCTCCCCATTTGCACAACCCCTTTCCCACTTTTCTCCATTCTTTCCCATTGCATTTTAGGTGCAAGTGACATTTTGTATAAAACACCGCTAAAATTCTGTTAAAATTTCATGACTGTTTTTTGATTTCACCATCTCAAAAAATCGCAATTTTGTGAACTATTTTTGTTCTTTTTTTCATACATCGCACTTCTTTACATTTTCTTTCCTACCTGTTACACTGTTTGAGATAGAAACGAGGTGTTTATCTTGCAGAAAGAGAATTATCAGATCGTGCTGGAACGCACATTGAAGGCCATAGAAAAGGAAGGACACCGTCCCCGTCTGCTGCTTCATAGCTGCTGCGGCCCCTGCTCTTCTTATGTATTGGAGTACCTCTCCCATTACTTTGATATTACCGTATATTACTATAACCCCAATATCTCCCCTGCGACGGAATTCACCCACCGGGCGGAGGAACAGCAGAAACTCATTGCCCAGATGCCTTTGGAAAGCGAAGTGTCCTGCATCGTTGGGGAATATGACCCGGAAACCTTTTTCGCCATGACAAAAGGCAGAGAACAGGAACCGGAAGGGGGACAGCGCTGCTTCGACTGCTATACCCTGCGTCTGAAAAAGACAGCGGAAGCGGCAAAGGCTGGCGGCTTTGATTACTTCACCACCACCCTTTCCATCAGCCCCCATAAAAACGCACAGGTGCTCAATGCCATCGGCAAAGAACTGGCAAAAACCTACGGCGTTCCTTATCTCTTTTCCGATTTCAAAAAGAAAAACGGCTATAAACGCTCCTGTGAACTGTCAGAACAGTACCATCTCTACCGTCAGGATTACTGCGGCTGTCCCTTCTCCAAAGCGGAAGCCGAAGCCCGCAGAAAAGCCATCCACGGCGAATAAAACCAAATCAGACAGCAAGTATCCCTCTGAAAGGTATCTTGCTGTTCTTTTTTTGGAAAAAACCGCATTTTCTCTTTTCTTTCCCCAAAAACCGTCGTATAATAAACCCCGTGCAATTTTTTCTGAAAGGAGTTTTTTTATGACACAAAAACAAAAGGGGATTTTGTGCATCACCGTATCATCCTTCTTTTTCGCTTTGATGAATCTGTTTGTGCGGCTTTCCGGCGACCTGCCTTCTATGCAGAAAAGTTTTTTCCGTAATTTTGTGGCACTGATCTTTGCCGCTGTGATTTTGTATCGGGAACGCCCGAAGGTAACTTTTACCCCCAAAGCAAAACGCCATTTGTTCTGGCGTGCGTTCTTCGGCACTGTCGGTGTCCTTTGTAACTTCTACGCCGTAGACCATCTGGTGCTGGCAGATGCCTCCATGCTCAATAAGATGTCACCCTTCTTCGCAGTGATCTTTGCCATCTTCCTGCTAAAAGAAAAGCCTAACCGCTTCCAGACATTGTCCATCATCACCGCTTTCATCGGTGTTCTGTTCATTGTCAAACCCACAGGCAATATGAATCTCATCCCTGCCCTCATCGGGCTTATGGGCGGTCTTGGCGCAGGTCTTGCTTATACCTATGTCCGTTCTTTGGGACAACAAGGCATTGCCGGGCCATTTATCGTGTTCTTCTTCTCGGCATTCTCCTGCGTGGTGCTGCTGCCCTTCCTGATTTTCGATTTCCACCCTATGACTTGGGTGCAGCTGGGCACACTTCTTCTGGCAGGTCTTTCTGCCGCCGGCGGTCAGTTCACCATCACTGCCGCTTACTGCTACGCACCCGCAAGGGAAATTTCCGTTTTCGACTATTTCCAGATTCCCTTCTCAGCGCTTCTGGGCTTCATCGTATTCGGACAAATTCCTGACTGGCTCAGTTGGGTGGGCTATGCCATCATCTGCGGCACAGCCATTGCCATGTTCCTGCGTACCACCCGAACAGAAAAGGCATAAACACATATTTCTTCATCAGAAAACAAAGAAAGCTGGAATCTTTATAAAAAGATTCCAGCTTTCTTCTTTTTACGAAATTTTATTTGGCATATTTTCTTCTGTTCCAAGTTATCTCGTTTCCATTCTCTTTTTTCTTTCCCATTTTCTGCTATACTATTGCAAAATGTCACAAAAGGAGTCTCCTATGTTATTAGAACGAACCCTGTCCACATTGCAGGCACTGGGCAATGAACGTCTGCAATTACCTATATTTTACGAAAGTCCCCTGTCCCTCCGCTTCGAAATCGGTCCCGAGGACATTCCTGTCAATGATCCCCGTTATTTCCGTATGGCATACTGGCGCACCTCTTTTCTTTATGAAAAAGCGCCCGCCTTAGATACCCTTCTTTGGGTACTCTACCGTACACCAGATATGGATTCTGACATCAACGATCTTCTTGACCGCTTCTGCAAACTTGCCCGTCTGCCGGAACCTGCGGAGGTCTATGAACAGGAAACCGTAGACCGTGACGACGAACCTTTTACCCGTATCTTCTTTTTCTGGGATATGGAAGAAACGCCGCCCAAAAACGCCGCTCTGTTAGATGGTATCCTGAAAACAGATTTCGCCGGATTTCTGGAGCTTTCCTCCGCCGTTTTCTTTTTCAATACCCAGACGCCTTTCCTTCTCCATCTCTATGATGACAGAGGTATGGACTTGGTGGCGGCAGACAAAGCCCTTCTTTCTCCTTTTTATGAGGACTGCCATAACTGGCTCTTAGACTATGACCTGCCCCGCATGGACGAAATCTTCGCAAATACAAAAGGCACAGAATCTCTTTAAAATTCTGTGCCTTTTTCTTTTAAGGAACATACTGCTCTTCCACTTTTGTCACAACACCATTTTCCGAAGTGATCCAAAAAGGCAGGTATCCGCCGCCTTCTTCCAAATGTTTCTGCAATTCCTTCCAGCTTTTCAGCTGTTTCTGCTCCACACCATTTTCTGTGAATTCCACCACCAGAATTTCGGGGCGTTTCCCCATATTCATGGACGTATTATTTTCCCATGTGCGGATATAAAATCCATTTGGCATCTCCATATTGGGATCCAGATGTACCTGTGCCAAACGTTCCCTGTTTTCCTCTGTATACCACTGGGCTTCGTTCAATTCGAGCCACTCATTTTCAAAATCCAACTCTAAGATATACCCGAACCGCTTAGAGGACATATCACCGTAAAAATCCTCCAAAGTTCCTTCTCTCACCACAATATCGTCTGTGGTCACAGACCAAAGGTTCATATCATCCCGCAGAAATGTCATGGCAACGTCTTCAGGATTCAAAAGCCCTACCTTGTGTCCTTCGTCACACTGTGCCTGCTGTTCCGTGTAATAAGTATCTTCTTCCGCACCACTGACATAGTTGTAATAAAGATGTCCCAATTCATCACTCCACCGTTCCACACACCAAATGCCGTCTGCTCCCTGTTTCACAGGCTGGGACAGAAGCAGCCGCCAATCACTGTATCCTTTCTGCTGATGGAGAGATACATCCACGATGACATGATTTCCCTCATAAGTTTCCGGTGTAATATATCCTTTGTCCTCCAGAAGCGCCCGCACCATAGTCTCCATTTCTTCCTGAGGCATCATCTGTTCATAGAAACGCAAACTGCCAAAGCATACACCAAATAACGCCTCCTCCTCGTCTGTATATTCATAAACGTCAACGCCGCTTTCATCAGGGTTCGGCAAACGCATTGCCCCGAAGGCGTATTTTTCCGATTCCAGATATAAATTATCTCCCTCCTGGGTAATTTCCTCCGGTAACTGCAAAGGCTTGTCGCTATCTAACTGAAAGCGGCATTTTTCTGACCAGACTTCCACAGACACATTTTCCCCCAGCAGACCATCCACACGAGCATGCTGTGTAGCTTGCATCACTTCTCGGTCAATGATGTGGCTGCCCTGTTTTTCTACCATATCTGTAATCTGTTCTTCCTTTATTTTGATAATCTCGCTGCCTTCATCCACTTTTTCCGGCGCACTCCAGATGGCGCATCCCACCGCCACCGCCGCCACAACCGCCAGCCCTGCCACAACAGAAACAGGCTTTTTGTATTGGAGGATATGCTTCACCCTCGCTTTGATGGGCTTTTCCCCAAAAGCCAACGGCGCACCGAACCATCTTTCCTCCGCCGACAGCCGCACCAGAGAAAGGGAATATCCTTTTTTGATGTCCATCCCCATTTTTTCCAGCACCTTTTCATCACAGGAGCTTTCCATGTCCGCTTCCATGCACCGGAACGCCAGCCACACCAACGGATTGAACCAATGCAGGCAAAGAATGACAAAAGCCCCCTGCTTGATACGCATATCATGCCGTTTGATATGGATTCTCTCATGACAGAGCACATATTCCCGTTCTTCCGCTGTCAAATCTGCCGGAATATAAATGCAGGGCGGCATCCCCATCACAAACGCTGTGGGCAATCCTTCCACCTGATATACATTCGATTCCAGCTTTTCCCCGTTTTTCAGCTTCTTCCGCAGTTTCCAAGAAGAAATCATGCCGTATCCCAGCAAAATCACAGTCCCAGCAAACCATACCACAGAAGCCCCTTCCACAATCCGTTCCATGGGAAAAACTTCTTCTCCCAGTTTCCGCACTGGTGTCCGTTCCGCCACAAAATCATCCACAACAGAAATGCCGCTTTCCGCCTGAGGCACTGCCTGATACATCTTCTCCTGCCGAAAACTTTCTACCCCCACAGGCATAGGGCTGTATGAAGTTTTGATCCGCACAGGCAGAATCAGCGCCAGAAATACCACCAGCCACAAACCATAAGAAATGGATTTGGGGCTTTTTTTCAGCAAAAACCGCAGAATCAACACTGCCACAATGGCAAAACTGCCGTAAAGGGACAAATTCAAAATTTCCAGAAACAGTCCATCCATACTCAGCCCTCCTCGTATGTTTCAATGAGCTTTTTCATCTCCTCCACTTCTTTTGCCGTCAGCCCTTTCCCCTTTGCAAAGGCTGTGAGAAACTTTGGCAGAGAACCGCCAAAGCTGTCTTTGACAAACTGTCTGCTTTCCTGAGCCTGCCATTCTTCTTTGGTATATATGGCACGAATCATGCCTTTTTCATTGACAAAGACCCCTTTTTGCTCCAGCTTTTTCAGCATGGTATAGGTGGTCGACTTCTTCCAGTCTATTTCCTCTCCGCAGATTTTCACCAGTTCCGCCGAGGACATGGGAACATGCTTCCATAAAATCTCTGCCAGTCTTTCCTCCGCTTCCGTCAATTGGTATCCCATGGTATCCCGCCTTTCGGTCTATAAGTTTTAGACTCTTTTTCTTTTAGTCTATAATTCATAGACCAATTTGTCAACAACTTGTTTCCATTTTCATACAAAAAATCTCCCGAAACAGCAGGCTCTCCTTAAGAAAACATTGGTTTCCATTTATTTCCTAAGGCGAACTGCGACGGCTGATTCCAGAAGGAAACATTTCCACGAAATCCTGATAAAAAAGATAGCTGGAATTCTTTGTACAATAAGAATTTCAGCTATCTTCGTTTTCTTATGAAACAGCCCCAAACATTCGGGGGAAATCATCCATATTTTATTTCACTGTACTCCAGATATTGCTGTAAGCCGTTGTATTTTCATCGGGAATCAGTCCCAATCTCCAGAAAGATACACCATTGACACCCATCATTTTTGCCAGATCGATTTTGTCCCGAATGCTCCGGCTGTCCTCATACCAAATGACCTTTGTGGTATCTCCATCCTGCACTGTCATGTAAGGATTCCGATATTTTTCAGAATATTCGGATGTGGCGCCACTCTGCAGATAAGACTGCAATGTATCATAATCATTGTCGATGCCCTGACTGTTAACAATAACACCATTTTGCAGATCCCATTCCACGTTGGAAGAAGGGCTCATCCCCAGCACAACTTTGCTGCTATCTGCTACACCCGTACTGTCGTCAGTAATGGCGTGCAGCCCATAATAGACCTGATCGAAAGGAGATACAGGCGTTGTGGTAAAGCCACTTTGCTGTACATCAGAGGAAATACTCTTTGCCTCATAATCATAAGCCATCATAATGACTTTGTCCGCAATCTCGCCAATGGCTTTGTAATCATATCCATCGTAATAACTGCCATCTTTCGTTGCCGGATGAACTGCCACATACAGGCTCTTTCCTTCAGCCGTCAATGCTGTATCCAGTTCTTTCAGGAACGCCACAAAGTTCTGTTTCAATGTACTTCCGCGAAGCCCTTCAAAGTCAATGGTAACCCCTTCATAAGGATTTCTGCCCAGTTTTTTATAAGTCACTGTCACTTCTTCCATGATAGCGTTCACTGCCGCTGTCCGATTTTCTGCGCTATTCAAAATGGTCTGCGCCGCTGTGGCATCAGACAGGAAAATATTCAGATTGGTCTGGACACCGCTGCTCTGCAATTCTTCCACAATCTGTTCATAACCTTCCGGCACTGCCCATTCATTATTATTTTCATAAAGGGTATTGACCACAATGCCCTGTCCATCACGATATTCCATTTTGCTCCAGCCAAAAGAAACAGCGTCCATTTCCTTTGCCAGCTCTTTCTGCCCATAGGAAGAAAAAGCATAGAAGCCATGGACAAAGTCTGTATCACTGTTCATTTTGTTGTAGCACCGCAGCATCATTGCCGCCGCTTCTTCTCTGGTAGCTGTTCCGTTCGGCACAAACTGCCCGGCACCTTTGCCGCTGACAATACCGAAATCATAAGCCAGATTGATATATCCTTTGTTGCTTGTCACATCTGTAAAAGGAGAAGCCGCCGCTGCTACCGTTTCCACCAGATTGTCATAGCCCAATCCTTTCACCAGCATCACAGCCATTTCCTCTCTAGTGATATTGTCATTGGGACGGAAATTCTGAGCACTGCCATCTAAAGCCCCATGCTGCGCTGCCGTTTCCACGCTCTTGAAATACCATTGGTTCACATCCTGATTATCCGCAAAAGAACCACTCTTGGCATCCACCAGTTCCCAACCAAACATCCTGCACATCATGGATACAAACTGCCCTCTTGTCACCGTTTGTCCCAGACCAAAAGTACCGTCATCCATGCCGCTGATGAAACCGATCTCGCTGGCTTTCACCACTTCGTTATAAGCCCAATGGTCTGTGGGCACATCGGGAAACTGCGCACCAAAAGCCGTTGCCGACCAGAGGGTTCCCATTGCCGCCGCCAAAAAATGACCTTTCCTTTCATACCCGTTCCTCCTTTGCATTCCAAAACCCTTTGTACAAAAAAAGCTGCATGGAACCGGCATTTTCCTGCCGTCCATACAGCTTTTCTTTTCTGTCTGTGTTTCAGCAAAACAGAGAAGTCCTTTGCTGCATTGCGTTCCTTACAGCTTTATTTTACTCCTCTTTTTTCCGTTTGTCTTTAACAAAATTCTTAATCCGCTCTCTTTTCCAGAAAATGACAGCCCCTAAAGCAAGAACCACACACCCTGCAATAGGTGCAGCCACCTGCCACAAAGGCATCCGTTCCGCATAGAACGTAAACTGGGTACCATCCGCGTTAAAGCACAGATATTGTCCGTCTTTCTGGGTATCCAGAGGCACAGCGCCGCCGTCTTTCACCAGATACAGCTTCAGCAGTCCTCCGCCTTCCGGCACACAATACCGCATGAGATGGGTGATGCTGCCGTCTTCCGGCAATGTTGCCTTCCAGCCTTCCACGAATTTGCTGCTGTCCATGCTGCCAGCTTCTTCCGCAGTCACAGGTTCCATGGTGATTTCCGCACCGTCCTCAAAACTGCCTTCTGCCAGCAGAATGGAAAGCATGGCTTCTCCTCTGGTCTGCGGCGACGCAATGGAAGAACTGCGCTGGGTATAAACAGCTTCAATGACTCTGTCAAATGTAACGGTTTCCGGCAATTCCTCCCATTTTCCGGAAGTTCCTTCTTGCTTGGGCACTTCTGGAATGGGCTTGCTGTCTGTTTTTTCGCCGTAAGTGTATGCCACATCATCCACCACAGCACCATTTGCCATGTAAGTCAGATAGAAGGAACGGAACCGCTCCGGCAGACCTTCCATGGCAATGAAATCTTCATACGCCATAGGCTCTGCTTCTCCGGCAAAACTGATGTCGTCCACGCCGCCCCAGTCGCCGTCTACAAAGTAATTGCCTTTCACATTGCCTTCTGCTTTTCCGGCAATGGCACCGGCTGCTTCTTCCGCATCTGCCAGTTCCACCATGGCACGGCAGTCAAAAATGTCCGTACCATATCCGGCAATACCGCCGGTATAGCTGCCGCCGCTCAGGGAAACTTTGGCATCACTGTTTCGTACCACAGAATCAGAGCTGCCAACGATACCGCCGATATAATCGCCGTCACTGCTGGTCACTTTGCCATAAGCCTCACATTTGTAGATGCTGCCCAGCTTCATATAACCTGCAATACCGCCTACATAATCTTTTTTCCCTGTCACTGCTCCGTAGTTCACAGAACCCCGCAGGACAGCTTTTGTCTGGAAATGCTGATTCAGGGAAGTATCTCCCTGTCTTGTCAGGTCGTCTTCCGGGTCAAAGTCGTATTCCACCGCAATGGCGCCGCAGATCCCCCCGGTATCCACGTCGCCTTCCACCTTCGCGTAGTTGCGGCAGTTTTCCGTGACACCTTCTGTGGAAGAAGTCACTTCTTCTGATATATCTTCATAAATCTCTTCTTCTTCGCCATCATCCAGCAGTTTTTCATAAATATCCCGCATGATATCCATAATGCTTCGCATCTGGTCATTCATTGCCCGCAGGTCAGAAATGAGGATGTCGCCGTTGTCCCCCATTTCATCTGTCATCTGTTCCACTTCATCAAAAATGGAGCCAGTCTGATCCAACAGATTATCCACCTGCTCTTTGTATTCCGCATCGGGCACAGCAAACTGCGGCGCGCCGCCTTCCCGGAAATCCCGAATTGCCCAACGCATGTCCGTTACCATATCGGATAATCCATCCTGAATGTCCTGCATTTTTTCCACAGAACGTTCCAGTCTGGATAAAGCGCTGTTCAGATCAGAAGCCATATCACTGCCGCTGTCCAGGGCATCCCCCATTTCATTTTTCGTGTTGTTGATGGCACGAATGACACCATCACCGGCAGACTTCAGATAAGTAACATCACCCTGTAAATCAGCCAGTGCCTGTTCCATAGCTTCCCAGTTGCCCACAGAACCAATAACATTCTGTACGCTCTGGTTTACATCTTTCCATGCGTTTTTGTAATTCTGCACCGCACGATCTAATTTCGTCAAACCGCTGTTAGCGCTGTCAATGGCATCCTGCCCAGCCTGTGCCGCATCCTGCAAACGGTCTACGGATTTATGGAGCTGTTCCAATGCGTCCGTAATATCATCGGCCACATCTTCCCCAGTTCCCAGAATGTCTTCCAGATCACCCAGGAAACGGTCTGCCCGTACACTCAGGTCATTGATGGTCATAATGGTATCATCCACATAATCCTCTGTTCGGTGTACCAGATAATCCGTACTTTCTCTGGCTTCATCGGACATAGCAGAAATGTTGTCCAAACGGAAAGAAACGTCATCCATGGTGGTTTCCGTATGATCCAGCATACCGTCCATAATGTCCTGCAAACCAGAAAAAGCATCAGAAAGCCGTTCCAAGTCGTCCTTACCGAATTTCAAAATCAGATAAGGTTCCATCTGCCCAACGATACCGCCTACGTCTTTTCTGCCGTAAACACTGCCACGGTTTTCGCAGTCATGGAGATAACCAGACTGTCTGCCGGCAATACCGCCTACGTTATACCCCACATGGGGATAACCAATTTCCCCTGTATTCTGGCATCCCTGCAAAAGCCCAGAGGAAAATCCCGTAATACCGCCCGTATCTGTATATACGGAAAGATTTTCCGTATTGTTGATATGGCTCACATCAATATCATCCAGTGTGGGCGCAATCTCCGCTCCGTCTGTATTGACGCTGCTTTCATTGGTACAGCGGATGATGCTGCCAAGGTTCTGCCCAGCAACACCGCCGGTATAGTGTTCCCCGCGAATTTCCCCGCGAACGGTACATCCTGTGATAACCCCTGTATTTTCATTGATGCCGACAATGCCGCCAATATTGTTTTTGCCGTCTACCACACCGTTGAACATACAATTTTCAATGGTGCCGCTGTTGTGTCCTACAATACCGCCAATGGCGCTTTTCCCGCCAGATGGCTCCCATGTGCCTGTAACTGTCAGGTTTTTCACCACTGCGCCTTCGCTCACATAACGAAATACCCCTGTATCAGAAGCCGCTGACGTATAAGACCCCATATGGATGCTGTGTCCATTACCGTCAAAAGTACCGCTGAACACAGGCACCGGCGTAAAATTGCCGCCCAAATCCAAATCTGTATCCAACACAACGGTCTTACCTACGGACCAAGTATCCAGCTTGCAGTTTTTCACAAATGATTTCCAATCCTCTGCTGTTGAGATGCGGATTTCTCCTCCATCAGAAGCAAAGGCGCTCAAAGGCAGACCAAAAACCAGCAGTGCTGCCATGAGTAATGATATGATTCTTTTACTGATTTTCATGGGTCTGCCCCTCCTCTCTTTCGGTTTCTTCCGTTTGTTCCTCAGTTGGCTCCTCTTTGGGCTTTTCTTTTTTGCCTTCCGTATCTACAATGGCATGTACTTCCCCATGGATCACACCTTGTACTTTCGCGTCAATGGTACCGGAAACATAGCCCCGGATATGGCCATTGACCCGTACAGAACCTTCCAGTTCCTGACTGAGTTCCGGTGGTTTGATGGCAAACATCGTCCGTTCGATGACTTTGTCTCCCAGCAGCAAGATTTCCGGCAGTACAAACATAACCAGGAAAATGGATAAGATGGTACCACGTCCCAGACAAATACCGATGGATGCAACGGTAGGGTCAGAAGACATGAACCCAATCAAAAGCCCTGCTGCCGCCAGCATGGAACCGGATGTAATGATGGTAGGAAACGCCTGATTCAATGCCAGAATAATGGCTTTGTGAGGCGGCATCTGTTTTTTCAGTTCCATGTATCGGTTGGAGATAACAATAGCATAGTCGATGTTTGCCCCCATCTGTATGGAGCTGACCACCAGATAACTGAGGAAAAACAGATTGCTGTGCATCAAGTAAGGGAAGGAGAAGTTAATCCATACACTCCCCTGAATCACAAGTATCAGCAAAATCGGCAGCCCAACGGACTGGAATGTAAAGAGCAGTACCAGAATAACAAATACGATGGAAAGGACACTGATCATCACATTATCCCGACTGAAGGAGCTGGAAAGGTCGAAGTCACTGGTGCTGTTGCCTACCAGCAGAAAATCGTCGTAATATCTTCCCACATCTTCTCGAAGCACATCCAGGAATGCGAAAGTTTCCTCGCCTTCTTCCGGCAGATTCAAATCCAGTACCAAACGGGAGTAATTTTCCCCTTGCAGCTGTTTTCTGGCGTCGTCGATTTTTTCATATGCGTCGTCCAGATCCCTCTGCATTTCATCATCCAGTTCCACATATCCTTTGTCCGCTTCTTCATGAACAAACAAAAACATATCAATGAGGGGCACTTCGTAATTATCCAGATTCCCAATGACATAACCATATTCCTCATTCTTGATGCCGTAAGCACCATAAAGGAGTTTCGCCACTTCCACATCCAGGTCCATCATTTCCGCAAATTTTCTGGGTGTCAAAGCGTCTGCCAGCATATAGTCATCTTCCGCTTCCGCATTGGCAATACCCAAAGCCGAATTCACTTCGGGATGCTTCTGTATATCTGCCAGCAGCGCCCGCTCGCTGTCATAATCCCCTTTGGGAATGACAATTGCCAGTGTATTCTGTCCCCCAAAGGTTTCTTTGATCTTATCATCTGCAATGGTATTCTCGCTCTTCTGGAAAGAAGTAATCTGTGTATACCCATAAGCATAAGGGCACATAGAAGAAAACTTGAACGCCACAATCAGCAAAATCAGGAAAATAGGCGGGACGATATACTGCATTTTGATAACAATCCGTCCCAATCCATCAATGCTTGGTACAAAGTTTTTA
The DNA here is from genome assembly GCA_001304995.1 of Clostridia bacterium UC5.1-1D10. Taxonomy (GTDB): domain Bacteria; phylum Bacillota; class Clostridia; order Lachnospirales; family Anaerotignaceae; genus Anaerotignum. Next base: position 15,263 of record BBZU01000021.1, on the reverse strand, counting down.
TGATGTGTCTTGTCTATGCCCTTGCTGAACAGCATCAGCAAACCGGGCATCAATGTAAATACAGACAGCAAACTGCAAAAGATAGCTTTGATGAGCACACGCCCCATATCAAACCCAATGCCGAACTGCATGAACATCAGCGCTCCCAAACCGGAAATGGTGGTCAAGCTGCTGGCTGAAATTTCTGGAATAGCTTTGCTCAGTGCCGTAATGGTCGCCTCTCTAGGCTCCATATGCACCCGTTCTTCGCTGTAACGGTGACAAAGGATAATGGCATAGTCAATGGCGAGGGCCAATTGGAGCACCACCGTTACGGAGTTGGAAATAAAGGAAATCTCTCCAAAAAAGAAGTTTGTTCCCATATTCAGCACCGCCGCCGCAATGAATGTCAGCAGCAATACAGGAATTTCCATATAGGTCTTAGATGTAAGCAGCAGCACACTGACAATGATTACCGCTGCCACAACCATGATCATTTTCATTTCTTCCGCCAGTAAGTCGGAACGATTGTTGCCTACTTCTGAAGATACATACAAATCATAGGGCGCCAACTCTTCTTTCAGCGCATTCAGTGCTGTCAAAGAGATTTCATCATCCACTTCGCCGTCAAAGGTCACATCGAACAGCGCCGCCGCACCTCGGTAGTGGTCTTCTGTTTCATCAAATTCCACTTCTGTGATGCCTTCTATTTTTCCAATTCCTCTGATAGGGTCAGCGCTTGGTCATATGTAATGTTGTTGACCATGACGCGGGCTGTGGCAAATGTGGTAAATTCCTCATCCATCAAGTCCAACCCACGCCTCGTTTCCGTTTCTTCCGGCAGATAGGACGTCAAGTCGTCATTGACCGATACCCATCCGCTGGCAAATACGGAAAAGAGCATTGCCGCCCCGTATAACAGAAAGAATAAATTTCGCTTATCTACAATCAGCGTCGCCAGTTTTTCCCAAAAGGAACGCTCGTCTTTTTTCTTTTTTCATGGTTCCACCCGTTTCTATCTGCTGCACCATATCTCATCAATGGCAGCACGTACTTTCCTGATTTTATCTATAAAAAAAATATAATGGCTGTGCCGGAAAAATACCATAGACAATGTGATGTATTTTGTATAAAAAACACACTGCAAAGAAAACTTGGCAAAAAGTATTGACAAGAAAACTTGGCAATGCTATGCTGTAAATACCAAGTAAACTTGGCAAATAAGATACTTATAAAATCGGGGGGAATTTTATCAAAAAAAGGAGGGGCACTGTTTATGGACAAAAACGAAATTTTGAAACGCAGTCAAACAGAAAATATTTTGGGGGATGAACGAGAAAAGCAAATTCGATTAGAAAGCGATACTTTCAGTCTGATTTTCATGCTGGCTGTCACACTGATTCTGACAACTGTCAATTATGTAAAAGGTCTGTCAGCTGATGGATTTCTGGCAATATTCTGGGCAAGCATCGTGGGAAGATACTTCCTTCTCTTCTATCGTCATCACAAAGCCTATCATGGCATCATGTCTTTGGCTGCCGCCGTACTTTGTGTCGCAAACATCATGGAATATTTAGGGGGAATCTAAATGGATAAAAAGGAAATCCTTGCACGCAGCCGCGCGGAAAACGCTGCCGGTGACGAACGGGAACAAAGCCTTGTACAAAAAAGCAGAATCTTTGGTTTTCGCTGTTTATGGCTGTCCTACTTTCTGATCTTTTTTATTTTCGAAATAACGAAACAGGATTTGAATGGAGAATTCTTCTTGGCTCTCATCTCCTGCTGGTTTCTGGGTCATAGTACTGTCCTTCTCACCCAAGGCTATTATCTGAAAAAGAAGCTGTATCTGGTACTGGGAATTGCAGGCTGCCTTATGAGCGTATTGGGAACCATCTTCATCCGTCCCATGCTGCAAATTTTCGTTGCCTAGAAAGGAGATCGTCCCATGGATAAAAAAGAAATCTTATGCCGCAGTCAAAAAGAAAACTACATCTTTGATGAATTTTCCTATTATGTGGACAAAAAAGCCTATGCCAATGCCTACCTTGCCATTCTCATTTACAGTGGCATTGCCGCATTGGTCTTTTTCCTCCAATTTCATTTCACAGGCAAAGCTTACAGCGATTACCGCGCCTTTCTGTTTTGTTTTGCCATTACCTTTTGCGGTCGTTCTTTCCAGAAATTCCGCAGCCATAGAAAAATAAAAGACATCCTCTTTGTGCTGATCGCCCTTTGTATTGCCATCATCACATTTGTCAATATCTTAAATCATGGAATGGAGATCATTTGATATGCCAAAAGAAAAAGAACCAAAAAATGAACTCATTCTCCGCAACCGCTTAAAAGAAGCGCGAGCGGAGCAAAACTTATCTCAAAGCCAGTTAGCAGAAATGGTTGGCGTTTCCCGAAACACCATCAGTTCCATCGAAACGGGGCAGTTTAACCCCACGGCAAAACTGGCTTTGATTCTCTGTATTGCATTAGACAAAAAATTTGAAGATTTGTTTTATTTCGACTAAAAAACTGCCAGTTCCATCTTGTCTGGAATCTGACAGTTTTTCTATGTTTATCTATTGATACTTATCCACATCATGTTTTTAATTTCATACATATTATCCACAGATTTTTTTATTTTTCCCCTGCTTTTCCACTTGTTCCACAGTTTTCAGCCTGTTTCCCACATAAAGCCTGCCATCGAGGCGCCTCTTTCAAAAAAACATAAGTTTCCTCATCGGCAAAAGACTGTAAAAGTTGTTTTTTCATATTTTCCAATAACTCAGGCTGCATTTCCTGAAATGTCATGTGCTTGTATAGCCACGCCTGCCGAAAACCACCTATTTCCTCCACACTGGACAGTACCTTTTCCATGGTGTCCAGCGCCAGTTCTTGGTTTTGTTCCAACACCGCCAAATCCAATTGCGGGACTATCTCATAAAATTTTCCCATTTCAAAACACCGTGCCAGCTCTCCCTGTTTTTCCACCAGTTTTCGTGCCTGTTTCCTGTCATTTTCTTTCCGTGCCAGCTGATACATCCCATGGAGGATGGCACTGATCCGCTGATAATCCGCAAAGAGCAATTCTTCATAAGCTTTGTATGCCTCCTTGATGCGTCCCGTTTCTCCGTAAATCTGTGCCTGCATCCGCTTTCGTTCTGGATTTTGTATGGAAAAATACTGCAAATAAGTTCCTGCTTCTTTAAATTGTCCTTTTCGTCTGTAATATCCCACCAATCCACTGGCTGCCTGCATACGAATACTTTCTTCTGAACTCTCCAGCAGCCGCTGATATAAGGCGCAAATTTCCCTCTCTCGTTTTTCCGCCTCTGGCACCTCATGGGTGATAGCGTATGCTTCAAAACAGGCCGCCATATTCAAGACTAATTCTTCACAATTGGGATACTGTTCCATTTGTTTTCTTGCCCACCCAAAAGCCTCTCCATAACCTGTTTCTTTCAGCATTTTCTGCGTCTTTTCCATCAGTTCCTTGATTTCCTTGGGCGTCAAATTTTCTCGATAAGACAAAAGGGTATCTGTGGAAATCTCCAGCAATCTGGCAATAGGTGCAAGTAGGGCGATATCAGGGCAAGTGACCTCCCTTTCCCATTTATTCACCGCGGATGCCGTCACGCCTAGCCGTTCTGCCATTTCTTCCTGTGTGAAATTCCGTTCTTTTCTATATTTCCGAATGACTTTTCCCAACATCATCCTGTCATCTCCTTTTTCTCAATTGCAAAGATCCCTGCTGCAACCAGCATACCAGAAAACCGTCCACCTCACAACGGAGCCTTCTTCAACGATTCCGCAAAAAATAGCGCACCATTCACATTTTAAGACATAAAAAAAGGACATCCTCTTTTGAGAATGTCCTTTTTGGAAATTCGGTTTTAAATTACTTCAGAGTAACTTTAGCGCCTACTTCTTCCAGTTTAGCTTTGATGCCGTCAGCTTCTTCTTTGGAAGCCTGTTCTTTCAGCATCTTAGGAGCGCCGTCAACCAGTTCTTTCGCTTCTTTCAGGCCCAGACCTGTTACTTCACGAACAACTTTGATAACTTTGATTTTTTCGGAACCAACTTCTGTCAGTTCTACGTCGAATTCTGTTTTTTCTTCAGCTGCGCCGCCTGCTGCGGGACCAGCTACTACTGCAACACCAGCTGCTGCGGATACACCAAATTCTTCTTCTGCTGCTTTAACCAGATCGTTCAGTTCGATTACTGTCAGTTCTTTTACAGCTGCAATGATTTCTTCGATTGTCAATTTTGCCATTTTAAAGCACCTCCGATTATTTTTCGTATAATTTTTCGTAAATTTCTTTTTTGATTTATGCTGCCCTTAAGCAGCCGCCCACAGAATTATTCTGCTGCGCTTTCGCCTTTTTTCGCGATCTGATCGATAACGCGAGCGAAGGAAGACATAGGGGATTTGAAGCTGCCCAGCAGTTTGGAAAGCAGTACATCTCTGGAAGGGATGTCAGCGATTACTTTCATGCCGGCTGCGTCATACAGAACGCCTTCAACTACACCTGCTTTGAATTCCAGTTCTTTAACATCTTTTGCAACTTTGTTGATGATGCTTGCACCAGCAGCTGCATCTTCATAAGAGAATGCGAATGTGCTGGGGCCGGACAGATATGCGTCCAGACCTTCGAACTGTGTACCCTGGATTGCGAAGTGAACCATTGTGTTTTTGTATACTTTGTAATCCACGCCAGCTTCTCTCAGCTGTTTTCTCAGAGCAGTATCCTGTTCTACTGTCAGGCCTCTTGCGTCAACCATAACAACGGAAGTAGCCTTTTCCAGTTTTTCTTTGATTTCATTAACAATAACTTGTTTCTGTTCAATCTTTGCCATGTTTACACCTCCTCGAAGTAATCAATATGATGAAAAAGCCTCTTTGCACATAGACAAAGAGGCTTAATATACGCTCTAAAAACAAGCAAATTCCTCGGCAGGATTTACGCACGAGGCACCTGCTGTCTACGGGCAATATGAGATTTTTCTCGTTTCAACTTGTTTAGTATACACCAAAGTCAAGCTGTTGTCAATAACCTCTTAGAGATTATTCAGAAATTTTTGCAGCGTTTACTTTCACGCCGGGACCCATTGTTGTTGTCAGTACAACGCTCTTCAGGTACTGACCTTTAGCAGCAGCGGGTTTTGCTTTTATAATTGCACTCATCAGAGTCTGGAAGTTTTCTGTCAACTTCTCGGAACCGAAAGATACCTTACCTACGGGAACATGGATGATGTTTGTTTTATCCAGACGGTATTCGATTTTACCAGCTTTGATGTCGTTGATTGCTTTTGTTACGTCCATTGTAACTGTACCAGCTTTGGGGTTAGGCATCAAGCCTTTGGGACCCAGTACACGACCCAGACGACCAACAACGCCCATCATGTCGGGTGTTGCTACTGCAACGTCAAAACCGAACCAGTTTTCATTCTGGATTTTGGGGATCAGATCCTCTGCTCCTACGAAATCCGCACCAGCTGCCAGAGCTTCTTCAGCTTTGTCGCCTTTTGCGAATACCAATACACGAACTGTTTTACCTGTGCCGTGGGGAAGAACTACTGCACCACGAACCTGCTGATCAGCATGTCTGCTGTCAACGCCCAAACGAATATGTGCTTCTACTGTTGCGTCAAACTTTGTTGTGGAAGTTTTCTGCACCAGATCAATAGCTTCTGTTGTATCATAGAGAGCTGCTCTGTCTACCAGTTTCGCAGCTTCAACATATTTTTTCCTCTTTTCACTTTCGTGACCTCCTTATGTGGTAATATCGGGAGAATTCCCTCCCACTGTACCGGCTAATGCCGTCTGTCTTGTCTTATTCTTCTACAACGATACCCATGCTTCTTGCTGTACCGCAGATCATGCTGTATGCTGCTTCAACGTTAGCTGCGTTCAGGTCTGGCATTTTCAGTTCAGCAATTTTCATTACTTCTGCCTTGGGAACTTTTGCAACTTTTTGTTTTGTTAGGCACACCGGAACCGGATTCGATACCAGCTGCTTTTTTCAGCAAAACTGCTGCGGGGGGTGTCTTTGTAATAAATGTATAGCTTCTGTCCTGGTAAACTGTGATAACAACAGGAATGATCAGACCTGCCTGAGAAGCTGTTTTTTCATTGAATTCTTTACAGAAACCCATGATGTTCACACCATGCTGACCCAGAGCGGGACCAACAGGAGGAGCGGGAGTTGCTTTCGCTGCGGGAATCTGCAATTTGATATAACCTGTTACTTTTTTGCCATGAGTGGCACCTCCTATAAATGTGGTAATTAGCGGGGATTTTCCCTCCCACCGGCGACATAAGCCGCCTTCTTCTGTCAACTGTTAAATCTTGTCAATCTGAGCGAAATCAAGTTCTACCGGTGTTTCTCTGCCAAAGATGGAAAGACTTACGACCACCGTCCGTTTGTTTGTGTTGATTTCCTGAATCACACCAACGGAGTTTGCGAAAGGACCGCTGGCAACGCGAACGGAATCACCCAGTTCTACGTTCAGGTTTTCCACTTCGCCGCCAATGCCCATGGCATATACTTCCGCGTCTGTCAGTGGTACGGGTTTGGAGCCGGGGCCTACAAAGCTTGTTACCCCTCTGGTATTTCTGACGATGTACCATGTTTCATCTGTCATGATCATCTTCAGAAGTACATAGCCGGGGAACACTTTGCGCTGTACAGTCTTTTTCTGACCGTCTTTGATTTCCACAACATCCTGCAAAGGCACGCTCACCTCATGGATGAGATGCTGCATACCTCTGTTTTCCACGGTTTTCTCGATATTCGCCTTTACCTTGTTTTCATAACCGGAATAGGTATGCACAACATACCACTTGGATTCGGCAGATGTGTTTGTGTTCATTTCTTCCGGCTTGTTGATTTCTTCAGACATACAACCATCCTTTTTCTCGTCGTTTCCTTAACCTAAAAGATTGATCAGCGTGTCATACCCTGCGGAAAATACCGTATCCATGCAAGTAATGATGACACCCACAATCAAGGATGTTACGATGACCGTTGCCGTGCTTTTCACGATATCCGCGCGGCCGGGCCAAACGATCTTTTTGAACTCAGCCTTGTAATCCGCAAAGCCGTCACGTTCTTTGCCGTCGCTGTGTTTGGGCTGCTTCGGCGTTACTTTCTTAACTTCCTTCGTTTCATTTGGGCTTGTCATGTTCTTTTCTTCCATACGCTTCACTTCCTTTTTGGGAGTAGCCTCAATTACTTCGTTTCCTTGTGTAATGTATGGGCTTTGCAGAACTTACAATACTTTTTGATTTCCATTCTGTCAGGCATAACTCTCTTGTCTTTGGTTGTGCTGTAATTTCTCTGTTTGCACTCAGTACAAGCTAAGGTAATCCGTGTTCTCAAGACTTCCACCTCCATTTGATGATTTTCACTTTTTTGCATAAAAAAAAGACTTGCGTCCTTTTCCCTAACAGAATATCACAAGTCCTTTTTGCTGTCAACCATAAATTTCGAAAAAACATTGATTTTCTGCCGTTTTCTCAAAATTTGGCAAATTTTTAGGGTATCGAAAAGTCGATCCCCTATCATCAAAGCCTCATTTCATTCAAGGCTTTGATGAACAAGCAGATGTATAAAGACAAAGTTCCATAAAAACTTTGTCTTTTCCTCGTCGGAAATGAATTCCGACTGCGGATGAAAATTGGAGAACCCTTCGTTCCCCAAACCCTTCCGCGTTCTTAGAACGATATAAAACTTACTTTTTATTTTTACTGATTTTTCAAAAATTCTTCCAGAGCGATAGCAAGCTGGTCAGGACAGCTGGTATCTCTGGGGCCGCAGGTGATGCCGCGCATTCTTTTTGCAGCTTCTTCCGGTGTCATGCCTTCTGCCAGTGCAGCCAGACCTTTGTGGTTGCCGTCACAGCCGCCCAGGAAAGAAATGTTTTTCACAACGCCATCTTCAATATCAAATTCCACTTTTCTGGCACAGATGCCCTTGGGTTCATATGTGATATGCATGTTTTCTCCTTCTTTCTACAAAATTCTCTCTAAAACGCTAAAAAACAGCATATCATATTTTGCGTCAAATTGCAAGAAAGCAGCTTTTTATTTCCTGTATTTTCCAAGAGGATATGTAATCAAAAACAGCACTGCCGCCGTCAGTACCATGGTCGCCCCTGCGGAAGTATCTCCGTAATAAGAAATGGTCAAGCCCGCCAGTGCAGATACCAAACCAAATCCCGTAGTCAGCCAGTGATATCCTCTTGCGCTGCGTGTCACGTTTCTTGCGGCAGCCGCAGGCAAAATCAGCAGGGAGTTAATCATCAGAATACCGATGGCGCGAATGGATACCATAACCGCCACAGCTACCATGATAACAAAGATGTTTTCCATCAACACTACCCTTACGCCACGGCTGGCAGCCAGAGAACGGTTGATGCTCAGCAAAAGCAGCTGATTATAAAACACTGCCCAAAGCACATATACCCCAATGAGTACCAACAACAGTACCAGCAGATCTGTCTGGCTCACGGTCAGGATATCCCCCACCAGATAAGCGGAGTATTTGGAAAATCCACCATGTCCTGACAGAATCACAATGCCCAGCGCCATAGCTGATGAAGAAAACACACTAATGATGGTATCAGAAGAAGCCATATTGGCCGCTTTTACCTTTGTAATAACCAGACTCAGGAAAATCCCGAATGCCAGCATAGCAAGAATGGGATTATCCAGTCCTAAAAGCACCCCCAGACCAATACCCGTAAAAGCACTGTGTCCAAGAGCATCGGAGAAAAATGCCATTTTGTTGTTTACCGCCATGGTACCCAGCAGGGCAAAAAGCGGAGCGATAAGCACTGCCGCCAGAAAGGCATTCTTCATAAAATCATATTGAAACATGGAAAGAGGAAGGCTTTCCAGAAATCCATAAATGACGCTCATACTTCCCCCTCCTCTTTTTCCAGATAACCAAACACACTGCGGAATGCGTCTGTGGCATATACCTCGTCGGCATCCCCCTGTGCAATGACTGTTTTGTCCAGCAGAACTACTTTATCCGCATACCGACGAATCAGGCTCAAGTCATGAGAAACCAGCAGGATGGCCATGTGGTATTTGTCCCGCAATTCTGTCACCCGATGGTAAAACAAATCCAACCCTGCCATATCCACACCGGAAACAGGTTCGTCCAGAATGAGCAGATCCGGTACAGGATTGGTTGCCAGTGCCAGCAGAACCCTTTGCAGTTCCCCGCCGCTGAGCGCACCTAGTCTTCTGTCTGCCAGATAAGCGCAGTTCATATCTTCCAGCATTTCCTGTATCTGTTTCTTTTCACTTTTTCCGATTTTCCACCATACAGGGCTTTTACCTCTTGCCGCTGCCATAAAGTCTGAAACGCTTACAGGCGTAGAACGGTCAAAATCCATCTGCTGAGGCACATAGCCAATTTTCGGCTGTATGATCTTTGCTCCGTGGTGATCTTGATAGGAGATTTCTCCTTTATAAGGTCGCTCTCCCAAAATGGCTTTTAATAATGTAGTTTTGCCTGCGCCATTTTTCCCGATAAGAGCTGTCAGCTCCCCGCAGTGAAACTGCAAATTGATGTTGTCCAACAGGGTGTCCTGTCCGCTGACTACCTGTATGTCTTTTAAGGTAATGCTGCATAGCCCACAGCTGTTGTGTGTCTGCATGTTCGTTCCTTCTTTCGTATCTTATGACAATGCCTCTGTCAAAATCTGCAAATTCCGTTCCATTCCCAGACGATATACGTCTTTGTTCAGCTCGCCGGAAGTGATGGGATTCAGTTCTACCACCGTTGCCCCTGTTTCCGCCGCCAGTGTTTCCGCATATTTCATACCTGCATCATCTGCCGCCAACAGCAGTTTAATGCCGTCCTCTTTGATTTCTTCTGCCGCTTCTGCCATTTCTTTTGCGGAAGGTTCTTCGTTTTCGTCAGCATAAATGCCAACGCCTACTTCCAGACCACACAGATCTGTCAGATAAGGGAACCCTTCATGGAATACTGCCACTTCTGTGCCAGGTGCCGCATTGATGGCTTCCGCCTGTGCAATAACGCTTTCCATGCTTTCTGAGAAAGTAGCAGTGTTTGCCGCATACTTGTCTGCATTAGCAGGGTCTGCCTGAGAAAGAGCGTCACAAATCACTTCTGCCTGCTTCACCCCATTGGATGGATTCAGCCAGATGTGTGCGTTCACTTCTTCTTCGCCATCTTCTTCCCCTTCATGGGCGTGACCATGATCGTCGCCTGCCAGTGTCACAGAACCAGTAGATGTATCTACAATAAACAGGTCGGGATACTGTCCCATAACCTTATCCATAAAGCTTTCCATGCCCAGACCGTTGATGAACAGCACATCTGCACCTTCCAGTGTTTTCATATCTTCTGTTGTCAATTCGTAGTCGTGGAGGCAGCCTGTCTGAGGCTGTGTCATATTTTTCAGCGTCACGCCTTCCACACCATCTGTCACATTTGCCGCCAACAGATAAACAGGATAAAAGCTGGTCACAACAGTCAAACCGTCTGCCTGTGCTGTTTCTCCCGATGTATTTTCAGTTCCTTTGCCGCAGCCGCCCAAAACCATTGCCGCAGCCAAACAAAAAGCCAAAAATCTTTTTCATATGGCATCTCCTCTCCATTCTAAATGCAATTCAGTTGCAAAATGATTGTATGCCCTTTGTTCCCACTTGTCAAGCCGTTTTTTCTGATATGATAAAAGTATCAATCTATAAAGAACCGGAGGATTTTTCATGATTCGCAAGTTTCAAAACCATACACCACAAATACCAGATTCCTGTTATATCTTCCCCACCGCCACCATCATTGGCAATGTGATCTTGGGTGAAAATGTCATCGCCTATCCCGGCGTAGTGATCCGCGCCGAACACCACCAGGTAACCATCGGAGATAATACCAATTTACAGGAAAACAGTACCATCCATATTGAATGGGACAAGGATGTTCATATTGGAAGCGGCGTCACCATTGGGCACAATGCGATCATCCACGCTTGTACCATCTGCGATAACGTACTGGTAGGTATGGGAGCCATTGTACAGGATGGCGCAGTTATCGGAGAAAACAGTTTCATCGGTGCCGGAGCGCTCATCCGCCGTAATATGATCGTACCTCCCGGCAGTATGGTCTATGGGTTCCCTGCTCGGGTTGTTCGTCCCATCACCGATGCAGAGTATGCAGATATCCGAGACTCCGCCAAGGAATATCAAATCTTCAAACGTGATCTGGAAGCACAAGACGCTGCATTGGCCAAAGAAGGCCGTCTGGACTGACTTTTGTACGGATAAACCCAGATACTAAAAATTATATCAAATGATTTTTTGCTGCAAATGCCCATTTTCCGGTATATCCCGCCTCTTTGTTTCCTGATGCATCTATTTTTATACCAAATTTCGCAAATATTCCTTGCACAATACGAACTTTTGATATAAAATAGGTTTGTAGAATGATAAAGGAGGTGTATCCAATGGCTCACAAAATCGGACCCGAATGCATCGGTTGCGGCGCTTGCGCTGGCGAATGTCCTACAGGTTGCATCCACGAAGCTGGTGGCGTTTACGAAATCAACGCTGCTGAATGTATCGACTGCGGTACATGTGCTGGTGCTTGCCCTACAGGCGCAATCAAAGCTGAATAATTTCAACTATAAAAAAAGTGAGTGCAAACTCACTTTTTTTGTTTCCCAAAAAATAAGCACGAAATCAAATTCCATTGATTCCGTGCTCTTTTTTTATTTAAAGTCCAATTTTATAAGATGTTCTATACACTTGCTTTCTCATTCATTCCCATCAGGCACTTTTTTCCACTTTGATGGTCTTCAGTACATCCGCTACTGCGTTATGATACTGCAATACCAGATCCGCTTCTTCTGTGCCCGGCTCAAATACAGAATCCTGCATGCCGCCATAAGCCAGTACATAGCTGTTTTCTTCATCCCGCAGCACTTCTGTTTCCAGAGGTACTTCCTGGGTTTTCAGATCATCATATTCACTGGTGGTATACAGTACAATACTGCCAATGTTGCCTACCTTATCGCCTTTTTTGAACTGGATGGTTGCAGTGTTGTCATATTCGGAATATGGTTCAAAACTCAGATATTCCACCAGATTATCCGGTACACTGAAGGAGATAGCGTAACGCTGTTCACCCAGCTGCAATACGGTATCCATGTTTGGTTCTGCCGGCAGACCACTGATTTTTTCCAATTTCAGACTGCCCAGAGTATCCTGTGCTGCATTCTGATACTGCTGCACCAGATTTGCTTCTTCTGTACCTGGTTCAAAAACGGAATCCTGTGGCCCATTATAGGCAAGGACAACGCCGTTTTCCTCATCCCGCAGCATTTCGGTTTCCAGTGGCAGGTTTTCATTTTTCATGGCATCATATTCGGCCGCGTCATAAATCACCAATCTCCCAATATTCCCATCCTGATCGCCTTTGGTAAAGAGAATATTGGCTGCCGCAGTGTCCTCCGGGAATGTGGTCAAACTCAAATATTCTGCCAAGTCAGAAGGAACGCGGAAAGAAACTTCATACCGGGAAGCGCCCAGCTGCAATACTGTACGCATGTTTGGTTCTTCTGTCTGCGCCGTATTTGTCTGTTCTGTTTCTGGAGCCTGCTGTGTCGTACAGCCTGTCATCGTCGCAGCCATTACCAGCACCATTGCTGCTGCAAAAATGTTTCTCATCTTCTTCATAGTAACATCCTCCTTTTACCTCGTTACTGCAACTCTCATCTAATCTCTCAGACTGATGCCCCGATGCTATATTTCCTTTTCTTTTTTTCATTATAGCAAAGAAAATACTTTTGTACACAGATGCACTTCTTTTGTAAGATTTTCTTGTAAATCCTTAAGATATTTTTTTGTTTTGCAAAAGCGCAGAGAAACGATCTTTCTGCTTCTCTGCGCGTTGCAACCAAAATCCGTTATTTTACGATTTCAAATTCCGGCATACCTGCAGCACCTGCTGCGATTTCATATTTCTGGAAAACAATGACGGGATTGCCTGCTTCATTGATATAAAATTTTGTTTCCGGTGTAATGGTGGTAAAACCGCCCATTTCTTCATCGAAGTACAGTCCGCTGTCGTCTGCGGCGATCTGTTTTTTGATGCTTTCGTTGGCAATGTCGATATAATCAGGCCCCAGCAGTTCTTCCAGTGTGATTTCGCTGTTGTCTTTCAGATCCACATTGAAGCATTCATAAATGTAATCAGCGCTGACCATATTATTATATGCTTTCAGGACAAAAGATACCTGATCCTTTGTTTCAGATTTCACATCATAGTCCACATACACCTGAATGTCCTTATCCGCAAATTCTTTTTCCTTGCCGCCTGTTGCCAAAAAGGCATCTTTATACTGGGCAACTTCCCAGTCAGCTCTTGCTTCGTAATCTGTCGTCAAGTCCAAAATCTTATCATTGATTTCCGCTACATATCCTTCTTTCCCCATTACCTGTGGTACATTGATGCGCAGTGTCATGTCACCCTCATCACCTTCATAGGTGCGCACTGTTTCCACAGCAGAAGCCTTGTCGTCCTGTTTTTCTTCTGCTAATGCAATGCCTGTTGTGCCGCAAATTACTGCACATGCCATCATCAAACCAGTTGTTTTTTTCCAATTCCAATATTTTTTCATCTCAATCACCTTTCCTCTGATCTTTCTATTTCTAAACTCTTCCTATACCGCCCTATTCTTTTCATTCTGGAAATTTATTTTGTGATTTCAAATTCCGGCATACCTGCTGCACCTGCCGCAATTTCGTATTTCTGGAAAACGATGACAGGATTGCCAGCTTCGTTGATATAGAAGTTTGTTTCCGGTGTAATGGTGGTAAAACCGCCCATTTCTTCATCGAAATACAGTCCGCTGCTATCTGAGGCGATCTGCGCCTTGATACTTTCATTAGCAATGTTGATATAATCAGGGCCCAGCAGATCTTCCAGTGTGATTTCGCTGTTGTCTTTCAGATTGATGTTGTAGTATTCTGTCACCACTGTGGATGCGTTCCAGTCCTCATATCCGGTCAATACCAGAGAAAGTGTATCTTCTGTTTCGCACTTCACTTCATAATCCACATTGACTTTGATATTCTTTGCCTCAAACTCTTCTTCTGTGCCGCCTGTTGCCAGAAAAGCTTCTTTATACGCTTCAATGTCTTCTGCGGCCTTTGCTTCGTAGTCCGCTACGATCTTCTGGATCTGCTCATTGACATCTTTGGAATTTCCTTCTTCCGCACCATCCACCTGTGGAATTTCTGTGGAAATGGTCTTATCCCCATCGGATATTTCATAGCTGCGGAATGTGAGTACACGGGAAATGCCGCCCAAAACGGGATTTGCCTGCATATCGGTGGCAAATGTGGGGCTGATGTTCAATCCAGCCGTAAAGCAAAATACTGCACATGCTGCTACCAAACCTGTTGTTTTTTCCAATTCCATCTTCTCTTCATATGACTCACCCTTTTCTCATCTCGTCTTGTCTGGGTCACTTCTGGCTTCTCTTCTTTATCTTCTGTTACTTTGCTCATCTCTCCTAATGCCAGCCGCATTCTCTCGTTTAATTCGGCCGGAATCTCAATCTGCTCATAAATCTTTTTGGTATCCAGCAGCCGTTCCTCCAAATCTTTTGCTTTCATGTTGCCACCTCCCCATAACATTGCTGCCGCAGTTTTTCCAGTCCAGTGTACAGCCGATATTTCACTTGGCTCAGGCTGATGCCTGTTACCTCAGCGATCTCTGCTAATGTCATGTCCTCATAAAACCGCAGCACAACCACCGTTTTCATCTCTTCCGGCAGCCCCATGACCGCTTGGTACATTTCACTCTCTTCCTGCCATTCCTCCTTTGAGCTATCAGGGATTTCCCGCATCTGTTCTGGTTCCAAGGGTACTTCCCGTCCATATTTTTTCATATAAGAAAGACTTTCGTTCACTAAGATCCGATAGAACCAAGTCTTGATATATGCCATTTCCCGAATGCTTTCCGCATGTTCCAGTCCTTTCACCACTGCGTTCTGCACAATATCCAACGCGGCTTCCTGACTGCGTACATATGAAAAAGCAAGGCGGTAAAATTTTTCTTGGTTGGCTATCAGGTACGCAGCCAACGCTTCTTTTTGATTTTGGCTCATACTTCATACCTCCATCGCCTGCGCTTGTTTGCCTTTCTGTTATATAGACGATTCATCCCTTGAAAAAGTCTGAAAAAAAGCAAAAATAAAAAAATTTTTTTTTTTTTACATAAAAAAAACCCCGAAGGGATAAAATTCGG
>BBZU01000020.1 GCA_001304995.1 Clostridia bacterium UC5.1-1D10 | reverse complement strand
TTTGATCTTGAATTATAATCTTTTTGACCCGCATATCATGCAGACTATATGGAATGGGCGGATTGTGTTTATATTCTGTCCTCATGAGACCTCCCCGTCAAATTCAGATTTGTTGCTTACATTATACTCTATCAACCTAAAGAATGGAAGATTTTTTCTTGCTCCCTAAAGCAAAAGAACCTGTCATTTTCAAAGTGAAAACAGCAAGTACCTTAGAGTTCCATATTCAATTTTGGGTGCAAAAAAGCAGGGGACTTTTTCGGATCTCCTGCTTTTTCATACAGTCATTTTCAATAAACTATTCGATTTTCTAAAATAGAACTATAAATATGTTTGTAAACTTCCGGAAGGAAGAATACCTGTATTTTTATATATGTGATAAAGCAAAGTTTTCCTTTGATTTTTTGTGTAGTACATTAAATCTATAGGAAATTTAGTATTATCATTCATTAAAAAAAATATTTCCATATCTATTCCTAATGCCCCATTTTTATAATGTGTATATTCTATATTTTCGTGCAGCAATTCAAAAGAAAAACCATATTTACTAATTTCTTTTATATTGAGCTTATCCAACCTTCTTTGCTTTTTAGTGTTTTGGGTTTTAGAAGAAACTCGGCTAATAACAATTATATTTTCACTATATTCTATCCATGTATTAGGGAAAAATTTCAAAAAATTAAACAGAGATAATAATAGGAGAAATATACCTGAAATACACAATAACTCAGCCCCCTGTATGCGATTATCCCTTGCATGTAATCCGTAAAAGAGAATAAGAATCCCTACACAACATACCAAAATAAACATAGTAAAATATCCTTTAGCATATATTTTTTCATATTGTCCTCCATAATAGAACCACAGAATTATCACATTTCAATAATTTGATGCCTGTTCATACACATATAAAACTTCTTTTTTCATTATACTTCATCAACCTAAAGAATGGAAGATATTTTCTTGCTCCCTAAAGCAAAAGCACCTGTCATTTTCAAAGTGAAAACAGCAAGTGCTTTAGAGTTCCATATCCTGTTTTTTGCTTTTCGCCTGATCCGTCCGGCTGACTTCACGCTCTGCCATTTCTTTCTTTTTGCGGCTCAACTGCTCTATAATAGAATTTTTGGCTTTCTTCTTGATTTGCTCCGTTCCGGCTTTTTTGACCTCCGGTTTCATCAGCGTGGTTTGGATTTTCTGAATGGTTGATTTCATAGCGTTTGTGATTCTGGCAATCACGCCATCCAATCGTTTCACTGCATACTCAACTTCTTTCTTTGAAGCCTTACGCTCAGGGGAGAGAACCCACGACTTAGACTGCTCCACCAGCTTAATATCCTCCTTGTGCGTTTCCAGTTTCACAGTATCAGCAACGACCTCAACCGCCTTGTCATAAGCAATATCGGCAACCTCGTCCACCAGAGCTTCCACATCTTCAATCTTCATGGTGAGTTCTTCCAGCTTTTGCTCCTGTGCTGCCAGTTGCTCCTTTTGCTTGAAAAGAATATAGTCCTGTTTTTCCAGATATGCACGACCACCATATTCCGGTTCTTCTTCCAGTTGTAAGCCATGCTTTTTCGCCACATCAAACAGCAGCACTCGGCAAGCCGAATCGAAAGTCATCTTGCGGTTATTTTTTCTTCCGACAGGCTTCTCCGGTTCCGGCAGTTCAAACCCCAGTGCTTCCAAAGCCTTTTCCTGTTGTGGGGCAATCTCCCCATATTGATTTTCACAGTCGAACACATGACGCTCGTGAATATGAGGGGTGCTTTCATCCAAGTGCAGCGCCCAATTCAGGATATGGACATGAGAGCCGAAACGCTCATTTATGATTCCCATAAATTCTGTGACGATCTCAATGAGCAGTTCCGGCGGAACATGATTGTCAAGCGTTCCAATCTGATAGACCGTTTCCTCTGGACAGGTCTTTTTGCTTTTGAGCAAATCTCCGGTTTCCTTATTTCTTTCAGGGTGTCGGTTCTTCACATTTCTTTCGTTTTGTCCGGTTACAAAATCACGATACCTCTGACGATAAAAAAGATGTTCCACATCTTCAAAAGTGGCAGACAGCTCATTTTCCTTTTCGGGATTTTTGAAATTGCGGAAGCCATTGTAACAGTCCCAATAGAGATTTTGTTTGGCTCGTTCTTCGTCAATGTGTTCGCTGTTGGCAATGTCAAAACTGCGGTCATTGTGCTTCGGATTATAAACGCCATTCTTTCCGGCTCGTCCATTGTGTCTTGTTAATTTCACATGAGTTCCTCCTTTTCTTTTTGATTCCCCGACAGGAGAAGGGCAGCGAAGCTGATTCCTTGCGGCTTTCTGCGTCAAGTAATACCCAGTACTAAGTGGCGAAACGCCACTTAACTGGGCAAGGCTGCCGCCCTTGACCTGCACAGGGATATTGCATTCCCTGTACCCATGCACAAAGGGTTGCACCCTCTGTACTCCCGCCCGAACAAACTGACTTCGCCTCGTCTCAAGCTTCGTCAGTTCCTTCGGTTTTACAAAACAGTCCACCGGACTATTTTGCAAAAATAAAAACCGACGCATGATCGCTTTACGCTCAATACATCGGTTTCTTCATCTGACCTTGACGGTCATATTCAGTTGTGGCAGATTGCAGATAGCCTACAATCAGAGGGCATATACTAAATGCTACCCAAACATTTTCTTATCAGTCTACATCCATGTGAATACAAAGACAGCTTTTTCTTTTTTCCAATATCCACATACCAGCCTTTTTGTCTTTGCTTATCCACAGCAACCAAGATTACTGTTGTTTGTGTACAAGTTTCAAATACTTCTTCAGAAACAATCATATTCATTCCATGATTCTTAACAAAAATTTTGGTTTCTTCTGATATTTCATCCATGTATGCAAAAATAATCAAACAAGAATTACTTGTTTTTTTCGTATTTATATGGTCAAGCTGCCTTTTGAGTAAATTTTTTATATCCTTTGCTTCTGAAACACTGACATAATAAGAAATGAAATCCTTTAATGGTGAAAACTTCTTTCTAAAAAGCAAGCCATCCGCCTGTGCCTCAAATTTGTAATTCAAGAATTTTTGTTTAATGCTATTTGCGTCTGATAATGCAATTTCACATAATTCTTGATTTTCATATTTCTTATACATCTTTGTGGCTTCATAATGTATCACATAAGCAATATTTTTATAGATTAGTACAACTGCAAGTATTGCAGTTATTATCCATCCCACAAGTACTGCTAATCCAAATTCTTGTTTTCCCTTACTCAGAAGTATAAAACAAAATACCAATAAGGTAATAGCTATCAATGCTGACACTATTCCAAAAATAAAACAGTTTTTCCTTTTTCTTATTGTTTTATCATCCCATTCATAATCTGCATTAGATGAAGTTGCTTTCTTTTTTTTAATCAATTTATTGCCCATAACAGCACCTCAAATTCAACTTTATTACTACACTCATTATACTTCATCAACATAAAGAATGGAAGAAAAAAATTTTGTGTGCAGGGTTCCTGTTCAAACCTTGTAACGCACATTTCCGCAAAATCCATAGTCCCCGATACTTTCCTCACAGGCGATAGGCAACGGTCAAAACATCAGGTCTGTACCTGACATTTTAACCGCATATCAGCCCTGATTATCACATTATCCCTGCTGACTGTTCAGCCCATGCTTTTTCGCATATTCACTGGCTTTCTGTCTGCGTTCCTCACTGTAAGGCGGCAGGAAACGGATAGACAGACGGGACTTTGCCAGCTCATAAGAAACACCGCCTTGAACATTGGATTTTTCCAGTCGGCAAAGGTCAGGGTACTTCTTAGCAAAAGCAGCCAACCTCTTTTTCAATCCGGCGTTGTGGGTGTAGATATTTGCCTTGTCCTCGCCCTCATTAAAGAGAACGATTGTTTCTTTCTCAATCTTCGTCAGGCTCTCCATAGCAGCCCTCCCTATGGTTTTCAACACACGCAGCTTGCAGTAAAAGCAGCGATACCACCTTTCAACACCCTCAGCACTCAGCTTGACAGAAAGCATATAAAACAGCTTCTTCGCCGCCGGATCGGGTGCAAGGGCAGCCACCATACGCAAACGCTCGACAGTTGCTTTCAGGTTCGGACAGCCAAAGGCATAAAGGGTTTCCATTTCATTCCGGTTCATCTTCATTGTGTTTTCCTCCTTAAAATTTGATAAATGAAAAGCGACAGACACTTCATAAGGAAATACCTGTCGCTTCGTTTACGATATAAATTTGTTGGTTTTGGACTTGATAAAATCAGCAGTAAATCATTTCCTGTCTGATGATTTCTTCGGCTCGGTTACGAATAGAGTTCATGGACTGTACCCACAACATCTGATTGTCTGCTTTCATGGTTTCGGTCACACCCTCGGCTTGTTTCATCTGCTCAATGATAAGGCTGCACCTTTCCGTTGCCTGTTCGTTCAGGTCAGCAAGGTAAGTATGCAGTTCGCCGGATAAACAGAGTGCAGAGAACCTTGCAGGGCGGTACTGCTCCAAATATGTCCTGTGCAGTCTGCCCCACATACCGATAGGGCGGTGTTCCTCCGGCAGCTTCAAGTCCGGCACATAGTAATCGCCCACAAGAACATAGTCCAGACCGTTGCTTTCATCATGGATTCGTGGTTTCAATTCTGTCATGCTATTTTTTCTCCTTTCATTTTTTGCTGATTTGATTTGCTTGTGGCGTTCTGTTCAACACACACATTGCTATCAGAACTTTTTTCTTCTGCTATACGCTCATGCTCCGCAAATTCTTTTGATTTCTCACGAATCTTTTTCATATACTTACGATTGGATTCTCGTTTTCTGCGAAGCCGTTCCGCCTCTTTTTCAGCAGCAATCCTTTCTTCCTCTGTTGGTTCATGCTGCTCCACAGGTACTTGAAATTGCCCGACATAGTTAAGATATATCTCCACCTCTGTGGTGCGGTCTGCACCTTTTCCCTGTGGCTCGTGAACCAGAATTTTGTCGATAAATTCATTTATCATGGCAGGAGTAAGCTCTGTAATGTTCTCATACTTTTTGACCAGCTTTAGAAAACGCTCCACATTATTTTGACCGCCTATAATCCGTTGCATATCAGCGATGTCAGTCTCAATAATCTTGTTTAGCTCGTTCTGCTCATTTTCATAATCAGTAAGCATACTCTGAAAAAGCCTGTCCGGCAATCTTCCAATCACATTATCTTCATAGATTTTCCTGATAAGCATATCCAGCTCATGAACTCGCTTCTGATTTCTTTCAATGCGTTTTTTCACAGTTTCAGAAACAGCAATATCTTTCATCGCCGATTCTTCTTGCAGAGAATAGACAAACTCCTGCTCATTCAAAGAAACATAATGGCAAGTCTCTTGTATGGTTTTCAGAATGATGCTTTTAAGTGCTTTTGTTGAAATATGGTGGCAAGTACAATGCCGGTCATACTTCTGATAAGCAAGATTATAAGTGGAACATTCATAACAATCTGCCGGATTTGAATGGCTTATCCGCTTTTCGCCTTTGGTAGTATAGTATATTCTTTCACGCCCTTTTCGTTGCCTGTGATTATACATCGGTGCACCACAGTCAGCACAGTAAATCTTTCCGGTTAGAACATTAGGCTCGCCCATAGGATCTGCTTTTCTTACATTCTGTCTTAACTTTTGAGCAAGCAGCCATGTTTCTTCATCGACAATAGGCTCTTGTGTATCATCAAAAACCACCCAATCTTCCTTATCTGCCCTTTTCGTCTTTTTGTCCTTATAGGAATTTTTGAATGTCCTGAAGTTGACAGTCTTTCCGATATACTCTGGTCGGGCAATCAGAGTAGTAACCTGATTTCCTCGCCACATATACGGATTTTCTTTGTCATAGTTGCTTGCATGATTTCCAAGTCCCTTTTTGCCAAGATAATAAGATGGTCTTTCAATTTTTTTCTTCTGAAAGTTCTCTTGCTATCTGATAAGGTCCTTTTCCCTCAATAGTCATACGATAAATTCTGCGGACTACTTCGGCAGCTTCTTCATCAATAATCCAATGGTCGGGGTTTTCTGGGTCTTTCAAATAGCCGTATGGTGGGATATTACTTGTATGAGCGTTGCCGGAAGAACCTCTGGATTTCAGTACAGCTTTAATTTTCTTACTTGTGTCCCTGACAAACCACTCATTCATGATATTCAGAAAAGGGGCAAACTCACTGGTTTCTTGACGGTCACTGTCAATACCATTATTGATTGCTACAAATCGAACTTCCTTTTCTCTAAACAGAATGTCAGTGAAAAAGCCTACTTGCAGATGATCTCTGCCGATTCTGGACATATCCTTGCAGATACAGGCAGTGATTTCTCCGTTTTTAACACCTTCAACGAGTCTGTTCCATGAAGGTCTGTCAAAGGTCGCTCCACTCCAACCATCATCAGTAAAATGAACAAGATTCGTAAAACCATGTTTAATAGCATAATCTTCAAGCATTTGCTTTTGATGAACTATACTGTTACTCTCTCCAGCATTATCATCATCACGAGACAGTCTTTCATACAAAGCAGTAATGCCATTGCTTTTATCTTTTTTTCTTCTCATGCTGAACTCCTTTCTTCAATTCCTATCCACTCCTTACGCTCACAAAATATCACATCTGTAAAGTGCTGAGGAGGACTGCTTTTGCCTTCTTTAACGATTGCCGCAGAAACCGAAAGGATCTGTCCCTCGGTCAACTCCGGCAGGGCTTTCTCTGTGTCCACTTTTTTCGGCTCTGCATCCTTCATTTTGGCACGGTAGGCGTTCTCCAGTGCTTTCCATCCGGGGTGCTTTACCGTTTTTCCTTTAGCGGTAAACTCCCCACCGGCACACTCGGCAGTTACAACCGTTTCCGAATATATGTGGGGCTGGGCTACGGCGCACAGCAGACGCAGGGCTACCAGCTCCAGCACCGCCTTTTCTCCCGCAGGAAGGGCAGAAAGATCTGCATCCTTGAGATTTCTGGTAGGGATTACTGCGTGGTGGTCGGTTACTTTCTTATCGTTGATGACCGTCTGCGGATCACAGGTAATGGCGATCCCTTTGCGAAACGGCATAGCATTGGCAACCAGATTGACCAGCACCGGTAGGCTGTCTGCCATATCGCCAGTCAGATAGCGGCTGTCAGTACGGGGATAGGTGCAGAGCTTCTTTTCATACAGGCTTTGCAGATAGTCCAGGGTCTGCTGGGCTGTGAATCCAAGCAGGCGGTTGGCATCTCTTTGCAGGGTAGTCAGGTCATAGAGGGCAGGCGGTTTTCGGACTTTTCTTTGCACTCCACCTTTTTGATTGTGACAGCAGCATCCCGGCAGGCTTCTTTCAGCTGCTGGGCGCTTGCTCGGTCACTCATGCGCTCCCCGGATACGGTAAGACCGGGCAGTTCCAGCGAAACCGTGTAGAACGGCACCGGCTTGAAGGTGTCGATCTCAGCTTCCCTTTGGACAATGAGCGCCAGTGTCGGGGACATCACACGCCCAATGTTGAGGGGGCGGTGGTACAGCACGGAAAACAGCCTTGTGGCATTGATCCCCACCAGCCAGTCTGCCTTGGCACGACAGAGAGCCGCATCCCGAAGCCCGTCATAGTCCGCACCGGGGCGCAGGTTTGCAAAGCCCTCCCTTATGGCGGAATCCTCCATCGAAGAAATCCACAGGCGTTTCATGGGCTTTTGGCAACCTGCCAGCTCATAGACGCTGCGGAAGATCAGCTCGCCCTCGCGTCCGGCATCACAGGCATTTACCACCTCCGTCACATCCGGGGCGTTCATCAGCTTTTTGAGAACATCAAACTGTTTCTTTTTATCTTTGCCCACCACCATCTGCCAATGTTCCGGCAGGATAGGCAGGTCATCATATCGCCACTTGGCGTACTTGGGGTCATAGCTGTCTGCATCCGCAAGACCGGCCAAATGGCCCACGCACCAGCTGACACGCCAGCCGTTGCCCTCCAGATACCCGTCCTTACGGGCAGTTGCACCGATCACCGCAGCCAAACTCTGGGCAACCGACGGTTTTTCAGCGATTACCAGCTTATATCTCATCATCTTCATCCTCCCATTCTTCCAGCACAGGCGTGTGCAGTTTTTTCTCTATGCTGTTTTCCTCATCCAGCAGCAGGTTATAACCGAACCGGTAGTCATAGCGGTACAGTTTTCCCAGCAGATCATTGATGATGATGCGGCAAGCCAGAATGACACGGGTTTTATCCACCTGCATCAGCTGATAGCGTTGATAATTGCTGTAATATTCTTCATAGCGGTGGGTATTGCGGACGGTATCTTCAAGCAAAATATCTACTGCGTCCTGACAACCATCTTCTTTTTCCCCTTCCATGCAGTTCAGAAGCTCCATCATCAGGGGAAAGCTCTGTTTATCCATAGGGGCCTCAGCTGCAAGATAACCGATCAGGGCAGATAGGAGCAGACGGGCTGCTGTCTGTTCCTGATCCGTCAAAACAGCCATCGTTTTCTCCGCATTTGGCAGGATCTTTTCTTCCACAAAATCCGCCGCGTCTCCTGAATAAAGCTGACGGATGGAATCTATGGACAAGGGGACCGTTGCGGCATCCAGGGAGAAATCAAAGGAATCTTCCTGCTTCGGTTTTCTCCGGAGTTTGTTTAACATGGTAGAAAGAATATCGCCGCCAAAATACACAGCAATTACCAGCAGGTCAAAAACAGCAATCAGCTTGATAAATATAATCAGAACACTCATTTTTTCGTTTCCTTTCTTTGAGCCAGCGTTCCATCTCACGGTGGCAAACGCCTACGCAGGGACTTCCATAATTCCCGCAGCCATAACAGGGGTGGCTTTGGGGCAAAGAGGGAGGACGGGAAGTTTCCTTCCCGCCCTCCGGCCTGCGTGTCATCATTCGTTCATAGGGACTGTCTGTGAAACGGGTCATTTCACGCTGTCCTCGTCATCTTCTATGCTGCCCCCGTCAGCGTCCGGCTCGCCCGACTCCTCATCTTCGGTTTCCCATTCCTCGGAATCTTCCTCGCCATAATCATAATCGTCCAGACTGTCATTGCTTTTGGTCTTAGGCTTATTCTTAACGAGCTTCAAGTAGGCAAATACGCCACCGCCACCCAGCAGAGCCAGCAGGAGGATCAGCGCAGCCGGGTTCAGTCCGGCAGGCTTTTCTTTTTCCGGCTCCGGTGTTTCTGCCGGAGGTTCCGGTGCTTTTCCCGTACATTTACTCTTATCGGTTACACAGACCGGGCAGGCCGTATTGACTGCCCCTGCTTCACATTTTGTCGTGCAGCTGCACACCGCAGGCGGTTCCTCTTTGGCTTTTTCATCCTCCATCAGCGCCATCAAGTCCGCTTCATCCACCTGGTTCAAGAAATGGACGGCGGTTTTCTTGTCCTCGTTGGCTCGGTCAATGAGGATATAGAAATAATTGCCCGCCTTGGTGGTAACGGTAATGAGCTGTTTGTTGCCACCAAAATCATCCACCAGAGCGGCGTTGCCATCCGGGGTCAGCGGAGGTACTTTTTCCGTTTCTTCCACCACCACATTGCTGTCATTGGTGGTATCCTCTGCCGGGGGCGGCGCTGCGCCCTGGGCAAAAGCGGGAACGGTAAAGCCTGATGCCAAAACCAGCGTCAGGCAAAGGGTGGAAAGTGTTCGGATCAGTCGTTTATTCCTCATAGCTATTTTCCTCCTGTTCGTTGCTGTCATTCGCCAAACTGCTTGGAACTGTGCCGCCGGACAGCATGGCGCTCAGCTGGGCCGGGGTCATACGCAAAGCGCGCACCATTTGGACGATCTCCAGATTTTCCACCTCGGTTTTCTGTGCTTCCAGCGCCTTGAGCTTTTCCTGATACTCTGCGATCTTCTCGCGGACCTTTGTAATCTCCTGGTCAATGCGTTCAATTTTGTTCTTTGCCATCGTCTATCACTCCTTCTAAAAATCTCTGTTACCAATTCATCAGGCCGTAGCCCTTGATACTCTGATAATTCAGGTCATAACTCTTGATTTTGCAGGCATCGCCGGAATTTCCCTCCACGGTATAAACACGGCTGCCATCGGTGCCGACAACGATTCCCACATGGTCTGCGGAACCATCCAGATCCCAATCGAAGAAAATGGCATCGCCGGGGGCAATGTTCTCATACCCCCGTGCGCCCCACTGTCCATGAGACTGGAACCACGGAACGCCCTGCCACTCACAGCCTGCAAAGCGCGGCTCGCTTTTTCCTGCCTGGTTATAGCACCAGGATACAAAGCAGGCACACCATTCCACACGGCTGTCAAAACCGTACCAGCTCCAGTAAGGATAGCCGCCTACATTTCCCACCTGACTTTTCGCCAGTTCCACCAGCTGCGGATTGCCGGGGCGGGTGCCATTGATGAACTGCACACCGGACAGATCTTCCGAGCCGCTGGTATCAGGGGAACCGCCGCCAAACAACAGCGGCTTATTGCCCATGGTCTGTCGGTAGACCTGGTACATCTCCATCTGCTCCGGGGTCAGCAACTCCGACGCCACAGCAGAAATGGGCTTGCTGGTGAGTTTCACATTCAGAATGTAATACTCATAGGGAACTTCTTCCGAGGTGGTCTCGCCGGTCTCCGGGTCGGTGGAAGTCTCCGTGCGGTAGCGGATCTCCACTTCCTCGGTAAGCGTCAGCTGATACTGTGCGGCAAACACACGCGCCAGCTCCGCCTGGGCGCTTTGCCGGGTGTAGCCCTGCAAGACAGCAGAGAGAAATGCCGCCAGCTCATGGGGGTCATGGCCGATCATGCCAAGGTCATACCGATACTCGTCATACCCTGGGTGGCTGCTTTCGATGTTGTCGATTTCCTCCTGCAACTGGGCTTCTCTGGCTGCATAATCCGCCTCCACCGCCAGCATTTCCGGGTCATCCGACGGATAGGTGGTGCCTGAGAGAACGGAACCAATGCTCTGCGCCATCATGGAACAGGAGGACATGGTATTCATCAGCATACAGGCAATGAGGAACAAAGCCCCTGCGATCAGAAAGCCCTTTTTGTGGCGCATGACGAATGCCCCTGCCTGCTGTGCCTTTTCCTTTACCGTCCTTGCGGCTTTTCCGGTTTTGGACGCAGCCTGGGCGGTATTCCCGGCAGTCTGACCGGTACACTTGGCGGCGGCATACTGCTTTTTGATACTCTGTTTTTGCTGCCAGCGGGAGAGAGGATTGCTGGAAAACTGGGGATTTTCCTGCAAAGATTTCTGGTACAGGACATTTACATTGGCCTTTTCCAGTTGGCGCTCTGCCTGGGCTGCTTTGCGGTACGGCTTCAGCTTGTGGCTGCGGTAGCCCTCCCGCACCAGATAAGCGCCGGTCTCCACCGCCTCCTCGGACTTGTGGGCGCTTTCCACTCCCACATTGTCCTGCTCTGTTTCCCGGATCTCTTTGTGGAGCTTGCCCGCGACCAGATGGACAGGAACTTCCTTGACCCCTTGAGAAACTTTGGAGGGTGGCTTTTTCTTATCCTCAAAGGTCAGCTTCGAGGTCTTTTTCCCGGTGTCCGGGTCAATGACCGTCTGCCTGACCTTTTTCTTTGGGATATTGGCCTGCGCCTTATCTGCTCTGGCCGCAGCTTTCTCTGCTTTGCGGATCGGCTTTTCCAGCGCAGGGTCAGCCCGTTCCTCATCGGTAAAGCGCAGGCGTGGTTCCTTACGCATACCAGCCACCTGCCATCAGGTCATCCAGCAACACACAAGTTTCCGCATATACCGGAATCTGAATGGTTTCTGCCGGAAAGACCGTTGTGGACAGGAAAAGCGCCATCAGGGTTCCTCTTGCCATGTCCCGATCCTGAATTGGGCTGCCAATAAACAACTTGGGAACATCAGGTATGCCCTCTGTCCAGATATGGTGAATCCGGGTAAATCCGGCATAGCCCTTGGGCGTGAGATTTTTTGCTGTCTTTTCCTGCTCAGAGCAGTAATGGACAGCCGTGCGAAGCAGTTCCACCATCTGCTCACAGCCGCTGACAGCGGCCAGAAGCAGACCTGCACCTTTTTCAATTTCTTTCTTTGTCATGATGCTCATCCTCCTTTTTTAAGTCCAACGGTTTGGTGGTCATAATGCGGTAAAGCTCGGTGTTCTTCGGGAAGTGATCCACGAAAGGCAGGATCGTTGAGCCATAGAACAAAAGGCCCTCGCCCTCACCGGAGTGGGTCACATAGCTCAGCTGGTGCGTGGAGATGCCCAGCTGCTTGGCAAGGATCTGGCGGTCTCCGCCTGCCTGGTTGAGCATATACACGAAGTCGGAATTTTCAAAGATGTTCTCCACCTCGCGGCTGGAAAGCAGGTCTTTGACATTCTGGGTGATACCTGTGGGAATGCCGCCCCACTTACGGAATCGCTTCCAGATTTCCACCGTGTAGGCTGCGGTCTGTTCCTCTTTCAGCAGCAGGTGCATCTCGTCGATGTAGTAACGGGTGGACTTGTGAGCGGCACGGTTGATGGTAACGCGGTTCCACACCTGATCCTGAACTACCAGCATACCGATTTTCTTGAGCTGCTTGCCCAGCTCCTTGATGTCATAGCAGACAATGCGGTTGTTGATGTCCACATTGCTCTGGTGGTTGAACACATTGAGGGAGCCGGTTACATAGATTTCAAGGGCCGTGGCGATATACTGGGCTTCCTTTTCCTCCTGTGAACGCAGCAGGTTATATAGATCCTCCAGAATCGGCATATTCTCCGGGCGCGGGTCATTCAGGTAGGTCTGATAGACCAGTCGCACACAACGGTCGATGATGGTTTTCTGCACCGGCTGCAATCCGTCCTTACCGCCCACGATCAGCTCACACAAGCTGAGGATAAAGTCAGACTTGAGGGACAGCGGGCTTTCATCATCCGAGTAGTCCAGGTTCAGGTCCATCGGATTGATGTAGTTGGTTGAGGTAGGCGAGATCTTGATGACCTGCCCATGCAGACGCTCAACAAGAGGTGCGTACTCTGCTTCCGGGTCGCAAATGATGACATCATCGCTGGTAAGCAAAAAGCAGTTGGCGATCTCTCGTTTTGCGCTAAAGGACTTGCCGGAACCCGGTGTCCCAAGTATCAGGCCGTTGGGGTTTTTCAGCAGCTTTCGGTCCACCATGATAAGGTTGTTGGAAAGGGCGTTGATGCCGTAGTACAGAGCTTCTTTCCCGTTTTGGAACAGCTCCTGGGTGGTAAACGGCACAAAGATGGCCGTGGAACTGGTGGTCAGCCCCGCTGGATCTCGATCTGGTTAAGTCCCAGGGGCAGACAGCTCATCAGCCCTTCTTCCTGCTGGAAGTCCAGCCTGGTCAGCTGGCAGTTATACTTCTGGGCAATGGAACCTGCCTGAAAGATGTTGTTGCCCAGCTGACGGGGATTGTCCGCTGTGTTCAGCACCAAAAAGGAAACCAGGAACATTCTCTCGTTGCGGCTCTGCAAATCCTGCAACAGCTTTTTCGCCTCGCTGCCGTAGGTGGCAAGGTCACTCGGAATTATATCCATGTCGTATCCTGCGCGGACTGCCTTTTTCTGTTCCTCGATCTTACTGCGGTCTAAATCGGTGATTTTCCGCTTGACCGTTTTGATGGCTTTCACCTGATCCACTGACTGAATGTGCATACTCACAATGAGCGAGCTTTCCATATCCAGAAAATCAGCCAGCAGACGGTCATTCAGCTCCGGTGCAAGGATCTGCAAAAAAGAAACAGCCCCGTATTTCTTGCCCATACGGAACTGCTTGCCGGTGCGGAACTCAAAGGAGCTTGGTGCAATAAAATCTTTCGTGGACAGACCGGAAGAAGCCAGCCAGTCCCATTCAAACTGAAACGGGAGCTGTTCATCCATGTGGAATACCGCATGAAGCTGGGAGAGCCTTTCCTTACCGTCCAGTGTTCTGGCAGCTACACCAAGACGCTTGAAGTTATTGAGTATATCGGTCTCAATGCGCTCCAGACGGGGCTTGGCAGCTTTGATACTGTCCGCGTCGATACCAAAGGTCAGGTATTTGGTCTTGATGAGACCGTTGTTGCCTCTGGCCAGCTGATTTTGCAGCATTGTAGTGTATTCCTCACGGATACTGTCAAAAGCATCCCCCTGGGGCGGGATGGAAATGGAGTTGGCAAAGGTCTCCTCCGATGCCGCAAGGTTCAAAAAAGACAACTGGAAGTGAATCGAGCTGTCGAAATAATTGAGGAAATCACACCAGCCTCAAAGATCGCGGTCTTATCTTCGTTTTGGGAGAGCTGATAGTTGATGTCCTGAAACTGAATGGTCTTTGTGTAGTGGCTGTCTGATACACGGCAAATCCCGTCCGGCCACATCCGTTCATAGGGGATACTGTCCTGCGCGGATTTTCCTTTTTTGTCCGTGCGGTTGGCGCGGGCAATGGCCGCTTCGATCTGCTTTTTATCGGCGCGGGACAGCTTTTTCTTTGTCTTTACCGGCTGCACGGTCTTTTCTTCCGGTTTTCCCAGCAGACGGCGCAGCCAGCTTTTCATTGCGGTGAACAATGTCATACACCTCCTTATCGAGCATTTCCTGCCGCCTTAATACGGCATAAAAGTTATTGGTCTGGTAGGGACGCTGCTTGGGACGGATCACAGCCACTTTTAGGATGTTGCCGACGATCTTTTCCAGGGGCTGTCCATGCTTTTCATACATTGCCAGCAGGAAGAAGGGCATCATGACCAGCATCATACACATGGCGGTCATGCTGTTTCCCGCAGGCTCACGGAGCAAAAAGAACAGCGGCACGCCTACAAGCGCCCCGGCGGTAAAGCAGACCAGCTGCCTTCGGGTCAGGTTAAACATGACCTTGGTTTTGACTTTGGTTAAATCTTTGGGTACGGGTACATAAGCCATATTATCCACCTCCTTTATGGGAATGAAATAGAGCTGTCCACTTCATTTCCCCACACATCCCAACCGGGTGTGGGTTGACGAGCAAACAGTTCTATGCGCGGGAGATCACCCATCAGCGTTACAATATTATCCCGAACAACATCGGGCTTTTTGCTATGCTGTTCAAGTGGCGAGATTATCAGCTGTCTAACCCCTGCGCTTTTTCTCCTGGGTTTTCCTTTCACAGCCAAAAGGCAGATTTCTGCATTGCTTCTTGTCCACCAGCCAAGTCCCATAAAAAATCCATTTCCGGATTTATTCTGTTTTACCCAGACAAAGGCAACCGTCTTAAAGGAAAATCCCCAAGCACTTATTAGTTTTATTGCCTCTGGCAACTTCGGAAAAGTGCACCAGAGGAACAAGGTGCAGTTTTTGTCTGCCAGATCGGATACTGGCAGGCGGTACAGTTCTTCGTCCGGCATGGTCAGGTAATGATTCTGTGCAGCGCCTTGAACCTTTCCGCTTCGATAACTCCATGGTGGGTCTGCATAAATGATTTGATATTTTTTCATACAGAACCCTCCTTTAATGCGCCTGAAAGACTGATTTGGCGAGACTGCTGGTTTTGAACAGCGTAAAGCACAGCAGTACGGTATAGCCCACGCAGCTCCAGATCGCCATGATGATGTCATCTTCCAGAGCGATGTTCTGCACCAGCACAGCATAAATCGCCACGCAGACGATGATGAGAAACGCCTGAAAGCCAAGCGCCAGCAGGGAGCGGAGGTAGTTCTGTCCCATGCCGCCCCATTCCTTGCCCATCATGGCAGCCATTGGGACGGGAGCCACTGAGGTCACAAGGTAAATCTCGATCATACGGCCATAAATGACGATAAAGATACAGATATACAGCGCCCACATGGTAATGCCGATAAAGAGGGATTGGAACCAAAGCCCGAACAGCGGTCCCAGATCCATTTCCATCAGTCTCGGTTCCAGGTCGGTCATAACTGAGGAAATGTCGATGGACGCATCCGAACCGATGATCCCTGCCGCCTGTGCCACCACGCTCTGCGCCATATCAAAGACGCCCATCACGATATTCCATGTGTTTGTGACAATGAGGATGGCAGCGGCTGATTTGAACACCCACTTGAAAATCATCCAGGTGTCCACATCATGCAGGTTGTTCTTGTCTGCGATCATCTGGATCAGGTCTACGGTCATCACGATAGCCAGAATCACGCCTGCAATCGGCACCATGATGGAGTTGGACAGATTCTCAATCATACTGAAAATACTGCCATTCCATCCCTGTGGGGTCTGTCCTACCTGTACGGATATATCCGCGACCTGTTGGTTTACGCTGTCAAACATCCCCGAAAGGTTGCTCATAATACCGCCCACCAGCATTTCTTTCAGCCAATTTGTCAGGGCTTCAAGTAAGAAATCCATACGGTGTCAACCTCCTTTCCGCCGCCCCCGCAAAGCTGCGGGAGCGGCAAGGATTTCATGCAGAGACGCTTAGACAGAGAAAAGCCCGGAGAGCAGAGGTACAAGGACCATGCCGACTACGGCTACACCAGCGCCGGCCATGAGCTGCTTCATGCCCTGGCTTTTTGCGCCAGGATTGTCGTTGCCGTAACCTTCCAGCAGGTTGATAACGCCCCAGATACCGAGACCGGCACCGAGCGCGATAACGAGGGTCTGAAGAACGGTGATTGCCTGTTCAAAAAATGCCATATAGTTTGTTAGCCGGAATCTGATTAAAAAATAGGTTTGTCATGTTTCATAGGCATACAAAAGCCGGAACAATCTGCCGCCCGGTTTCCGGGGGCATGATTCCGGCTGTCCTCCTTTTTCATTATTTTTTGATGATTGTCCGCTTTGTACGCCAATGGCCCGTAGAGGGCAGGTGCGGCGAATAGATAAGATCACTCCCTTCAAAAGCGAACAGTGTTAAGCGCCCTTTGTGTCTACTTCATAGACATCGCAGACCTCATTGGGCTTGAGTTTCAGCCTTGCGGACAGGAATGCTTCAATGTCAAAAGCGTTCTTATCGTCCGCGTCGGCAGTATACTGGAAATTGGGGTGCTTGGTAATGTCGTACTTATCCGAAAGGAAAGGACGCACACCACGCAGCTGGAGGATGCACTTGTTTCCGTCCATCGTTGCAAGCTCATCCTGGCTCATCAGACTTTTCCCCAATTTTTGATAGTTGAGAGAGTGGGAGGTTTCCCGCCCACGGCTCTCTCCGGTGTTGTAGGTGTCGATGGTCTCTTTCCCAAGTACAGCTTCCAGCTCCTTGAGCGTAGTCGGCTCCTTACCGCCCAGGAAAATAGAGGTATCCATGTTGCCAATGATGGTATCAGCGTTGTCCTTGTAGATGGCTTTCAGCTGGGACTGTGCCTGCAAGACCAGACAGGCGGAGATCTCACGGCTTCGGATGGTTGCTACCAGCTTTTCCAAACGGGGAATCTGCCCGATATTGGCGGCTTCATCAATGAGACAGCGCACATGGACCGGGAGCCTGCCGCCATACACATCGTCGGCTTTTTCGCAGAGCAGGTTGAAAAGTTGGGTATAACACATGGATATAAGGAAATTAAAGCTGTCGTCCGTATCACTCATAATGAGGAACAGGGCAGTTTTCCTGTCTCCCAGAGTGTCCAGCTCCAGCTCATCATAAGCCGTGACCTCACGCAGCTCTGCAATGTCGAATACCGCAAGACGCGCACCACAGGAAATCAGGATCGACTTGGCTGTTTTGCCAGCCGCCAGCTTGTATTTCTTATATTGGCGCACCGCAAAGTGGTTTGGTTTCTCGGCTTCCAGTGCATCAAACATCAGGTCAACCGGGTTTTTGAACTCCTCATCATCCTCACGGACTTCCATGGCGTTGATAAACTCGATGAGGGTAGAGAAGTTCTGCTCCTCTACCGGGGCCTCATAGTGGATATACCCAATCAGCGCGCAATACAACAAAGTCTCTGCTTTGACCCAGAAATCGTCCCCGGCTTTGCCCTCTCCCTTTGTATTCGCTATTAAGGTCGTAACCAGCTTCAAAATGTCCTTTTCGGAGTGGATATAGGCAAAGGGGTTATAGTGCATACTTTTTTGAAGTTGATGGTGTTGAGGACTTTGATCCGGTAAGGCTCATAGATGACCTTGCCGCGCTTATCCTTCATGGGCTTTCCGTCCTTGCCCAGCTTGGGCGCACCCCTCTGGAGCATTTTTCCGCACTCCACCAAAATGGTTCCCTTCGGGTCTGTGACCACATAAGAACTGTGCATCTGCATCAGGTTAGGCTTCAGCCAGAAGCGGGTCTTACCGGAACCGGAGCCGCCGATCACCAGCACATTTTTGTTTCTGGCGGTCTTTGGGTCCTTGGGGCGGCTGTTCATGGTCAGGCTCTCCGTTTTCGTAAGAATGACATTGTTCTGGAACACCGGGTCGATGTAGGGAGCAATATCCTCACGGGTCCCCCAGCGGGCAGAACCATACTCCATACCGTGACGGTATTTCTTGGCGTTCTTGCTCTTGAGATACACCGCCAGACGCAGACCGGCACCGCAGCACAGCCCCACCAGCAGATCCAACGGGTGCAGGCTGGGCCAGAAACTTTGCAGTGCCCCAGGAAGAACAGCAAACAGGGAAAGGAATTTCTCTGAAGCATTTGCTCCCTGTGCCAGCCGCCATGCCTCTCCGAAGTTGGTAGCAAACAGCCCCATCAGGAGATAAGGCAGGTTCAGCAAAACGAGCTTTTTGATGTCAAACTGCTTTTTCATCGTTCCAGCTCCTTTCGCTTGATACGGTCCACCACGGCATTTTTGACCATCTCTTTGAACTGACTGAGTTTTGCCAGCACAGACGGGCGTTCCGTTTTCTCGGCCTTCTTGACCTTTTTGCTGGTGTACTCGGTAAATGCAGCGGTCAGTGCGTCGGCGTCACGGCCTTTGAAAAAGATCAGGTACTTGGGCGGGGAGCTGCTGCGGTCTTTCTTTACCGCATAATCCACACCATATTTTCGGGCGATCTTCTCAAATTCCTTGATGGAGGGGTCTGTGATCTCAATATTGGAGATCCCCTGATTCTGACCAATGAGCTGCTTAACGGTCTGTTTGCCGTGGGGTGTCACAGGAGCGTCACGGCTTCTTTTCTTTTGCAGCTTCTTCTCCTTGCAGTGGGCCATGTACTTACTGATGGCGGCTTTGAGCAGCCTGCCGGTAAACTTTGTTCCGCTGACAACCAGCGTTAAAGTCCTGTTTTCCACTTCTTCCTGCATTTTCATCTCCTCCTTTCCACAAAATGTGCAGGGGTGGTGCATTTCTTTCTAAGGCGGAACCACCAGCCGCCGCAGCAGGTATTTCAGCATGGCAGGCTCCTTTCAGCGCAGCTGGTCGGAGCGGTCATAGTACAGATGGCCCTGGCGCACTTTGGCATGGCTGAGAATCTTGATCTGTCCCTTTGCCTGACTGTCCAGCGCTTTTTCATAGCCTATATCTGACAAAAACAGGCGGGTGCGTTCTCCTTTCCAACCCACCGGGGAGTCATGGGTCAGCACATCAAAAATAATCATGTGCCGGGTATTCTCGGCAAATCGCTGAAGATCCATGTAGTCATGGCCGTGGTAGTTCTGCGCCCCGGCCTTCTGGCGCATTTCCTCCATCAGCTGACCGATTGTTTTGCTTTCCTGCATAAAACCCACTTCCTTTCCGTTCTTATGAGACCAGCAAGATCATCTCCCGCAGCTGGGCAAAGTAGAGCTTGCCCTGGGGCGTGACCAGCGTGTAGGAACCGGTATGGCCGTGGTTGCAGTAGTCTTTGACGCAAAACAGCCCTGCATTTTTCACATTTGCATAAGGCAGCACATTGCCGGATGCCGTGCGGTACACAAACCGCCGTTCTATCAGAAACCGGACAAACCGGCGCTCCGGGACATCCAACTCTTTGGCGGTAGTCCTGAGATTGGTGCTGTGCTTTAAGTCGATGAACAGGTCATAGAAAGCGGCTTTGCCCTCCAGCTGTGCATTTTCCTTACGCAGAGAAATATTCGCTTCACGCTCAGCCAACAGGTCTGAGCAGAGCTTCATCAGCGCTTCTGGGGAAGTGGCAATCTCCCACAGCTTCTCTTTTGTGAGATAAGCCCCGTGCTTACGAATGGTAGGCAGAACCTCATCGAATACCCACCGTTCAAACTGCTCTGCCGATGGCAATTTGCTGTGAACGATCAGGCGGTACACATCGCCTTCGGGAATAAAAGAAAGCTGCTGCGGTCCGCCTTCCGTAAGGGTGTCGCGTTTCACGACACCCTTACAATGCCTGCGTAACGCATCACGAGGATTGCTGTATCCCAATGCAACTGCAATATCCAAACCGCAAAACAGCACTTTGCCGTCCTGCTCAAAAGTGCGGATACTGCCAAACTCCGGGTTTTTGAAAATTTCCATCTGGTTCATGTCGTGCCTCCTTTGGCATGATAAAAGGCGGCCTTTACCAGCGCCTGCGTGCATATCGTGATTGACCAGTGAAGTGTAGTGGTTATTCATGGTGGTAGGCGCATTGAATAGCACTGCAAGCAGGTACTGCTTGATGTTGCGTACCTGGGTGGTGTTCTTTTGCAGACAATCCATGACAAACTCAATGTGGGAGCTGTCCAACTTCAAAAAGCGGGAACGCACGATCTCATGAGGGAAGTCCGCCCCGGAGATCCGGGTGGTCTTTCGTTTGGCACAGACCGTTTCTACCAACAGCTCTACAATCTCGTTCAGGTCATCCAGGTAGAGAGGATAACGCCGCTTCAGACAGTCATACTCGATATTCTCCAAAATCAATTCCCGATAATTCTCTATCTCTGTGACAGACATCGCATCCCTTCCTTTCCGTTCCGGCGGTTCTGCCGCCGCTGTTTCCCGGAAGGGAATGGAATCGGTACTTGATCCATAAGTAATTGATTTTTCTGTATTTGATTTCTCTATATTTAATTCTGCGGGCTTTTCCGTATCCGGTTTTACCATATCCGGGTTTTCCGTATCTGGTGAAGCCGTATCCGGCTTGGACAGATCTGGCTGGGGCTGTTCATAGATGACATACTCGGTATCTGTGATCCGCCCGCTTTTATCGCGTCTCTGATGGCGCACGATATATCCGGCTCCTTCCAGTTCACGCAGGGCAGCACCGATGGCATCTACGCCCTCCTTACAGATCTTTGCAAGGCCACGGGTGGTGTAATTCCAGTCCTCCGGCAAAGACAGCATCATGGATAACAGCCCCTTGGCTTTTAACGACAGGTTTGCATTTCGTAAATGATGATTGCTCATCACGGTATAATCACGGGTCCGTTCAATGCGAAAAACGGCCATCGACCTCACTCCTTCCGAATTTTGGGTACAAAAAAACCGCAATCCTCATTTCAAAGAATTGCGGTGTTCAACGCTTTTCAAATTTTCTCGCATAAAACCAAAACAGCGGCTTTTGGGGACGCGCCCCTGTAAATGGTTCCTCCTGGGCGAAAGGAAGTGTTTGCATCACGCGGTCAATATCCGTTGAATCCATGTCATGCTGGGATCTGCAATCTTCCCGGATCGCTTCCTGAATTTCCTTTACCGTACACATAGTCATTCCTTTCCTTTCGTTGTATGGGTTTATGGGCAGCGGCGTTTTCCCGGTTTGAAATCGAGGATATGCCCTTCGATCACACGAGCGTAACGCTTGATCTTGATCTCCCGGCGCTGCTGGCTTTGCAGGGCGGCCTGATACCCGTCCTCAGTCAAAAACAGCCGCATTTCATCTCCGGGGCTGCCGTAATCGGTGCTGGAACGCAGGACGGAAAACTCGATCATCCAGCGGGTGCTATCCCAAAACCTCTCTACGGCGAGAATATTGTGTCCTTTCAGCTCACGGGCTGAAATATCCCTCATAGGCGGCTCCTTTCATCGTTCCTGGTCTCTCTGACGCTTTTTCTGCCATGCCTCCAACAGCTTGATAATGGTTTCCTGCATCCGCTGGGGCGTATAGCTTTTGGGGAAATACTTCCGCAAAGTGTCAGAGGTAAATGTCACTCGATCCAGATCACTTTTCTTTTCCTCACCCATGATGACGCGCATCATATCAAGGGTCAGATGCCCCTCCTGGCTGTATTTTTTGAGCCGCTGAGCTTGGGAAAGGGAAGGGGTAGCCTGTTCGCTGTCCATGGCGTCCAGCAAATCTGTCTGTTCTTCTTTTTTGAGAAAGGACAGCTCATAGGCTGGGTTCAGGGCAATCTTCTTTTCATCCACCATATCCATCAATTCAGGAATCAGCTCTGTCAGACGGATATAGCGAAAAATCTGGTTTTTACTCTGGCCTACTTGCTCTGCCAAAATCTCACTGGATTTCTTACCGTCCAACTTGTTCCCAACTTGGGAACAAGTTAAATCTACTCGCTCTCCCTGATGTTTCATGGCATCCAATTTCATTTTGTAGGCAAAGGCCCTTTCGCTGGGGAGCAGGCTTTCTCGCTGCAAGTTGCTGTCAACCATAATGATCGTGGCGGCATCATCATCCAAATCCCGAACAATAACCGGCATGGTCTCCTTTTCTGCCAGTTCACTGGCTCTGTGCCGCCTGTGTCCGGCTACCAGCTCATAGCCGCCCTCCGGGTCCGGTCGGGCAATCGCCGGAACCAGAACACCATACTGCTTGATACTGTCGGCGGTCTCCATCATGGCTTCGTCATCCTTGACCTTGAATGGATGGTTCTTAAACGGATGCAGTTCGGACAAGGGAATTTCCTGAATCTTTTCCAGCTTTGCATCCTGGCGGCCTTCTTCGGTGGAGAACAGATCATCTACCGATGCCAGCTCTATTTTTTTCGCGCTGCTTTTCAAGTTTCATCACCTCCCGCGTTAAATTTTTGTATCCCTCAGCCACCTTGCCGCCGGGATCATGGGCAAAAATGCTTTTTCCCTCGGCACTGATTTCCTTAGCCCGGACAGAATGGGGGATCTCTGTGCCGAATACTTTGATCTTGCTGCCATAGGTCTCCCGCAGGAGCGCGGAGATCTCTTTGGCAAAGTTAGTTCGGCTGTCCACCATCGTCAGCAGGATACCGTCTATCTGGAGCTTGGGATTGATCTGCCGCTTTACCTTGTTTACCGTAGAGAGCAGCTGTTCCAGCCCTTTGGCAGGCAGGTACTCCGCCTGAACGGGAATGATGATCCTGTTCGCAGCGGCCAGCGCATTGACCGTAAGCATACCCAAGGATGGCTGACAGTCAATCAGGATATGGGAGTATTGCCCCTTCAGCGTGTCCAGATATTGCCGTAAGATGGTCTCACGGCTCATGGCATTTACCAGGGATACTTCCATACCAGATAACTGGATGTCCGCAGGCATCAGATCTACACCCTCTGGGTGGTGCAGGATACCCTCGCCGGGACGAAGTGGCTCGTCCATCAGGATACGCCCCATAGCGTCCGACAGCGTAAAGGGCAGCTTGTCCGGCTGGGGATTGCCCAGGCTGATCGTCAGACTTCCTTGTGGGTCTCCGTCGATCAGCAGGACTTTCTTTCCAGCCTGCGCCAAGCCGATTCCAAGATTGGCACAGGTAGTGGTTTTGCCAACGCCGCCCTTCTGGTTGGCGATGGCGATGATTTGCGTGTTCATTGACTTCACCTCATTTCTGATTGTTGCTGTTGCTTCTGGAAATAGAAAAAGCCGCCACTCCAAAATAAAAAGTGAAGTGACGGCTCTTTCTATCGCCGGAATACAAATTCCTGAAATGAAAAAAGCACCCAGTTATTTTATACTGAGTGCTACATCAAATTCATATTCAATTATTCAAATTAGGTCAAACTATGCCAAACTGCCACAGACCAAAACGAGGAGAAGCAGGGCTGAAAAGCACCCCAAAAAACACCCCAAAATCGGCTCTCGGTTGTCCTATAATTTAACCACTAACCCCTTTTTTACCCCCATTTTTGCCGGTTGTCCTATATTTAACCACTAAAAATTGGGTGAAAACGGCTCTCGTTTTGCCAAATTTGGTCAAACCATATTAGCCCGTTTAGATACAGTAAAACCCCGGAAAACCTTGATTTTCCGGGGTTTTTGAACCATTTTGATACGGTTTGAACAGCAGATTATCTCTTGCTGAACTGAGGCGCGCGACGAGCTGCCTTGAGACCGTACTTCTTTCTTTCTTTCATACGAGGGTCTCTTGTCAGGAAGCCAGCTTTTTTCAGAGCGGGTCTGAAATCGCCGTCAGCCTGCAGCAGAGCTCTGGAGATGCCGTGTCTGATAGCACCTGCCTGACCTGTGAAGCCACCGCCGTGTACGTTCACCAGAACGTCGAATTTAGCTGTTGTTGCTGTCAGTTCCAGGGGCTGACGAACAATAACTTTCAGTGTTTCCAGACCGAAATATTCATCAATGTCTCTTTTGTTGATTGTGATTTTGCCGTTACCGGGTACCAGGTAAACTCTAGCTACAGAAGATTTTCTTCTGCCTGTGCCGTAATATCTAGCTGCTGCCATGATGCCTTCCTCCTTCGATTAAAATTTCAGTTCCAGTACTTCAGGTTTCTGCGCTGCATGGGGATGTTCTGCGCCAGCATATACATGCAGTTTGCCGAACATTTTTCTGCCCAGAGCGTTTTTGGGAAGCATACCTTTTACAGCATGTTCGATTACTCTTTCAGGGTGTGTTTCCAGCATTTTGTCCAGTCTTACTGTTTTCAGACCACCGATGTAGCCTGTGTGGTGGTGATACAGTTTCTGTGTCAGTTTTTTACCTGTCACAGCTACCTTTTCAGCGTTTACAACGATTACATAGTCGCCCATGTCAACGTTGGGTGCATACTGGGGTTTGTTTTTACCTCTTAAGATGTTTGCGATTTCGGAAGCCAGACGGCCCAGTGTCAGGTCTGTTGCGTCAACAACGTACCATTTTTGTTACATCTGCTTCTTTCGCAATGTAAGTAGTTCTCATGGTTCTTTTACCTCCCTTATAATATTTTCCTTTGACTCTTTGACTTTACGAACGATACGGGAATACCGCCGTAATCTCCATTATGTGGCTTTCCACATAACTTATTGAGTCCCACCTTGAGAAACATATATTCAAAGCGTGAAACACGCTTCAAAATCAAAATAACAGCTTTATTATTATAATACCTGAAAATGCCGCTGTCAAGGGCTTTCTAAGGCAAATCGTAATAAATTTCCCGTAAAGTCAGACCTTGAGGCTCTGCTGTCTGCCCAGCCTGTCTGCGGTCTTTACCGGTAATGATGTCTGCTACCTTCTCCGCAGGGATTTTTCCCTGTCCCACGGCAATGAGAGTGCCTGCCAGAATGCGTACCATATTATACAAAAAACCGTCCCCAGTCACCAAAATGCGGATATGGGGGCCTTCCTGCTCCACATGGCAGTCAAAAATGGTACGAACTGTTGTGGAAACGGAACTGCCTGCGGCACAGAATGCCGCAAAATCATGGGTTCCCACAAAAACCTTTGCCCCTTCATTCATTTTTTCCAAATCCAGAGGGCTATATACAAATGTGCTGTAAAGCCGCTCCTTAGGATTTTTATAAGGACTCTGATAAATATGATACTCATAAGTTTTTTTGATGCAGTCATAACGAGGATGGAAATCCCCCGGCACTTCCCTTGCCGCTGTCACCACAATGTCCTCCGGCAAAAAGGGGCGAATCGCCAGCGGAATTTTTCCGGCGGAATGGTAGTTTCTACGTCAATGACTGCCTGCTGTCCCAGAGCGTGAACGCCTCTGTCTGTACGGCTGGCGCCGATACATTCCAGTTCCGGATCACGAAAGAGCGTCCGCAGGGCTTTTTCCACTTCGCCTTCCACCGTCAGCACTTCCGGTGATTTCTGTTTCTGCCACCCGCTGTAACGGGTGCCGTCATATGCGATTGTCAATAAGATTCTCATGGGTTTTGTTTCCCCTTTCTCTTTTTCCAATACCATGCCAAAAGTCCCACCACGGCCGTCATGCCATAACAGCACACTGCCCGCAGCAAAAGCCCTTTGGCAGGGCCCACACCAAAGCGGTTCAAAAAGGCATCCTGCACATAATACAGGAAAATGCCATGGTACAAATACAAATAAAAACTCATGCGGTCAATGCCCTGCACCACTTTCCATGCCATCACGCGATCTGCAATCTTTTTCCCCAGCCAGAACACGAACAAAATGGCACAGAATACATAAAGGGTATGGACATCCTCCAGAAAAGATACCCGGAAAAAGCCGCAATTATTTGCATAGCTCAAAAGCCCATCAGTCAATACAAAAATCACAAATCCTGTCAGCAACACGCCCTGATTTTTCCGAATGCCTTCCAGAAATCTATCGTAATATTTCCCAGCATAACAGCCCAATACCCAATAAGCCAGATATGACGTAAATACACGGTCATTATAGATAAATTCCGTTCCGGGAGAAATCATCCCAATCATGGCAGGCAATCCGCCATGGAACAGGCGCATGAGCATCACAGACACCAGTGCCGCTACCCAAAAATCTACTTTTTCCGTCATTTTCCGCCACAAAGGCATCAGAATATAAAACTGAAAAATAATGATAATAAAGTAAAAAGGCGCAATCATATTCCCCAAGAGCAGGGATTCTCCCAGAAATCCTGCATCAAAGGTATAATACCCCAAATCAATGAGCCCCAAATAGGAAATGATAACGGCAATGACATAATGCACACCGATTTTCCGTATCCTGCCCCAGAGAAAAGAGCCGTAGGAAAACGCCCCTCCTTTCGGAAATACTTCAGGGCAGACAGGAAAATAAATCCCTGCACCACA
The DNA here is from genome assembly GCA_001304995.1 of Clostridia bacterium UC5.1-1D10. GTDB lineage: Bacteria > Bacillota > Clostridia > Lachnospirales > Anaerotignaceae > Anaerotignum. Next base: position 23,459 of record BBZU01000020.1, on the reverse strand, counting down.
AAGGCAGACAGCCGCCAAGGTACATACACTCCAAAAAGGAGATATTTTCCTTGGGCAGTCCCGTCACCGCCACAGAACAAATATGAATCCACATAACCAACAGGCACAGCACCACGTTGACAAATGAAATTTCCCGATTTCGCATGTTTTCCCCTCCCGAAAACAAAAGGTGTTGACTTTCGCCAACACCCTTTTTCTCAAATCATAAATGGCAGATAATTCCCTGCGATACGCAGTGCCACCACAAAAACAAGATACACCGCTGTCAGCACAACAGCCCGATAATCCCGGCTTTCCATGTGCATCACGTTCATGCGTGTTCTGTGTTCATCCCCATGGTAACATCTGGCTTCCATAGCCATGGCAAGTTCTTCTGCCCGGCGGAAAGCGGAAATGAACAGAGGCACCAGAATAGGAATCATGCTCTTTGCTTTCTGCATCAGGTTCCCTGTGTCGAAGTCTGCCCCTCTTGCCTGCTGTGCTTTGATGATCTTGTCTGTTTCATCCAGCAGTGTGGGAATGAAACGCAGGGCAATGGTCATCATCATAGCGATTTCATGGGCAGGCACACCAATGCGTTTCAAAGGACGCAGGATGTACTCAATGCCATCTGTGAGCTGGATGGGTGTTGTGGTCAGCGTCAGCACAGAGGAGCCCACAATGAGCAGTACCAGACGCACACACATTTTCACAGCCATGTAAATGCCTTCCCATGTCAGATGCAGGAAGCCAAATTCCCAAATCACCTGTTCTCCCTGGGTCAAAAAGAGGTTGATGACCGCCGTAAAGAGAATGATGATGACAATGCTTTTTAAGCCTTTCAGCATAAATTTCAAAGGCACTTTGGATACTTTGATCACTGCGCCCAAAATAGCTGTTACGCAGACATACCCAATGAAGGTATTGACAACGAACAGTGAAATGATAAACAAAAATGTTACGACAATTTTTACTCTGGCATCCAGCCGATGAATCGGCGATTCTGCCGGATAATATTGTCCGATGGTTATATCCCGAATCATGATTTCACCTGCTTTACCAGTTTTAATAATACTTCTTTTGCTTCCTTGACGGTATATACGTCTGTGGGCACATCATAGCCACGTTTTTTCAGTTCTGCAAACACATAGCTTACCTGAGGCGCAGCCAGACCCATCTGTTCCAGTTCTTCTACATGGGAGAAAATTTCCTTGGGTGTGCCCTGCATAGCCGCTTTGCCGCGATGCATTACAATGATACGATCCACCAGTTTTGCTACGTCCTCCATACTGTGGCTTACCAGAATAACGGTGATGCCCCGTTTGTCATGGAGGTCTTTGATTGCCTGCAAGATTTCGTCACGGCCTCTGGGGTCCAGACCCGCCGTAGGCTCGTCCAAAATGAGGACTTCAGGATTCATGGCAAGCACCCCTGCAATGGCTACACGGCGTTTCTGACCGCCGGAAAGCTCAAAGGGGGACTTTTCGTAAATCTCCTCTGAAATGCCAACAGTTTCCAGTGCGGAAACGACGTTTTTGTGAATTTCTTCTTCTGTCAGCTTCAGATTTGTGGGGCCGAAAGCCACATCTTTATATACTGTCATTTCAAAAAGCTGGTATTCGGGATACTGGAAGGCCAAACCGATGCGGCGGCGCACTTCCTTCAGCTTTGTTTTATCTTTATGAATGTTTTCCCCGTCCAGCAGGATTTCCCCGGATGTGGGAGAAATGATACCGTTGAGATGCTGGATCAATGTGGATTTCCCGGAGCCTGTATGGCCGATGAGACCAATGAACTCCCCTTTCTGGATTTCCAGTGTAACATCATCCAGAGCAACTTTTTCGAATGCCGTACCGGGATTGTAAACATGGGTCAAGTGGTTGATTTTAATTGACATATCGCACCTACCATTTCTTCAATCGTTAATATATCCGCAGGCAGGTCAATGCCTTCCTTCCGCAGCAAATAAGCCACTTCTGTCACCTGCGGCACGTCCAGACCGTATTTCTGCAAAGTTTCCACCTGAGAGAAAATCTCTTTTGGTGTACCCTGCATTACCAGATCCCCGTCATCAATGACAAAGACCTTGTCTGCCCGTACGGCTTCATCCATATAATGTGTAATGAGGATCATGGTGATCCCTTCTTCTCGGTTCAATCGCTCGATGGTTTCCATGACATCTCTGCGTCCCACAGGGTCAAGCATGGCAGTAGGCTCGTCCAGTACGATGCACTGAGGCTTCATAGCCAATACCCCTGCAATGGCAATACGCTGTTTCTGACCGCCGGAGAGCTTAGAGGGGGTATGGGTAGCATATTCACTCATACGCACCGTTGCCAAAGCTTCATCCACACGTTTGCGGATTTCCTTTGGTTCCACGCCCATATTCTCGGGGCCGAAAGCAATGTCTTCTTCTACCACCGTTGCTACCAACTGGTTATCAGGATTCTGGAATACCATCCCCGCTGTCTGGCGGATTTCCCAAACCAGTTCGTCATTTTTTGTATCCATATCATCCACCCAAAGGGTACCGCCTGTGGGCTGCACAAGCGCGTTGATATGTTTCGCAAAGGTAGATTTCCCAGAGCCGTTATGTCCCAGCACCGCCACAAAATCACCTTTGTTGATTTCGATGTTTACGTTTTTCAAGGCCGCAACCTTTTCTTCCACTGTGCCATGATCCGTTTCCAAAACCCTTACATATTCGTAAGTCAGATCTTTGGCCTTCACCATTTTCATCGCTTCTTTGTTCACCTTTTTCCTCCGCGAAAAATCTGTTTTTCGCATTCATATAGTCTATGGTAAAATAACTCACAGCTATCAATAAGATACCTTTTTTCGGCAGAAAAGTCAAGAAAAAACGGTGTTTGCACCTTTCGCTCCTCCAACGAAAGATCCGACGAATTCCTATTTTTTAGTCTTAAGGCTTTTTGCCCTTGCAGAAAAACATGACAGGATGGATTTGATTCCAATATACCTGAAAGAACCCCTGTTTTCCATCAAATGGCAAATTTCACTGCGGCCATATGTATGCACATCCCCCATGCGCAGCCATTTCAGCAGAAATCTGTTTTCCAACGCACGCATCCATCTGTTTTTCACATACATGTCGTACAACAAAAATCTGCCTCCTGGCCGCAGCACCCGATATACCTCCTCCAAGACACCCTCAGGGTTTGGATAATGATGAAAACTCTGCATACAAAGAACCACATCAAAAGACTGGTCTGGATAAGGCAGAAATTCCGCATCCCCCACACAAAAATCCGCATGTGGAATCTGTTTTTCCTTTGCCCTACGAATCATTTCCGGTGACAAATCTAGTCCCCATAACATCGTCTGGGGATGTTTCTCTCGAAGCAAACGGATCATCTCCCCTGTGCCGCAGCCCAAATCCAGCAGTTTTTCTGCATGATATCGCTGGAGTTCTTTCTCACAAAAGGCGTAGCACATTTTAGGAAATTTTGAGACAGTGGTTGTGGCTTTCTCATCATAATACGCTGCCTGACGATTAAAATGTTTTCGTGACAGGGCTTTGTAGTCCATAAAATCACCTCTTTCATGTTATTAGTTAGTTATTGCTAACTAAAGAATATGCCTATATGGACAGAAAGTCAAGGGGGTAAGTATTTTTTCAATTTCTGATATATTCCTGTAACATAAGTGCAAACAAGCTGTAACGGTAACTTTACCTTCCTGTAACCTACGATTGATCTATCTGTGGTATGATATCACCATGAAAAGAAAAAATTCGACAAAGGAGGTTTTCCCATATGAACATGAAAAATTAATGATTGCATCGGCTGTGGTATTTTCCCTGTCTTTTGCCACAAGTATGGCATATGCCTTTCAGGCATCCAGCGCATTGGAAAACCCTCCAGTAGCAGAAACAACCACCACAGAAGAACCCGTGGCACTGGCTTCTGCAAATGCATCCCTCAGATAACGTCACATTCATTGTATATCTCCTAACCTAATAAAAAAAGTCGGAATCTATAAAGATTTCGGCTTTTTTATGTTATACAGAAAAATGAACGCGCACCATTTCCTTAAAATACAAAAAAGACATACACAAATATGTATGCCTTTTTTTCTGCGAATTAAACCAGTTCGATGATAACTTCCATCGCACCGTCGCCTTTACGAGCGCCCAGTTTCACAATTCTTGTGTAACCGCCGTTACGGCCAGCGTATTTAGGAGCGATTTCGTCGAACATTTTTGCAGCCATGTCAACTTTTTTTGCTGTTCTTTCTGATTTTTTTGCCATCAGCAGGAACTTCTGTAACAGGGTACAGGTAAGCCAGCATCTGACGTCTAGCTGCCAGTCTGGAAGGTTTATCCTTCTTAACTGTTTTCTTAACTTCGTCATAAACAGTTACTTTTTTGCCGTTTACAACTTCTTTTCACTCTTTTGCCGTTAGCGTCTTTTTTCGCTACTTTTGCTGTTACTTCAACTTCTTCGAAGTTTTCTCTTTCTTTTACAGCCAGAGTGATCAGTTTTTCAGCGATTCTTCTTACTTCTTTCGCTCTTGTTTCTGTTGTTTTGATTTTACCGTGGTACAACAGGTTTGTAACCTGGTTTCTCAGCAGAGCTTTTCTCTGAGGAGTTGTTTTACCCAGTTTTCTATATCCGGATGCATGCATTGTTGAATCCTCCTTGTTCTCACCTGCAAAACTTACCCCGACCCCACTGCTTCTTCGGGCTTACGTGTGTCGTAATTCTGCAGTAAATAATAGTAGCCGATTATTCGTCGCTGGGTCTGAGTGCCAGTCCCAGTTCCGCCATTTTGTTCAGTACTTCTTCCAGGGACTTGCGGCCCAGGTTTCTTACCTTCATCATTTCTTCTTCTGTCTTGTTTGCCAGGTCTTCCACGGTGTTGATACCTGCACGTTTCAGGCAGTTGTAAGAACGCACGGACAGATCCAGTTCTTCAATGCTCATTTCCAGAACTTTTTCTTTCTTGCCTTCTTCTTTTTCAACCATGATGGAAGCATCTTTCGCATTGTCAGAAAGATCGATGAACAGGTTCAAATGCTCATTCAGAATCTTTGCACCGTAGCTAACTGCATCGTCGGGCGCAATGGTTCCGTTTGTCCAGACTTCCAGAGAGAGCTTGTCATAGTCAGTGATCTGACCAACACGAGTATTTTCAACCAGGAAGTTTACTCTTGTAACAGGTGTGAAAATACTGTCTACCGGAAGCATGCCGATTGGCTGATCGTCTTTTTTGTTCTTGTCGGCACCAACATAGCCGCGGCCTTTCTGAATGGTGATTTCCATATACAGTTTGCTGCCAGGGCCACCGGAAAGTGTCGCAATGTGATGGTCAGGGTTCAGGATTTCGATGTCGCTGTCTGCTTTGATGTCAGAGCCTTTGACTTCGCCTTCGCCTTCCATGTCAATGTACGCAATTTTCGGTTCGTTGCCTTCGCTGGTATTTTTGATTGCCAGCCCTTTCAGATTCAGGATGATTTCTGTTACGTCTTCTTTCACGCCAGGAATCACGCTAAATTCATGAAGTACGCCGTCAATTTTTACGTTGCTGACTGCTGCGCCAGGCAAGGAAGAAAGCAGGATTCTTCTCAGGGAGTTGCCCAGAGTTGTGCCATAGCCTCTTTCCAGAGGTTCTACCACAAATTTGCCATAAGTTCCGTCCGGTGCCATCTCAGCAATTTCAATGCGAGGTTTCTCAAATTCAAACACTCATTCAAACCTCCCTTTTTTATGATAGATGGCCGCAAGGAAAAATGCCTTGCGGCTTTAGAATTGACTTCACTGCACAATCGTGATTGATTATTTGGAGTACAGTTCGACGATCAGTGTTTCTTCAACGGGAACATCGATCTGTGCTCTTGTGGGTTTTGCAACTACGGTGCCGCTCAGTGCATCGTGGTTAGCTGTCAGCCATTCGGGTACCAGTCTGCCGTCTGTTACAGCCAGAACGTCTTTGTATCTCTGAATGGTTTTGTATTTTTCTTTTACTTCGATTACGTCGCCAACTTTAACCTGGTAAGAAGGAATATCAACAGGTTTGCCGTTTACTGTAACGTGTTTGTGACGAACGATCTGTCTAGCTTCTTTTCTTGTTCTGCCGTAACCCAGACGGAACATAACGTTGTCCAGTCTCATTTCCAGCAGCATCAGAAGGTTTTCACCAGGGATACCTTCTTTTTTAGCGATTTTTTCAGCCTGTGCATAGTAGCCACGGAACTGTTTTTCCAGTACGCCGTAGATGAATTTAGCTTTCTGCTTTTCTCTCATCTGCAGACCGTATTCGCTCATTTTTCTGTTTGCTCTCAAGTTCTGTTTTTTGGATTTTTTATCAATACCCAGGTAGATGGGATCCAGATTCAGGGATCTGCATCTTTTCAATACTGGTACTCTATCTCTAGCCATTATTCTTACACCTCCTGAAAATTATACTCTTCTGCGTTTGGGTGGTCTGCAACCATTGTGAGGAACGGGTGTAACGTCTCTGATAAGTGTTACATCCAGACCTGCAGCCTGCAGAGCGCGGATTGCAGCTTCACGGCCGCTACCGGGACCTTTAACGAAAACTTCGATTGTTTCAGACCGTAGTCGGAAGCAGCTTTTGCAGCTGTGTCTGCTGCCATCTGTGCAGCGTAAGGAGTAGATTTTCTGGAGCCTCTGAAGCCCAGCTGACCTGCGGATGCCCAGGACAGAGCATTACCTACTGCGTCAGTGATTGTAACGATTGTATTGTTAAAAGTAGACTGGATGTGAGCCTGACCACGTTCTACTTTTCTTTTGTCACGGCGTCTGCGAGTTGTAGCTTTTTTCACAGTTTTCTTAGCCATTTCTTCAAACCTCCTTCATGAAATCAATTATTTCTTCTTGTTCGCAACAGTCTTTCTAGGACCTTTTCTTGTTCTTGCGTTTGTTTTTGTTTTCTGACCTCTTACAGGCAGGCCTTTTCTATGACGAATGCCTCTGTAGCAGCCGATTTCAATCAGTCGTTTGATGTTCAGAGCGATTTCTCTTCTCAGGTCACCTTCTACTGTCTGAGTTCTGTCGATGACTTCACGGATTCTAGCAACTTCTTCATCAGTCAGATCTCTAACTCTTGTATCCAGGTCTACGCCTGCTTCTTTCAGAATACGAACAGCACTGGAATGGCCAATGCCATAAACGTATGTCAAACCAACTTCAACGCGTTTTTCTCTTGGTAAGTCTACACCAGCAATACGTGCCATGTATATCTTGCACCTCCTATGATAATTCCTCTATCTATAACAAAAAAGTTCAAAATAATATTCGCATAAATATGTTGTAAGCGTTGGGCATTACAAACGGGAAGAACAGCCGTCAGTCTGCCTGCTGCTCCCGCTGTTAACTGTATGCTCCTTCGTCCTACTTTGACGGATTTACCAACGACTTCCGAGGACGTTTACCCCCGTAAAGCCATAACGAAATCATCAGCCTTGTTTCTGTTTATGCTTGGGATTTTCACAAATGACCATTACACGACCTTTTCTTTTGATGATTCTGCATTTTTCACACATGGGTTTTACAGATGGTCTTACTTTCATTGTGATCGCTCCTTCCTTATTTCGCTCTCCAAATGATTCTGCCTTTTGTCAGGTCATAAGGAGACATTTCCACTAACACTTTGTCACCGGGCAAAATACGGATGAAATTCATACGCAGCTTGCCGGAGATATGCGCCAAAATCTGATGGCCGTTTTCCAGTTCCACCTGAAACATGGCGTTCGGTAATTTTTCCAGCACGGTTCCTTCTACTTCGATAACGTCATTTTTTGACAAGACCAAGAACCTCCTTAAATTATGTTTCCGCCAACTTCTTGTACTTTTTGATGGCCTTTGCGATATCCGCATCCAGGACATAAGCCCCTTCGGCCAGTTTATCGGCCAAAACCGTGTCCACATATCCGGTTGGCTGCACGTGGATCATCTTCTTGCGTTTTGGCTTCTCAATCTTGCGGCGTTTGCCGTCTGCCAGATAGACATAAGCCCCTTCCACAAAAAGCACCATCAACGTATCGCCCTTGTCGTGGCCGCTTTTGGAATAAACCACTTGCCCGCTCTGATATTCCATCGTTCTCACCTCATTACATTCGTGGGATAACGTAAGGATTTTGACTTTTCAGCCGCCATCAAAACGGTATCATTTCTATTTCGTGGAGTTTCTCTCCACCGAAGCCGCTCTTCGCCGCTCCCCGAAAATTTCACATTGACTTAAGCAACGCGTTCCCTTCTTGCTCAGGCGTCCAGACCAGCGATGATCGCTTTTGTGATCTCGTCGATGGGCATGGTGCCGTCTACTTCAAAGAGAATACCTTCTTTTTCATAAAAGCCTACCAGAGGTTCGCTCTGCTCGTGGAATGTCTGGATACGTTTCTGACCAGCTTCCACGGTGTCGTCTTTACGCTGCGTCAATTTTTCGCCGCATACATCACAGATACCCTCAACTTTGGAAGGAAGGAACATTTTGTTGTATGTTGCACCGCATTTGGGACAAGTCTGTCTTGCTGTCAATCTTTCCAGCATCACTTCGTCAGGTGCGTTGATATAAACAACTTTATCCAGTTTTACCATTTCTTCCAGTTTTTCCGCCTGTACTACTGTACGAGGGAAACCATCCAGAATGAAACCTTTTGCGCAGTCGTCTTTTTTGATTCTTTCCTGAACGATCGCAATGATCAGTTCATCAGAAACCAGACCGCCTGCTGCCATAATGGATTTCGCCTGATTACCAAGCTCTGTTCCTTTTGCCACTTCTTCTCTGAGCATATCGCCTGTAGAAATATGAGCGATGCCGTAATGTTTCACCAGTCTTGCTGCCTGTGTGCCTTTGCCGGCTGCTGGCGCACCAATGAGTACCAATTTCATATACGAATCAACCTCTTTTCTTTATAGGCCTTCTCTCTGTTTTTCTCCCCAAGTAACAACCGGCGGGAAATGCATACTGCATTCCCCAGGCGGATGTTATTATTCGCTCAAAAATCCTTTATAGTGACGCATCAGCAACTGGCTTTCCAGTGCTTTCACGATATCCAGTGTAACGCCAACCACGATGATCAGTGTAGTACCACCGAAGCCAACATTCACTTTGAAATCCACTGCAACGCAACAGGAACCATAGCCAGGATTGCGTAGCAGATTGCGCCAACCAGTGTGATTCTGCTTACCACTCTGGTGATATAAGCGCTGGTGGGCTGACCGGGTCTGATACCGGGAATGAAGCCACCGTTCTTCTTCATGTTCATCGCAATTTCATTGGGGTTGATTACGATGGATGTGTAGAAATATGTGAAGAAGATAATGAGTAATACATACAGACACGCACCGATGGGGTGTGTCATATTCAGAACTTCGATCACCTTTGTGAAAACTTCGCCCTTGTTCTGGATGAAGTTACCAATCTGCTGCGGGAACTGCAGCAAAGAGATTGCAAAGATGATGGAGATAACGCCGGAGGTATTTACCTTGATCGGCATTGTAGTGTTTCTGCCGCTGGCCTGTTTTCTGCCAACCATTTTGGAAGAATACTGCACAGGCAGTCTTCTTTCGCCACGGTTTACGCAAACGATGAATGCCAGAACGATGAGCAGAAGCACCAGAATTGCAGCAACCTTTACCGCACCCATTGCACCGGAGCCGCTGATCATGTAGTACAGGCTAGCTGCACCCATGGGCAGACCGGAAACGATGTTGATAAAGATTACCATGGAAGAACCATTGCCAATGCCTTTTGCTGTAATCTGTTCTGCCAGCCACATTACAAATGTGGAACCGCAAACCAGAGTTACAACAGAAGCGATATAGTACAGCATATTTGCTTCCACATACATGTTCTGATAGGTATATGTTAACCCAATACCCTGTATAAGCGCAAGTATTACTGTTAAATATCTGCTGTAAGACTGCAATTTTTTTTCTGCCTTCGGGGCCTTCTTTAGAAAGCTGCTCGAATTTGGGAATCGCGATGGTCAACAGCTGCATGATGATGGACGCATTGATATAGGGCCCAATACCCATTGCAAAGATTGACCAGCTGGAGTTTGCACCGCCAGCAATCATGCTGTAAAGTGTGCCAACACCTGCGGATTCTCTTGCCGCAACAACGCTTGCTGCGTCAATACCAGGCAGAGCAATTTGTGTACCGATTCTGATGATCGCGAAGATCATCAGAGTGTACAGAATCTTGTTTCTGATTTCTTTCGTCTTCCAAGAGTTTACGAAAATCTTAAACAATTAGATCACCTCTGCTTTGCCGCCGGCTGCTTCGATTTTTTCCTGAGCTGTTTTGCTGTAGAAGTTTACTTTAACGGTCAGCTTTCTTTCCAGATCGCCTTCGCCAAGAATCTTCACGCCATCTCTAGGATTACTGATCAAACCTACGGCTTTCAAAGCATCGATATCTACTACTGCGTCGTTTTCAAATACATTCAGCATGGAAACGTTGATAGCAACGATTTCTTTGCTGTTTCTGCATGTGAAGCCTCTTTTAGGGAGTCTTCTGTACAAAGGCATCTGACCGCCTTCGAAGCCGCACTTGCCGCCGGAACCGGAACGCTGGCCCTGACCTTTGTGACCTCTGCCTGCTGTCTTACCGTTGCCGGTTGCATGACCTCTGCCTCTTCTCCAATTTTTTTCTCTGGAGCCTTCAGCAGGTCTCAATTCGCATAAGTTCATTATGGCACCTCCTAAAATTAAACTTCTTCAACTTTTACAAGGTGGCTAATCTGATGAATCATGCCTCTGATAGCCGCGTTGTCCTGTTGAATCACGCTGCTGTTTGTCTTTCTCAGACCCAGCGCCTGTACTGTTTTTTATGTTTCGGAATTGCTCCGATTGTAGATTTCACCAATGTGATTTTAATTTCAGCCACTGTCAATTCCTCCTTAACCCAAGAGTTCTTCTACAGTAATGCCACGCAGTTTTGCTACTGCTTCAGGTGTTGTCGCTCTGGACAGACCTTCGATTGTAGCGCTTACTACGTTACGTTTGTTGTTGGAACCCAGGGATTTTGTTCTGATGTTGCGGATACCTGCCAATTCCAATACGGCACGAGCAGGGCCACCAGCGATGATACCGGTACCTTCTGCAGCAGGCATCAGCAGAACGCTTGCGCTGCCGTATGTGCCTGTAACGCCGTGGAAGATGCTGTCTACATCATTTCTGTTTACTTCGATGATGTTTTTCATAGCGTCTTCTTTCCCTTTGCGGATAGCATCGGGGATTTCAGCAGCTTTACCAACGCCGCAGCCTACGTGACCGTTGCCGTCGCCAACAACAACCAGTGCGGAGAATCTCATGGTACGACCGCCTTTAACAACTTTTGTTACGCGGTTGATGGTAACTACTTTATCTTTCAGATCTAAAGTGCTTGGATCGATTCTTTTCAACTTGCTTTCCTCCTTGCCTTAGAATGTCAAACCGGCTTCTCTTGCTGCTTCCGCCAGAGCTTTGATTTTGCCGTGGTAAATGAAACCGCCACGGTCGAATACAACTTCTGTGATACCTTTTTCTACTGCTTTTTTAGCGATAGCTTCGCCAACAGCTGCTGCAGCTGCGACAGTATCAGTATGTTCCAGTGTGCTAGCGATTTCAGATTCCATTGTGGAAGCTGCTACCAGTGTATGATGTGCAACGTCGTCGATGATCTGTGCATACATGTGTTTGTTAGATCTGAACACTGCCAGTCTGGGTCTCATTGCTGTACCCTTCACATGGTTGCGGATTCTGTAATGTCTTTTCTTACGAGCCGCTGCACGAGATGGCTTGTTAATCATAGTATTTTCACTCCGTTTCTTTCAAATCAGTCACTTTCCGATATAAACAATCACGCTGCGTGCGCCAGATTATTTCTTACCGGTCTTACCAACTTTACGTCTAATATATTCGTCAGAGTATTTAATACCTTTGCCTTTATAGGGTTCGGGGGGACGTTTTGTTCTGATTTCAGCAGCAAACTGTCCAACTTTTTCTTTATCAATACCCTTAACAATGATTTTGTTTGTGCCTTCTACGATGGATTCGATACCTTCGGGATCTTCCATTTCAACAGGGTGAGAATAACCCAGTGTCAGGGTCAGTTTCTTACCAGATTTTGCAGCTCTGTAACCAACACCGTTGATTTCCAGTGTTTTTTCATAACCCTGAGTAACACCAACGATCATGTTGAAGATCAGAGTTCTTGTCAGGCCGTGTAATGCTTTGTTTCTTTTCAGGTCGTTGGGTCTTGTTACCACAATCTGACCATCTTCCATTGCGATATGCATGTCTGCGGATAATTTTCTTTCCAGTGTGCCTTTGGGGCCTTTCACTGTCAGCAGGTTTTCTTCACCGATTTTTACTTCAACACCGGCAGGTACTGCTACGGGCAATTTACCGATTCTAGACATGGTCTGCACCTCCTAATACTTGTCGATTTATATTACCAAACGAAAGCAACAACTTCGCCGCCAACGCCTGCTTTTCTTGCTTCTTTATCTGTCATCAAGCCATTGCTTGTGGAAATGATGGCAATTCCCAGACCGCCCAGAACTCTAGGCAGTTCGTCTTTGCCTGCGAAAACTCTCAGACCGGGTTTGGAAATTCTTTTCAGGCCTGTGATAACTTTTTCGTTTTTATCTGCACCATATTTCAGGCTGATACGCAGTGTGGATTTGATACCATCTTCGATTACTTCGTAACCTTTTACGTAACCTTCTTTAGTTAAAATGTCCGCAATTGCTTTCTTCATCTTGGAAGAAGGAACATCTACTGTATCGTGTTTCGCAATATTACCGTTTCTGATTCTAGTGAGCATATCTGCGATAGGGTCGCTCATGGACATTGTCAATTCCTCCTTTCGTTCTTACCAGCTTGCTTTCTTTACGCCGGGAATCTGACCTTTGTATGCCAGTTCACGGAAGCAAATACGGCAAATTCCATATTTTTTCAGTACAGAGTGAGGTCTGCCGCACACTCTGCAACGTGTGTAAGCTCTTGTAGAGAATTTAGGTTTTCTCTGCTGCTTTACAACCATAGATGTTTTAGCCATTTTTGTCCCTCCCTTGATTATTTTGCGAATGGCATACCGAACAATCTCAGTAATTCTCTTGCTTCTTCGTCTGTGTTCGCTGTTGTTACGAAAACGATATCCATACCTCTGATTTTGTCTACTTTATCGTATTCGATTTCAGGGAAGATCAGCTGTTCTTTGATACCCATTGTGTAGTTACCTCTGCCGTCAAAGCTGTTTGCTTTAACACCACGGAAGTCACGTACACGAGGCAGCGCAATGTTGATCAGTCTGTCAGCGAATTCGTACATTCTGTCGCCTCTCAGGGTAACTTTGCAACCGATGTTCATGCCTTCACGCAGTTTGAAGTTAGCAACGGATTTTTTCGCTTTTGTTACCAGGGGTTTCTGACCGGAGATGATAGCCATATCCTTAACAGCGCCGTCCAGAACTTTCGCATTTTCTTTTGCTTCGCCTACGCCCATGTTGATGATGATTTTTTCAATCTTGGGTACAGCCAGCTTGTTTGTATATGAAAACTTTTTAGTCATTTCAGGGATAATTTCTGTGTTATAGAAATCTCTTAATCTGCTCATTGTTTACCTCCTTTCACAGGGATTAGTCGATAACTTCGCCTGTTTTTTTCGCTACTCTTACTTTTTTACCGTCTTTGATCATTGCACCCAGGCGTGTTGCTTTGCCGTTGTGCAGGTACATTACGTTGGAAGCGTGGATGGAACCTTCTTTTTTCACGATGCCGCCCTGCTGATTCTGCATGGAGGGTTTTGTGTGTTTGGAAATCATGTTTACGCCTTCAACGATGACACGGTTGTTTTTTCTATCTACATGAAGGATCTTGCCTTCTTTGCCTTTGTCTTTACCAGCGATGACAACAACTTTGTCACCTGTTTTCAATTTCATGTTAGCCACCTAGCACACCTCCTTATAATACTTCCGGTGCCAGAGAAAGAATCTTCATGAACTGTTTCTCTCTCAGCTCTCTTGCAACGGGCCCGAAGATACGAGTACCTCTGGGGTTTTTGTCATCTTTGATGATAACTGCTGCGTTTTCGTCGAATCTGATATAGCTGCCGTCTGCTCTGCCTACGGGATGAACGGTTCTAACGACTACTGCTTTTACAACGTCGCCTTTTTTAACAACACCGCCGGGTGTTGCGTCTTTAACTGCAGCTACGATAATATCGCCAACTCCTGCATATCTTCTGGTGGAACCACCCAGTACTCTGATGCAAAGGAGTTCTTTTGCTCCTGAATTGTCTGCTACTTTCAATCTGGTTTCTTGCTGAACCATCTAAATTCCTCCTCTCTGCAGGATTATTTTGCTTTTTCGATGATGCTTACAAGTCTCCATCTCTTGTCTTTGGACAGAGGTCTTGTTTCCATAACCTTTACACGGTCGCCGATACCGCATTCGTTGTTTTCGTCATGGGCTTTCAGCTTGTAAGTTCTGTTTACGATCTTACCATACAAAGGGTGTTTTACTTTATCTTCCACAGCAACTACGATTGTTTTGTCCATCTTGTCGCTGACTACTCTACCGATTCTGGTTTTACGAAGATTTCTTTCTTCCACGTTGTGTGCCTCCTTTCGCTAAACCGTGTTTATTATTTTACTTCTCTTGCTTTCTGTGTCATTACTGTCTGGATTCTTGCGATGTTCTTACGAACTTCCTTGATTCTTGCTGTGTTATCCAACTGATTTGTTGCGTTCTGGAATCTCAGGTTGAACAGTTCTTTTTTAGCGGAAACAAGGTCCTTCTGTAATTCATCAGCAGTTTTACCCATCAATTCACTTACATAACCTTTTGTTTTCACTGATGATCACCTGCCATTTCTGCTGCTTCTGCCTTGGAAACGATTTTGCACTTGATGGGCAGTTTGTGGATTGCCAGTCTCAGTGCTTCTCTTGCTGTTTCTTCTGCAACGCCGCCGATTTCAAACATAACTCTGCCGGGTTTTACTACTGCTACCCAATATTCGGGAGCGCCTTTACCGGAACCCATACGAGTACCGATAGGTTTTGCGGAAACGGGTTTGTCAGGGAAGATTTTGATCCAAACGTCACCGCCACGTTTAATATGTCTTGTCATCGCAACACGAGCTGCTTCGATCTGATTGGATGTGATCCATGTGGGTTCCATAGCCATGATACCGAAGTCGCCGTAAGTAACTTTGTTACCTCTGTAAGCGCGGCCTTTCATAGAACCTCTCTGCTGTTTACGATGTTTTACTCTTTTAGGCATTAACATAATTACTTAGCGCCTCCTTCCTTTTTCGCTGCTTTTACAGGAAGTACCTCACCTTTGTAAATCCAAACCTTTACGCCCAGTTTGCCGTATGTTGTATCAGCTTCTGCGAAGCCGTAGTCGATGTCTGCGCGCAGTGTCTGCAGGGGGATGGTACCGTCATGGTAGCTTTCAGTACGAGCAATATCAGCGCCGCCCAGACGACCGCTTACTGCTGTTTTGATACCTTTAGCACCGAATTTCATTGTTCTGCCCATTGCCTGTTTCATTGCACGACGGAATGTTACACGGTTTTCCAGATCCAGTGCGATTCTTTCAGCAACCAGCTGAGCGTCTGTTTCGGGTCTTTTGATTTCTTCGATGTTCACAGCAACCTTCTGGCTTGTCATCTTCTGGATTTCAGCCTTCAATTCTTCGATTGCCTGACCATTTTTACCGATTACGATACCGGGTTTTGCTGTATATACGCTAATCTTTACGCGGCCAGCTGTTCTTTCGATAGCGATTTTGGAAACGCCTGCTACGTAGAGTTTCTTTTTGATGAATTTTCTGATTTTAACGTCTTCTACCAGGTAATCAGCAAAGTCTTTTTCAGCATACCATTTGGTATCCCAGTCTTTGATGATACCGACTCTTAATCCATGTGGATTTACTTTCTGTCCCATTGTGTACCTCCTTATCTCTCATTGAGAATGATGGAAATGTGGCAAGATCTTTTCAGAATGCGGTAAGCTCTGCCCTGTGCTCTGGGGCGGATTCTCTTCATTGTAGGACCCTGATCTGCACTTACCTCTTCTACATACAGTTTGCTCACGTCCATACCCAAGTTGTTTTCTGCGTTTGCCATTGCGGATTTCAGAACTTTCGCAATGATTTCAGAAGCATATCTTGGAGAATAATTCAACATCGCTGCTGCTGTTACAACGTCTTTGCCTTTGATCTGATCCAAAACGATTTTTGCTTTTGTTGCAGGGATACCTACATATTTAGCAGTAGCGTGGGGTCTTTTTTCCTGTGTTGCAATGTTTCTTTCTTTCTTAATTTGGCTTCTATGACCTTTTGCCATGAACGAAACCTCCTTTCGTTTTAAACTCTATTACCGAACTCTGGATTTCTTTTCTGCGTCTTTGCCGTGGCCTCTGTAAGTTCTTGTCAGAGCGAATTCGCCCAGTTTGTGGCCAACCATGTCTTCTGTGATATATACAGGAACATGTCTTCTGCCGTCATAAACCGCGATTGTATGACCGATCATATCGGGGTAGATTGTAGAACGGCGAGACCATGTTTTGATTACGTTCTTTTCGCCCGCTGCGTTCATTGCGTCGATTTTCTTCAGCAGATGATCGTCAGCGAAAGGTCCCTTTTTCAGTGATCTGCTCATTATTTCATCCTCCTTGTTTCATGCTCTGTGCTCATGCGGCACATCGAAATTCATTAGCCGTTTCTACGACGAATGATATATTTGTTGGAAGCTTTGTGTTTGTTTCTTGTTTTGTAGCCCATTGCAGGTTTGCCCCAAGGTGTCATAGGAGATGGACGACCGATAGGTGCTCTACCTTCACCACCACCGTGAGGGTGATCGTTAGGGTTCATTACGGAACCTCTTACAGTAGGTCTGATACCCATGTGACGTTTTCTACCTGCTTTACCGATGTGAACCAGTTCGTGGTCGATGTTGCCAACCTGACCGATTGTTGCTCTGCATTCGATGGGCAGCAGTCTCATTTCGCCGGAGGGCAGTTTAACTGTTGCATATTTGCCTTCTTTTGCCATCAGCTGTGCAACGTTACCAGCGGAACGAACCAGCTGGCCGCCTTTGCCGGGTTTCATTTCGATATTGTGGATGCTTGCACCAACGGGGATCATGCTCATAGGCAGTGTGTTGCCCAGTTTAACTTCGGCTTCGGGGCCGTTCATTACATGATCGCCAACTTTCAGGCCAACAGGAGCCAGAATGTAGGATTTTGTACCGTCAGCGTAAACGATCAGAGCGATGTTTGCTGTTCTGTTAGGATCGTATTCGATTGCTTTTACTGTTGCAGGAATACCATCTTTGTTACGTTTGAAGTCTACCAGTCTGTATTTGATCGCAGCGCCGCCGCCTTTGTGACGAACTGTGATTTTACCCTGGTTATTTCTACCGGAGTTTTTCTTCAGGTGTACCACCAGAGATTTCTCGGGTGTGGATTTTGTGATTTCATCAAATGCGGACACTGTCATGTGTCTTCTGGACGGTGTATATGGCTTATATCTTTTAATTGCCATTTTTTCCACTCCTTTCGATAAGTGATTATCTGTCTACACGTTTCCGTGTGTTTTTCGTTCAAGTGCCTTCCGGATTACATACCCTGGAAGATTTCGATGTCTTTGCTGTCAGCAGCCAGTTTCACAACTGCTTTTTTGAATTTCTTTGTTTTGCCGAAGATATAACCTCTTCTTTTGGGTTTGCCGCTGTAATTCATTGTGTTAACAGCTGCTACCTTCGCGCCTTCGAACATTTTTTCAACTGCTTCTTTTACCTGAGCTTTTGTAGCTTCGGGATGAACCAGGAAAGTATATTTTTTATCATCCAGAACAGCCATACTGTTTTCTGTGATAACGGGTCTCAAGATTACGTCATAATATTTCAGATCTGCCATTATGCGTACACCTCCTCGATTTTCGCTACCGCGTCTTTTGTTACAACCAGTGTGTTGTATTTCAGCAGGTCGTAAACGTTGATTGTGCTTACGGAAGCTGTTTTTACATCAGGGATGTTTCTAGCGGACAGCATTACGTTTGTGTTTGTACCATCCATAACGATCAGCGCTTTGCCGCAGTTGATGTTAGCCAGTACTTTAGCCATATCTTTTGTCTTAACTTCTGCCAGGTTCAGTTCATCCAGAACGATGATTTTACCTTCAGCAACTTTTGTAGACAGTGCGGACTGCAGTGCCAGTCTTTTTACTTTTTTGTTCAGTTTGAAGGAGTAATCTCTCGGCTTGGGAGCGAATACTACGCCACCGCCAACCCACTGAGGGGAACGGATGGAGCCGTGTCTTGCTCTACCTGTGCCTTTCTGTCTCCAAGGTTTTCTACCACCGCCACGTACTTCTGCACGTGTTTTTGTGCTCTGTGTGCCCTGTCTCTGGTTAGCCAGATACTGAACTACTGCCAGGTGCATCACATGTTCATTTGCTTCTATTCCGAAAATAGCGTCGTTCAGGTCGATGTTGCCTACCTGTTCGCCATTCATGTTCATTACTGCAACGTTTGCCATGTTAGTTTCCTCCTTTCGTAAAGTTTATCAAGCCTTTACGCTGTCTTTGATTACCAGAACAGAACCTTTAGGGCCGGGAACTGCGCCTTTGATCAGCAGCAGGTTCTTTTCTGCATCAGCACGAACGATTTCAAGGTTCTGGATGGTTACTTTTACGCTACCCATGTGACCAGGCATTCTTTTGCCTTTTTTAACACGGCTGGGTGTAGCGGAAGAACCCATGGAACCAACTACTCTGTGAGATTTGGAACCATGACCCATGGGACCTCTCTGTGCGTTATATCTCTTAATTGTGCTCTGGAAGCCTTTACCTTTGGAAACGCCGCTTGCGTCTACTTTGTCGCCTGCTGCGAATACGTCAGCTTTGATTTCAGCGCCAACTTCGTATGCGCTTGTGTCTTCCAGTCTGAATTCTTTCAGGTATTTCTTAGCAGCTACGCCTGCTTTGTCGAAATGACCTTTTGCGGGTTTGTTTACTTTTTTTGCTTTTGCATCCTTGAAACCAACCTGGATTGCTTCATAGCCGTCGTTTTCCATTGTTTTCTTCTGGATTACAACGCAGGGGCCTGCTTCAAGAACGGTAACCGGTACCAGTGCACCGTTTTCTGTGAAACCTGTGTCATACCGATTTTCTTAGCCATAATAGCCTTTTTCATGTAGTTGCACCTCCTAAGTTTCTACAGCGGATTGCTCTCTTTTGAGAGTAATCATACTAGATTCATATAAGAGTCTTGCATGAAGATGTTTCTTATATAAACCGAGTGTTTTGGATAATTTCTTTTATTTGAAATCAGCGGTCGTTGCTTCCGTCTGTGATTTCCGTGATCTTATTTCATCACTTTCAGTGTGATGTCTACGCCTGCGGGCAGATCCAGACGGCTCAGGGCGTCTGCTGTTTTGCCAGTAGGGCTCAGAATGTCGATCAATCTCTTGTGAGTTCTCATTTCGAACTGTTCTCTGGAGTCTTTGTATTTGTGTGTTGCTCTGATGATGGTCACAACTTCCTTCTTAGTGGGAAGTGGAATAGGACCACTGATCTGCGCTCCTGTTTTCTTTGCTGTTTCAATGATCTGCGCTGCAGACTGATCGATCAGCTTGTGATCGTAAGCTTTGAGACTGATTCTGATTTTTGGGTTAGCCATAAAAAAAGTCCCCTCCTTTTCGTACTTTAACTTTCAGCACGACAAGTGGTGACTGCACACTTATCCGGGTGTATCCTGCAACGTCAGATACGCAAAGTTATCCTGTCGAGATAACTTACCCTAAATATTCAGTACAGTGACCTTGTCGCCCGGTTTCTTGAACTGGACATCGCTCCTCGGAAAAACCATCAAGCCGCTCAATTCGGCCATCAGCAACCTTCCGTATCAACACTCTATGTCACAACACAAATAAGTATACACGACTTTTCCTGATTTGACAAGAGTTTTTTTGTATTTTTCAAAAAAATTTCTTAGAATTTTAACAAAAAACATTTGTCCATTTCACGCAAAACTTAAACAAAATAAACAAGTGTATACACGTACTTCTGCATAATGCATCCCTCTTTTGTTTCTCTTGTACAAAATAGATACCTGAATTTCTCCGTTTTTGCACGCACAAATAAGGCACCTCTTTCATAAGTCCTCACACATTTTTATTTTTCTTTTGATATTCCCATTTTTTCCAGATTTTATACCTGCATCCTCTGACTGCAAATACGGAGTTTCTTCCTATATATAATAGTAGAAATTCTTTTCTCGCAAAAGCAAAAAAATCGGAAATCCTCAAAAATTGAGAATTTCCGATTTACTTTTATCAAAACGCTTATCTGCGTACGCAGTCCTTTGTGATTTCCTTCAGGCTATGTACACCGCACATTGCATGGTATCTTTCAGTTCTGCACCCAGTTTTTCCACCAGAGCCACAACGCCTTCTTCCGCAGCGCCGTAAATGACATTTACGAAAGGACGGCCAATCAGTACGCCATCTGCACCCAAAGCCAGAGCTTTGAATACATCCATACCGGAACGGATACCGCCGTCTACCAGAATAGTCATTTTGCCGCCAACAGCTTCTACAATTTCAGGCAGAACTTCTGCTGTTGCGGGACACTGATCCAGTACACGACCGCCGTGGTTGGAAACAACGATACCAGTAGCGCCTGCTTCCAGTGCTTTCTTTGCACCGTTTACAGTCATGATGCCTTTCAGGATGAAAG
Source organism: Clostridia bacterium UC5.1-1D10 (assembly GCA_001304995.1). Lineage (GTDB taxonomy): Bacteria > Bacillota > Clostridia > Lachnospirales > Anaerotignaceae > Anaerotignum. The sequence continues at coordinate 2,762 of BBZU01000020.1, read as the reverse complement.
GTACCCCTGCGTAAGAAATGATTTCTTTCAGTTCTTCCACAGTTTTGCTGCCTGCGGGAGGTGTCATATTTTTCAGGAAAGGCAGACCAGCCGCATCAATGTCCATAGCGATCATTTTTACGCCTGCTGCTTTTGCCATGTCGATTTTTCCTTTTACCAGTTCCATATTCCAGGGCTTGATGGTAGGAACACCCACGCCTTCGGATGCCTTGATAGCTTCACATGCAGCAGCGAATACATTATGGTCTGTACCGTCGCCAGTAAATGCCGCAATGCCGTTGTCCGCACATGCTTTTACCAGAATGTGGTTATATCCGTTGTCATCATACTTGTCGCCATAGTGCAGCTGCATGGCACCAATGGGTGCAGCAAAGAACGGATAATCATAAGTTTTTCCAAACAATTCAAACTTGGTGTCAACAGGTTTGTTTTCGCAAATGGTATCCATGTTTACGCAGATTTCCTGCCATTTCTGATAGTTGCGAATAAAGCCTGTACCGATTCCCTTTGCGCCAGGACCGGGAATCTGATTTTTGCACGCCAAACCGTTGCAAACGGGACAAACCTTACAGTAAGGCCCCATTTCTCCTCTAGCCGCAGCCAATACTTCCTGATAATTCATAGAAATTTTTCCTCCACTCAAATAAATTGAATTTTTATCTTATGTACGAAATGGCGCATTAGTTCTTGAAGCTGTGGATAGGTGCGGGGATTCTACCGCCTCTTGCGATAAAGTCTTCGCAGCTGTATTTGTTTACAGCCATAATGGGTGCATAACCCAGCAGACCACCAAATTCTACGGATTCGCCAACGCCTCTGTCGATGACAGGGATCAGACGAACAGCAGTTGTTTTATTGTTCACCATACCGATTGCAGCTTCATCGGCAATGATACCGGACAGTGTTGCAGGTGTTGTATCACCGGGTACAGCGATCATATCCAGACCAACGGAGCAAACGCAAGTCATAGCTTCCAGTTTTTCCAGAGTCAAAGCGCCTTTTGCAGCTGCTTCGATCATACCATGGTCTTCGCTGACAGGAATGAACGCACCGCTCAGACCGCCAACGTAAGAGGATGCCATAACGCCGCCTTTTTTCACGTTGTCGTTCAGCAGAGCCAAAGCTGCAGTTGTACCAGGTGCGCCGGGTTCTGCCAGACCCATTTCCTGAAAGATTTCCGCGATACTGTCACCAACAGCAGGTGTAGGTGCCAGAGAAAGGTCGATGATACCAAAAGGTACATTCAGACGTTTGGATGCTTCTCTTGCGATCATCTGACCAACACGAGTGATTTTGAATGCGGTACGTTTTACTGTTTCGCACAGTGTTTCAAAATCTTCGCCTCTTACTTCTTCCAGTGCTTTTTTCACAACGCCGGGGCCGCTGACGCCAACGTTGATGGCACAGTCTGCTTCACCAACGCCGTGGAAAGCACCTGCCATGAAGGGGTTATCTTCTACGGCGTTGCAGAATACAACCAGTTTTGCACAACCGATGCATTCTCTGTCTTTTGTCAGTTCTGCTGTTTTATGGATCACTTCACCCATTTCTTTGACAGCATCCATGTTGATACCGTTACGAGAAGTACCGATATTTACGGAAGAACAAACGAAGTCTGTTACTGCCATAGCTTCGGGAATGGAAGCGATGAGTTTTCTGTCACTTTCGGTGTAGCCTTTCTGCACCAGAGCGGAAAAACCACCAATGAAGTTTACGCCTACGGCTTTTGCAGCACGATCCAATGTCTGCGCAATACTTACATAAGAATCTGTTTTGCAGCCAGCTGCTGCAATGGCAATGGGAGTTACGGAAATACGCTTGTTTACAACAGGCACGCCGTATTCCTTTGCCAGTTCGTCACCGACTTTTACCAGATCTTTGGCATAAGTGGTGATTTTATTGTATACCTTTTCGTTAAACTTATCAATATCCGCGTCAGCACAATCCAGCAGACTGATACCCATTGTGATGGTTCTCACGTCCAGATTGGCGTTGTCAATCATCTGATTGGTTTCTAAAATTTCATTTCTTGTAATCATCTGTTTGTGACCTCCCATCAAATGCGGTGCATTGCGTCAAAAATTTCTGTATGCTGCATTTTGATTGCCAGTCCCATTTCTTCCCCGATGGAAGCCAGACCGTCTACTGCTTTATCGAAGTCCTGTGTCATTCCAGTGATGTCTACCACCATAACCATATCGAAGTATCCGCCCACGATGGTCTGAGAAATGTCCAGAATATTCACATTCGCTTCAGACAAAAAAGTGCAAACTCTTGCGATAATGCCTACTTTGTCGTGTCCCAATACTGTAATTACTGCTTTTTTCATTGTTTCTGACCTCCTTGAAATTTAGAAAAAGAAAATTTCCTTTCTGCGGCAAAGTCCATTCTGGCAAAATGGCAGTCTGCTCCAGCAAAAAAGCCCTTAATAAACAGAAAAACAAGGCGTTTTCTGCACCTTGTTTTCTGTTTTATGGCACTATTCTAATACCAAAGGCATAGAATGTCCAGTATTATTTTGTATAGTCACTGAACAAAAAACCACTTTGACGTTACTTTATTTTTCCAAATCGCCGCAAACCCTGTAAAATCAAGGCTTTCAAGAATTTTCGAAACTGAACTGTATGATTTCACAGGAAATATTTCTTTCAATTTTTTACAGAAAAATATGTTTTTCCAATGTCATGTATGGTTTCTCGCACAAAAAAGGTCATGCCCCAAAGGGCATGACCAAATTTTGCTTTTGCTATATTTAAGGAAAC
>BBZU01000019.1 GCA_001304995.1 Clostridia bacterium UC5.1-1D10 | reverse complement strand
CGTCTGGTGAAGCTGACCATTTTCGCTCTGTTAAGCAGAGAAACAGGTATGTATCCCAGATGGGGGCTTTTAACAGGGGTTCGTCCTGCAAAAATCGTTAATACCCTTCTTTCTGAAGGCAAAAGTGATGAAGAATGTCTGCGTTATCTAACAGAAAAGTATCTGGTGGCGCAGCATAAAGCGGAATTGACTTTGAAGGTGGCAAAAGCGGAGCGCAGACTTTTGGCAGGCAATGAAAAAACAGACATCAGCCTGTATATCGGCATTCCATTCTGTCCAACTCGCTGTTTATACTGTTCCTTTACGGCTTATCCCCTGAAGCAGTATGAAAAAAGAGTGGACGAGTATCTGGATGCCATGTTCAAAGAAATGGAATATCTGGCAGAATACGCCCAGAACTTCCATTTGAAAAATATCTACATCGGCGGCGGCACACCTACCTCTTTGACAGAGGAACAGCTGGAACGTCTGCTGCAAAAGGTACAGGAACTGTTTGCACCCACAGAAGATATGGAATATACTGTGGAAGCGGGTCGTCCTGATACTATCACGAAGGAAAAACTGCGGCTCATGAAAGTTTATGGTGTCAACCGTATTTCTATCAATCCTCAGACTATGAACGAGGAAACTCTTAAACGCATCGGCAGACGCCATACGGTGGAGGACATCCGTCGGGTATTCTGGGAAGCCAGAGAAGTGGGACATGATAATATCAATATGGACTTGATTCTGGGGCTGCCCGAGGAAACACCGGAAGATGTACGTCAGACTATGGAAGAAATCATGGCGCTGGAACCGGATAACGTGACTGTTCACACACTGGCGGTAAAACGTGCATCCCGCTTGAAAGAGCAGTTTGACCTGTATACCATGACCACAGCGGAAGTGCTGGAGGAAATGCTGGAAATCGCAGCGGATTATGCGGAAAGAATGGGACTGGAACCTTATTATATGTATCGCCAGAAAAATATGGTAGGGAACTTTGAAAATGTGGGATATTGTAAACCCGGAAAAGAAGGGGTTTACAATATTCAGATCATGGAAGAAAAACAGACCATTCTCGCGGCAGGAGCAGGGGCAAGTACAAAGACCGTAGACCCTGCCACAGACCGCATCGAACGTGTATTTAATGTAAAGAGCATTGAGGATTATATCGGCAGAATTGATGAAATGATAGAAAGAAAGCGGCAGGGATTGCCGCAGGGAGGTAAATTATGATTCAGTTGGTAAAAGGTACAAAGGATATTTATGGGGCAGAGGTAAAAGCATGGCAGCGCATCGAAGGCAAAATGCGTAATCTCTGCGAAACATTCGGCATTGGAGAAATCAGAACACCTGCCTTTGAATTTACAGAACTTTTTGTCAGAGGTGTAGGGGAAACAACCGACATCGTACAGAAAGAAATGTATACCTTTACAGACGACGGTGACAGAAGCCTGACACTGCGTCCCGAAGGTACATCAGGTGCCGTTCGTGCGTATATCGAACATGGTATGCACAACAACGCACAGCCCACAAAGCTGTATTACATTTCCCCGACCTTCCGTTGTGAAAACACACAGGCAGGCAGACAGCGTCAGTTCCACCAGTTTGGTGTGGAAATGCTGGGTTCTTACAGCGCGGCACAGGATGCGGAAGCTATTTCCGTTGCGGCAGCACTGCTGGAAGAAATGGGCATCCACGGCGTACAGCTGCGTATGAACAGCTTGGGTTGTCCTGAATGCCGCAGCAGATACAACAAACAGCTGCGCGAATTCATCGGCAACAATCTGGACAAGCTGTGCCCTACCTGTAAAGAACGTTTTGAAAAGAACCCTCTGCGTGTTCTGGACTGTAAGGAAGAAAGCTGTCAGGCAGTTATCGCAAATGCGCCTTCCGTACTGGATTGTCTGGATGAAGAATGTACTGCGCACTTCCAGAAAGTACAGGATATCCTGACAGAAATGGGTATCGAATTTGTCATTGACTCCAAAATCGTTCGTGGTCTGGACTACTATACAAGAACTGTATTTGAATTTGTATCCGATGGTCTGACTGTTTGTGGTGGCGGTCGTTACGACAATCTGGTAGAAGAATGCGGCGGCAAACCCACAGGTGCTGTTGGTTTCGGTCTGGGTATCGAAAGACTGATGATGATTCTGGAAAAACAGAATGGCCCCATCGAAGAAGTACCTGAACGTGACGTTTACATCGGTTCTATGGGTGAAAAAGGCTTGATCAAAGCCCAGGGTATCACACTGGCTCTGCGGAAAGCAGGCGTACGCGCAGAATGCGATACAGTAGAACGTAGCGTAAAAGCACAGATGAAATACGCAAATAAAATCGGTGCGAAATACTCCGTAATCATCGGGGATTCCGAACTGGAAAACAACAGCGTGGAACTGAAGGAAATGGAAACAGGTGAAAAAGAAACCGTTGTTCTTTCCGAGCTGGCAGAAGTACTGAAAGCAAAATTGAAATAAGAAGAAAAAGGGACAGAAAAAATTCTGTCCCTTTGTTTTTTATCTAAGAAAAGAAATGACGATTCCTATCTCTTGTGGTATGATGTAAGAAAGACAAGTGTACATGAAGAAAGGAGGTTGTCATGCTTAAGCGCATCCCAGGTGGGGATGAAATGAAAAATTTGTTGGGAGAATCCCTGTACGATGTTTGGACGCAGTTAACCGCTTGCATTGATGAAAAATATGACATGGAGCGTACATGGAATAAAGGCGGCAAGGCATGGAAATATGAGTACAAATATCGTCGGGGCGGCAAGACGCTGTGCGCTTTATATGCACGAGAAAACTGTGTGGGCTTTATGGTTATCCTCGGAAAAGAGGAGCGAGCAAAGTTTGAAGCGGACAAAGATGCCTTTGCCAAAGAGATGCAGCAGATTTATGAAGAATCACAGACCTATCATGATGGAAAATGGCTGATGTTTGAGCCAAAGGATCAGGTGTTGTTTGATGATTTCATGAAATTGCTGCGGATCAAAAAGAAAGCCCAACAAAAAGTAATTTGTTCCCGCAAATGATGAAAATGGATATGGAAAAAAGCAGAAATACAATCTTTTTTCTCAGAAAAACAATGTTTCGGCAAAAGAAAAGCAGGATTGTGGCAAAAGTCCTTGCCACAATACCCATTCTGGTATTATAATTTTAATGTAGGATATTTTATTCCTAAAAAAGAGAAAGAGGTGTTTTAAAAATGGCATTGGTAACAACAAAGGAAATGTTTGAAAAGGCATTCCAGGGCGGTTACGCGATTGGTGCGTTCAACATCAACAATATGGAAATCGTACAGGGCGTTGTGGCTGCCGCAAAAGCACAGAACTCCGCAGTTATCCTGCAGGTATCTAAAAGTGCGCTGAAATATGCTCACCCGAAATATCTGAAAGCTATGGTTGACGCGGCTGTGGAAGAAACAGGTCTGGACATTGCGCTGCATCTGGATCATGGTCCCGATCTGGAAACATGTAAAGAATGCATCGAATGCGGTTTCACATCCGTTATGTTCGACGGTTCTCATTATGACTACGAAGAAAACGTAGCAAAAACAAAAGAAGTAGTAGAATATGCGCATGCAAGGGGCGTAGTGGTTGAAGCGGAATTGGGCAAACTTGCAGGCGTGGAAGACGATGTAAAAGTAGACGCTGCCAACGCTACTTACACAGACCCTGACCAGGCTGTTGACTTCGTAAAACGCACAGGCGTTGACTCTCTGGCAATTGCCATTGGTACAAGCCATGGTGCATACAAATTCAAAGGTGAAGCAAAACTGGACTTCGACCGTCTGGAAACCATCACAAAGAAATTGGAAGATGCCGGCTTCCATAATTTCCCCATTGTACTGCATGGTGCTTCTTCTGTTGACCAGAGATGCGTTGCAATGTGCAATGAATTTGGTGGTAAAATCGACGGTGCAAAAGGTATCCCTGCGGAAATGCTGCGTAAAGCATCTTCCATGGCTGTTTGCAAAATCAACATGGACACAGACCTTCGTCTGGCTATGACAGCTGCAATCCGTAAATCCTTTGGCGAAAATCCCGCTGCTTTCGACCCTCGTGGCTACCTGGGTGACGCAAGAAACCTGATTCAGGAACTGGTAGAAGACAAGATCAAAAACGTAATCGGTTCCGTAGATTCCATGAAATAAGAAATATCAGAATCATGATATTTAACTAAAATAGAAAGAGCAATATCTGTTTGAATATGCAGATGTTGCTCTTTTTTTGTACGGGAAAAGATACATATTCTTGCAATGCCATTGTGGATGGGATAAAATAGAAACAGAATGTTTGGTTATTTAAGGAGAGATTCTTATGTATGAACTGGTTCAGGTGGCAGAAAACACCTATTATATCAATAGCCCGTCTAAAATGGGCGTATACCGTGTCAGTGATGATGATGTATGGCTCATTGACAGCGGCAATGACAAAGACGCAGGCAGAAAAGTGCAGAAAATTCTGGAAGCACAAGGTTGGAAACTGACAGCCATCATCAATACCCATTCCAATGCTGACCATATTGGCGGTAATACGCTGCTGCAAAATCGTCTGAATTGTGCCGTTTACAGCACACCTATGGAAAACGCTGTCATTGAAGCACCTATTCTGGAACCTTCTTTCCTCTATGGCGGATATCCCTTCAAAAACTGCGGAATAAATTTTTGATGGCAACACCATCCAAAGCCCAGGATATTGCCGAAGCGAAACTGCCGGAAGGCATGGAGATTATTCCGCTGGGCGGTCATTTCTGGCAGATGATTGGTGTGAAAACGCCGGATAATGTATACTTCCTGGCTGACTGTCTGTTTGGTGAAAATATCGTGGCAAAATACCATGTGAACTTCGTTTATGACTTGCAGGCATTTTTGGATACACTGGACTTTGTGGAACAGTTTCAGGGAAAACTCTGTATTCCTGCCCATGCCGAACCGACAGAGGATATTGTGTCACTGGTAAAAGTGAACCGTGACAAGTCTTTGGAAATCCTGGATAAGCTGCTGGAAATCTGCAAGATGCCGAAAAACTTTGAATTGGTATTGAAAGAAGTCTTTGAGGCCTTTGATCTGACCATGGATTATGGACAGTATGTACTTGTGGGCAGCACCATCCGTTCCTATTTATCCTACTTGCTGGACAAAGGGCAAATGGAGGCTTATGTGGAAGACAATCTGCTTCTTTGGAAGACCGCAGAAACTGTATAATTTGCTGAAAAAGTTTGTGACATTTTTTGTTATATTCTGTATACAGATTTCCTGTTTTTGTTGACATGCTCATAGATTGGCTTTATTATATTGCATAGACCATTGAAACGGCACTGCTTCGGCAGTGCCTTGGTTTTCTATTAGGAGAAAAAATGAAAACGGCACAAAGGAGGAAAAACGAAAATGAGCACGACTGCGGTTCAGCCCAAAGAAAACAAAATGGGAACCATGCCCATCAATAAGCTGCTTTTGAACATGTCTTTGCCAATGATGATTGCCATGCTGATTCAGGCGCTGTATAACATCATTGATAGTATGTTCGTAGCACAGATCAGTGAAAATGCCCTTTCTGCGGTTTCACTGGCGTTCCCCATGCAGAACTTTATGATTGCTGTGGGTACAGGGACGGGCGTTGGTGTCAATGCGCTGCTTTCCAAGAGTCTGGGCGCAAAGCGTATCAAAATTGCAAACAAAACAGCAAATGTTAGTATGTTTCTGGTATTCATGAACTGGATTCTGTTTATCCTCATTGGCCTGTTTGTGGCAAAACCCTTTTTGATGGGTCAGACCAAAGTGGCGGAAATCGTTGATTACGGCAATATCTATCTGCGAATCTGCTGTGTGGCGTCTCTGGGTATTTATGCGGAAATCGCACTGGAAAGATTGCTCCAGGCAACAGGACGTACTTTCTACACCATGATTACACAGGCAACAGGTGCCATTGTGAATATCATTCTTGACCCAATTCTGATTTTTGGTATGTTTGGTATGCCGAAAATGGGCGTTGCAGGTGCGGCATTGGCTACCGTTATCGGTCAGTTTATTGCGGCAGGACTTGCGCTGTTTTTCAATTTAAAAGTGAACCATGATATCAAATTTGATTGGAAAAACATGCTGCCTTCAAAATTTGTGCTTTTCCATATCTACAAAGTAGCGGTGCCTTCCATTCTGATGGTTTCCATCGGTTCCGTCATGATGTTCTGCATGAACCGTATTCTGGAAGTGTTCACCACAACAGCCATTGCGGTATTTGGCGTATATTTCAAATTGCAGAGTTTTATCTTTATGCCGATTTTCGGTATGAATAATGGTATGGTACCTATCATTGCCTATAACTATGGCGCACGGCATCGTGATCGTATCATTGGTACCATCAAACTGGCAGTTATGTACGCAGTTGCCATGATGCTCATTGGTTTTGCGGTATTCCAGATCATTCCTGATAAACTGCTGCTGATGTTCAACGCATCTGATAATATGCTTGCCATTGGTGTTCCCGCATTGCGTCTGATTTCCATCAGCTTCCTGCTGGCTGGTTTCAACATCATTTGTTCTTCTGTATTCCAGGCAATGGGCAATGGTGTTTTCAGTCTGATTGTTTCTGTTATCCGTCAGCTGGTGGTATTGGTGCCGGTGGCTTTCCTGATTTCCAAGATGGGCGTGCTGGATCGTATCTGGTGGTCTTTCCCTATTGCGGAAGTAGTGGCAGCGGCAATCTGTGTTTTCTTCCTGCGGAAGATTTTGAAAATGCTGAATTTTTAAGGGAAAATAGAAAGATGGTTTGTCCTTTCAGGGCAGCCGTCTTTTTTGTTTTGTTGCGAAAGATGCCTCTTGTGTGGTACACTGAATTTATCAAAAAAGCAGGAGGTTACCAATGATTATATATATCTGTCTGATGGTAGTGATGGCATATCTGGCGTTTCGATGGGGAAAGGAAACAAAGGCAGGCACCTGTCATATGATGAAAGAGTATACAGAGAAAAAAGAAATGGCAGAGCAGGTTGGAAATTTGCTGCAATTTGTAGGAAAATGTGCCTATACCAGTGGTGGACTTATGGCAGTCTGCTTTTTCTGGAGAATGAAAACAGGGGATTTTCCAAGAGTATTGGCTGCGGTTTCTATTTTGTTTTACAGCCTTGGTTTTATCCGTGCCATGCTGATCCTGCAAAAAATACAGAAGGAAGAGAGGGAAAGAAATTGAAATATTTTGGTATCATGCTGTCTGTATTTGGTCTGGATACAGCCACAAAAATTTGGGCAAGAAAAAAGCTGCCTTTGGGTGGAAAAACAGAAATCATCAAAAATAAATTTTATTTTCGGCGCATAAAAAACAATGGGATGGCATATAATACCCTTGAGCGAAATCCCAAAGCGGTGTTATATCTGACAGGCGGATTGATCGGTTGGTGCTTTGCAGCTTTCTGCATGATGCTGACAAAACAGGAGGAGAAAAAGCATTTGTTATTGCCTCTTTCCCTCATGATAGGCGGTGCATTGGGTAACTTCTGGGATCGCATTCGCCGTGGCGGGGTGACGGATTTTCTCTATATCAAGTGGAAAAAAGCCCCTATTTTCAACCTGGCAGACGTTGCTATCGTAAGCGGCGGAGTCTGGGGATTGCTTGCCTCTTTATGGAAAAGATAACAAGGAAATGGTTTTATTTTTAAAAAAACTATGGTATTTGTATAGATTAGGGGTTGAAGAATGTCGACAAACGTAGTATAATACACTCAGGAAACATCCTGAGATGCTCGATAGCCCATCGTTATTGAACCTACATGACTGAAAAGGGATTCCTATAAGCTGAAGTGATGTCAGGCCTCAAGATAATTCCCTTTGGGCGGAGGAAGGCTGAGACTTTAGCTGCGGTTGCCCACCTGGCTTAGGCTAGGTGTCAAGAGATGGGAACGGCATTTCGGGATCTCCGTGCGTATGAGAACAGGTATATGGATATTGCATAATATTCATATACCTGTTTTTTCGTGCATAAAAAAAGAGGTTCTATTTTCTGGTGCATGTCCGTATACTGTTATAAAGTTTAACAGGGAGTGTGAGGACGTACATGAAACGGATTTGTTTTTTCCTTTTTGATACTGACAAGCCTGTTTTGGACAGGCTGTGGAAATGCAGTAACAGGAGAAATGGCAAAAATAGGACGTATAGGCGATGATTTATCCATTAGCCGTGCTATGGCAGCTAAGACCATGGCATTGACTTTTTACACCAAAGAGGAGTTGGAAGGGCTGGAACAGGTGGCGAATTTTCCAGATGTGCCGCAAACAGACCCATTTTATCCCTACATCAACGGGGCAGTGAAACTGGGTCTATTATCCGGCGATGAGGATGGTAATTTTTACCCGGAAAAAGATTTGACACTGATACAGGCGCAGGCGTTGCTGGATCGACTGGCACCGGATTATGACAGCCGTATGGTATTGGATGAAAGCAACCAGAATATGCCGGTAGCTTACAGTCTATGGATACAATTATTGCAGACTGCCTTGGAGGCAAGAGAAGAAGAACTTTCCTCCTATGGTATCACGGAAGAAACCCGTGTGCTTTTGACAGCGGAAGAAAGCGGTGGAATGTTTGATAATGGGTATTATGGAGGGGCTGGATTAGATCTGAAGCCTTATAAAAATACGGCTTTGCGGTATTGGGCAAAAGATGGGGAAATTCTGGCGTTGCTGGAAGTCACCGACACTACCCCTACCATTGAGAATATCTATTGTACTGCTTCCGGCGGAACCATCCGCATGGAAACAGGTGCAGGCAGTGTGACACGGCCTTATACAGGACAGGCATTGGACGGTATTTGCGATATAACCCTTTCAGAAGGCAAGGCAACAGAAGCGGTGCAGGCGGCAGAGCTGGGGCTTTGTACGGTAAAACGAGTCAATGGACAGGAGATTTATCTGGCAGAACAAGGTCTTCTCTCCTGGGCGGATGATTTTCGTATTTATGATGCGACAGGCACAGAATGGACGAGCCAAAAAGTATCGAAATTGATTTGTGGCACAGAGGGAGCAAATTACTATCTCAAAGATGGAAAAGTGGCAGGGGCCATCATTACCCAAACAGTACAGCCGGATCATATCCGTGTGCTCATAGGCGGAGCAGGGCAGACAAAAGTGACCATATCCTCAGAAGGGAGATTTACCCTGAAAAGCAGTGAAGCGGAAAAAGCATTTTCCAATGGAGAACAGGCTGTGATGACTGCTGACTTGTCTTGGTTTGACAGCGGCATTGTGGAGGCGGCTCCAACGGGGGATAATCCCTTATCTGTAACATTTTCTGATGGTACAAAACGTCAATATTTTGGCACAGTGGAACTGGAACGACGGCAGGATGGTATTTCTGTCATCAATGAATTGCCTCTGGAAACCTATCTGCGGGGTGTCGTTCCTCATGAAATGCCTGTGGATTTCGGAGAAACAGCGCTACAAGCCCAAGCAATCACTGCCCGCAGTTATGCCTATAACCAGTTTTATGCCAACAGCTATTGCGGGTATGGCGCTCATTTGGCAGATACCGTAGCCAGTCAGGTTTATCTGGGGGCGGATACAGCGGAACTGTCTGATGCGGCAATTAAGGCAACAGAGGGAAAATGCCTGACAGCAGGCAATGAAGTGGTAACCACTTATTTTTATTCTACTTCTTGCGGGTATGGAGCGGATGCAAAAGAAGTATGGTCGGCAAACGGCACATTCACAGAAGAAAGCAAACCATATCTAACGGGCGGAACCCATGGGATTTCTACGGAAAACCCAGATACAGAAGAAGAATGGCTGGCGTTTTGGCAGGATTGGGAGATTGAAGGGTATGACGATGCGTCCCCTTGGTATCGGTGGAAAACATATTTTGGCGCGGGACAATTGACGGAAATCACCGGTGCCAAACTGAAAGAAGCCGCAAAATCCCATCCAGCCCATGTGGAAGTTTTGCAGGAAGATGGCAGTTGGAAGGCACAGACACCAGAAGATTTGGGACGGCTTACAGGAATTTCTGTGGCAAAGCGGGGAGAAAGCGGCGTTATGGAAGTACTGCGGCTGGACTACGAAAAAGGTTCTGTGCAGGTGAAAACAGAATATACCATCCGACAGGTACTTTCCCCTACCAAAATGACCATTGGCGATCCTATTTATTTGCAGAGGAAAGACGGAGAATCTTTGACGGGAAATACCATACTTCCCAGTGGATTTTTTGCCGTAAAAGAAATGAAAAATGCGGAAGGAAAATTGACAGGTGTTGCCCTTTATGGCGGCGGAAACGGCCATGGTGTGGGCATGAGCCAGTATGGCGCGAAAGGTATGGCAGAGGAAGGAAAAACGGCAGAAGAAATTCTGGAACATTATTATACAGGAACAACAGTACAGCAAGTCATTGCATAAAAAAACAGCATGCGGGAATCATTCCTGCATGCTGTTTTTTTAGATTTCAATGTGATTTTTTTCTTTGTATTCCTCCGCCATATCAGCTAAAGAAATATTGTCCACAACATCGTCCAGCGCTTCTTTCATTTTCTTCCAGATGGAAAGAGAAACGCAGGTGTCGGAATTAGGGCACATGGGGTTGTCCACACAATCTACGGGAGAAAGGGAACCTTCCAGGATTCTCAGGACTTCTCCGATCGTGATATCTTTGGGTTCTCGTGTGAGAATGTAACCTCCCTGAGCACCGCGGTAACTTTTTACCAGACCGGATTTTGTCAGTGGATTGATGATCTGTTCCAGATATTTTTCGGAAATATCCTGCTCTCTGGCGATGGATTTCAAAGCCAGTGTGCCTTTGTCGTAATGGAGAGCCAGACTTAACATCAGGCGTATGCCATAGCGGCCTTTTGTAGATATTTTCATAAAAATACTCCTTACTAAAACGGGTTTTTATTCTTCTTCCCAGCCTTTGCAGATGTCAACCCAAGCTTCGCATTTGCCGTAATGGAAAAGTTCGTCGCAAGTCAGTTCAACTGCGGAGTTGCTGCTGCCGGCAGCTGGGAATACGGTATCAAACCGCTTCATGGAAACATCGGCAAATGCGCGGGTGCCTTCCGGCAGTGCGAAAGGACAAACGCCGCCTACGGCATGTCCAGTAGCTTCCAGTGTTTCTTCGGGAGAAAGCATTTTTGCCTTCAGACCGAAAGTATCTTTGAATTTGCGGTTATCGATTTTTGCGTCCCCTGCAACGGAAATGACGATAGGTCCTTCCTTAGACATGAGGCAAAGTGTTTTGGAAATCCGGGCGGGAATGACGCCTGCTGCCTCTGCTGCCAGATCAACTGTTGCGCTGGAGGTAGCAAATTCCAACACTTCCTTGGGACAGTTCATATCTTTCAGATAAGCTTTCACTTTTTCAATAGACATGGTTGCATACATCTCCTCTTTGGGATATTCAGATTTACTTATACGCAATAGCATAGCAGAAAAGTAGTCTTTATGCAAGATAAAGTGCATGAGAATTTAAAAAAAAGTGTTGACAGATAAAAAAAGGTAGCGTTACAATGGGCAAAAGATCACAGACGACGGACAGGAGTTTTCAACATGCAGAAATTTACATTCGCAGGAAAACTGCATATGGATATGATGATGAGCATGGGCATGATGATGTGCATGCTTTTTGTGATGTTCATATGTTACTTGCAATCGTTCTGAGATGCTTTGAAACAAATCTGATTTTTACAAACGGCTCGGAGGATGCGAGCCGTTTTTTTTATTGCTTCACGGCTTGTACTCCGAGGAAAAACACAAAGGAGATGAATTTATGCCACTGATTATCAATGAAGAACTTCCGGCATATGATGTGCTGCGTAAGGAGCATGTTTTTGTTGTCAATCCTTATCGTGCGGTGCATCAGGATATTCGCCCACTGCGGATTGCCATTTTGAACCTGATGCCTAATAAGATTGAAACGGAAGTGCAGCTCATGCGTCTGCTGAGCAATACACCTTTGCAGGTGGAAATCGAATTGCTGCAGATGAAGAGCCATAACGCGAAAAATACTGCTTCAGAATATCTGAACGCTTTTTATAAAACATTTGACGATGTGAAAGATCAAAAGTTTGATGGACTTATCATCACCGGCGCACCCATCGAGAATTATGAGTTTGAGGAAGTGGATTTCTGGCCGGAATTGTGCGAAATACTGGAATGGGAAAAAAGCCATGTGTTCAGTGTGCTGCATATCTGCTGGGGAGCACAGGCGGCGCTGAATTATTTCTATGACATTCCCAAATATAGCCTGCCAGCAAAGAAATTCGGCATCTACTCCCACCAGGTAGAGAAAAAGGATCATGTCCTCATGAGAGGCTTTGATGAAGCTTTTTATTGCCCCCATTCCCGTCATACAGAAGTGAGGGAGAAGATATCCGCAAAGTGGATGACCTGGAAATTCTGGCGGAATCCGCTGGCGCAGGGCCCCATATCATTGCCGATAAATCCGGCAGACGGATTTTCCTGACAGGACATTTTGAATATGACGCGGATTCTTTGGCAAAAGAATTTTATCGGGATCTGGACAAAGGACTTCCTATCCAGCTTCCCTATGGATATTTCCCGGAAGATGACCCCAAGCAGGCACCTTTGATGCGCTGGAAAGCCCATGCCAACCTGTTTTATTCCAATTGGCTGAACTACTTCGTATATCAGGAAACACCTTATCATATCAATGACATTCAGGCTTAATACAGAGGAGGAACAAACATGAAAGATTTGAGATTGGAAACAAAATGCATTCAAGCAGGTTATGTACCCACAAACGGACAGTCCAGACTGCTGCCCATCGTTCAGAGCACTACATTTAAGTATGACAGCAGTGAAGAAATGGGTAAGCTGTTCGATCTGGAAGCGGAAGGGTATTTTTATACACGTTTGCAGAATCCCACCAGCGATTGGGTAGCAAAGAAAATTTGTGCGCTGGAAGGCGGTACAGCGGCAATGCTGACTTCTTCCGGTCAGGCGGCGAACTTCTATGCTGTGTTTAACCTGTGTCAGGCTGGGGATCATGTGGTAGCGTCTTCCACTGTATATGGCGGTACCTATAATCTCTTTGCTGTTACTATGAAAAAAATGGGTATCTCCTTTACATTTGTTGATCCTGATTGTTCTGATGAAGAACTGGAAGCGGCTTTCCAGCCTAATACCAAAGCGGTATTTGGGGAAACCATTGCCAATCCCGCACTGGTGATTTTGGATATTGAACGTTTCGCAAAAGCAGCGCATGCCCACGGTGTTCCTTTGATTGTGGACAATACGTTTGCTACTCCCATCAACTGCCGTCCTTTTGAATGGGGAGCTGACATTGTAACCCATTCCACTACAAAATATATGGATGGTCATGATGCAACCGTAGGCGGCTGTATTGTAGACTCCGGCAATTTTGACTGGCAGGTGCATACAGATAAATTCCCCGGTCTGACAACACCAGACGATTCTTACCACGGTATAACCTATACAGAACGCTTTGGCAAAGAAGGCGCTTATATCACAAAAGCAACAGCACAGCTTATGCGTGATTTGGGCTCCACACCTGCACCTATGAATGCTTATCTGCTGAATCTGGGACTGGAAACTCTGGCACTGCGTATGGAACGTCATTGCCAGAATGCCCAGAAAGTGGCGGAATTCCTGAACAGCCATGAAAAAATCACATGGGTAAATTACGCAGGCCTGGAAGGTAACAAATATTATGAACGGGCAAAGAAATATATGCCTAACGGTACCTGCGGCGTTATTTCTTTCGGTGTAAAAGACGGCAGAAAAGCGGCAGAAGCTTTTATGGCAAAACTGGAACGGATCATCATTGCAACCCATGTGGCTGATGCCAGAACTTGTATCCTGCATCCTGCGTCTTCCACCCATCGTCAGATGACAGACACTGAACTGGTAGCGGCTGGTGTAGGCCCCGATCTGGTTCGTCTTTCTGTTGGCATTGAGCATGTGGATGATATTATTGCCGATCTGGCACAGGCATTAGAAAGCATTTAAAGAAAAAAGATTGTTTTCTGCTTTTCGGTATGGTATACTCAATACCGATAGAAATCATCGGTATTGTTTGTGCAAAGTCTTTTTCACTGACCATGCGAGAGACAGAGCAATAATGATACAATTCTGAGAAGTCTTATACATCCCCGTGTATAAGACTTCTTTTTTTGCGGGATCATGGCGTGTTTGTTTCCATTTTTCGATTTTTGCAAATTTTGCGGACAGGTCAAATGAAGAAAAAGAAAACTTATCCAAAAGGTTAGAAGGTCTTTTGTTGACTTGATTTTCTGATGGTGTTATACTCTTTTGAGACTGCGCTGATTTATGGAATGTGCAGAGAATCAGAATTGAGGGAATGAAATGATCAGAAATATTTTGGAATATGCGGAAGAAACGGCAAAACGCATGCCAGACGCTGTGGCTTTTGCCACAGATAAGGAAGAAAAAACTTTTGGTCAGCTGGTGCAGCGGGCAAAAGAAATTGGTTCTGCTTTATTGTCCTACGGTGTGAAAAACGCGCCTATGGCAGTTATGACAGACAAAACCCCTGATATGATCGCGGCATTTCTGGGCTGTGTTTACAGCGGGAATTTTTACACCCCCATTGATGTGACCATGCCTAAAGAACGGATTCTTTCCATATTTGAAACATTGAAGCCTGTGGTGCTTCTTATTGATGAAAAGAGCAAAAAACAGGCGGCAGCACTGGGTTACACAGGAGAAACACTGGTGCTGGAAGAAATTCCGGAAGGAAACGTGGATGAGGAAGCACTGGCGGAAGTACGGCGGAAAGCCATTGACACAGACCCGCTCTATGCGCTGTTCACCTCCGGTTCCACTGGAGTGCCCAAAGGCGTTGTCATCAGCCATCAGGCTGTTGTGAACCTGACAGAATGGTATACAGAAACTTTTTCCATTACAGAAAAAGAAATCATCGGCAATCAGGCGCCTTTCTACTTTGATTCTTCCGTCAAAGATATTTACGCGGTATTGAAAACCGGGGCAAGAATGGAAATCATCCCCAAGATGCTTTTCTCTTTCCCTGTGAAACTGCTTCCTTATCTGGAAGAAAAGAAGATCAATTATATTGACTGGGTACCTTCCGCTTTGTGTATCATCGCAAACACAGACGCTCTGGAAAAAGTGCGTCCGGCTTATTTGCAGAAAATTATGTTTGTAGGGGAAGCAATGCCAACCAAACAGTTTAATTACTGGCGGCGGCATTATCCAGATGCTATGTTTGCCAATATTTACGGCCCCACAGAAACCACTGTGGATTGTACTTATTATATTGTAGACAGAGAATTTGCCGATGATGAGCCTTTGCCCATCGGACATGCCTGCCGGAATACAGACATTTTCTTATTGAAAGACAACCGTCTGGCAGAACCGGGAGAATCTGGGGAAGTTTGTGTAAGAGGGCGCTGTCTGGCATTGGGATATTACAACAATCCGGAAAAAACAGAAGAAGCCTTTATCCAGAATCCGCTGAATCCCTATTATCCCGAAAAAATTTATAAAACCGGCGATATTGCGAAATATAACGAGTATGGGGAAATCATTTTCCTTGCGAGAAAAGACCATCAGATCAAGCACATGGGACATCGTATCGAACTGGGAGAAATCGAAACAGCAGTGCTTTCCATCGACTTGGTGGAAAACGGTGCCTGCATTTACGACAACGATACCCAGAAAATCGTGCTTTTCTACTGCGGTGCAGAAGCCACACAGGCTTATATCCTGAAGAAACTGCGGGATAAAGTACCAAAATACATGTTCCCCAATGTGATGATCCAGATGGAATCTCTGCCTCAGACACTCAATGGAAAAATTGACAGATTGCGATTGAGAGAGTATTATGTTCAAGAAAATTCCTGATACCAAAACTTTAGAAGCACTTTTGAGGGCTTGGCACAGCAAACGGGCCATGACCAATTTCTTTCTGCCGGAGGAAGAATATCTGCCAGCGGCAAAGAAATGGATGGTCATGCGTTTTGAACATGGCTGTTACCTGATTTTTGAAAAGAAAGAACATTATGATTTTTATTTCTTTCTGGAAAAAGGCACTTTGCCGGTGGCTGTACCGGAAATGGACAAACCGCTGGTATTGGAGCAGGTTTGTTTGGAACGGAAAGGGCAGGAACCAAAGGCATCCGCATGGGAGGCTGTTGGATTTGTGCCTTATCTGGAACGGAAACGGCTCATGATGCCCATGCAGGAAGGTATTTCCGCAACCCGTGAAGCAAAGTTTGCCGCAGAATCTCAGGCAGATGAGATTTTGGAGATTATGACAAACAGCTTTGAGCCTTATACCTCCGCTTTGCCGGAGAAAAAGGAATTGCTGGCGTCTATCCGGGCAAAAGAATTGCTGGTTGCTATGGAAGATGAAACATTGCTGGGCTTCCTGCGTTTTGGCCAGGAAAAGAAGGTTTCCGTTCTGTGGCAGGTGGCAGTGAAAGAAGAAGCCAGAGGAAAGGGCATCGGCAAAATGCTGGTGAAACACTGGATCTGGCAGGTGAAGGACAGCGCACTGCGTTGTCAGCTGTGGGTGCGGACGGATAATCCGTCAGCACAGAGAATGTATGAAATGCTGGGCTTTCTGCCTGATGGCAGAATCGCTCCGGTAATGATAAAAGAGAAGAAAGGATAATGTGACATGGAAAGCTTATTGAAAATCTTGGCAGAAATCAGACCTGACGTAGACTTTGAGGACAACAAAGAACTGGTAGACAGCGGCGAACTGGATTCCTTTGACATCGTAACACTGGTTGGCGAACTGTGCGACGCTTACGACATTGAAATCGGTGCAGACGAAATCGTGCCCGAAAACTTCAATTCCGTTGAAGCAATCATGGCACTGGTAACCAGACTGCAGGAAGACTAATCAAGCACAGGGAGAAACATTATGGCATTCACATCTATGCAGTTTGTGATGTTTCTGGTGTTGGCTGTTGCTGTATATTATTTGACGCCGAAGCGTTACCGTTGGGTAACGCTTTTGGTGGTTAATTATGTCTTTTATTATTTCGCAGGTGTCAAATACTTTGTATACCTGTTTGCCACAACCATCAGCACATACATCGCAACAACGAAATTAGGAAACATGGCGGCAGAAAACAAAGCTGCTTACAATGCCGTGAAGGCAGAATTAGACAGAGATGGCAAAAAGGCGTGGAAAGCGGATTTCACTAAGAAAAAACGCCGGGTTCTGGTACCTACATTGGTATTCAACTTTGGTATTCTGGCAGTGCTGAAATATTCCGGTTTTGTCAGTGAAAATCTGAACGCCTTATTCGCGAAGATTTCAGCGCCTGTGGAACTGCCTGTGTTCCATTTCCTTCTGCCTCTGGGTATTTCATTTTATACCTTCCAGACCATGGGCTATCTCATCGACGTTTACCGGGAAAAGGTAGCGCCGGAGAAGAATATCGGGAAATTGGCGCTGTTCATTTCCTTTTTCCCTACCATTGTGCAGGGGCCTATTGGACGATTCCAGCATCTGTCTAAACAGTTGTTTGAAGGAAATGACTTTTCCTATGAACGCACAAAATTTGGTGTGCAGCTCATGCTTTGGGGCGCGTTCAAGAAATTGGTCATTGCGGACAGAGCTTCTGTATTGGTAGATAATGTGTTTGGATTCCCTGATACATTCGGCGGAACTTACGTAGCCGTAGCGGCATTGGTATACTGCATCCAGCTCTATGGGGATTTCTCTGGCGGTATTGACATTGCTACCGGCGCGGCGCAGATTTTTGGCGTAGACTTGGAGAAAAATTTTGAACGACCTTATCTGGCAACAAGCATCCCTGACTTCTGGCGCAGATGGCACATCACCCTTGGTGCATGGTTCCGGGATTATGTGTTCTATCCTTTGTCTTTGTCTAAATTTTTTACAAAGGTAGGGAAAAAAGGCCGTCAGGTGCTGGGCAACTATATTGGGAAAATGCTGCCTGTGTTGATTCCGCAGTTCATCATTTTCTTCCTCATCGGTATCTGGCATGGGGCAGAATGGAAATACATTGCCTTTGGTTTTTATAATGGTACGCTCATCGTACTGGGGATTTTGTTTGAGGAACCTCTTCGGAATCTGGCTGAAAAACTCCATATCAATACCCAGTGCTTCAGCTGGCATTTGTTCCAGATTTTGCGGACACTGGTGCTGGTAGCGCTTGGGAAAATCATCACCAGAGCGGCAGGTTTCAGTATTTCTGTTTCCATGATGCACTCTATGATCGTCAACTGGGATACAGATATTCTCTTTAATGGCGGTTTGCTCCAGCTTGGTCTGGACAGCAAAGACCTGTGGGTATTGGTACTGGCATCTCTGGTGCTGCTGGCTGTCAGCATTATGCAGGAATGCGGTATCAAAGTACGGGAAACACTGGCAAAACAGAATTTGTATTTCCGTTGGGCAGTGTATCTGTGTGCAGTATTTTCATTAATCATTTTCGGCGTTTACGGTTTGAACTATAACGCGGCAGACTTTATTTACCGGGGGTTCTAAGAATATGGGTAAAAAAATCAATATCATTGCTCGTTGTTCTGCCTTCTGTCTGGTATTTGTGCTGCTGTTTGGGCAGTTCACCCAGATGTATCGCCGGGATGACGACGAAACAAACGAAATTCATGCTTTTTATGATGAACCGAAAGATAGCTTAGATGTGCTTTACATCGGCAGCAGCCCTCTTTTACGTGGGGTATCTTCTATGCTTATGTATCAGGATCATGGCTTTACAGGATATGCCAGAGCGTCAGCATTGCAGGCACCTTCTGTCAGCTATGGACTTCTGGCAGAATCTCTGGAATATCAGAATCCTGAAGTGGTGGTACTGGTTTGTGACAATCTGTTCCAGTCTTACGATTATGCGGAACAGGAGGGGGATATGCGCCGTGCCATGGATGGCATGAAACTTTCTACTTATAAATGGGAAATCATTCAGGAGGCGACAGCAGCGGATGACCGCCAAACTACACTGTCTTATGTGTTCCCACTGTTCCGTTACCATGAACGCTGGAAAGAAGTGAATCCGGCAGACGCGGAACCAAGACCGCTCATGAAGCATTCCTTCAAAAAAGGCCATGTTTATCTGCGGGACATTTCTCCTCAGGCTTATCCGGATGGCTTTATGGAACCTACGGGGGAAACAGCGGTTTTTGATGAAAGCGCATTGGCATATACAGAAAAATCCATTGCTTTGTGTAAGGAAAAAGGCATTGATGTGGTGCTGCTCCACCTGCCTAAAATGAGCTGGACTTATGAAAAGAGTCAGGCTATGGAAGCCTTTGCGGCAGAACAGGGTGTGGACTATGTGGATTTCGATACAGAAGAAATCCGTGCACAAGTGGGGCTTGACCCTGCGGTGGATTATTACGATCAGGGCCATGTGAACCTGACTGGCTCCGTGAAAGTCAGTGAATGGCTGGGCAATTATCTGGATCAGACTTATGATCTGCCAGACCACAGAGGTGAAGAAGCCTACGCCCAGTGGGACATTGATTTACAAGCATATTTGGAAAGAACCGGATTATCATAAAACGACTTTATTAAGGATATTTCTTCGAAGAAAAAAGAAGAAATATCCTTTTTTTATTGGAAAAGTTGTTGATTTTTTAATAATTTACTGTTTTTGTATATCATGTTGCACAAAAAGACTTTGTAAATTTACCAGTATTAAGAAAATTGTAAAAAAATGGGTGTAGTTTTGTAATAAGTCCATGCTATAATATGAATATTAAAAAATGATTAAAAGATTTAATCATTTCCAAAAGAAGGGAGGAGAAGCTTGGGAAAAAGCATTATCCGAATCAAAGATGTGACGAAATTTTACCGTATGGGAGCGGAAACCATAGCCGCAGTCAATGGACTCAATCTTTCCATCCGACAGGGAGAAGTTTGCTGTCTTTTTGGGAAATCTGGTTCCGGTAAGTCCACATTGCTGAATTTGATTGCGGGGCTGGAAAAACCCACCAGCGGACAAATTATATTTAATAAAAAACACATTGAGCGCATGAATGAGGATCAGCTGGCAGAATTTCGACAAAAGTATGTAGGATTTGTATTTCAGTCCTATAATTTGCTGCCAACGTTGACAGCCATGGAAAATGTGACATTGCCGTTGATTTTCCGCGGTGTTCCTGTGCAGGAACGGAATGAACGGGCCATGGAAATGCTGAAAGCCGTAGGGCTGGAAGGCAGAGCTAATCATAAACCAAGTGAAATGTCCGGCGGTCAGCAGCAGCGTGTCAGTATCGCTAGAGCGTTTATCAATAGCCCACAGGTAGTGTTCGCCGATGAACCTACGGGGAATCTGGACACCAAGACTACTTACGAAATGATGGATCTGATCACAGGTTTGGCAAAGAAAAATAACCAGACGTTGGTCATCGTTACCCACGATATGGAATTGTCGGAATACGCTGACCGTATTGTGGTCATGATGGATGGAAAGATCGAACGGATAGATGAGAAACAACAGAGTGGAGGAGAGGACGTATGAGGAAGAAAACGTGGAAAAGTGTATTTGCCATGATTTTGTCAGTATCTATATTGATGGGGTTGTCAGTTCCCATTATGGCAGACGATAATTTTGATATCGGCACCCCGCAGGTGTTTGTGGCAGGCGATGGTGTTTATGAAGTGGAGAACAATAAGGAAAATCGTTTGAACATTCAGATCAAGAACAAAGGGGACGCCATTGCTGATAATGTTGTGGTTCGTGCAAAAAGCGAAGAAGCTATGCCACCCTTTAAACTGAGCTTTTCCGATGGGGAAAATGTAGGCAGTTTGGGTATCAATGGCACCAAAACATTGAAACTCTATGTGAATATGAATGGCTCTCCTGATAAGGCAAGCTATCCCATTACACTGAGCTATACATACAAAGATCCTATGGGCAGTTCTTACAGTGGTTCTGATACCATTTATATCAAACTCAAAGGCTTTGACAGAGAACCTTCTTATTTATTTGATCAGATGCAGATGAAGCCAGAAAGCCTTTCTCCCGGTACTGGCGGTGTTTTGACCGGACGGGTGAA
The DNA here is from genome assembly GCA_001304995.1 of Clostridia bacterium UC5.1-1D10. Lineage (GTDB taxonomy): Bacteria > Bacillota > Clostridia > Lachnospirales > Anaerotignaceae > Anaerotignum. The sequence goes on along the minus strand of BBZU01000019.1, from coordinate 31,486 downwards.
GAATACAGGCAGTCAGATCATGTATCAGGCAGAAGTTGTTCTGGATAAACTGACAACAGAAGGTATTAGCTTGAGCGGCGGTTTCAGCAGCGTACAGTTGGGAACGCTGAATATCGGGCAGGAAGGTAAGTTCTCTTTCCCTCTGGCAACCAGCGCAGATATGGCGGCAGGGAACTATCCTGTGACTGTAAAGCTGAAATATATGGATGAAATGGGCAAAGAATACGAAAAGACACAGGATTACTACATCAATGTAGGTGGTGTCAGCGGCAAAGCGTCTCAGATCATCATCCGAAATATGAAAGAGCCGACAGGCACATACGGTGTTAACCAGAATTTCCCGATCCAGTTTGAACTGTACAACGCTGGACAGGTAGCAGCAAAAGATATTATCATCACAGCGGAAGGTCTGGATCCTTCAGCAGTAGTACCTAAATCTAGCAGCGTAAAAAATGTTATGTCTTTGGCACCCGGCGCAAGTATGCCCATGACATTTACTTTTGCGGGAACCAATCAGGCTTCCAGCCAGAACTACGCAATCCAGTTCACAGTGGAATATACTTCCGGCGGAACAAAAGTGAATACATTTAAACAGTATGCAGGCGTCAACATTTCCAATCCCAAAAAGGATAAGGAAGGAGAAAGCGAAGACGATAAGAATAAGAGCAAACCTAAGATTATCGTCAGCAAGTATGTTTGTGATCCATTGATTGTTATGGCAGGGGAAGAATTTGATCTGAATCTGTCTTTGATGAATACGCATAAAGACAAAGGCGTAAAAAATATCAAAATGTTCCTGACACTGGCAGAAGAAACATCTTCTGAAACAGAAAAATCCGGGAATATCTTTACACCTGTTAACAGCAGTAATACTTACTATTTCGACGCAATTCCGCCTAAAGGCACTGTGGATAAAGAACTGCGGCTGTATGTCGTACCCAATGCACAGCCAAAGACTTATACACTGACCGTGAATTTTGAATATGAAGATGCGGAAGGCAACGAATATACTGCAAAAGAACTGCTGGGCATCAACGTGGAACAGGTAACAGAACTGAACATGGATGACTTTGCTATGCCGGAATCCATGGAACAGTATATGCCTGTGACTGTTTCCTTCAACTACTATAATACAGGTAAAGTTGCACTGAATAACGTTATGTTCAAAGTGGAAGGTGACGTAGATTGCAGCCAGAGAAGTACCTATGTAGGGAATATGGATCCAGGTGCAAGTGATTACTACGAAGTGACATTTACACCCAATACCATTGGGGAAGTGCCTGTCAGCATTATAGCGTCCTATGAAGATGCCAGTGGAGAAACCATTGAACAGCGTCGGGATTATGTGCTCAATGTCACAGAACCTGTGATGCCTGAAGGTGAAGGGGAAGGTGCGGAACCTCCTCAGAATGGCCTGACTATGAAAAATATCATCATCGGTATTGGTGTGGTTGTGATTCTGGGTATGGGTCTGTTCCTGTTCATCAGAAGACAGAAGAAAGATCCTGACGGTTTTGCGGAAAGCATGGATTTCGATGATGAAGAATTGGAAGATGATGATGAGGACGACGATGACAAAGAAGGTATGCCCTTATGAGTACACGAGATTTGATCATGATGGCAGTGCGCAACCTTTGGAAGCGAAAACTGCGGACATTTCTGACCATCCTTGGGGTAGTCATCGGCACAACTTCCATTGTTGTCATGATTTCCATCGGGATCGGCATGAATGAAAGTTTCGAGAAACAGGTGGAAGAATGGGGCAGCCTGCAAGTCATTGATGTTTACAGCAACAATGGCGATATGTACATCAGCAGTGATACAAATGCCAATAGGGGAAAACCACAGAAAAAAGCGGTGCTGGATGCCGCAGCCATCGATAAGTTTAAGCAGATGGAATATGTGGAAGCTGTATCACCTATTGTGCGAGAAAGTATGATGTTGGTTTGTGGAAAGTATGTAAGCAATGCTAGTTTTATTGGCATCGATCCTAGTGCCATGGAAGCCCTTGGTTATAAAGTGGAAGAAGGGCGTACATTGACGGCGGAAGATAAAGAAGGTATTGTTATTGGCCGCGGCGTTATTACGAGCTTTTACAATCCCAAACTGAGCTGGCAGATGCAGATGCAGACAGAACCTCCGGAAATCAATGTGATGGAAGAGAAGGTCATTATGACTTATGACTGGAATTATGGCACAAAGCATGCAGATAAATCCATCAAACCCATTAAAACACCTGTATTGGGAATTATGCCCGATGGAGGCGGCAATGGATATAGTGTTGTGATGCCCCTGAAGCAGATGGAAAAAATCCAGAAGGATAAAGAAGCATGGCAGAAAAAACAGAACAATTCAGGAAGTGCGAGCCAAAAGAAAAAAGGTCAATATGAACAGGTAGCTGTGAAAGTAAGTGACCTGAATAAGGTGCAGGAAGTGCAGCAGCAGATCAAAGATATGGGATACCAGGCATCCAGCTTGACAGATCAGCTGAATACCATGAAAGAAACCACAAAGATGCTGCGTATGGTACTGGGTGCCATCGGTGCCGTATCCCTGATTGTAGCAGCTATTGGTATTACAAATACTATGGTTATGGCCATTTATGAAAGAACCAGAGAAATCGGTATCATGAAGGTAATCGGTGCTTCTCTGCGGGATATTAAACTGCTGTTTTTGACAGAAGCGGCGTTTATCGGATTTGCAGGAGGTGTGCTGGGGATTATCACAAGTTTCCTCATGTCGCTCATTGTCAATTTGGTTGCCACTAAACAGGCAAGTGAAATGACATCTTCCATTCCCGTATGGCTTTATCTATCCGCTGTTGCTTTTGCCACAGTTATTGGCGTCTTGTCTGGCTATCTGCCGGCAAAACGTGCCATGAAATTGAGCGCACTGACAGCCATCAAAACAGAATAAGAAAAGGCAGTTTGCTTTTTCAAATAGAACAATGACAGGCAGTGGGAGAATTCTTGACTGCCTGTTTTGTTTTTTCAAAATGGTATCTGAATTTGGAAAAGGAGTGGTTTTATGTATGAAATGGGGATTTCTTTGCTGCTTTCCTTGGTGATGATGTGCGGTAGCGGTGGCAATGTGGCGCAGGCGGAAATCACACCATGGGAACCTTCGGCAATTTATACAGAAGAAGAAATTTTAGAAGCTGTTGGTGTAGCAGAAGCATATTTTGCGAAAGAATTCGAAGGCTGTACACTACGGGAAATTACTTATGCAGGCGATGACCATCAGGATGAATTCGCAGAATGGGCAGAAGCTTATGAAGCGAAGGAAGCCATTGTGCTTGTATCTACTTTCGATGTGGACGCTTCCGGCGGTGATGGTTCCTTAAATCCCAATGATACTTATGAAGATTGGGAATGGGTTTTGGTCAAAGATGAAGAGGGAACTTGGCGTCATGTGACACACGGATACGGTTGATTTTTCATAACATACCACTTTTGTTTTTTTATGATTTTTCGGAAAAAAGAAAATTTTTCGGAAAAATGGGGAAAGATATGAAAAACAAAAGGTGGTGACAATTTGATACAGGCAGCAACAGCCCCCATTATCATTGGTTTGTTTTATATTTACATTCGGGATAAGTATGAAAAAGAACCGTGGCAGATGCTTTTATGGGGGCTGCTTTTTGGCGTTTACGCTACTTTTGTCATTTACGGTGTAGGACAGTGGGTGGAAGCGATGTTTCCACTGACAGATCTTCCCTTTGCGGCAGCTTTTTTGCAGGCGGCTTTGGTGGAAGAAAGTGTGAAACTGTTGTTTCTGTTGGCGCTTTTAGCGAGGAATCCGCAATATAATGAGCCATTTGACGCCATTGTATACGCTGTTTTCATTTCTTTAGGCTTTGCATGGATCGAAAATATTGTGTATGTGACCCATCCTCTTTGGGGTGGCATAGGCACTGCATTGGCAAGAGCAGTGATTTCTATTCCAGGACATGGATTATATGCTGTGCAGATGGGATATTGGCTTTCTGAGACGAAATTTACAGGAAGAAAAGTTGGTTGGCTCCTTGCCTTTCTGGTACCTTATCTGTATCATGGTTGGTATAATTACCTGTTGTTGGCAGACATTCCGGCGGCAGAGATTTTTTTGGCGCTGCTTATGGGACTGCTTATTATTACCGGCCTGCGCCATATGGCAGAATTACTGAAAAAATCCCCGTTTCGTCCCACAGGAGAAAAATTGTCCCAAAAACAGTAAAATTTACTCTTTGTCTTGAAAAGCAGAGGAAAAAGCGGTATACTGATATCGAATGGCATATAAAATAATAAAGCGGAGGGAATGCGGTGATTGAAGCAGTAAGCTGCGGCGGCGTCGTGATACACAGGTGGAAGATCCTCCTGCTCTATAAGAATCAGAACGGCAGATATATGGGCTGGGTTCTGCCCAAAGGAACCGTGGAAGAAAATGAAACATACCGCCAGACTGCTCTGCGTGAAGTGAAAGAGGAATCAGGTGCCAATGGCGAGATCATCAAATATGTAGGCAAAACACAGTATACCTTCAAAGGCGGAGAAGATACCGTCAACAAAACGGTGCACTGGTATTTGATGAGTGCAAATTCCTTTTACTGCAAACCGCAGAGCGAGGAGTACTTTGCAGATGCGGGTTTTTATAAATTCCATGAGGCTTATCATCTGCTCAAATTCAACGATGAGCGCCAGATTCTGAAAAAAGCATACTATGAATATAGTGAGATGCGAAAGAATAAGGAATTTTTGAAGAAAAAATTTATGCAGAACAAAACGTGAAGGAGAGAGTGCTATGAAAAAGTATTTTGAAGTAAGACCCAGCTTCAGCGATTTGAAAGAAAAAATTGTTGTGCTGCAGGACCGTGACGAAAAGAAAACCATGTTCATCGTGCTGGCAGTCGTTGCGGCTGTACTGGCAGTGGTTACACTTGGCGTTGTTTATCTGCTGAAAACAAAAATGGATGACGAATACGATGAAGATTGGGACTACGATTGGGACGATCTGGATGACGAATGCTGTGACGATGAATGCTGCTGCACAGACAGTGATGTAGACGATTCCGTAAAAGTAGAACAGGCTTAAGAAGAATTAGACGCATGCGTCTGGAAGCGGCTGATATGAGAAGGATTGGGGAATACCGGGAGATTTTTTCTTATGTCAGCCACTTTTTGAAATTATGCGGGACAAAAAACGCATAGCGGGACGGAAAGCATCCAAAGAGGTGAGCAACATGGAAGAAAAACTGCAGATGGTGCGTAAGATCGTACCTGATTTGACAGAGGAACTGGTAAAGAGATACCGCATTTTGAAAACCGTTCGTCTGCTGGAACCATGCGGCAGAAGGCTGGTGGTAATCTCTCTTGGAATGACAGAAAGAACGGTACGCAGTGAAATTGAAAAACTTAATGCCCAAGGGCTGGTGAAGGTTTCCAAAACAGGTATGTCTGTAACGGAAGATGGTCTGAGTGTTTTGGAAAACCTCAGTGATTTGTTCTCCAGTCTGACAGGAATGTCCGAATTGGAAGAAAAAGTGCGTGAAATCCTTGGCGCGCAGCGGGTATTGCTGGCACAGGGCAATTCCGACGAAAGCGACCGTACGGTCAAAGAAATGGCACAGATCGGTGCGAGAGTCCTTCTGGAAAACATGCGCCGCAGCAGCCGTATCGCCATCACCGGCGGAACGACGATGGCAGCATTGGTAGAAGCCATGCCTTATACAGCGGTGCAGAAAGCGGAAATGGTATTGCCTGCCCGCGGCAGCATCGGCAGAAAGCTAGAATTGCAGGCAGATACCTTGGCGGCAAAACTGGCGGAAAAAGCCGGAGCCGATTACCGTATGCTGCATCTGCCGGATAACCTCAGCGCAAATGTGCTGGAAGAAATGAAATCAGAACCGGAAGTAGCAGAAACCATCGATGAATTGAAACGAGTGGATATTTTGTTGCTGGGCGTTGGAGATGCCGTGGAAATGGCGGAAAAACGCCGTCTGGATAATGATACATGCAAACTGCTTCGGCAGGAACATGCCGTTGCAGAAGCTTGCGGCTATTACTTCAACCATAAAGGTGAAGTGGTATATGAAACAAATTCCATTGGCGTGGACTTTGAAGAAGTACACCGGATGGAGCATGTGATTGTTTCCGCAGGAGGCAAAAAGAAGGCAGCAAGTCTGCTTGCCTTGAGCAAGAGCATGTCCAATGCGGTATTCATTATGGACGAAGGCGCGGCGCTGGAAATGCTGCGGCTTGCGGGTCTTTGAAATGCGCAGTATAATACACAGTAGAATGGTAATTCTGTTCATACAGAATAAAAAAATATACCGATATATTTTAAAATGGAGAGGAGAACCCTTATGTTACAGAAAAAAACCGTAGACGATTTGAAAGTACAGGGCAAACGTGTTCTGGTAAGATGTGATTTCAACGTACCTCTGAAAGATGGTGTCATCACTGACGAAAACAGAATCACAGCAGCACTGCCTACCATTGAAAAATTGATGAAAGACGGCGGCAAAGTGATCCTTTGCTCTCACATGGGCAAACCCAAGGGCGAACCCAAGCCTGAACTTTCTCTGGCACCTGTGGCAAAACGCCTGTCCGAACTGCTGGGCAAAGAGGTTGTATTCGCAAAAGACGATAATGTTGTCGGCGAAAAACGCGAAAAAAGCTGTGGCAGAAATGAAAGACGGCGATGTGGTACTGCTGGAAAACACACGTTACCGCAAAGAAGAAACAAAAAATGAAGAAAACTTCAGCAAAGAACTGGCTTCTCTGGCAGATATCTTCGTAAACGACGCATTTGGTACCAGCCACAGAGCACACTGCTCCACTGTTGGTGTAACAGCTTTTGTGGAAGAATCCGCAGTTGGTTACCTGATGGAAAAAGAAATCGCTTTCCTGGGCAACGCAGTAAACAACCCTGTTCGTCCTTTTGTAGCAATTCTGGGTGGTTCCAAAGTTTCCGATAAGATCAACGTTATCAATAACCTGCTGGAAAAAGTTGATACACTGATCATCGGCGGTGGTATGGCTTATACTTTCGCAGTAGCAAAAGGCGGCCATGTTGGTGAATCCCTGCTGGAACTGGATAAAGTGGATTACGCAAGAGAAATGATCGAAAAAGCAAAAGAAAAAGGCGTAAACTTCTTGCTGCCCGTTGATACTGTGATCACAAAAGAATTCAAAAACGACACAGAATACAAAACAGTTCCCACAGGCGAAATTCCTGACGGCTGGATGGGTCTGGATATTGGTGAAAAAACAAGAGAACTGTTTGCAGATGCCATCAAAGGGGCAAAAACAGTTGTATGGAATGGCCCTATGGGCGTATTCGAAATGGAAAACTTCGCAAAAGGCACAAAAGCAATCGCAGAAGCAATGGCTGCCATTGACGCAACAACTATCATTGGTGGTGGTGACTCCGCAGCGGCTGTAAACCAGCTGGGTTATGGTGACAAGATGACACACATTTCCACAGGCGGCGGCGCATCTCTGGAATTCTTGGAAGGTAAAGAATTGCCTGGCGTTGTAGCAGTAGACGATAAATAATTTCATCTCAGGGGAATTTGTTTTCGGGGAAACAAAGAGAAGGTAAATATAAAGAGAAAGAAGCGGCATAGAACTATGAAACGAATTTTTACGATTTTTATGACCATGGTCATGCTTTTGGGCATGACACAGGTTGCCATGGCAGCGGAAAAGAACCCCGATGCTTTTCAGGCGGCAGTGGATGTATTGAAGAGTGACCAGAAAGTGGAAGAAACAGAAGCACTGCCTAAGGTGGATCCCACAGAATACATTCCTGTATTGATGTATCATCATTTTGCAGTACGGGATATGGGCTTTGGTGATGGCATCACAACCATGCAGTCAGAACTGGAAGAACAGATCCGTTACTTCAAAGAACAGGGATACACCATCATTTCCATGGAAGAACTGGATCAGATCCTGGCAAAAAAAGAACAGGAAAAAGATACAGATGGTGATAGTGGACTGGATATGAAGGTAAAATATCTGTGCATTACCATGGATGATGGATATTACAGCAATTATGATCTTGCGTATCCTGTTTTCCGGAAGTATAATGTGCCTGTGACCATCTTTGTGGTGACAGACTATATCACCAATCAGATTGGTCTGAAGAAATTCACATGGAGCAATGCATCTGAAATGATCAATAACAGCAAGGTTGGTATTTATAATCACACCAGCAACCATGTACCTGCCGGCAAGACCACCACAGAGGATTTTGTGGCAGCGGCATTGGCAGGGGAAGAAGCACTGGAAGCAAATCTGCCTACACGGAGAACATCCGTGAAAGCATTGGCTTATCCCAATGGACAGAACACACCGGAATTGCAGCAGGCATTGCTGGATGAAGGTTTTTCTCTGCTCTTTACCATTGAGCCAGGTGTGATCAACCGCAACACTTCCCGTGGGGCAATCCCCAGAATCATGGTTTCTTCCGGCATGACCGGTGCAGACATCGTAGCGAGAATCGAACAGACAGCAGCCCGCACCATGGGCAGCTGAAAAATAAAGAAGGATGGTATTTCATTATGAGAAAGAAAATCATTGCAGGGAACTGGAAAATGAACAAAACACCCGCAGAAGCAAAAGCACTGTGCGAACTGCTGAAAGACAAAGTGAATACAACAGATGCCGACGTTGTATTCTGCGTGCCTTTCGTAGATCTGTATCCTGTGCTGGAAGCACTGAAGGACACAAACATTGCAGTAGGCGCAGAAAACATGCACTTTGAAGAAAGCGGCGCTTACACAGGTGAAATCTCCGCAGCAATGCTGAAAGAAATGGGCGTAAAATATGTTGTTATCGGTCATTCCGAACGCAGACAGTATTTTGCGGAAACAGATGAAACTGTAAACAAAAAAGTGAAAAAAGCACTGGAAAGCGGTCTGCTGCCTATCATGTGCTGTGGGGAAACACTGGAACAAAGAGAAGCAAATATCACCATCGAATGGGTACGCATGCAGATCAAATGCGGTCTGGCAGGCATTAGCGCAGACGATGTGAAGAAAGTCGTTGTGGCTTATGAACCCATCTGGGCAATCGGTACAGGCAAAACAGCTACTTCCGCTCAGGCGCAGGAAGTTTGCGCAGCAATCCGTCAGGTACTGGCTGAAATATATGGACAGGCTGTGGCTGATGAAGTACGTATCCAGTACGGCGGCAGCGTAAACGGCAAAAACGCAGCAGAACTGTTTGCGATGGCTGACATCGATGGCGGTCTGGTAGGTGGTGCAAGCCTGAAAGAAGAATTCGCAGATATCGTGCATTACAATAAGTAAGTTATCTCACGAAACGGGAGGTAAACGAGAATGGATAAAAAAACAACGGTACTGATGATCTTGGATGGCTTCGGTATCAATGAAAGAACAGAAGGCAATGCCATCAGACAGGCAAAAACACCTGTTTTGGATAGCCTGAAAGAAAAATATCCCTGTGTGAAGGGTTATGCCAGCGGTCGTGCCGTTGGTCTGCCTGATGGACAAATGGGGAACTCTGAAGTAGGTCACTTGAATATCGGTGCTGGCCGTATCGTATATCAGGAACTGACCAGAATCACAAAATCCATTGAAGATGGCGATTTCTTTGAAAATTCTGCTTTGATGGACGCTGTGGAACATTGCAAAAAGAACAATTCCGCACTGCATCTGTATGGTCTGCTTTCTGACGGTGGTGTTCATAGCCATAACACACACCTGTATGCACTGTTGCAGCTGGCAAAACGGAATGGTCTGGAAAAAGTATTTGTCCATGTATTCTTGGATGGCAGAGATACACCCCCTGCTTCCGGCGCAGACTATACTGCACAGCTGGAAGAAAAAATCCGTGAAATCGGTGTGGGTAAAATTGCCACAGTCATGGGACGTTTCTATGTCATGGACAGAGATAAAAGATGGGAACGGGTACAGGAAGCTTATAACGCCATGGTACTTGGCAGAGGCGAAACAGCACAGGATGCTGTGGGCTGTATCCAGAAATCCTATGAAAACGGCAAAACAGATGAATTTGTCGTACCTACTGTCATGGTAGGAGAAGACGGACAGGCAGTTGGTAAGATCAGCGACCATGATGCAGTGATCTTCTATAACTTCCGTCCTGACCGTGCAAGAGAAATCACCAGAAGCCTGTGCGACCCTGATTTTGACGGTTTTGCCAGAGAACAGGTGCCTCAGGATTTGAAATACATTTGCTTTACAGAATATGACCCTACCATCCCCAATAAAGAAGTGGCATTCAAACCTCAGCGTCTGGATAACACTTTGGGTGAATATATTTCCTCTCTGGGTCTGAAACAGCTGCGTACTGCTGAAACAGAAAAATATGCTCATGTAACATTTTTCTTTAACGGCGGTGTGGAAGAACCCAATCCCAACGAAGATCGTTGCTGGTGCCTTCCCCTAAAGTAGAGACTTATGACATGAAACCGGAAATGAGTGCAGTGGAAGTCACAGATGGCCTGATCAAAGCTCTGGAATCCAAAGAATATGATCTGATCATTGTCAACTACGCAAACCCTGACATGGTAGGTCATACAGGTATCCTGGAAGCAGCGGAAAAAGCTGTGGAAACCGTGGATACCTGCATCGGCAGAGTGATGGATACCCTGCTGAAAGTAAATGCGCAGATGTTCATCTGTGCTGACCATGGCAACAGCGACCAGATGGTGGATTATGAAACAGGGGAAGCTTTTACAGCTCATACCACAAACCCTGTACCCTTTATTTTGGTTAACTACACAGACGGCATTGGCCTGAAAGACGGCGGCAAACTGGCGGACATTGCGCCTACACTGCTGGAAATGATGGGTCTGCCCAAACCTGCGGAAATGACAGGTGAAAGCCTGCTCATAGATAAATAAGAGAAACAACCAATAGGTATTTTTAAGGAGGAGTTCAACACATGAAAGGTTATTACGAAATTACAGACGTTTATGCAAGAGAGATTCTGGATTCCAGAGGCAATCCCACAGTAGAAGTAGAAGTTGTTGTTGATGACAGCGTAGTTGGTCGTGCAGCTGTTCCCAGCGGCGCTTCCACAGGTGCTTTCGAAGCAGTAGAACTGCGTGACGGCGGCGACAGATACAACGGTACAGGCGTACAGGATGCAGTTGACAATGTAAACAACATCATCGCTGACGAAATCATCGGTATGAACGCTCTGGATCAGGTTGCGATCGATAACCTGATGCTGGAACTGGACGGCACACCCAACAAAGCAAAACTGGGCGCAAACGCAATCCTGGGCGTTTCCATGGCGGTTGCAAAAGCAGCAGCAGAAGCTCTGGATATGCCTCTGTACCAGTACCTGGGCGGCTTCAACGCAAAAACAATGCCCGTTCCTATGATGAACATCATGAACGGTGGTAAACACGCTGACAACACAGTTGACGTACAGGAATTCATGATCATGCCCGTTGGCGCATCTTCCTTCAAAGAAGCTCTGCGTATGTGTGCAGAAATCTACCACATGCTGAAAAAAGTTCTGAAAAACAAAGGTCTGTCCACAGCTGTTGGTGACGAAGGCGGCTTCGCACCTGACCTGCCCACAGCAGATGCTGTTATCGACCTGATCAAAGAAGCTGTTGAAGCTGCTGGCTACAAATGGGGCGAAGACATCAAAATCGCTCTGGACCCTGCTTCCACAGAACTGTATGATGAAAAAGACGGCAAATACCACTTCCCTGGCGAAAGCAAAATGGCTGGCAAAGAAATCGTTCGTACTTCCGCAGAAATGGTGGAATTCTGGAAAGCACTGGTTGAAAAATACCCCATCATCTCCATCGAAGATGGTCTGGCAGAAGAAGACTGGGAAGGCTGGCAGCTGCTGACAAAAGAACTGGGTGACAAAGTACAGCTGGTTGGTGACGACCTGTTTGTAACAAACACAGAAAGACTGCAGAAAGGTATCGACCTGAAAGCTGGTAATGCAATCCTGATCAAAGTAAACCAGATCGGTACACTGACAGAAACATTCAATGCAATTCAGCTGGCTAACAGAAACAAAATGACAGCAGTTGTATCCCACAGAAGTGGTGAAACAGAAGACGCTACCATCGCTGATATCGTAGTTGCTGTAAACGCTGGTCAGATCAAAACAGGTGCTCCTGCAAGAACAGACCGTGTTGCAAAATACAACCAGCTGCTGCGTATCGAAGAAGAACTGGATGAAACAGCTCAGTACCTGGGTCTGGATGCATTCTTCAACCTGAAATAAGATTTGTATATAAAAAGAGAAAGTCCTTATGGACTTTCTCTTTTTTGTATGATTATATAAAGATATTTTATGAATTTGCATATACTTTATGAATTTGATTGGTATAATCTGTTTGTATTTTCAGGATTTTATCATATATTTGTCTGTACTCGTTATTTTTACATTGATATAAATAAAAAATATTGTTAAAAAAAGTAGAGTTTCCATTTTCTGCAATGGTATCAATAGAAGAAAGTGGAATCGCAAGGGTTATCTCTCTGGAAAAATTATAGATTTCTTGTAGTTCTGTATAAATATCAAGAACTAAATATTGAGATGCAAACCGATAACTATATTTTTCCATGGTTTTATACAGTTGAGCAAAGGATATCAAAATGCGATTCAGTATTTCTGTTTGCTCCTATTTTGTAAGATTTTCTTTTTGAATTTTTGAAAATTAGCATATCATATTCTTGAAAAAAATAAAACAAAGTATCTAAGCATTGATTGAGTGTATCTTGATGAAAGCTACGAAAGAATAAGTAACTGTCTTTGTGTTGTAAATGAGTTCCTAACAGGAAACTACTGAATAAGCCAGTTGCTATTGATAGGAGAATTGTGCTTTGCTTTAAGAAGCATTGTATAAGGAAATGTAAGTTTGCAATCATGGGATTGTCTAGCTCACTTGGAATTGTAAAATCGGAAAATTGATTCAATATGACAGAAATTATAAGCAAAATAGAGAATTTCTGAAGTAGTTTTAGACCGGACAACGGGGGGGATAGAAAATAATCTGCTTCGATTGTTTTTTTCATACTCATAAAATCGCCTACCTTTTTCTTTTTATGTTAACACATAATTGAGAATCTGTTATCGCACAATATCATAATATAGTCATTTAAACAATTTTGTAATGATACAACCATGTTTTTAGCAAACATAAATAAAACTGTATTTTCTTTCCCTGTATAGGATGCTTTTCACTGGCAATCATAAAAAAGAAACAAGCTTGTTTCAAAAAAACAATGCGGGAGGCTTTTTTATGGAAGGAAACGCAGGAAAATGCCGATGGAAATGCCTGACGCTTTGGGTTGTGGCAGCAGTGCTCTTTTGCTGGGGGCTCATACGTTTTTTGCTGCCGGACGATATGACACTGATGGCAGGGCGGACAACAGCCTACGATCTGCGTCTGCCGGTTTCTGTGAAAACAGAAGAAAGTGTGGAAGTGTTGGGCATTTCGGCAAAGCTACGGCAGATAATTTTCATTTGTCCTTGGGAACGGAAGTATCTGCGGAAGCCCATGAGGCGGGAAGTACGGAAGTGACCTTTTATCTTTTTGATAAAGTGCCTGTGAAAACCGTTTCAGCCAATGTGCTGCCAGATACAAGACTCATTCCCTGCGGGCGTACTGTTGGTGTGCAGATGGACACAGATGGCTTGTTGGTGCTGGGAACCGGTTTTGTAGAGGATGCGGAAGGAAACAAAACAGAGCCCTGCAAAGGTATCTTGCAAACGGGGAGATTTGATTCAGTCTGTGGATGGTAAAGCAATGCCCAATAAAGAAGCTTTTCTGGAGGCAGTAGGCAGCCATGACGGTGCACCGGTACAAGTAGCTTTTGTGCGGGATGGCGTGGAACAAAAAGCAGAGGTAACACCTGTGTACAGTCCTGCGGATGGAGCCTATAAATTGGGCATCTGGATTCGGGACAGCATTCAGGGTATTGGCACGGTTACCTTTTTTGACGAAACCACAGACCGCTTCGGTGCACTGGGGCATGGGATTTATGATGTGGACACAGGCGGTTTGATGTCCTTAAAACAAGGGCATATCACATCTTCCCATTTGACGGAGATCGTGAAAGGACAAAAAGGAGAACCAGGGGAATTGAACGGCATCATTGAGGTGGACGAGGTACTGGGGAATATTGAAAAAATACGGAAGTAGGCATTTATGGTACCGCGGATACCTCGGCCTTTACCGGTGAAAGCTATCCTATTGCCCTTCAGGATGAGATTCAAGAGGGTAAGGCGCAGATTCTTTCCAATATTGCGGGAGATGCGGTAGAGGCATATGATGTGGAAATTGAGCAGGTACACCGTTTTGGAAAAGAAAGCAGCAAAGGCATGGTCATTCATGTGACAGACCCTGATTTGTTGGAAAAAACAGGAGGGATTGTCCAAGGGATGAGCGGCAGTCCCATTTTGCAGAATGGAAAACTTGTAGGTGCAGTGACCCATGTGTTTGTCAATGACCCTACAAGGGGCTATGGTATTTTTATTGAGAATATGCTGGAAGCAGCAGAGGCAGAAGAGTCCGTACCGACAGGTACGGGCTTTTCTGGATTTTATCAGGGAACCATGCTATACTTTTATTACATAGGGGCAAGGAGAAAACTGGTCTGAGGGAAGATCCATATGAAGGTATATCATCGAAAAGTTTTATTTCTTACTTTAATTATTGGATTTGGAGGAATCGTTTATTTTGGAGGTAGATTTTTGCAAGGGGATACACTGGGCATTGTCTGGATGATTATCTTTGCAATTTTGACAAAGCAGGGATTAAGTATCGCTTTAACGGAAAAGGGCAGTGCGCAGGAAGCTGCGCAGGTACAGATATCCAGAGAAATGTATAGTGAATTATTTGGAAAATTTGGAAAAGTGATGCCTTATGGCACAGTGATTTTATATTGTATCGGTATTGTCTGCATCTATTTCATTCCAACACAGATTTGGCTGGGATTGTGTTTTCTGATTGGGGCAGCAGCGTATTATCTTTGGCTTATATGGACTATGAAAAAATTTTTGGAAAAGAAAAACAAATAAACTATTTCCGTGAAAAAATCAGAAACCTGCTGGGAAAAAAGAGGGAATTTCCCTTGCGTGGGGAATATTAAATGAAAGAGGATTGTCTGGGACAAGACCACTGTTTTTTACTGACAATGGAGAATATAAAATGCAGAAGGGAAGATGAAAGATGAACAAGAAATTGTGGGAGCAGTACGCAGATTGGAAAGAAAATTACAGATTTGTGGATTTGACACACGAACTTTCTCCTGAAACACCGCACTGGGCAGGTTTTCCTGCTATGGACGTACTGCGCCTGTTTGACTATCCCGTTGGATTCCGTACCCATGAATTCCGTCTGGTGAGCCAGTATGGCACACATGTAGACGCACCTGTACACTTCATTCCCGGCGGCAGAGAACTGCAGGATATTGCTGTGGAAGAAATGATTCTGCCTCTGTGCGTCATTGATGTATCTGCAAAGGTAGCGGATAACTGGGACTATGTGACAACTGTTGAGGATATTCAGGAATGGGAAAAAACTTACGGCGAAATTCCTGCCGGTTCCTTTGTAGCAGTACGCACAGACTGGTCTAAACGGGAAGATATGAACAACTATGATGACGAAGGCAATCGTCATTATCCCGGCTGGAGCATGGAAGCGCTGAAGTATCTGGTGGAAACACGCAATGTTGCAGCCATCGGTCACGAACCTGCGGATACAGATTCCGCAACAAATGCCAGAGAAAAAGGATTCCTGTGCGAAATTTATGTGCTGGAACAGAATCGTTATCAGGTGGAACTGATGAATAACCTGTCTGAAGTACCTCCCGTAGGTTCTCTGATTTTCTGTGGTTTCCCCAAAGCGAAAAACGCGGCTGGTTTTACTGCAAGATGTATTGCAATCTGCCCGAAAGATTGATTTTTTAGAATATGAAAGACATGATACCTGTTATGACAGGCATCATGTCTTTTTTTATTGTTGGAAAAGCGTGAAATGATATCTCATAGGAGAAGGGGATGCGGATTGCGTCATGAAATGCCATATTTTTTGCCTGAATAACATTTTTCGCGGTATCCTTTGTCAAAAATGAAAGGGAATCAGCAATTTGGCAGGGGTGTATGGATGGAAACAGATACCCGCGTTATAATAGGCTTACGCAAGGGGAAGTTTCCGAAAAAACACAAGGAGAAAATGGGGGTTTTATTTTTATGCAAGTAAGGAATAAAATACGGGTGGTCATTGCAGATCGGGATCTGTTCTATCTGCAAAAGCTGAAGCTTTGTCTGGAGCGACGCGGTGACATGATAGTCGTAGGTATGGCTGATAATGGCCCGGCAGTCTTTCGTATGGTACAGGAAAATGCGCCGGATGTACTGCTGATGGATGTCATTTTGGGGGAAAAGGATGGCGTCTGGGTTCTGGAACAGATGAAAGAGCAGAAAAAAGAATGCGTATGCATTATGATTTCTGCCATTGACAGCGATACAGTGGTACGCCGCGCAGTTGCCATGGGCGCGGATTATTACATGGCAAAGCCTATACAGGGAGAATTGCTTTTGGAACGGATTCATCAATTGACAGAGCCTATGCGTCCTTATGAAGGTAAAGAGAAGATTTGGACAACACAGCGAGAAGAACCTGTTCCGGAACATCAGCGGGTATCCGCTCTGGAGGCAGAAATTTCTTCCCTGCTCAGCCGCATGGGGGTACCTGCCAGCATCAAAGGGTATCATTTCATCCGACAGGCGGTGATGATGGCAGTGGAAGATGCGGAAGTGATGATCGGCATCACCAAAGGATTGTATCCTGATATTGCGCGGATGTATCATACTTCTGCCAGCAAAGTGGAACGGGCTATTCGTCATGCGGTGGAGAGTGCATGGAAGAAAAACGGCAGGCAGGTATATTTTGAAATATCCGGCTATCATATGATCGAAAAGCCTACAAATGGTCAGTTTATTGCCATTTTGGCAGAATATTTCCGTATGCGTTATGGACAGTCTTATCAGATGGTTTCTTATCGAAATGAGGCATCAAGAGCGAAAGAAAGTTCGGAATTGCACGCAGAAGATAAATTGCTTTTGTTTTCCTGATATAAAGAAAACGTAAAGAGTGTGATAATCCGTATTATTAACGGAATTTTTATAGCTTTTTTACATAATGATTTCTATAATCTGTTTAAAGAATCATTGTGGAAGGGGCGAGTATAATGGAACGGCGCATGTTATGGGAAAAACAGATTGCAGATGAAAAGAATCAAAAATTTACATTGCGGTATTTCTTGCTGGTGCATCCCGTTCCCAAGGGAGAAAATGTGTACGGTGTTGCCATTGACAAGATCAGTGGCGGACAGGTACTGGAACGGGAAGAAGTTTCCGGTCTGTCTGACAGACAGGAAGAAATGGAAGTTTTTTTACAGAAATTGTGTCAGGGAGACGCATTTCCTATGGAATTGGCAGAACTGGGGGATGACTATATTTCTGAGAAAGAATTTATTTACTGAGGAAGAAACGCATTTCATACAAAAACAAAGAGCACGAATTTCTATGATTTTCAGAAAAATTCGTGCTTTTTTATTTGCGGGATATTCAGTATTTCTTCAGAAGCCATTTCTGACTGCCACTGTTATAAGTGACTTCATAAATGCGCTCCTGTCCGCAAATCTCGCTGGCACAGCGAAAAGAAAGGGTGGGAGTGCCGCCGAACATATTTTTTTCTGTCTGTAAGATCCGCCCGATACGGATGACAATGGATTTTCCGTCTTCTTCCATGCGAAAGCGCACAGGCGTGACGACACCTTCTTTCGAAGTCCAGGAAATCATATCAATTTGTTTATTCAAAAGCTTCATGGCAATCCCTCCAGTTTTATTATCTTTATTATATACGAACATGTGTTCTTGTTCAAGAGGGAAATATGGGAAAAAGAAAGTTTGGCATAAGCATGACAAATTTCTTAAGATAGAGAAAAGGCTATTGTGCTTTTGGATTGTTTTTTGTATGATAAACAAAAATAGAGGAAAAGGGGGAGCAGACATGGAAAAAATGCAGTTTGTTTGTCCAAAATGCGGATGTCATGAATTTGTGCAGGATCAGTTCCAGGCAACTGGCGGCACCATGGCAAAATTGTTTGATATTCAAAATAAAAAATTCATTACCATCAGCTGTGAAAAATGCGGATATACAGAAATTTATCGGGCGGAAACATCCACAGGTGCAAATATTCTGGACTTCCTCATTGGAAGCTGAAAACTGTGTAAGGAGAATAAGAACAGCGTGGGTACAAAACCATACTGTTCTTATTTTTGTACAGAAAATAAAAGCGGACATTGGAAAAATCACGAAAAAATGGAAGCAGAAGGGGAAAAAGGTGATGGTTTCGCTGTTTTTTACGAAGTAAAAGTAAAATCGTTGCAAAATGAAAAACAGATTTGTATAATGTAAATATCATGCTTATAAGGAAATACAACTGTATGGAAGGAGAAAGTAACGGCGTATGTACGAAAAAGTATCAATTCCAGAAATTTTTGGCATGAATGTATTCAATGATTCCATGATGCGGGATCACTTGCCAAAACACGTGTATGAAGAACTGAAAAAAACCATTGAACGAGGCGAAATGCTGAATTCTTCCATTGCGGATATCATTGCCAATGCTATGAAAGATTGGGCAATCGAACGTGGTGCAACACACTATACCCACTGGTTCCAGCCTATGACTGGCATCACTGCGGAAAAACATGATTCCTTTTTGGCACCACCTGTCAATGGCAGAGCCATTATGGAATTTTCCGGTAAAGAACTGATTAAAGGGGAATCAGACGCGTCTTCTTTCCCTTCTGGCGGGCTGCGTGCAACATTTGAAGCCAGAGGTTATACCGCTTGGGACTGTACCTCTCCGGCATTTTTGCGTGAGGATGCAGGCGGCGTAACATTATACATCCCCACAGCGTTTTGTTCCTATACAGGGGAAGCGCTGGATAAAAAGACACCTTTGCTGCGTTCCATGGAAGCAGTCAGCAACCAGGCTATGCGTATCTTGCGTCTGTTCGGCAACACAACAGCCAAAAAGATCAGCGTATATGCCGGCGCAGAACAGGAGTATTTCCTCATTGACCGTGAACTGTATAATAAGAGAAAAGACCTGATCTTTACAGGCAGAACATTGTTTGGTGCAGCGCCTCCAAAAGGTCAGGAATTGGATGACCATTATTTCGGCAGCATCAAAGAAAGAATTGCCTGTTTTATGCATGAATTGAATGTGGAATTGTGGAAACTGGGTGTTTCCGCAAAAACACAGCATAATGAAGTAGCGCCTGCACAGCATGAATTGGCGCCTATTTTCAGCGACTGCAATACAGCAACAGACCATAACCAGCTGATTATGGAGGCTATGAAACGTATTGCCAGCCACCATGGTTTGGCTTGTCTGCTCCATGAAAAACCCTTTGCCGGTGTCAACGGCAGCGGTAAACACAACAACTGGTCTATGGGTACCGATGATGGACAGAACCTGCTGGATCCTGGTAAAACACCTCACGAAAACGCACAGTTCCTGATTTTCCTGACAGCCATCATCAAAGGTGTGGATCAGTATGCGGATATTCTACGTGTGTCTGCTGCCAGCCATGGCAATGATCATCGTTTGGGTGCGGCAGAAGCGCCTCCGGCCATCATTTCCATTTTCCTTGGGGATCAGCTTCAGGATATTTTCGACCAGATTGAACATGGGGAAGCAACCAGCAGTTTGCAGGGTGGTAAAATGCGCGTAGGTGTAAACACATTGCCTTATCTGAACCGAGATGCCACAGACAGAAACAGAACTTCTCCTCTGGCGTTTACAGGGAATAAATTCGAATTCCGTATGCCGCCTTCTTCTGGCTCTATTTCCGGCCCTAACTTTGTATTCAATACCATCGTAGCGGATGCACTGAAGGAATTTGCGGATCAGCTGGAAAAAGCAGAAGACTTTAACGAAGCAGTACACGATTTGATTCGTGACACATATATTGCCCATAAACGGATTATTTTTGACGGCAATGGTTATTCCGAAGAATGGAAACAGGAAGCTGCCCGCAGAGGTCTGCCTAATATCAGCAACACCGTTGATGCGATTCCTGCACTGATTACAGATAAAGCCATCAGTCTTTTTGAACGTCATCATGTATTGAGCCGTCTGGAACTCCATTCCCGTGCGGAAATCAATTATGAAGCATATATCAAACAGATTAATATTGAAGCAAAGACTATGATCGACATTGCTTCCAAACAGATTCGTCCCGCTGTACTGAAATATGCAGGCAGTGTGGCACAGTCCTTGGCAGCCATCAAATCCGTAGGCGGAGATACTTCTGTTGCGGAAGAACTGCTTCAGGAAATCAATGAAAATATCGCCCAGTTCCATAAGGCGCTGAAGCATTTGGAAGAAGTGGCAGAGCAGGCACAGCTGCTCAAAGGCAGCAGCCGCTCTCAGGCTGTATTCTGCCGTGACTATGTGTTCGAAGCTATGCAGGCACTGCGCGTTCCCGCAGACGCACTGGAAATGCTGGTGGATGAAGATGTATGGCCTTTCCCCACATACGGAGAATTGCTGTATAATATCTAATGTAATATTGTAAGACAAGTTTATAAACCAAGTTTAAAACCTCACCTTTTTCCTGTTGAAGCAGAGAAAAAGGTGAGGTTTTCTACGTTTGCGGCGATTGTTCGAAAAAGCTGAAAAACAAATGTGATGTAAGACAAAATGGCAAAAGGTATAAATAAAATGTATCTTTTTGAGAAAAAATATAAATAGTTTACAAATGTGTAAAGAAAACAGATAGGAAATTGCCTTATATTACGGAGCATTTTTCTAGGGTTTTATGTTTTTTTAGATGCTTCCCGAAAAAAATGTTAAATTTCTTGCAAACTGGAAAGAAGTGTGTTATTATGTATACATAAAGCAGAAGAAATCGGGGAGTTTTGCATAAAGTTTGAAAAAATGAAACATTCAAATTATGCATTTAACCCATTTGATTTTATAAATTATAAAAAATGACCAAAAAATATGTCGTTTATTCTATATGCATTATCGAAAAGTTGAGGTGGAGAAAATGGTTTCTAATGACAAAAGAATCCGTATTATCACAGGTCACTACGGTAGTGGCAAAACAGAATTCGCAGTCAATTATGTGACTGCTCTTCGGGAACAGACCGAAGGAAAAGTAGCCATTGCCGATTTGGATATCGTAAATGTTTATTTCCGCTCCCGTGAAAAGAAGGAAGAACTGGAAGAGAAGGGAATCATGGTTATCGCATCCAATATCGAAGGAGCCGGCGCTGACGTGCCTGCTGTTTCCGGTGCGATGACAATGCCTGTTACAAACAAAGAATTCCAGTATGTGGTTGACCTGGGCGGCAACGATGTTGGCACCCTGGTTCTGGGCAGAATGAAACCCCTTCTGCATCCGGAGGAAACAGACTTTTTTATGGTAGTCAATACATATCGTCCCAATACCTCTACACCGGAAGGTGTGATCGAGCAGATGGAAAATCTGGAGTATGCTTCGGGATTGAAAGTGACTGGCTTCATCAATAACACAAATCTGGTTCGCGAAACAACAGCGCAGTGTCTCGTTGAAGGAGATGCGATATTGAGAGAAGTAACCAAACGTACAGGCGTCCCTGTAAAGTACGTAACTTATGTTGAAGAACTTTTGACAGAAGGCGTACCGGAAGGGCTTGCAGGGGAATTGTTCCCTATGAAGTTTAATATGCGGAAAACCTGGATGTAAATTCAAATATTTATGGAGGTGTATTTTGAATGGCAAAAGGTAGAGTAACAATTGATGAAGTGATCTGTAAAGGTTGCGGTCTTTGTGTTTCTGTTTGTCCTAAGAACGTACTGGCTCTTTCGACAACAAAAATCAATCCCGCAGGTTACAATCCCGCAGAAATGGTGAGCGAAGACTGTATCGCTTGCACAAGCTGCGCGAAAATGTGCCCTGACTGCGCAATCACAGTAGAAAAGCTCGACTAATAAGGGAGGAGGAACATCAATGGCAAAAGTTTTAATGAAAGGCAACGAAGCAGTTGGTAAAGCAGCGATTGAGGCGGGTTGCAGATATTTCTTCGGTTATCCCATCACTCCTCAGAGCGAAGTACCAGAATATTTATCCAGTGAACTGCCCAAAGTAGGCGGTACATTTGTTCAGGCAGAATCCGAAGTAGCAGCGATTAACATGGTTTATGGCGCAGCAGCAGCAGGCGCACGTGTTCTGACCAGCTCTTCTTCTCCCGGTATCGCACTGAAACAGGAAGGTATCGGTTATATCTCTAACGCAGGTCTGCCCGCAGTTATCATCAACATGATGCGTGGGGGCCCGGGCCTGGGTACAATTCAGCCCGGTCAGGCTGACTATAACATGACTGTTAAAGGCGGCGCAAACGGTGACTACCACAACGTAGTACTGGCACCCGCATCCGTTCAGGAAGCAGTTAACATGGTTATGGAAGCTTTCGATATCGCTGATATGTACGGCATCCCTGTAATCGTTCTGGCAGACGGTCTGATCGGTCAGATGATGGAACCCGTAGAATTCAACTATGTTCGCAGAGAAGGTATCCCTGAAAAAACATGGGCTCTGACAGGTAAAGGCAAAGGCGAAAGACACAACATCAAAAACCTGGTTATTGATCCCGACGACTGTGAAGACTGGAACCATGAACACTATGAAGTTTATGAAAAAGTTGAAGCTAACGAACAGGCTTGGGAAGAATATCTGCTGGATGATGCAGAATATGCTTTCGTTTCCTATGGTACAGCATCCAGAGTTGTAAGAACAGCTATCGGTTACCTGAGAGCTGAAGGTTACAAAGTTGGTATGCTCAGACCTAAAACACTGTGGCCTTTCCCTCAGAAAGCTTTCGATAAATGGAATGGTCAGATCAAAAAAATATCTGGACGTAGAAATGTCCATGGGTCAGATGGTTCCCGATGTTGCTTATGCATGTAACGACAAAAACAAAGTAGCATTCCACGGCAGAACAGGCGGTAACGTACCTACTGTTGACGAAGTGGTTGCATTCGGTAAAGAAGTTATGGGAGGTGACAAATAATGGCAGTTGTATTCGAAAAAACAAAAGCGTTAACTGATGTCAAATTGCATTATTGTCCTGGTTGTGCACACGGTATCGTACATAGACTGGTAGCAGAAGTATTGGAAGAAATGGGCGAAGTTGAAAACGCAATCGCTTGCGTACCCGTAGGTTGTGCTGTATTTGCAAACAACTACTTCAACTTTGATGCTATTCAGTGTGCACACGGTCGTGCTCCCGCAACAGCAACAGGTATCAAGAGAGTTCACCCTGACAAAATCGTTATGACATACCAGGGCGATGGTGACTTGGCTTCCATCGGTACTTGTGAAATCGTTCATGCAGCAGCTAGAGGCGAAAAAATCACAACAGTATTCATCAACAACGGTATTTACGGTATGACAGGCGGTCAGATGGCTCCTACAACACTGCCCGGCATGAAAGCTACAACAGCAAAAGCTGGTCGTGATCCTAAGATCAACGGTAACCCTCTGCGCGTTTCCGAAATGCTGGCTACACTGACAGGCCCCGCTTACATCGAAAGAGTAAGTGTTTCCACACCTGCACAGGTTACAGCTGCTAAGAAAGCAATCAGAAAAGCTTTCGAAATTCAGAAACAGGGTCTGGGCTTCACATTCATCGAAGTTGTTTCCAGCTGCCCTACAAACTGGGGCTTGACACCCGTAAAAGCTATGGAATTCGTAAGAGAAAAAATGATCCCTTACTATCCTCTTGGCGTATTCAAAGATATCACAGCAGAGGAGGGCAAATAATATGAGTACATTTTCTTCTATCATTGCAGGTTTCGGTGGCCAGGGCTCTTTGCTGATGGGTAAAATCATGGCTTACTCCGGTATGCTGGATAACAAAGAAGTATCTTGGTGTCCTTCTTACGGCCCCGAAATGCGTGGCGGTACTGCTAACGTAAACGTAATCATCTCCGATGAAGGTATCGGTTCTCCCGTTATCACAAAAGACGCTGACTGTGTAGTAGCTCTGAACCAGCCTTCCCTGGATAAATTTGTACACGTTGTAAGAGCTGGCGGTTCTTTGGTTGTTAACGCTGACCTGTGCACAACAGATCATCTGGATGTTAAAGAAGGCGTTAAAGTATACGAAGTTCCCGCAAACAGAATTGCAACAGACGCTTTTGGCGGTTCCAAACTGGCTAACCTGGTAATGCTGGGTGCAGTTGTTTGCGCAACAGGCGCAATCAAAGTTGATGGCATGGACGACACATTCGCTCATGTATTCGAAGGCGGTAAAGCTAAATTTATCCCCGACAACAAAAAAGCATTTGAACTTGGTTTCAACTATGCAAAAGAAAACTGCTAATTTCAGTTAACTGAAAGTGCATATCACCCCCGCATTGGGTTTTCCCGGTGCGGGGGTTCTTTTATAAAAAAAGATTTCTTCCCTATGTGATTTATGGTATAATAAACTGAATACAAATGGGCCTATGCCGGATAGGACACAAGTTTCATTTTGTTTTACCGAAAAGAAAGAGGGGAGGCAAATGGCTGTGAATAATAAAGTGAAAATTACGATTGATGGGAAATCCTTTACATTAATGGGGCCTGAAACGGAAGAACATATGATGCAGGTTGCCGGATATATCGATCAGAAAATGATGGAGATCAGAAAGAACTCAAAAGCTGTGGCAATCGACAGCAGTTTGGCTTATATTTTGACTTCCATCAATGTGGCAAATGATTATTTTAAAGAAGTCAAACATCAATTGGAACAGGAAGACTGCATTGAAGATTTGCGCTTGCAAATCATGTCAGAAAAAGCAAAGACAGCTGAATTGCAGGAACAGCTGGAACAGTTAGAACGGGACAAAAGAAGACTGGAACGGAAACTGCAGGAATATCAGGCTGAAGAAGAAGCCGCAAATGAGGGGCTCCATACCTCTAAAGTACGTCCCAGAAAAAGATAAAATATGACAAAATAGCAGGGGATTTTTGACGGGTGCAAAAAGAAAAAAACTGCTATTTTTCCTTTTGCATCAAAAAAATTTGAAGAAAAAACAGAGATACATTCGTTTCAAAGAGAAAGGGGAAAAGATATGCCTTTTAGAAAAAACCGGAACTGCTGGCACCAGCAGGGTCTATGGAAAGTTTGAAGGCCGCTGTACAGAATGGCTGTGATGCCGTTTATTTAGGTGGAAAACTATTCAGTGCCAGACAATATGCAGGAAATTTTTCTCTGGAAGAATTGGAAGAGGCTTGTGACTACTGTCATCTGCGAGGTGTGAGGGTATATGTCACTGTAAATACGGTTTATAAAGACAAAGAGTTGCCGGAATTCATCCAGTTTATTGGAAAACTGCATCATATGGGTGTAGATGCGCTGATTATGCAGGATGCCGGGGCTGCAAAATTGGTGCGGGAACATTATCCTGATTTCCCTCTCCATGCCAGCACACAGATGACATCCAATTCTTTGGCGGATGTGAATTATTGGTATGAACAGGGCTTTGACAAAGTGGTTTTGAGCAGAGAACTGACTTTGCCGGAAATCCGTCATATTACAGAACAGACTGGTGCGGAAGTGGAAACCTTTGTTCATGGCGCACTTTGTGTTTGTTACTCCGGTCAGTGTATCATGAGCAGTATGTTGGGTGGCAGAAGCGGTAACCGTGGACGTTGCGCCCAGACATGCAGATTGCCATATACCCTTTACTGTGGATATGATAAAGTGGCGGAAGGTCATTTGCTTTCACCCAAAGATATTGCGACTGTTTCTATTTTGCCGGAGCTTATCGAAGCAGGCATTGCTTCCTTGAAAATTGAAGGCCGTATGAAAAATCCGGAATATGTGGCAGGGGTCACACGGATTTATCGAAAATATATTGACATGTATTTTGAAGATCCAGAACATTATGAAGTTTCTTTGGATGATATGAAAGAGCTGACCCAGCTGTTCAACCGTGGAGGTTTTACAGAAGGTTACTATACTTCCCGCGGCGGTCTGGACATGATGAGTGTGGAACGTCCCAAAACTTGGGGTTAAAAGTAGGGATTGTGGATAAATATCTGCCACAGCATAAAAAAGTGGTTATTCGTACCAGAGAGCCTCTGGTTCCAGGTGATGGTATTGAGGTTTGGACTAGCCGAGGCCCTCATGTAGGTTGTCAGGTGACCAAACATTCCAAAGCAGGGGAAGTAATCACCCTGACATTGGAAGGCGATATTGAGAAAAATGATGTGGTTTATCGTACCTATGGCAAGGCACTCCATGATGCTTTGCAGAAAACATGGGAAAAAGAAACCAGAAAACTGCCGATTTATGGCGTTTTAAAGGCCAGAAAAGGAGAACCACTGGCATTGCAGTTATGGGATAATATGGGCAGCAGCGTATATGTGACTGGAGAAATGGTGCAGGAAGCCAGCAACCAGCCCACTGCTGTGGAAAAACTGCGTCAGCAGATTGAGAAAGTGGGGGCAACACCCTTTGCACTGGCTGACCTGGATGTGCAGGCAGATGAAAACATTTATGTGGGTATCAGCAATTTGAACCAGATCCGTCGTGATGCGGCAGAAGCTCTGGAACAGGCAATGCTGAAAAAGACAAAGCGGAAAAATATGGAGCGGGGAGAAGCGCCTCGTCAGGCAAAGGAACCTCGTCTGCTGAAAAAGAAACTGCATGTTTTGGTAAGCAATCTGGAACAGCTGGATGCTGCTGTGAAACAAAAAGGCGTGGAGCGTATTTATGTGGAATCCACTATGGAGCTGGAAGAACATCTGGCTGATGTCATTGCGAAATGCCGTCGTTATGATGTGGCATGTTATGCGGCACTGCCTCGTGTGGATCGGGAACGTCCTGAAGACGAAAGCAGATTGCAGCGTTTCCTGGAAAGCGATCTGGATGGTTTCCTGGTGCGTTCCGCAGGGCAGTTTGGCGCAGTCAAAAATTCCGGCAAGAAAATTACCGCAGACTATAATCTGAATGTGGTAAACCGGGAAGCGGTGCTGTTCTGGCAGGAACAGGGGGCAGATAATGTATGCCTTTCTGTGGAAAATAATCTGCAGGAAATCCGTGCAATGGCAGACAGTTCCTGTGAAATGGTGGTTTATGGCTATCTGCCTTTGATGACAACACAGCAGTGCCCTATCGGGAATTTCGCTGGAGAAAAACACAGCGGTCAGTACTGTAAGAAACGCTGGAATCAGGATTTGTATTTCCTGCGTGACAGAAAGGGTGAGAAATTCCCGCTGATGACAGACTGTGAACGTTGTGTATGTTCTATTTTGAATGGGAAACCCCTGTTTGCATTGAAGTTTTATGATGAAGTGCTGGATAACGCAGTGGGGAGCGTTCGTCTGAACTTTACAAAGGAAGGCCCGGCAAGGGTAGAACGCATTGTTCGGGCTTACGCCGAAATGACAAAAGACACTGCGCATTGCAGTGCGGAAACAAGAGCTCTTTTGCAGCAGATGAGCGAAAAAGGCAGTACAAAAGGGCATTTCTTCCGTGGAGTGGAGTGAGGATATGTTTGATTTGATTATTATGCTGAGCAGGTACCTGTTCGTCATCTACATCGGACTGTATCTGTGGGAAGCTATTGTGTATATCGCGTACGAGCAGGGCGGCTATCTGGGCAGCCTTATCGGGCGGTATCTGTACAGCGCAGATTGGTTGTGCTGATGCATTTAACGGCGTTCCTGATTTTGTCGTATAATCGGGACACTTATCTGTTTGATTGGCAGGCATTGCTTTTCGGGGCAATATCGTTGGTATTTCTGCTGGTAGCCATTCAGCTGCTGGATCGGTTTTATTATGAAGGATGTCCTTTGATCTGGACGGGGATGCTGTTTTTGATGGATGTCAGCCTGATTATGCTTCAGAGAGTAGATCCAGCATTGGCCCATAAACAGCTGGTATGGATGGCTCTTGGTCTGGCAGGTATGCTGGCGTTGCCGTCTATTTTGCGGCTGATTCCCAGATTTGAGATTTTTGAATGGGCATACATTATTGTTTGTTATGGGTTGCTGCTGTTCACACAGATTTTTGGTGTGGAACACGGCGGTTCCCAGAACTGGTTGGAAATTGGCAGCATTAGTTTCCAGCCTTCTGAAATTGCAAAGTTCCTGTTTATATTCTATTTGGCCAGCGTTTTCAGAAAACGTGTGGAACTGCGGGAACTGCTCATCACGGGCGGTTTGAGTGCCGGCGTAGTTATTTTGCTGGTACTCCAGAAAGATTTGGGCAGCGCCTGATTTTCTTCATGACATTTATGACCATGCTGTATATCGCTACATCCAATGAAGTACTGTTTTTGATGGGCATGGGGGCGGCCAGCTTTGCGGCTACCATTGCTTATAAACTGTTTTCCCATGTGCAGGTTCGTGTGGCAGCATGGCGTGACCCTTGGGCGGACATTGATCATGGCGGTTATCAGATCGTTACTTCTTTGTTTGCCATTACCACTTACGGGCTTTTTGGCAGCGGTTTGACAAAAGGCATGCCTGTCAGCATTCCCGTTGTGGAAAGTGACTGTATTTTTGCGGCAATCTGCGAGGAATTCGGCGCACTCTTTGGCGCTGGCATCATTTGTATTTTTATTATGCTGTTATATCGCGGAATCCGTATCACATTGGACTGCACCAGAAGATATTACAGCTTGCTGGCAGCAGGCTTTACAGCCATGATTGCTTTTCAGGCATTTGTCATCATCGGCGGTGTCATCAAACTGATCCCTCTGACTGGGGTTACACTGCCTTTGGTCAGCTACGGCGGTACTTCTGTACTGGTAAGCTTGATGATGTTTGGTATTTTGCAGTGGGTTTGCGTATATTGTGAACAGCATAGCCAGGCTGCGGCAGAACCTATGCAGCAGCAATATGTGGAAAGGAGATACGCCGATGAATAATATGAAAAAAGCGTCAGACGGATCTTCTGGCTCCTGGCACTTTGCTTTTTTCTGCTGTTAGGATATCTGGGCAAGTTAGTGATTGTAGATCGTGCGGAAATATCCGGTAACTCCTATAATATCCGTCTGCGTAACGACGAGGAAGGCATCCAGAGGGGTGACATTCTGGATCGAAACGGAGAAGTGTTGGCAACCAGCACTTTACAGGAAGATGGCAGTTATCTACGGGAATATCCCAGAGGACGTATGGCTGCTCATGTAACGGGATATAGTAGTGTAGGGAAAACCGGTGTGGAAGCGGCTTATAACTTTGAATTGATGTCAGTTCATCAAGAACTGCTCCAGCGCTTGTCTGGTTTGATGGAAGGAAAAGACCCTAAAGGCAATGACGTAGTGCTGACATTGGATATGGATATCCAAAGTGCTGCTGGGGATTTGCTGGGCAGTACAAAAGGTGCTGTTGTGGTTATGGAACCTTCAACAGGACGTATTTTGGCGATGCAGGCATATCCTGACTTTGACCCCAATACTGTTTCCGGTGATTGGGATTATCTGACCACAGATGAGGATAGTCCCCTTGTAAACCGTGCAACCCAGGGGCTGTATCCGCCCGGATCAACATTTAAGATTATCACTGCCCTTGCGGCAATGGAATATGTGCCCGATTGGCAGAGTTTTACTTATGATTGCAGAGGCGAAGCAGAATTTGAAAATAAGGTGATCCATTGCTACAATAATAAAGCCCATGGCACGGTGGATATGGAAGAAGCCATGGCGGAATCCTGCAACTGTTACTTTGCGGCCCTTGCGGAAAAAATCGGGGCAGAAAACCTGAGCAAAGTTATGAAGGAATGCGGCATTCTTTCTGATTATGGTTTTGCGTTGGCACACAGTCAGAGCGTGATGTCACTGAATAAAGATTCTTCAGAAAGCGAATTGGTGGAAACGTCCATTGGTCAGGGGAAAACAAGCGTTTCTCCTCTGTATATGGCAATGATGATTTCTGCAGTGGCAAATGACGGCATTATGATGCGTCCATATATTGTTGACCATATTCAGTATGCAAATGGAGAAATCGGTGATACAACTGTGCCGGAAAAACTCATGGAAATTTGTTCGCCCACAGAAACGAGTCAGCTCAACGATTTGCTGGTAGGTGTTGTGGATCATGGTACCGGTACAGCAGCCCAGATCAGTGGTGTGACTGTTGCCGGTAAAACAGGTACGGCAGAAAATGCCACAGGCAAAGACCATTCTTGGTTTGTAGGCTATGCGCCGGCAGAAGATCCAAAAGTTTCCATAGCAGTTGTTATTGAAAATTCTGATTATGGAAAAGCAACACCCATTGCAGGAGAAGTTTTGGAAGTGGCATTGGAAAAATTGGCATAATAAGGGGGAAGCCATGGAAATCAAGCTGGATTTATCAAAAGAATATGCCATTGCTTTAGAAGGCGGCGGTGCGAAAGGTGCTTATGAAATTGGTGTCTGGCAGGCCTTTGAGGAAGTAGGCGTAAAATACTGCGCTGTTTCCGGTTCTTCCGTTGGCGCCTTGAATGGGGCGCTGATGGCGATGCGTGATCTGGACAAAGCGGTGCATCTGTGGGAAAATCTGACGTTTTCTCAAATCATTGATGTAGATGATACGCAGATGAAAGCGTTTTTTGATAAAGAAATGCGTTGGAATGAGTGGCCTTCTTTTTGCTGGACATGGCGAAAGTCATCAAAAATCGCGGCTTCGATGCAGAACCATTGCGGAATCTGCTGGAAGAAGTGGTGGATGAGGAAAAAATTCGTCAGTCAGATGTAAAATTCTATTTGGTGACATATTCTCTTACGGACAAAAAGGAATTGGATCTGGAAGCGGCAATGCTGCCAAAGGGTACACTTCATGATATGCTGCTGGCAAGTGCTTATTTTCCTGCCTTTAAACAGGAGCCATTGAGTGGAAAGTTCTACGCAGATGGCAGCATCAAAAATGTAGTGCCTTTGAATAGCTTGGTGGAAAGAGGATATAAAAATATCATTGTAATCCGTATCTTTGGCGTTGGATATGAAAAAAAGGTGAAGATACCTGAAGATGTGAACGTTACTGTGGTGGCACCGAGGGAAAAACTCGGCGGCATTCTCCAGTTCGACGGGGAACAGACAAAGAAGGATATGATGCTGGGATATTTTGATGGCATGAGGTTGATTTATGGTCTGGCAGGCGAAAAATATTATATCGACAGACATTGGAGCGAAGAAAAGGCCTATGCCATGCTGCGGGCAATGCTCCAGTGGGAAAATGCCAATGGCAAGCAGCTGTTGAACCTGCGGGAGATCAATGAGGAAATTTTACCAAAGATGGCAAAGCGTCTGCATGTGAAAGGTGGTTATTACGAACTGTGCCTGCGGATGCTGGAGGAAAAAGCAGAGGGTCTTGGGATCACACCTTTTGTGATTCGAACAGAAGAAGAACTTCTGCGGGAAATTGCGCAAATGAAAAAAGAAAAATAAATGCGGAAAAAGCGAAAGAAGCCGTTTTGCGGTTGCTTTCGCTTTTTA
>BBZU01000018.1 GCA_001304995.1 Clostridia bacterium UC5.1-1D10 | reverse complement strand
ATTTTTGTAATTATGGCTTTCATCAACAAAAAGTTGATCGACACCTAATTGCTCAAAAGTAATCATTTTGTCTTTCTTAGAGGATTCATGCAGCTCCTTCAGGTGTTCTTGGAGTTTTTTCTTTGTCATTTCCATTTGCTTAACAGAAAAGTAAGATTCTTTGTTCTTCTGCATATCCAGCAGAGAAAGTTCCAATTCTGTTATCTGACGCTGGATCATTTCAGCTTGTCGTTCAGTAGAAATAGGAATTTTTTCAAATTGACTATGTCCAATGATGATAGCATCATAATCCCCCGTAGCGATTCTTGAGCAAAATCTCTGACGGTTCTTCTTCTCAAAATCTTTTTGTCTGGTAGCTAGAATTTTAGCCCCAGGGTACAAACGGACAAATTCAGAAGCCCATTGTTCCGTCAAATGGTTTGGAACGACAAACATGGATTTACTGCAAAGTCCTAAGTATTTTAATTCCATTGCTGCTGCTACCATTTCAAAGGTTTTTCCAGCACCAACACAATGTGCCAGCAGGGTATTCTTACCATAAAGAATACGAGCAACGGCATTTTTCTGGTGAGGACGTAATTCAATGTCCTTTGCCATACCATGGAATTGTAAATGACTGCCATCAAATACACGAGGACGTCTTGTGTTAAACAAGGAGTTATATTTGTCGCACAACTCTTGTCTGCGGTTTGGATCGGAAAATATCCAGTTCCTGAAGGCATCTCTAATGGCTTCTTGTTTAGTATTCGCCAGCATTGTTTCTTTTGGGTTGATTACACGCCTGTCGGTACCATCAGCCTGTGTCACAACATCATAGATCTTCACATCTTTCAAGTTCAGGCAGCTTTCCAATAGGGAGTAACCGTTCCGACGAGAAGTACCAAAGGTATTTTCTGTTACGGGATTTCCCATGTCAGAGTCTTTTCCGTTGATTTTCCAGGTGCCAGAGAACTCATTGTATGTTGTGAAAATAATATCTCCGAGCAAAGTTGCAGATGTTTTGCAGACATCTCGCATGAAATCATCAATATATTTTGGTTCGATCCAAGTAGCTCCCAGTCTGACTTCGATCTCAGATGCAGTTAATTTTGTAGGCTGCACTTTCTCCAATGCTTCTACGTTAGAACGGAATTTTGTATTTTCTGCAGCAAATTTTTTTCGCAATGAGGAGTTTATCAACTACATCGCCACTAAGGTATTCGTCTGCTGGTTCTAAGTTGTTTGTAATAGGGTTTACAAAAACCAAACCGATCAGCTCTTTCATAATGGCTTCCTCTGTTTTACCAGTCAGACTTTTCATATATTCCATGTCAACTCTGGATTTTTCATTCATGGAAACAGCCAGTGCTTCTATTGCGGTATCTACACTAGTTATAACCTTTGGTGGATTGATTGTACGTCTGTAGAAAATATCTGCTTTAGAACAATTACCGTCATCATCCAGAATTTCCAGTGCTGCCAGTACAGGATAGCTATTGTCGTTCTCGAAAGCACGTCGATTGCCAAGGGATGTGATCAAACCATAGTTGCTGGAGAATTTATCGTACAGGGTATTTAATTCTTTTTGAAGCTGTTCGATTACTGCTTCTGGTTTATCCAGCATTTGAGCATCAATCAAGTTGTATACGACATCCCTGATTTTCATCATTTCTCGTACACGCAATTCGGCGGTTTTCGAGGTTTTCAGAGGATACATTTTGGAACCCTCACGGAAATATACATCATCTTTTCCTGTGTGTCTATTTCTTACCAGTGTAAAGCTGAAGTCTTTTACATTAGGGTCTGCTGGGATACATTCCTCTTTCTGATCTTCAAAGTCCTCATCCAGTTCAATTTCTGTAATGATGCCATCAATACGATTGATTGCATTGTATAGCAAAGTAGAAAGAGAAGTTTCTGGATCAGGCATACAGGTCACCTGACTGCCATAAGGCCCTGATACAGTTTGTAATTGCCCCAGAACCATAATCGGATTTTCAACGAAATAACTGTTTACTTCTATGCCATCGGAAGTATTTGACAGACTTGCCCAGCTAGGAGTTACTAATGATGGGAAGTCACGTTTTTGCAGGAATAAGATATCTGCAGTTACTTCTGTATTGGCGTTCGCCTTAAATGCGGTGTTAGGTAGGCGGACTGCACCGAGCAATCTGGCTTTAGATCCAATATACTTCCTAAATGCGTCATTACGTTTATCCATTGTACCTTTTGATGTAATAAAGGCAATGACGCCGCCGGGACGAACTTTATCCAACGTCTTGGCGAAGAAGTAGTCATGGATCAGGAAATTATGGCGATTGTAGTCTGGATCGTTGACTTTGTAATCCCCAAACGGTACATTGCCAATGGCAACGTCAAAGAAGTTATTGGGGAATGAGGTTTCTTCAAAGCCACAAATCTGAATATTAGCCAAAGGGTAGAGCAGACGAGCAATTCTACCAGAGATACTGTCAATCTCAACACCATACAGCTTGCTATCCTTCATGGATTCAGGTAGTACAGAGAAGAAGTTTCCAATGCCCATAGCTGGCTCCAAGATGTTGCCAGTACGGAACCCAAACTTCTCAAGTGCTTTATAGATGTATTTGATGATGATTGGGCTTGTGTAGTGTGCGTTCAATACACTTGCTTTTGCTTCTTCGTATTCTGTTTCGGACAACAGTCCTTTTAATTCCTGGTATTCTGATGACCATGATGTTTTTGTGGCGTCAAATACGTCAGCCAATCCACCCCATCCGACATATTTTGCCAAAATATCTTGTTCTTCAGGTGTAGCATATCGATCTTCATTTTCGATACGCAGCAAAGTCTTTATTGCTTCGATATTCTGGCGGTATTTGCTTTTCGGCAAAAAGTTTGGGCTTTCCATGGAATATGTCTGATGGAAATTAACAGGGTTTGTTTTGTTTGTAGCCACGACCGGGGAATTGTTTGCCGAATCTTCTGCCGGAGCTTCTACTGACTCACTTACTTCGTGTGAATCATTGGTTTCTTGAGTATCCAGTTTTTCAGTTTTTTCTGGATTTTCTGGACGGATATTTTTGAATAACTCACGAAATCTCTTTTCGATTTTGTTATAAGGCAGCATAAGTTTGACTTCTGGTTCCAGAAGATCATTTTTTGTCAATTCTAATCCCTTATAACTGTAAAATTTCCATGAATTGCTTCGTCCAGGAAGACCACTGGAAGAACCACCCCAACCGTATTCATTTTTCAAAAATTCAATATTTTCTTTTTGACTTAAGCCTTTTTGGAAATGGTTATAGATGCGTTTTGCACTGCCCTCAACATTACCGCCGTCCAATAAAACATAGTCGATTTCATTTTGTGTAATAAAATCTTCTTGTTTAACGGTGAGAGCCTTTTCGTTGCAGATAGGGAATTTTCTCCATTCTTTACGCAAAAGACCTAATTCTTTTTGGATGATAGGAAGGCGAGAGTAGTACAGTTTATAGCGTAATTTCAGTTCATTGTTTTCCAGTTTGGTTGATATGGTTTCTACAATGCTAATAATTTCATCCAATCCGTCAGATGTATCCTTTTTCTCAGTGATTGCAGAAAGCATATCTGGGAATGAGAGAGAATAGATATCCGGCAGAACTGTCTGGAAGTAATTATCTTCAAGTTCTCTTAGAAAAGACACAAGCATGTTACCAATACGGTTAAGTTCGATTGACTTGATGGTTTCTACCTCTGTTTCAGCCATATAAGTACCGTTATAGACCATTTTTCTGATTTCCTTCTCAATATCAGTCCAGGAAAGGAAAAAAGCAGTGGTCAAATCGGTATAATCTCCATAGCTGGCATACATACCATTGCCATTGAACCATACAGCGATTTTCTGGAATTTGCCAAAGGTAAAGCCTTTTCCAAGTTCCGCATATTCGTTTTTCAAAAATTCTGTCATTTCTTCAGGTGCCAGATCTTGCTGATATTTTGCATAGATACGCTCTCTGCTATTGCGTAGCCCTCCACCAGTACGCAGGATTTCCTCAAGGTGATCTTGTGGAATGGACGTTGCAAGGGAGCATTGAGTAGGCACATCATCGGAAATATTGACAGGTGCTGTGTTTTCAGGCTCTTTGGGACTAGATGCATCAAAAAGCGAAATCTGCTGCACAGGAGCAGCTTTCTTCTCTTTTTTGGGTGTTTCCATACTCGGCTGAGAGCCAACGTAGATATTACGTTTGATCAGATTGCTGATATATGCCTGAAGGATGTTCCAGGAAATAAAATTCTCAGCAATTCGAGAGAGAAAGGCACCTTCCCAAATGTGCAGACCTTTTTCGTGTTTTTTATATCCAACACGCTGCTTATTTACAATGAATTCTGTGAAGTCATCATTATAGATAGACTGCAAATGGGATGCACGTTCGTCAGGATCAGTATTCTCTTTATAAAACTTTACAACATCTGCTCTTTTTTCATGTAGATGGGTATCATTACACAAAATCCCATTGCGTAAAGTTTCGTTGACAAAAGGAAGTGTATCTTCTTTGACAACGGATTTCTGTTTTTTATTTTCCTCCAGAGCCGTTGCCGATGCAGCTTTCTGCAGATCTGACTTCGGTGACCATGTTTTAGCCTTACTGTATTTTGCTTGGCACTCTCTGTATTTCTGATTCGCCAGAGCAGGGTTGCGGTACTTATAATGTTCAATGATACAGCTTGGATCACTGCCATAAATAGCAATGTAATAGAAGATACCACCATCGTCACTTCCAGTGATTGTTCTTATCAAATAGCCTTTATTTGTAACGTACTTATTTTGTTTCAAAATTTTTTTCATATTTTGTAATCCTCCTTAAAAAAAGGAGGTCTTATATATTGTCATATATAAAACCTCCGTATCAATCTCAGAAAATTACAATTTTCGGTCTGTAATTCTCTGAACTCATTTTCCAATCTCCTGTAGGAATACACTGTCTGATTCTTCCAGGATTGTGTCATAATCATCCATTATCAGGTTTGTGATGTGATGGCAATAGGTAGTAATAACCATATAGATTGCCTGTTCCATTTCCATATCTGGCTCATCCAACTGACCACCATCTATTTCCATATAGTTTTCGGTAAATAGTGTGTAATCATAGCCATCGTCAACGGCTTGGATTGCAAGATAATAGTTGTCACCCTGAATATAAAGTCCTATCTGTTCCTGATCTGTCGATTGTTCCACGATTTTTTCAATCTGTTCATAAATTTTCTTTTTTTCATAGCTGCTCATACGTTATCTACACCCCCAATTTTACTGTTCCTGATGATTACGCAGATCTACAATATCCATGGTATCAAAGCAAAACTCCAAATCCGCAGGGTAGTCTTTGATGAAATTCATTTCTGAACTTCCGACGTACACAAATTTGCAGTTAGCTTGATCGAGCAAGCTCTTGATATCTTCTGGGGTGATATCCTCCTCTTGGTTTTGCTTTAGGAAATCAGTAAAAATGTTTTTAACATGCTGAATGCTCATGTTATAAATCTGGATATAGTCGTAGTACATGTCGAAATCACTGCTTATCTTCAGAACGCACCCGAACTTTTTGGGAAGTTTTTTTAGGCGTTCTAATAACAGGGTTGCTTCATCTACTGCGGCTTGTACCTGTTCCCTGTAGTCATTATTTAATGGCTGAAGGAGAAAAGGAAAATCCCAGATAAAATTCATAAGATAGTCATAAAATGGTGCATAGCGACGTAATAACAGCAGATCGTCTAAGCAATAAACTTGGTTAAATTTATGAATATCAGCAAAAGCCGAGAAACAATATGGATCGTATTTGGCTGCCATACTTGCCAGATCATTTCCAAACTCTTTGATTTCTGCGTTATCCAGCTCTCTTATGTAGCTGCACATAATATCAATTAGACTGCTATGGGCCTGTAAGGAAACGGAAGATTGACGCTCAACGAAAACGTATTGGCTATAAGCCCAATCTTTGTTATCCTGGCTGATACGTCTATCGTATAATCGTTCTTGAATGGAATAAGCGAAAATCCGGCATACGGTCTGATATCCAAACTCCTGAATGATGGACTGAATAAAGGAACAATCCAAGCGAGTACCATTGTAATGCGTTACAAATCCATTGTTAATGGCATCTGTGCAGCGTTCACGATGGTTTTTAATGTCCAGGGATATTTCACCATAATGATAGCCCTGATTATGAGCTGACATTGCTTCTGCGATAAAGTCGTTCAATTTTTTTCTGTAATCATTTTCAAATCCTCCTTATTTTCATAGATACTGTGTCAAATTTACTTTCATACATAATAGCTTTTGTTGTTAAATCCTCCTTTTCTGCATCAAAAAAAAGGCGGACTTATAGTGTTCGCCTTTTTCATGTGGTAATAACCGTTTCTTCACTTGTGTTCATACATAATAAAAATAAAAAAAGTCTGTCTTTGATAAAAAAGACAGACTTATTCTAGGAAAATATATAAGATATAAGTTTATTATAAAAGCAACAAATAAATCTGTCAATATAATTATCATATCTGATGATTTTATATTTTAAGGAATATATGTTATAATGTGTTGTGTGTAGAACTTGATGTTCGATACGGTTTATAATCAGGAGGGGCTGTTTATGAGTTTAGACTTATCAAAATATGTTGGAAAATATATCCCGTTGTCCAAGGATAGATTGACGGCGAAAGAAATGGCAGCCTACCTAGAATCTGAAGGATACCAGGTCACAAAAATTGTGGAGAATAAAAAATAACATTGGTGTCAGTCAATAATGAATATCAAGTTACTGCGAAAGGATTTGTCCGTCCCGTTGGACGTGATAAAAATAATCTGGATAAATGGGAAAAGGAAAGGAGGGAGCGTCAAAAGAGAAAAAGTCTGACTGTTGATAATGAGCTTTGGGAAGAATTTGTTGAGGTGCTAGGTGATGTGCCTTTTGCAACCTGGGTCAAACACAAAATGCTCGAGGAGATCAAGAAATCAGAGAAAGGAGGGGTGTAACATGCTAGATGAATTAAGTGTAGAAGTCAATCGAACACTTACGTTTCAACGGCATAATCAGAAATTGCAGTACCGTCCAGAGAACATATTTGTTCGGGATATTGTAATTGGATTACGTCCGAAGAACAGCGATGGTGACTGGATCGGATATATTGAGTGTAAGGTGTGGAATATTGGGAGCCAGAAAGAAAATGTTTTTTGGAATTATGCCAATGCGGTAGAAAAAGATAAGAACGAAAAGCCATTTCTTGCAGTTTGTAATTACATAAAGATGAAAAATACGTCCAAAAAAAATTTCATCGTAAATATGCCGATGATGCCGATGTCCGGCTGGGCTGTATATGTATCGGAACTGTCGGTATATGAGGATGCCATTATCCAGTATCCAGAATTGAGTTGTAGCCAAATAGAAGCAGAGCTGTTGGAAATCATACCAAAGATATTGCAGCATAGTTTTTTCATTCGCCCGGCATATATATTTGTTAGCGACATGGAAATACAACAGGATGTGCTGGTAAGTGCTGATTTCAAAAAAATTGGAACAATTAATGAAGGGAAAATCAGTCTATTTATGAAAAGCTGTAAATAAAACCGCCTAAGCTATATAAAAAGGAGAATCTTAATGAAAAAAATAGTAAATAGGATAGTAAATGCTGTCGGGAAGTTTTTTTCGACAATATTTGGATCATCAAAAATGATGGTAAATCAGATCGACCAGTTTGTTGATGAGAAAATTGATGAGAAGTACGAAAATATGAAAACTGGAAAACCAAGAGAAGATAGAAAGAATCGAGAGAAAGTAAAATTTTTTACAGGGGTTGTTTTTATCTTATGCCTGGTGCTTATATTGGCTATCCCTGTTTCATTCATGTTTTCCAAGGTAAAGAGATTGTTGGTAGAAGCATCTATCAAAACTCCTGATGAAATAACGATGCAATTAGGAGATCATGCGGAAGAAAATTACCCAGATATAGATAAAGTGTCTGGTGTGTATATAAATGATTCGTCTGCTAAACAGGTAGGATATTTTTGGCAAGGCAAAGAAACGACCCAAATTCCCATTTTACAGAGTGATGATGGGTATATATTAAGTCAGAAGATAAACGAGGGGGAAAATTTATCAAATTTTTTGTTGCTGCAATATGACAGTGGCGTGAATGATGTGATCAAAGTGTATGATAAGGACATGAATGTATTTTGCATGATGAGCGATCCTGTCTTATACGGCGAGAACAGTTATATTGCAGCCAATCCTTATATTACACTTCACGCAACACCCGAACAGGCAAAATGGGAAATATTTGCGTACTATGAGGGATATTCTGATGAAATGGAAATGCTCTTGATGCAAAAGAGTAAAACAGATATGTATCATTACCTTGTCCAGAAGTCTGGATACCATCCAGATCAGGTGGAAAGCGAAGAAGAAAACGAAAATGCTGACGAGCTACAAGACTATATAGTAGCAGAATTTACTGGGAATATATTGGTGGTTGTTGCTGAAGACAAGGCGAAAGATACAAGGTATATCATAGGGGCAAAATGTGAATCATAATGCGAAAAAGTCGGGTACTTACCCGATTTTTTTGTGTTTTACAAGAAAAAACAATCAAAAAGAATAGTTTTTAGTGTTTAACCTGAAAAACTATTTTTGTTATAAATAACGAGAGGTGTTATATGTGAAGAAATTGCGTAAGTTTGTCATTATTATTGTACTGCTGATTGCTGCATTTTTGGGTTACGAAGTAAAAACGACAGATTTAAGTAGTGGCTCGGACTTGTTATCCCAGGTCATTGAATTGATACCAAGTGGGGATACGGCAGAGCAGGGGTCAATAGATCTATCAAATATCCCGGAATATAATGGAGAACCATATATTGCAGTCAATGGAAATGTACCTTTTTTTGAGGACACAGAAGTGACTGCAACATCATTTGAGAAATATAGTGATTTGGATAATTTAGGGCGTTGTGGCGTCGCTCTGGCGTCAGTAGGGCAAGATATTATGCCAACTGAAGAACGTGGCAGTATCGGTCAAATAAAGCCAGCAGGATGGCATACAGTCAAGTATGACTGTGTAGATGGGAAGTATCTCTATAATCGGTGTCATTTGCTTGGATATCAATTAACTGGAGAAAATGCCAATGAACGAAATCTGATAACAGGCACACGCTATCTTAATGTAGATGGTATGCTTCCATTTGAAAATATGGTAGCTGATTATGTGATGGAAACGGGAAATCATGTTATGTATCGGGTGACACCGATATATACAGGTAATAACCTTGTGGCAGATGGGGTACTGATGGAAGGATATTCTGTAGAAGATCAGGGAGAAGGTATTACATTCTGCGTATATGTCTATAATGTCCAGCCGGGTGTTCGTATAGACTATGCTACGGGAGATAGTAGCCTTGCGGAATAAAATTGCGAAAAAATCATGAAAAGCCCTTGTAGAAAATTTACAAGGGCCTTTGATTTGCACAATATATTGTAATGGAAAGAAAATAAATGAAAAATTGTGTTATGTTATGATAAAATGAACAGAGGGTTACCGTTTGGCGGTTTAGTCACTTTCCCTTGAAGGGGGGTGATAAGATGGTTACATATAACGAATTGTTTCAATTTTGCTTAGTAATCATTGGAGTTATCACCTTATGCCACTTGCATAAGAGATAATAAAAAGCGACCGCCTAACCTGCGAAGTTAGACGGTCAATACCAATTCTAATAGGACTGACCGCCCTTCCAAAAGCGGTAACCCTCTTTCTAAGACTATATTACAGCCCTTGCAGAGAATTTGCAAGGGCTTTTTTTATAACCAGGATATGTATCAAGTAATTTTATTGACGAAAAATACGAAGCTGTATAGAATGATTAGAGAACATTCGTTCTAGTGATAGTGGGTGAAAGACTATGAGGAAAGAACAGAACAAAATCTATATCGCTATTGATTTGAAATCATACTATGCTTCGGTGGAGTGCATGGAACGTGGACTAGACCCGTTGACAACTAACCTTGTGGTGGCAGACGCCAGCAGGACAGATAAAACCATTTGCCTGGCTGTTTCGCCTTCATTAAAGGCAATGGGCATCAAAGGCAGACCACGGCTTTTTGAAGTAGTGCAAAAGGTAAAGGGAATCAATTACGAACGCAAAGCCAGACTACAAAGTAAAGAGTTCATAGGATCTTCGTATGATGTGGATGAGCTAAGGGAAAATCCTGCTCTTGCAGTGGAATATATCGTTGCACCTCCAAGAATGAGATATTATATTCAACAAAGTGCTTACATTTACGATATTTATATGCAGTTTGTATCCCCGGAGGATATCCATGTTTATTCTATTGATGAAGTGTTTATGGATGTGACACCTTATCTTCGTACTACTGGATTGTCTGCCCGTGAATTTGCTATGAGGATCATAAAAAAGGTTCTGCAAAAAACAGGTATTACTGCGACGGTGGGCATTGGTACGAATCTGTATCTGGCAAAGGTAGCTATGGACATAGGAGCGAAGCATATACAGCCGGACGAGAATGGTGTTCGTATTGCGGAACTGGATGAAATGTCATATCGTAGGTTGTTGTGGGATCATAGACCTCTTACAGATTTCTGGCGTGTAGGGAATGGCTATGCGAGAAAGTTGGAGGACAATGGTCTGTACACGATGGGAGATATTGCAAGGTGTTCCATAGGCAAAGATACCGATTATCATAATGAGGAGTTATTGTATAAACTCTTTGGTATCAATGCGGAGCTGCTGATCGACCATGCCTGGGGCTGGGAGCCGTGTACCATCGCAGATATTAAGGCGTATCGCCCAGGGAGTAACAGTAAGGGAGCCGGGCAGGTTTTACATTGCCCTTATCCGGCAGAAAAAGCGAAGATTGTGCTTAAAGAAATGGCAGACCAGTTAGCTTTGGACTTAGTCGAAAAAGGGCTTGTGACAGATCAACTGGTAATCACAGTAGGCTATGACCGGGAGAACTTGCAAGATTCATTCAGAAAGTATCAAGGAAAAATTAAGATAGATCACTATGGCAGAGCAGTACCACAGCACGCTCAGGGCACCATATCTTTGGGTGCATTTACATCTTCAGGCAAGAAAATCACAATGGCAGCCATTGAAATTTTTGAGAAAGTAGTCGATCAATCGTTGCTGATCCGAAGAATTAACTTGGTGGCAAACCATGTGACTGAAGAAAAAAGTATCCAGCAGGACGTTCAATTTGAACAACTGGATTTGTTTACAGACTATAATCAAAAACAAGAATCTGAACAGAAAGAAGCTGCTGAATTGGAAAAAGAGAAGAAATTACAGCAAGCGTTGTTAGCCATCAAGCATAAATACGGGAAAAATGCGGTACTCAAAGGAATAAGCCTGGAAGAAGGTGCAACTGCAAAAGATAGAAATAGTCAGATAGGGGGGCATAAGGCATGACAGATAAGTACGACGATATTATCAATCTGCCGCATCCAACATCAAAAAAGCATCCTAGAATGCCAATGATAAATAGGGCAGCTCAGTTCTCTCCGTTTGCAGCATTGACAGGATATGATGACGCTATTCAAGATACAGAGCGTCAGGTGGAAAAAAGAGATGAGAGGAAAAATATTAGATTTGAAATTTATGGATAAGACAAAAATAGACAACTACTAAAAGTAGTTGCCCATTTTTGTAATGCTATAGTTGATTAAATATCCATATAGATGTTAATATCGATTTCATTCAACACATGTGCCCACTCCATAAGATAGCCTGCATCATTGATAATTGTTGTGAACAAATCTTCATATGTTGTATCCATTTCAAAATCGAAAACATCATGAACGCGTAATCTTGCTCCAGAGCCACCGCCAGAAGTTGAATAATCAAATTTGTGAATGGAATAGAATAAATCTGGATTCATGCTTTTGGTAAAAATATTGGGACCAGATCCATTTTTTACCATTGAATCATAGATACTTGTTTTTTTAATGGCTTTAGCAAATTGACCGTTAACTTCTGAATAGTCATTATCGCCGACAGAAGAAACAACAATCGTTGCTGACAGAGGATACCCTTTTTTACTTGCAACAGCAGCAGCAGCAATCCAAGCTGATTTTGCCGCAGCTACATTTGTGATTGGTGCTTTTTG
The DNA here is from genome assembly GCA_001304995.1 of Clostridia bacterium UC5.1-1D10. Taxonomy (GTDB): domain Bacteria; phylum Bacillota; class Clostridia; order Lachnospirales; family Anaerotignaceae; genus Anaerotignum. Next base: position 42,606 of record BBZU01000018.1, on the reverse strand, counting down.
GATAGCAGATTTATCCTCAATGTTTGTACTGTATTCAGCACACTCGCTAATATATGCTTGCAGTTCATCTACGGATAATTTTTCTAATTCATCATAAATAGCCTGCATATCTGTTTCAGATGCAAAATCAGATGGATGTGGAATCTGATTATCTGTATCATTACTTTGAATGGATTCGGAATAATCAGCACATTCGCTAATGTATGCTTGCAGTTCATCTACGGATAATTTTTCCATTTCCTCATAGATAGCTTCGGTATCTGTTTCGGAAGCAAAATCATTTGGATGAATGGGAGATTGTGCAAAGGCAGAAGTTGTGGGAACGGAAAGTGCCAATGCTAAGGATAAACCTCGAACAAAGGTTTTTTTCATGGAAAATCCCTCCTTAAGTGATAAAATATCTGGTTTTGTCAATCTGAATGTTCGTATATTCGTAGTTATGAAACAGGAAGCTGCTCTACGTTATCTTTATATGATATAATCTCAAAACTATTAATGAGTAGCTTAGTATCCAAATTTTCCATCAATTTTCCTTCCCAGAACAGTTCATATGTTCCATCATTTAGAAGTTTGTGGATTCTGAAATATTTATCTTTGAATAAACTCAAGATATAAATTTGACCATCATCTTCCACACATACGATTGAATCTGTAAAGTCTTCTCTGTTTGGAAAACTTTCTGAAGATGTAAAATCATAATAGTTTGAGTAGCTAAGATCTTGTATGTTTTCAAATACATATGGCATATTAAGTATTTCAATATTATCTGCATCTTGAATTACAACTACCTGCTTTGATGCAGCAAATACATACAGTTTTCCGTTGCTTACGGTTGCAGGAAGCGAACCAGAACCAGACATGTTTCCGCCATATACTCCGAGTTCATACTCATCAATTAAATTCTTACTGGAAAGAAAACTGTCGCTTTTCAAATCATATACGTGTAATACCATAGAGCCTTTTCCGTATATATCCTCTATGTTACTTGGAATAACCACTACTTCATACAAACAATCATTTTTTGCCATGTAGCCACTTGTGAAGTAACTATCAGCAGCAAATGGAATTTCACCTGGTAAATGATGAACTTCGTTATCGTAAATAAACTTTCTTGTCGAATCATTCCAATTTACAGTCACATAATGCAATGCATCACTTGTGTCCAGACCATTTGTATTAACTGGTGCTATGATGCAAATAAATTTTTTTTGGATTGCATCATAGCAAACCGAGTCTAAAAAATATGGAATTATTACATCATATGTTTCATCATTCGATACAAAACGAAGAATATTGATATACGAAGTATCTGTGGACTTCTGACCAACATTTATCAATGAATAAAACATATCCTGTTCATTTAGATACCCTATTTGAGAAGGTCCAAATTTAACAGCATTTATTTGGGTTTCAGATGCATTTTCCATATTTGATACAGTTGATCGATTCGATAAAATCGAATGGTTTTTGAAGAAATAACAGAGATTTTCTGGTGATTCTGCAATAAATTCGCCACCAACTTCTTCTGGTTCATTTGCGATAGCAAGGATTTCACCATTTTCATTGTAATAATATATTTTAGATCGTGGGAAAAGTTCTATTGCTCCAGATGCAGTAAACGTAGATGCATGAATGATCACAGATGTATCTTCGGGTAAAGACATATCCGCTAAGCGAGATTCTGGTGTTTGATTGTTACATCCAGTACAGCTTACTACAAGAAACAGAAATACGATAAAAAATCCAGTTTTTATTCTTTGTAATAAGTGTGTCATTTTATACATCAACGCCTTTCATTTTCCCCAGAAGAAGAATAGTTTACCACCAGTTGCCTTGTACTTCGATTGTTTTGCTAGAAGCCAAAATATCATTAGGATATACGCCCAATCCACCATTACCATCCAGATCAATACTTGCACCTTTTTTATATGCTCTCCAAACCAGTTCAGAACAATTTAGTGCATCCAATTCACTTTTTACATTATCTTTGCCAGCGTTATAATAATCGGCTTTATTATCAAGTGGATCAAAATCATATGGAGTTCCTTCTGGTATATTTTCTTCTGGCCAAGCTGCTGCCGAAGATTTTTTGAGGAAGTTGTATTAACACTTAAAATACAACTATCGTTCACACCGTCTTGAGGATTTGTAACAACAAACTGATGCGCCCCCGTAGCATTATATTTCCAATATTGCACACCATCCTCTGGCATAGATTCAACAATATACTCTTTAGCCGTATAAAGACCTACATGATTCCATGCAGAGCCACTATCGACGAAATAGATATTCCCTGTTGCTGAAGGTACTAACTCAACTTCCTTTGTTGCATATGTGGTAGGTACAGATGGATCTGGGCATGCCATACTTGATTTTACTTCATCGAGTAATTTATCATATGCTTCAGTCAGTGAGATGTTTTCCTGCTCACAATACTTTTGGGCAGCTTGTTCAGTGGTAAAATTAAGCTGCTCGATTTCTGATTGTGTTAATGTTATACCCAGCTGTTCATTTGCAAGAACTATACAATCAACAAGTTCTTCATGCAGATTTTGGGAATCATCGGCAAATGCATAGGAATAGGTCCCGATAGCCATAATAGATGCCAATACTAATGATAAATATTTTTTCATTTCAATCACCTCAAAAACACATTTAATAATTAACAGCATTACGTAGATCTCAAGAATTTGAATACACCAATGGAATCACTCCTTATTTAGGAAACACAATTTGTCTGAAATTATTTGACTTTTAGGAAATTAAATTTTCATGATATCTATATTATTGATATTAGCACCATGGTAAATTTTAGTCAATACGCTATTCTACATTTGTAGAATAGAAGTAAATTATTGTTTGTTTTGCTACATTATAACAATTCGAGTTGTACAATATATATATATTTGAATGTAAATACAATTCAAGATATAACTTTTGTACATATGATGACTAAAAAAAATAGCTACTAAGATAAGGATATCTTAATAGCTATTTTTATTTATGTGTTTTTCTTAGATATTGATGAATCCTGTGTTTGAATTGATATCTTATTTCACCAACAATTCCTATTTCCCATCTTGACCTAATATTAGATGATCAGCTCTCTTTTTAGATCATTTATGTTAAAAAGCCTTTTTTGCAGCATTTCTCTTTCATAAGATAGTCGAGAATCACGTCTTCTTTCAATTTCGTTTAGAACTACATTACAATCACTAAAAAATATTGAATTGTCATCTTCTGGTTTTCTGAAGAAGTTTGTTTCCCAAATAAAGTTAAATATTTCTTCCAGTTCCATGTCTACTGCTGGTTCATGATTGGAAGAAACAGGAGAGATATCAGATTTGAATAGCAAAATTCTATATATGAAATGGAGCAGAAGCTCATCACTGTTAATATCTTTGCTTATGGTGTTCAGCAATTTGAAGTTTTCGATATCCATATCTTGTGGGTTTAACAGTTTATGCTTGATTTCATTTATTTGTTCTATTGTGAAAGTGCTACCTAAGAGTTCATGTAATTCACATGTTGGAAAATCTGTTACATCTCTATTATATCGTTCAAACAAACATAAGATATACTCAACTACAAAGAGCATATTCCTTATACGTTTCTGGAAATCTTTCATAATCTGTAACTTGTATATACTTACTTATCCACATACAGGCTTCTCTAACTTGCGGTGGCATTTTGATGTCTTCACATTTTGCACAATACTCCAAGTTTTCCAGAACTATTGGTGCGACTGCATGAGGGTCTTTCGCTTCTGCTTCTGCTTGGAATTCTCCAAACTGGATGATATGATGAATCATCATGTGTATTTCCGACTGTAAATCTGTAAGCATATAGTCACTCATTATTATCAACCTTCTTTCAAAAATTATAATCATCTGCTTATCAAAGTTTCGTAGAAGACATATATCTAATACGATACCTATACTTTGTGTTCAACAAGCAAGATTTTGATTTTGTTGTAAGTGTTATTATAAATAATAACTACAATAAAAGCAATTATATTATGACTGATAAGAAACTAAAATACCTTGATTTTTCGGCACTTTACTTGAAGTTATACACATAACTTGATATAATATAATTAGGTATTTGAGAAGAAAGGTGGTGGCAACGAATGCTCAAAAATGTTTTTGAAGGATTGAATGAACAGCAGGTGAAAGCAGTACAGAAGATTGATGGTGCATTACTGGTACTGGCAGGAGCCGGCAGTGGCAAAACGACTGTTATAACCAGACGTATATGCTATATGATTGAAAAAGGGATTGATCCAAGAAAAATTTTGGCAGTTACATTCAGTAATAAAGCTGCAGAAGAAATGCGGAGCCGTGTTGCCCAGTATGTGCCGGATGGAATGGGCGAAAAGGTCAAGATAAAAACGATCCATGCGATATGTGCAGAAATTTTACGGATTGAGAAAGAACTGCTTGGGAAAGCTATATTTCATAGAGAGTTAAATAAATTTTCAATTTGTAGCAGTAGTGAGTGTGTAGCTGTAACGCAGGAAGCATTGGTAGATACGAAGTTTGACCAATTTGATGGCATTACGGCAGCCGGGATGCAGGGCAGGATAGACAGAACAAAGAATATGGGTATTACTGTTGAAGGTATGCAGAAAATATGCCAGCAGGAACGGATGTATGTAAACGAAGTCTTTTTGAAGATCTATAAGCAGTACCAATCCATTTTACAAAAAAACGGTTGCATGGACTTCAATGACTTGATAATGTATGTGCTGGAGCTGTTTGAGAAATTTCCAGAAGTGCGAGAGAAATACCAGGAAAGATATCAGTACATTATGGTCGATGAATACCAGGATACAAATAGATTGCAGTATTTATTTGTGCAGTCATTGGCATCTAAGTACCGCAATATTTGTGTAGTTGGCGATGATGACCAGAGCATTTATGGTTTTCGAGGGGCTGATGTCAGGAATATCCTTAGTTTCAAGGATGATTACCCTGAAGCAGAAATGATTTACCTCAGCCGGAACTACCGATCCAGTAGGTATATCGTTGGTATAGCAAATTCTGTAATCAGCAATAATGTGAATCGTATTAAGAAACAAATGAGTAGTTTTTTACCTGATGAAACAGAGTTGCGTCTTGGAAGATTTTCAACGGCAGAAAAAGAAGCTGAAGAAGTAGCAAAATCTATTGAAGCATCGTTTTATCAGGGCATACCATATAATGAAATGGCTGTTATATTCCGTAATCGGTATGTGGCAAAACCCATAGAACGGGAACTGTCAAAAAGGGGGATTCCTTATAAATTGTCCCAGGGCACCAGAATATTGGATCATAAAGAGCCAAAGGATATCATGGCATTCCTCCGTTTGGTAGATAATACAGGTGATGATATTGCGTTTCGACGTATAATCAATGTCCCGAAAACAAGGTTATCAGCAGATAGCATGAAAGTATTATGTGATTTTGCAAGACGGGAAAGAATATCCTTGTTTGATAGCTTAAAACGCAGCAATGAAATATGGGCAGCAGAAGAAGTACCAGATACGATTTCCTGCTTTATCAGAATGATTGAATTTTTCCAAAAAACTGCAAGTGAAGCGAAGATTGAGGAATTGATAAACGAAATCCTGGATAAAACAGGTTATCTTGACTTCGTACAGGCTCATACACCACAATATACCACAGAGTATCTTTTTGATTTACTAGAGTTTGCAAAGGAATTTGATATGAAAACTGATCGTACATTGAACGAATTTCTGCAAAAGGCTATGTTTGTGATGGATAGTGATAAACATTATACTGCTCCTGCTGTGAGCTTGCTTTCTGGTCATAGCTGTAAGGGACTTGAATTTGACTTGGTGTATATAATCGGTCTGGAGGATGGAATCCTGCCGGATTATAGAGCAATCTCGGATAGTAAAAGGTTTGACAGTATGGAGGAAGAAAGAAGATTGTTTTATGTAATGCTTACAAGGGCAAAGAAATACTTGGTTTTGTCCTCTGCAGAAGTACGAAAACAAAGAGTAGATGGGAATGTCATCGAATTGCAACAACGTCAAGAATCCAGATTTTTAGGAGAATTAGGGGTTTTTGTAGAAAGTTGACAGGAAATAGTAAATAACCCAAATTGTATTTTTTGTCGAATTTTGCTATACTTACAAAGGGGGTGGAAAAATATACCTTAAATGAAAAAGGGGTGGTAATATGGGGGATAAAGTTCAATATAACTTGGGTGCGACTATACGGGCATATCGTAAGAATAATAGATATACACAGATTGAATTGGCGAAAAAAATCGGGGTAAGCCAAGCAATGATATCTCAGATAGAAAAGGGCATAATGCCAAGTGAAGAAATACAAAATAAAATAGCAAAATTCTTAGATATACCTGTTTCCAGATTCAAAAAGAAACTAAGTTATGGCAGAAACGAAAAAAATACACCGAACTTGTACCTGAAGACTTTGTAAATCTTTATAATACAAGGCAACCGATCCTAGTTAAGATGTTGCATGGAGAGGACTTTGAATATGGAGAAATCTTTCCAGCGATCATAGGGGTTAAACGTGTCGGAGAGCTGCAGGAGCAGGAAGATATATGCTTTGAATTTGTTATTATTTACAATTATAATCGCACGTTATCATTATTAGACTACAAGAAAACCTGGGTAGCGTATAGGTTTGATAATAATATACTGAACGAGCGTTATGGTATAGAGAACATGGAATGAAAACTCTCCCTCGATAATCTAATCGAAGGAGAGTTTTTTTATTGATTTTGTTCTGGGAATTTGTAAATATTGGATTTTCCAACTTGTTTTGGTTTTGGAGGTTGCGGCTTGTAGATCTTACCTAGCAGTGCCCCTGTTTTTCTGGCTTCTTCTGCTGTTGTATTTTTTAATACCTTTTTTCTTAAAATCTGGCGAATATGGTTTACTTCACCTTCTGTATATTCAGCTTCTCTGAGTGCCAGTGTAAGGAAACCTTCAATGTGAGAGTTAAAAAAGCCAGTATCCACTATTTCATCCAATTCTTCTGGTGTTTTGCCGACGAGTGACCAGTAGACAAAGTCGGGATAATCGGGATCAAGAAACTCATCCAATAGATTATTCTCATTTTCCACAAATTTTCTGGCAATATCGTAATCATCCTCATCATCGTCCTCGAAAGGGCTTGGCTCCCAGCCTTTCAGGTAACCAACAGAGATTTTTAATATGTCTGCTATCTTTTCCAGATCTGTAAAAGGGATGCTATCTTCCGGGATAAATCCTTGTTCGTACTTATCAATGGTTTCCATATTGCTGCCGATCATTTCTCCAAGTTTAGCTTGAGTGATATGTAATTTCATTCGTGCTTTATAAATTCTTCGACCTGTTGGCGTCATCATAATCTATCACCTCGTTTCGGTTTTATTATAACACAGGAAAAATCTTTATATGGCAAAGTTGAAAAAATAATTTTTATTAGGTGCTTATAGCATATAAGACTTCGCAAAATTATGCTTTTGCGAAGTCTTTAGTGTCCCTTTATATAGCAAAAATCTAAAAAAAACCTCCATCTACAAACGTAAATGGAGGTTTTTTTCACTTCTTTTTAGTTTGTTTTGAAGCACGGACAACTCTAAATTTAATTTGAAGATTCAAAGCATCTGCTATACGGAATGGCTTCTTGAGGAATGCCGGAAAGTTCTGCCAGTTTTTTCTGTGTAATTCCTGCTTTCTTCCTGGCATCGACCCAAGGCTCTACCAGTGTTTGATATATTCTTTGATTAAAGACTTCTTTCTCTTTTTTATACATAGCAGCATCCTTTACTTAACACGAACGGTTGTTTCGTATGTTTCGCCATTATAGTCGATCCAAAGGTCATATCTGCCTGCATCGGTAGATGGTCTGTTACGAACGTAAAATTCTGCTTTGTTGTCATAAACGGTGCAGCGATATGGTACAGTCAGACCATATTCCACTTCTGGATACAGATCTGTGCCATCAGGAACATCTTTTGTTCTGACTGTTACAAGGGTAGAATCACTGCGACCTTCTCTCAAATAATCGTCAACGTCAATATATCGGATACTACCTTTCTTTTCGGGTTCTTCGATGTCATTTTCGCCAACATAGAATTTGATTTTATGGGTGCTGCCATCATAGTTGATTTTCAGTTCGTACCCACCTTCAGGTGTATAGGGTGAGCTATATACTGTAAATACAGCCTTGTTGTTGTAGACAAGAACAGGAGTTGTCACATTCAGCCCAGCTTCATTAGGATAAATGGTGCTGCCATTGACTTTCCCGGTTATCTTGGCAGTCATATACTGCCCGTTGAGGGCATTATTTGTATATACCGTGATGTCAATGCTATCGTTGACACCTTTGTGCAATGCACGTTCCACGACTGTATCAACAACGAAAGGTTTATCGGAAGGTGTTTCAGAAACAACTACATCTGCGGTACGGTAATGTCCGTCATATTCTGCTTTGAATTGATAAATACCAGTTGGTGTGGAAGATTTGCTGTTTACTTCAAAAACGGCTTTATTGTTACGGACTTTTACCTTTTCATCTTCCAAGTACAGTCCTCTGCCAGTAATGGTACCATATACATATTCCCCATTTGGTACATCCTTGGTTGTGACAACTACTTCAATGGTATCATTTCTGCCATAACGTAAAGAGGATTCGACGTCAATCTTCTTGATATATACGTCGTTGCTCATGTTATCGTTTTTATTGAGGTAGAATGTTTCAGAGAAGCGTTTTCCTTCGTAGGTGGCTGTCAGGGTGTAGGTCTGACATTCGGTATATCTGGAGGTATACATCTCGAAAGATGCAGTGTTATTGTAGACCCTAACACTAGATGGAATCGTAATACCACTGCCATTATTGCTCAGGAACAGAGGAATCAATGTACCATCAGGGATATTTTCTGTCTTCAGGCGAACAGTGGTTGAAGAATTTTCGCCGTAGTACAGCTTATTTGGAATGTCGATTTTAATGGATGCTTCTTCCAATGCAGTATCATCCTGCAGGATATCCTCGTATTCCAAAGAATCTTCTAGATTATCTGCCAGCTCGCTGGATGATGTGTATGTGACAAAATTGAAAACACGGCTGAATTCTGCTCGTGTTACGGGCTGGTTTGGTCTGAAGGTATTGTCAGGATAGCCGGACATAATACCAGCTCTTACCAGATTTTGGACGTGCATACGAGCATTTGCCTGGATATCATTGTGATCCCAAAATTGTGACAGCCTTGTGTCTTTCCAGTTTTTCTGAAGACCATACAGGCGTGATGCAATAATGGCAGCATCGGCACGTGTCAGATAACGATCTGGATAAAAGTTACTACCCGTAGTGTCATGGTTTATGCCAAGGACTACGCCAGAACGATAGGCGTCCTGGATAGGAGAATAATACCAAGAGAACTGCTGCACATCGGTATAGTTTTTCGATACCAATATCTGCGGCAATCCAAGTTTGCTAAGAGCTGTCGCAGTTTCCGCACGAGTAATATAGTCGTTTTGACGGAAAGTGTTGTCTGGATATCCAGATAACATCCCATGCCCTACCATGTTCATGACATAGCCATAACACCATGATGTACGGGCAAGGTCACTAAACTCCTGTCCAGCATAGGCTGGTGATGGAACACTTATCAGAAATGTTCCGGCAAGAGCCATAGCAAGTAATTTTTGTTTTTTCATAACATAAATCCCCTTTCTTTTTATGTTTTTTGATAAAAAACAGACTTTGGTAAACATATTACCAAAGTCTGTTTTATGCTGAGATTGATTCAGTTTTTTAGTTGTTACATAGTCCCTTGTTTTTCATACACATCATTATCTTCTTCAGATTCTCCGTTTACAATCTGTACGGCTTGTTCATTTACTTCTTGCGGAGTATTAGGCTCACCGTATTTAGCTTCCAGATATGTCCTTACTGCAGCAGGTAAAATACGCTGGTTTTTATATGATTTAGATAGAGAATCCAATACCGCCTGTTCTATTTTTTCCATTACAAGATCCTTATCAACGGATGGATTGGCAAATAGCCCTTCATAGTATACTTTTGGTATTTCTACCTCAATTTTAATTTTATTACCTGATACGACTTTTTTTTGCATCATTATGACCCCCCTTTTATCTTTTGATTGCACCCAGGACAAGGCTTTCTTGACCTTGTGGAGCAATCGCAACGATTTTTACTTTCACGCTATCCATTACCACAGGTGGTCTGTTCCAGTTTGGCAGCAAGCACACTACTTCCACACCAATATCTGTCTTTGCCACGATATAAGTGGTACGTCCATTGTCTTTCGATGGGATATAACGGATAATGGTTGCAGAATAGATATCATTGACTTTCATGGCTTTGATTTTCTCCAAAAGCTGTTCTTTTATCGGCTGATAGAACGAAACTCTCAGGGTACCGACCTCTTTAATTTTATCGTCCCAGGTGAAGCTTTCAATCATACAATCCTTGTCCTCATTTTGCTCAAATAACTGCTTACCAGAAACACCGGGAACAATGCGTGACATACCTGTGATATAAGGTATTGTCGGGTGGAGATAAAGGTCAATGCCAGCAACGGAGTATACAACACGTCCGGGGAAAACAGCCAATACTTTCCCGTTGACAATATCCCCTTCTTCCAGTTTTACTTCATAGCTTATATTAGCTTTGAAGTATCTGTTTTGAAGCATTTTGTTTGCTACTACACGGCTTGCTCGGACGAAATATTCTGTCAGTGGGGCATTTGGGTCTGTAACTGTGATTGATGTGATACAAAACTGGATTTCTGCATCTACCCAACCCTTTGCAAAACGACGTCTAAGATTTGTGGTAATAGCCTTGCTTTCCTCTTTTCCGTCCCATTGCAGGATTTTTGTCATGTCTGAGCCAGCAATGTAGATCTCCTGTCCTTTGATTTCTGATTTTGTTGGCAATACAGTAAAAAGGATTTCTTCTAGTCCAGGAGCTACGTTTATCATTCTTGCAGCTACTACAACGCCATCCAGAATTGCCCCGTTGAATTTAGCAGCTTGAAGTGCATGATATTTGCGTTCTAATTTTTCTTTTTCGCTGATAGAACCATAATTGATTCTTTTACGTTTTCCTCTAAATTGATGATTTGTTTCGTTACCGATATGCATGTTGATAAATTCGTCCATTGGAACGATTTCTTCAGGAATATCATCATCTTCTTCCTCAAATAAATCAGGTGAGATATCACTTGAGTATACACTTTCGCCAATGTTCAAATTATCATCGTCATCGGACATCATAGTATTCTTATTTTCATCCGATTCTGCTGATGACGTTATCAATTCAGCGATTTCATCGTTTGACATATTTTTAATTTTCTGGTTGATTTTGCCTTCTTCCTCGCTCATGGATTTCATTCGTAAATCTGTCATAATGTTTACCTCCTTATTTCAGTCATAAATCTTTTGGATTGACTGTGTTGTTCTGTTTTTTTAATTTTTTTACAATTTTTGCTCTTGGCTGCTTTTCTGGTTGCCCTTCAGGAGCCATTTCTTGCCCTTGTAGCGATGTTTCGTCTTTTTTCGATGATTTTATCGTCTGATTTTTATTTATCGCCTGTGTGCCAAAATAGCTGTTTACAAGGGTATCAAATTCTTCATCGTCCGAACACTCAGTTCTTAACCGGAAGAATTCATCCCTAATTTCCTGCATTCGTTCTGCTTTATATGCAGCATTAAGGTCATAATCAACCTGGTCAGCTATCATATCTGGGATATTTGCATTAGCAGGAGCCGAAGGCACCGTAAATTCTGAAGTGATTAAACCATCCAGATCAATAGCCTGTTCACCTGGCAACGGATGCCCGGATATAGTTGGGTATTTTGCGATACATTCCTCGATCCAATCAAAGTCTGGACGATGGAAATACATAAATTTTTCGACCTGCATAGGTTTCTGTCCTCGTGTCAGGGCAATTAGCCTATTCTGGTTTAGTTCACGGATTTCATTGATATACATCAAATCACGCTGTCCCTGCTGCTCCATCATACCTATGTTGAAATCTTTGATGGGTGAAAGGATATTTTTTGTTTCTCGCTTGACAATAGTGCTGGTTGTCATTTTACCCATAAGGTTAGAAACGAATTCTGGTGTTTTATCCTCGTTGCCACACCCTAAGAATAACATCAAATCACAATCACCGAACATTTCCAGACATAAATTTTCGTCATATCTCTGCAGGAGCTGCGGAAGATTTTGAACTGCCATCAATATATGGATATCTCTGGAACGTAATGTTGAGAGCTTCTTGGTATAGTCCGGCAAAACGCCTATGTTGGCAAACTCATCAAGATAAAACATGGTACGCACATTTAATTTCCTGTTAGGGTTTGCGTCAGCTTGTGCTTGTAGTGTTGCAAAAGCTATCGTAATAAATAGCGAGGATATGTACGCCAGTGACGTTTCCTGATCGGAAATAATACAAAAGTACGCACATTTTTCTTTTCCTGGCTTTTCCAAGTCAATATCATTCTCAGAAACCATTTGCTGGATATAATGCTGCTTAAAAGCAGATAGACGAGTGTCCAGACCGCCTTTTACAGAAGTACATACGTTTTCACTTGATTCAGTAAAGGAACTCCAATAACTGAACGCAAGACTGTGGTTTGGATCTGATATTGCAAATACCTGATGTAAGGCTTTATAGGAACGCTGTTCGTATGGTACCTTAAACACCAATTCATATAAAAGCCTGTTCACTTTTTCAAAACGTGGCGTCGCATTAAAAGCTGTCATAGCCGCCTGCTCGTCTTTTGTCAGAGAGATACGCAGTTGCAGCAATTTTACACAGGTGCTTATGTTCAAGATACGATGTTTTGCTTCTGCAATCGTCAGTGGCTCGTAGTCCTCTGGTGGATTAGCCTTATCCATGAGTGGCAAAAGCATTTCATCGTTACGGTATGCCTGGATTTTGTAAAGCAGATCTATCAATCTTTGTTTTTCACTCGGCACATTACACACATTGATCATTTTTTTTAACTGCTTCAAACGCTGGGTAAGATAGTTATATTTTTCTTTGATTACTTTCTCGATCTGTTCGTTCAGCAAATGTTTTTCTTCCAGTGTTTTACTCTGTGATCTTCTCTGTCGTAAATCTTTTAATTGCTCTGCGTATTCTGTAAGTTTATTATCCTTGATTGTTGCGATTGGAGATGCAATTTCCAATAAGATGGACATGAGGGCTTTTAATAATTTATCTGCTGTGCTTGCCCAGAATTCATCCTGCCGTTCGCCAGATGTATTCTTGATAATCATTGAGCTGATTGTTGTTATCCACTTTTCTTTTTCTGCACCCAGAGTTGATAACCAAGCTAGAAAATTCCATTTGTTTGAATCCCAAGGATAGATAAGGTTAAACACCTTTACGGTATACCCCAATTCTTTGAAAATCGGGTATGTTTTATCACATAACTCACCCTTCGGGTCAGTCGCAAATACACTTTCTCCTCTTTTCGCTGATTCTATCAGATTTTGGATCATAATAGCTGCTGATTTCCCTGTACCGGGAGAGCCAATAATGACCGTGTTTCTATTTGATAGAAAATTCTTCTTCATCAGATCTTCGTCACGAGTAACGATATCTCCAATACACCCAACATTCTGTGAGATGTTTGGTACTTTACCAATGATAAATCCATTGACCTCCTCTATGTTGGTATGTAGTCCATAGACTTTTTTTGATTTCTTCACCTTCCAGAAAAGATGCAGTGCCATGTGTACCATGAGCAGACTTTGTCAGGTTGCGTTCTTCATCATATTCATCATCGGCTGCATTGTGGAAACGGCGAAGGCAATAGATTGCAAATACGGTAATAGAAAAGAGAAACAGTGATGTAAGTAATCCAGACGGCTTAATCAATCCATTAAAAATCCAAAGTAGTGGCATTTTGGATCGACTAAATAGCGATTGTAATGTGCCACTGACCAATACGCAGCAAGCAAATAGACCCAGAAGAACATTTCTGGATAAATCGGTAATCTTCTCCAAACGCTTTTCAAGATCCAAGATTTTGTGTAAAAATTTAGAGCCATATAAATTATATATGGCTCTAAATGGTTTTCGTTTATTCTTATTGGTATTCATAGTTCTCTGGTTCATACACCTCCAACAAGTCTTTTAGCGAACAACTGTTGTATATTAATTTGTCCTGCCACTTCTCATACACCTTCCTTAAATATTCTTCCTGGAAATCAAAACAGATGATGTCACATTGATCAATCAACCCATGCTCTAACATTCGATAAACCTTTTTTATCTGTATGATGTCATTTGCAAATAGCACGACACAAAAATTACCGTCAATAATGCCATCTATAATGGAATCAGAAGTTGATTTTTCTTCGTCCTCAAAAACAGCATCTATAAATAATTCTTCAATGTTTGCGAGTGAACGGAACAGACGCAGTTGCTCAATCCCTGTTCTATCGGTCGTAAACATAAAGACTTTCTCATAGCATGATGATAATTCCAATGATTCTCTCAATGCTTTCCCGGTCGTTTCTCTATCACCTTCTAACGGCTTTATGAACCTCATGGCTTCTGTATGATAGTTCTCAATCAAGAAAATAGCACTTGTGATTTGAGATCCAAAAATATGGTTTTCCAGATATTCTTTCGTCTGGCGTTCCGCATTTTCCTGCCAATACATAGAAGAACCTAATTTATATACTGGCATGATCTTACCAAAGTGTTTATATACCCCTGTAAATCTGGAAGCAGTCAATGCTTGTTTACATCCTGGATTTTCAGAGATAATCGTCTGTTTGGATATGTAAATTTCATTTTCTTTTCCTTCCCAGCTTTTTATTGGAATGCTTTTGTTAAACATCATGGATACCATTGATATGTTTGCCATTCGAGATATTTTCTTTGGAGAAGTAGCAGTATTTTCGTTATGGATATTCAAAATATCTTTTCCCAGTCTGCTCAGTGTCACAACTGTTTTTCCCCCAATGATTTTCTTTCTCAAAATATAACCTGCATTTTCCAATAGTTTGATCGTCTTTCGGATTGTGTCAGGTTGTTTATCAGTAATTAAGTTGTATATTTTATCTTCAGGGTAATAGTTATAGTCCATTAAAATTTTAATCACATCATATCCTGTTGTACCATACTTTAAAGTAGGCGTCCTGTTTGCCTTTTTATTCGCCATGATATCAAAACCTTTCAACTCTTGCCTTATTTTTTTGATACTGGCACACGATCTAAATATGGATTCCAAGTTGCTTCTTGCTTCTTCATTATTAACACCATCCATTTAATATTGGTTTACTTCTCTTAATAACCGAATGGGTTTAATACAATGATAGAAACATCTGGAAATCTTTTGTCATTTTTATACCGCACTTTCGTAGATGTGGCTCCACTTAAGCTGTTTATAAATTTGTCAATTTTTTTAGAGAAAAAAGTGGTTAAAAACCCCACTTTTCTTTAGGCGGATTTTTCAAATATGAGAGAAATCCCGATAAATGGCGAAAAATTCAATAAATTTTGCCTATTAGAAAATGCCAAACATGTGCCAAATGGACATTTGTCTTTTTGGCACATCAAATTACCCTTTTTTTGGTATTTCATACATCTTTCTCTTTATTATTTGCAACGTAAATCCACCAAAAATTGATAAGTGATCTACATAAAGTTATTCCATTTTTGTGTGCCGATTTTTTCAAACCACAGAAGAAAATCCTCCTGTTTCATAAGGGAAATCTCTGTGAGATACCTATTAGATAAACTCCCAATTCGGAAAATCGACAAGTGCAAACCGTCATCATCTGTTAAAAAATACGTTTTTAATACATTGATGATTGCAGCAGTTTCAACGCTATCATTGTCACGAATCCATTCAGGTTTCGTATACAAACTATTTATCACAATAACACAGTCACTATTAGAAAAATCGGGTATCGAATGTGTTGAAATGTAAGTTTTAATCTCCTGACCAATAAGATAAGATATGTACTCTTTTGTCTTTGCAGATACGCATTTAATCAAAGGAAAAAGAGTAATGATTACGACATTGTCTTGTACCCTTACAGTAACATTTTTATCAATATTAGACAAGGAAATTTTCTGTTTCTTTTTGTCTGATAAACCTGTATATAATGGGAGTTCTTTTTGATAAGCAGCAATGATTTTACGGCAAGTTACTGCCATGGATTCCATTTCCTCGATCAAAGATATTACACTCGGTAAAGACTTCATTACTGCTTCATAATCTGATGGCTGACGATCAAAAATTGCCAGCTTTTTCTTTACTATCTGTGCTTTTTTTGATAAGGAATACATCTTTACCACCTCTATTCTATTTAATCTTCTTTAAGCTGCTTATTGTTATAAAACTGGAAGTTTGTTTCGCCATTTTCTTGTACTGCCAGTGCAAAATATATTGGGCATTTGACGTCAATATAATCCACGTCAGTATCCTCATAAATTACAATAATAATCCTATCATCGGAAGAAAATCCTTCCTTCAGTTCTGACAAAATAGCATCTTGCATTGCGTAAATTGGCATAGTTATACGGGCTGTGTCCAACACATAATATGTCCGCAAATTGCCATTTTCTGTATCCTCTACAAACATTTTTATCGAAAAAATGTTACTGTGCACACAATCTGTTATAATAACTTGTTTATCTTTATTCTGGCTATAAATTGATGTAAGAACACTTATGGCATTCATGTATTTCTTGGATACCCTTTGTCCCTTATATATCCTGATATACACATAGTCCTTTTCTTCAGTTATGCTGTAATTTTTGGTTCTGATATATCTCGCAATATTCTGATATTCAACCGATGTGATATTAAAAAGTTTCTTCAAATCTTTCTTTCTGATGCAGCCAATGCCAGATACAAGAAAATCAAATAATTGCTCTGCTCGTTCTCCATAGTATTGATGAAGATCTCTATTGCAGTAGTGCATCTTATCACCTCCATCTAGTTTGATTTCCGCATTGCAATCAGCTCATTAGGATCTGTTGTAATGGCTCTATGTTCCGTTGGTGTACCACTAAATCTTATTTCAAAAGCGTTATTCTCACAGATTAACATGGCATCGCCACGTTGTGAAAACATGGATATCTGGTTTTTAATTTCGGAATTTAGGTAGAGCATATCACTTACAACGGATAAAGTGTGCTGCTGCATTTTCAATAACACTTGGAATTGAGAGTTATTGATAATTGCGTTCAAAACCGATTCATTGTCCCTTGATTTCCAGTCCTGAATATCCTGGGAAGCAGTGATAACTTCGCCATTATATGCACGGATAATCTTATACAACTCTTTGACAAAAGCTGCTGTCTGCCCACTACCTTCTCCGACTAATTTCCATAATTCGTCAATCAGTACAACCTTGCGTTGTGTGATATCTTCCGACATGATATTCATAATATGGTTGATGATGGTAAACATCATTGCACCCATGATTCTGTCACCAGCACTGTCCATTTCTGAGATATCGAATACGGTATAATCGTTATCAATATCTTTGATATTGGTATGTTGGTTCAAGAAGCTGTAAGTACCAGTTACAAACTGCTGCATGATACCCAATAACTCATGGATTACCGTGCGGAACTCGCCTGTATCCGGCATAGTGGCTGCCATGATATCTCCTCGTCCAATATCATCTTTCGGCTTTTCCAGCATATTTTTTAATGCTATACATACATCACTGATGATCGGAAATTCTTTATATGTGCCATCTGGATTTTTGATTGTACTATTGTCAGTAGTTATGCCCTTTTTGCGGTAAGCATCCACGATTGCTACATTCAAAAGTGACTGTTGTAATGGCGAAAGGAAAGGCATCAATATTTCAAAATATGCCGATACAACAATCAATTTTCGGGACAAATAGCTACTTTGACCAAGATATGCACTGTCCTCATTTGTGATGGTTTTTTTCGTTGCATCGTCTGGAATCCGTATATCAAAAATATTGACATGATTCAATCCGTCGGTGGTAAATTTAATGAACTGACCACCAATATTTTCGCAAAAACGTCTATATTCTTCACCTTTGATTGGTGCTATCGCAAAGCATTTTGCACCTGCCATGCGGTTACGTCCTAACAGTAATTGGCTGGCGTATGTCTTACCACTACCAGTTGAACCCATAATCATCATGTGCGGCTTATCGTATTTAGATGTGTCAAAATTGTTGATTGCACAAAATCTTCCGGCTTTATTTTTGCCAATAAAAATACCGCCCTCATCGAATATGGACGGTTCGTTGAACGGGAATACAGAAGCTAATTCGCCACAAAGAATATTCCTTGAGGATATTTTGAATATATCCTTGTTTAGATTCACAAATGGCAATGTGGAACGGAACCCTTCTTCCTGCCGCAAATCTAGGGGTAATAAGGGCATATCTTTCGATTCCATAAGGTTATATACCTCACGGATTTTATCGTCTAATTCCCCCAGTGTAGTGGCTGAAATCGTAATCAGAATAGATAGGTGGTACATATCTGCACTTTCATTATACATCTTCTCACGAAGCATTAACGCATCCTGCATATTCTGTCTGGATTCCTGTGCAACACTTGTGTTACTGCTTAAATTTTCCAGTACCAATTCCTGTAAATCAACTGACTTTCTTACCATCTTTTTTGCTGATACACGGTCTTCACGGACAAAAAAGATATCAACATCAACATCGTAGGAACTGCTCAGAAGTGGGTTAAGCCATCCGGCAGTTACATAATGTCTATAATCACTTATGTAGTGGTATGACACATATTTTCCATTCACTTCGCAGAAGGAACGGTCATAAAAAGCAACCTCTTTGGGCGAAAGATAATCTTCAATCGTAATGGAATCTTTTTTCAATGGGTTTCGTTCCATAATGTCCTGATATATATTGAACATGTGCGTTTCAAAATCAGGTGCCATACGATCAAAGTGCAGCAAAATATACTCATAGAGTACAGTGTTGATATACTGGTTATTAGTCAACCGAGGGCTAACCACTTTGCAGCCACACTTTTCCATGCACTCTGCCAGAGCATATTCATGCCCAAGCAATACCTTTCTGACATAGTCGAAATCAGGTGCCATTTGAAATTCTTCAAACTCGTAAATAACGAAAAATCTGTTTCCGGTCAGCTTATAAATCTCCACGGTATCTTTGATTTCTTTCTCCAAATCATCAACCATATTTTTCGTTTCTTCTGTTGCATTGGGCAAGTTTTTATATGACCGCAATACATTAAGATAGTCCTCTGCTGTTTCTGGGACTGACATCGCCTTGATCTGCATTGTCTTCGGTGCATGGCTCAAATATTGAGAAAACTGATACACGATACGTTCCTGCTCCAGAGCGTCTTTATTAAAAAAGTTGGTCGGTATAATCTCAATAATCCTGATATAACGATCGTCAATTGTTATGATAATGCCGTCAGATACATCTCGAATATTGATAAAACTCTCTGTACGATATCGTGTGCTGGGACGTGGTTTTCTTCTTGTCCTTTTTTCTTCCTGCTCTTTCTTTTCTTCGTTTGTCAACGGCATATTATCTCTTTTCTTCTTCGCTATCCTCACTCCAATCCTCCTCCCATAAGAAATCATCTTCTTTTACTGCTCTTTCTCTCATCAATCTTTGTTTAACTGTCTTTTTTTGCTCGGAACTGCGGTGACGTACATATCTTCGATATGTCTTTCGTACAAAAAATGTCCTTAACAACAGATAAATGTATTTGCAAAAAGTGTCATTGTTTTTTCCGTATGGCAGAGCTGTCATAAAAACAGCTACTGCCATAATAATGATCGTATAACGGAATGGTAAATTCAAAACCTTCAGGCAAATACCCATCAATATCAAAGCAATAATAATGCCTTGAACCAAACTGGTAACTTCAATAACATCAGCTATTTTACCAGCACTTTTAAGATTACGGGGAATACCATAAACCTGGTGTTTTTCCTCATTCTTTTGGCTCATTCTTTTCAGCTTCCTTCCTTGCAGCTTCTTTTTTCTCCTGATATCGTTTTCTTCTCAGTTCATTTTGCCGATCCCTTTTTTCCTTTATGGCTGCCAAATTGATAAATCGGGTTTGACGTATATTGTAAATTTTCTCTCGAACTATACTACAATCACTTAAAAAGTCAGGTGCAGGATTATCTACTGACTGCCTGAAGAAGTTATTATCCAGCATAAAGTCCAATACTTCCTCCAGTTCCATATCTTCATGTGACTTTCTGTGAGGTGGATATAGAAGTTCGTCTTTGAAATAGAAAATCCGATATATGAGATCAAGCAGCACTTCCTCACTGTTAATATCTTCTCTCAAATCTTTCAATAACTTATAACTTTCGATATCCATGTCCTGCGGATTTAACAATTTATGCTTGATTTCATTTATCTGTTCTACATCAACAATGTGATATAACAGCTCCCATATCTCTTGTGCCGGGAACTCTGCTATATCGACCTGATACCTCTCAAACAAAAGCATGGTATTGTCAATGATATTCCAGAGTACATACTCCTTATATACTTCTGGAAATACATCGGAATACATGAGCTGGGTGTATATACTGGCAACCTTACAATCATGCCTTACCCTCTCGGACATTTTGATTTCCGCACAATTCGCAACGTCCACAAAAACTTTTACTACTCTTGGTAGATATTTCTTTTTTTCTTTTATATAGTCCTCATAGTCATATTGAAATTTATCTTTTACGTTTAATCTGGCAATATCACTAATAATAACGCATAATTTGGATTGATAATCTGTTAGCCTGATAGCTCTATATTCTTTCAAAATTATCACCTTTTCTCATTGTTCTGTCTTTCCAAAGCCTTTTTCTCTTTATATCTCTTTCTTCTCTGAGCATTTCTGCGATCTTTCTTTCTTTGTATATTGGCTAAATGAGCCAATCGGGATTGTCGTAGCTTTTCGATTTCTCCTCTGACGATATCGCAGTCACTCAAAAACAATGGTGTGGGATTGTCCTTTTGCCTGAAGATGTCCTTATCCAGTATGTAGCTAAATATTTTCTCCAGCTCTACATCTCTCTCTGCGTTATATCTAAAACCGTTTTCCAACAGTTCAAATTTGAAATGAAAAATGCTACCTACAAAATCACAAAGTATTTCATTATCGGTAGCTTCTTCTTGGTATTCTTTCAAGATTTTATAACTTTCTATATCCATTTCTTCAGGATTCAGAAGTTTATGCTTAATCTCCATTATCTGATCCACCGTAACCATACTGCATAAGAGTTCCTGTAACTCGAGTGTAGGAAAATGTGTTTCATTGATACCGTATCTTTTGAACAAAAACAGAATGTCCTCAACCATTTTACAGAGGATATATTCTGGAAATACTCCTGGAAATATATCAGGATGTAAGATCTGTATGTGTTTGCTGACTACAATACAGTCTTGTCTTTCTGTTTCTGACAATTCAATTTTCGTACAATTTGCTATTTCCTCTAACCCCTTTACAATCTTGGGCATAACTTCCTGCTCAACTTCATCATATCCATCAAAGCTATTACCAGTCTTTTCCATTACATTGATGTTAGTAACACTGTAAATGATACGACTTAATTCGTAGTGATAGCCTTTTAGTCTATACCATTTCATATCTATCACCTCTGACTTTTTTCAGTTTTGTCTGTCTTTACTTTCTTTTTTTTCGCATTTTTGCTTCAAACTCTAACCGTTCTTGACGCCTTTTTTGGATTTCCTCTTTGACTACATTGCAGTCATTCAAAAACATAGGTACAGGATTGTCTTTTTGCTTAAAAATGTCCTTATCCAGCATAAAACTAAATATCTTTTCCAGCTCTGCATCCCTGTCGGCATACCTCACAGATGGATCATACAATTCGCCCTTGAAGCTAAAAATTCTGTGTATAAGATCAAGCAGCACTTCCTCCCTGCTACTTTCATCCATCAATTCTTTCAAAATCACATAACTTTGAATATCCATGTCCTGCGGTTTCAGAAGTTTATCCTTGACTTCATTTATCTGCTCTACTTCGACAATACCGCATAAAAGTTCCTGTAACTCAAGCACTGGAAATTCATCTGCATCTGTGCCGTATCTTTCAAATAAAGACAAGATATCTTCGATCATATTGCAAAGAGCGTATTCTATATATCTTTCAGGGAATCTTTCTGAATCCGTAACCTGGATATATTTGCTGACCACTATACAATCCTCTCTAACTTGCGGTGACATTTTAATGTCTTTGCATCCTGCACAATACTCCAAATTATCTAAAACCATTTGTGCGATTGTATGATGGTCTTTTGATTTTTCTTGATCTTGTGCTTCGCCTAATCGAATGGCATAATAAACCATTTTCTTAATTTCTGACTGTAAATCTGTAAGAATATAAGCTCTCATTACTATCACCTTTCTTTTTATCAAAAACTCTAATTTACAACTCTCCTAAACTGTGTAAAGGAACAAGTACCTACAACAACGCCTGTTCCCCCTTGACAATGTACCCATAATCGACGTCCTGATGAATCGAAACCAACAAACATACCAACATGTGTTGTCCGCCCTTCTGATAACATAAAGCCCAAATCTCCCGGCTTTAGTTGCGATGCAGAAATAGGGGTTGTGGTGTTATATTGGTGCCATGTACCGCCTGCCTGCAATTTGTCTGTTACACCTGCTGTCCGATACGCCCAATCAACAAAACCACTACAATCCAGTCCATAAGGCTGATATGTACCCGTTGTATGATCTCCTGGCGAAGTTACTTTCTTCATTGTCCCCCACTCCGGGTTCCATCCTGTGCCATCATATTTACCGCCCCAGAAATATCCAATTTTGCCAACAACGGATAACCCAACTGCTAATACTTGTGAACGTTGTTGCGATAACGTCGGATCGGCTTGTCTGGCGATTGCGAGATATTTTGTTACTTGGGCATCGGTCAATGGTAATGAATCCATGTTAGACCCTTGTCCAAGTATATTGTCACCAAATTCAGTATTGCCGAGCTGCTCAAATATCTGTTCGTATGACTTAGCTGCCGCCACTTGTTTGTCCGTTAAACGAAATACCGTTTTTGTGAAGAAATCTTCATCTTTGTTTGTGACAAATATAATCTCATATTGACTGCCGTCGGCTTCATGGTAGTAGTATTCACCCTCGTAAGCCCGCAGCATACTCAACAGATGTACGATATCTATTTTATCTACTGGGCTATTAGAGCCTGAACCAGAGCCGTGATAATACCGAAAAACATGGCTGACATATTGCTTATCACCATACCTACTGATATAGTTGCCTTGCTGATGGTATTTGTTGATCATGTAGTCACTAAATGCTGCCGCATTGGTCGCTGTCCAGCCCGTATAGCCGTTTTTATTGAGCCATGTGATATAACCCATACCATAGTTATAAGACTGCACAGCGACCTCCAGGCGGCTCCAGTCCTTGGGACTGGTACAGTTTGCTTTCTTCAGGCATTCTGAAAAGTAATGCACACCACCGTCAATGGAGGATTCAGGCGTAACGGCTCCATGCACATAGCCAGATGCCGCAGCCTGCATAACATCCTCCCCACGTCCACCAGATTCCTGCATCATCATTGCCATTATCATATCCACATAGGCAGATACACCGTATTTTGCGGCGGCTGATTCAACCAGAGATCTATAACGCAACACGCTATCACTTAATGGTTTTGTCCCTATTTGTATTCCACCAGCTACCACGGATGATGCGTCCTCCTCCGTGCCTTCCTCCGTAGTTTCATCATCCTTTTCCGTGCCTTCTGGCGTCAGAAGTGTCGCACAAAAATAGGACATGATTTTATATGGACTAATGGGTGGAACTGGTTCATTTGTTGTTGTATCTTCTTCAGATACTCCCATTTCCTCCAATTCTTTCAGCTCGATATTATAATCGTCTAAGAAAACACCATTGATCTGTGATGCCATATTCAAAATTTGTATTTGAACCTCTGAATATTCCCCGCCTCCTACAATGGAACTCCATATCATAGTCGGGATACTACCTACGATAAAGATAAATAGTAGGATGATAACTAGCACCGTGGTTACAATCTTGCGAATAAGAGGACTCTTGACGGCAGTAACAACTGCACCAATATAATCACCTGCTGCTGCACGGGCAATCGTTTTGGTCACATCATAGGCAGCTTGTCCAAGAGAAGTGGCAGTGTCAATAAAACCTTTTTGATTTTGGTTATCCACCTCTTATTTTCTCCTTTCATGTACCTGTCTATTTCCTATTTTTTCTTGAATGAATCCCAAATCCTCTGAATTTTGAATTTTTGTCTTTCTTATACTCATGTCGGTCATCTGCAGATGTGTCATCAGATTTCCATGTGGTATATCCATCTTCACGAATTACCTTAGTGACACCATTTACAGTTACCGTTTTCGCACCAGACTGGTGGAGAATGGTTTGATCTTTTACGATAATGCCACCATTATGTTCATCAAATTCGATAGAACCATCGGGATTTGCAGATGTACCATTTGACCAATATACTGTGCCGCCCAAAGAGAATGTACCCTCATTGTCACCACTACCATCGGCATGGTTGACACGCCCTGGATATCCCTCAGCATTGCTGATTGCTTTAGACGCAGAGTGATAAACCGTACCATCGGCATAAGCCACATCCCCTGTTTTTTCATGGACATATTTTCCGTCAGGCAGGCTTTGGATCGGTTGATAGTTATTGCCATTATCAAAGGATACACCGCCTTTGCCGTCCAGCATAATGCCATCTTGATAAGCAACATGACCATCGTTATAAGTAACTGCTCCATTTCCATGTTCCACTCTATTTTGGTATGTTGCACTGCCATCTTTGTGTTTTGTAACGCCATTGGCTGTAACATCGCCATTACTGTGTAACACAGAGCCATCGGAAAATACCTTATCGCCTTGTAGTGTCATTACTGTACCGTCTGGACGAGTTACCTCACCATTCAAATGAACCAATTTTCCATCATCAAGCAATACGGAACCGTCAGAGAATGTTTGACTGCCGTCTGCATGAGTGGTAGCCATACCTTGAGATACAACGCCAGACCCATGCTTGGTAATGCCACTACTGGTGACTGCACCATTGCCGTGTGTTATCACACCATTCTTATCAACGGTAATACCGCCAGCCGCAGCCCCTCCGTTGATTTCTCTATCTCCATTCGGTCTTACAATCGTTCCGTCAGGCAATCTTGTAGGCTTCGTAATTTCTTGTGCAACGCCATTTGATCCAATAACTTTATTGCCAACAGAATAAATACCGTTTTCATGTTGAATAGCACCATCCGGGAGTACATTTCCGTTGTTATCTTTCATTCCTTTTTCCATCATTGCGTTATTCGCAAATTGTACTGCTCCACCAGATGTTACCTTTGTTCCATCCGGGAAATTTGTCACACCGTTGCTAGAGGTCATACCGTCGCTTGTACGCAACGATTCATTTTCATTGAGCATTGTACCGCCTGGCATTTTATAAGCCCTTTCTGCTGGCGTATAAGCGTTCTCAGGGGTGTTTGCTTTGTATTTCTCTGCCATACTACTTCCAGAAGCTTCGGGATTCTTATGAGCATAGTGGTTTGCTGCTGCATCCATGCTCATTGCACCCTGTTCATCTTCTCTTAACAGACCTTGAGCTGCTAATCTGCTTTGAGCCATTGCTGGCGTGATATTGCCAACCTTCATGTCATTGATGATCGCATCCCTTGCACGCTGCTGATCAACAGTAAAGCCATTTTGTTCTGCACGTTTTTTTTGTTGCATCAAAGTCTTTCTGCGACATTCCTCTTTTGGCTGCATCCTGCATTTCACCAAATCTCTTATCAAATTTCTGATTTAATGCTTCGGCAAAGGAACTGCCGTCCTTTGTCATAGCTGCCGCCCTGGCTACATTGGTCGTACTGGCAAATCCTTTAGCAGCTCCCATAGCTCCCATGGCAAAGGCTTCTCCCTTTGTCGTGCCGGAAGCAAATCCTGATCTGGCTCCCCCAAGCACAGCACCTTTCATGTCATTCCAATTTTTTGAGAATGTATTGCCTAACGGTGTAGCTAACCCTGCACCGCCTGCACCACTGCCAATCGCACGCCGCAGCATCATAGCAGATGCACCTAACGCACCAAGTATCCCAGCACCACCAGCACTGCCACCACGACTTATGTTAATACCCAGACTTGCGACAAACTGGTCGAACTGTACTGCAAAAGTGGAATATGCCAAGGCAAAAAAGCCCAAATCAGATCACGATAAGCTGATTGCTTAAATAGTTCTGTAAATTCAACGGAGTCGTCTAAATTCAGGTTATTCGATGAGGACATAACGCTGATAAATCCCTTGATAAAAAATGCGGTCATAATAAAGACAAAAATATCCGCAAAAAATGTACGGATATATGTATCGAATATTTGCTTTGTTTCTTCCAGAATAGCCAGTCCAAAAGCGATCGGTGCTAGTGCCACCAGAAATACCAGCCGGACATATCGGATGAAAAACATCGAAATGAGCTTGAAGAAATTTACAACAAGCATGACTGTTACCACAAGAATAACGAGAACCTTAACGATACCGATCATGCCGCCTACATCTCCGGCAACACCAATGATCAATCCGTCCATAACCCTGGAGCCAATCGACGTTACAAAATCAACAAAACCTAAGTTTCCTGCGTTACTTGCGTCTATTGCAATAATTTCACTGATTACTGCACTCAGCTTCAAATAGAAAAAGGACATGATTGACCAGCTTTGAATCGCTAAAAAGCCAAAAAACAAATACCGCAATACAAATTGCCATATACGGCTACGTTGAATTTGCAGACCTGCCGCCAGTCCAAAACACTTTAGTATAAATAAAATGCCTACAATACTTAGCCACCCGGCTCCTAACACCTTAAAAAAGTCCAATATATTACTGAAAAACGGGAAATAAGTACCAAATGTAGAAAAATTCCATTTTACTGTATCTAAAAATGTGTCAGAAAAAAATTCCAGAGCTGCTGCCAGAATCATCAAAATAATTCCTATCAAGGCATTAAGAATACCTGTAACGATGGCAGACATTTCATTCTCCCCTTTCTTTGTTTAGTTAAATGACCTGAGAGAATGAAATCTCTCAGGTCTATCCAATTATCAGCCATTACCTGCAATCATGTTGATGATAGTAGGCAAGAACAGATACAGAATAAGTAGCAGGATTGCAAATACGATGCAACCCAACCCAAAGCCACGATACTTTTTCAGTGGAGCACACAAAAATGCGGTCAGTACACCAATTAGTAACGCCAAAGTAGCAACTGGCGGTATCAAATTAGTTGCAATCTTAATTAAGTCACCAAAAAACCCTCGATACTATCGAAATCTGCTTTACTTGCACCTTCGATTGCTTTTTGGATATTGTCACTGTTTGCCCACGCTTTCGTAGGTAACATCATGACTGTTGATGTTGCCATCGCTAATGTTTCTTTCCATCTTTTCATTTTGTATCATCCCTTTCTAAAAATTACAGCTACCTTTTTTCAAAGGTAGCTGTAAAAAACTTATGGCTATGTTTTTTTAATTTTAAGTTATTAGTAACCAGTTTTAGGCAGTGGCTTCTGAGGAGCATACATTTGGATTGTCCAATGACTGTTTGCTGTTACAACCTGATCATGCCATCTACCTGTTACATCTGCGTAATTTGTGAACTGGTATCCGTTTGTAAGGTTACTGCCAGCAATCAGCTGTGCAGACATTGCTTCCATCAGCTTGAAGCCAGGAGCCACGGAATCCTGGAATTCCATCTTAATCTGTGTTACATATTCACCGTTTCTCAGACCCAGATTCTTAGCATACAGATCAATATGGTTATGTTTATCAGATGTGTACAAACCAGGCAGATAGGTATATGCGGTATTCAAGTTTGTTGTGTAAGCAACCTTGAAGTTATACTTCTTGCTCCACATACCTGTATCGAAATATTTAATCTGTGCTGCTTTAGGATCTGGCAATTTATCGTGAACAGTAAATTTATCCAGTGCAACATTGGATTCGTTGCCAACACCTGTGATGTAGTAGTTGATTGTATCACCCCAACCGCAAGTGCGTGTATCAGATGTTTTCTTGATGCCTACCATCAAATTGATAGAAGGATCTTTTGCTACAACAGATACTACTTGACCCTGTTTCTGGATAGTTACTTTGATAGGTGTAGGATTGATACCATACCAATCAGGTGCTTTCACTTCCTGCAGGGTATATGTGCCAACCTTGATCTGGTTGGAGAGTGCTGTACCGTCTGCACCTGTTGTCAGTTTATCTACAACAACACCGTTCTTGTCCACGATGTTATATACTGCTCCTGCCAATGGTGTACCACTATCCCAACCAGTATTGTTGTTATAGTTCTGGGACAGTTTTGTCAGTGCAATTCTGCCCATGATAGGTTTATTGGTCAGTCGGATAATAGTCGGAACGCCGTTTCCTGTGATCTGGAAGTTATAGATAGTGGCGTCACGTTCGTATCCTGCAGGTGCAGTTTTTTCCTGCAATGTGTACCAGCCTTCTGGCAAGTTGCTGATATTGATGATACCATTTTCACTTGTTGTGTACTCACCAATAACAGTGTGCAGACCATTGATCATTACATTGGACGCATTAGCACCTGCTGCAATGACTGTCTGTTCATACGCTCCTGCTCCACTGTTAAGTGCCGCAATAACGTATGTTGCACCTGCAACGGGTTCGCCTGTTACTGCGTCAGTTTTAATAATCTGGCTTACACCCAGAGGATCATTGTAAATAGTGATTGTTTTGTTGTTGTCAGAGCCAGCCAAATACTGATTGGTCTGATCTTTGACGCTGAATGTTTTAGGCTGTGCCAAGTTATATCCTCTTGGTGCCTTTGTTTCTTTAGCGATATATGTACCTTCCGGCAGATTAGACAGATGGATCAGACCAGATCTGTCTGTTACAAAGGTACCAATTTCTGTACCATCAAATGTTGTGATCAAAAATTCGCAGCCTTCGATGGGTTTTTCTGTCGCACTATCCAGTTTCTTAATGACAATGCCGCCTAATTTGCTGTTCGTGAAAGTTACCCTTGTTGCTGCACCAGCTTTTACTTCTACTGTTTGAGGTACACTGTCTAAAGCGTAACCATACGGTGCTTCTTTTTCTGTTACCACATAAGTGCCGGACGCCAGACCAGATACCATGATATAACCATTGGAATCGGTAGAATATGTGCCTACATGTTCGCCGTTTGGCTTGGACACATCAAAGATTGCACCCTGCAAAGGTTTCTTGCTGACTGCATCAATTTTCAGGATTTCCAAACCAATAATTTTGGTATTGGTAAATGTCACAGATGTCTGTTCGCCATCCTTTACAACAATATCCTGTTTATGGCTATCAATCTGATATCCTTCTGGTGCTTTCTTTTCAATGATTTCATAAGTTCCTTCTTCCAGAACTACATTGATAACACCATTACTGTTTGTTGTGTATGTTCCTACCAATACGCCAGCAGGGCTACCGCTGGAAACAGATGTGCTGGAAGATGCACCCGTTTTCCAGATTTCAAATTCGGCACCTGCCAAAGGCTGTTTTGTCTGACTGTCGAGCTTGATAATCTGCACACCAAGTTGTCTTTTGTTGTAAAAATCGACTGTATAGGTTTTCTGATTATCAATCTGGATTGTCTGGCTAGGCTGATCACTTAAAGCATATCCGTCTGGTGCCTTAATTTCTGTGATGATGTATGTGCCTTTTGCCAGTTCTGGCAGGGAAATAGCACCACTTTCATCTGTGGTATATAACCCGTTAGATGTTCCTACGACTGTACCGTCAGGACGCTCGATCTTAAATGTTGCACCCGCCAGCAGTTTTTTGCTGTCTGCGTCAAACTTCCGAATCAGTAGACCGCCTTTTTTCTGGTTATAGAAATCTACTGTATAAATTTTATCCGCATCAATCTTGATTGTCTGGGAAGGATTTTCGCTCAAAGCATAACCTTCTGGTGCTTTGATTTCTGTAATAACGTATGTACCTTTTTCCAAATCAGGGATCAAGATAGTACCACTTTCATCCGTGGTATACAGTCCGTCAGATGTACCTACAACTGTACCGTCAGAGCGTTCTACCTTAAAGGTTGCACCGCCCAGCAGAGCTTTATTATCTGCGTCATATTTACGGATCAAAATACCGCCTTTTTTGTAGTTGGTAAAGTTTACAGTCAGTGTTTCACCTGTTGTCCCGATTTGCACTGTTTTTGGTGTCGTAGACAACATATATCCGTCAGGGGCTTTCACTTCTGTAATCACATAACTGCCCGGTTTAAGATTAGGGATCAAGATATTACCGTTTGCATCGGTTATATATCTGCCATCTCCTACCGCAGCTCCAGCAGATGTAGTTACTGTAAATTCAGCACCTTCCAATGGTTCCTTGGTATTACCATCTACTTTGTTGATAGAGATTGCACCATAAGGATAGTTTCTGAACACTACTTCCACAACAGATGTGCCGTCTGCTTTCATGTTGACTGTCTGCATATCGGTTTCTGCGATGATGTAGTTATTTGGTGCTTTTGTTTCTCTGACTGCATAAGCACCTGCTTCCAATCCAGTGATAACGATAACACCAGAATTGTCGGTTGTTGCTGTGCAGATCAGTTTGCCGTTCTGACCACTTGTTTCACCTGTGATTCTGAATACTTCAAAGGTTGCACCATCCAGCATTTCACCTGTATTGGCGTCTGCTTTCTTGATGACCAAACTATTCAGTGGATAGTTGACGATGCCGTCTACCACTTCGTAATCATTCCCACTTGTGATTTCAATACCGTCGGTCGTTGTACCGCCGCCTGTGCCACCAGTACCGCCGCCACCAGCGATATTATCATCCTTCAGATAAGAGTTGTCGCCAGGGTTCAAATAAATACGAGTTACAGGGTTTGTAGGTTTCTGGTAGCCCTGTGCCGGAATAGTTTCTGTTACGATGTACCAGCCAGGTTCGACATACGGCAGTTTGATTCTGCCATCTTTATCGGTTTTGAATGTACCGATCATTTTGATAGAGCCGTTTGCTTCTTCATGCTCAATCTTGAATGTGGTGTTTGGAATACCTTTATTGGTCGTATAGTCTGTTTTCTCGATGATCAATGTGGGGTATTTGATGTTCTCAAACATCAATGTTTTATGATCTCCTGCTTCGAGTTTTACTCTCTGCGGTGTGTCATTGAGGATATAGGGTTTTGGTGTAGAAATTTCAGTGATTTCATAAGTGCCTGCTTTCAGCCCAGGAATTACGATCATACCTTTTTCATCGGTAGTAGCCGTTGTGGGCTGTACGCTGGTATCGTCTACTTCTTTGATTTCATACACAACACCCGCAATCGGCTCTTTGGTTACAGAGTCGATTTTCTTGATTGTCAGTTCTGGCAGCTTGATATTGTCTACCTTTACGATGATTTCACCATCGCCAGGTTTGGCAACGATCACTCTGTCAGGACTTGTTTTATCAGAGAACATATATCCAGGAGGTGGATTCAGTTCTTTGACCACATAAGTACCGGGTTTGAGATAGCCGGATGTAAATTTACCGTTTTCGTCAGTCATACCTTCAACAACTGGACGTGCGGTATCAGCCTGCTCGTAGATAGCAAACTGAGCACCTGGCAATTTTTCGCCTGTTTCTTCGTCGTATTTATCAACGGTGATGCTGGGCATTTCAAGGTTTGCAAATAACAAGGACTTGCTATCGCCTGCATTCAGTCTGATGTCCTGATGCTCACCTGTCAGCACATAAGGCTCTGGTACAAAGACTTCTGTTACAGTATATACATCGGGATCGAGATATCCAAGTTCGCCACCTTTCATACCGACTGTTACTTTGCCATCTGCACCTGTTGTTACGGTACCGATCACAGTTCCGTCGGATTTCTTGATTTCAAACTTGGTGCCTGGTACTGAATCACCTGTCTGTCCGTCGATCTTTTCGATGGTAAGTACAGGCTTCTTCAGGTTCTTCATAACCACCTGAACATTCTTGTCTTTGCCAAGGTATACGGTCTGAGGGCAATCACCCAATGCGTATCCTTCAGGTGCAGTTACTTCTGTGATTTTATAAGTACCTACTGGTAGAT
Organism: Clostridia bacterium UC5.1-1D10; assembly: GCA_001304995.1. Lineage (GTDB taxonomy): Bacteria > Bacillota > Clostridia > Lachnospirales > Anaerotignaceae > Anaerotignum. The sequence goes on along the minus strand of BBZU01000018.1, from coordinate 10,463 downwards.
TTTTCAGTGTAGCAACACCATTTTCTGTTGTGACTGTGGTTGTATAACTGCCGTCTACCTGTTCTACCTTAAAGGTTGCAGGGTCGGTAACGACTTCTCCTGTCTGCTGGTCGATCTTTGTGATAGTCAGACCGGGGAATTTGCTGTTGAGGAACTTCATGCTGGAAGCCTGTCCATTTCTTACAGTCACATACTGAGGTGTCTGATCCAAGATATATCCCTCTACTGTGGATACTTCTCTTACAAGATAAGTACCGTCAGGTACATCTTCCCAAACGATTTTCCCGTCTGCATCGGTTTTGCCTGTTGCTCTCCATGCACCTTTGCCGTCGATCTGTACGATTTCAAGCTGTACGCCAGGAATAGGTTCGCCTGTTTCTGCATCTTCCTTTTCTGGAGTAACAGTGTGTGTTGGATAGTCACGGAATGTTGCCGTTGCAGTTCCATCTTTTGGTACTGTAATAATCAAGGTTGTAGGTTCTGTCAACTGATAACTATTGCCAGAAGAACGTTCGACAACTGTATAAGTCCCTTCTCCTGGGATATTAGGTTCCCATGCACCAGATTTATCTGTCGTACCTGTGTCGATCAACTGCCCCTGTGAGTTATAACAATCAAATGTTACACCCTCCAAAGGAGTTGCGTTATCTCTTGCATCCAGTTTGATAACTTTCAGTTTGCCATCTCCTGGTTTATCTGGTGGCTCTGGAATATCTGGAACTCCAATGGTCATTTTCGCATTGATTGTGATCGGCTGGTTTGGCATCCCAATTTCCATATCCTGTACCTTATTATCCAACCCATTCAAGGGCTTACCAATCAGGATAACATTTGAGTAAAGATTTGCAGAAATTTTCACATTTGCTTCTGCATTTCCACTTGAGGGACCTGAAGTCTTTGGAATACGGATTGCAAAGGTTTCTTCACCTTTGAACTGTGTCTTTTCAACCCCATCTTCATCCGTAATGATCGTTCCATCTGGATAATCACCTGTTAATTCAACTTTATACTTTGTGATTTTCTTTCCAGAGTTACTTGTTTCCTTTACCTGAAAACGCTGCACAAAGTAGTTACCTTCTTCAACAGGCTCCTCATCGACCTTGATAACGCCATACACTGCGGCTTTTACCGGAGGAGGATTATCCAGAGCGAGATCGACCAGTTTATTGAACAAAGCTGTTACTTGCGGTCTATCCGGTGCACGCCATTTACTTCTGTCTGTGTATTTCGATACCCCAATAACACACCAGATAGCTGCTTTTGTCGCAGCATAGGCTTCTTCCTCGCTGTTTACACCCAATTCCTGATATGTCTTATATGGTATACTGTTGTTAATGATGGCTGCCATCTTCTCATTTGTTTCTGCACCAGCAACACTAACATCATACTTTCCGGCAAAGTATTCGCCGGGGCCTGCTTTGTTAGGATCGACACAAAATGCCGGGTTTTTGTTGCCTTCGGAATCATACCACCATGCAGAAGAATGGAGAACATTTTGTCCACCATACTGCATATAGTTGATATCCTTACCTTTGACAACTGTGATTTTTGTGATATCACTACCATCATTTGCCGCATACGCAGTCGTTTTTCCTGCTGACATTGATATCGTCGGCAAAGCAATAATCATCGCTAGCAAAAAAGCAATGATTCTTCTTGTTTTACGCATTAATTTTCCCTCCTTTTTGATTTTTGCATATAAAAAAGAGATACAGTGTTTTGTATCTCTTTTTTTCATATTTTCTATTTTTAGTTGTTACTCAGCAAAAATTTGTACGCAATAACTTCCGTATTCAGAACCTACATTGTAGTTATAAGCAACTCCAATGTAGTTAAAATTAGGATTCATAATATTTGCTTGATGACCTTCCGATTTCATCCATGAACTTACTATATAATCGGCTGTACTTTTTCCTGCACTGCCATTTTCTCCAAGATAACTTCCAGAAAAGCCGGCTTCTTCAACAGCAGTTGTAAATTTAGTACCATCCGGTCTTGTATGAGAAAAACTTTCTCCCATTTCTTTAACTCTCACATCTGCAGCTTTCATCAACGAATCATCCATCTTAAGTGGATTTAATCCAGCCTTTTCTCTTTCCTTATTGGTCAAACGAACAACTTCTTCCGCAATTTCATCACGCTTTGCATTTTTTTCTTCCGCATATTTTTCTGCTGTTTGACGCTGTTCTTCTTCAATCGTAGGAGTTGGTTTTGTTTCCTGCGGTTTAGAAGGTGTTTGTTTTTCTACTTCTGCTACACTTGCCAGGATTTCATTGTATTTTGGTAATTGCTCTGTCGGAGTAGTGGTAATCGCAACAGTTCTTGTTTTCGCATCCCACTGAGCATCCGCATACATACAATCTGCCAAATCTCTGATACCTACCAAAGTTCGATCATTGACCACTTGGGGAGGAGCAGAAACAGGTACATCTTCCCCCTGAACCAAATTTACTGTTGCCCCCCAAATAGATTTATTTTTTGTTTTATCTTCGATGTTCAAGCTGCTGTGATAGCCTGCCATATATCTGTCAGTAGATACAAGCATCTTCGTAAAAATAGCTGAATGTTCTTTCTGGAATAAACCATCTACAAGTGTATCCCCGTAATATGTGAACCATTCAACTTCCCAGCCCATTTTTTCTGCCACATCTCTCATTGGAACCATAACACGACCATCAATATTCACTGGCTGCTGATCTTTGAAATTGACCTTTTCACCATTGACTGTGACTGTGATCTGATCTGCCGCAAAAGCACAAGGGGCTACACCTAATGCCATTGTAGCTGCCAACAAAGTTGCTAAAAATTTCTTCATACTTTTCACACTCCTTTTCCTTTCTTAACTACGCCATGTTTCTGTACCAATATTTTAGCATAACCAAGATTGCTATTTGTTGATTTTGTAAAAAAAATTTTTTACATGAGAAAAATGCCATATTCCAAAATACTTGATATTTTTATTTAGATCTGTCAAAAACATTGTGCTGATACAGATTATTATTAGGCACTGCACGTTCCAGATATGCTATTTTCTTAGCAGCATCCCATTTTACGTTATAGTTCAGTGCATTCCCGATCTGTCGCAAACCAACCATGAGTGTACCTTGGTAGAAAAACGGTGGTGTATCTGTTGGAATCGTCATTGCATCATATTTCCACATGGTATATGAGCCAACCTCGATTTTAATTGCACCATCATTGATTTCAGCAGTCATGTTTTCTTCATCCCAGCTTACTGTATAGCCGAGTTCTTCTGCTACGAAGCGTAATGGGACAAATACCCTGCCATCAATAACTATTGCTGGTGTATCTCGTGGCGTACATTTGCGTCCGTTAATTACAATGGTTACAGGTCTAACATTATTTCCCCAGCGATATTGATTTGCAGAATACGGATTTGCCAAAGGATCTCGTGACCACAACTCTGCCGTTGGCTGTTCCGTCACATAAATGATATCCGATCCCAATGATTCACCACCGATATAGTCTGGTTGATATCCTTCGGTTGCGTTGACATAGCTATCACCATATCCAGATTCATAGATGCCGCCGGACATACCAGAAGAACCGCCGGAAACAAAGCTTCCAGAACCACCTTTATTATTAAAGTAGTCTGCTTCACTATCAAAGTATTGTATTGTATATCCCCCATCATCTGCTAATGCTGATACCGGGGACAAAAAAGTGGTAGCAATCAGCAAAGAGCTTAATACTTTGGCTTTTCTCACGTTCTCACCTCCATTTCTCGGTTTTATCCTTACAAAACACTCTGGTAAACTCATCTGCATATCCTTTGAAAATCTGGAAATCTGATTTCAACTTTTCTCCATTACGTTTTTTCCAATTTGAGAAAGCCAAAATATTGTCATGTATCCAGATAATAAAAAAAGCGAACGTAAATAACGCCGCCATCAATACCGAGATACCTGTATCACTGTATATCATTGTGATAATGGATAAACCCATAAGTATAAGCAAGATTCTTTTGATTTTTTTGAGATTTTCCATAATCAAAACCTTCTTTGAACTTTAGTAGGAATATTACCAAAGTTAAATGTGCCAGCCAGATAATAAACTTTGGTAGAAATGTTACCAAAGTTAAATGTGCCAGCCAGATAATAAACTTTGGTAGGAATATTACCAAAGTTAAATGTCAATATGTACCTGTGAATGTGCCGATAAAATCTGTATAGCCAGATCCCGCATCGTGGTACTGTCCACTATCCTGGTGAAAACCACTATTTCCTTTGAGATTTGTGGCTGCCGGAATAGGTGCAGTAGCAACCCCACTATCAGCACCGACCTGTATAGCCGTTACAGCAATTCGTCTATTAGGTACTGCGTGTTCACAAGTAATCAGTGTCAAACGATTATCTCCGTAGTCAGTAAATACGCCCCAGTCCATATCTGATATCGCACGCATATCAGTTACCTTATATGTTCGTGTAACTCCATTGACGGTATAGTTGATTTCATCACCAATATCCACATTCGCCAAATATTTGAAATGTGTATTATTGTGTCCTGCAATCCCTACATTACCGTCTAATATTGGAGTATTTTCAAAATGCCCAGTACCTTTTGCCAGATCGCTTAATTCCACACTTCCCATAACTGGAGCATTTTTCAAATTGATTGATGGAATACTGATTGTACCAATAGACCCTGATGGCTGTTTTGTTGTATTTGACCCTGTATAACTTGTAGGTGTATTACCTATATTTCCTCGCACAGTAGAAACAATCTCAGCTACATTCGGTGCTTCTTCCAAACTACCTGCGGCTACATCAACAGGCGAAAGTTCTGCGTCCAAAGACTGACGAAAGTCGTTCAATTCTGTATCTTCCTTAACTGCTTCTTCATGTTTAGAATTATCTGGCTGTGTTTCTGCAACAACTTCTTCCTTACCTTCCTCAACAATGTTTCTGTTGCGTATTTGAAAGCCGTACATAAGCATTGCTACGGCAAGGAATACACATATTGCTGTTAAAGCAACACGGAATGCTAATTTGTTACGCCACCAGTAACGAAGTTTTCCACCAAAATCTTCTGGTCGTTCCTCGAAAGTATCATCGAAATCCACAAGTTCCAAATCTTCTTGGAGTCGTTGTTCTTCCCTTTCAATAGACATAACCTGTGCATTATATTGTGCTTTAGCAAACCTATCTTTCATACCATCAACGAACATTGTAGCTTTATTGGCTGCACTCTTTGGTTCATCGGGTTCATCATCAAAAACTGGATAATCCAAGTCAAAATAATCCTCTAGTTCTTCTTGTGGTTCACTGACTATTTGATCGTACATTTGAGGATTCTTCTTTTCAGCCACAGGAGAAGCTATGATTGATGGTTTTTCATTTGCTTCAATATCAGCTATATCTTGTATTGCTTCCTGTTCCACATGATCACTATCTACTATTTTCCCTTTGTTTTTTTCCCAATTTTGAATGTAAAAGCGAAAAGGTCAAGATGAATATTCTTTTTATCAAGTGCATTTGAAATCAAAACTAAGGAAAAAACAGTCAACATAATCAATGCTAATATCAGTGCAGCAAAGAGAACAATAATCACATTCATGTTATTCCCCCTTACATCCCGTTATCTTCTTCAGGATCGTCCTTTCCCATAAGTTCGACCGGGACTTCATCCTCATTGACTGTTGCAACCAGTTTTTCCGGTTCCTCATTAACTTTTCTCCATACTTTCATCGCTACATACATTAAAGAGCCTACAAATAAAAAGAGCAGTACCAAAAGGACTGCCAATATCTTTGCCGTCAATGTATTACCATAACCACCAGCCGAATATATACCCATTGTATCCACAGGATTGGTAGATACTAATTTGCTGTTTTCTTTGTTGTAAATGGAATTTACATAGTTGTTATAGTAAATACCACTTGCATTGGCTACCATTGTGTTTGGTTTGTATGTCACAATAAATGTGTTTACTGGAGAATTTTTTACAAGTATTTTCCCCACATAGGTTGCTGTACCTTTGTAGTCCTTATCCTCTGTATATTTGGTACCACTATATGTTACAGTCGCTCGCCATGATGATGCCACTGTATTATAGGTGCCATAAGCACTGTTCCCCTCCGTACCATTTATCCCAGTTCCCGGATCTCCCATATCAGTCCAGGTTACACTATTTTGATAATATGTAATACCATTGGACTTAACGGTCTGCGGTATTTTGTTCTGGTCTTTAATTGCCATATCATACGTTTTTTGAAACTGGTTTTTGATGGTATTTTATCATTTTTGTTAAGTTCGACCTTTACACTGTTTGGATCGAGCGTTAAAACACCTGAACCATCCGTTTCATCGTATTCCAGCTCCGTAGCAAATTTCTTTGCTTCTTCTTCAGTCAATGCAATATTGCTTTTAACAACTTTCTTTTCCTCATAATTTTGTGGACTGACAATACTATCAATTCCATATTGCACACTATTCATGTTTAACAATGCAGGTGCAATTTCTCTGATATCCGCATTATATGGAATTATATATTCTTTCTCTACTGTCTGGATACCAAATTGGTCGATATATGTTTTTGTCTTTTCGCTAATCGGAAAAATTTCTTTTGTGGTTGCTTCTGGATTACATTCATTATTCTGGGTGGAATCTTGATTCTGTATATCAGAAGTTTTTTCTTTCTCTTTTGAATTTTGTGTATTTGCATCGTCAGTAGTCTTTTCTTCATTTGTTTCTGTTTTTGAATCAGATTTTGCTTCGGTTTCTCCTGCTGATGTATCTTTTTGGTTGGACGATTGTTTTTGGTCTACATCTGCGGGAGCTTCTGTTGCTATACTCTGGTTCAATTCCTCTGGCGATGGGCTTTCTTTTCCACATCCAGAGTATAAGGCTGCTGAGCTGCATAATACAAATACGATAGCAAGTTTCTTTTTCATACCCTTTGTCATTGCTCTAAACCAATGACCTCCTCCTTTCTTTAGAATGAAAAAACCTTTTCGCTAAAAAAGCAAATCTATTAAAATAATAGATTGCTTTTTTTGAGGATTTACATGATAATTGAACATTTGGGTATTCTCCATCTCCAAAATAGAAAAATTACCAAATAGAACAAACTGCAAATATGCAAGATGTTGTAAATGTTCTTCAGTTTACAGATATTTTTGATGTACCATATCGGAAGAATCTAAAAGCGATGCACAAATCTGTGTAGCTTCCGGGGTCAATACTTCAATACTATCGAAAATAAAGTACGAAAGTCGTACTAAACTTACATTCTATGTTTCTTAACGTACAGGAATAAACTTCAGATCATATAGAATAATAAGGTTTTCTGAAACTGTAGGAGATAAAATGCAGGGTGCGATTTATCAGGATTTTTGCTATTTAGGATCTGGGTATGCCAGCTTCTGGCTATCTTGGATCTCAACAATATGTAACCCGTTATCAATGTAAACCCTCATGTAAAACCACCGATTCGATTTCAGTTATGGCTAGTGTCAAAAAAAGTTTTTTCGATGAAGTAGCATGGATATAGATAAATTTTTTCATAAACCAAAATTGTCGGTGTTGTTTTTGCCACAAAAACTCATAGGTATGATTTATGATATGGACAAGTTAAGATGGAACACAAAGGGTAGTCTTGGTAGAAACAGGGACTTTGTCCTTACCAGAGATGGAACGTTCCATACATTAACACAAATCTATCTTTCCAAGAATATAGTTGTTCCGGGCGAATACCTTAAACCACAATCTGAAAGAATACCTATCGGTGGCTTTACATGAAGGCTTAAAAAAATCCCACCATAAGAAAAATTGCAGAATGATCAGCACTCACACTAAGTTTTCCTATGGACATTTATTTCAATATTGAATAAACCCTCCCTTTGAATGGACAAAAACATTGGATATTTTACTCAGCGTTTACGCTGTATTCTGCAAACCACACATATATAGGACTCGGCACATGCGGAGCTACCCTATATATCTGTTTTTGAAGCTGGTCTGTGACGCAATCAAGTCGATGGTACGCTCAATTCAGAGAAAAAACGTAGACTCATTTGCTAATTTACAAATACGTTTACTTTGGATTATCGTGGCATACTTGAACGAGGGTATGATACCCAAATATATGGCAAACACCGCTGAATACCATACATCGTTACTACATCAAACACTAAAGGTTTTTCTCTGTGGTGGTCTATTCAATTTATTAAATCCTGTTATCTGGAAATTAAATACCCTTGTTTTATAATGCCATATTACCATAATAAAATTTCTAACGCAACCTTAATGTTTCAAATTATGACAAAAAAAGGCAATCTTTCGGATTGCCTTTTATAAAATTACATATATCGTTACATTCTCTTTTTCTTTCCCCTTTGGATTAAATATTCCAAAGTAAAGTCATCTATTCCTTTTCCCATTTGTCCATCCCATTCCAGTACAGTTGCAGCTAATTCTGCATCCTCTACCATTTTTTGGATTTTTTCAATGGATTCCATTACAACATGATTATAGACACGATCCATATCCAGTGCAATCCGTATTTCTTTCACTCCTTTTTTCTTATAATACTCAAACACATCCTTCAGCCTGCTCAAACAAGTTACACCTGCGACTGCAAGAAAACTTTTTTTGTAATTTGACAAGCAATATGTAACATCGGCTTTCAATGCCCCCTCTGTTATATACATTACTTCTCTTAATTCTCCTACAAAGTGTATGTCGTTTTTTGCTGCTGCACCACCGTTTCTGTTGCCACTTGTAAACCAAATATATCTTGGGTGGACTACTGCTTTGGCTGATGTATGAGAGATACGAGTTCCCTTATTCTTGACAGAATAAGAAAAATACTTTTCTTCTCCTGCATTAAAACTTTCTTCCCATCTAATCTCATGTTTATCCTGATTGATATGACATGATTCCTGATGAGTTATATTAAATACTTCGTCTGTAAAATGATCGTAAATTCTCAAATTTAGTTTATGTGGATTTTGATTTTTGACCCTAATGGTATATACAATGTTTTCCGCATAAACCCCTTTTTCTCGATCAATACATTTTCGTCACCTTTCCGTCTGATCTGTAAACCTTGAATGTATCCCTTATAGCTATGAAATGGCACAAAAAATCCATTTGCCAACATCATAGTATATTTCTTCCCAAATCGTTTGTAGAAACCTGGGATACCTTCCAAAGACAGACCTTCAGACTGTAATTTCTTGATAATTCGAGGAATATCTTCCTTGGATGGGCAACTCTTGTAATTTAGTTTTTTAATATCTTCTTCAGTTAGTCCACGTTTGAGCAGACTATTTTTATCATCATCATCCAGGGTTAGAAGGTCTAACAGCTTAGTATATACCAAATGGCGTTGTTCCAAAGATGCACGATCTACCTCATGCACCTTTGGTAACGCTTTTTCGTATGATTTATATCCTGATATGTTTGCATTTCCATCAAGAAATGCAACAACATCAAGATAACCAGCATCGCTGTTCCCGGATAACTCACGATAAAGAGATATAAAACCACCCTGTTTACCACAGCTTCCACTGTAACAAATAAATCCATTTACTTCTGAATTTGCATTGATATATGCCTTTTTTCCACCGCAAAACGGACATCTTTGTAACCTTAAATTACCCTTTGAAGCTGGAGTATACTCCATATCTGGATAAAAACAATCAATGATTTCTTTGATACTCCTATACTGCATTATCCGGCTCCTCCTTGTTAGAATTCATTCCAAATATAATTGTTGTACCACTCAATCAGAGATTTTAAGGTCGCAACTGGGAATTTTTTCTCATCCAACAGTCTGATGATTTCATCTTTCTGTTTATTCAAAATCTCTCCAAGCAGCACAATATGATTTTTTCCGCATTTTCAGGGGACAAGATATTGTTATATACTGGAATGTCTTCAATAAATTTTTTCCCTTCTTCTAAATTTCTCCAGTTAATACCATGGCTGCACTCACGGACTTTCATAAAATGTGCTCTCCAATCGGAAGTTACTTCTTCTTTGGATGTATATCCCATTTTTTCCAAACTACTCAACACTTCTGGAGAAATATCCGCATTATGTTCAAATGGATCTTCTTCCATCGGTACTTCCAAGAATCCCATATCTTCTAATGTAGTACCTTCTGGATAAAATCTATCTTCGTTTGGCTTAAAATTTTCATCGAACGGATTACCATCCATCCCTTCTTCCATTTCATCGACTTCAAAATCCTGTGCAGGAAGATTAAATACATCATCCAATTCTTCTTCAGAAAGGGTTACCTGAAAATCTTCCATGGGTTGCACATCTGCTACGGTTTCTTCTTCTACCGCAGGCTGTTCTTCTGCCATAGGCTGTTCTTCTGCCATGGGCTGTTCTTCTGCCATGGGCTGTTCCACTGCCGCAGGCTGTTCTTCTGCCATGGGCTGTTCTTCTGCCGCAGGCTGTTCCACTGCCGCAGGCTGTTCTTCTGCCATG
>BBZU01000017.1 GCA_001304995.1 Clostridia bacterium UC5.1-1D10 | reverse complement strand
ACGATATTTAGGCGCGAACACAATATGATATTTACATCTCCATTTTGAATGTGATAAACTTCTTATGTCATTCATTGACAAAACCTCCTGCTTCTATATTTTGGTTGCCAGACCAATTTCATTATAGCTCAGGAGGTTTCTTACTTAGACTAAAGTATTTTTACCTACCCCCAGTTGAACTGGGGGTTTTGTCATGCCTATTCGGCGTACAAAAAAATGCATTGTTCACAAGCCAGTAGCTTGATGAAACAATGCACTTTTTACATGTCTTTTTTAGATCTGTTCCAGGAACTCTGCGATAAAATGCAGCGCTACACCGATGCAGTTTGCCTTTCCTTGACATCTGCCCAAATGGATATATCGTTCCTCGTCGGGAAAGAAAGATTTTTCCTGAAGCTTTTTGCGAATCATAGGCATATGGTCCTCAAGATAAGGCGTCAATATACCGCCAATGACAATTTCACAGTCCAAAACCATATGGATATTATGAATCGCTGTCACCAAATGAGAAACGTATTGATTCCAAACCCCCATAATATAAGGATCTTTTTCCTCTAATCTCTGGAAAAAGTCCTTGATGTCCATTCCCAGATCATCACTCAATACAGAAGACGAACAATAGGACTCAAAACACCCCTGACGTCCGCAATTGCAGAGCTTTCCGCCTGGGTGAATACACATATGCCCAAATTCGGCACTGCGGCGGTTTAACCCCTCAAAAGGCTTTCCGTCAATCATCAGCGCACCGCCTACGCCTTTTCCAAGGAATACATAAGCCATGGCAGAAGGCCCATCATAATTCCACCATTCTGCCACGCCGCCAGCAGAAGCGTCATTCTGCACATACACAGGATATGGGATGACCTCTGTCAGCAGAGATAATTTCATGTGGTGGAGCTGCAATACCGGCGCAATCTCCACAATCCCCTCCTGCTCATTGATGATGCCAGGCATGGTAATGCCGACACCCAGCAGACGTTCTCTGGAAAATCCAAAGCGATCCAGAAACTCTTCCAGTTTTTTGGCATACACCATTCGATATTCCGGTGTATTGCTGAAGGGATATTCCAATTTTTCATATGCCAGTTCTTCCGCCTTCAGATTGATGGCGATAAAACGAATATGCTTCGGAGAAAGTTCGATACCGACAGAAAAGTATACGTTCTTATTTAAGGTAATCAATCGTGCTTTTCTGCCGCCTGTGGATTCATCCGCGCCTGCATCTGTCAGAATATTTTCATCAAAGAGTTCTTTGAGGTTTTGTGTCACAGTTGGCAGACTCATATGCAGCCGCTTGGCAATTTCCTGCTTTGTCAGCGGCCCCTCCGCATCATAAATAATGCGAAAAACCTGATTTCTGTTTTGTTTGCGTAATTCTGTTGTTGAGATACGTTTTCGTTCCATTGAATGTTCACCCACTTTTCCACATTCGCCCCAATCAGAAAAACCACTGCCGTAACGCCATGGAAAAGAACATCCCCTTCGTTCTTTTCGCCAATAACATCAAAAGCAATGGTCAGAAACATCATATCTATTTTTTCCGTCTGCTCTCACATGCCATTGTACACATGGCCTGTACATTTGTTTCTATATATTAACATACTGATTCTATATTTGCAACTACTTTTCTAAAACTGTTTGCTTTATGGCAGCTGATAAAATCCATCCTTGAGAAAATACAGCAATGATCCCAGCAGTTTGCCAAGAGCAAATGACACAACAAACCATGTGATGCCTTTGTTCAGCCTTGCCCTGCGCATAAGGATTGGCATTACATTCAGCACTTCCGCCAGAGCCATTGCCAAAACTCCCACAAAAATGCCACAAAGCAATGCATGAACCAGCGCCGGAATTCCTTGTAAGCCAAGTTTCCAATCCAAACACGACACAAGGCAGCCAAACAGTCCACCCAACAATATGGTATCTTCATAAAAAGGAATATACTGTTTTGTATTTGTTCTTTGTGCCATTCGCGGAACAATCCCAATGGCCACAATAAACGCAAAGGTACCGGCAGCCACAACCACACCGGAAGCAAAACCTGCAAGCACCAGCAAAGGTATCCTCATCATTGTTTTTCCTCCCGTTTTTCCGTCCCAGCTGCTCAATGGTGCTGGTGATGGTTTCTTTTTCATAGGTCGTCATTTCCACCTCAATGGGTGTTGGATCTTTGGATAAAGCAAACTTTGAAAAATGATTGAAGAAAACCAAGATGCCTACTACAAGGCCAAGACTATACGGTATCGTTACCAATTTGGGCAATTCCGTATTCTCACCATAAGCCATGGCATAATAATTTTGAAAAATCAAAGGCAGCTGTGTATCCGAATGAAAGCACATGATGGTCGTTGCTGCACCACAAAACAAAACCGCAGATACAAAAAGGATTTTTGCCCATAAAATCAATTTCTTTTCTTTCTTTGGCTGTGGCGCATAGGAAAGCAAAATATCTGATTCTCCCACATTAGATACCGTCGCTTTGGGATACAATGCCGTAATGGCCTGTACCAGTTCCAATACAGAAAGCAGATACATATTTTCGGTATTTTCAGGAATTTGAAACACGGGAAGTTTTTCCAACTCCCCTTGACATGCGCTGCCTGCATAAACTTCTGCCACATCCGACAGATATATGATCCTTCTGCCTATGATCTGTACTTTTTCCATAGGTTTGATGTAAATATCCATACCGCATTCCTCCTTACAAATACAGTATGGATATCCTCATCAAAAACTATACATATGTTTATTCCTTGCAAAAAGATGAAAAAATCTCTCCAAAAAAGCTTTGGAGAGATTCCATCATTGCGATCATACATTTTCAAAATAAAATGTTATTATCTGACTGTCGCAAATCCGATTTCCGCCAAATAGTTCAGCACTTCACCGCAATTTTTCACAGGGTATGTTTTGTCTGCAAAAGAAATCATGCCAAAATCAGTTTCTTCACCTGCATCATATACAGTTACCCCTACGGTTCCCGCAGGATCGCCGCCTGTGATTTCCACCAAAATCTGTGGATTTTCCAGAACAGCTGACAACTCTTCTCCTGCCGCATCTGTCACGGAAGAAGAAATCAATTCTGCAAGCATAGTTTTGCTGTTGTCTTCCAGTTCATGCTTTTCACCGGCTTCATCTGTCACGGCAACGTTATATTCGCCTGTTTCCACAATGGCCTGCAATGCGGAAATACCAGATTCTGCCGTGTTTTTTCCACTGTTTTGATAAACCAGAATCACAACAATTACAACCACTACCAGTCCGATCAATGCACGAAAACCACTTTTTTTCATAGTGCTTCCCCCTTTTTACAGTTCGCCTTTCAGTCGCTTCATATGCTCTTTCATACGGCGTTCCACGCCATTATTGCTCATATCATAATAAACCGTTCCAACCAGTTCATCCGGCAGATACTGCTGCTCCACATAATGATCGGGGTAATCATGGGCATATTTGTATCCAATGGCATTGCCAGATCATGACTGCCGCTGTAATGACCATCCCGCAGATGAGGCGGCACCCCTTTGATCTGCACATTCCGCACATCCGCCAACGCCTTATCAATCCCTAAGTAAGCCGCATTGCTCTTTGGCGCACAGGACACATAAGTCACTGCTTGTGCCAGAGGGATTCGACCTTCCGGCATGCCGATAAAGTTCACCGCTTGCATCGCTGATACTGCCACCTGCAACGCATGAGGGTCTGCATTTCCCACATCTTCCGCCGCGCAAATGACCACGCGACGAGCGATAAACTTCGGATCTTCACCAGCATAAATCATTTTTGCCAGATAATACAGCGCCGCGTCGGGTCAGACCCCCGCATACTTTTGATAAAAGCCGAAATGGTATCATAATGATTGTCTCCGCCTTTATCATACTGCAATGCGCGTCTTTGGATGCAATCTTCCGCCACAGAAAGCGTGATATGGATCATTCCATCATCGTCCGGATCTGTTGTCAGCACAGCCAATTCCAAGGCGTTAAGTGCCGCTCTTGCGTCACCGTTTGCCGTATTGGAAAGGAAATCCAATGCATCTTCATCCATCTTTGCATGATAGCTGCCAAGACCTTTTTCCTCATCTGCTAACGCACGCCGCAAAAGAGATGCAATATCCTTCTGTCGCAGGGGCTCCAAAGAAAAAATCACAGACCGGGAAACCAGCGCCCGGTTTACTTCAAAATAAGGATTTTCCGTGGTAGCACCAATAAGCACCAGTGTACCATCCTCCACATGGGGCAGAAGTGTATCCTGCTGTGTCTTATTGAAACGATGGATTTCGTCGATAAAAAGAATGGTCTTTTTGCCAAACATACCAAGACGTTCTTTTGCCGCCGTCACCGTATCTTTGATGTCTTTGATACCGGCAGTGGTAGCGTTGATCTGGACAAACTCACTTTTTGTGGTATTGGCAATGATTTTTGCCAATGTCGTTTTCCCTGTTCCCGGCGGGCCATAGAAAATCAAAGAACCCAGTCTGTCACCCTTAATGGCACGGTAAAGCAATTTATCTTTTCCTACAATCTGCTCCTGCCCCACAAATTCCTCCAAAGTTGTTGGACGCATTCTCGCGGCAAGAGGGGCATCCTGTGTGCCTCTTTTCTGGAGACTATATTCAAAAAGATCCATGTTGCTCACCTCTTTTTATTTTGTCAGGAACAGGCAGGCATCCCCAAAGGAGAAGAAGCGATACCGTTCTTTGACAGCTTCTTCATAGACACGCATGATGAAATCTTTCCCCAGCAGAGCGGAAACCAGCATTATCAATGTGGATTCCGGCAGATGGAAATTGGTGATCATGCAATCTACCGCTTTGAATGTATAGCCGGGATAAATGAAAATCTTTGTCCAGCCGCTTCCCGCATGAACAATACCGTTTTCATCTGTCACAGATTCCAAAGTTCTGGTGCTGGTGGTACCAACAGCAATGATTCTGCCGCCATTTTTTCTGGCTTCATTCATGATTGCCGCCTGATCTTCTTCCACTACATAATATTCGGAATGCATTTCATGATCCAGAATATCTTCTGCTTTTACAGGACGGAAAGTACCCAGACCTACATGGAGTGTCACATGGGCTATCTTCACACCCATTTCTTCAATTTCCTTCAGCAGTTCTGGAGTAAAGTGAAGTCCTGCTGTGGGCGCTGCCGCAGAACCATCGTGTTTTGCGTATACAGTCTGATAGCGTTCTTTATCTTCCAGTTTATGTGTGATGTAAGGAGGCAAAGGCATTTCGCCCAGCTCATCCAGAATATTTTCAAAAACACCTTCGTAATAAAATTTAATGATACGGTTGCCGCCTTCAATGGTTTCCAGCACTTCCGCTGTCAGTCTGCCGTCACCAAAGGAAATTTTATCACCGGGACGAGCCTTTTTACCGGGACGTACCAGTACTTCCCATGTGTCAATGCTTTTCCTCACCAAAAGGAGCACTTCAATATGCGCGCCGGTGCCTACACGTTCTCCATGAAGTCTGGCAGGCAATACTCTTGTATCATTGATAACCAGACAATCTCCCGCTTTCAGATATTCTTTGATATCCCGAAAATGTTTATGGGAAATAGATTCTGTATTCTTGTTAGCCACCAACAGTCTGGAAGAAGAACGATCTTTCAAAGGTTCCTGGGCGATCAGTTCTTCTGGTAAATCAAAATAAAAATCACTTGTTTTCATGTTTCTTCCTCATTTTCTCAATAAATAATTCAATGCGTAATCCATGCCGAAAAATTCCAGCATTTTCGCCCGATAGAGCTTTGTCGCATCATCAGGCAGGAAATCAAATCCTTCGATGTCATAATCATGGAGTACATAATGTTCCTCCATATCCTGAGATAACACAGTTACTTCAGGGTCTGTATAGGGACGGCGGATATCTGTTACTTCCGCATCTGGGTCAGAAATCACACGCATAATATCCGCAATCTGATGATCTTTCAGTTTTTTACATACATTGGCTTTCCTCTTTTCTCATTCCTTAATGTTCCAGCAAAAAGTCGATGGCATATTGGTCGCCAAAGTATTCCAGCATTTTTTCCGATAAATATATTCGGAACCTGCACCGGCCCGATGGAATCCCTGAATGTGGTAATCATGAAGGCGATATGTTTCTTCTGTTTCCTGAAACATAGCCTTTACCTCGGGCACCTTAGACCAGTTGACACAATCCTCAAAACTGGAATTATATGCACGAATCTGCACAATCCGCACACTGCCGTCATCAGAAATCAGGTTCATGATCTCACGAATCTGTTCCTCCGTCAATTTCTCTGCGTACATCTATACCCGCTCCTTCCAGATCATTTTGAACCATTAACCAGAATGCTTCCTTTCGGCATCCCAAAAGTGCATCTTTTATTGCCGCCAGACTGACGGGAATGGGACGATGCATACCGCCGCAGCGAAGTCCCTCGTCCAGATAAATCCAAAATATTCCCTCGCTTTTCTTCCCATTCAGATCACAGTCGGAAAAACAGAGAGTATTCCCCTCATCATCCCGCCAACCCTTCTGGGAAATCAGAAAGGTCTGCCAGTCCATGTTCTCACCCCTCAATGGTTACGCCTGTATAATAATGTTTGATAATTTCTTCATAAGAATATCCCTGCTGTGCCATGCCCTGGGCACCATTCTGGCTCAAGCCAACACCATGGCCATTACCGCTGCCTTCAAATACAAAGGTACCATTTTCCACAGTACTGATATTCACATCATAAATCTGATAATCTCCTGTGGAAATCACAGGTGTATTCTGATTGGAATTTGTGTTTTCAGAAACACTCAAACCATCCAGTTTCAGATTTTTGCCATTCATAGCAGAAAGAGTTCCTTCTGTTTTAGCAGTAATGCCATTTGCTGCCGCAGAAGAAGTCAAAGAACCTGTACTGCTGCTCTTGGTTGCCTGACGCTGCACAGATCTACTGCCGGAAGAAGGATCGCCGCCTTTTCCGTTGATCGTGAACATCTTACTGGGCAAACTGCCGCAGGCACCGGAAAATAAGTACGGATGTTTTCTTTTGTCAGTGTCACACTGCCGGAAGTACCGACAATTTTCATTTCCTGCACACGACCGCCTGTGGAGATTTTCGTAATAACGATATCCTGCGCACTGCCGATATTTTCGCCTTTGGCAGACAGCAGGCTATCCAGTTGAGATAATGTCAATGTCTTTGTCCATGTATTGTTGCCATATTCTCCAACCTCAGGCACTGCCCGCAAATAAGGTACAACAGAATTCCATACGTTTTCACTATTTTCTGTATAACCGCCTGTGGATGCAGAAAATACCGCTTCGATAGGAGTACCATTATAGCAAATGATTTCTCCTTCTGTTTCGTCTACAATGGCATTGGTCTTGCTGTTTTCACCGCTATATCCTTTATACACCTGACAATTGATGGTATCACACAATTCATAGCCGCTGCCTTTATGGGCATTGAGTTTGGTCATGGCATAAGTTCTGGCAGCCAGCGTCTGCGCTTTCAATGCTTCTTCACCATAGGAAGCGGGCATTTCCGCCGGAATAACACCATAGAGGTATTCTTCCAAATCCACCACATTCACTGCTGTCATAACGGTACCATTGACCGCAAACCGCAGGCAGCCACGATACTGTTTGCCATTGATGGTAAATGTATCATCTGTACCGCTGAAACCATAATCCACATCATTGCTGACCATCAGCAGATTTTCACCGCCTCCAGAAAGGCAAATGCCGTTAAAGCTGCTGATACGTTCCGCGGATTTTTTGGATGCACTTTCTACCTCGGAGCGAGAACTATTCTGTACATATACTGTCCAGTCGTCGTTGCCCAGATAGCCGCAGGATGCGTCAAAACCTGTACGACGCAGGCTGTATGCCAGATCTTCCGCTTCTTTCTGTGACATAGAATCCGTAATCCGGATCACTTCTCCTCTTACCATCTTCGCAGTAAAACCGCCAGAAGAAGAAATGGTACCATCTTCACGGAATTTATCGTTCTTCAATGTTCCCACTGCCAGCTGGCTGCTTCCAATGGAAGCGGATGTGGCATTTTTACAAACGGACTCCAAACCAACTTCTATCATTTCGGGTACATCATAAGCAAAGGCTGCCTGCGGCATATTCATACATACAGCCCCCGCCAGTACAGCCCCGAACATACATTGTTTCCATTTTATCATTTGTTGCCTCCAAATATTTCTTCCGTACAATCGGAAAAATTCTCTTTTTGACATTATACCATAATTTGACCCATCATTCCATGAAAATTCAAAAGCAGTTTTCCCAACGCACAAAGAAGGATAACCCTTCCAAAGGAAAGGTTATCCCCATTCAGATTTTCACAATTTTTATTGTTTTTCCAGCATTTCACGAACTTCTGCAATGGTTGATTTTTTGCAGATTTCATCTGCCAGAGCCTGACAATGTTCATAGTTCAGATGTCTGATCTGGTAACGTGTAGATGCGATTTCAGAAGCTGCCATACTGAATTCATTCAGCCCCATACCCAACAGGATAGGAACTGCTTTTTCATCACTGGCAAATTCGCCGCACATACCAACCATCTTATCATATTTATGACCAGCCTGAATCACTGTGCGAATAGCACGCAGTACCGCAGGATGGAAAGAGTTATACAGACGAGCAATTTTCTGATTGCCTCTGTCTACTGCCAGCAGGTACTGAGTCAGGTCGTTTGTACCGATGCTGAAGAAATCAACAACCTTTGCCAGATCTTCCGCACAAAGAACAGCCGCAGGTGTTTCGATCATGATACCTGTCTGAATGCTGTCATTGAAAGGAATATTATCCCGACGCAGTTCTTCTTTACATTCCTGCAAAATAGCATTTGCTGCCATAAATTCATCCACAGAAATGATCATAGGATACATGATACGAATATCACCATATGCGCTGGCACGCAGAATGGCACGAAGCTGTGTTTTGAACACATCCTTCAGATCCAGAGAGATACGGATAGCTCTCCAGCCCAGGAAAGGATTTTCTTCTTCATCGAATTTGTAATAAGAAAGTTCTTTATCACCGCCAATATCCAGTGTACGGATGATAACGGGATGTTTCATGGTTTCGATGGCTTTTTTATAAGCGTCATACTGTTCCTGTTCTGTGGGGAATTTGGTATTTTCCATATACAGGAACTCACTGCGGAACAGACCAATGCCTTCCGCGCCACGTGTAACAGCGTTTTCTACATCCACAATGCTGCCGACATTTGCAAACAGTTCCACAGTTCTGCCATCTGTGGTTGTCGCAGGCAGATTGTTCATGCTTTCAAACTCTGCTTTCATTGCTTTGTATTCCGCTGCCTTTTTGCGATATGCTTCCTTGGTCTCTTCATCAGGATTTACGATGATTTCTTTGCCTACCGCATCCAGAATGATATAGTCTTCGTTTGTAACATTTTTGCGGAATTCAGCTACGCCTACAAAAGCAGGGATTTCCATGCTTCTTGCCATAATGGAAACGTGGCTGGTAACGCCGCCGGCTTCTGTGATGAAGCCTTTGATATAACGGAAATCCATGTTGGCTGTATCAGAAGGTGCCAGATCTTCCGCAACAACGATCACATCTTCGCTGATGCCTTCAAAAGGATTGCTCTTGATTCCTTTCAGACCGCACATGATACGTTTGCCAACATCTTTGATGTCAGCAGCTCTTTCTCTGAGATACTCGTCATCCAGGCTTTCAAACATGGTCACGATTTCCGCAACGGTTTCTTCGAGAGCAAGCTGTGCATTTTTATTTTCGCTGTTGATCTTCAGTTCCACAGAATCATGGAGCACTGTATCTTCCGCAACATCCAAATGTGCTGCGAAAATATCGGAATCTTTTGCCAGAACCCGCAGATCCTCCACTGCATCTTTCACTGCTTTCTGAAATTTCAGCCATTCCATTTCTCTTTCGGAATCTTTAATGCTTCTGGTGTCAGCTGTCAGATCTTCCTGAACAGCCACAAAGGCTTTTCCCATGACAATGCCTTTGGATGCAGCTTTTGCCACAGTAAATGTCTTCATCATATTGCTCACTCCCCTTCACCGTTTTTCTTTTCTTAGTCTTCCAGTTCTGCGATGAATTTTACAACATCTTCTACTGCTGTTGCTTCGTCTTCGCCTTCTGCGATAACTTCCAGTTCTGTGCCTGTTTTTACACCCAGTGTCAGTACGTGGATGATGCTTGCTGCGCTTACTTTCTTTTCACCGTTAGACAGGAAAATTTTTGCTGTTGTAATTTTTGCAGAATGCAACCAGATTGGATGCGGGACGTGCATGCAGACCTGTTTTATTTGTAACAACTACTTTTTTAGATACCATAATGATTTTTCTCCTTTTCTTTAAAAATTGTATCTTACAGATACGCTTTCATATTATCATACTTTTCTACTACTTTGTCCAGAATTGCCGCGTCTGTTACGCCGGAAATTTCGGAAAAAGCAGCACGAACGCCATTTTCTTTGATCTTTGCCTGAAGTTCTACGCTCTGCTGATCTGCGGCGTTGTCATAATGAAGGGCTGCGCCGATACCGATAAGCAGGTGTTCTACGGGCAGACCATAGCCAACAGCAGTCATTGTGGGTTTTACCAGACGGTCTGTTGCGCTCAGTTTACGCAGAGGTTCTCTGCCAACACGGGCAACATCGTCTTCCAGATAATGATTGCGGAAACGGCCAATGATCTTTTCGATATACGCCATATGTGCTTCTTTGTCGAAGCCATATTTTTCAATCAGGCCAGCGCCGCTTTCCTGCATTGCTGCTTTCACAGTTTCGTAGATTTTTTCATCGCCGATGCTTTCATCTACGGTGTGGTATCCTTTCAGATAACCCAGATAAGAAGTAATGGCATGTCCTGTATTGAGTGTAAACAATTTTCTTTCGATATATGCCATCAAATTATCTGCCAGATTCATGCCTTTGATCGCAGGAATTTCACCTTTGAAAGAAGCCTGTTCCACATTCCATTCATAGTAGTTTTCTACAACTACATCAATGAAGTTTTCACTCTTTACAGGAGGAACGATACGGTCTACGGAACAATCCGGGAAGCCAACATACTGGTCTGCATAAGCCTTCCCTTCTTCATTCAGAATTTCATAAACGGCTGCTTTCAGCTGAGAACTTGCTTTAATCGCATTTTCGCAGGCAATGATATTCAGACAGTCTGTGATGCCTCTTTCCATACGCAGAGTGATGCCTTTTGCGATAGCAGGCGCGATTCTGGGCAGAACCACCAGACCTACTGCTGTTGTGATTACTTCAGCCTGTGTGATTTCTTCCAGAACAGCATCAGTTGTAGAATTTACACCGCTGATGTTTGTGATTTTTTCTTCTCTGCAAGTAACGTCCATTACATGTACAGTATAAGTGCCATCTGCATTAATTTTATCAATGACAGCTTCGTTTACGTCTGCAAATACGACATGGTAACCAGCTTCTTCCAGCAAAGCCCCAATAAAACCTCTGCCGATATTGCCTGCACCAAATTGAATGGCTTTTTTCATTCCAAATTCCTCCTCCCGGACAAGCCGGCCGCAGTATGCACCACAGCCGGCTGTAACATCCGTCTTACCTTCTCAATTATTTATTACTGAAACATTTTCAGAATTTCTTCCGGAGTTGTTGCTTTTTTCAGTTTATCCAGATTTTCTTCTTCTTCAATGACTGTACCGATTTTTGCCAGCAGATCCAAGTGTTCGTTGCCGATACCAGCGATACCGAATACCAGATAAGCTTTTTCATCACCGAAGTCAACGCCTTCGGGATACTGCAGCAGTACGATACCTGTTTTCTTAACCTCGTCTTTTGCTTCAGATGTGCCATGAGGGATTGCTACCCCCAGACCCATGTATGTGGAAACAGTTTTTTCTCTTTCCAGCATAGCGGGAATATAGCTTTCGTTTACATAGCCCAGTTCATGGAGCAGTTTACCAGCAGCTGTGATTGCTTCTTCTTTGCTTACAGATGCCTGACCTGTTTTGATACCAGCTGCAACCATAATGCCATTGTTTGTTGTTGTTGCTTCTTCCACTTTTACTTCAGCTGCGGGCTGTTCACCTGCACCAGCTGCTTTTGCTTCCAGAGATGCAAACAGTGCATCCAGGTTAGGGTCAGCCAGGAAGTTGCCAATGGTAATCAATTCAGCCTGAGGTGCGCTTGCTTTTGCACGATCCTGCAGAACTGCCTGACATACAACCACATCTGCGTCAGCGGGAACATTATCTACGGAAGTGTTGATAACTGTGATACCCAGATTCAAAGGTGCGATTCTGTTTCTGAATTTTGTAGCACCCATTGCGCTGGAACCCATGCCTGCGTCGCAAGCGAAAACGATTTTCTTGATTTCGCCATTTGCTTTTGCCAGACCTTTTGCTTCAGCTTTCATGTTTTTCATTTTATCTGTTGCTTCATCCAGGTTTTTGTTGCCGGACAGTTTTACGATAGGAGATGCTACCACGAAGGAAACTACCGCAGCCAGAACAACACCGATGAGAACTTTCAGTGTTTCACCCTTAGGTGCTACTGCCAGGAACGCAATGATGGAACCGGGAGAAGCAGGGCCTACCAGACCTGCACCCATGATGCTGTAATAGAAGATTGTTACGATGGATGCTGCGATAGGCGCAATGATGATCACAGGGTTCATCAATACATAAGGGAAATAGATTTCATGGATACCACCAAAGAAGTGGATGATAACTGCACCGGGTGCAGAACTCTTTGTTACTTTGTCTTTGGAGAATACCCAGTATGCCAGCAGTACACCCAGACCAGGGCCGGGGTTTGCTTCCAGCATGTACATGATAGATTTACCTGTTTCTGCAGCCTGTTCAATACCGATTGGTGTGAAGATACCATGGTTGATAGCGTTGTTCAGGAACAGTACCTTCGCAGGTTCTACGAAGATTGCTACGAAAGGCAGCAGTTTGTTTGTTACCAGAATTTCAACACCTGCTGTCAGGATTGCCAGAATGGTTGCCATAACAGGCCCAATCAGATAATAGCCAATGATTGCAAGAATCATACCAAAAATCCCAACAGAGAAGTTATTTACAAGCATTTCAAAGCCGGCAGGAATTTTACCTTCCACTGCTTTATCAAATTTTTTGATAATCAAGCCGGCAAAAGGCCCCATTGCCATCGCACCGATGAGCATGGTCTGTTCGGAACCGGCAATAACACCCAATGTTGCAACGGCACCCATAACACCGCCACGGTCGCCGCCAACCATTCTACCACCCTGGAATGCAATCAAAGTGGGAATCAGGTATTTCAACATAGGATCTACCAGTGTTGCCAGTCTTTCATTTGGAATCCAACCTGCTTCGATGAACAAAGCTGTAATAAAGCCCCAGGCAATGAACGCCCCGATATTAGGCATAACCATTGCACTCAGGAATTTCCCGAATTTCTGAATGCTATTTTTCATTAAGAACCCTCCATCCTTTTACTGATTGTTTTTTGATAATATTGCATCAATCGTTTTTCCAATGATTCGATGATGCTGATCCTTCCCTTTTTCTGAACAGCGGAAAAGAATGCTTCATCCTCCAGCAGGCCACCGCTGATCTCACTCATCAATCCCGCTTCTAAAGAATCCCCTTCTTTTGGAACCAGCATAACAATGG
The DNA here is from genome assembly GCA_001304995.1 of Clostridia bacterium UC5.1-1D10. GTDB lineage: Bacteria > Bacillota > Clostridia > Lachnospirales > Anaerotignaceae > Anaerotignum. The sequence goes on along the minus strand of BBZU01000017.1, from coordinate 41,329 downwards.
CTCCTTCAATGACGCCCTCTGACTGAAAGAGCGGTCTTTTCAGCCTGATGTATCCAAAGCTGCAATGCTTCACACCACCGGTCTTGCAATGCAGCAACATCATCTGAAAATCCCGGATATATGTAGAGGAAATCTGTTCTCGTCTTGCAAGGCTGTCGGCAATCAGTTCTCTTGCTTCTTTTGTTTCCGTGAACATGCCGGATGCTACGTACAGCAGTTCCTGTTTGTCCTGTGCATAAGGTAAAACCAACAGCTGCACATGATCCAGCAAATGCAGAATTTCCTCTCCCAGTCTTGTCACAAATACCAGCCCGTCTCTCGAAAGACTCGATGCCGGTTTTTCCTGCGGAACCACTTCCTGCTGTGTCGGCAACAATCTCAGTTCATTTCGCAGCAGAATCTTATCCTGTTCCAAAAGAATGGGGTTCACACAAACATAAGGAAAATCAATGTCTAGATGTACTGTTGAGATCAAAAGGCGTATTCCTTCTCTTTGCAGCTTTTGTATATCAATGCGAAATGCAGATATAATCTCCCGTACTTCCAGATTATGAAATTCCTTTGTCAGCTGCACCGCTAACATTTTTGATGTGCCCAAACCTGTGGGACACACCACGACAACGGGTATTTTTCCCTGCTGTGACTGCTGATCTTCCACAGCAGCACAGATATACATGGCAATGAAAGCGATTTCCGCTTCCGGCACTTCTGTTACGCCAACGGCATGACGCAGAAGCTGACAGCCTTTTTCCGTTGCCCGATAGATTTCACCATAATTTTCCTTTATGGTTTCTAACTGAGCGTTTCTGACTTTCACATGCAGACGCAAGCGGCTGGACACTGCCGTGATATGCTCTGTCAGGTCTGTCAGAAGCTGCTCATTTTGGCTCAGGGAAATCCCCATTTCCCTTTCTATAATATCCACCATATTTTTCACCAGTTGGCGCATGTTCATCCGTTCGGCAAGGGTATGATCCATCTGGCCTGTCAGCCAGATCTGCGCGCTGATACAGTGCATGGTGATAAAGCCTATTTCCTCTTGGGGAATGTCGATGGCAAAACACTCGGCAATGCGTCTGCCAATTTCTTCCGCCACAGAGTATTCCGGATAACGCTTCAGCGATTCTAACCGCTGGGCTTCCATTTCGATTTTTTCAAAATTCCGAAGCCGTTTCACTGCCAGAGCGATATGCACCAGCAGCCCCATATAAGCGCTGTCCGTATACTTGATATGCATCTGCTGTTCAACTTCTGATAATACCTTTTCTACATTCTCAAAGGTTTCATCATCAATGAAGTGGAACAATCGACTTTGCGCCGCAACAGAAATACCAGATTCTCTTTTTTCTTTCTTTTCCCGAAAGAGTCCCAATATTTCCTCTTCCGTCATAAATTCGTAAATGGCATTGGCAATTGCCTGTCGATAATGATCTTCGCTTCCTTCTGTATAGATGCCAAGACCAGGCTTACGTATCACATGAATTTGATACTGCCGCAGCCATTCTCCCAGATGATCCAGGTCGTTGCTCAGGGTACCATCTGAAATCTTATACTTTGATGTGAAATAGTAAAACTTCAGAGGTTCTTTGGCAAAGAGCAATTCCCCCAGAATCAATCTGCGTCGTTCTTCTTTGGAATATGCCTGCACAATGTCTGTTTCATTGAGCAGTTCTAAACCCGACTTCTGGTTTCCATACTTTCATCCAGCACCAAGCCTACCCCTGGCTTCCGCAGGAATGTAAAGTTATGTTCCGCCAGCCAAGCTTCGATCGTCGGCATTTCCCGCAGCACTGTACGAGAACTAATCTTCAGCTTGTCGGATATGACAGCCACCGTAACAGGATTCGCTGCCGTAAATTGTGTTAAAATCTGAATGATTGCTTTTTGGCGTGAGGTCAATCCGGATTTTTGTTCCCCACCCTGGTTCACTCGTGACATTTTTAAAAACCAACCTTTCGATGTTTTCATTTTAATACGTCTGATAAATCCTTACAACAAAAGGATATTTCACGTTTGTCCCCAATAGTTTATGACATTTTTGCCGGAATTTCCTTGCGGCCTTGTCATAAAGTCCTTTTTTATTTGTTTTGCATAAAATATTTATTAAAATTCTGTGCATCTTGCATGACAACAAAATAGTTTTCCAATGTCAAAAAAAGAATTTGTCAATTTTCTTAACTTTATTTTTTACATTTTCGAAAAATTAGTTTTTCGTCGGTACAATTACACATGAAAAGTCTAATGGAATTCTTTTTTTTCGTCAAGAATACTTCCTGACAAAATTGAAAACAAAAACAGAAAAAAACGGACAATTTATGACTGTCATAAATTGTCCGTTTGATGCTTAGATCAATGATTCTTATTCTACTGTAACGGATTTTGCCAAGTTTCTAGGCATATCTACGTCACAGCCTCTTTCGATGGCTACATAGTAAGAGAAGATCTGCATAGGGATTACATTCAGAGATGCTGTAAATTTGTCATTAATCTGAGGGATATAAATAACTTTGTCAGCAACTTCTGCGATTTCTGTATTGCCTTCTTTTGCAATGGCAACAACATAAGCGCCTCTTGCTTTTACTTCTTTTACATTGCTTACCAGTTTTTCATACAGAGGATCCTGTGTTGCAATGGCAACAACCAGTGTACCTTCTTCAATCAGGGAGATGGTACCATGTTTCAGTTCCCCTGCCGCATATGCTTCGCTATGGATGTAAGAAATTTCTTTCAGTTTCAAAGAACCTTCCAGAGCAACGGCATAGTCGATACCACGACCAATAACAAATACGTCATTTGCGTGTGCGTGTACTTTTGCCAGTTCTTTCAGTTCTTCATCCATTGTCAGCAGTTTTTCAATGTAACCGGGAACCAGTTCCAGTTCTGCTGTCAGTTTCTTCACTTCTTCCGCAGACAGGTGACCTCTTGCCTGACCAAATTTCATTGCCAGCAGGTACATAAGCGCTACCTGTGTGGAATAGCCTTTTGTTGTAGCAACAGCGATTTCGGGGCCAGCCCATGTATACAGTACGTCATCACTTTCACGAGCGATGGAGCTGCCTACTACGTTTACGATTGCCAGAATACGGATACCCTGTCTCTTTGCTTCACGCAGAGCTGCCAGTGTGTCAGCTGTTTCACCAGACTGGCTGATGATGATGCAGACATCGTTTTTATCCAGGATAGGGTTTCTGTAACGGAATTCGGATGCCAGATCCACTTCCACAGGGATTCTTGCATAGTCTTCGATAACATATTTACCAACGATTGCTGCGTGCCAAGCACTGCCGCAGGCAATGATATGAATTCTGTTGATGTTTCTGATATCTTCATCTGTATATTTGATATCATCCAGTTTGATTTCGCCATCTACGATTCTGGGGCTGATGGTTGCTTTGAACGCTTTGGGCTGTTCCATGATTTCTTTCATCATGAAGTAATCATAACCGCCTTTTTCCGCAGCGGAGATATCCCATGTTACATTGTAGATATCTTTTTTGATTTCGTTTTTATCCAGATCCAGAATGGTGATGCCATCTTTTTTCAGTACAACGATTTCGTTGTCATTCAGCAGATAATAGTCTTTTGTGTATTCCAGCAGAGCGGGAATGTCAGAAGCGATGAAGTTTTCATTTTCACCGATACCAACCAGCATAGGGCTGTCTTTTCTAACTGCAACGATTTCATCAGGTTTTTCGCTACACAGGATGCCCAGTGCGTAAGAACCTCTAATTCTGCCGATAACACGGATCAGTGTATCAACCATATCGCCGTCATAGTAGTAATCGAACAGCTGTGCAACAACTTCAGTATCTGTTTCGGAAGCAAAAACATAACCTTTTTCTTCCAGTTCTGCTTTCAGCTGCAGATAGTTTTCGATAATACCGTTATGCACAACGGAAATTCTGCCGTTCATGCTTGTATGAGGATGAGAATTCACATCGCTGGGTGCGCCATGGGTTGCCCATCTTGTATGACCGATACCAACCTGACCTTTTACGCCGCCCATTTCCTGAACTTTTGCGTCCAGATCTGCAAGACGGCCTTTTGTTTTCACTACATGAATGCCATCGCCAAATACAGCGATACCAGCAGAGTCATAACCTCTATATTCTAATTTTTTCAGTCCCTTAATCAATACGGGAGCTGCCTCATTCTGACCAATATAACCAACAATACCACACATAAATTTATTACCTCCAATATTTTATTCGCACGTTATCTTTCTTTTGTCCCTTTGATTTCTCAAAAGCTTTGTAAAAGACCTGCGTCCCTGTGCGAAAGGGCGGGAAGCATCCGCCGAAAACTTCGATCACTTCCACCTCGTCAACCGCATCCGCACTGCGGCTCTGGCGCTTCATACTGCCAACGCACTACCCTCCTTTTCATAAGCTCTGTGCAGAAGGCGTATTATCCCCTCGGATAATATCTAAAGCATTATACCATTAAACCTTTCGATGGTAAAGGAAAATTTTATTAATCTTCCATCAGAAGAACCTTCTTTGTTTATTCTATGCGGAATAAACCATGATACAGCCCTATTTTTGTTCACGAAAAAAAGCATATGCTTTCGCACATGCTTTTTTCTTTCCTTATTTGAATCAATCTTTATATCCTGTTGTCGTATCGATGCCGATGGTTGCTGTGGATTCATCCCATGTCACACCAAAATCTACCAGTTTCGCGATATCACGCAGCTTATAATAGGTATAATCATGGATGGTATATGCTGTTGCACTTTGAGGAGCACCATCTACATAGAGTTTTGCGGTAGAAGGTGTTGCTGTGGTATCACTACCCTGCTTTACAGCCGTTTCCGTGCCATTGATGGTATAAGGAATCCCTGTCTGCAAATGAATTGCCTGATCCGCTTCTACCCAGACTGTATCAAATTTCTTATCTGTTGCAGTCAATGCTTTTGCGATATCACGCAGTTTAAAATAGCTGTAATCATCAATGGTGTAAACTTCCATTTCCGCTGTCTTGCCATCAATCTGCAAATTTGCTCTGCCGGCATAGGCTGTCTTTTTGCCTGTGTTTGTCTGAGAAGGTTCCTGTTTGTCTGGAACAGAAACCGCAGGCGTGTCTGCATCCTTTTCCGCATAGTAAGATTTCAGAGCTGTGGCACAGCCTTGTCTGTCATTGAGCAGATCTCGCAGACTGAAGAAGAAACTGCCGTCTACATTTTTGTATTTTTCATTGATCTGCATTTCTTTTACAATTTCAGAAGCAACAGAATCTTTGTAAATACCCTGGCCAATATAAAGGTCAACACCTGTGCCTTCTACCAGATTATTCCACCATTTCACCAGTGTTTCATAATCAGCGGCACTATTGCCTGTTTCCCAGTAAATCTGAGGAACGATATAGTCCACCCAGCCTTTTTCTACCCATTCTTTGGCATCACCATAAACGGTGTAATAACCTTCAGATCCTTTTGTAGCGGAACCGGCGGGGTCAGAAGAACTGTTTTTCCAGATGCCCATAGGACTGATACCGAATTCCACAGAACTGTCGATGCTTTTGATGCGCTTAGAAACCATTTCGATGAGGTCATTCACATGTTCACGGCGTTCATTGGCAGCGCTGTCTTCTCTGCCTTCCCCTTCCGGCAAAGGATAATTGGAAGGATAGAAGTAATCGTCAAAGTGGATAGCGTCCACATCATAGTTTTCCACAACTTCTGCAACGGTATCGGTGATATACTGTTTTACTTCTTCTTTTGCAGGGTTGTAATACATGGCATTGTTATAGGTCAAAATCCAGTCAGGATGCTTTCTTGCCATATTATCTGCGGAAAGGGCGGACAAATCCATGCCGGAAGTAGTGATACGATAAGGATTCATCCAAGCATGAAATTCCATGCCACGTTTATGGGTTTCCTCAATCATAAATTTCATAGGATCATAACCGGGGTCTTTGCCCTGTGTTCCAGTCAAAACGGCACTCCAGGGGTTCAAATCGGATTCATAAAAGGCATCCCCTTTGGGACGAACCTGTACCACAACGGTATTTAATCCCAATGCCTGTGCCTGATCCAGTTTCTTGATAAATTCCGCTTTCTGTGCTTCCGCATTATTCTGTGTGGAGGGATAGTCCGCACTGTAAACAGTAGAAATCCAAACAGCACGCATATCCTCGTCCGCTTTTGGAGTCGCTCCATAAGCCGCAAGGCTTCCAAGACTTCCCATAACCAATACCGCACCTAGTACAGCTGCGGTCAATCGCTTCATCCATTTCTTCATTGTCAAAACTCCTTTTATTCTAGATCATATTATTCCGCATTTTCACGAAATATTCTACATATTTCATCAGAAAAATGATAAGTTGTTACAATCGACTTGCACCAACTTATTGTATCACATTTTGGTTATATAGAAAATTACGTTTTTATTACAATACAAGAAAAAAACAGTTGCATAATAGATTGTTTTATATTAGCATATAGAGAAAATTTATCAAATGAGGTGATATTTATGATGCGTTACGGACTAATTGGTGAAAAATTAGGACACAGCTTTTCCAAGATCATACATGAGAAACTGGCTGATTATACTTATGATCTGATTCCGCTTTCTCTGGAGGAGCTGGATGTCTTTATGCGCGAAAAAGAATTCAGCGCCATCAATGTGACCATACCATATAAAGAAACTGTCATTCCCTACTTAGACGAGGTAGACCCGAAAGCTGCAAAAATGGGTGCAGTCAACACTGTTGTGCAGCGAAATGGGAAACTTTTCGGATATAACACAGATTACTTTGGTTTTCGGTATATGTTGGAACACAATCATATCCAGATCGCAGGCAAAAAAGTGCTTGTACTGGGCAGAGGCGGTGCTTCCAAAGCTGTCATTGCGGTTCTGGAGGATATGGGCGCTGCGGAAATCCACACCATATACTACAAGATTGCCGAAGATTCTATTTCATATGAAACATGCTACGCTTTACATACAGACGCACAAGTCATCGTCAATACAACACCTGTGGGCATGTACCCCAATTCCGGGCACACACCCATCGACCTGACACCTTTCACCAAGCTGGAAGCCGTTGCCGATGTTGTTTACAATCCTCTGCGTACCAGACTCGTTTTAGACGCGGAAGAAAAAGGATGCCAAGCCATTGGCGGACTGGAAATGCTTGTAGGACAAGCAAAATATGCCGTTGAAATTTTCCTGGATCAGTCTTTGCCGGAAGATTCTATTGATGTCGTTTATAAGGATCTGATGGCAGAGCGCAGAAATCTTGTGCTCATTGGGATGTCTGGCTGCGGGAAATCCACTTTGGGTAAACTGGCTGCGGAAAAACTGGGAAAAACTTTTGTAGATACAGATGCAGAAATCATCAAACGCATTGGTATGTCCATTGCCGATTACTTTGCAGCATACGGTGAGGATTCCTTCCGAAAAGTGGAATCTGAAGTTGTACAAAAAATTTCCACACAAAATAATCTTGTCATTTCCACCGGCGGTGGTGTCATCAAAAATCCAGAAAACATACGCTGGCTGAAAGGCAACGGAACTGTCATTTGGATACAGCGTGATCCAGAACTGTTGGAAAGCGGCAACGGACGCCCTCTGGTACCCGATCAGGAAGCCGTTCGCAGACTTTATAAAGAACGTCTGCCCCTTTACACTGCCGCAGCAGAAACCATCATTGAAAATGACGGAAATGAAGAAGAGGCTTTACAGAAAATACTGACAGCATTTGAGCAAGCATAACTTTGTCCAAATACACTTCTCATACAGCAATAAAAAACGCCCTGTCCAATCATACAGGGCGTTTTTTTAATCAAAGATAAACAATTCTTCAATGGGCGTTTCTACTACCCGGGAAATATCAATGGCAAGCTTCAATGAAGGATTATATTTTCCTGCTTCCAGCCGCATAATGGTCTCCCGCCGAACACCCACCTTCTCCGCTAACTGCTCTTGTGTCAGTTCTTTCAGCAGGCGATATTTCTTTAAATTGCAGATAAATTCCGCCATATCATCGTTCCTCCAACCAGTATAATTTCACAGCATACGCCAGAATCAGCACCACATAGGCAATAACAACCAGAATAAATGTCACTTCCAGATTGCTCATGAACAAGCCGATGATCCAAATAGCCGCAAACAGGAAAAGAGAAAGATGGCCGATAAAGGCAAGAGCTGTTTTCCGATCTTCCTGATAACGTTCGTCTGCCTGATCCCCTTGAATCTTCCCTAAGAAGAAAAAACCAAAGAAAGAGAAGAAACCCAGGTAGGCAAGGCTAGTGATCTCTCCTGTCATAAAATAGCGGCAGGCAAAAAATCCCAAGAACCCAAGAAAGCCTAAAATAAAAATTTTTCCGAATCATAAAAACACCTCTTTCATAAGTGATATATTTATCTCTTTCTGATATAAATATATCACCTACAATTGTACTTGTCAACAAAATTAGTACAAATATATCACTTTTTGAGATTTATTTATCACATCTCAATACCGAAAAAAGTCCATGACATCGTCATGGACTTTTTCTTGGGTTCGTTCAATTAAGGCTGTACAACAGCACGTCTTCTGAATACCTTTGCAGATTTCTTTTCGGCAACTTCGAAAATGGCAGAAATCTTATCTACAAATGTCAGTACATAAGATTCTACATAGCGGGGAGGCACTGGTGTGCAGGGCCACATATGTTTCAAAATCGCGTCTGTTTCTACTTTATTTAATTCTGTAATCTTTTTCGCGTTGTCATAGGCAACCCGGGGGTGCCAAGCAGCATGATTGGAGCGAATCGCTTTTTTGGTTCTCCAATCATAGAAAAACAAATCATGCAGCAAGCCCGCTCTTGCAGCAGAACGATAATCCCAACCCATACGGTAGCAAATCAAAAAGCTGTAATAGGATACATTTATGCTGTGCTGTAAACGGCTGGTATCGCAGTGCTGTACGTGGTTATCCATTTTCTGTACCATATCATGCGCCAAGAGATCCTCAACGCATGCTTTGTACTCTGCCAGCAAAGAATCCTCATCCGGTCTGCTAAAATCCTTTCTTGAACCAATCGCTTTGTGCATTTACGTCTTTCCTTCCTTGTAAATTCATGTAAACTTAATTTACATAATCATTATATCACGAAAGGGTTTTCAACGCTACAAAAATCAAAATTTTTTTGAAAAATAATAAACCAAAATTCTCTTTTTCTCTTTTATGCATTATTTCTCCTTCGGTCTGGCAATCAACGCTGCCAAAAAGGCAAAAAGAATCACAGCAGTAAGTCCGCCGGCGGCAGCTTTGATCCCGCCTGTAAAAATTCCAAAAATGCCCATGGCATCTACTTCGTTTTTTACCTCTATTGCAAGGCGATTACCAAATCCAGTCAGAGGCACTGTCGCACCTGCCCCCGCAAAATCAATGAGCTTGGGATAAATACCAAGCCCCCCCAGTACACAACCAATACATACGAAAAGAACCAATATTCTGGCAGGTGTCAACTTTGTTCGGTCAATGAGTATCTGCCCCAATACGCAAATTAATCCGCCTACAAGAAAGGCTTTTAGATACATCATTTGCAGCTCCCCTTTCCGCTTTCTATAACAACGCCATGGGCCACCGCCGGAATGGTCAGCCCCAGCACCGCAGAATCTGCACTGAGCAAAGCGCCTGTTGGAATAAAAAGCATCCGGTTGATTTCTCCGCTGCAAAGTTTCGGATAAAAATAGCCACAAAATGTCACTGCGGAACAGGCACATCCACTGCCGCCGGAATGGGTATCCTGTGTTTCTCTATCAAAAATGAGTATCCCACAGTCTGTATAGTTTTCTGACATATCGTACCCTTCCTTCTCCATCAATTCCACAACCAACTGATGCCCTACATAACCCAGGTCACCTGTCGCAATGACATCATAATCCTGTGGGGTGCGCCCTGTTTCCTTAAAATGTGCCAATAATAAGTCCACTGCCGCAGGTGCCATAGCCGCCCCCATATTCTGAGCGTCAGTGATTCCCATATCAATGATTTTCCCGGTGGTGACCATGGTGATTTGCGGCCCCTCGCCCTCTTTCGCCAGAACCACTGCACCGTCTCCTGTGACAGTTCTTGTAGCTGATTGAGGACGCTGGATGCCTAATGGCAGCGGAAATCGAAACTGCTTTTCTGCCGCGCAGAAATGGCTGGAAGCACCGCCTAAGATATATTCCGCAAAGCCACCATCAATGAGCATCGCCCCCACACTCATGGCTTCCCCCATGGTAGAGCAGGCGCCGAAAAGCCCCAGAAAAGGAATATGCAAATCTTTCACGCCAAAAGTTGTTCCGATGCACTGATTCAGCAAATCCCCACAAAGGACATACTGTATATCTTCATGAGAAAGACCCGCTTTTTTCAGCACCAATGCCATATTCTCCGCTACAAAACAGCTTTCCGCTTTTTCCCAGGAATCTTCTCCCATCATAGAGTCCTCTGCGATTTCGTCAAAATATTTCCCAAGAGGGCCTTCCCCTTCCTTTTTCCCTACTGTGGATGCTGCTGCCCGTATCACAATAGGCTTAGAAAATGCCACCGTTTGTCTGCCAACACGTTTTGTCATGAAATCACCTCCCCAGAAAATAGTAACAAATGCCAACAACAACAGAAGTTAATGTACCATACACAATCACCGGGCCAGCGATGACGAACATTTTCGCCCCCATCCCCATAATCAGCCCTGCATTACGGTATTCAATAGCCGGGGAAACTACGGAATTTGCAAAACCTGTAATAGGTACTTCCGTTCCCGCGCCACAGTATTTTCCCAATTTGCTGTAAATACCTGCCGCAGTCAAAACAGCAGAAATCAGAATCAAAGAAATGGAAACCAGCAACAATGCGTTTTCATATTCAATGCCAAAAGATAAATAACTATCCTGCAAAAACTGTCCAAAAGCACATATAAAACCACCGGAAAGAAACGCCATCAGGCAATTTTTTGCCATGGGGCTTTTGGGTGATGCCTTTTCTACCATGGCAGCATATTTTTTCTGCGCTTGTTCATCTGTACGCATATACTCACCTCATCGTTTTTTCATTAGTATTTCTTCTTTCCTGAAAAACATACGGCTCCACTTCTTTTTTACAAAAACTTCATAGAAATTTTACGACAATACATGAAAAAAGAAACGATTTCGATTATAATAAAATAAAAACTAAAAAGGAGTGAATAGATTGGATCAACTGAGAAATAAAAAAGGATTCATTTGTGATATGGATGGTGTCATTTATCATGGCAACCAGATCTTACCCGGCGTAAAGGAATTCATTGACTGGCTTTACAGAGAAGATAAAAAATTCCTGTTCCTGACCAATAACAGCGGCAAAACACCGCAGGAACTGCAGGAAAAACTGTCCCGTATGGGCCTGCATGTAGACAGCAGCCATTTTTATACAAGCGCACTGGCAACTGCAAACTTTATTGCGACACAGACACCCAACGCAAAGGTTTTTGTGATTGGCGAACCTGGTTTGTACAACGCTTTATATGAAAAAGGCATCATTCTGGATGACACTTCACCAGACTATGTTGTTATTGGGGAATCTTACAGCTATAATTACGAAAACATCTGTCGTGCCGTACGTCATATTCAGAATGGCGCGCGTCTGATTGGCACCAACTCTGACTTAACAGGCCCCACAGAACAGGGCATTATTCCTGCTTGCCGTGCCTTTGTGAAACCCATTGAAATGGTAACAGGAAAAGAAGCTTATTACATCGGGAAACCCAATCCCCTCATGATGCGTACCGGTTTGAACATGCTGGGTGTACACTCCAAAGAAGCTGCCATCATCGGCGACCGTATGGATACAGACATTGTATCCGGTATCGAAAGTGGTCTGGATACGGTTCTGGTGCTCTCCGGCGTTTCTACTATGGAAACAGTGAAAACTTTCCCTTACCGTCCTCGTTTGATTTTAAAGGGTGTTGGAGAAATCCCTACACCTGCAAAAGCAGATAAATCCGAAAAAGAAGCAAAATAAAACAGCAAGCAAAAAGCAGTCTTCCCTTAAGAAAACACCTGATTTCTTAAGGAGGTTGTGAAGACTATCTTCAGAAGAAAACATATCTGATAAAATCCAAAATAAGAAAGCTGAAATCCTTTATACTGTAAGGATTTCAGCTTTTTTTGTTTTCTTATGAAAATTATTTATGCGTGATACACACGAATAATGGAGGAAATTTCTTTTACCATAGACATAGTCTTGATGACAGTGATGGAGTCCATAAACTGTTTTTCCAATACATCATATGTAACAATAACAACTTCCGCTGTATTGCCTTCTTTCGCTTTCTGCAACAGCATGGAAATGCTGACATTATTGCTGCCAAACAGTCCAGCCAGTGCTGCAAGGGTACCTGCACGGTCTTCCAGTTTCATACGGATATAATAACTGCTTCTGGTTTCAGACATATCCTTAACAGGAAGGCTCTGATAGCAAGAGCAGCCAATACGGCCTGTGCAGTGATACTGCATGTTGCGGGCAATATCCATAATATCCCCTACCACTGCGGAACCTGTGGGCAATGCACCTGCACCTCTTCCGTAGAACATCGCATCGTCTACTGCGTCCCCATGAACGAAAACAGCATTAAAGGAATCCTTCACTGCCGCCAAAGGATGCTGCAAAGGAATCATGGTAGGATGTACCTTTACTTCAACGCCTTCCGGTGTCAATTTTGCCAGACCCAGCAGTTTGATCTCATAGCCAAGTTCATGCGCATAGCGAATATCTTTTGCTGTGATTTTGGAAATACCTTCTGTATAGACATCATCGAATGTAACAGAGCTATGGAAAGCAATGGAAGCCATAATTGCCAACTTGCGGCCTGCGTCATAACCTTCAATATCCGCTGTGGGATCTGCTTCCGCATAACCAAGGTCTGTGGCCAGTTTCAGTGCATCATCAAATTCCATGCCGTCTTCTGCCATTTTTGTCAGAATGAAGTTTGTGGTACCATTGATGATCCCCATAACTTCTGTAATGTCATTGCCCAGGAGGCACTGCTTCATTGGACGAATGATGGGAATCCCACCGGCAACAGCTGCTTCGAACAGCAGGTCACACTGATGTTCTCTTGCGATTTCCAGCAGTTCATGACCATGGGTTGCCATCAAGTCTTTGTTTGCAGTTACAACATGTTTGCCTTTCGACAGCGCTTCTTTGATGTAAGTTCTGGCAGGTTCAATGCCACCCATAACTTCCACCACAATGGAGATGGAATCATCGTTAATGACGTCACTCCACTGATCTGTCAACTGATCTGCCGGAACTTTATCTGCGTATTTTGCTTTATTTCTTACCAGAACTTTTGCAACTTCCAGCGTGCATCCGATTTTTGCAGGCATATTCGGTTTCTGTTTTGCCAAAATTTCATATACGCCGCCGCCAACGGTACCCATACCCAGTAGTGCGATTTTCTTGATGCTTTCGTCCATGGTTTCCCCTCCTGTAAATAACAATAAAATATGACAATATCTGTCGTGATATTAAGATTTTAACACGATTCCAACCGATGTCAACTACTTTTGTCTTTTTTGAGCAAACATTTATCCGTATGACAAATACAATCACATTTTTTGCAGAATTTTCGTCAGTATTGCCTTTTTTGAACTGTATTCTTTATTGGGCTGCGTTTTGGCAAAGAAATACATTTTATCCCCTGCACATTTGTTCATTTCAACTGTGACATTCTCACAGAACAGCATCTCCTATTTTGCTATACTATAAAACAAAGGAAGGTGATCTATATGTCATACAAATCAATGATACAACGCAATCTTGGAATGATCTTTTTCGTTACAATCGGTTTGATTGCCGGCTTTCTTTACTATAAATATATAGGCTGTGTTTCCGGCACATGCCCCATCACTGCAAATCCCATCATTTCCGTGCTTTACGGCGGCATTTTAGGCAGATTGTTCCACAGCATCATTACGGAAGTTTTCATTCCCATGTCGAAAAGAAAACATTTGGACAAATAAAAAAAGTGATTCATTTAGGGGCATCTTCATTAGAAAACAAAGAAAGCTGAAATCCTTATAACACAAAGGGTTTCAGCTTTCTTATTTTTACGAAGGTTTTATTTGATGTGTTTTCTTATGAAGACCGCCGTCGCAATTCCCCTTAAGAAATCAAGGAAAAGAAAAACAATGTTTTCTTAAGGGGAATCTGCTTCGAATCACTTTTTTTCGTGCTTATTTTTCCAATTCGCCTTGATACTGTCCAATGGCACCCATATTCTTTACATTTTGGAAGCCTTTCTGTTCCAAGAATCCCATTGCCATTTTGCTTCTGCCGCCGCTGAGGCAATACAGATAAAGCGGTGTATCTTTTGCATAATTGACTGTATTGATCTGGGAGGTGGGGATATTGATACTGCCAGGTACATGTCCCTGTACGTATTCATCAGGTTCCCGTACATCAATGACAACTGCATCCTTATTTCCCTTTGCCTCCTGCAGCAATGTCATAAAGTCTGGTTTTTTACCAAATAATCCAAACATGTGTTTATCATCCTCTTTCTTTTGTATCACAATTCTATCATTTTGCAATCAGGCCAAAATATAGCAGTACTACAATACCCAAGACAATACGGTACCAGCCAAAAACTTTAAAATCATGTTTCTTGATGTAGCCCATGAGGAATTTGATTACGAGGATGGACACTACAAAAGCTACAATCATACCTGTCAGCAGGATGGCAACTTCCATACCAGTAAAATGGAAACCGAACTGCACAATCTTCAGCAAGCTTGCACCGAACATAACGGGAATTGCCAAAAAGAATGTAAATTCTGCCGCTACTGTTCTGGATACGCCCAAAAGCAACGCACCAACAATGGTTGCACCAGAACGGGATGTACCAGGGAAAATAGCTGCGATGAGCTGGAATACCCCAATCAAAAGAGCAAGCTGGAATGTGATTTCTTCCAAACTGTTGACACGCGCCTGTTTTCCTTTATGGCGTGTTTCAATAATAAGAAACGCAATACCAAAAACGATCAGTGCAATGGCAACAGTGGTATAGTTGTAAAACAATGCCTCAAACTTCTCATTAAACAACAGCCCAATGACCGCCGCTGGTACACAGGCAACCAGAATCTTCAGCCACAGCATGACAATATCCATACGCAGATAAGAAATCAGACCTGTACGAATCCTTCTGGGATCATAAGGCGGTTTCTGGAAAGGGAAAATGGAATTCCAGAATATTACCACAACTGCCAGAATAGCACCAAGCTGGATGACCACCTCAAACATACTGTAAAATTCTTTTGATACCTGCAAAGGCATAAATTCATTGAACAGAATCATATGCCCCGTACTGCTGATAGGCAGCCATTCCGTAATGCCTTCAATGACACCGAAAAGCGCCGCTTTGAATAATTCAATCAAGTTCATACGCTACCTCTCTTTTTCATTATTTTTGCGTTTTCTATTATACTTGGTTTTACCAGAAATATCCACTAAACAAAAAATTTTCTTTCTTAAGATTTCTTTATATCCGATGAAAGTCGGCCTGTTCTAGTAAAAAGGAAACGGCAGCGTGATATTCCGCCAAAGAATTGGCTTTCTTGATTTTTTGATACGTTTTTCTTCTCCAATGAAAAGACTTTCCCAGTATGCCCATAATTCTTTCATTTTGAACAATACATTCCGGTCGCCAGACATGATTTCTTCATATCCATGGCTGATACGATTGTGGAAAGAAAGGAATTCCTCTTTTGTGCAGGGATTTCCACCTTTTATCTGACGAACCAACGCTGGATTCGCCATAAGTCCACGTCCCAGCATAACCGATGTAATCTGTGGGAAACGCTGGCAAATGCGCTCATAATCATCAACGGAAAAAATGTCCCCGTTGTAGCAAAGAGGGAATGGACTTTCTTTGGCAGCTACTTCAAAGGCATCCAAACGGGGCTCAAATTTATAGTAATCCTCCCGAATACGGGCATGGAGAATCCATTCTTTCACCGGATACGAACGAAATAGTTCCAGCAATTCTACAATTTCCATAGGGTCACGCATGCCCAATCTTGTTTTAAGGGAAACGGGAATGGGGGTATGTTCATAAACTTCATCCAAAAAGCACGCAGTTTTTCCTTTTCTCCTAAAAAACCAGCGCCCTTCCCTTTTGTCACCACTGTCGCCGAAGGACAGCCCAGATTCAGATTCACTTCCTCATATCCCATATCTGCCAATACCTTTGCTGCCTGCAAAAACTGTGTGGCATTGTTTGTCAGGATTTGGGGAATCAAAGGAATATTCCGATTATTTTCCGGCAGAACATCCCGTTTTTCCTTTGGGCTCATAGGGCGATTCTGATTAGGAGATATAAATGGTGTATAATAACGATCTACCGAAGGAAAACAGGCATGATGGGCATTCCGAAAGACATAGCCTGTAATTCCTTCCATAGGTGCGAAATAAAATTTCATCAGATAGATTTCTCCTTTCTTTTTGCCAACTGCAATAAGGATTTTCTATAAGAACCATGTTTCTGCTTTCCGTAAATGGAAGGGAAATGACAGAAAATATGAGCTGCCAGGCAGGCAACCGCAAAAAGCGGCAGATACTCATAGCCAAAAACTTCCGCACCAATGAAGATAGGTGCAAAAAATGTATTAGTCGCACTTCCGAAAACAGCAGCATATCCCAAAGCGGCAGCCAGCATCACAGGCAATCCCATAAAGCCAGCCAAAATCACCCCCAAAGATGCGCCAATGGAAAACAATGGTGTCACTTCCCCACCTTGGAATCCCAAAGAAAGGGTGAATACCGTCAGCAGGATTTTCAATATCCAGTCGTATGCGTAAATATCTTCCCCATAAAAAGATGCAGAAATCAGGTTGATTCCAAGACCTGTATATCTTCCCTGATGGAAAAATAACAGCAGAATACTCAATATGATACCACCCAAAAACACGCGCAGCAATGGATTTGGCAGGATTTCCGCCAATTTCTTTTTGCTTTTTCCCAAAAGGAATGCAAACAGGCTGCCTACGCAACCAAAAATCAACCCGATTACAATGAGTTTCCCTACAAAAACAGGTGTCACTGTCATTTGCAGTTCCAAAGGAACCTGGAATTTTTCCAAGCCCAGGAATGCAGAAACAGAAGCTGCTGTAAAAGCTGCCGTACACATGGGCAAAATGGCCCGAAGTGCAAGTTGTCCTACCACAGGCACTTCCATGGCAAAGAAAATGGCTGCCAAAGGTGTGCGAAACAGACCTGCAAACCCCGCTGCCATACCTGTCAGCAAAAAAATATGTGTGCCATCTTCTATGGAAAAGCGTTTTCCTACCTGATGGGAAACAGTAGCACCCAGCTGTACTGCTACACCTTCTCTACCGGCACTGCCGCCAAACAAATGGGTCAGCCATGTACTGATCATGACAAAAGGAATCAGTCGTCTAGGAACCTCCTTATCTTCTCTATGGCTAACAGAGAGAATCAGGCCCATGCCTTCCCCGCTTCTGCCACCGTACTTTTTATAAGCCCAAACAATACAAACGCCCACTAAAGGCAGTGCTGGAACCAGATAAAATATATGTGCTGTTCGAATATCGCTCACCCAGAGGAGAACTTTGCCAAAAATCGTATCCAGACACCCTACCAGTGCCCCGATAACGATTCCCAATTCTGCCAGCATCAACTGTGTTTTCCACGAACCATAAGCATGTTTTTCCATTTCTAACCCCTTTCTTCCCAATAAAAAAGCCAATGACCCTGTAATGATTTTACAGAAGTCATCAGCTGTTTCAGCGTTTCCGGCATTGCCGCGGGAGAACCTCATTCCCTTACAATCTTGTGTATTTTACCATAGAACCAAAATTTGTGTCAATGGTGTTTTTATTCAGCATCTTCGTTTTCTGCGCCCCAAAGACCTTTTTCTTCGGAAAGGTCACGGAAGCTCAGCAGATATTTTTCTACCATATATGTGGGATTATAGGAGCGTTTTGCCTTTCTCATACCCGCGTGACCCATGTCTTCTTCTCTGTTCACATAAGTCACATCCTGGCATTCATGGAGCACATATTGCTGGTTAATCATGGGATACAGTCCATCAATGTCTGTATCCGCTTTTTCAATATGCACCAGCTGCACATCGTCACGCAGGCGTTCCCCTACTGTAAACGCACCCATTTTGCCATCAACGAAAATAGAGCCGCCAGTCAATCCCAGACGTTCCATGTTATGCAGGGCAAGAGAAACGGACTTTCTTTCGTCTTCCAGTTCCTTGGTTTCTTCTCTTTCAGAAATCCACTTGTCGTACAGTGCCATGCAGTCGTCAATGAGTGTCGCATCCAATTTACGATATTCATAGTCAGGATGATTTGCCAAGAATTTATTGATATGATTTCTTTTGCCGTGGAGCTTTTTACCTTTCAATGTCGCCAGACTTTCTCTTTCATAAACATAGTCCCAAGCAATATCCGTAGGCATCGCAAACATTTCGGGGCAAGCCTTCAGCATCATATCACGGAAAGGTGTCCAAACAGAACGGAATGTGGGTTCCACACCGGCCTGTTTCATATAGTCCGCTGCATCCATGATAGCTTTCCGATAATCCACATCAGCACCTTTTTTAGGGATAGGCGCCCAGAAATAAACAGGCACACCTTCAAAGTCCAGTTTTACATACAGCACATTATTCTTTTCGGCAAACTGCATTTTTCCTTCTGTTCCCCAGATAAACAGGTTCGCAAAGGACAAATCAGAGCAATCCATCTGCCAGAGTTTTGTATAACTTTCGATCAGTTCTTTTGTTTCCAGTGTAAAGGGACGAAAACAAAATTCGTTTTTACAGTCAGCTTCTACTTCTCTTTCCAAACATTGTGTATACGGCATATTTTTCAGCCTCCATTTTAATATTCATCAATAATATAACAGTTACATTTCGGTAATTTCTCGTTGATTTCTTGAAATCCCGCTTCATCATATATATGCACATAGGGTTTCTGGCTTTCCAGAGTGGTATATCCAATCAGGACTTGCAGCAGTCTTCCTGCTGGAATGGAAAAAGCCGGAGATTTTTCTGTTCTTTCACCATTGAGCAAAAAACAGCCATTGTTTTCCGGAACCACATGGTCTTCCACCTCAAAAGCCGCTTTCCCATCAAGTTCCAGCACCTTCAACAGCACTTGCAAATCAGTCAGACCCATAACACCTTTCTGCTTTACCTCTTTCTGAGCAAAATCAAAAGAGATGCCAGATTCAGGAGCAAGTTTTACTGATAAAGATAAACCTTCGCCTTCCGCAAAAATGCCTGTCAGTACTTTCTGCAAAGCGCCATCATCTCCAACTGCTTCCACACAGATCAATTCCGTTTCTGTCTGATAATAAAATACATAGGCTTCTACATGTTCTTTTCCATAAGCCATGCATTTTCCGCCGTCAGCGTTATAGTCAGCACATTTACGCAGAAAATCTGCTTCTGTACGCCAAATAATGCCGCTGTATTTCTTTGCAAAATCTGTGTAACAAGGAAATGCCTTTGCGTATTCTTTCGGCTCTAAAGGATAAACGCCTTCCGCAGCTGTCATTTCCGGTATTTTTTCTGCTGTCAGATAACAAGCATCTGCCACAGGATAATGCCCAAAGGAAAAATAACTGGGCAGAATCGCCGGTGTATGAACCGCCACGCCATAGCCTTTTTGCTGCAAAAGCTGCATATCATAGGGAAAATTTTCCCATATATCCCTTCTTTCGGTGATCCGGATGGGTGCAGACACCACAAAGCATAGTGCCTTTTACCGCTTTCCCACGGATTCCAATGGTATAGGGAAATGCCTGCATACATGCCGCGAAAACATCATCGGCTTTCAGGCAGACAGAGAGAGAAGGCTCAAATCTATGGTGAAAAAACCAATGACAAAAAGCATCGCTGTCACCAAAACAAAGCTGCCACAAATCTGAAAAATCCTTTCGATCTTCCCATACAGCACTTCTTACTTCAATCATTTTTCACCAGCCTTCTTTCCTACTTTTTAAGTATATTTTACAGGAATGTAAAAGAAAAGTCAAATAATAATTATTATCATTTGATAGATTTTGTAAATTTATTCTAGATGCATATCACTTTTACACATATCTTTCAGATGCTCCCATGAAAAGAAGGTGTTTTGGTTAGACAAATTCCTTCTCAAAGCAAAAATCAGGTTTTATTGCCCGAAAAGAAATCAATTTCAAAAGAAAATTCAGAACTTTTCACAAATGCATCTGTTCATATTCCATATCTTCCAGCATATCCAAACCTTCTGTCCAGATTTTTTTGAAAGCAGAAGGCAATGCGTACTTTTCTCTTGCCTCTTCTATGGTTACCCATTGAAATGGTGTATCTGTCATATCTTTTACATTGATAAAATACGCATCCATATGCCATTCTATATGTGTAAAAATATGCTTCTGCCCTCGCATGTTTTTGATTTCTGCCTGTTGTATACCCCAATCAGCAAAAGCCATCGGCAAAGCATATTCTTTTGGTACATGAGGCAGTTCCCACAAATTTGCCAGCAATCCTTTGCTATCACGTTTTCTCAAAGCAATTCTTTTGCCATCTGTCATAAAGCAGACAGAAAGATATTCTTTTGTTCTTGGCTTTTTCTCACTTTTTACTGGATACTGCATGGGATTCCCTTTTTGATATGCCAAACACAATGTACGAAGTGGGCAGTTTTCGCACTTAGGTTCCCCATTGGGCACACATACTGTCGCCCCCAGTTCCATCAACGCCTGATTCACATCGCCGGCAATTTCTCCTGTCAGTGCGTCATTGATTTCTTCTTCCCATGCCTTTTTGGTCTGCTGAAGCATGATGTCCCTTTCATCAGCAAAGACTCTGGACATAACGCGCAGCACATTACCATCTACTGCCGCAAAAGGCAGAGAAAAAGCAATAGATGCCACTGCACCAGCTGTATATGGCCCAATGCCTTTCAGACGCAAAAGCGCTTTATGGTCTGCCGGCATTTTTCCGTCATATTCCTCCATGACCTGTTTTGCCGCTGCCTGCATGTTCCGCACACGGCTATAATATCCCAGACCTTCCCATAACTTAAGGATCTGTTCCTCATCGGCTTCTGCCAGATGACGAATGGTGGGTAATTCTTCCAAAAATCGCGCATAGTAGGGCTTTACTGCCTCTACCCTTGTTTGCTGGAGCATAATTTCCGAAACCCAAATGGCATAGGGGTCTTTGGTTCTGCGCCACGGTAAATCTCTTTTATATACATGATACCACTCTGTTAAGAGGGCAAATACTGTCTGTAAATTCTGTTCTTGCATAAAACAATCCTTTCTGGAGATAGATTTCAATCTATTCTAACATATTTTCAGATAAAACAGCGGACAAACCTCAAGCAATTCTCTCTTCAGAAAACAATTCTAAGTAAAATAGAATCACTGGAATCCCATGAACTGTAAGAATTCCAGTGATATTCGTTTTCTTATAAAGATGCCCGATAAGGTCTGTCCGTAAAATACAGCAATTATCGCATTTTAAAACATTTCAGATAAAGAGGAATGATCATACCGCCAACGGAATTCCCCAAGGTCATGACAATAATGGAAAGCAAACAATGACCGCTCCATACACCTGCCAGAGAAAAGTAATACATGTTGGCAATGACATGTTCAAATCCACTCAGGATAAACACCATGACCGGGATAAACACCCCTACGGTACGAATGGTGGAACCAGTCTGGTTTTTAAAAATATCTACGGCAATAAACATCAGCATACCGCAAAATACTGCCAACAGGAAAATGCTCAAGAAATCATCATTAAGCTTCGTTGCCGCAATGGTCTGTACTTTTTCCGCCATACCTTCATATATGCGGCTATTCCGTACCATCCAGGCAACAATGTATGTACCAATCAGATTGCCAATCCATGTGATTGCCAGTTCAATGAGATACACCGGCTTCTGCATTGGCAGATATCCGATTTTTCCGGTAAATAACTGCAATTGGAAAATAACGATGGTAAACAAGCCAATGGCAAACAAGCAACTGCCCACAACAGGATTTTGCTGTGATAGATACACTGTACCGCCCATGCCAATCAATCCGCCTGCAATGACCGCAGAAACCAACTGCCTTACTCGTTCCATATTGACATCTCCTCTTACCCCTGTTCCGTTACAACCACTACAAATATGTGGTAAGTATACTATATCTTGTGGTATTTTGTCAACACGAACACAACAAATGATACAATCCACATGGGATTTTATTCCAAACAAAAATGCCAAAAAGAAAAACCTCCAAAGAACTATTGTATCGTTTCTTTGGAGGTTTGATATTTCATATATTTTCTATGATTCCATCAAGATCAGTTGAATGCAGGGCCGCCGCCTTCTGTCAAGCAACCTTCTGTTGTCTGTTGGGGAATCTGTTCCGCAGGTGCCTGCTGCAGCTGGTGCGCTCTGCTGTGCAGGTGCTTCCTGCTGTACTTCTTCTACGGGAGCAGGTTCACTTGTAACTGCTTCCTGAGATTCTGCGTCTTTCTGTGCTTTTGCAGCAACTTCCTGTTCCTTTGTAGATACCGCATCACCGGATGCTTTGCTGGTGTATTTTGCAAAACAACATCATTTTCCAGACACAGTTCTGCGTTCTTGTCAATATCGTCCAGACCCAATGCGCTCAGTTCATAAACTGTGCCGTCTGCCAATGTGATCTGTACCTGATATACCACATTCAGAGCAACATCTTTTTCCCCTACGCCTTCTGTTTCAGCAGCTTCTTCCGGCATATAGAACCATTCTGCTGTTTCACCATTTTTCAGAACAGCATCACTTGCCAGCATATTAGCAGGATATTCTTCTTCCTCGGAAATTTTCACAGAAATACCTGTCACATCCTGACCAATGCTGTTTTTCAGCAGAATGTCATATGCGCCTTCCGCTTCTGTACCGATTACCTGATACTGAGGTTCTGTGCTGGCTGTTTCTGCTTCTTTCTGTCCGCAGCCAGCAACTGCCATACACATCGCTGCCGCAAGAACAAGTCCCCACACTCTTTTTGCTTTCATTTCATTACCTCCCTAAAGATTCCATGTGATTTCTTTACTGCAAACGATAAAGGGCTGGCTGCCATTTACCGCAATTACATTCAGTTGTATATTCCCCTCCGGCACACTGCCGCCTTTCAAATAAAGGTGAAAACCATTGGCGTCCCCTTTTTCTGTTTTGGCGTAAAAGGTTTCGAATGTTTTGGTTTCCATGGTGTTTTCATCCTTCACAGAAACATAAATCTGTGTATCTGGTTGGATATATTTCTCATCCACAGCGCCTTTGATTTCCAGAAAAGAACCTGCTTTTTCCGCAGTCATTTCCGTGTTGGCCTGCGCCTGCGGTGCTATGATATTTTCTACCTGAGGGCATTCCACAATGGGCATGTCCGTGATAAAATCATCCAAATTTCGTTCTACTTTTTCAATAACAACTACATCCGGCTGATACTGCTCTACCTGAAGCAAATTATAAGGCACCAGTCTGGAAAAATATCCTTTTTCAAATTCTCCTGCCACAAAAGGGAGGAGGCTTTCCCCGAAAGAATCCCGATACATGAGGATACTGCCTGTTGCATTGGGATTTTCCGTTTCGATCCAAGAATCCATATTGTCCTTTACTTCGTTTACATAGACAAAATTAGATGCTGTATCATAGAAATAATCGTCCTCTTTCTGCACTGCTTTTGGAAAAAGCATTTCATCCAAGTCACCGCTATGGACTTTTTCCACATCAAAAGGTGCATTCAGATAAGTTTCATAATCCTTTCCCACTTTTTCCATAAGTTTTCTGTATGCCAGCAACGCCCCCTGATTATTCCAATGGGAATCCCGTTGGAAATACAAGACTTCCTCTTTTTCCTGAAAGGCTTCATACAGATCAATGTAGGAGATCCCTTCCTGCTGAAAGCGTTCTGTTAGCATCTCTAGATTGCTTTCATCCCCTTTTTGATAATAATAGGGCATGTTTTCATCATACAGACTGTTTTTGTTAGGCGGCACCATGAGATAAAATGCACTGCCCTGCTCCTGCACATAGTTCTGTATGAGTTTCAGATTGTGGAGGATGGCGTATATTTCTCTTTCAGAAAAGAGATTGGTTCCCTGATAATCGGCTGTGGTTCCACTGAAATACAGCCAATCATTTTTTCCCAGAACCACCTGATCTGTTGCACTACTTTGGGTCACATGACTTCGCAGCAAAGCGTTTGCCGTAACCCAATATTGCCGCAAAGCGAAATGATCCTCAAAATAGGCTTCCATTTTGCTTAAATACTCTTGATTCCATCCTTCATCCGTTTTTAATTCTGGAAAAGAAGCCAATTCTGTATTTTCGGTGGTTTCGTCGCTTCTCCAAAACAACATGCCTGCAAAGGGAAAAACCAAGAACGCCCAAACGGCTATGATAAATATCAAATATTTCTTATGTTTCATTTTGCAAAGCCCCTAAAATTTAAAATAAATAAATGGATTATATGTTCCGCTGGACAAACTCAGCATACATAATATCAGCAATACAAAACTTGCCATATAGCTGAAGTATGTAGCTGGTTTCCGCAGATTTTCCCGTACCAGACAAGCCTCTGCGGCTTTTGGAATCAATGGCGCACTGCCAAACACTGCCACCACCAAGGTCACAAGGAATATGGGTGTCAGCTGCTCCCATACTATCGCCATCTGCACGGAGGAAAATTCCCAACCGCCAAACATTGTACCGATCATAAACATGCCCTGCCCAAAAGTATCCGCGCGGAACATGACAAAGCCCACGCATACAACAAGCAATGCGTAAATATGTGCCAGAACCTTCGGTAGTTTTTTACAGGACACACCTGTTCAAAGAGCAGAAATACGCCATGCCATAAACCCCAGAGCACAAAAGTCCAGTTTGCGCCATGCCACAAACCCGTTGAGAAAAACACAATCATTTTATTCAGGCAAGTACGTGCCTTTCCTTTCCGGTTGCCGTCCAAAGGGATATACAAATATTCCTTAAACCATGTGGACAAGGAAATATGCCATCTTCTCCAAAATTCCTGTATATTGGCTGAAATATAAGGATAACGGAAGTTTTCCAGAAAACGGAACCCACACATATGCCCCAAACCAATTGCCATATCGCTATACCCGCTGAAATCGAAATAAATTTGCAGCATATAAGCAATGGCGGCAATCCATGCGGAGAGAATGTTCAATTCTCCTGCACCAGCGGCAAACAGCGCATCTGCTGTAACTGCCATGGTGTTAGAAATCAGGACTTTTTGGGAAAGACCTATGATAAATCTTCTGAGACCTTCCGCAATTTCTTTCACATCCGTATTTCGATTATCAATCTGTTCCTGTATATCGTGATACTTTACAATGGGCCCAGCAATAAGCTGCGGGAAAAAGGAGATATAAAGCATCATATTCCAAAGATTTTTCTGTGGCTCCACTTCTCTGCGGTAAACATCAATGACATAGGATAACGCTTGGAAGGTAAAGAAAGAAATACCAATGGGCAAAGCCAGACCGACCAAGGGAATTTCACTGCCTGAGAGTTGGTTGACAGTCTGTACCATCATATCCAGATACTTAAATACCACCAACAGACCAATATTGATAACCACCGCAATGGCAAGAATCCATTGTCGTTTCTTTTTATTTTCCGTTCCCAGCAGTCTGCCGAAAATATAGTTTATGATGATGCTGGCAATCATCAACAGTACATAAACCGGCTCACCATAAGCATAAAACAGCAGACTGACTGCAATAAGCAAAATATTTCTGATACGCAGTGTCGGAAGCAGATAATAAAGCGCCAGTACCACCGGCAAAAAAATACATAAAAATGTCAGTGAACTAAATACCATATCTTTCTGCCCTACCTATCGCACATATTTGATAACAGGACTATTTGCCGGCTGCATATAGAAATTATATCTAGGCGCTTCGTCCTGCATATCTGGATCGCAAATATATGTAGCGCCGTCTTTGGTGATTTCCACCCAGCCATGCGGGCCATAACCACCAGCCGCCATGGCAACTTTCCCTTCTACATATTTTGCATCATATCCTAAACCTTTGGCGAGCTGATAAAACGCACCAGCGTAGCAGAAACAGTTACCCTGATGATTTTCAAATGCCAATACTGCATACCACTGATCCGCTGTGTAACCTTCCTTTGGCTCCACAGGAATAGGCAGCTTTTTATAAGAAACATTGTCCACAACCCATTTATAACATGCATAGAGGTCATGTCCTACCTGATCGTATACATCATTGACATGGTTGCTGATACGAATCTGGGCCTCACTGCCTTCAATGGTGCCAGACTGTATGCCAGCAGGAATCCGCAGACCATTTTTTAATGTTACATATGCCTGTGCCCGATAAACGCCAAAATGCAGTTTATGATTTACCACTTTTCCTTTGATTGCATAGACTCCATTTCCTTGTGCAACGGCAGGATACCAGCAGATGTCTCCCTGATTGCTGTCACGCCAAAGAGCTACTTCTACCTTTCTCACATGCTGGCAGTAATGCCGGAAACAGTGACCGTAAAATCTCCTGTTTCCTGATTTACAGAAGTAAATGCGATGTTATTCGCCTTTGCGTAAATGGGAATATTCGCAAAAGCATCCGGCATATATGTTTCACAAAGATGGGTGATCATAGCGGCACAAACTGCTCTGCTTGCGCTACCCTGAGGATTCAAAAGTCTGTCTTTTCCCTCTCCGCTAATCATTCCTGTTGCAACTGCCCAGGAAATAGCTTCTTTTGCAGAAGAAGATACCTTCTCTGCGTCTGCAAACTGTGCCAGATCAGCTCTTTCCTGTGTATCAAATCCTTTATGCTGGGCATAACGGAACAGCATAGAGATCATTTCTTCCCGTGTAATCTGATCTTCCGGCTTTATGGAATTGCTTTGGGATCTATCCAGCAATCCTTCCTGATTTGCCCAGTAAACTGCTGGTGCATAATAAGCATTTTCCGGAATGGATAGTGTATTTGCAGAAAGGCGTACTTCCGGAGAGCCATCCATACGATAAAGAACCACCGTAAACTGTACTTTGCTCAATTCTTCATTGGGCCCGAAACCGCCATTGACCATACCAGTCATAAGACCTTTATTCATTACATAGCTAACGGCAGGATAAAACCAATTTTCTTTTTTGACATCTGTAAACAGTTCCCCGCCAGTATAAGAATCACGATCGGTTTCTTCCCGCGCATCTTCCTTTGCGATAGCTTCATCGACTTCGGGCTGTGCTGCCGCTTCCTGCATTTCTTCTATGCGAATGGGTTCTTCAGAAACAGGAACTTCTTTCTGTGTTCCATCCGCCAGATAAAGCAGTGCTGTATTTGCATTTTCTGTCTGTTCATCATTGCCGGCAATCTCTATCTGATTTTCTGCAAAATCAACTGTGTATACTGTGTCATTTTCTGTCCAGCTAATTGTATCCAACACGGCAGTTTTTGTTGAATCATCAAATTTCTGTGTAAAAGTTACAGTTCTTTCCGCAATCTGACTTGCATCCACAATTTCTGACTCCGAATCCCCTTCGTAATGAAATTGCAGTTGCGCAGAAGCCGGCGCTTCCTCACTGTCACTTAACTGAATCACGATTTTCATTTCATTTGTATCTGAACTTCCTCTTTCTTCAAGATACAAATACTCGAACGCCCCCTGTGCTGCTTTATCTGCGGCATTTTCCAGCTCCTGTGCCATTACTTCCGTACCGGAAATTCCCGCAAACAATACAGCGGCTACGCCTAAAGCAGCAGCCCCATATAATTGCTTCAAGTGTTCCATCCCCCTTGCATTTTTCCTGTTTTTTTGACATTTTTTTAAAACATCCGACATATAAAGCATGCAAGGCATTTCATATTTATTAATCACATCCGAAAATTATCCTGCTCCCTACAACAAAGAAACCCCCTATTTTACAAGCAATTCAATCATTTATAGATTTTTTTGAGAATTTTTCTAATTTTTATTCTATACATTTATATTCCATACTTTATGACATATACAAATGTCTGTTTCATACACAAACAAAAAACCAGAACCTTCCTTCATTCAATAAGGAAAGTCCTGGTTGTGTTCATGATATTTATACCATTCATCAGAAGAACTGCCGGAAAGAGGAAAATCGAAATATGTTTCCGGATATGGTTCTTTTTTCAAATTATAGTGCCACCATTCATTTTCAAAGGGCACAAATCCGTGACGTGTCATAAGGCCGCACAGGAGCTGGCGGTTTTCATATTCTTCTTTTGACACATCTTTACAGGTATGATGGGATTTCACATCCATAAAGTCAAAACATGTTCCCATCTGGAGGATTTCATTTGTTTTCAGGGAATAGAGCGTCAAATCGACTGCACTTCCGCGGCTATGGCTTGATTTTGCAGCCACATAGCCTTTAGAAAGCAATTCTTCCCGCTTGATGTTTGGATAATGGATTTCTTTTCTTCTGCCGTCTTCCGGTTCCGCAGCCCATCTCAGAAAACAGTTTACAGCACGCTGCGGACGATAGGAATCCCAGACCAAAAGCCCATATCCCATTTGATTTGCTTCTTTTTGTACCTCTGCAAGGGCATCTGCCATTTCTTTCGCAACGACAATGCGATTGACTTCATATCCATCCACAGGTTTCCCTGTGAAATTGTCCCAAGTTGCATATTTGGCATCCCAACGAATTCCGGGGATAACTTCATCCAAAAAAACAAATCCTTTTTCCATGATTATTTTCCTTCCTGCAATGCCATTTCAATACAGTGGTCAATAAGTTCAGTGAATGTCATGCCTGTTGCCAGCATCATACGAGGATAACGGCTATAAGATGTGAAACCAGGCATTGTATTTACTTCGTTCAGAACGATGGTACCATCTTCCTGCAGGAACATATCCACGCGGGAAAGGTCTTTGCAGCCCAGAACTTTATACATTGCTTTTGCTGTTTCCTGGATTTCTTTCCGTTTTTCAACAGGCAGGTTTGCGGGAACTGTAAATACAGCATTTTCAGAACCTTCTTCGGGATGGTCTTCCTGATGGATACGGAAAATACCATGAGACAGCGTGATCTGGTCTACTTCCCCTACTTTCAGGTTGTCGCCATTACCCATAACTGCGCAGCCAACTTCCATACCTTTGATAGCTTCTTCAATCAGAACTTTTTTGTCAAATTCTCTTGCCACATCAACAGCAGCCTGCAAATCTTCTGGTTTGCTTACCTTTGTTACACCAAAGGAAGAACCGGAACGAGCAGGTTTTACAAAAACAGGGTAGTTCAAAGCGGATGCGTCTGCTTCTTCGCCATCATGCAGAATTTTGAATCCAGGCGCGCGGAATCCATGGTTGCTTACTGTCAGGTATGTCATGGATTTATCCATACACAATACAGAAGCAGGAATGCCGCAGCCTACATAAGGAATACCTGTCACTTCCAGCAGGCCCTGAATGGTGCCGTCTTCGCCCATTTTGCCGTGGATCATGGGGAATACAACATCCAGAGGAACCAATTCATAAGTACCGTCTTTCAGTACCAGCATGCCTTTATCCTGTTTGTTGGAGGACAAAATGACACGCTGTGTTGTTTTCGCATCCCAATCAGCAGTAGGTTCATCACAGAGTTTCCATTCGCCGGATCTGGAAATACCGATATAAACGGGATCATATTTTTCTTTGTCAATATATTTCCAGATTTCTCTTGCAGATTTTATGGATACGTCATGTTCTTCAGAACAACCACCAAATAATATTGCAACCTTTTTCTTCATACGATTTGCTCCTTTCAAAACATCATGGATTCATTGTTTACACTGGTTCAATCAAGTAAATTCTATTGGATACCTGTACGATATATGAATCTTCTAAACCCAATCCTGTCGTTTCACCACGATTTGGAAACGCAGATTCCATTTAACCTTAATATTAAGAGTGTATCATAGATGGAAAAAAGAACAAGATATATGACATTTCTGTCTCTTTCCCCGGACTTTTAATTTTATCATGTTAGGTATAAAAATACAACGAAAATGCCATTGAATTCTGTTTTGCTTTCAAATATATCATGATGTTATTCTATGTATCCTTTGGCAATGACAGAACAAAAATAACATCCTTTTCTCAAGCTTCCTTCATCAGTAAAAATATAATAGCTGGAATCCTTTATATTGAAAAGATTCCAGCTATTTTTATTTTCCTGTTAAACAGCCCTCTAAAGTATTGCTTTCTTTCTGATTTTAATATCCGTATTCTTTCGCAATCTTTTCCAGTTCGTCTGCGTCAGCATTACGGATTCTGCTTTCATCCAGTATCATGGCAGGCATACCAGGCACTGCTCCGGCGTAAACTTCGGACAGAAGCTTACTTCTGAGTTCTTCTGCGTCTCTATTGATTTCACGCATAATAAGCCTCCTTTCCACGGAAAACGATTTTCCTTCTTTACTATCAGACTAATTCAAACCGAATCTTCTTTTTCGCCGCATATCTATGAGCAACAGAACCTCTTTTCACCTGTAAAATCACTTTATACTCAAACACATCGAACAGCTCCTGCGCCTTGGGATAAGCGGCAAAGATACCATTTCCGCCATCATCAATCTGTGTCACGGACGCCGGAATGGCAAATTTTCTTTTGCTGTATCCCCATTCTCCGGGAAGCACCGGGCCATAGTTACAGCCGCAGGCATACAAGCATTCTTTTCCCAAATACCGCAAGCCTTCCGGCAGTTCCAATTCTGTGATGCTATCACAATCATACAAGGCTTCATTATCAATCTTCACAAGTCCTTTTGGAAACTCCAATTTTTCCAGTAATTTACAGTTTTTCAGCATCTTTCTGGACAAAATAGTTATATTCTGCGGCAAATTCAATTTTTTCAAAATTTTGCAGTCCTCAAAAGCGGAAGCACCAATATCTGTACAGCTTTCCGGCAATACTACCTCTTCTAAGGATATGCAACCCTTGAAGGCATTCTTTTCGATCAGTTCCACACCCTCAGGCACAATGACCTTTTCCACAGATTCATTTTCCTCAAAAGCTCCCTTTCCGATTGCCGTTATTTTTTTGCCATCCATTTCAGCAGGAATCTCAATGACGCTTTCTTCACCTTTATATGACTGGATTGCAGCCGTTCCATCTTCTAAGTCACTGATTTCGAATGTGCCTTTTTCCACAGGTGTATCCGGTAAAGTGCTCAAGAGATATTCCACTATTTTTTCCCTTTTTCCGCGTTTTGCCGCCGCAATGAATTTTCTTCTGCATTTTTCAATATTCGGATAACTCTTTAAGCAGGAAAGAAGATAACATTCCGCTGTCTGTGTAAAACCATCTCCGGAAATCCGCTTCTCCATTTCAGAGTCCATATCCACATACCCATACTGAATACTGGTATCTCCCAAAAACGAAAATTCCTCCAATTCTCGACAATCAGAAAAAACATTATCCTCTAATTCTGGCAAACTTTTCGGTATCGTTACTTTTTTCAGTTCACTGTACTGAAAACAACAATTTCCGATTTCCTTTAAGGACTCCGGCAATATCACCTCATCTAAATGTGAATATTGAAAAGCAGTCACTTCGATCTCTTCCACACCATCAGATACAGTATAGGTTCCTGTCTTTTGGCAAGGCATCTTTATGAGTCTTTTGTCGTCTTTGGTGTAAAGCACACCATCAACATCTTTCAAATATGGGTTTTCCGGATCAACAGTAATTTTTTTCAAACTTTTTGCACCATAAAGCGTACCAAGCCAAACATCATAAATGTTTTTGGGCAGAGTAATGCTTTCCAATTCGTTGCCATTGGCAGCAGAAATGGCAATGGTTGCCTTTTCTCCTGCTTTCGCGATCATTTTTTCTGGTATCACCAGATCTTTGTTCTCGCCAGTATAGCGCAGATCCCATCTTTTTTTATCCCAGCCTGCTGCGCAAAATTCAAAATCTTTCCACTTACTCATGTGTGATTCCCCCTATCCTTTTACAGAAAACGGAACAGGTCATATTCCGCAATGATTTTGATATCCTTGCCTTTTGCCCGTTGTCCCATGACTTGATCAATCTTCTTGGCACCTGCTGAGCCAAAATCACCCAAAACGAGGTAGTTCGTTTTGCCGCTGACGGCACCGGTGCATCTCCCGCCTTTGGCTTCGATCATTTCCTTGACCTGATTCCTGTCGCCATCACAGTTCTGAAAATCACCGGTCAAAACAAAGGTGCTGCCACTGATTTCCAAGGAGTCAATCTCATCCAGAGGATATTGAGGTTCTGTATCCCAAGCATTAACGTCTTCATCTTCGCTGTCTTCATCATCTTCATCGTCGTCCTCAAGGTCCTCATCGTCATAATCTTCTTCGTCGTAATCACAGTCCTCATCGTCTACTGATTCTTCCACAAGGCATCCATATACATTTTCATATTCTCCAGTGAACTCGTCCCATTCTTCTGTATCGGGATAGAATTTACGGCAGAAACGATAAAACGGGTCTTCGCCGTAATCACCAAAATACGTTATAATTTCCTCATAATCATCACATTCCTCAAATATGTCTGTCGGCATGACATGATTTTTTACCCACTTACGCAGTTTTTTTCTGTCCGCATCTGACAAAAAAGTTTTCAAAGAAGTCCACTGCAGCTTCTAGACAACCTCTTTCATATTCATCCCAAGATGGAACAATGTCCTCGCATTCCATTGTTTCATAAGTGATACAGCTTCCGTCTTCAGAAGTAAACTGGCCAATCTCATGGATATGTCCGCCGCAGCCTTCTTCCACATCCTCAAAATCCATCTCGATCACAAGATTATTTTCACACATAATTTTCAGGAAGTTTTCGTACTGTTCCTCTGTCGTAGCACAAATAGGTTCGCCATTTGGTTTTTTGGGATTATCTTTAAACCATTGTCTTGTCCAATCTTCAAATGATTCAAGTGTGCCTGAAAAAGACCATCTTCCGCAACCATAAAAGTCAGAAGTCAAATGTTCTTCATCAAAACCACCGCAATCTTGAATACCATATTCGCCATAAAAACCCCATACGTCTAACACGGGTTCAAAGGCATCAATGGCTTCCTGCGTCCAGTCACCTTTTAATGTAATCTTTCCACTTGCACTTGAAATATTTGCCATAATGCATCGCCTCCAAATCGCCTTACACAAAATCACACACAAACTTTTTTATAATTTATTCTGTTTTTGTTCATTTTTATATAAATAATTTACATAATTCATTAATTATTGATTTTATTATACAATGTGAATATCATTTCCGCAACTTTTCAACGTATTTTTAACAAAAACAACACATCCTGCTTTTAAAGTATGCCTCTCTTTTCCAACTGTCAACTATATGAATACAAAAAAGAAAGATATGCATTTTCAAATGAATGAAAATAACATATCTTTCTCTGTTTCTTCTATATTGCTCACTCAATCAGACATCATGAAAAGCAACTTTTATGTTTGATTTTACAATAATTCTGTGCTCTCCAACTGATAAACCTTCATATCGTGGGAATATACGATCTGTGACAATGTATTTTCCGCTTCTTCTACATCCAGTTCCGCTTTCGTTACATCCAATGCCGTATTTCTGCCCAAAGAGTAATTCAGTTCTGCCAATTCCAAATTGGATTTTGCTGTTTCCAGATTTCGCTGTGCTGTTTCATATTGATTCTCCAATTCCTGTACCTCATTATACGCATTCTGGATTGCCAGTTCTTTATCTTCTTTTGCTGTTTTTAAGGTACTTTTGGCTTCCTCATAAGAGTATTTGTTGGTAGCAGATTGGGAATTTGTGCTGGACATAGACATATAGTTTTTGTTGAACTCAGCGTCATCCACATTCTGTTCCAGCTGTTTGATGGTGTAATCCGTATTAAGTTTATTTTGAATATACTGTGTCATGCTCTGCCCCATGTTGTAGGGTGTATACTCTACATCATATTTCAGTTCATATTCTGTATCATCACTGATGCCCAACAACTGATTAAAGGAACGGTATTCCTCCTCAATGGCTCTTTCCAGTGTTTGCACATTGTCCACCGCAGTCTTATACTCTGTTTCCAGTGTACGCAGGTCGTAATCACTGATCAGCCCCATTTTATTTTTGGTCTGACCCTGCAAATACTGGGTTTTCTTTACTTCCGCCTCTTTCTTAGCCACTTCCAGAGAGCTTTCGTCACTCAAAATAGAAGTAAAGTAACTTTTTACGGTTGATTCCAGTGACAACTTTGTAATCTCTTCCGTATAACGATTCTGGGTCATACTGCTGCTGATAGACTGGATTTGAGAATAGATGCTGTAAACATCATCATCTACCCACTGCTGATAACTAACGGCCGGCACAGAGAAAGAACCTGTAATATCCCAGATATCTTCCTTCAAATCCTGAAGGTATTCTGCTTTTTCCGCCACGTTATCCAGGTCGGAACTGTTTTCTTCTGCCAGTTCCAGTGCCTCTTCAAATGTTAGCTGCCAAACACCGCTTTCTGTTGTTTCTGCGGTATTTGCTTCTGACGCGGTTTTTGTGGTTTCTGTTGCTGTCGTACTCGTTTCCGCTGCCAGTGCAGTCGTTGCAGTTGGCATCAGCATCGTCACCGTTAGCAGCAACGCCAATTTATATTTCATAAAAAACCTCCTTTCTCTCATTAACAGCATTCCTGTTCAATTTCATAAGGATTTGCCTTCTTAGTAAATTTCATCTTATTGCGGAATGCCTGCACAAACCGGTCTAAGATCATATACAGCAAAGGTACGACTACCAGAGTCAGGAATGTTGATGTGGTCAGACCACCGGCAATGACAAGCCCCATGCCTTTCAGTGTTTCACTGTTGGTACCATTGGAGAAAATCATAGGGAACTGCCCCAAAATTGTCGTCAATGCTGTCATCAGGATAGGTCTTAATCTGGTAGGACATGCAGTCAAAATCGCATCTACCAGTGAATACCCATCTCTGTTACGCAAAATATCAATATCAATACCATTGTTTACAACGATACCTACTAGCACCAGACAGCCAATCAACGCCATCATGCTCAGAGGTTCTCCTGTAATGAACAGCAGGAAAATTGCCCCTGTAAATGCCAAAGGAATGGTAAACATTAATGATAAAGGGATTTACAAAGGATTCAAACTGCGCTGCCATAACCATGTAAACCAGCACGATCGCCAGAACGATTACCAGACCCAAAGAGGAGAATGTATCATTCATCATTTCATTGGTACCACCTAGTTTTACGCTGTAACCATCAGGAATGGTCATCTGGTCAATGATAGCCTGAATATCATTACCGATACTGCCGCTATCACGGCCATATACATCACAGGAAATGGTTACATATCTGCTCTGGTCGTCTCTGGAAATGGAAGACGGCACATTTTCCATGGTAATTTCCGCAACGGAGGACAAAGGAATCACTTTGCCATCACCTGTCATAATAGACAAGTCATTGATATCGCTCAGTGTAGACATGCTCTCGTCAGGGAATACAATACGAATATCCATTTCTGTTCCGTTTGCTTTCAGTGTTGTTGCTGTAAAGCCAGAAACAGTGTTTCTTACCTGACTTGCAATGTCGGAACCTGTCAGTCCATACTGTCTTGCACGTTCTTTGTCAATTTGCAGGGCTACTTCGGTATCCTGATCTTCCAGAGAGCTGCTTACCTGACGAACACCTTCGATCTGTTCCATCTGAGATGCGATCTGATCACTGATTTCCTGCAGTTTATCCATGTCATCGCCATAGATTTCTACGGAAACACCGCCGCCCATCATAGAGCCCATACTGGAGCTGGAAGAAACGCTGATTTCTGCCCCTGCGATATTCTTCACAGAATTACGCACTTCTTCTACGATTTCGTCTGTACTGCGGTCACGTTCATTTTTATCAACTAATACACAGCTGATGCTGCTTTCTTCAGAACTGCCCATGATAGAGCCGGAAGAACCAGATATAGTTACGCTGATAGATACCATTTCCGGAATCTGTTCCAGAATTTCTTCCACCTGTAAAGACAGTGCATCTACTGTATCCAGATTGCTGCCCTTCGGTGCTTTCACTGTTACAGAGAAAGTACCTTCGTCAGAAGATGGCATCAATTCCATACCAACAGATGGAAGCATGCACAAAGAGGCAATGAATACCAGCATTACACAAGAAAGTGTTCTTTTCTTATGCCAAACTGCCCATTTCAAAAATCTGCCATACAGATTACTCAGCTTTTTCATGCCGATATCGAACATATTCAGCATTTTATTGATGAAATCCAGTTTTTTCGGCGTTTTTATTTCGATGTACATTATTTACATAGTTCCCTGCCAACATAGGTACCACTGTCATTGCAGAAATCAAAGACATTGCCAGAGAGAATACAATGGCAAGCGCCAGGTCTGTCATCATCTGCATCATCATGCCGGATACGAAAACGAAGGGAATGAATACAACAATGGTTGTCAATGTGGACGCAATCAGAGAAGATCGTACTTCTCTGCCGGCACGATAGGTTCCTTTTACCTTACCATAGCCAAGGCTGGTACGATAACGGTAAATGTTTTCCAGCATAACAACCGAGTTATCTACCAGCATACCGACACCGACGGACAAACCGCCCAGAGAGATCATATTCAGTGTTGTGCCGGAGAAATACAAAAATACAAATGTACCAATAATAGAGATTGGCATAGAAACAGCAATGACGCCAGTCAAGCCAACATTTTTCAGGAACACAAACATAACCAGAATGGAAAGAATCGCACCTGTAAAAATATTGGAAACAACGTTCATAACAGAATCTTCAATGGTACTGCCGGACTCGCTTACCACTTCAATGGTCATATCCGGATATTCCGCATTGAGTTTTTCCACTTCATCCAAAATGTTATTCACAGCAGTTACTGTATTGCCATCACTGGACTGTGTGACAGAAAGTGTGACACAAGATTCCCCATTGTAACGGCTGATAGATGTAACTTCCTTCTGTGTTTCTGTGACGGTAGCAATATCCCCCAGACGCATAACTGTACCATTTGCAATCTGAATGGGTGTATTTTTGACATCTTCAATGCTTTCCATCTGCTGCTTGGTACTGATGGTCATGCTCTTTTCGCCATAGGAAATACTGCCGCCGGACTGGTTGCTGTTTTCCGCTGAAAGGATCTGCCCAATGGAAGTCATGGTCAATCCCAAACCTTCCAGTCGTTCCGGATCAATCTCAATCAGGATTTCCTGTTCTGTACCACCCATGATGTCTACGGAAGTAACGCCTTCCTGACGTTCCAGACGGGGTTCAATATCATCCTCTGCAAATGACTTCAGTTCATCGGATGTCATATCCTCACCGGAAACCACAATGGTGGCAATGGGCATGGAATTCATATCCATTTTCATAATATTGGGAGAATCACAGCCATCAGGCAAAGTTGCTTCCACCATGCTCAATTTATCCCGCAAGTCTGTAATGGCCGTATCCAGATTGGTTCCATAATTAAATTCAATGGAAACCATAGAGCTGCCTTCTGATGATGTGGAAGAAATAGACTCTACATTTTCCACATTGGCAACTGCACTTTCGATTTTCTCCGTAACCAGATTTTCCACTTCTTCCGGCCCGGCGTCTTCATAGGTCGTCATAATCATGACCATAGACATTTCCGTTTCCGGTGTCAATTCCATTTCCATTTTGGTAATGGAAACTGCACCCAGAATGATGATGAACATAACCATCATGATGGCAACGGGACGTTTAATCGAAATCTTTGTAATATCCAAACATATCAACTCCTTTGTTTTAGAAATCCGCAGAAAAGTTCATCATTCCTGCTCTGGTACTTCTGCGATTGATTCCTGTTCTGTTGTCCCGTTTGTAATATTTACGGTATTGCCGTCTGACAGGAAGTCCTGACCTTTGGTAACAACCGTATCCCCAATGTTCAAACCACTGGTAATTTCGATGTATGTATCATTTTCCAATCCTGTTTCTACCACAGTTTTATGGGCAATGTTATTTTCATCTACTACAAAAACGTATTTTTCTCCATTGTCTGTCAAAACAGTATTCAAGGGAACAACAATGGTATCTTCTTTTGTTTCGGTTACCAACCGTACATTGGCAAACATACCTGGCTTTAAGTTTCCTTCGGTATTGCTCAAAGCTGCTTCTACCTGATAAAGTCTTGTAGAGCTGTCTGCCGCTTCAGAAATATTGGTGACTGTTGCTGTCATAGGATCATCTGATACTGCGGAAACCGTAATATAGACAGGAGAGCCAACAGAAATTTCATTGATGACATCTGCTGAAACATGGAATGACACTTTCAGGTTATCCATATTCACCAATGTCATGGCTTCACCTTGGGCATTGACAACACTGCCTTCGGAAATATTCAAAGTACCAAT
The DNA here is from genome assembly GCA_001304995.1 of Clostridia bacterium UC5.1-1D10. Classification (GTDB taxonomy): domain Bacteria; phylum Bacillota; class Clostridia; order Lachnospirales; family Anaerotignaceae; genus Anaerotignum. The sequence goes on along the minus strand of BBZU01000017.1, from coordinate 2,926 downwards.
GATACCATCAATTTCCACACGGACTTTTGTATCATCCAGCTGCTTCTGGGCACTTGCCAGAGAAGCTTCTGCCTGTGTGATATTTACCTGCAAAGATTTCTTCGTATCTTCCAAAATACTGCCTTTGTTCAGTTCCAATTGCTTCTGCGCAGACTCCAGCTGAATTTTCGCCTTATTTACACTGGATTTCAGGTTATCAGCCTCGCTCTGGGAAGCAGCACCGATTTCATAAAGGGCCTCTGTTTCTTCCAGTTCTTTTTTCAGGTCATCATATTGAATCTGATAAGAATCCACTGTTGCCTGCATCTGATCCAACTGTGTTTCCAAACTGCCGCCTACATTTTTATCATAATTAGCCTGGGCAGATTCCAAAGATGCCTGGGCCTGCTGTACTTGCAGTCTTGCTTCCGTATCGTCTATTTCAAAAAGGATGTCTCCTGCCTTAACCGTATCCCCCAGACCTATATACAATTTCTTCACTGTTCCGGAAGTTTTCGGTACCACAGAAACCTCCTGCTCCGATGATACTTTAGATGAAACACTGACATACTGTTCCATAGGCTGCAAAGCGATTTCCTGTGTCTCTACGGCAACAGATGTTGTCATCTGTGACATGTCCCCAGCTGGCTTCCCTGCGCCACAGCCAGCGCAAAACAGAACAGGATAGGCACATGCAATCAAAACATAAATGCTTCTTTTCATAAATGTCCTCCTTCATTCGAAAATTCGCCACCAAGTCTACACGGAAGCTTTAAACTAAATATCAACTAAACATCAACCGAATGTAAACTTTTGGGTATTTAATGGAATTTAAATTTAGATAGGTCAAATCTGTTCCTAAACTACTGAGGATTGTGGTATATTTTTTAATGGAAATTAAATGAAATACCATTGAATCTGTTTACAAACAATTGACAATTCTGTTTTATAATGAAAAAAACATCATAAGAAAGGAGCATGTTCATGTTTCATATTTTGGTCGTAGAAGACGACAGCAAACTGCGTCATTTGTTCTGCACCGTTCTGCGCAAGCATGGTTATACCTGCACAGAAGCGGAAAACGGTCAGGCAGCCATAGATGTACTGGACAATACGTATATTGACTTAATCATTTCAGATATTATGATGCCGGTCATGGATGGATATTCCTTTGTGCAGGAAATCCGCAATGCCAATTATAATCAGCCGGTACTGATGATTACGGCAAAAGATACTTTTGACGATATGGAAAAGGGATTCCGTGCCGGAACCGATGATTATATGGTAAAACCCATCAACATCAATGAAATGGTGATGCGAGTTGGTGCCCTTCTCAAACGGGCGCAGATCAATCATGAACGCAGAGTCATTGTGGGACATACGAAATTGGAATACGATTCCCTCACTGTGACGCAAAACGATAAAGAGGAAATGCTGCCGCAGAAAGAATTCTTGATTTTGTTCAAGCTCTTATCCTCTTTAAATCATATTTTCACACGACAGCAATTAATGGATGAAATCTGGGGACTGGATACAGAAACAGAATCCCGCACCGTCGACGTACATATTGGCCGACTGCGGGAAAAATTCCGCAACAATCCGGATTTTGAAATTATAACGGTACGGGGATTGGGATATAAGGCGGTGAAGCGGTAATATGCAGGCACTGTCCAAACACAAATTGAATTTTCTTTTTTCTTTTTCATTTTTCCTAATACAAATTGTTAGTTCTACCTTTTTATCAGTACTAACACTCATCGCCATTAGTCTTGGCTGGATACATAATCCAGCTCCCCTGTTTATGCTGGTGATTTTCATCATCATGAGTATTTTCAGCGGCACTTTGCTGACAAAGCTGGTCGGAAAACATGTATTAAAACCAATCATACAGTTAAATGAAGCAGCACATCTGGTTTCTCAGGGGAACTTCAACATACAATTGGAAGAAAAAGCATTTGGGAAAGAAATTCGGGAATTGATCCGCAGTTTTAATATCATAACAAAAGAATTGAGTCATATCGAAACATTCCGTAACGATTTTGTAGCTAATGTTTCACATGAGTTTAAAACACCTTTGGCTGTGATAGAAGGATATGTTACCCTTTTGCAGGATGAAACCCTATCCAAACAGGAACGGCAAAACTATATTGACCTGATCATTTCCAGTTCCCAACGGCTTTCCGCATTAATCAATAATATTTTGTTGATTTCCAAACTGGAAAATCAGGACATTGTATTGGACAAAACAACATATTCTCTGGACGAACAGATCCGTAATTCCATATTATCTATGGAAAAATTCTGGAGCGAAAAAAATCTCAATTGGGATATTGAAATGGAAGGCATTTCTTATTTAGGAAACAAAAATATGGTATCTCAAATTTGGTATAATCTGATTTCTAATGCCATTAAATTTTCATCTGAAAATGGAACCATTTCTGTGCGGCTTTCTCAAGATGATGCTTGTATCACCGCATCCATTCAAGATTATGGTACTGGCATGTCTCCAGAAACATTGGATCACATTTTTGAAAAGTTTTATAGTATGGATCCTTCGGGAACCCACAATGGTAACGGTCTTGGTCTGACTTTGGTTCACCGGATTATATGCCTTTGTAATGGGGAAATTCATGTAGAGAGTGCTGAAGGAAAAGGCACAACCTTTACAGTAAAGCTTTATAATGATAATCAAAAAACAGAAGTTTCAGACGATGTTTGAAATACTTTTTCTTGGATAGCGAGATATTCTACCGCAGATACCTCGTTAAAAATTCATATGTATGCGGCAATTTATATGCCTTCTATTTTTTCCATAATCATGAAGGAACGCAAAAAGCGGTCAGTAAAAATTTTACTGACCGCTTTTTGTATTTTCATACTTTCTATATTTGCACACAAAAAAAGAACTTCAAATGACTTTGAAGTTCTTTTTACTGGATTCCGGCAA
>BBZU01000016.1 GCA_001304995.1 Clostridia bacterium UC5.1-1D10 | reverse complement strand
ATCAGCGACTTCGTCGCTGTTGAATTGACTATGGGTTGTAAGTTTATTTCTGCTGTTTAGTTTTCAAGGATCAGTCTTGTTTGCCCCCGCTTTTTCAGCGGCGAGTGATATCTTATCACATCGTTTCAGGCTTGTCAAGTATTTTTTTCATCTTTTTTCGAAGTTTTTTCAACTTCGAATCTGATAAAAATGGCGGAGAAGGAGGGATTTGAACCCTCGCGCCGCTATTAACGACCTATCCGCTTTCCAGGCGAACCCCTTCAACCACTTGGGTACTTCTCCATATGCTCTCTGATGAAAAAAATATTTAATTGGCGGAGAGAGTGGGATTCGAACCCACGGCCCCTCTCGGAGTCACTGGTTTTCAAGACCAGCTCCTTAAACCACTCGGACACCTCTCCATACTGATTTAGTTTGCTTTTCTTGAGCAGCGAAACCTTTGTTATTATACTTCGCAGCGTTTTGTTTGTCAACACTTTTTTGAAGTTTTTTTATTTTTTTCTTTTCGTCTGTTTCGTGTTTTCCGAAGCAGTGGTATTAGTATATCTTAAAATAATTCTCCTGTCAACACCTTTTTTTGAATTTTTTTCATTTTTTTCTTATTTTTCCAAAAACCCTTGAAAATCCGGTCTTTTTTCCACTTTCTGCAAACTTTTCTATACTTTATGGTTTTTCTCGCTTAAGAATGGTACAATAATAGAAATGGTTTTACAGTTCCTTTATACTGTCAAAACATTTCCCAAACAAAGAAAGGAGTTCTTCTATATTATGAAGTCAGTTAGCGAACGTTTTTTAACATATATCAAACAACCCACAACCTCTGATGAGAATTCTTCTTCCGTCCCCAGCACAAAGCAGCAGCTTCTCTTTGGTGATTTTCTGGTAAAGGAATGCCAAGCCATCGGTCTGGCTGATGCCTCTATGGATCGTCACGGTTATGTTATGGCTACTCTGCCTGCAACAGATCCCAACGCTCCCACCATCGGCTTTATCGCCCATATGGATACCAGCCCCGACGCCAAAGGCGATGGCATCATGCCCCATATCGTTCATCACTATGACGGTGAAACCATTCGGCTCAATGGCATCTCCCTTTCTCCCGATGAATTTCCTGAATTGAACAATTATATTGGAGATACCTTAATTACTACCGACGGCACCACTCTTCTTGGAGCCGATGACAAAGCCGGTATTGCAGAAATCCTCTCTGCCATGGAATATCTGATCACCCATCCCGAAATCCCCCACGGCAAAATCCGTATTGCCTTTACACCAGATGAAGAAATTGGCGCTGGGGCAGATCATTTTGATGTGAAAAAATTTGGTGCTGACTTTGCCTACACACTGGACGGCGGCAAAATCGGCGAATTGGAATACGAAAACTTCAATGCCGCACAGGCAGTCATTCATATCAAAGGCCGCAGCGTTCATCCCGGCACAGCAAAGAACATCATGCAAAATGCCGCTCTGATCGGTACGGAAATCGCTTCTCTGTTGCCGGAAAAAGAAATTCCTTCCAAGACAGAAGGCTATGAAGGCTTCTTCCATCTTTGCTCTTTTGAAGGCAATGTATCTGAAGCCACTCTGACTTATATCATCCGTGATTTCAATTCAGAAACTTTTGCCCACAGAAAAAATCTCATTCAGCTCATTGTAGAACGGAAAAACATTCAGTATCCCAATGCCATCACATTGGAACTGAAAGATCAGTACTATAATATGGCATCTAAAATTGCTGACTGCATGGAAATCGTGGATCTGGCAAAACAAGCTATGGAAGCCTGCGGCATTACACCCATCGTTCAGCCCATCCGCGGTGGTACCGATGGTGCGCGCCTGTCCTTTATGGGACTTCCCTGCCCCAACCTCTTTGCCGGCGGGCATAATTTCCATGGGCCTTATGAATATATTCCCGTTTCCTCTATGGAAAAAGCAGTGGAAATGATTGTAAAAATTGCAGAATTAAGTTGCGGGGTTGACTTTCAAAAAAAGTTGTGATAGGATAGGCTCATAAATAAGCAAAACAGCGATGATTGAGTATATGGGCAAAGCTGGTTACAGCCGCAGAGAGCAGTCCGGTTGGTGAAAGGATTGCAGTACAGTATTTGTAAATTACGCCTCATGAGCTTTGTGCAGGAAATGGCACAACGGTTGTCTACCGTTACCCAGACCGAAAGATGTTTGTCTTTTCGTTATGATAAACATGAATTAAGGTGGTACCACGGGTTCTCTCGTCCTTTCGACGATAGAACCCTTTTTTATTTGCAGAAAGCCTTCGCTGAAATACAAACCAATAAAGAAAGGGTGTTTTCTCATGAATGCTTACGAAGTTCTGAAAGAAAGAGGCTTTATCGAACAGCTGACACACGAAGATGAAATCAAAGAATTGTTTGAAAAAGGCGGCGTGACATTTTATATCGGCATCGACCCTACCGCAGACAGCCTCCATGTAGGTCACTTCCTGACCGTTATGGCAATGGCGCACATGCAGCGCTGCGGCAACCGTCCTATCTGTCTGATGGGCGGCGGCACAGGCATGATCGGTGACCCCTCCGGCAAAGCTGATATGCGTAAAATGATGACAGTGGAAACCATCGACCACAACGTTGCCTGCATCAAAAATCAGCTGTCCCACTTCATCAAATTTGACGAAGAAAACGGCGGTGCTATCATTGCAAACAACGCAGACTGGCTGAGAAACCTGAACTATATCGAATTCCTTCGTGACATTGGCGTACACTTCTCCGTAAACCGTATGCTGGCTGCTGACTGCTTCAAAATCCGTATGGAAAAAGAAGCTGGTCTGTCCTTCCTGGAATTCAACTACATGATCATGCAGGGCTACGACTTCTACGAACTGAACAGAAGATACGACTGCGTACTGCAGATGGGTGGTAACGACCAGTGGTCTAACATCATTGCCGGTGTTGAACTGATCCGTCGTAAAACAGGCAAACCCGCTTACGGCATGACATTCAAACTCCTGACAAACAGTGAAGGCGTAAAAATGGGCAAAACCGTCAGCGGTGCTGTATGGCTTGACCCCGAAAAAACATCTCCTTACGAATTCTACCAGTACTGGAGAAACGTGGGCGATAAAGACGTTGAAAAATGTCTGGCTCTGCTGACATTCCTGCCTATGGATGAAGTACGTCGTCTAGGCGCACTGGAAGGCAGCGAAATCAACAAAGCAAAAGAAGTTCTGGCATTCGAACTGACTAAGATCGTTCACGGTGAAGAAGAAGCAACCAAAGCACAGGAAGCTGCAAGAGCTCTGTTCGGCAAAGGTTCCGCTGCTGGTTCCGCACCTACCACAGAACTGCCCGCTGCTGACTTTGCAGAAGGCATGGATATTCTGACACTGCTGACCACCATCGGTGTTGTTCCTTCCCGTTCCGAAGGCAGACGTGCAGTACAGCAGGGCGGCGTAAAACTGGCCGAAAAACCCGTAACAGACGTTGACTTCAAAGTAACTGCTGACCTGTTCACAGACGGCAAACTGCTGGTACAGAAAGGCAAAAAAACATTCCACAATGTTGTTTTGAAATAAAACGTTCATACTTCCATTCCAATAAAGCAAAAACGTCGGAAATGTTTCTTTCATAGAAACATTTTCCGACGTTTTTGTTTTTAATCAATCATATATCCCGCTTTCCGCAGAGCTTCCAATCCTTTCTCCAATTGATACCCTTTTAATAGGATATAATCCGTCTGATATGTAGACACTGCAAAAATCCCCACACCAGCCTCTGCCAGCACACCGGAAATCCGGGATAGTATCCCAATCAACGAAAATTCCAATGTTCCAGCAATGCGGAATGCCCGCCATCCATCTTCTCTTTCCAAAGTTTCTTCCGGCACATGCTCTGTTAAACACACCAGAGAAAATTCTCTGTCCGTTTTTGCCGCAAAACAAAAAGGCTGTGTCCAGTCCACTTTTACCTCATCACTGATACGACATGCAGAAAATGCATATGGCAGCACTTCCAGCCGTTCTGTAACTTTTTCTGCCAATAAATACTGTTCCAATTCTTCCACGCTGTCAACCAGATAAGTTGCTCCTGCTTCTTTCAACTGCTCCTCTGTGCGGAATCCCCATGTGACGCTGACACAATCCATGCCTGCCGCCTTTGCAGTAGCCAAATCCACCTCTGTATCCCCCACATACAGACAATCTATCAAAGATACCTCCAGCTGTTCCGCTACCGCTTCCACCATATCTCCTGCCGGTTTTGGACGCAGACCATTTCCTTCCCCCAATGCCAGATCAACAGCATCTCCAAAGTATTTTTCACACAAGCCTTTGACTGCTCCATCGAATTTATTGGATACCACCGCTGTTTTCACACCTGCCTGTCGTAAATTCCGCAGCAGCTGCAAAACGCCGTCAAAAGGCTTTGTTTTGATTTCCATATGTTCCTTATAATAAGCCTTATATTCCTCCAGACAAGTTTCAAAATCTTCCAGCGGTTCTCCTGCCGCCAATTTCAGATACACAGCACTGCCGTTCCCCAAAAAGCAGCCGCTTCCTCTCTTGTCCGTCCTTTTCTTCCATATCTGCGTAAAATCTCGTTCATGCTGTCTGTCAAATCATCCAGTGTATCCAACAGTGTGCCGTCCAGATCAAAAATCACTGCTTGATATTTCATCTTCATTCGCCTTCTCCCTTTCAAAGATTTTTGCAACAAAAAAAGCCCCCGCGTTTGCGAGGGCGAAAAGCTACTGACGGGACTTGAACCCGTGACCTCCGCCTTACCAAGGCGACGCTCTACCTACTGAGCCACAGTAGCATAGGAAGAATAGATTTCTTCCGCCAGCTTTTATATACTATCACACAGATTCTATTCCGTCAAGATTTTTTTTTAAAACAAATTTCTCCAGCTTTTTCTTCACCCGCTGAAGGGCATTGTCAATGGATTTTTCCGGTTTATCCAGCATATTGGCAATCTCGAAATAGCTTCTGCCCTGTAAATATAATGTCAGTACACGGCTTTCGAAACTGCTGAGATTCTTTTCCATCTGGTTTTCCAGAAAATTTTTATTCTCCTGTCCAATGAGCAGAGCTTCTGGGTTCAGAAGTTCCCCTTCCTGAAGCAAATCCAGATAGGTTTCTTCGGAATCCTCCTCAAACACAGGCTTATTCAATGAGATATAAGAATTCAGTGGCTGATGCTTCTGTCTGGTTGCCGCCTTAATGGCTGTAATCATCTGACGATTGATGCACAGCTCCGCAAAACTGCGGAAAGAAGCATTCTTTTCCTTATCATAATCCCGAATGGCTTTATACAGTCCGATCATGCCCTCCTGTATGATGTCCTCTGTATCCGCGCCAATGAGAAAATAAGCCCGCGACTTTGCCTTCACCAGGGGTTTATATTTGTCCAACAGGCGTGCTTCCGCCTCGTTATCGCCGCTCTGTGCCTGACGCACCAGCAGTTCATCCTGTTGGGTGTTTGCAGTTTGTTCTGTTCTTTCACTTATCATATAAATCCTCTGTTCTCCTTACTTCTGCCGTCGTAAATTCTCCAGCCAATTGAAGGCTTCCTCATCCAGATTATCGGCGAGCATATTGTTTTTAGGCGGTCTGTTTTCGATGTACTGCGACGCAGTTCTGTTTCCGCCTGATGCACCTGATTATGCAGTTCTTTGGCACTCATGCGCACAGCTCCCTGACCGGAAATGATGATCTGTTCCAGTCCATCGGTGGTTGCCACCCTTACCCGATAATGCTTCGGCATAGATGTTACCACTCTTTCGATGTAATGATCCGCCGTTTCTGCTTCTTTTGTATACACCACATAAATATTATGATACTTCGATACAGAGCCAGGATTGCCCTTGACCAGATATGCGTCAAAAACAACGATAATGGTTGCTTTCTGTACACCTTTATAATTGGAAAGGGTATCAATAAGCTTTACCCTTGCACTTTCCAGACTGACATCTTCCATCAATTCCCGCAGCTCGTCCCATGCGTGGATGATGTTATAGCCGTCCACCAGCAAAAAATCCTCCTGCAACGGCAATCCCCTCCCTTCTCATCGTAACATCATATCATATAACCTTAAAAATTGCAAAAGATTCTTCTTTTCCGCCAAATCCGTCAAATCTTAAAATCTTCTCTGTCTTACCACTTCATACATAAGCAGTGCTGCCGCTACGGAAGCATTCAAAGAAGAAATTTTCCCATACATCGGAATAGATGCTGTAAAGTCACAATTTTCTTTTACCAGACGGCTGACGCCATCGCCTTCACTGCCAATAACCAATGCCAGAGGGCCTTTCATGTTTGTATCAAAATGATCCAGACCTTTCATGTCGGCGCAAGCAATCCACAAACCTTCTTTTTTCAGATATTCCATAGTCTGTACGATATTTGTCACTCTTGCCACAGGCATATATTCAATGGCACCAGCAGATGTTTTCCCAACAGTAGCGTTCAGACCAACAGAACGGCGTTTGGGAATGATAACCCCATGAACACCGGCACATTCTGCTGTACGCAAAATAGCGCCCAAGTTATGAGGGTCAGTAATACCATCCAACAGTAGCACAAAAGGATCTTCCCCTTTTTCTTTTGCCGCAGCCAGAATATCTTCTACTTCCACATAGTCATGAGCGGAAACCAGCGCAATCACGCCCTGATGGTTTTTCGTCTGGGAAATTTCGTCCAGTTTCTGGCGGCTCACTTCCTGAATGACGACGCCTTTTTCCACAGCCATGGCAATGATCCGTTTGATGGTCCCCTCCACATTGCCTTTTGCCACCATGATTTTTTCAATATCTCTACCGCTTCTAAGCACTTCCAGAATGGCATTTCTGCCTTCCAGCTGGTTTTCATTGATTTCTCTGTCCATTTCCCGTTCTTCTCTGGCAGTATAGAAAGGCTTGCGGCCTTTGCGTTCTTCTCCGTTTCTGCCGCCGGGTCTTTTTTCTTTCCATTCCCGTTCGTTTTCGTCTTTTTTCCACGGAATAACCTCCTGTTTTTCTCTTTTTTCCAACACAGCAAAAAGCCGATGTGCAAAATCAGTGCATCGGCTTCTATTTTTATTTCTCTATTAATTCTGCCATACCCAGACGGAATAAGTCAATGGCTCTTTCCATTTTTCCATCCAGATACAGATAACCGAATACCGCTTCTACCCCCGTTGCATGGCGGTAGTCCATCAAATCGGCGTTCTTCGGTGTGGTGTAGGATTTCGCGTTGCGTCCTCTGCGGAACACAGCCGTTTCCTCCTCTGTCAATTCCTCAGCCACACGGAAATAAAATTCCGCCTGTGCTTTGGCATTGACCATATCTCTTGCGGTTTTATGCAAACGGTTCACCGGCGCATTCCCTCCTGTCAAAACAGTGGTACGCACCAGCATTTCATAAACCGCATCTCCAATATAAGCCAGCGCCAAAGGGGACAGCTCCTTTGGATTCACTGTCCCCTTCTGACCCAGCATTAAGTCCAATGCCTGTAAGTTCATAATTAACCTCTGAACCACTGTACGCCCTGACGGGTATCTTTGATGGTGATGCCCATAGCTGCCAGTTCGTCACGGATTGCGTCTGCTGTTGCAAAGTCTTTTGCCTTCTTAGCTTCTGCTCTCTTTGCGATGAGTTCTTCGATTTTTGCTGTTTCTTCATCAGATACAGCGTCTTCTTTCAGTTCTGCTACACCCAGTACGCCGCACAGGTGATCCAGCATATCCTGAATTTTTTCTGCGTATTCTTTGGAAACGCCTGCTTTGACTGCAATATTGCTGAAACGAACCAGTTCGTAGATTACGGAAATAGCATCCGCTGTGTTAAAGTCGTCGTCCATAGCTGCTTCGAACTGTTCTTTGTATTTTTCCAGTTCTGCTGCCTGTGTATTTTCTTCTGCTGTCATCTTTGTGTCAGCGCTGTTTTTGATATAGAAATCCAGTTCTTTTCTTGCGTTTTTGATTCTTTCCAGACCATTCTGGCAAGCCTGCATCAGATCTCTGCTGAAGTTGATGGGGCTTCTGTAATGACCGTTGAGAATAAAGAAACGGATAACTTCATAAGGGAACTGTGCCGCAATATCTCTAACGGTGAAGAAGTTACCCAGAGATTTGGACATTTTTTCGTTGTCAACAGTAATGAAACCGTTGTGCAGCCAATATTTTGCGAACTGGCAGCCGTTTGCAGCTTCACTCTGTGCGATTTCGTTTTCATGGTGAGGGAAAATCAGGTCTTCGCCGCCGGCATGGATGTCGATGGTGTCGCCCAGATGATGTTTTGCCATAACGGAGCATTCAATGTGCCAACCAGGTCTGCCTTCGCCCCAAGGAGATGTCCAGCTGGGTTCGCCTTCTTTTTTGGGTTTCCACAGTACGAAGTCTGTGGGATTTTTCTTTGCGTCGTCGATGGTTACACGTTCGCTGGCACCGGCAATCAGTTCATCCAGATTCTTTCTGGACAGTTTGCCGTATTCAGGGAATTTCTTTGTATCATAGTAAACAGTGCCCTTGTCTTCATAAGCAAAACCTTTGTCGATCAGTTCCTGAACCATAGCAATGATACCGTCCATTTCCTGTGTAACACGAGGATGCACAGTAGCACGTTTTACGTTCAGACCGTCAGCATCATGGAATGCTTCTTCAATATAACGATTGGAGATTGCTTCCATTGTGCTGTTTTCTTTGTTTGCACGGTTGATGATTTTGTCGTCAACGTCTGTGAAGTTCTGTACATAAGTAACGTCATAACCTTTGTATTCCAGGTATCTTCTTACGGTGTCAAATACAACGTAAGGGCGTGCGTTACCGATATGGATATAGTCATATACGGTAGGGCCGCAAACGTACATTTTTACTTTGCCTTCCTCGCGAGGAATGAATTCTTCTTTCTGTCTTGTCAGTGTATTATATACTTTCATGGTCGTTCATCCTTCCTTTTTTGAACCATATTTTTCTAAGTTACATTATATCACAAAAACGGGTTCTGCAAGCATATTTTCCACAATTCTTCCCGTTTTCTTTTCTGTTTCTCAGACTGCGTGTTTTTTCGCCTTTGTAAATTCAGAAGGATCTGTGGGTTTGATGCGCATACCGTCTTTTCTCACAATCTTTGTAGGAGAGCCAACAGCAGTTACGTTAGCGGGAATGTCTTCCAGTACAACGGAACCTGCACCAATTTTTGTGTTAGAGCCAATGTTGATGGGGCCCAGTACGATGGTTTCCGCACCGATCAGTACGTTATCCCCAACAGTCGGATGGCGTTTGATCTTGTCTTTACCGGTACCGCCCAGTGTTACACCATGGTACAGCATAACATTGTCGCCGATTTCCGCTGTTTCCCCAATGACAACACCCATACCGTGGTCAATGAAGAAACGTTTGCCGATCTGTGCGCCGGGATGGATTTCAATGCCTGTCAAACCTCTGGAAATCTGAGAAATGGCTCTGGCAATGAAAAAGTGTTTCTTTTTGTAGAAGCTGTGGGCAATTCTGTGGTTGATCACTGCCCAGAAACTGGGGTAGAGAATCACTTCGATGTTGCTTCTGATGGCAGGATCTTTTTCCTTAATGACATCAATCATTTCTTCAATTCTTGCTTTGAGTTCTCTTGTGTTCATGTTCGGTTTCTCCTCTCGATACTGATATTCTTTTTTATGATATTACAGCACGAAATAAGGTGTTCCTGCGCTTTTCTTCTCTGTTTCCCCAAAAAGAAAAAGCCCCGTCTTTACATACACTGTAAAGACGAAGCTGTTATACTCCGTGGTTCCACTTTACTTAGACGGTCTGTTTCTCCGCAGAAAAAGATACCGCCTCACTTTATCGACTGTAACGTTGTCATCGGAATCAGGCTACTGCAAATAAAAATGGTTCGCCCGTTCAGTTCAGGAACGCACTTCATCCTCCTCATTCTGTAAACGGCTCTCACCCATGTATCTTAAGACGGTGCCACTCAAACCCCCAGTTTCCTGGAAGCTCAAATTTCATCGCCTTTCACCACGGCCGTTATTCTCTGGCAGGTGATAAAAGGACTACTCTTTTCCATCATCACTTTTGGCTTATTTCGTTTTTTCCAGAAGACATACAGCCGAAGCGGCAATGCCTTCTCCTGCGCCGGTAAATCCCAGCCCCTCCTCTGTTGTTGCCTTTACATTGACCTGATCTATATCTATGTGAAGAATCTCAGCGATATTCTTCCGCATTTCAGGAATATAAGGTTTCAACTTTGGACGCTGCGCGATTACTGTTGCGTCGATGTTCATTATACAATATTCTTTTTGGGAAATCAAGTCCCAAACGCAGGATAATAATTTTTTGCTGTCAGCACCTTTGTACGCCGGATCTGTATCGGGAAAATGTCCGCCAATATCCCCCAGTGCCGCCGCTCCCAACAGGGCATCCATAATGGCATGAAGCAGAACATCCGCGTCAGAATGTCCCAGCAATCCTTTTTCATAAGGAATGTTGACACCGCCCAATATCAGATCTCTGTTTTCCACCAGTTTATGTACGTCATATCCTGAACCAATTCTCATGAAGCATTTCTCCTTTTAGTGTCCACGATGTTTTTCGCGTTTCTTCTGTTGTTTCTGCAAAACCGTTCTTTTTCCTCCGCCAGCTTATCTTCCTTTCGGATGATGCGCTTTTGGATTTTTCGCTCTTCCCGCTGTGCCTGTATGGCTTGCTGGGCGCGGGTTCCTGTTCCCCCTTCTCTTGTCTGCTTACGGATTTCCCGCTGCATCCGTTTAGGGTTCTTGCGGGTCTGCCTGTCAGAAAGCCGGCTTTTTTTTCCGGTACCAAAAGAAAGCCAATACACATTTTTCAGCAAATACTCCTGCACTTCCATCCCCTTTGGCTCTGCACCAAAAAGGATCTTTGTCGCCTGATAGCTTTCTCCATCCTCCCGCTCGTAAATACCGATCCAGAAAGGCTCCTCAAAAAGTACGGTCATTGTCACTTTGACCTTTTCCATGGTCATTCCTCCTTTTGTATTTTACTGCACAAAGAAGGGACAACCAAGGAGGCAGGTTACTGACGGCTTCTTGCCGCATCCGGACTACCAACCGGATCGTGTTTTTATCTCTGCAAGACCATAGTATGCTTTTTTCTTCCTGCTGTCAATGGCGCTATTTTGTCTGACATCGCTATGTATCTTTTTGGTATACAGTGTTTTTTGCGAATTTTTCATCAAACTCTTGCATTTTTCTGACAACAGGTTTATACTGTATTTATAAAAATACATAACATATATTCACATAGAAATATATGTGCCCTTCGGGCAACAAAGGAGGAGATTACAATGGGAAAGAAAGTTTTAATGTTGGCTGGAGATTTTACGGAAGATTATGAAACCATGGTACCTTTTCAGGCTTTGCAGGTTCTGGGTTATCAGGTTGATGTAGTTTGCCCCGAAAAAAAGCAGGTGACATTATTCGTACCGCAATTCACGACTTCGAAGGAGAACAGACATACTCCGAAAAAAGAGGTCATAACTTCGCTTTGACAGCAGATTTCGACGCTGTTAACACAGCTGATTATGCTGGCTTATTCATCACCGGCGGACGTTCTCCCGAATACCTGAGATTGACACCGAGAGTAATTGAAATTGTACAGGAATTCTTCGCTGCAAATAAACCAGTTGCTGCAATCTGCCATGGTCCTCAGATCTTGACTGCTGCCAACGTACTCAAAGGTAAAAAAGCAACTGCTTATCCCGCTGTTGGTCCTGACATCACACTGGCAGGCGGCGAATATGTAGCTGTTGACGCTGACAAAGCAGTTGTAGACGGCAATCTGGTTACTGCACCCGCATGGCCCGGCGACGCTGCTATCGTTGCTGAATTTGCGAAACTCATGGGGGCAAAGATTGAGATCTAAAAGATCTGCAAGTATATATCAAATTTGATATAGATGTGCAACTTACAAGAGAGGATTTTAAAAATCCTCTCTTGTTTTGCACAAAAATAAAAAGCTGAAATCTTTGCAGTTCCAAAGATTTCAGCTTTCATTTTTATGTACTTAAGCCCGTGGATGGGCTTTTGCATACACACTTTTGATTTTTGTATTGTTCAGTTTTGTATAAATCTGGGTTGTGGAAATATCGGAATGTCCCAGCATCTCCTGGACAGAACGCAGATCTGCCCCATTTTCCAGCAGATGTACCGCAAAGGAATGACGCAGAATATGTGGTGTAATCTCTCCGGGAATCCCCGCTTCTTCCGCATAATTCTTAACAATCTTCCAGAACCCCTGTCTTGTCATTTTCTTGCCGCCATAATTCAGAAACAACACCGTTTCTTCCGGGTTATGTATGAGCTGTACCCGTCCTTTTTTCAGATATTCCCAAAGAGCCTCTTTGGCTTTTGTACCAATGGGAATCATACGGCTTTTGCTGCCTGTTGTGCAGCGGATATATTCAAAAGGCAGATTCACATCATCCACATGCAGGGAAACCAGCTCCGATACACGGATACCTGTGGCATAAAGCACTTCCAGCATGGCCTTATCCCGCAGACCTTTGGCATCGCTGGTCTTAGGCTGTTCCAACAGTTTTTCCACCTGCTCCAAAGTCATAATCTTCGGCACTTTTTCGTTCTTCTCTGGGCAGTTCCAGATCCACAGCAGGGTTTTCCTTTACAACACCCTGCCCCATAAGGAAATAAAAAAAACGCACGGATAGACGCTAAATTCCGAAAAATCGTTGTGGACGCCTTATGTTGATTTTGCAGTTCATACACATACGCCATAATGTTGGTGCGGTTGATTTTGGAAACCTCACATACGCCCAAGCCTTCCATAAAACCGCAGAATCCCCGCAGATCCCGTAAATATGACAATATGGTATTTTCAGATGACTTTTTCACATTTTGCAGGTACATGCGAAAAGCAGCCAGATTTTCTTCCATATTCATAACCCCTTCAAATCAAAAAGACATAGTCTTTCATAAATTATAAATACTTTTTTCATAATTGTCGACATTTTTTCATAATTTTCCACTGTTCCTGCAAAATTCTCCATTCTGACCTTTTTTCTCGTACATTTTTAGGTTAAATACGCCATAAAAGCTGGAATCAGCCCCACTTCCACACCACTTGCCACCACAATAGGCAAAATGGACGCCACTAATAATATACAGTATTCTGTCTGCCGACGCCGTTTTTCTCGCTTACTGACACCTTTTCTGCTGCCTTCTTCTCCCCATGCAAAGAGGTAATACACCGCCACTGTTGTCATGGCAACATACGCCGGAATCAACAGCAGATTCTGGGGCAAAATCCCTAATATGGTCAACCATACCCCTTTGCCGCCATAGCTTGCCATGAGCATTGCCGCCGTAAACCCCAGAGAAATTCCCCTGAACAGACAGACACAGCCGGAAATAAATACCCCCATAGAAAGCCATCCCCCGCCCAGATGAGCAGATCATACTTCATGTATTTCCAGAAGGTATACCAGAAAGAGGAATCTCCACCTGCCGTCAAATGCTCCTGCAAAAAACGCACCAGCGTTTCCTCACCGCTCCGTCCTGCCAAATTGGCGGCCACCGCACCGCCAATGGTTCCCAACAAAAAAGAAAGGCAAACAATCATAAAAATCATTTGCCCTCTTTCTGCCGGTGTTTTCTTTTTTGGATACATAGCCTCACCTCATCACATTTTTTCTCCTGTTACAAGGTTATGGCTCGTCTTTTTTATTTATGTCTGGTCATATACGCAAAAATTGCCGCAACGGTCTTTGCATCCTTGATTTCACCTTTGTAGATCATTTCCATGGCTTCTTCCGGTGTATACCGTTCCACTTCAATGAACTCATCCTCATCGAAACAACAAGGGCAGGGGGTCAAATCAGAAGCAAAATACAGGAAGATCTTCTCTGTGCAGAATCCAACTGTTGGGTAGATTTCACAGATAAATTCCATATTACCTGCCAGATTGCCAGTTTCTTCTGCCAGTTCCCGTTTGATGCCTTCGCTGGGTTCTTCCCCTTCTTCCAGCACTCCCGCAGGGATTTCCAGCAGCATTTCTTTAAAAGCATGACGATACTGTCTTACAAAAATGATCTTGCCTTCTGCGTCTACTGCCAGCGCTGCCGCCGCGTTTTTGCCACGGATAACTGTTTCACGGTAAGCCGCTTTGCCATCAGGCATCTGCAGCTTATCCACTGTTACCTTTACAATCTTGCCTTCATAAGTCAGTTTACTTTCCAACACTTCATAGCTCATATTGCCATCTCCTTATGGATTTATGCCAGTGCTTTTACCATTTCTTCGATGCGATCCATGCCTTTTTTGATCTGTTCCATATCTGTTGCGTAGGACAGACGGATATAATCAGGCATACCAAAGTCTGCGCAAGGTACCACTGCCACATATTTTTCCGCAATCAGAATTGCAGCAAAATCTGCCGCAGAATGGATTTCTGTGCCTTCATAGCTTTTCCCGTAAGTGCCGGATACATCCACAAACAGATAGAATGCGCCTTCCGGTTTCAGCGCGGAAATCATGGGAATGGCTTCTTCTCTTTCATAGATGTAATCTCTTCTTTTCTTGAATTCTTTGCACATTTCTGTTACGCAGTCCTGAGGGCCTTTCAGTGCAGCCAGTGTTGCTTCCTGTGCAATGGAGTTGGGGTTGGAAGCCATGTGGGACTGCAAGGAAGCCATGAGTTTTGCCACTTCCAGAGGCGCAGCCGCAAAACCAATTCTCCAGCCTGTCATGGCATAGCTTTTGGAAACACCGTTGATGACGATGGTTCTGTCATAAATTTCTTTGCCCAAAGAAGCAATGCTGATATGTTTTTTGCCTTCATCGTAAATAAGTTTTTCATAAATTTCATCGGAAATCACGAAAATATCATGAGCTACCGCAAAGTCAGCCACCATCTGCAAATCTTCCAGAGAGGAGATCATGCCGGTGGGATTGGAAGGACTAGTCAGGATCAGTGCTTTTGTTTTTGCTGTGTAAGCGCCTTCCAGTTCTTCTTTTGTCAGCATAAAGTTGTTTTCTTTCTTTGTGTGTACCACCACAGGCACACCGCCGGCGATTTTAACCATTTCCGCATAGCTCAGCCAAAAAGGTGCGGGAATGATGACTTCATCACCTTCGTTCAGAATTGCCATAAACGCGTTCATGAGGGAGTGTTTTGCGCCGTTGCTGATGACTACCTGTGCAGGTTCATAGTCCAGACCGTTGTCTTTTTTCAGCTTGTCGCAAACAGCTTTCCGCAGTGCAGGCGTACCTGCCGCAGGTGTATATCTTGTTTTGCCTTCATCAATGGCTTTTTTCGCTGCTTCTCTAATATGTGCAGGGGTGTCAAAATCAGGTTCCCCTACGCCAAATGTAACCATATCCTTGCCCTGTGCTTTCAGTTCTGCCGCTTTTGCGGAGATTGCCAGGGTGCTGGATGCTTTGATGCTTTGTGCTCTTCTTGATACTTCCATTTCTCTTACCTCATTTCTTTTGTTTAATCAAATTTGCTTTTTCTGGCACCATTCAGCACCAGATTTGCAAGAATTACCATAATACCAAAACTCATGGACAGCATTTTCAAAGACAGTACAGACTGTGCTTTTTCAGAGCCTTCAATAGAAAGATCTCCATCAAAAGACACAGTGATGTCATATTTCATAATGCCGTCGTTTACCATATAAGTATAAGGACTGCCTTCCACCAGATTCATCTGATCTGTGTAAAAATCATAAGATTTATACTTTTCTGTCAGTGGTGTCATTACATAGGTTCCCCACGCATGATTGCCGTTGACATCTTCCATCAGATAAGTCATGCTGTTGGCATGTTTTTTCTCAACTACTTCATAGCCTTCTTCCAAAGAAAGGCCATTTTCCTCAGCCTTTTCCAGAAAGACTGTTTCCAGCTCCGCCTCTGTATAAGGATGCGGTCTAACGCCATTGATGCTCACAAGGAACAATCCGGCAATGACAAAAAGCAGCACAACGCTGATAATAACCCGTTTCATGTTACCTCCTTATTTCCATACCCTTTCTGCCACCCGCAGGAAATTTTTCTCTCGTATTTTTTCCGCCAGATGGCTCCCAAATTCCTGTTCCATCCGTTCCAGAAAAAGTGCCATATCTTCCACTGCACGCAGGTCTGTGGGCGTTACGTCAATGCCGTCAAAATCACTGCCTAGTCCCACAGCGTCCTCACCAGCCATGTCCAGCATGTGTGTCAGCTGCCGCAGCAGATCATCCTGTGTCACTGTGTCTTTCTCTCCTACAAAAGGTGGGAAAAAATTCAGTCCCACAAAACCATCCATTTCTCCAATGATTTTCAGCTGTTCGTCTGTCAGATTCCGTGGATGGGGACAAATTGCCCGTGCATTGGAATGGCTTGCCACAAAAGGCTGTTCCGCCATTTTTGCCACATCGTAAAACCCAGCGTCTGTCAAATGGGATACATCCACCAGCATACCCAGTCGTTCCATTTCTTTCACAACTGCTTTGCCAAAGGTGGTCAATCCACCGCCAGTGCCTCTTTCCGCTACACCATCTGCCAGAGCGTTTCTGTGATTCCACGTCAGTGTCATGAGCCTTACACCCATACGATGATACATCCGCAGAGCAGCGATTTCTCCTTCCAGCTTCGCCGCCTTCCAGAGATAATATGGCAGAGAGCCTGCCCTGTTTTTTATTTTCCAGAATATCCGAAAATCGTTTCACCATGCCCACACGGTCTTTGTACCGCTCCATCTGTTCCAGATAATAGTCCAGATATTTCACGGTCTGCCGCATGGCAATGGAATAGTACTTCGGTTCCAGCCAAATGGCAAAAATCTGCACTGCCGAACCATAGGCAGCAAGTTTTTCCAGATTCAGCTGTCCCGAAAATTCCAGCATATTCTCTCCCTCTTCCATGGCTTTCACCACAGTATCACAATGGGCATCTGCATAGCTTTTCATAGGCTCCTCCTTTTTCTGTACTTCTTTTCCATTTTATATGTTTATGCCAAAAAATACAATACAAAACAAAAATCCTGCCGAAATATTGCGTCTTCCCTTCGGATGTCCTATGATGGGAGATAGAAAAATCATGCAGCCACCAGAAAGGAGAATAGATATGTTTCCCTGTGATCTTGTGAAAAAAAAGCCCTTGCCTTCGGACTTCATCCAAAACTGAAGGGCAAAATATTTCTTGCGGGAGGTCTGGCACCTTGGGTGATTTCCGGCGAAAATTCCAATCGGCTCCACAGCGATATTGATTTCGTGGTTCCTCTTTCAGAAATGGAAACCGTCCGTACTTTTCTAAAAGATCAGGGACTTTATGACCAAACCCATGATTCTCTTTTCCTCTCCTGCAATCAAGAAAAGATAGATTTTGGCACAGAAGTCTTTCTGGATGGTCTGCCTGTCAGCTTTACGCCTTTTTTTGAGGAAAACAACAACCTTTACCAACGGGATTTTACCACTGCTGATTTCAGCACCAAAGACAGCCTTGTAACTCTCTGCCTGCCGAATCTTTCACCAGAAGATTACATCACTGCCTACGCCCTATCTGATGGGCAAAAGCTGTATTGTACCTCTCTGGAATTTGTTTATGCCAAAAAGAGCCGAAAGAACCGACCCAAAGACCAAGGGGATTTACAGAAAATGAAGCAAATCGGATTAAACGAAAACCTTCTCAAACACATTACCGACTCCTTTTCCAGTGCTGTTCTGGAAATCAAACCATAAAATCATCTCATCCGAGATGATTTTTTATGCCGAAATTTATCTCTGCAAAACAAAAAGGGGCTGTCGTCTGTGTTTACAAACAACAAGCCCCTTTGCCTGCTTACATATTCATATTTCCTTACGCTTCTTCTGTTTCTGCCGCAGCCGCTTTCAGAATTTCTTCGTTGAAGCAGATTGCCAGTTCATCCAGCTGTTTCTGGTCTACCACGTTAGGCGCATCTGTCATAGGGCAGGAAGCATCCTTTACCTTAGGGAATGCGATAACGTCACGAATGCTAGGCGCATTGCTCATGAGCATGATAATTCTGTCCAGACCGAATGCCAGACCGCCATGAGGGGGTACGCCGTATTTGAAGGCATCCAACAGGAAACCGAAACGTTCCTGAGCGTCTTCCTGTGTGAAGCCCAGCAGTTCGAACATTTTCTGCTGGATATCTCTGCGGTGGATTCTGATGGAGCCGCCGCCCAGTTCGTAACCGTTCAGTACGATGTCGTATGCTTTCGCACGAACAGCGCCGGGGTTTGTATCCAGCAGTTCCAGGTCTTCATCCATAGGTGCTGTGAACGGATGGTGTACTGCCACAAATCTGTTTTCTTCTTCGTCCCATTCCAACATAGGGAATTCTGTGATCCACAGGAAACGGAAATCGTCAGGTCTGGTCAGTTCCAGCATCTTGGACAGTTCCAGACGCAGAGCACCCAGAGAGTCGAATACTACTTTGTCCTGATCTGCGCAAATCAGAATCAAGTCGCCGGGTTTACCTTCCATTTTATCCACGATTTCCTGCAGTTTTTCAGGTGTGAAGAATTTTGCAATCTGGGATTTCAGACTGCCATCTTCGTTGACAACAATCCAAGCCAGACCTTTTGCACGATATGTTTTTACAAATTCAACCAGAGAGTCGATTTTCTTTCTGGGGAAAGAGCCGCAGCCTTTTGCGTTGATGGCACGCACACTGCCGCCAGCTTCCAGTGCGGATTTGAATACCACAAAGTCTGTGCCGGCTACTACATCGGAAATGTTTACCAGTTCCATGCCAAAACGTACGTCGGGCTTATCGGAACCGAAGCGTTCCATAGCTTCTTTATAAGTCATGCGCTGCAAAGGCAGCTGCACGTCTACATTCATGATGTCTTTGAATACTTTCTGCATCAGTCTTTCGTTGATGTCGATGATATCGTCCACATCAATGAAGGACAGTTCCATGTCCACCTGTGTGAATTCAGGCTGTCTGTCTGCACGCAGGTCTTCGTCACGGAAGCATTTTGCAATCTGGTAATAACGATCCATACCAGAAACCATCAGCAGCTGTTTGTAGAGCTGAGGGGACTGAGGCAGACCGTAGAAGTTACCGGGATGCACACGGCTGGGAACCAGATAGTCTCTGGCGCCTTCAGGTGTGGATTTGCCCAGAATAGGTGTTTCGATTTCCAGGAAGCCTTCGTTGTTCAGGAAGGCACGGAGAGCCTGTACCACCTGATGACGCAGAACGATGTTCTTCAGCTGGCAAGGTCTTCTCAGATCCAGATATCTGTATTTCAGACGCAGATCATCTTTGACTGTGATGTTGTCTTCAATCTGGAAAGGTGTTGTTTCAGATTCGGACAGGATACGCAGTTCAGAAGCAATGATTTCGATTTTCCCTGTTTTCATGTTAGGGTTGATATTGCCTTCTGTTCTAGCGGTTACAATACCGCGTACAGCCAGTGTGTACTCACTGCGAACGGTTTCAGCTTTTTCAAAAATTTCTTTGGGTACGGTATTGCCGTCGATGGCAATCTGTACCAGACCTGTTCTGTCACGCAGAGCGATGAAGATCAGCTGACCCAGGTCACGGCGACGCTGTACCCAACCCATAACGGTCACTTCCTGACCAATCATGGTTTCATTGACATGGCAACACATGTGGCTTCTTTTCAAGCCGGTAATTGATTCTCCCATATTGATAAATCTCCTTACAGATAAAAATTTTCCTCTACTATCATACCATTTTGCGGAAAAAGTAAAGTTTAACCGCAAAAAACATGGCTT
Source organism: Clostridia bacterium UC5.1-1D10 (assembly GCA_001304995.1). GTDB lineage: Bacteria > Bacillota > Clostridia > Lachnospirales > Anaerotignaceae > Anaerotignum. The sequence goes on along the minus strand of BBZU01000016.1, from coordinate 37,898 downwards.
TTCTGCGAAAAGGAGTTAAAGTGTGTTCTTTTCCACCTTCTGAACGAAATCTACCAACAATTTTGCACAGTCTTCCACGCCGCAAAGGGAGCTGTCCACAGATAAATGATAGTTTTCCGCACTGCCCCAGCTGCCGCCTGTGTATTTTTTGTAATGTCTCGCCCGTTCTTCATTGATAGTACGGACTTTTTCCGCCGCTTCCCCTTCTGCCAGGCCATAGCTGGTCACTGCCCGTTGTCTGCGGAATCCTTCCGGCGCATGGATGAAAAGCCGGATGGTATGAGGACGATGACGCAGGATGACATCCGCACAACGCCCTATAATGACACAGCTTCCTTTTGCCGCGATTTCGGAAATCACTTTCCATTCTGCCAGAAACAGTCTGTCTGCCGGCGGCACATCTTCACCGGAATAAACATAGAACTGCGCCAGCACTTTCTGCAGCACGGGGTTATGTACTGCCTGTTCGTTTTTCTCTACAAAATCTCTGGAAAAACCGCCTTCCTTTGCTGTCATATCGATGATGCTTCTGTCATAGAAAGGAATGCCCAATTCTTTTGCCAGTGCTTTGCCAATGTCATGTCCGCCGCTGCCATATTCTCTGGCAATGGTGATAACCAGACCATTTTCTGGTTCTGTCTGTTCTTTTTCTTCATCGGATTTCTTTTCCCCAAAAAGCAATCCGGGAAGGAAAGAAAGTTTTCTGCCATAAAATCCAGCAATGGTACCAATGAGCAAAGCAGAAATGATGGTACCTTCTCTAACACCTTCCATGTGATGGAACAATACCAGAGAAATCACTGCCGCACCAATGGACATACTTGCGTCAAAGCATACTTTCGTTTTAGCAAATTCCCGGTTGAAAGCTGTGCAAACTGCTTTTACAAAACCTTCGCCGGGCAGCATAACTACGTTTGCCAGCACTTCTGTATAAACACCAAAGCCCAGAATCAAACAGCCGATGAGCAAAGAAACCAATTTTGTGGGGTAACTCTGTGGCGCCAAAAAGAACAGCAGATTCATGGTAAAGTCGATGAAATACCCAAAAATCAAAGATACAGGTATCTGCAATAACTGTATCTTTTCAAATCTGCTCCGCAGCAGCAAAATCTGTAACAGAATCAACAATACACTGAACGCCACCGTAAATTCCCCTAACGTAAAGGGAAAATACAAACTCAATGTGTATGGGATACTGGAAATGGGAGATGTCCCCAAATCTGCCTTTGTAATAAAGCTGATCCCCAGCGCATTGATAAATAACCCAATAAAAAATACAATATACCGTTTTGCTTTCTCCATTATCTTTTGCTTCCCTTCGTCATATTCTTGTATATTTTTTGCAGCCCTTTCAAAAGAATGGCTTTTTCTTCTTCTGTAATTCCATCCAAAGCCCGTTCTTCACAGGATTTCATAATGGGTCGTACCGTTTCGGCAGCCATCTTCCTACCTTTTTCTGTCAAAAATACATATTGGGATTTTCGGTTGCCTTCTTTTACATGTTTTTCGATGAGCCCAGCCTCATCCATCCTGCGCAGAATTCCCGTCACGGTTGCCGCTTCCAGATGGAAAGCTTCTCCCAACGCTTTCTGTTCGCAGCCGTCATGGCTGAGCAAATAATCCAATATTTTTGACTGTCCCGGCAAAAGCCCCTGCTCTGCCGCTTCCAATACCACCTGTTTTTGAAACACTGTCTGTGCCAAAAGCAGGCAGTGATGAAAACTGTTGTCCATAAAACATACACCTCTTTTTATTTAGCTTGCTAAATATATTATGAACCTTTTTGTGCCTTTGGTCAAGTCACATTTCCCAATTTCGGTTGTAAGTTTTTTGTATTTATTGTATAATAAAAGTAATAAAATTTGGGAAGAACCGCCCCATACTTTGGCTGTGCGGTACTTCGGAGGGGGAGTCATTATGGACCACAAAATCATCACCATCAGCCGTCAATATGGCAGCGGCGGCAGAATCATCGGGAAAAAACTTGCAGAAGCTCTGAACATTCCATTTTACGACAACGAACTGATCAATCTGGCAGCAGAAAAGACTGGTCTGTCCAAAGAATGCTTCAAAGAAGCAGAATCCGTTTCCACAGGCAATCTGCTCCTTTCTTTAACCACTTTGACACCTACCGTAGATTCCTATGGTCTGCCTTTGAACGAAAAAATCTTCCTGGTACAGTCCCAGGTTATCAAAGAAGTAGCAGAACAGGGCAGCTGCGTCATCGTTGGACGTTCCGCAGACTATGTTCTGTCTGAAAATCCCAATTGCATCAACGTATTCATCCACGCAGAACTGGAAGACCGTGTAAAACGAGCTGTTGAACTGTATGGATTGGACGCAAAAAATGTAGAAAGCGCCGTTTTGAAAACTGACAAAAAGCGTGCCGGATACTACAACTATTTTACAGGCAGAAAATGGGGCAAACTGGAAAACTATGACCTGTCCATCAACACCTCCAAAATCAGTCTGGATGATGTGGTAGAGATTCTGAAATCCTACGTAGAAAAAAGATAATTGACAGAAAACAGCATGGAAAAATCCATGCTGTTTTTTACAGAAAGGAAACCTTATATGTTTGAACCTAAAATTGATGTGCAGCAGGCAGTTGCAGGACTACGAAAAAGAGAAAAAGGGCTGATTACATATGAAAAAATCATGACCTCCTATAAAAATACAAATCTTTCTAATGATATGACTTTCCAACGAACATTTAATGGCTTTTACCGCATCCGCCGCAACGAAGATTGGCGAAAGTTTTACTATGAGAATTTCGAAAAATGGAAAAACGAAAGCACTCCTACCTTTCCTTTGATTCTGGAAACGCTTTACCGCCATACTGGACGAGTAGAGTGTTCCTTCTGCAGTAAAATGCTGGCAACTTTGTGTCCCGATTTTCCTATCTGGGACAGCATTGTTTTGGATCGCCTGCAATTGCGTCTGCGTGGTACAAACTGCGAAACAAAATTCCAAAACGCCCTTCCTTTATACGAAAATATTCTCCAATGGTATCAGGAATTTTTGCCTACCCGAACAGCAAAATCATACATAGATGCTTTTGATGACGCATTTCCTCAATACAAACACTTTGCCCCCACAAAGAAAATTGACTTTCTTCTTTGGGCAAGCCCCAAAACGAGGTAAATTAAAAAGGGATAAAACCTTAGGGGCATCTTCAGAAGAAAACAAAGAAAGCCGAAATCCTTATCATGACAAAGGATTTCGGCTTTCTTATGATATTGAGATTTTATTTGATCTGTTTTCTTCTGAAGACAGCCGTCGCAATTCCTCTTAAGAAATCAAAGAAGCAAAAATCAATGTTTTCTTAAGAGGAAGTTGCTTTTCGGTTTTATCCCTTTTTTTGTATCTCATTATTTCTGAAGCTGTGCCAGACGTTCTTCCACCTGTGCCAGTGTCGCTTTGTATTTTTCTTCTTTTGCCTTTTCTTCGTCGATGACTTTCTGAGGCGCTTTGGATACAAAGCCCTGGTTTGCCAGTTTCTTTTCTACTCTTTCGATTTCTTTGAGCATCTTTTCTTTTTCTTTTGTCAGACGCTCTACTTCTTTTTCAATGTCAACCAGTTCTGCCAGAGGCATGTAAATGGTTGCGTTGCTGGTCACTACGGAAACAGCATCTTCACCGATACCTGCTTTGTCAGCCTGTACAGTTACTTCGCTGGCATGACCCAGTGTTTTGAAGAATACTTTGCTGTGTTCAAAGATCGCTCTTACTTCTTCCTTATCGGAAACAACAAATACCTGAACCTTCTTGGAAGGTGCAACGTTCATTTCCGCACGGATGTTACGGATGTTACGAACTGCTTCTTTGATAGTATCGATTTCTTCTTCGTTTTCTTTGTAGTTCCATTCTTCTTTATAAACAGGCCAATCGGAAATCATGATACTTTCTTCTTCGTCCTGAATATGCTGGAACAGTTCTTCTGTGATATAAGGCATGAAAGGATGCAGCATCTTCAGTGCGTTGATGAGAACTGTTTTCAGTGTCCACAGTGCTGCTTCTCTTGTGTTGTCGTCTTTGTTGTACAGACGAGGTTTTACCATTTCGATATACCAGTCACAGAATTCATCCCACAGGAAATCGTAAATCTTCTGTGCAGCCAGACCCAGTTCATAGTGTTCCAGATTTTCGGAAACATCTTTTGCCAGTGTGTTGACTTTGGACAGGATCCATTTATCTGCGGATGTGAGCATCAGCAGTTTTGTTTCCTGTTTTTCGTCCATGTTCATCATCACGAAACGGCTTGCGTTCCAGATCTTGTTGCAGAAGTTACGGCAGTTGTCCAGTCTTTCCCAATAGAAACGCATGTCGTTGCCGGGTGCGTTACCAGTGATCAGCATCAGACGCAGAGGGTCCGCGCCGTAGTTTGCGATAACTTCCAGAGGATCAATACCGTTGCCCAAAGATTTGGAGAACTTTCTGCCCTGATCGTCACGGATCAGACCATGGATCAATACATCGTGGAAAGGTACTTCGTGCATATTTTCCATACCGGAGAATACCATACGAACAACCCAGAAGAAGATGATGTCATAGCCAGTGATCAGTGTGCTTGTAGGATAGAAGTGTTTCAGATCTTCTGTTTCATTGGGCCAGCCCAGTGTGGAGAAAGGCCACAGCGCGGAGCTGAACCATGTATCCAGAGTATCTTCATCCTGATGCAGTTTTGTGCTGCCGCATTTTTCACATTTATCAGGAGCTGTTTTGCTTACAGTAATATGACCGCATTCTTCACAGTAGTAAGCAGGAATACGGTGGCCCCACCACAGCTGACGGGAGATACACCAGTCACGGATATTTTCCAGCCAGTGCATGTATACTTTACCGAAACGATCGGGAACAAAACGCAGTTTCTGCTGTTCATATACTTCCATAGCAGGTTTTGCCAGTTCGTCCATGCGTACAAACCACTGCAGTTTGATCAGGGGTTCGATGGGAACATTACATCTTTCATGGCAGCCTACTGCATGAGTGATATCTTCGATTTCTACCAGATAGCCCTGTTCTTTCAGGTCTGCTACTACTGCTTTTCTGGCTTCCATACGATCCATGCCTGCGTATTTGCCTGCTTTTTCATTCATAGTACCATCGTCGTTCATTACGTTGATACGAGGCAGGTTATGACGTACACCAACTTCAAAGTCGTTAGGGTCGTGAGCAGGTGTAATTTTTACAACACCGGTACCGAATTCACGGTCAACATATTCATCACCTACGATGGGGATTTCTTTATCCATCAAAGGCAGGATACATGTTTTGCCGATGAGGTGCTGATAACGTTCGTCATCAGGATGAACCGCAACAGCAACGTCGCCCATCATTGTTTCGGGACGAGTTGTTGCCAGACGCAGTCTTTCATCGGAGCCTACAATGGGATATTCAATGTGGTAGAAATGACCTGCTGTTTCCACATGGTTAACTTCCGCGTCAGAAATGGTAGTCTGACATTCGGGGCACCAGTTGATGATCTTTTCACCACGATAGATATAGCCTTTTTCATACAGACGGCAGAATACTTCCAGAACGGCGTCGGAGCAGCCTTCGTCCATGGTGAAGCGTACGCGTTCCCAGTCACAGGAGCAGCCCAGTTTCCGCAGCTGATTCAGAATGATGCCGCCATATTCTTCTTTCCAAGCCCAAGCGCGTTCCAGGAAACCATCACGGCCTACATCGTCTTTTGTCAGGCCTTCGGAAGCCATTTTCTGTACAACTTTCAGTTCTGTGGAAATACTTGCGTGGTCAATGCCGGGAACCCACAGTGCATTGTAGCCAGCCATTCTTTTCCAACGGATCAGAATATCCTGCATGGTGTTGTCCAGTGCATGGCCCATATGCAGCTGCCCAGTGATGTTCGGGGGCGGCATTACGATACAATAAGGTTTTTTGCTTTTATCGATTTTTGTGTGGAAATATTTCTTTTCCATCCACATAGCATAGAGTCTGTCCTCTACTGCTGCGGGATCAAAATTCTTTGCCAGTTCTCTCACGTTTTCTCCTCCTTCGTTTCATAAAAAAGAGCTTTCCTCCCAAAGGACGAAAGCTCGCGGTACCACCTTATTTCCCGTCAAAAAAATTGACGGACACTCACGGTCTGTAACGGAACCACCCGTTTCCGCCTACTCTTTTTTTCAGCGGAACAGCTCCAAAGCTACCTTCTGCGTGCCTGCTCCCGAAAAATCTCTCAGCCCATGGATTTTTCTCTCTGCCGGGACGGAATCCGCATACTCCTCTTTTTCTTTGCTTTTGCTGTATGGAATCTTATACTTTAGCATTTTATTCAATACGAACAAATTTGTCAATAGCTTTTTGTAAATTATTCTGTATTCTTCATATCCTTTGGATATTTTGATATGTTTAGCAATATCCCCATCATACCCATCAAAAATACCAGTGCCGTACCGCCGTAACTGATGAACGGCAGTGGCTGCCCTGTATTTGGAATGGTATTAGTTACAACGCCGATGTTAATCAGTGACTGAAACGCCACCACAGATGTAATGCCTGTTGCCACCAGCATGCCGTAATTATCTCTTGCGTTCATGGCAATACGGATACCACGCCACACCACCACCGCAAAGAGGATAATGACCAATCCCGCGCCAATCAGCCCCAATTCTTCACAAATAATGGCGAAGATAATATCGTTATGGGCTTCTGGGATGAAGGATTTCTGACGGCTCTGTCCAAGTCCCAGACCAAAGAGCCCGCCGGATGCCACAGCATACAAAGACTGAATGGTCTGATAACCCGCGTCTGTTGAATCCGCCCATGGATCCAGCCATGTGGTGATACGTGTCAGACGATAACGGAACTGGGGCAGAATGACCATGACTGCCGCAAAGGGAACCAGTGCGCCAATGCCTGCCACAAAGTACCAGATTCTTGGGCTGGCAACAAACAGAATGGTCACACCAACCATAAGCAGCAAAAGGGCTGATGAAAAGTTGGTCATGGCGATGAGCAGCACCGGAAGTGCCAGAAATCCAGCCGCTTTGGCAAAGCCCTTTAGGTTGCCCAATTCCTTTCGATGGTTAATGACATAGTAGGACAGATACAAAATAACCGCAACCTTGGTAAATTCCGAAGGCTGGAACTGCAAAGAGCCAATTTCAATCCAACGGGTCTGCCCTTTTACATTTTTCCCGACAAAAGGCAGGATTGCCAGCAGACCATTGGAAATCCAATACAGTGTTGGAGAAAGCTTTTTCCAGAATTGGTAAGGCACATTCATGGCAACGATCATACCTACTGTACCCACAACGGCCCACATGCCCTGTCGCTTCAAATAATAAAACATATCATATCCATATTCCTTGCTGGACATGGTTTCATAATAACTGGCGCTGAAAATCATGACAACGCCGAACAATACCAGCGTCAGTACCACGAAAAACAGCCCGAAGTCATAGGTATCCGCTTTCACTCTTTTTTTATGCGGTTTTCTTCCTGCCTTTCCCTGTCTGGTCTGTTCCATGTTACCACCTCGCTTTGTTTATTTCTGCAAATAGGAGCGAACCTGTTCTTTGAACATTTCGCCGCGCTGTTCGTAGTTATCAAACATGCCCCAGCTTGCACATGCGGGAGAAAGGAGCACACAATCTCCTGGTTCCGCCTTTTCCCTGCACAGATCTACGGCTTCCGCAAAGGTTTCACAGTCTGTCATTGCCGTAAAGCCGAATTTTTCCGCAGACGCACGAATCTGCGGTGCTGTTACACCAATGAGCACCAGATGTTTGACTCTGCCGGGGAACAGCTTTGTCCAGTCGTCAAAAGAAACACCTTTGTCATAGCCACCGCCAATGAGTACAATGGGTTTCTGCATAGCCAAAACGGCACGGATGGACGCGTCTGTATTAGTACCCTTAGAATCATTATAGTAATCTACGCCATCTACGGTTGCCACATACTCAATGCGGTGTTCTACGCCCGCAAAGGATTTCAATACCTGACGGATGGTATCCAGCGCCACACCAGCGCAAATGCCCATAGCTGCCGCTGCCATAACGTTTTCATAGTTATGAACCCCCAAAATCTGCAGTTCATCCACAGAAATAAGTTTTTCATCAATGTCCTGCCATTTTACGAAAATATCTTTGTCCTGCAGGTAAATGCCTTCTGCCAGAGCCTGTGCGCTGCTGAAGAAAAATACCTTAGCCGCAGTCTTGTCTGCCATTTTCCGGCATGCTTCATCTTCATAATTCAAAATGCAGAAATCTTCTGCTGTCTGTTTCGCAAAAACACGTTCTTTCATGGCAATGTAAACTTCCATGGTTTTGTGTCTGTTCAGATGGTCAGGGGTGATATTCAGCACCGCACTGATGTGAGGATGGAATTCTTTTGCTTTTTCCATCTGGAAGCTGCTGATTTCCGCAACGACCCAATCCTGCTCAGTCAAGCCCTGTACCTTTTCACTGTAAGGCACACCGATGTTACCTACCACTGCTGTGTTCGGGCGAACAGCTTTCATGATTTCACCAGTCAGGGTTGTGGTTGTTGTTTTCCCATTGGTGCCTGTGATAGCTGTAATGGGGCAAGTGGTTTCTCTATAAGCCAGTTCCACTTCGCTGATGACTTCCACGCCAGCTGCTTCTGCCGCAATAATAAAAGGCAGGTCGCAAGGGATACCGGGACTGAGTACAATCAGATCCTGTTCACACGCAATATCATCGGGATTTTTCCCTGTGTAAAGGGCAACGCCTTCTTTTTCCAGTTCCAGTGCTGCCGCAGGAACGGCGTTACGTTCTTTCATATCCTGCAATGTAACCACTGCACCCAGTTTCTGCAGCAAAGCCGCTGCTGCAATACCGCTTTTTGCCATGCCGCATACCAGGGCACGTTTTCCTGTATATTTCATGGATTTTTTCCTTCTTTCCGTTAAAACATTGCTTTACTGCCCAAGAAGCCCAGCAGGCACAGCAGCGCAGTTACTACATAGAACAAAGTCACAACCTTTGTTTCTCTCCATCCGCACTGTTCCAGATGATGATGGAAAGGCGCCATTTTGAACAGGCGTCTGCCTTCGCCATATTTGCGTTTTGTAATCTTGAACCAGCCTACCTGCAACATTACTGTGATAGATTCCCACAGATAAACAAAACCAACGATGACAATGAAAATAGGCATTTTCAGAACAAAAGCCGTTGCAGCCACAAAACCGCCCAACGCCAGAGAACCTGTATCCCCCATGAACACTTTGGCGGGATAGCAGTTAAAGAGCAAAAATGCCAGCAGCGCGCCAACGATTGCCCCGCAGACAGGAGAAATCATGCTGCCTGCCGCCCAGGACACAATCATAAAGAACGCCGCTACAATGAGGGTTACGCCGCCAGCCAGACCATCCAAACCGTCTGTCAGGTTGACGCCATTGACAGTACCCAATACCGCAATAAAGAGGAAAGGTACAAACAAAATACCCAGATCCAGTTCCATACCATTGGTAAAGGGAATGTAAATAGCTGTGCCGATACCGCTTTTCATCATCACATACCAGCAGAATACAGCTGTTACAATGAGCTGCAATGCCAGTTTCTGCCATGCACGCAGACCCAGAGAACGTTTTTTCACAACTTTGATATAGTCATCCAAAAAGCCGATGATGCCATAACACAGTGTCATCAGTACCACCGCAATGCCGTCGGTATTCCCCTTCAAAAAGAAGAAGGATGCCACCACGAAGGCAATCAAAAAGGCAATACCACCCATGGTAGGCGTACCCTGTTTCTGCAAATGTGTCTGAGGGCCGTCATCCCGGACATTCTGCCCAAACTTCATTTTATGCAGTACCGGAATCAGAATGGGACACAAAATCACCCCAATGACAAAGGCTATCAATATGGCGTAAACCGCCTGTTCCAAAGAACCCACTTTATTTCACTCCTTGCAATTTCTCTACTGTTTTTTCGAATCCCATGCTGCGGGATGCTTTCAACAAAATTGTATCTCCTTTTTTCAGCAAATCCAAACCGTTTTCCCAGAATTCTTCCTGTGTGTCAAAACGATACACTTCCAGCATGCCGGCATCTTTTGCGCCAGCCGCCATCTGGTCGGAATGGTTGCCAATACAAATCAAAAGGTCAATGCCTTTTTCTGCCGCGTAAGCTCCAACTTCCCGGTGCATCTGGGGGGCAAATTCGCCCAGTTCTCCCATGAAGCCCAAGAACGCCACGCTTCTGCCTTCCACATCTTTGAGAATATCCAAAGAAGCCTTGGCAGAAACAGGATTGGAGTTGTATACATCATTCAGCAGTGTCAGACCGTTTTCCAGACGCATGATGGTCATACGGTCTTTGGTAGGCACGAAGTTTTCAATGCCCCCTTTGATCTCATCCAGTGTAAAGTCCATTTCCAGTCCTACTGTCACCGCAGAAAGAGCATTCAGCACCATGTGTGCGCCTGGCATGGGAATCACCACGTCCATGCTGCCCTCAGGTGTGTGAATGGTGCATCTGGTATGTTCCAGACCAACGGCTTCGATGTTGTCCGCGTAAACATCCCGTTTGTTTTCCACACCAAACCAGCGTACTTTCTGGGACAGTTTGCCATCCAGTGTCGCCAGCATATCGTTATCACCGTTCAGCACAGCAACATCCTTTTCATCCATAAAATCGAACAATTCACATTTTGCTTTCAAAATGCCTTCCCGACTGCCCAGATGTTCAATATGCGCAACGCCAACATTGGAAATGACGCCGATATGAGGACGTACCGCATCCACCAGACGATGGATTTCACCAAAATGGTTCATGCCCATTTCAATGACAGCCGCTTCATGACTTTCTTCCAGACGGAACAGTGTCAGAGGCACACCGAGGTCATTATTGAAATTTCCCAGTGTCCACAAAGTATTGTATTTCTGAGAAAGGACAGAAGCAATCATATCCTTTGTGGTAGTCTTGCCCACACTGCCGGTGATGCCCACAACGGGAATATCAAACAGGCTGCGGTAATATTTTGCCAACTGCAACATAGCCGCTCTCGCGTTTTCCACCAGAAGCAGCACACAGCCATTTTCCGGTGTCATTTCACGTTCTGTAAAACATGCGGCAACGCCTTTTTCCATACAGCTTTTCAGGTAATCATGGCCGTCGGAATTTTTGCCTTTCAAAGGCACAAAGAGGCTTTCTTCCCCTGCCTGACGGGAATCCTGTGTCACATGGCAGATGGTTTTCTGCTGTGCCTCTTCTAAGTTTGCTGCCAGAATCCGTGCATGGGTTGCATTGGCAATTTCCTGAATGGTCAGTTTTTTCATAAGCAATCATCTCCAAACGCGTTTCGCACTTCTTCTACATCGTCAAAATGAATGGTTTTATCCGGGAAGATCTGATAAGTTTCATGACCCTTGCCGGCAATGAGAATGACATCTCCAGCCTGTGCCAATTCTACGGCACGAACAATGGCTTTTCTGCGGTCAACCTGTTTTTCGTAAGCACATCCTGTTTCCTGTGTGCCGGCTTCCACTTCCCGTAAAATCTGTTCCGGGTCTTCTGTACGGGGATTATCAGATGTGATGATGCAGTAATCCGCATATTGTCCGCCGATACGTCCCATGATGGGGCGTTTTGTCTTATCTCTGTCCCCACCGCAGCCAAAGACTGCAATCAGCTTGCCTTTGGTGAATTCTTTGGCTGTTTTCAGCACATTTTCCAGTCCATCAGGTGTATGGGCATAGTCCACCACTGCCTGACAGCCTTTTTTGCTGCGTACTGTCTGGAAACGACCTGCCACACCGGGGTTTTCTGCCAGACCAGCCAGAATATCTTCCATTTCCACACCCAAACACAGGCAAGCGCCAATGGCACCCAGTCCATTATATACACTGAATCTGCCGGGTGTATGCAATTTCACACCATAGCGTTTTCCTTCATATACCACCGTAAAGGCAGTGCCTTCCGCTGTAATGGAAATATCCTCCGCCTTCAGGTCTGCGGCTTTGTCAATGGCATAAGTCAGTACTTCCCCAGCAGATTTTTCCACCATAAAATCACCTGCGGCATCGTCAATATTGATGACACTCTGTTTGCTCCGTTCAAAGAGCATGCTCTTGGCGATTTTATAATTTTCCATAGTTTTATGATAATCCAGATGATCCTGTGTCAGGTTGGTAAACACTGCCACATCATAAGCAATGCCGTCCACACGATGCAGATCCAGAGAATGGGAAGAAACTTCCATCATCACATCTGTCACATCTTCCTGACGCATCTGTTCCATCAATGCCTGCAATTCCAAAGATTCCGGCGTTGTCCGTTCTGTTGGAATGACTTTATCTCCAATGCGGTTTTCGATGGTGCCGATGACGCCTGTTTTTCTTCCTACCCGTTCCAGCACAGAACGCACCAGATAGGTGATGGTGGTTTTGCCGTTAGTGCCGGTCACCCCTGTCACCCGCATTTTCTGTGTGGGATGGTCATAAAAATTGGCAGACAGCGCCGCCAACGCCTGACGGTTGTTTTCTGTCTGAATTACTGTGATGTTTTCCGGTACATCTTCCACAGCGTGTTCTACCAAAAGGGCTGCCGCACCTTTTTCCAACGCCATAGGAATATAGCGGTGACCGTCTGTCTGAAAACCTGTGATGCAGACAAACAGATCCCCTGGCTGTACTTTTCTGGAATCGTAAACAGGCATTTTGATTTCTGCCTGATCGGTTCCCTGTAACATTTTATAAGGAATACCCTCTAACAGTTTTTGCAATAACACTGTGTTTTCCTCCTTTGGGTGTTGCTTTTTTTGCATCTGTTTATTATATCATAAAAAAATTGGAAGGAACGGAAAAAGTATAATTTTTTTCGATTCTTCCGCATTTTTATCCCATTTTTCGCTTATGTCCCGTAGAGCAGAACTTTTGTCCCCCTGTTGACTTCCTGTCCTGCCGGAGGGAGCTGAGAAACCACTGTTTCCCCCTCATCCGTCTGGGCTGTCAGTCCTGCCTGCCAAAGAGCGTTTTTCGCCTCCGCCATGGTCATACCTGTCACATCAGGCACAGTCACCACAGCATCCTCCGGTATTTCCCCTTCTTTGGGAATCCCCAGATAAGGCAGAATATTCTCCAACATTTCTTTCATAGCAGGGCCGCCTACGGTACCACCGTAGTACACCCCCTGTGGTTCATCAATCATCAGGAACACCATAACCTGAGGATCATCCACTGGGGCAAATGTCATGAAAGAAGCGATATATTTTCCGCTTCTGCGGGGAAGTTTTTCTGATGTAGCCGTTTTGCCTCCAATGCGGTAACCTTCCACCGCCGCCTTGGTGGCAGTACCCTCTGCCACAACGCTTTCTAATATGGTTTTCATAGTTTCAGAAGTTTTCTCGGAAAGCACCTGTTCCCCTTTTTCATAGGAAAATGTTTCTGTCAAATTGCCATTTTCATCGGCAATGCCATAACCAATATGAGGCGTTACCAGATAGCCGCCGTTTACTGTGGCGGAAATGGCCCGCATCAATTGCAGCGGTGTAATCTGGAAAGACTGGCCAAAAGACATGGTAGCAAGCTCCACAGGGCCTACGTTTTTCAGTTCATGGATGATTCCCGTAGCTTCCCCTGCCAAGTCAATGCCTGTTTTTTCCCGGAAGCCAAGTTTTTCCACATAATCCAAAAAGGTTTCCGCACCCAGCCGCTCTGCAATTTCCATAAACACCGGGTTACAGGAATTCTGTACACCTTCCGCAAAAGTTTCCGCCCCATGGGTTCTGGGATACCGCCAACATTTGATCTGCCGATCTCCTGCCACATGGAATCCCCGGCAATAAAAAGTAGATTCCGGCGTGACAACGCCTTCTTCCAGACCTGCCACAGAAGTAATGATCTTAAAAATACTCCCCGGCTCATATGTATCGTTGATGGCGGAATTGCGCCACATGGTATTGAGGGCGTCACTTTGCTCCTTGGAAGAAAGTCCTTCCCATGCCGCCGCCAATTCCGGGTTGTTGATGGTAAAGGGCTCATTCAAGTCAAAAGAGGGATAATTCGCCATGGCATAAATCTCCCCGTTTTGTGGGTTCATCACAATGAGAGAGCCTTTTTTCGCCTGTTTGGACTCTACGGTTTTTGCCAATGTCTGTTCCGCATACTGCTGTATGGTTACATCCAGTGTCGTCACCAGATTTCCACCATCCACTGGCGGAATCCGTTCCTGTTCCTGAGATAATTCCTTTCCTTTGGCATCTGTCAGGGTCAATATTTTTCCCTGCTCCCCTTCCAGCACATCATCATATTTGGCTTCCAGCCCGATGATACCCTGATTATCCTTTCCCACAAAGCCAACCACCTGAGCCGCCAGTTCTCCAAAAGGATAGATCCGCTGGACATCTTCGTCCACTTTTACTCCAGGCAGATCCGCCTGCCGGATCGCCTGCGCCGTTTCCGTATCCACTTTCGACTGAATCCGCACCAGCGCCACTTTCTGCTGGACTTTCTCCAACACATCATCATAATCCAGTTCCAGTGTATCTGCCAGAAACTTTGCGGTTTCTTCTTTTTCTTTCACCTCTGCCGGAACAACGCTGACTGCCGCAACCGTTTGGGTTTCGGCAATACCGACACCGTTTCTGTCCAGAATATCTCCTCGTCTGGCAGTAATCAGACGATCTCTTGTCTGCTGCTCATAGGCCATTTCCTGCCATTGGGACGAGCGGAACAAACCAATATAAGCCAATCTTCCAATCAGCACCAGAAACGCCAGCATACAGCAAAGCAGATAAATCAAAAGCCGGCGTTTTTCACCGACCGTTGGTCTTTCCATAGAAAACTCCCTGCCTTTTCCAATGTCCTTATTAGCAAATATATGGAAAAAGCAAGGAGTCTATGCGTTTTCTTTGGGTCTGGTTATTGTGTCGTTTGTGTACCCGTTGTATCCGTAGATGTGTCCGTTTTTTCCGGAATTTCAAGGGTCAGCATGACTTCGCTTCCCTTGGCTACGGATACGCCATACTTGGGATCCTGTGCCGTTACGGTACCGGCCTGATCCCCTTCAAATGCCACTGTAAAGCCCGCATTTGTCAAAGTTGTTTCCGCCTGTTCATAGTTCTTGCCGACGACGTTCGGCACGCTGACAGTGCCAGCATCTTCTTCTGAGCGCTCTACGTACAAGATTACTTCACTGCCTACATCCATAGTGGTTCCGCCTTTGGGCACCTGATTCACAACAGTATTGCCGTTGCCAACCACTTTGTAAGTCAGTTCTCTTGCGTCCAGATCCTCGATGGCGCCAAAGATGACACTATCAGTGTAATCTGGCACAGTAACGGTTTTATTCTTGGACAGGTTTGCCTCATCTTCCACTGGCTGTGTAGGTTCCAGATTATCGTATTTGATGATGCCCTCAATGAGCTTTTTGGTCATAGGTGTAGGTGTCTGCACGCCTTCCACATAGTCACTGGGCTGGTTGATAACAGTGAACACAATGTATTTAGGATTTTCCGCAGGGAAATAAGACATGTTACTCAGTGCCCACAAATCGTCATTGGTACGAGAACCCTGTTCCGCAGTACCTGTTTTACAGCCGATGGAATAACCGTCAATCTGCAGTTTCTTTGCCAAACCATTTTCAACTGTGGCTTTCAGAGCTGTCCGCATATAAGCGGATGTTTTTTCAGAAATGACACGGCGTACCACTTCTGTATCATTTTGCAGTACCACATTCCCCTCTGCATCCACAATCTGAGATACCACATGCGGTTTCACCAGATTACCGCCGTTGATCAACACGGAAAATGCTGCAATTGCCTGAATGCTGGTGCAGTTGAATGTCTGACCAAAGGACATGGTTGCCAATTCTGTGGGGCCAATGGCTTCTTTCGCATGGAGCTGACCTGTGGCTTCCCCAGGCAGGTCAATGCCTGTATAATCCCCGAAACCAAATTCTCTCTGGTATTCATAGAATTTATCTGCGCCCAGTAGATTTGCAATCTGGATAACACCCATATTACAAGACTGAGCCATGATCTGCTCGATATTGATATTACCATGACCACTATGCAGATTACACCAGATACGATATCCGCCGATATCCGCATAACCATTACACTGGAAGCTAGAATTTGGTGTAATGACACCCTCTTCCAAACCTGCTGCCACAATAATCGGTTTAAAGATGGAACCTGGTTCATAGGTATCGCTGACACAGAAGTTCTTCCACATGGTATTCAGGTAATTCAGCTGTTCCTCATTGCTGAGCTGATCCCAGTTTTCTGTGTAAGTCGTATCTGTTTCCAATTCTGGAATTTCATTGGGATTATTCAAATCGAAGGAGTGGGATTCTGCCATGGCATATACTTCCCCGGTATAAGGGTCCATAACCATAGCCGCCACGTTTTTGGCGGGCCATTCCGCCGCTGTTTCCGCTACCACTTCTTCTGCAATCTTCTGGATATTATAATCGATGGTGGTGATGATGGTATCCCCGTCTTTGGCATCATAATCCTGATGCACAACGGAGTCCGCACCGTTATAAAGAATGAAAGAACGCCCCGGTGTTCCTTCCATATAGCTATTGTAATAGCCTTCCAGTCCCCACTGAGCGTCACCACGGGTAAAACCAACCAGATGACAAGCGGAGCTGTTCAAAGGATAAGAGCGTTTACTGCTTTTTTCAAAATATACGCCCTTTAGGTTCATAGCTTCCAGTTCTTCTTTCACACTGCGTTCAATCCCCTTCACCAGGTACTTCCAGTGGTTGTTCATATAAAGCTCTCCAGTTTCCGGATTGACAGTCACATACTGTTTCAGTGTGTTGTAATCCAGTTCCGGGAAATACTCACAAAGAGTTGTCAATGTCTTTTCCTGTTCCTCAGGATATTGCTGTGCAACCTCTGCCAGCTGCAAGGAGTCCAGCGCCACATTATACACAGTGGTACTGATAGCAAGTACCTGATTATTTCTGTCCAGAATGCTTCCTCTGTTTGGCGGAATGGTAATGTCGTAGCGGTTGATCTGCTGGTTCTTCGCTGCCGCTTCATACTCCGCGCCATGGACAACTTTCATATACAATACTCTGCCAAGCATGAGCGCAAATGCCGCAAAAAGGCAAAGAGAATAAAAGCAAATCTTCCATTTGCCTTTATTCCCCCGTTAGATTTTCTCATTTACATCAATCCTTTTTAAATAAATTCAATATGGATGCAATGAAGGAAGGTTCCTCCTCCACCACTTCATCAGCTGCATACTGAATGGTATAGCTGTCTTTTGGAACATCAATATATACAATCTGATAAGGCTGCGGTTCTGCCATCCCCAGTCGATTGATGGCTTCCTGCTTGATGTATTCCAGATCTATCTGTTCCGCAAGTTCCGCTTCTAAAATCGCGTTCTGCGATTTCAGCGTTGCCAGCTCGTCTTTCTTTTCTCGAATCTGCACCTCTTGATTTTTTACGATAACCGTTGCGCCCATAATAGCGATGCATCCCGCAAAGATCAGCAGCATAACCATGCAGACATGTGCCGCATGCACGCGGTTTTCTCTGCGTTCCGCCGCTGCCTGCCGAATCGCCTCTTTGGCTTCCTGCTGTTTCTTATCGTCTTCGTAATAGGGTGCATAATCCGGCTGCAGTTCATATGCTACGTTGCCATATGTATAGTAAGAGCCTTTGTAGGCATTTCTTTTATTCTCTTTTCCCGGTTTTGCTGCCATAGCCGACACCTCTGTTTTTTATTCTCCCAATCCTTCCAAAATACGCAGTTTCGCACTTCTGGAGCGATGGTTTTCTGCCAGTTCCTCTTTGGATGGCACAATTGGCTTTCTTGTGATCACCTTGCCAACAGGTTTCCGCCCGCAGACACAAACAGGAAACTGCGGCGGACAGATGCAGGGATTTTCCTGTCTGCGATATGCTTCTTTTACAATACGGTCTTCCAGAGAATGGAATGTAATGATGCAGAGTCTGCCGCCTTCTGTCAAGCGGTGCGCCGCCTGGTCGATGGCTCTCTCCAGCACATCCAGTTCTCCATTGACTTCAATACGAATTGCCTGGAACGTACGCTTTGCCGGATGGGGGCCGTCTTTTCTGGCACCCTTTGGCACAGCCTTTTTGATGACATCCACCAGTTCTCCGGTGGTTTCGATGGGCTTGTTAGCACGCTCTGCCACAATAAACTGCGCAATGCGTTTTGCCCAACGTTCTTCACCATAAGTAAAAATGATGCGATCCAAATCGGCTTCGCTGTATGTATTGACCACATCATAAGCGCTGAAAGGCTTTGTGGCATCCATACGCATGTCCAAAGGCGCATCCTGCTGATAGGAGAAACCACGTTCCGCCTCATCCAGCTGATGAGAAGATACGCCAATATCCATAAGCATGCCATCGATACGGTCAATGCCAAGCTCGTCCAATATAGAACCGATATTTCCAAAATTGTCATGTACAAAAGTGATCTTGTCCAAATGATCTTTCAGTCGCTCTTTTGCAGCCGCATGGGCATTGAGATCCTGATCGATACAGATCAGTCTGCCGGTGGTGATCCGCTTTGCGATTTCCAGCGAATGACCGCCGCCGCCAGTGGTACCGTCTACATAAATGCCGTCAGGTCGAATACAAAGTCCGTCGATACATTCCTGCAGCAGAACGGAAACATGATGAAATTCCAATAATATCACTCCTTTTTTTCTGCCGCATCAAATGCCCAGATTTTCCATTTCAAAAGCCAGATCGTTGCTGATGAAATTTTCTTCTTCGTTATATTCTTTCCAATTTTCCTTGTTCCAAATTTCAATACGGTTGTTGACACCAATGGAAACGATGTCTTTTTTCAGTCCGGCATATTCCCGCAGATTGGAAGGAAGAATGATACGCCCCTGATTATCCAGATCACATTCCACAGCTCCCGCGAAGAAAAAGCGGACAAACTTTCTGGCACCGGTGCTGGTCAGAGGAAGCTGTTTGAGTTTTTCCTCAAAGATCTTCCATTCTTCCTGAGGATAAGCAAACAGGCAGTTATCCAGGCCTTTGGTGACCACAAAATGTTCGCCCAGTCCGTCACGGAACTTGGCAGGTACGATCAATCTTCCTTTTGCATCAATGGAATGCTGGTATTCCCCCATGAACATCTTGTCTCACCACCTTTCGCCCTTCACTATGCCAATTCGCAAATTTTGCTCCCTTTTCAGCCACTTTTCGCCACTACTAACCACATTGTAATATAACCATCATAAAAAAACAAGCCCTACGGCCTCTTTTTTTCTTCTTTTTTTCTTCAGAAAATGCCGATTTTTCAAGGTTTTTTCACATATTCGCCTTCCACCGTTACCACATTTTTCCTTCCTCCACACCATTTGGGCCGCTCCACCCACCACCAGCCTCCACTGATGGCAAAAAACCCCTTCAAAACGAAAACAGAAACGCCCCCGCCTTCCTTTTGCACAAAAAAAGATACTGTCCGAAAACAGTATCTTTCACAAAAATGATTTTTATTTTTTATAGGATTCTGCCAATGCCTTAAATGACGGCAGGGAATTTTCAATGGTTTCCCGTGACACGCAATAGGAAATCCGCACATATCCTTTGCAGCCAAAGGCGCTTCCCGGTGTCACCAGCAAACGGTATTCTTTCGCCTTTTCGCAGAAAGCCTTGTCAGCGTCCTCCAAAGCCTTCACAAACAGATAAAATGCCCCCTGGGGTTTCGCACAGGTATAGCCATATTCCTGTAAAGCATTGTACAGCAATTCTCTGTTGGCGTTGTAAAATGCCACATCTGTGGTTTCCTCACAGCATCTTGCCACCACCATCTGCTGCAAAGCAGGCGCATTGACAAAGCCCAAAACACGGTTTGCAATAGCCGCTCCCATGGAAACTTCCGCAAAATCCGATACAGTGGAGGGAATGACCAGATATCCGATACGATCCCCCGGCAATGACAGGGATTTGGAGAAAGAGTATGCCACAATGGTATTTTCATAAAAATTGGGGATATAAGGCACTTCCACACCATCATAAGCCAGTTCCCTGTATGGTTCATCGGCAATGATATAAATATCGGTACCATATTCCGCGGATTTCTGCCGCAAAACCGCCGCAATCTTCTCAATGGTTCCCGCATCATAAATGACCCCAGTGGGATTGTTGGGAGAATTGATGATGATTGCCTTTGTTTTCGGCGTGATGCAGGCAGACAATGCATCTACATCCGGCAGGAAATCCGGTGGATTTGGTGGAACCGGGTGGAGTACGCCGCCCACATTCATCACATAATTGTCATATTCCCCAAAGTAAGGCGCAAAGGTCAGCACTTCATCCCCTGCATCCAAAAGCACCTTCAAAATCACATTCAAGCCTCCGGCTGCCCCAACGGTCATAACCAGATTGCTTTCGTCATAATTCGTACCAAAACGGCGATTCAAACTTTCCGCAATGGCTTTTCGCGCAGCAGGGATGCCACTGCTGTCTGTATAACTATGTACCTTCAGAGAATCCATATTCTGCAAAATTTCAATGGCGGTTGCATTGACAGATGCAGGCGCTTTTACATTGGGATTGCCAATGCCAAAGTCGTATACATTTTCCGCCCCATAAATAGCCGCCAGCCGTTTGCCTTCTGTAAACATGGCACTCATAGCCGCACTCTGTTCTACCATCTGTTTCATTTTCTGAGAAATCATACCATCTCTCCCTTCTGAAATTTTCCGATGCTTTCGCATCCATCTTTTGTAATACGTTATTGTTATTTCTGGTATTTTTCTTTTAAGTATACCAGTGCTTCAATATACCCCTGAAATCCTTTCCCGGTAATTGTCTTTTCACAAGCCATACCCGCATAGGAAATCTGGCGGAAGTCTTCCCGGCTGCCCACATCAGACAGATGCACTTCAACCGCTGGCAGATTGACTGCTTTCAAAGCGTCTAAAATTGCCACACTGGTATGGGTATAGCCGCCGGATTGATAACAATGGCATCGGTTCCATTGAAATAAGCTGTCTGGATATGATCCACCAGCGCACCTTCATGGTTGGACTGGAAAATATCCACTTCAATGCCTTCCTTTTGGCAATAGTCATGGATCATATTCTTCAGATCCATATAGGCTTCTGTGCCATATATATGTTTTTCACGAATCCCCAACATATTCAGATTGGGGCCGTTGATAACCAATACTTTCATCGCAATGCCTCCTTAAACGATTTCAGAATAGCAGCCCAGGAAAGAGAACTGTTCCGCAGAGAAATCCATATCTTTCAAGAGGGTAATGACGTCTTTGGAATAGACAGAGGCTTCCATGTCGAAATAGAAACGGAATTCGAAATCTTTTCCGGGAATTGGTCTGCTTTCCAGTTTGGACAAATTGATGCCTTTTGCCGCGATTTTACCCAGCATTCGATACAGAGAACCGGGATGATGAGAAACGGACAGCATCAGGCTGATTTTATTGGAACCAGCATAGATTTCCATATCTTTTGCGATACAGATGAAGCGTGTGTAGTTGTTCTGGTTGTTCTGGATGTCATTTTTCATCACCTGTAAGCCATACAGTTTCGCGCATTCAGGAGAGGAAATGGCTGCAATATCATCCCGATCACATTCTGCCACATATTTTGCCGCTGTGGCTGTATTTTCAAATACAGTCACTTTCACATGAGGAAGGGATTTCAAAAATTCACTGCACTGACTCAAAGCCTGTTCGTGGGAAATGATTTCTTTGACGTTGGAGAAATCCGCGCCGTGTTTTCCCAACAGCGCATGATTGATGTGGAGTTTCAAACTTCTGACAATATGGAATTTATGACGCATCATCTGGTCATAAACTTCTGTCACAGAGCCTGCGGAGCTGTTTTCAATGGGCAGCACCCCATAACGGCACAGACCGCTTTCCACCGCATTGAATACATGCTCAAAGCTTTTGAAGAACATGGTATTGGGCATGGTGAACAGTCTGCTGCAAGCGCGATCCGCATAGGAACCTTCTGTTCCCTGACATGCTACCACTGCTTTTTTGGGGAATTCCATGAGCGGATTTTCGATGCTTGCCATGATTTCTTTGGACAAAGGTGTTTCCTGCATCAAAATCCCTGCCTGGTAGCTTTTGCTCACATCAAACATGGTGCGGTAAAGGGTATTGGCATAGAGTTCAAATTCTTCCCCTGCCTTTTCCATAATTTTCTGCAATACAGCATTTTCTCTGCGCATATCCAGTACGGGCAGATTCTTTTCCGCCTTTGCTCCCGCGATTTCAGAAGCCACTTTCATACGTTCTACGAATAACTCAACAATTTTATCATCAATATCGTTGATCTGATTTCTCAATTCGTCCAAATACATACATTTACCCCTCCTGGTTATTTCTTCTGCTGTAATTCATATAAATCCAAAATCGCCACCGCCATTGCCGCCTCCACACAAGGTACCGCTCTTGGTACAATACAGGGATCGTGACGGCCAATGACACGAACGGTTTCATTCTGCCCAGATTCCATGCCAATGGTATTCTGTTCTCTGGAAATAGACGGTGTGGGCTTAAATGCCACCCGCACTATCAGAGGCATTCCACTGGAAATACCACCCAAAGAACCGCCATGGTGGTTGGTGGTTGTTTTTACATTGCCATTTTCATCAAAGTAAAATGGATCGTTATTTTCTGAGCCAAAAAGCTCTGCCACACCAAAACCACCGCCAAATTCCACGCCTTTCACTGCTGGAATGGCATATAAAATAGAAGCCAGCTTGCTTTCCAATCCATCAAACATAGGCTCGCCTAAGCCAACGGGAAGCCCTACCACTGCCGCTTCCACCACACCGCCGACGGAATCCTGATTCAGCCGTGCATCCTCAATGACTTCCTGCATCCGCAGACCAGCTTCATCGGAAAAGACAGGGAATGTTTTAGCTGTCACTTCTGCCAGTTCTTCCGCTGTGATTTTCACCGGATTCATGGGCGTATCCGCAATGCCGTGAATGGAATGGATATGAGCGCCAAAGTGAATGCCCTTTCTTCCCAGAATCTGCATACATACCGCCCCTGCGAAGCAAAGAGGTGCTGTCAATCTGCCGGAAAAATGTCCGCCGCCTCGATAGTCCTGAAAACCGCCGTATTTTATCGCCGCCGTATAGTCCGCATGACCAGGACGGGGTGTTTTCACCAGATCGCTGTAATCTTTAGAATGGGCGTTTGTATTGTGTATCATGGCGCATAATGGCGCGCCGCATGTTTTTCCTTCAAATAAACCGGACACCACTTCCGGCACATCTCCCTCTTTTCTTGTAGTGGAATATTTATGCTGACCAGGTGCCCGCCGTTTCATAAACGCCTGCACCTTTTCCAGATCAATTTCTTCTCCCGCTGGCAGTCCGTCAATGACTACCCCAATAGCTTCGGAATGGGACTGTCCAAAAATAGAAATCTTGATCCGTTCTCCAAAATTAGAGGACATCTGCGCCACCTCCTAAACGAATAAATTCTGCGAAAAATGCCGGATAAGACTTTGCCACGGCTTCCGCACCTTCAATGA
This sequence comes from Clostridia bacterium UC5.1-1D10, assembly GCA_001304995.1. GTDB lineage: Bacteria > Bacillota > Clostridia > Lachnospirales > Anaerotignaceae > Anaerotignum. Next base: position 14,442 of record BBZU01000016.1, on the reverse strand, counting down.
CTGCTTCTCTTCCAAGCAAAGCCGCACCTACTGCCGCCGACATGACGATTCGGTGATCGCCGTAAGCATCTATACGAATTTCTCCTTGCTGTTCTGTCAATGTCCCGCCATGAATAACTAAGCCGTCCTGTTTTTCCTCCACTGGAACACCCAGCCGCTTCAAACAGTCCGCCATAGCCGTCAGGCGGTCACTTTCTTTGATCCGCAGCCTGCCGGCATTTCGGATTTCTGTTTTTCCTTCTGCCGCCGCTGCCGCCATGCACAATATGGGTACCAGATCGGGAATCTGCGCCGCATCAATGACGCATCCTCTCAGTTTCCCATGAGAAACCATCACTCGATCTTCTTCCACTTCCACATGTGCACCAAACTGTTTCAATATATCTAAAATGGCTTTGTCTCCCTGGGGAGAATCCATTTGTAGTCCACAACATGTCACCGGCTGACCCATGGCACCGGCTGTGAGCCAAAAGGCACCATTAGACCAGTCGCCGTCTGCCTGCATCACACCGGGGGAATGGTACTGCTGTCCGCCGGGAATACGAAATCCCCTTTTTCCTTCCTCCACTTCAATACCAAAGCGCTTGAGAGTATGCAGTGTCATATCAATATATCCACGGGATTCCACTTCTGTGGTCAATATAATTTCACTATCTTCTTCTAACAAAGGCAATGCAAAGAGCAGGCCCGTGATAAACTGAGAACTTACATTGCCCGGCAGAGAAAATGTACCGCCCTTGAGCTGTCCAGACATTTCCAAGGGCAGCTGGTCACTGCTGACAAAACAGCCATGCTCTCTGAGCAATTCTGTCAAAATACCGATGGGACGCTGAGGCAGCCTGCCTTTGCCTTCCACCAATACGTTTCTACCCAATGCAGCCGCCACTGGCAGCAGAAAACGAAGGGTAGAGCCGCTTTCTCTGCAATCCATCACAGCCAGATCTTCTTTTTTCTCCACTGGGGACACTGTGATTTTATCCCCCTGACGGAGAAGATCTGCGCCCAATGCCTGCAAACACTGAAGGGTGGCTTCCAAATCCTCAGAGCTGCCATTAATCATCATTTCCGTTGGCTGATCAGCCAGCGCCGCGCCAATGAACAGACGATGGGCATCAGACTTGGAGGAGATCATCTGCACTATTCCCCGCAGGGCTCCTCTGGATATTTTGATGTTCATAGCCTCCCTCCTTTACGATTCCATAGCTGTTCTTGCTAATTCTTCCACTTCTTCCACTGGTATTTTTACGATTTCACAAGCACCGATTTTCTTGGGAAATACAAAACTGATGGTTCCGCCTCGGCGTTTTTTATCCCAAAAGGTTCCTTCTGCCACTTCTGCCGGAGAAAAAGTGGTTTCCTTAGGCAATTGATTCTGTTCCAGCGCCTTCGCAATGGCCGCCGCTGTACCTTTCTCCGCAATGCCTTTTGCTTCTGCCACTTTGGCGATGAGATGCATCCCGATGGCAACGGCATGACCATGAGTCATTTGAAAATGGCTTTTCTGTTCAATGGCATGTCCAAAGGTATGTCCCAGATTCAACAGCTGGCGCTTGCCTGTGTCAAATTCATCTTCCTCTACTACGTCCCGTTTCATGGAAACGCAGGTTTCAATAATTTCTTCCAAATCCTGCCGAAAATCGCCTCCGGCAATTTTTTTCAAACAATGCAGCGTCACCCAATACGCCATATTTCAATGCTTCCGCAATGCCATCCGCAAAAACAACTTCTGGCAACGTCTGCAATACATCCGTATCACACAATACTAGTTTTGGCTGATAAAAAGCGCCTGCCAGATTCTTACCAGCCTCCAAATCCACAGCCGTTTTTCCGCCTACGGAAGAATCAATGGCCGCCAGAAATGTGGTGGGAATCTGTACAAAGGGGATGCCCCGCAGATATACCGCCGCGCCAAAACCCGCCAAATCTCCTGTCACACCGCCTCCCAGAGCCACAATCAAATCCGTTCTGGTCATTTCCTCTTTTGCCAGAAATTCCAGCAAATGGCTGAGGGTATGAATGTTCTTGGATGCTTCGCCTGCGGGAAACACAAATGTGCAGACAGAAAATCCGGCTTCCGTCAATGACTGGCGGACGGTTTCTTCATATAAATGCACCACTGTACTGTCTGTCACAATGGCAGCTTTACAGGGAGAAATGACTTTTTTCACTGCTTCTCCCGCTTTCTGAAGGAGTCCGCTGCCAATGAGCACCTCATACGTTGCGGAAGTTTTCACCGTTACACTTCTCATACACACACCTTCTTACTCAAACTCTTTTACAACGTCAACGGCAAGGCGTTTTTCTTTCCCATCTTTCAGCATGGCTTTCAAGGTATCTCCATCGCCGCTGCGGATAACTTTGCTGTAAGCCTGCAACCGCTCCACCAGACCGTCGATCTCGTCTGCCAGATAATCTTTGTTCACCAAAAACAGTTCTGTCCACATGGTTTCGTTCAGCTTTGCCACACGGGTCATGTCATGGAAACTGCCTGCGGAAAATCCCTTGAATCTTGGAGACAATTCACTTTTGATATAGGCGCTGGAAACCACATGTGCCAGCTGGGATGTGTAAGCAATCATCTGATCATGTTCCGCATCCGTTGCCACCTGCATCCGGGCAAAGCCAATGCTTTTGAAAAACTGGCTCAGTCGGTCTACATCGGCAATATCTGTACCTTGGAAAGGTGTCAAAATCATGGTCGCGCCTTCAAAAATCTTTTCACTGGAAAAGTTAAAGCCGGAACGCTCAATGCCTGCCATGGGATGGGCACCAATGAAAATGAAACCATTTTCTGCCGCGATATCCTGCACATTCTGGCAAACCAGCCGTTTCACCCCTGCGCAATCCACCACCATGGCGCCTTTTTTTGAAATCTTTTGCATGTTGGCGCACATAATCTACGGTCGCCTGTGGATAAAGGGCAATGAGCACCAAATCGCAATCTTTGGGATTGCCGTCAACCATGAATTCATCTGCTGCATCCAGCAGCTTTGCGCTGAGCCGTACCGTTTCTGATGCGTCCCAGCCGATCACTGTATGTTCTGTTTTTTTATGGATGGCTTTCGCCATGGAGCCGCCAATAAGCCCCATTCCTACAACGCCGACTTTCATATGTGTCACCTCTTTTTCTATGTTTTCTCTTAAGCTTCGTTGTATTTGCAGGCAAAAGGTCTGATTTGGAATACAGCCTTTGCCACATCGTCAAATGCTTCCGGTGTCAGGGACTGTGCGCCGTCACACAGCGCTCTTGCCGGGTCGTTATGCACTTCGATCATGAGCCCATCTGCCCCTGCCGCTGTTGCCGCCATAGCCATGGGTTTTACCATGTTGGAATGTCCCAAGGCATGGCTGGGGTCTACGATAACAGGCAGATGTGTCAGTTTTTTCAAAACAGGAATGGCGGATAAATCCAATGTATTTCTTGTTTTGGTTTCGAAAGTACGGATGCCTCTTTCGCAAAGGATGACGTTTTCATTGCCCCCTGCCATGATGTATTCCGCACTCATAAGCCATTCTTCAATGGTGTTTGCCAGCCCACGTTTCAGCAGGATAGGTTTGTTGATGGTACCCAGTTCCCGCAGCAGATCAAAGTTCTGCATGTTTCTTGCCCCTACCTGAATCACATCAACGGATTCAAACATTGGCAAATGGCTGATATTCATGATTTCAGATACGATGGGCAGCCCTGTTTTTGCCTTTGCTTCTTCCAGCAGTTCAATGCCTTCGCCTTTCAGTCCCTGGAAAGCGTAAGGGGAAGTTCTGGGCTTAAATGCGCCGCCGCGGAGCAGACCTGCGCCGGATTTTTTCACACATTCTGCAATGTAGCATACCTGCTCTCTGGACTCTACGGAGCAAGGACCAGCAATGATTTGGAAATTGCCGCCGCCAATCTTCACGCCGCCGATGTCCACCACCAAGTCTTCATTGTGGAATTTTCTGTTTGCATTTTTAAATGGCTCTTGTATCCGTTTTACGTTTTCTACAATGTCCAATGCTCTTACCAAATCCATATCCACCTGAGAAGTATCCCCCACCAGACCGATGATGGTATGGGTTTTTCCAATGGAAACATGGGTTTCAATCCCCATGCTGTGAATCCACGCTTCCAAGTTTTCCAGTTGTTCCGGTTTTGTATTCTGTTTCAGTACAATAATCATTCCACTTACCTCCTTCATGATAAAACGCTTCCTTTCATCGCTGCCTACCCTTCTTTCCTACAAAAAAAGAAAGACTCCGCAGCGAATTTCACTGCGAAGTCCTATATGTCCTTCCAAAGAAAAAAACAACAAAACGAACCGTCTTTTCCTAACAGTAAAATTCACTTTGAATCTCTGAAAACACGGTAAAAATAAAAGTATGCAGTTGCAGCAAAATTATTTTGAATCATAAATATGCAACCCTTTCGTCTGGTTATTTTTTCTCATACTATCACAAAGGATTGCCGATGTAAACCCCCAATATGGAAAAAGCTGCGCTTCTATGAAACCTGTTGAAAAATCAAAAATCCTCTGCAAAAATACCGTCACTTTGCGCGTCTCAGAAAAACAACTGTCTTTTTACACAAAGGAATACATTCTTTTTTGTGCATGTTTTATGGAAGATGTATCTTGGATTCCCCTTCTCCCATTGGTCATTTTTTAAGTGTTTTGCAGTGAACATCTCGGTTTTGTCCTTCTCTGACAAACGTCCCCTTTGGCTTGCCCTCTTTCTAAAAACAGCAAACGAGACGCCATCAGTGGCTTCTTCATAAGAAAACAAAGAAAGCTGAAATCCCAATGATACAGGGGATTCCAGCTTTCTTATATTAGACAGCCGCCACAACTTCCCTTAAGAAATCAAAGAAAGAATTGATGTTTTCTTAAGAGGAAGTTGCTTGAAGTATCACGTTTGTTATCTTATTCTGATTCTCTGGGCATTTTCCATGCCGTATGGTCTGTATGGAGCAAATGATGGGCTTTTTCTCCCAAAGGTTCGCCCAGGAAATCTTTATACAGCGCTTGGATTGCCGGGTTTTCATGGCTGAAACGCAGGTTCGCAATATCATCCAGGAAATACAGGTGATTTCCGCGGCGTTCTGCCTGTTCCAGTCCATCTTTGATGGGCTGACCGCCGCCGCCGGCACAACCGCCAGGACAAGCCATGATTTCCACAAAGTCATAATGTGCTTTGCCTTTACGCAGAGCTTTCACCAGTTTTCTTGCATTACCCAATCCGCTGGCAACAGCCACCCGCAGGGTTTTGCCTGCCAGTTCAAATTCCGCTTCTCTCCAGCCTTCCTGTCCACGAACATTCTGGAAAGCATCAGGAGCCGCATTTTCGCCGTTTACCAGATAATAAGCGCTGCGCAGAGCCGCTTCCATAACGCCGCCGGTAACACCGAAAATGACACCAGCGCCAGTCGCTTCTCCGATCGGATCATCAAAAGGTGTGCTTTCCAGCAAATCAGGTCGGATATGTTCTGCACGGAGCATCCGCACAAATTCTCTGGTAGTCAGCACCAAATCCACATCTCTTCCTGTTCCCGCGTCGTTCATGGTAGGCAGGATATTTTCGCTCTTTTTGGCGATGCAGGGCATGATGGATACACTGAACACATCTTCTTTTGCAATCCCCAGTTTCCCTGCATAATAAGCCTTCACAACGGCCCCAAACATCTGCTGAGGAGATTTTGCTGTGGAAAGACATTCTGTCATGTCAGGATACTGACTCTTCATGAACCGTACCCATGCAGGACAGCAGGATGTGAACATAGGATACTGATGTTCTCCTTCGTTCAGACGACGCAGCAGTTCACTGCCTTCTTCCATGATGGTCAGGTCTGCCGCAAAGTCTGTGTCAAAGACATAATCTACCCCCATCATTTTCAAAGCTGTTACGATTTTGCCAACATCCGCATCTTCCTGAGAAAGACCCATTTCTTCTCCCCAAGAAGCCCGTACTGCCGGAGCAACCTGAACGATGACTTTTTTCTTGGGATTTGCCAGGGCCGCAAAGAACTGTTCTGTATCATCCCGTTCGCTCAATGCCCCCACAGGACAGTGGGTAACACACTGCCCGCAGAAAGAACAGTCGGAGTCCATGATACGATTGTTATAAGCAACGTCGACGGTAGTTCTGGCACCAGTACCTTCTACGTCCCAAATATGCAGATCCTGTACCTTATCACAAATCTGGATACAGCGCATGCACTTGATACATTTAGAAGCATCTCGAATCAAAGGAGAACGAGGGCTCCACTGATAAGGGGGCACCTGCATTTCATAAGGCTGACGGCGAATGTCCAAATCATTGGCGATTGTCTGCAATGTACAGTTGCCGCTGCGTACACACATGGTACATTTGCTGTCATGCTGAGAAAGAATCAGTTCCACATTGGTCTTTCTGACTTCTCTGACTCTGGGGCTGTTGGTATGGACTACCATGCCTTCACTGACAATGTTATTACAAGAGGAAATGAGTTTATCTACGCCTTCCACTTCCACAACACAAACACGGCAGGCGCCAATTTCGTTGATATCTTTCAAATAACACAGGCTAGGCACATGAATGCCGGCAGCTCTTGCCGCTTCCAGAATGGTGGTATTTTCTTTTACCTGTACTTGTTTTCCATCTATGGTCAGATTTACCATTTGTCCACCCTCCCTCCTTTGAAGTTGCCATAGCCGTAATGGTCACACCGCAGACAGCGGCAGCTTTCCTGCATGGCTTCTTCGTGGGTCAAGCCGCATTCAATCAAATTAAAGTCATGGTTTCTTTCACCGGCACTGCGTTCTGTGGTGTTGACTCTGCCGCCGGCAGGCATTGTGTTCAGCCGTACGGGAGGAATTTCCACATCCACTGTGATCTGGTGATTGAAGCCCAAATATTCGTCAATATTGGCAGCCGCAACCTTACCAGCCGCAATGGCACGAATGACCGTCGCGGGGCCTGTTACGCAGTCGCCGCCAGCAAATACGCCGTCGATATTTTCTACGTCACTGCTTGCCATAGCATCAATAACGCCACGTTTGATGGGCACGCCGTATTCTTCAAAGGGCTGTGTTTCAATACCCTGTCCGATAGCAACGATGATGATATCACAAGGAATCCGCACAGGAGGCGCGTCCGCAGGCATGGGACGAGGTCTGCCGCCGCTGTCCATAGGCCCAACGATCTGAGGCTGTGCCCACAGTGCTGTTACATTATCGTCCTCATCGCCGGAAATCCGCAGAGGCGCATGCATACACATGATTTCGCAGCCTTCACCGATTGCGCCTTCAATTTCATCAGGCAGTGCTGTCATATCCACTTTTCTTCTGCGGTATACGCAGGTTACACTTTCTGCACCCAGACGTTTTGCACTTCTGGTACAGTCCATAGCTACATTGCCGCCGCCAACGACAACAACGCGTTTTTTCCGGAAATCCGGCAGAGCGCCGTCGCCAATGCTGCGCAGCATCTGTACCGCAGACATAACGCCGCGTTTGTCCTCACCTTCGATGCCGATCTTTTTATCGCTCTGGGCACCGATAGAGATATAAATACAGTCAAAAGCTTCCTTCAGCTGTGGCAGTGTCACAGCTTTGCCTACATCCACACCGGTATGTACTGTAATGCCTGTGGAAAGGATGGCTTCCAAATCCTCATCCAGTCTTTCTCTGGGCAGACGATAGCTGGGGATGCCGTAACGGAGCATACCGCCCAGTTTTTTATGTTTTTCAAATACTTCTACATGGTGTCCCATCAGTGCCAGATAATATGCCGCACTCAAACCGCCGGGGCCACCACCCAGAATAGCAACTTTCTTTCCTGTTGGTTCTGCGCAAGGCGGTGCAGGCACTACGCCCGCATTATCCACAGCATACCGTTTCAGCGCACGAATGTTGATGGCATCATCTACCATATTTCTGCGGCACCGTGCTTCACAGGGATGTTCACAGACCATAGCACAGGATGTCACAAAGGGATTGTCCTTTCGAATAAGACGTACCGCATCTGCATAACGTTCATGGGAAACCAGGGCAATATACCCGGGAATATCCACATTTGCAGGACAGAGGGCCACACAGGGCACCGGCTGGTAAATGTTAAACAGACAGCGTTTATTATGGATATGTTCCAGATAATCATCACGGAACCCTAACACACCACGCAATACCATTTCTGCCGCTTCTGTACCAATGGCACAGTCAGCGGAATTTTTGATGACACGAGCGGTTTTTCAATGAGCTGTAAATCATCCTCGCTGCCTTTGCCGTCCAAAACTCTTTCCAGCAACACCTGTAACTGTCCCAGACCAACACGGCAGGGCACGCATTTCCCACAAGTCTGGGCATGGCACAGTTTCAGAAAAGCCGCAGCCATATCCACAGGACAGAGCCCGGGAGGACTGGCGATGATCCTACGTTCTACATCCCGATAAAGCCCTTCCACAACGGTCTGTGCCTTATTGGGTGTGATAATACTCAATCTGCTCATATCGCACCTCCTTACCAAATACCTGATAAAAAAAGAGTGCCCCTTTCCAGAAGGAATCCTATTTTTTTCACTTTTCTGGCTCCAGCACTTTTCCCTTCACAGGTTCCTTATTTACAACAATCATTTTCCTTTACCGAAAATTTCAGCTTTCATATTTTTTAGAAACATTTCCGGCAAGCAAACAAAGGACTGCCTATTTTCTCAAACGATCATGACAAATTATAGCTCTTTTTTCCTTTGTTCTTTTAATTATACCATAATCTATTCATTTGTTCTAATAGAAAAAAGGAATCCTTTGATAAGGATTCCCTGTATTTTCTACCAAAAATTATTCAACATCCTGTGTGAAAGTTCTTGTTTCTCTTTCATAAATATATCCCTCTGCGGCCAGTACTTCCTGCAAATCTTCCAGATTGGCATACAGTTTCTTCCCGTCATAAACACAGGCAATCCGCATGCTTTCTCCTGTCAGCACATAGCCGGAAATCTGTCGTTTTTCCATAAAATCCTGAGGGATGGTTTCCAAAGGCACCTCATAGGTTTCCACCGTTTCCTCCTGATGCATATGCAAAATGCCTTTATGCAGTGCAAAGGACAACCCCATGTTTTCCGCCAGATCCAGCAGACTCACATATTCCTCCGAAAAAGATTCTTTTGTAAAAGGAATCTCATCCGTCAGTACTTTCTCAAAAAGGATACATCCCCAAGGTGTCTTTAATGGCATGGTAGGCCGCAGTACATTCAGCTGCCACTCTCCATCCGCTTCTTCTTTTTTCTCAATCAAATACACACCATAGCGGGTCTGCTGTAATTGATCTATACTTTCCCTTACACCGCCATAGGTCAGATAAGACTGGTCTGGATTTTCTCCCGTCAGGCTTTCCACTGCCACCATCAATTTTCCATTGATGACTTTCGTTGGAACCAACAGCCCATTGCAGTACACATTGTGCTGCTCAGCGTCATCGTGTATGATGATTTCTTCTTTCTCCACCGTTTTCATATCCGGTGATAACGGATACAGCACCCAATTCGTTTCCAAGCTGCCAGTCATTTTGTCTCCTTTTTGCAGCGCAAAACCATACTCCTGCAATCCTTCCACCGATATCCAATGTTCTTCCTCTACTTCCGTTGTCTGTACTTCCGCACCATCAATGGCAACTGTGATGGACTCTCCACATCCACTCAGTCCCAAAATCCAGAAGACAGCCAGCAAAAAATAGAAATGCTTTCCCCATCTTTTCATTTCTTCCTCCTAAAAAATAACGATGCCCCCTAAACATTGTTCTGCTTTCACTATATGCCCACTTGTCTGGTCTGTCAAGTCGCATATTTGACAGGTTTTTCCGATTGTGCTATGATTTCTGCGAAAAACCCGATTTTATGAAAAAGGAGTTTGTATCATGTTTTTGCCAAGAAAAATATACTGCAGAGTCTTTCAGGAAGTGTTCCATATGGCAATTCCTTTTCTGCCTTATCGAAAGCCGGCTCTGCTCCATCATATAGACGCATTGGTTCCCCTTTTGGGACGAAAGGGAATCTCCCGTATCCTGCTGGTAACAGACCCGGTAGTTCGCGGAAATCAAATCACGCAGCCATTGGAACAATCTCTGAAACAGGCTGGCATCAGCTGTATCGTTTACGACCAGACTGTATCCAATCCCACCACAGACCAAGTGGAAGAAGCCAGAGCCTTATACAACGCCCATCACTGTCAGGCCATCATCGGCTTTGGGGAGGTTCTTCCATGGACTGTGCCAAGGCTGTGGGGGCGCGGATTGCCCGTCCCAGAAAAACCCTGGACAAAATGGAAGGCATTTTGCAGGTATGGAAAAAACTCCCCTTGCTCATTGCCATTCCCACCACTGCCGGCACAGGCAGTGAAACTACATTGGCGGCAGTCATCACCGACAGTCGCACACGGCACAAATATCCCATCAACGACTTTGTACTCATTCCCAGATACGCTGTTCTGGATCCAGAAGTCACGAGAGGGCTGCCCCCTGCTGTTACAGCAACCACAGGTATGGACGCATTGACCCATGCTGTTGAGGCTTTCATCGGCGGTTCTACCACCAAAGAAACCAGACATGATGCCATCAGTGCTGTAAAGCTGATCTTCACTTATCTGCCCAAAGCCTATGCTGATGGCAATGATATGAACGCCCGCCGTCATATGCTCCACGCAGCTTATTTTGCTGGAAACGCCTTCAGCAAATCTTATGTAGGTTATGTTCATGCTGTTGCCCATTCTTTAGGCGGACGATATAACACGCCTCACGGCCTCGCCAATGCCGTATTGCTGCCCTACGTTTTGCAGGCTTACGGTAGACACGCTTACCGGAAACTCCATCGTCTGGCTGTGGCAATCGGCATTTCAGACCCTATGGAAAGCCATAGAGTCGGTGCGGAAAAATTCATTCAGGCCGTACGGGACTTACAGGATCTGCTGGATATCCCCAGAAAACTGCCGGAAATACGAGCAGAGGATATTCCTTCCCTTGCCAAAAAAGCGGATCATGAAGCCAATCCCCTGTACCCTGTTCCCAAACTCATGAACGCAAAAGAATTACAGCGTTTCTACTATGATATTATGGAGGACTAAACCATGAATAAAGCAGACACCACCCATTTGATACAAAAACAAAAGGCTTTTTTTGCCACTGGGAAAACTCACTCCCTTGCCTTTCGTATGCATGCACTGGCAATGCTGAAAAGAGCCATTGAAATCCACGAAAAAGAAATCCATGCCGCATTGGAAGCAGATTTAGGCAAAAGCCCCTTTGAAAGCTACATGTGCGAAACAGGCATGTGTCTGGCAGAAATCACTTATCAGATGAAGCATCTGAAAAAATTCGCCTCTCCCAGACGAGTAAAAACACCTCTGGCACAGTTTCCCGCAAAAAGCTATGTGCAGCCCAGCCCTTACGGCGTCACGCTCATCATGAGCCCTTGGAACTATCCTTTTCTGCTGACTATCGAACCATTGGTGGATGCACTGGCGGCAGGGAATACGGCTGTTGTAAAACCCAGTGCCTATTCCCCTTATACATCTGCATTGATACAGGAATTGCTAGAAGAATGTTTTGATCCTGCCTATGTAGCCGTTGTTACTGGCGGCAGAAAAGAAAACAGTTTCCTTTTGGAACAGCCCTTTGACTATATTTTCTTTACAGGCAGCCAGAATGTGGGAAAAGAAGTCCTCCGGCACGCCGCAGAGCATCTGACTCCTGTTACACTGGAATTGGGCGGCAAAAGCCCATGTATCGTAGACAGCACTGCCAATGTGAAACTAGCAGCCAAACGCATTGTATTCGGCAAATTCCTCAACTGCGGCCAGACCTGCGTAGCACCTGATTATATCTATTGTCACGAAAGCAAAAAAGAAGAACTTGTCAGCGAACTGAAAAAACAAATTTTAAAACAATTTGGAAAACATCCTCTGGAAAATCCCAATTATGGCAAAATCATCAACGAAAAACACTTCCAGCGGCTGCAAAATCTGCTCCATACCTCTCAGAATGTGTGGGGTGGTCAATGTGATGATGGTGAATTGCGTATCGCACCTGCTATTTTGGATAACGTCACTTGGGATGATGCTGTCATGCAGGAAGAAATCTTTGGCCCCCTGCTTCCCATTCTGACCTATCGCCATATGCGGGATGTGATGAAGACTATTAACGAAAAACCCCATCCCCTTGCCCTGTATCTGTTCTCTGAAAGTCCCAAAACCATCGGGGCGGTCACAAAACATTGTCAGTTCGGCGGCGGCTGTGTCAATGATACCATCATTCATCTGGCAACCAGTGAAATGGGCTTCGGCGGTGTAGGTGCCAGCGGTATGGGGTCTTATCACGGAAAAGCTGGCTTTGATACATTCTCCCATTTCAAAAGCATCGTAGACAAAAAGACTTGGCTAGATCTGCCTATGCGCTATCAGCCTTATCAAGAACTTTATGCATCTATGATTCGTATGTTTTTAAAATAAATATAAAAAGAACCGGATTCTATAAAGAACCCCTGTTCTTTTTTGTGCATATCCTGTCAGGTTTTATCTGTTTTTCAATGACAAAATCCCGTTTTTGTCTATGGCTTTTTCTTCTGCATCTGCTAAGATATTTTCTAAAGAGATCAGACAGGAGGAATGCATGTGCATCTTTTATTTACCATCAATGAAAATTATGTGTCTGTATTGGAAACCTGTATCCGTTCTATTCTGCGTTTTCCCTGCGAGGGAGGATATGACCTTTATATCCTTCATGACCAGTTACCAGAAGCTGTCCAGCAGAAACTGATCCAAAATACAGCCGAAAATGCAAGATTTCACTTTATTTCCGTACCGGATACAGCTTTTTCCGATTTTCCACAAAATACACGTTATCCTAAAACCATGTATTATCGTCTGCTGGCAGCGGAATTTCTGCCAGAAACATTAGACCGTGTATTATATCTGGACCCAGATATCATCGTCATTCGTCCGCTGGAAGAACTCTATCACATGTCCTTTGACGGCAATCTGTTCTGCGGAGCCACCCATGTCCGTAAATTTTTGACACGGCTGAACGGTGCCCGTCTGCAAATGCCCGAAGACGCCCCTTATCTGAATTCTGGTGTCCTTCTCATCAATCTGGAAGAACTGCGCAAACGCCCCTGCCGCCAGGACATATTAGCTTATATCGAAAAGCGTCAAGCTTATTTTACATTGCCGGATCAGGACATTCTTTCCGCTTTGTATGGCAATGAAACAAAACTCATCGACCACCTGCGTTATAATCTCAGTGACCGCATGTACTTTCTTCATAACGCAAATTTCCAAAATGAGAAAATCGACTTAGATTGGGTCAGACAAAACACCTGTATCATTCATTATTGCGGAAAAAATAAACCGTGGAAAGAAAATTATCGAGGTGTGCTGGATTGTTTTTACCATGAAGTTCTCTCTTTGCAAAATTGAATTCTTCTCTTTGCAACTTTACGAAAAACTTTGTCCGTGATATGATAAACGTAATCGTTTCAAAAAGAGGAGGATTTCTATGAAAGTTGAAACAAGGCTTATCATCGGTCTGGTTTCTGCCATTTTGGTATTTCTTTATGAATGGCTGTTCAAAAACACATTGGACTGGTATCCATCCATCGTGGCGTTTGCTGTGGTTTATTTCATCGCCCCCTATGTTTTCACCCGTTCTTTTTTCCTAGGAAATCGAGGGGAGCAAAACCAGAAAGATCAAAATGATTCTGAAAAATAACCATTAAAAAATCACCTTTTAACAAAATAGTTAAGAGGTGATTTTTTTGTTTTTGAAAATAAAAAACGGACAGTAATCTGTCCGTCTGAAAAATGATCCGTGCGGGATTCGAACCCGCGTTACCGCCGTGAAAGGGCGGTGTCTTAACCCCTTGACCAACGGACCATATGAAATAAAAAATAGCGGAGGAGGGATTTGAACCCCCGACACTGCGGGTATGAACCGCATGCTCTAGCCAACTGAGCTACTCCGCCATACTTTACAAAAAACATGGGAGTTACAGGGCTCGAACCTGTGACCCTCTGCTTGTAAGGCAGATGCTCTCCCAGCTGAGCTAAACTCCCATGAAACGACTCAGATGGGGCTCGAACCCACGACCTCCGGCGTGACAGGCCGGCGCTCTAACCAACTGAGCTACTGAGCCATATTTAGTTTTTAATGGGTCTTCAGGGACTCGAACCCGGGACCGTCCGGTTATGAGCCGGATGCTCTAACCAACTGAGCTAAAAGACCCGTGAAAACCTTAACTAAAAAGCCGATGATCGGACTCGAACCGATAACCTGCTGATTACAAGTCAGCTGCTCTGCCAATTGAGCCACATCGGCATATTGGATTCTGGCGACCATCTACTCTCCCAGGCAGCTTCCCACCAAGTACCATCGACCGCTCAGGTCTTAACCGTCGTGTTCGGAATGGGAACGGGTGTGTCCCCTGAGCGCATCATCACCAGAAATCTCG
>BBZU01000015.1 GCA_001304995.1 Clostridia bacterium UC5.1-1D10 | reverse complement strand
CTATACACCAAAATGCGAAATGTGGCAGGCTTATCCACATCGGACGCACAGAAATCCTCCGATATGTTTGCCAAGTGCCGCTATATGGATGAGATCACCGGAAACCGTGGCGTGATCTTTGCCACCGGCACCCCGGTCAGCAACTCCATGACCGAGCTTTACACCATGCAGCGTTATCTCCAGTATGAACGCCTGCAAGAACTGAACATGACCCACTTCGACTGCTGGGCTTCCCGATTTGGGGAGACTGTCACAGCATTGGAGCTGGCACCGGAGGGAACCGGCTACCGGGCAAGAACGAGATTCAGCAAGTTCTTTAACCTGCCGGAGCTGATGAACCTGTTCAAAGAAGTGGCGGACATCAAGACTGCCGACCAGTTGAATCTTCCTACCCCGGAAGTGGAATACCACAATATCGTGGCGCAGCCTACCGGACATCAGAAGGAAATGGTCAAGGCTCTTTCCGAGCGCGCATCGCTGGTACACAGCGGCAGCGTTGACCCGTCCCAGGACAATATGCTCAAAATTACCTCGGATGGCCGAAAGCTGGGACTGGACCAGAGGATCGTCAACCAGCTGCTGCCGGACGAACCCGGCACAAAGGTCAATCAGTGTGTGGACAATATCATGCAGATCTGGCGGGATGGCGAAGCTGACAAGCTGACCCAGCTGGTGTTCTGCGATATTTCTACCCCGCAGGCAAAAGCCCCTGCAAGCAAGGCGGCGAAAACGCTGGATAATCCGCTGCTTCATGCACTGGAAGGTGCTGTGCCCCTGCCGGAGCAGGAACCGGCCTTTACGGTATATGACGATATTCGTCAGAAACTCATTGCCCAGGGGATGCCTGCCGACCAGATCGCTTTTATCCATGAAGCAAACACTGAAGTCAGGAAGAAGGAGCTGTTCTCCAAAGTCCGTACCGGTCAGGTGCGTGTGCTTATGGGCAGCACCGCCAAGATGGGTGCAGGCACCAATGTGCAGGACCGTCTGGTGGCACTTCATGACCTGGACTGCCCGTGGAGACCGGGAGACCTTGCCCAGAGAAAGGGCCGTATCGAGCGCCAGGGCAACCAGAATCCCCTTGTCCATGTGTACCGCTATGTTACCGAGGGGACTTTCGATGCCTACCTGTGGCAAACCGTCGAAAACAAACAAAAATTCATCAGCCAGATCATGACTTCTAAATCGCCGGTGCGCTCCTGCGATGATGTGGATGAAACCGCCCTCAGTTTTGCCGAGATCAAGGCTCTGTGCGCCGGAGACCCCCGTATCAAAGAGCGTATGGATTTGGATGTGGAGGTATCTCGCCTGAAGCTGATGAAAGCCGACCACCAGAGCAAGCAGTACCGCTTGGAGGACCAGCTGCTCAAATACTTCCCGGAGGAGATTGAAAAGCACAAGGGCTTTATCAAGGGCTTTGAATCTGACTTGGAGGTTCTGGCAGTTCACCCGCACCCGGAGGACGGCTTTGCCGGTATGGAGATCCGGGGCGACCTGCTGACCGATAAAGAGAACGCCGGTGCAGCCCTTTTGGACGCCTGCAAGGAGGTCAAAACCTCCGATCCGGTGCAGATCGGCAGCTACCGGGGCTATGCCATGTCCGTGGAATTTTCCGCTTGGAAACAGGAATATACGCTCCTGCTGAAAGGCCAGATGACCCACCGGGCAACCCTTGGTACAGACCCGCGCGGAAACCTTACCCGTATCGACAATGCCCTTGCCCAGATGCCCCAGCGTCTGGAGGCGGCAAAGGCCCAGCTGGATAACCTCTATCAGCAGCAGGCTGCCGCAAAGGAGGAAGTCGGAAAGCCATTCCTTTATGAAGAAGAACTGAGAAGCAAAAACGCCCGTCTGGTGGAGCTAGATACCCTGCTCAACATCGACGGAAAGGGACAGGCACACGCTGAAGCTGTCGTTGCCAAAAGCACACGGCCTTCGGTATTGGACCATCTGAAACGCCCGGTGCCGCCCCGCAGTACCGACAAGAAACCCAAACAGCATGAGGAGGTGCGATAACATGAATACCAACGATCTGAATACAGCCCTTTATGAAAAGATGGCTGCCGAGCAGGATAAGTACAGGGACTGGCTGAAAAGCCAGTCCCCGGAAGAAATCCTGCACCACACCTATGAGTACACCATCCGTGAGGACATCGTGATGGCGATGGAGGAACTGGAGTTGACAGATGCACAGGCACAGGCTCTTTTGGAGTCTCCCTCTCCGCTGGCGGATGTGTACCGCTATTTTGAAAAGCTGGAGACCGGCTATATGGATGTAATAAGGGACAGCATTGAAAGCCGGGCCAATGAGGTATGCAGAGAGCCAGAAGAACTTAATCCCATGGTAGTTTATCTTCATTCTGCTTCATACGCGACTAAGCATGGAGAAACAGACGCATATTGGCTGTCTGACCAGGCGAATTTTTCCTGTAAAGTTGCCATTGAGCAGGCAATCAGCACCCACTACGGAGACAACCGACTGGATACCGCTTCTGCGGTGCAGGAGGTCATGGAGAAATTCGGACCGGAGCGAATGAACTTTATTCTCGCCAATACCATTCAGCATAAGGATGCAGATGGGCGGATCTCCCGTGACAACAAAGCATGGGCAAAGACCATTCCTATGCCGGAGGACAAAGAAGCGTTTCGCCGCAATGCTTATCTGGTAGTAGATCAGGTCAATCCGGGACTTGTAGACCTGTTTACAAGACAGGCTCGAAAGACCGTTCAGGAGAAAGAAAAAGGCTCTGTCCTGCAAAAGCTCAAGCAGGAACTGCCTGCCCATAAGCCTGCCGCACCGAAGAAACGGGAGCCGGAGCGATAACTATGGCAAAGCGTAAGCGGGATGTTCCGGTTTTGTTTTGGGTGTCCGCAGAAGAATTGGAATTGATCCGTCAAAAGATGCAGCAATATGGGACAGAAAACCTGAGTGCCTATCTGCGGAAGATGGCTTTGGATGGCTATGTGGTGCAGCTGGATTTACCGGAGCTGAAAGAACTGGTTTCCCTTATGCGATATTCCAGCAACAACTTAAATCAGCTAACCCGCAAAGTGCATGAGACCGGGCGGGTTTATGATGCCGATCTGGAGGATATATCCCAGCGGCAGGAGCAGTTATGGGAGGGAGTGAAGGAAATCCTTACCCAGCTTTCTAAACTTTCATAACAGGGATAGACACTCCATTTGCGGAGGGAGGAACGGCGTTTCTTCGCCGCACCTCCCTCCGCTTTTTCTTTTTGCCGGTATCCTTGTCTTTTGCCTGTCCATACCGGATAATATGAAATAGAATAGAAGCAAAGGAGTGAAAACAGATGCTGACCTTTGAAAAAGTGTTAGAGATTTTTGCGGACTACCTGGCCGCAGATAAGACCATCGAAGTTTATATCAGCCGTCATGGATGTGTAAGGGTTGAGTTTGACCAGGACTTTCACTATTGTACCGGCGAGGTGTGCCATACTCCCAGGGAACTGTTTGACCTCCTATCCGATGATTACCGGACTTATCTGGAGATTGAACTGACCAAAGGCAGACGGGAACTGACGGAAGATGATATAAAAGAAGCGGATACCCTGTGCAAACGGTATCTGGACCGCTGGAAGGAGGAATTGGGATGAAGATTTTGAAATGCCTGCTGATGATCGCAACTGCACCGGTCATTTTGGTGCTGACGCTTTTTGTCTGGCTCTGCACGGGGCTGATCTACATATCCGGTCTGGTGCTTGGCCTGCTCAGCACTGTAATTGCTCTGCTTGGCGTGGCTGTGCTTATTACCTATTCCCCGCAGAATGGTGTGATCCTTTTAGTCATGGCGTTTTTGATTAGCCCCATGGGGCTGCCACTGGCTGCGATTTGGTTACTGTGCAAGGTGCAGAGTTTGAAATTTGCGATTCAGGATTGGGTTTATGGATAAAAAATACGCAAAGCCACAAAATGCCAAACACCGTCTGTTAAATTTGGGAAGAGGAACTATATATCCACGACTTTACTTTTGAACTAATATCGCGTATAATATTAGTGCGAAAGGAAGTGATATGATGGGACAATTTGAACAGCTGGATCAGATGCTAACAGCACAAGAAGGAATGCTACGAACATCACAGGTCGTATCTTCTGGAATTTCAAAGCCGGTATTTTATGATTATGTGCGTTCACGAGATTTGGATAGAGTCGCACATGGGATTTATCTGTCCAAAGATTCCTGGGTGGATGCCATGTATCTGCTTCATTTGCGATTTGAACAAGCAGTATTTTCACATGAAACAGCTTTATTTTTTCACGATCTGACAGACCGTGAACCAATAGAATATACAGTTACGGTCAAAACTGGATGCAATCCAAGCAAAATGAAAGCAGAAGGCATTCAAGTTTTTACGATTAAAGCAGGCTTACATGATGTAGGACTTACAACAGCGAAAACTCCGTTCGGGCATACTGTGCCGGTTTATGATATGGAGCGGACGATCTGTGATTTGCTCAGAAGCCGCAGCAGAATTGAAATTCAGACCTTTCAGGGAGCGCTAAAATCTTATGCCCGTAGAAAAGATAAGAACCTGCGAGCTTTAATGCAATATGCTGGGATGTTTAAGGTGGAAAAGATTTTACGGCAGTATTTGGCGGTGCTTTTATAATAACAACTAACAGCAGAATTTGGGAAGGGATTTAGCGTACAAGGACTGCATAATATGAGGCAATTTTATTGCACCTTACCAAATCCTCCACACTGTGGAGCGATTTAAGTTGGTCACATTACCGCCTTTTGATGCGTGTACCAGATGAACAGGCACGAACCTTTTATATGGAGGAATGTGTAAAGTCTGCGTGGAGTGTCCGACAGTTAGAATGGCAGATCAACACAATGTACTATCAGAGGATGAATAAGAATAACAGGGTGTCGGAATTTTCCCGACACCCTGTTACTCTATCTCATAATCGTCGCTGTCATTCGCTTCACCTGTTGTACAGGTAAAGCACAGGTTGCTACCAGTGATGGCACTTCCCGCTGCCCAAATCGGTGCGCCACAGATCATACATTTTGCACCGTTTTTCTTGGCAGTAAGTGTTTCGTTCAGCGTTTTTACCAGTTCCTTTTTTCGATAGCCTTTATTATTCTTCATGACCATACTGGCAAACGCTTCAACAGAAATTGGTTGCATTATTGGGTTATACCTCCTTGAATTATTTAGAAAATTATGTTTGTGTTTTCGGGGTTAGGCGGTCATATTGGATGACGGTCTCTCCAGTAGTTAAATTCTTTTTTTCTTTATAGAGCATAGTATAGCGCGGCTGTCCCTCTGTGTAATCTTTCTTCTCTTTCGGGAAGAAAGACCGACAGAAGTATTTTCCGGTGTCCTTGTGTTCTGCAATAAAAATGTAAATGTCGCTGTTTTCCAACGGAGTTGATAATAAATAGTCCGCTTCAATTAAAGAAAACTGATTCAACTTTGCATTGTAACGGAATATCAGACGGTTATCGTCTAGGAGTTGTTCAATCAAAGCCAACGGTTCAAACCGGTTTTCAATTTGAGACAGATAACGGCTTTTCGCTAAAGTCTCATAGGTGGTGCTTCCGATTATGATTTCATCAAATACAGAGCTGCGATTTTGTTTTGCTATCCGCAAATCTTTTAGTTTTCCAAGCCCCATCAGATGATGAAAGTCTAATTTGGAAAAGCCAATCACTAACTCTACGGTTTTTCCCTTTCGGCCAATAATAATTCGATACTGTATCTCCAATAATTTTTCAAATGCTTTTGCACACTTTTGTAATTTATCCATAAAACCTCTCTGTCCATAAAGAAAGCCGCCCTGCAACGCAAGGCGGCTTTGAGCATTTTCTTTCGGCTTTGCAGCCTACTCCGGTTTGAGGTTACTGCACAACCCCTACTAAAAGCTCTGCATAACAAGGCATTCCGGTACGCTATTATGCTTCAACGCTTTGGCAGACACACGCTGTTGCCCACTTTGTACTATTATTATATGCAACTTTAGAAAATATGTCAATCCCCATGAAAAATCAAAAAAATATCTTTTCTGCTTATGAGAAAGGAGGTTCCTTTTATGGCAACCACAAGAATCATGCCGCTTCATGTCGGCAAGGGCCGCACAGAAAGTCGGGCAATCAGTGACATCATCGACTATGTGGCCAACCCAAAGAAAACAGATAACGGCAGACTCATTACCGGCTATGCGTGTGACAGCCGGACTGCGGATGCGGAGTTCCTTCTGGCAAAGCGGCAGTACATTGCCGCCACGGGACGAGTGCGCGGTGCGGATGATGTGATTGCCTATCATGTGCGCCAGTCCTTCCGCCCCGGCGAGATTACCCCGGAAGAAGCCAATCGGCTGGGTGTAGAATTTGCCAAGCGCTTTACCAAGGGCAATCATGCCTTTGTGATCTGCACCCATATAGATAAGTCGCACATTCACAATCATATTATCTGGTCATCGGTCAGCTTAGAATATGACCGGAAATTCCGAAACTTTTGGGGCAGCACCAAGGCAGTCCGACAGTTAAGTGACACCATCTGCGTCGAAAACGGACTGTCCATTGTAGAGAATCCGAAACCTCACGGAAAGAGCTATAACAAATGGCTGGGCGATCAGGCAAAGCCCTCTCACCGAGAGCTGCTGCGTGTGGCGATTGACAACGCATTATCACAAAGTCCTGCTGACTTTGAGGCGCTGCTGAGGCTGATGCAAGAGTCCGGCTGTGAGGTATCAAAACGAGGAAAATCATATCGTCTGAAGCTCTCCGGTTGGGAGAAGGCAGCCCGCATGGACAGCCTGGGAGAAGGATATGGATTGGAAGATTTGCAGGCAGTTCTCTCCGGGAAGAAAGCGCATACCCCACGAAAGAAAACAGTCACACAGACAGAGCCGCCGAAGGTCAATCTGCTGGTGGATATTCAGGCAAAATTGCAGGCTGGAAAAGGTGCTGGTTATGCTCGATGGGCTAAAGTTTTCAATCTGAAGCAAATGGCGCAGACCATGAATTACCTGTCAGAGAATAACCTGCTGGAGTATGCGGTTTTGGAAGAAAAGGCTGCGGCTGCCACGGCACATCACAATGAGCTTTCGGCGCAGATTAAAGCGGCTGAAAAGCGCATGGCAGAGATCGCTGTTCTGCGTACTCACATCATAAATTATGCCAAGACCCGTGAGGTCTATGTGGCATACCGCAAGGCGGGCTACTCTAAGAAATTCCGGGAGGAGCATGAGGAAGAAATCCTGCTCCACCAGGCTGCCAAGAATACCTTTGATGAGATGGGCGTCAAGAAGCTGCCCAAGGTCAAAGAGTTGCAGACAGAGTATGCGAAATTGCTGGAAGAAAAGAAAAAGACCTATGCCGAGTACCGGCGTTCCCGTGAGGAAATGCGGGAGCTTTTAACGGCAAAGGCCAATGTGGATCGAGTGCTGAAAATGGAGATAGAACAGGATGTTGAAAAAGAAAAAGACCACGGCCAGCGGTAAGCTGGTCCTGGTCAAAAGTGTTCGTAGAACGCGCAGCCACAGAATGAAATTCTGTGTTCAAAGGGGCTTGGGGGCGCTGCCCTCAACAAGCAAGCGGAGAGGAAAATCACGGAGGGATTTTGCGCTCTGCGGGTCGGTGTGTATTAACACCGGCATTGCTTGCCGGTATTATCCCTGAATCAGAATAATTTCGGAATAACCACCGTTCTAACTATCCCACATGATGGAGGCGGCGGGCGTCATTGAGGAACTGAAAGCCCGTGACCCCATGTGCTGGGTGGGCCTGATGAACACGCTGAAAGCTCAGGCGGAGGAAATTGTGCTGACAGAGCTGATTTATCAATAATTTTGCAAGCGGAGGCTGCTACTTGCGGCCTCTGTTTGTTTTGCAATTCCGCCACATCTTTTCCTTGAACTTTTATCCTAAATGAAATATAAAGAATATGTCGTCAGAGGTTGACGAGAGCAAAAAACAATTTAACATATAATTAGTTACCGCTAACCAAAAAGGAGGAAGATATGAGTGAAAGAGTTACATGGAACAGAATGGTACGGTGAATATGCTACGCTAACTGATGAACATAATGATTATGTTCAAATCGAATATAAATGTAATGGAACAGGTCGTCTCTATGACTACACTCTTTTCCCTGGTATTGACTTAATTTTTATGGATTTTAACTGCTCAGATACATTCCATGAGCCTATTCCTAATAAGAATATCATCGAAATCCGTCATTACCAAAAAGGACGCGTTGAGTTTGAGCTAAGAAGTAATAAAGTTTTCCACATGAAAGAGGGAGAATTTTGCATCAATGCCCTTGCTAATATTCCTGCGGCCTATTCCTTTCCCTTTGGATATAGTGTAGGACTAAGCTGTGTGATTGATAAGGATTCTGTCGATGTGGAAACACAACAGATTTTTTCGTACTACAACATTGATGTTCTAAATCTCGGACGAGAATTGGAATTAGAAAAAAAGTGGTTTTTATGTCGGACACCACAGCGGTTGTTACATATCTTTGAAGAATTGTATACTGCAAAAGGTGTTGAAGAGCGAGATTATTTCCGTATCAAATTATTGGAACTATTTTATCATATCAAACAGCTGCGGATTGAAGATCAGTATGAGGCAACGTATTATGCCAAAGAACAAATTGAAATCATCAAACGCATCCGCCAACAGCTCATAGAAAACCTCGACAAAAAATATCCATAGAAGAACTTTTGCGAAAGGAGCCAATGAGCAAGGTCACATTTCAAGCTATTTTCGAACAGATTTATGGCGATACGCCCTATGCACATATCAAAAAGTATAAAATGAATCTTGCGGCTGTTTATTTGCAGGAAACAGATCAATCAATCACGCAAATAGCCGGTGAACTTGGATATTCAAATATTAGTAAGTTTGCGAGGGCTTTTCAAGAAGTGTTTGGAATGCTTCCAAAGGATTACCGTAAAGCAAAAAAGTGATTTAACTTTTGGGCTGTTTTCTTGATTTACATTTCCCTTTGGAGTAGTTAGAGACTGCAAACCGGTGTAAAATGACAGTGTAGTTAGTTATTACTAACTACACTGTCATTTTATTTTAAGGAGGTTTCAAAGATGGAACAAATGGTAAAGAAAAAAATTGGCGTTCGAGATATTATGACGATTGCCGCAATGATGGTCATCAATTTTGCAATTGCAATGGTGATTGGTATGGTTACATTGCCTTTCCCAGCAGTATATTTATACGGCTCTGCTGGTATTGATGCCTTTATTGGAGCAACATTTTATTTGGTTGCGGCAAATCGCATCAACAAACATGGATTGTTGTTTGCTTGGGCTGCTGTTTATGGACTAATCCAAGGTGTTATGGGTTATATGTTCTTGGTTCCCTATTTCTTGATTGTAGCCCTCATTGCTGAGTTATGCATGGTTGGCAAGAATACATACCGAAGTGCAGTTCGTAACCGAATTGGTTGGATGGTCAACTCAATCGGAAATTTTGTAGGCTGTGCCGTACCGCTGTGGTGGTCTTGGGACAGCTATCAGGAAATGGCAGCAAGCAGCGGTTTTGATGCAAATACCTTGAATATGCAGCTCTCTATGGTGACTTCTCCGGCGCTCATGCTTTTAGGTATTGTCATTACTGCGGTTCTCGCAATTCTTGGTACGTTGTTCGGCCAGCGCCTGCTCAGAAAGCATTTCCAAAAAGCTGGCATTGTAGGATGATGGCCGGAGAAAAAAAGCAAAGGCGGATTGACCGGATTGACGGGCGCACAGTTCTTTTCCTGACGCTGTGCGCCTGCCTTGTGACTTTCCTTACCACGAGTTTTTGGGGACATGGGATTTTTACCTTTTGGATTTTTCTGATCCTGTGCTGGTTCGGCTTGTATAAGCAGGCTATTGGATGCTTTGCGGTCTATTTGGTAGCGATTGTATGGCTGATGATCGAGACAAAGTATCCGATCAGTATCCCATCACCGCTGTTACTCAGCATGATTTACAAGCTGCTACTACCCGCTATGCCAGCCTATCTTCTGGCGAAAATTCCGTCCGGGAAACTGACGGCCAGCTTGAGGAAAATGCCGATCCCCACCCGTATCATGCTTGTTTTGATCGTCATGCTCCGCTTTGCTCCGACTGTGCTGCATGAATTTGGAGAAGTCAGGGAAGCCATGAAAATCCGTGGCTTCTTAAAATCGGTTGGCAATGTTTTGAGGCATCCAATGGACACGTTGGAATACGCCATTGTTCCGATGGTGTTCCGCTCCTTAAAGATCGCGGACGAGTTAGCCGCTTCTGCCATTGTCAGGGGAATTGAAAGCCCCTACAAGAAAGAAAGCTACTATGTCAGCCGGATCGCTGCGCTGGATTACTTTTTGATTGTTGTCAGCGTGGGAGCTGCCGTGTGCTGCTGTCTTTTATAGGAGGAATGGAATGGGAAAAGAAATTATGATCCGTGACCTGACCTTTTCCTATGGTGGGAACGGAAATCAACTGGAACACATATCGTTAGACATTGCCGCTGGGGAGGTCATTGTTATGACCGGCCCATCAGGGAGCGGGAAAAGCTCTTTGACGAGAGTGATTAACGGCCTGATCCCCTACTTCTACGAGGGGGATTTAAGCGGTGAGGTTTTTGTGGACGGAAAACCGCTGAAAGAGATTCCGTCTTGGGAGCGCGGCAAAATCGCAGGGAATGTATTTCAAGACCCCAGGAGCCAGTTTTTGCCAATGAGGTAGCTGGTGAGATTGCTTTCGGCTGTGAGAACTACGGGTATTCCCATGAGGACATTCAGAGCCATGTTCACCGGGCGGCGGCGGACATCAAAATTCAGGACATTCTGGATCACAGTCTGCACAGCCTGTCTTATGGGATGCGCCAGAAAGTTGCGATTGCGTCTGCGGAGGCGATTGACCCGGAAATCTATGTCATGGATGAACCGTCTGCCAATCTGGATATTGCATCCACCTACCGCTTTGCAGACATTATCCGCGATTTGAAACAGCAGGGAAAAACCATCATCATAGCGGAACACCGACTTTACTATCTGATGGATCTGGCAGACCGTTTCCTGTGTGTGCAGAAAGGGAAAATTGTGCGGGAATTTACCGCACAGCAGATGAAAGCCCTGTCCAATCAGGAAATCCGGGCGCTGGGGCTTCGCACTCCTGACCTGCACCAGATCGAGCAGGCGGAAATCCTATCTGCGGCAACCAGCGAGGTTGTTCTGGAAGTGAAAAAGCTGAACCACTCTTTTGGTGAGACGATTGTGGCAAAGGATATTGACTTTCAATGCCGCAAGGGAGAAGTGGTAGCCCTGATTGGCCCTAACGGGACGGGCAAAAGCACCATAGGACGAATCTTGGCAGGGCTATTGAAAGAGAAATCCGGCGAAGTCGTTTTGTTCGGAAAGTATTGCAGACCGAAAGACCGTTTGGGAAAGGTCTGGTACATTCCCCAGGATTTAGACAGCCAGCTTTTCGGTGAGGACTTGCTGGACGAACTGACTACCGGCGCAGAGGTCAGCCCAGAGCGGAAAAAAGCGGCGGAGGAAATTCTGGAGGCCCTGGAGCTGATGCCGTTTGTCAAACAGCATCCCTCCACGCTGTCAGGAGGGCAAAAGCAGCGGCTGGCCCTTGGCGTGGCGCTGATGCACGAAGCGCCGATCATCGTACTGGACGAACCGACAAGCGGGCTAGACGGTACAAATATGCGGAATGTCAGCCGGATGATCCGCAAGCTGGCAAAGATGGGGCGCACCATTATCGTCATTACCCATGATGCGGAGTGTGCGCTTGCCTGCTGTGAGCGGGCAATACGCCTGGAGAACGGATATATTACTGATGATTTTCAAATCAGAGGAGCAGAGCTTCTTTTAGAAAAAATTGGGTATGACCAAAAGGAGGGTTAGGAATGACACGGCAAAATGAGAAACAGCCGAAGGCGAAGACTGGACTGGCGCGTTGCCTGGAATTAGCTTCGGGTCATAAATGGCTTTTGTTTCTATCAGGGTTTCTGGCTGCACTGGCAGCAATTTGTTCTTTTGCACCTTATTTATCAATTTATTACATCGTTCGGGAAATCCTGTTTGTTTACCCGGATATGTCGCTCTTGAATGTTTCTGCAATCTCAACCTGGGGCTGGCTTGCCCTGGCTGGTATTTTGGGGAACATCGTATTTTACTTTTTTGCCTTACTGTGTTCCCACATTGCAGCGTTTGGAACGCTTTATGAATTGAAGGTGGCCTTTGCGACCACATCATGCAGATTCCCCTTGGGTATCATCTGACCCTGGGCAGCGGCAAAATGAGAAAGATCATGGATGAAAACATTGAAAGCGTTGAGAAATTCATCGCTCACCAGCTCCCGGACTTTGTGGCCTCGCTGGTCGCGCCGCTTGTTCTGGTCATCATTCTTCTTGGAATTGACTGGCGGTATGGTGTGGTTTGTCTGGTCGGTATTGTTCTGGCCTTTATCGTGCAGTTTGCGGGTTTCAACGGAGAGGCAAAGGAAAAATGCACCGTTTCCAGACCTCCCAGGAAAACATGAACAGCGCCTCCGTGGAATATGTGCGCGGTATGTCGGAGATCAAAGCATTTAATCAGACCGCCGATTCCTTTAAGCGGTTGAGCAAATCCATTACAGACTATACCTCTTTCGTGCTGGAGTACGCATTGGGCTGGCAGAACTGTATGCCTGCTTTTACCACGATCATCAACAATATTTATCTGCTTTTGATTCCCGTGGGCGTTCTGATTGGGATGCACACCACGGATTTCAGGGAGTATTCGCTGACATTCATTTTCTACCTGATTATTGTCCATGCGATTTCCGGTGTTCTGAATAAGATCATGTATATCTCGGAGTCCTTTACGCAGATTGACGGCAGCGTGGAGCGTATGGATGAAATCCTGCGTATCCCGGTCCTGCCCGAAAAGAGTACGGCGGCAACAATCGAAAACTATGGGATTGCTTTCCGGGATGTCAGCTTTTCCTACGAAGCCGATTCCCAGGTCAAGGCCCTGTCTCATGTTTCTTTCTTTGCGGATCAGGGCAAGGTGACAGCCATTGTCGGCCCTTCCGGTGGCGGTAAGAGTACCATCGCCAGCCTGATCTCCCGGTTTTATGATGTGACGGACGGAAGTATTCAGATCGGCGGCGTTGACATTCGGGACATTCCGCTGGATGCGCTGATGGATAAGGTCAGCTTCGTATTTCAGGATACGTTCCTGTTCAAGCAGAGCATCCTGGATAACATCCGTATGGGAAATCCAAATGCTACGGAAGAACAGGTGATTGCGGCGGCAAAGGCTGCAAGATGCCATGAATTTATTGAGCAGCTTCCGAACGGGTATCAGACTGTAATCGGCAGCACCGGCGTCCATCTTTCCGGTGGTGAGCGCCAGCGGATTGCCATTGCAAGGCTATCGTAAAAGACGCGCCCATTATCGTTCTGGACGAGGCAACTGCGTTCAGCGACCCGGAGAACGAGTACCTGATTCAAAAAGCCTTTGAAAAGCTGATTCAGAATAAAACGGTTGTAATGATCGCCCATCGCCTGTCTACGATTCGTAATGCTGACCAGATCCTTGTCATGGAAAAGGGCTGTCTGATTGAATCCGGCACCCATGACGAGCTGCTGAAGAAGGACGGAAAATACGCGCAGATGTGGAGCAGCTATACGGAGTCGATCAACTGGAAAATTGGCACAGGAAAGGCGGTGTGATCTATGAGTAAGCTGAAAGAAAAGTTAATGCTGTCGGAGAAAGGCTACTCCGACCTGAAAAAAGCGATTACGGCCTGCACAATAACTAATATTGCGCTGTTGCTTCCGTCTATGGTAGCCTGCCTGCTCTTTTGGGAGTTGTTAAAGCCATTTACTGGAGAGACAATTTCGTGGGCCGCATTGTGGAAATTGCTCGGCTTGGGGCTGGTGGCGGCTATTCTGGTGTTTCTGGCCGCGAAAAACGATTATAGGAAAACCTATATTGCTTCCTATAAGGAGGCCAGCACGACCAGACTTCGGATCGCGGAGCATCTTCGCAAGCTCCCCATGAGCTTCTTTAACACAAAGGATTTGTCCGACATTACCACAAACATGATGGCGGATTGCAGCAGCATGGAATCCATGCTCAGCAGTACCATCCCGCCGCTGATTGCGAATATAATCTCTGTTACTCTGACTTGTATTTGTCTGGCGTTTTTTTGATTGGCGCATGGCCCTTGCGATTTTCTGCACGATGCCGGTTACATTCCTTATCATCTTGGGCGGGCGCAAGCTGCAACTTCATCTGTTTGACAAACAGGTGGATGTGAAACTGGAGGCGTCCAGCCAGATTCAGGAATACCTGGAAGGTATTAAGATCATCAAATCTTGTGGTCTTGGCGGTTCCCGCTTTGATGCGTTGGATAAAGCACTCCAGGCCATGAAAAAAATCGCCATTAAAGTGGAACTGGCCTCCGGTATTCTGGTTCAGGGAGCCAGCCTGATCCTGCAAGCAGGGCTTGGCATTACTATTTTCATTGGAGCGGTGCTGATAACCGGCGGCAAAATCGAATTGCTCCCTCTGCTGGTGCTGCTCATGTTCTCCACGCAGATTTACGGCCCGATCCTTGCCATTCTCTCACAGTTGACTTCTCTGTTTCATTTGGAGACTGTCACCAACCGTATGCGTACCCTGCTGACCACGCCCGCTATGGAGGGCGAGGATAAGGATGTATCCAAGTATGACATTGAACTGAAAAATGTCACTTTCGGATATAACCAGGACGATGTTATCAAGGATGTGTCTTTTTCTATTCCTGCTGGCAGCGTAACGGCCCTGGTAGGGCCTTCCGGCAGCGGCAAAAGCACAATTTCCAAACTCATTGCCCGCTTTTGGGATGTAAGAAAAGGTCAGATTTCCATTGGTGGTATGGATGTTCGCACCATTGAACCGGAACACCTGATGCGCTGTATGTCCTTTGTATTTCAGGATGTGACCTTGTTCAACGACACTGTTTTTAACAATATCCGTGTAGGCAACATGAACGCTACCGAGGAGCAGGTCATGGCGGCGGCAAAGGCGGCATACTGTGACGAATTTATCCAGAGATTGCCGGACGGTTATCAGACTGTCCTTGGAGAAAACGGCAGCACTCTTTCTGGTGGTGAGCGTCAGCGGATTTCCATTGCCCGCGCTCTGCTGAAAGATGCCCCGATTATTCTTCTTGATGAAGCAACAGCATCTCTTGACCCGGAGAACGAGGTTTTAATCCAGCGGGCCATTGCAAAGCTGGTGGAGGGTAAGACGGTCATTATGATCGCTCACCGGCTTCGTACCGTTGTGGATGCCGACCAAATTCTCGTTCTTGATAACGGTAGACTGGTGGAACACGGTACACATGATGAATTGATGAAAAAGAACGGATTGTACCATAAACTGTTCCATATCCAACAGGAGAGTCTTGGTTGGGCTGTGTAAATTGTTTTAGAAGGGAGATGTTCCATGAAACTTCATGCGTCCGGGGAGGACTATCTGGAAACCATCCTTGTTCTCCATAAGAAAACGGGTATGGTGCGCTCCGTAGATGTGGCCCGGCACATGGAGGTGTCAAAACCCAGCGTGTGCCATGCAGTGGCTACCTTGCGAGACGGCGGCTTTCTCACGATGGACAGCGACTATTTCCTGCACCTGACCGATGTAGGCCGGGCAGTTGCCGAAAAAATCTACGAGCGCCATTGCTTTTTCACTGAGCAGCTTATCGCAGCGGGCGTTGACCCTGAAACTGCGGAGGCCGACGCCTGCCGGATTGAACACATCATTAGCGACGAGAGCTTTTTGCGGCTGAAGGAGGCAGCTGCACAGGAGCAAGACTAAACTGAATATGCCAAGCGATCCTGCCCCGACAGACGGGGAAAGAAAAAAACCGTTGCAGGGCAGGTAGCTTCGTGCGCCCATAATGGATTTTCAGGGTACTGCGGCGGTTTTGAGTAACATCAAGGCCGCCGTTCCTTATGCCCTCGACAAAGGAGTGACGCCTATACGCTGACACGGCGGCTTTAGGAGGGAGCCGCCGTGAAGCAAAGACCGCTTCGACATAATTCGGCAGGGATTTACCTGCCAAAAAAGCCTAACCGTCAACCGGCCTCCGTCTGCTTATGAACAGGCACTATCGTGGCTGGTCTATAAGCGTTATAAGTCCTTTTTTAGCAGCGCCAGCCGCCGTTCTTCGGATGCTGGCGCTTTTGCTTGTCGTTTTTTCGGGAATTTCCTCGAAAGGTGTCGCTCACCGCCTTCATTTCGGTTCACCCGTCAACCCGTGAATCGAAATGGAGGTACATAATGCAGAAAATCAATCTTCGGGAACTGTATCCCGATGTGTATAAAACCGATGTCTTTGTAGACGTGGCCGAGGAAGTTGTGGCCGCGATACGGGGCCAGGAGCAGGACGATGCCGCCTATGAACGCCGGAAGTTCCGGCACAAGGCTCACTACTCTCTGAACCGGGAGGATGGCATTGAAAACGATGCCCTCAACCGGCCAC
Source organism: Clostridia bacterium UC5.1-1D10 (assembly GCA_001304995.1). Lineage (GTDB taxonomy): Bacteria > Bacillota > Clostridia > Lachnospirales > Anaerotignaceae > Anaerotignum. The sequence goes on along the minus strand of BBZU01000015.1, from coordinate 46,804 downwards.
TCACCCCGGCGGAAGTCCTGGAGCAGAAGCTGCTGCGGGAGGAAGTGTATGCCGCGCTGATGCAGCTGACCGCCATCCAGGCCCGGCGTATCTACGCCCGGTTTTACCTGGGCATGACGGTGGCCGAGATCGCCCGGATCGAGGGTGCTGACCGCCGCCGCGTGTGGGAGAGCATCCGGCGCGGACTGAAGAAGCTGGCGCGGTTGCTGGATACGGCCCAATAACCTGACCGCCGCATAGCGGCAAAAAGAGAGCCGGTGGAGGTTTTTATTCCTCCACCGGCTTACTTATTCTCTAAATGTTCATCTGGGTCAACCCCAGCCGTCTGCACCATCTCTTTTAGCTCATCAGTCAACGCACGGGTCGAGTTTAACAGCACTTTTCTGGCAGCCGGAGGGCACGAAAGGTAAAGCTGCCGCATATCGTTGGCGGCTTGCTCATCTTCAGGCAGATCGAGATTCATCAGGGAATCTAAAGATAAATTCAAGACTTTGCAAAAAGCGCGCAGAACCTCAAAAGAAGGATTCTTCACCCCTCTTTCGCAGCCTTGAACGTGCTTTAGAGAAACGTGGCTCAGATCTGCGAGTTCCTGCTGCGTCAATCCTTTTTCCTTACGCGCTTTTTGTATCCTTCGTCCCAGCTCTTTTATCAGTTCCATAGGCACTATCGTCTCCTTTATCATATTTTATCGTGCCCATTTCCTTGCAGGAAGAACCTCATAAAAGGCGTTTTTTAAGTACGATAGTACCTATTTTGTTGTGCTTGTAAGGAGATTGCGCTGTCCGCAGCTTCTATGAAGGGACAAGGCAAAATATTTTTTCAAATAAATCGCAGTACAGACAGGACAAATCGCCTGTTTTTGTCATGGCTGTCAAGAAGGAGCTTTTCTTTCGCTGACCTTTGACAACTGAATACACGGCAGAACAGGTACATAACCCGCGCATGAGCGAGTGCAGGACGCCGCGAAGATGGAGCAGCCAGGAGGTGATGGACAAGCTGTTTCGGAGCGATCAACGTCCCTGCGACCCGGATGGTGGCACATCCGGCGCGATGAGGGCGCGGGGGCTTAAAGATACTTCCTCACGGCCCGCCAAAGACTTGGGGGGAACCCTGCGGCACACGATACGAACGATGCTGCGGAGTTATGACAGCCGCGCCAGCGGAGACCTGTTGTGTTCCCATCGTCAGGGGGGCGTGGCAAATGTGACGAAAGCTGAGTTTTATAAATAGGAAGCGTTTGTAGCTTCCTGTTCAAAATCAGATACCATGCGCTGGCAGTTTCGGCTGCCAGCGTATTCATGTGGATTTGAATAAACACGATGACAAACTTGACAGATTGGAGGAAATATGCTTTATGGAAAAACTTATTACACGAAAAGAAGCAGCAGAAATCTTAGGCATCAGCATTGCAACGCTGGACGCGGCCCGTAACAATGGTCTTATTTCTTATGTGCAATATGTGCAGAATGGCTGTGTGTACTTTACTTCAGCGGGCCTTCAGGAGTATATCGCAAAATGCACCCACAGAGCAAAGCCGGCAGAAAAGAACGCAACTTATCGTAGACCTCGCAGAGCTGGAGTGTGAGTCGATCCGTATCCTTGCTGGAAACGGAATGGTCTGATAAAACATAGATACAGCGCTGGAGTATATTCTTAGGAGGTGGCGGAATTGGGAAAAAGAAAAAGAGCAATTCCACAATACGGTACAGTTACGCTTAACGGCATAGATTATTATAGAACGCGGGTTCAGAACGCAGATGGAAAACTGGTGGCCCTTTATGCGAGAACACCGGAAGAATTATATGATAAAGAGTTGGGTGCATTAGAGCAGATCGACAACGATACATTCTGCCGGAAATCCCCGACGGTTGCAGACTACTGTGAAAAATGGCTTTTGATGCAGTCGGTTCATGTGAGGGCAACCACGCTGATAGATTATACATCAAAGGTCAGACGGCACATCATAAAAGAACTGGGACAGATGCGGATGGCAGATGTGACACTGGATGACATTCAGCTTGCACTTGTTCCTGTTTCCGAGAAGTCTGCTTCAGTATATAAGTCAGTGGTTATCCTGTATAAATCCATTTTCCGTGCAGCAAAAGAAAGTAAGATTATTGATAACAACCCAACGATTTACCTTACGGCCAAAGGTGGAGGCGTTCCGCAGAAGGACAAAGCGGCATTGACGGATGAACAGGCTGCCAGACTGCTGGATGCCATTCAGGGACTTCCGCCGTATGTATTTGTCATGTTAGGGCTGTATGCAGGATTGCGGCGAGAAGAAATTCTTGCCCTAAAATGGGATTCTGTATATCTGAATGTGGACTGCCCTTATTTAACGGTACGCAGGGCATGGCACACGGAAAATAACAGACCGGTAATTATGGATGAGCTGAAAACGAAAGCCGCGCATCGAAATATTCCGTTGCCGGTTTGCCTGGCGGATTGTCTGAAAGAGACAAAGGCTAATTCACAGTCAGAATATGTAGTGCCGAACCGGGATGGTGATCCGCTGTCCTATACACAGTTCAAGCGGCTCTGGCAGTACATTGTAACCCGAACAGTCAAGGAGCGTTTCTATTATCGCTACGAGGATGGAAAGCGTGTAAAGCACACGGTTATGCCGGTCCTCGGTGAAAAGGCAGCACATAACGGCAAAGTGATTTACAGTTTGGATTTTGAAGTGACACCGCATCAGCTGCGGCATACATACATTACGAATCTGATTCATTCGTCCGTGGACCCGAAAACGGTTCAATACCTGGCGGGGCATGAGAGTAGTAAAATTACGATGGATATTTACGCAAAGGTCAAATACAACAGACCGGATGAGCTGGTAAGAGCAATGGGTGGTGCATTTGCCCAGTGGGATGCAACACAGGCATAACAATTATAAAGAGTAGGAAACAAAGCTGGAGCGAGGCAAGGATGTCTCGCTCTTTGTTTTACATAATCCGTATCTTTGATTAAGTGGGTGCTTTCTGATAAAAAGAAGGTGTGAATTTAAGAACACTCATTATCAGGAAAGGAAGATTTGTATGGCTAAGAAAAAACAAAGCGTTCCAGAGTACGGAACGGTTACAAGAAAAGGAACACTGTATTACAGAACCAGAATTACAGATGCCGATGGAAAGCAGGTCAGCTTATATGCGACCACCTGTGAAGAATTATATGAAAAGCAGTTGGAGGCCCGGAGACAGGTGGATGAGATCATCTTTCACCGAAAGCATCCAACGGTTGCCGAGTATTGTGAGAAATGGCTGCTGATGCAGTCAGCAAAGGTGTCTACGGCTACTATAAAAGGATACAGACAGAATATGAAGAATTATGTCATTAGCTCTCTGGGAGATATGTATATGGAGGAAGTGACTGCGGATGATATTCGTCTGGCGCTTGTTCCGCTGTCTCAAAAATCGAAAGGACTGTATGATACGGTAAATATGCTGATTAAGTGTGTGTTTTATTCGGCAGAGCGCAGTCAGCTGATAACCGATAATCCGTGTGTAGGAATTTCAGCAAAGGGCGGAAAAGCATCGAAAAAGAAAGACGCCTTAACAGATCAACAGGTTGCAATTCTGCTGGATACGGTGAAAGAGCTTCCGCCATATCTTTTTATTATGATTGGTTTGTATTCCGGCTTGCGTCGGGAAGAAATTCTTGCATTGCAATGGGACTGTGTATTCCTGGATGAATCCACACCATACATTTCTGTGCGGCGGGCATGGCGCGCGGAGCATAACAGGCCGGTGATCTCCACCGTCCTAAAGACAAAGGCAGCTAAAAGGGATATTCCCATTCCGAAGTGTCTGGTGGACTGCCTGCGGGAAGCAAAAGCAAATTCCATATCGGAGTATGTGATTGCCGACAGTGAAGGACAGCCGCTTTCCTATTCTCAGTTTACGAGAGTTTGGCAGTATGTAGTTGTTCGTTCTGCAAAAGAGAGAACCTACTATAAATATGTGAATGGACAGAGCATTAAATATACCGTCAAGCCGACATTAGGAACAAGGCAGAGGAACAATCCAAAGATTCGCTATACCCTGAATTTCGATGTAACACCGCACTTGTTGCGGCATACCTACATCACGAATCTGCTCTATGCGGGCGTTGACCCTAAGACAGTTCAGTATCTGGCAGGGCATGAGAATAGTAAGACAACTATGGACATTTACGCGAGGGTCAAGTATAATAAACCAGAGGAACTTTTCGAGGTAGTGAATGATGCTTTGAACCAGGAGAATTTCGATGAAAAATCACCGATTTCTATGGTTAAGGAATAGGACAACCGACAACAGAAAATGCGAAAAAGCCCGTAATATCAAGGAAAAACGCACCATAGAGATGTTTAATACGGTCTCAAAGCAGCAAGACGTGCTCCTCAGTTCTCCAAGAGATAATTACCTATCTGGGAACCTTATCCCGAAGATCCTATGGGTCTTCGGGATTTTTTTCATGCAGGAAATTCCATTTACTGGAATTTATATGTATTTTTTTACATATAATTCGCAGAAATCCTGAAAAATCAGTATTTTTTTCATCTGTTTTCTGATATTCTGAAAAAAAGATAGAAATAAACAGGAAAGGGGCGAAAAAAGTACATGAAGAAACAAAAAGATCTGACAATGATTCTGGGAGTCATTGTATTGGTTTTTGTATTGAACTTTTTTGTATTTCGCCTGGCATATTTAAAGGAACCACGTTTCTTGACACATGCTTACACCTTTGCGGCGGAAGAATCCTCTGATGTGGGATTTTATTACATCACCAATTCTGATGAAAAGCGGCAGCCCTTGGAAATCACATGCCCGGAACTGGGAGAAGATGAAGTTTTCGAAGTGACAGGCACGCAGCAATGGATGGAACATGGTCTATATACTTGGAACAAAATGCGTGTTGATTTTAATGTGCAGGATCGTGTAGGAGATTTGAGCAATGTGATCCTGACACAGATGCAGGTCAAATGGTCTGATGGCACAGAAACGATGGTGGACATTGGTGAGGTGCGTTTTTAGGAAAAGAGGAAAAACGGACATTGTTGTGGACACAGATGGGTGCAGGCGATTCAGGGGCTTCTTATTCCATGGAGGTGCCGGAGGATTTGACAGTAACAGGGATTCGTATGCCCATGGAAAATCGTTTTTCCGATTTGCTCACTGTGGAGGATGGGGAAGGGCAGCCTTTGACTTTTCCAAAAACCTACCAGAAAGGCGATACTCTTTCTGTGAAAACAGATGTTTTTCTGACAGAAAAGGATAACCGCGCCCACATGGTCATTCATGTGGTGCCTGTGCTGGAAATGGAAACGTCAGAAGGAGAGGAAGTCTGTGCTTATCTGTACAGCAGTATGCACTATACGCCTGTTATGAATATCATAGAGATTTACCGCATTATGCACATGAAAGGGGATATATAAATGAAAAACATCAGAAATTGGATGCTTTTTGCTATGGTGCTTCTCTTCTTTGATGTGCATATCGGTATTATCAATCTTTTGCCCAACTGGCTGAGCTATCTCATTTTGGCCTATTGCGCAAAAAAATCATGGAGGACAAAGGCGGCCTGACGGCAGCTATTGGCATCATCTCTGCTGTTTTGCAGATCGTATATTTCTTTTTTGAAACGGATAATGCCTTGTTCAGCTGGCTGTTTAGCGGTATTTTCTGGACCATGGAAATGTTGCTGTTTTATGGCTTGGCTACGGGTATTTTACGGCTTCAGGAAAAAGAGGGTCTGTGGATTCGGCGGAAAATATTATTGATGTTGTATGCCATTTCCATTGTTGCCTGCGGTATGACACTGAATGTAAGACCAATGTTCATCCTTGCGGGGATCATGATGTTGTGTGCAAGACTTTATTTTCTGTTTGGCATTTGGCGCCTGATTCCGAAAGAAGCGGAAACAGAACAGAGCCAAGAAGAACGAGAACCTTAAAATTTTATATGGCGGAAAAACAAATATAGCTGGAATTCTTGAAACAAAAAGGATTCCAGCTATTGTATTTTCATGAGAATTGTTTTCTGAAAGAGGCATTTTTGAGAAAAATGAGAATTTCATTAGAAGCAGGAAAGGTCGTTGACATTTAACAGAAAAACAGTATAATGTTTCATGTAAAACAGTTCGACGGCTAACAAATTTAAAGGGGGAAAAAATAATGCAGGATAAGCCGGTATTATTGATGAAAAAAGTAATCAATCTGTTTTTTCGTGAACTGGATGCTATGAATTCAGAGAAGCTGCAAGAACCCATTTCAGGTCATAATATGATTGTTATTGAATATTTGATGAGGCATGAAGAACCTGTCTATCAAAGAGATTTGGAGAATCATTTTCTGGTGCGGCGTTCCACCATTTCAAAGGTGCTGCGTCTGATGGAGGAAAAAGGCATGATCCAGCGCCTTTCTGTCCATGACGATGCGCGCCTGAAGCAGATCGTGCTGACAGATTATGGACGCAGGATTCATGGAGAAGCGGTACGTCACGCGCAAATGCTGGAAGGAAAGCTGTATCGCAATTTCACAGAAGAAGAAATGGATACACTGCTGCTTCTTTTGAAAAAACTGGAGCATAATATGGAAGAAACAGAAAAAGAAACTTTATGTTAAGAACTGAATATGCTTTCGAACAAAAAGGAGGTTTTGGAATGGTTAGAAAGTTGCTTCGCAGCGTCAGGGAATATAAAACCAGTTCCTTACTGGCGCCGCTGTTCGTGACCTGTGAGGTCATTTTGGAAGTGATCATTCCCATGTTGATGGCAAACCTCATCGACTTTGGGATTGAGGCAGGTAACATGCAGTACATCCTGAAAATGGGGCTGGCATTGATCATCTGCTGTATTGTTTCCCTTACCTTTGGGGCATTGTCTGGGAAATATGCGGCAGTGGCTTCTGCGGGCTTTGCAAAAACCTGCGGGAAGATATGTACAACAAAGTACAGGAATATTCTTTTTCCAACATTGATAAGTTCTCCACCGCAAGTATCGTAACGCGTCTGACAACGGATATTACCAACATCCAGAACGCGTATATGATGTCCATCCGTGTGGCGGTGCGTTGTCCTATCATGTTGATTTTTGCGTTGTTTATGGCTTTCCAGATCAATTCCCATCTGGCACCCATATTCGTCATTGCTATCCCTATTTTGGCAGTTGGTCTGGTAATCATCATTTCCAATGCGAAACGGATTTTTGAACGGGTATTCCGCACATACGATAAACTGAACAATGTGGTACAGGAAAACCTCCACGGCATTCGTGTAGTCAAATCTTTTGTCCGTGAAGACCATGAAACAGAAAAATTCTGTTCCGTTTCCAAAGAAATTTATCAGGACTTCTCCAAGGCGGAAAAAATTCTGGCGTTCAACGCGCCTTTGATGCAGTTCTGCGCATATGGATGTATGCTGCTGATCTCCTGGCTGGGTGCAAAACTCATTGTGGCTTCCGGTAACAACCCCGCTGTGGGCATGACCACAGGGGACTTGACCAGTATGTTCTCTTACACAATGCAGATCCTTATGAGTCTGATGATGTTCTCCATGGTATTCGTTATGATTACCATTTCTTACGCGTCTATGGAAAGAGCGGAAGAAATTCTGGACGAAAAAAGCGACCTGCATAATCCGGAAAACCCCGTTTATGAAGTGAAAGACGGCAGCATCGAATTTGACCATGTAAATTTCGCATATGGCAAAAACGCTGACAAACTTTGTCTGGATAATGTAAATCTGAAAATCCCTTCCGGTGCGACAGTAGGTATTATCGGCGGTACCGGCAGTTCCAAGAGTACATTGGTACAGCTGATTCCCCGTCTGTATGACGCCACAGAAGGTGCTGTCAAAGTCGGCGGCAGAGATGTCAGAGAATACGATATCGAATCTCTGAGAGAAGAAGTTGCCATGGTATTGCAGAAAAACGTGCTGTTCTCCGGCACCATCAAAGACAACCTGCGTTGGGGGAAAGAGGACGCTACCGACGAGGAAATGCGTCACGTCTGCCAGCTGGCACAGGCCGATGAATTCATCCAGACCTTCCCTGATGGCTATGATACTTATATTGAACAGGGCGGTACCAACGTTTCCGGCGGTCAGAAACAGCGTCTGTGCATTGCCAGAGCGCTGCTGAAAAAACCGAAAATCCTGATTCTGGATGACTCCACCAGTGCCGTGGATACCAAAACAGATGCCCTCATCCGTATGGCATTCCGGAAAGAAATCCCCAATACCACAAAGATCATCATTGCCCAGCGTATTTCTTCCGTAGAAGACGCAGACCTGATTTTGGTATTGGATGACGGTAAGATCAACGGCATGGGCACCCATGAGGAACTCCTTGCCCATAACGAAATCTATCGTGAAGTATATGAATCTCAGCAGAAAGGGGGACTGGAAGAATGAGTGGACATATGAGAGGCCCCGGCCGTGGCGTACCCATTGGACGGGCAAAAATGGACAAAGTCACCATGAACCGTTTGCTCAGCTATCTGAAAGAGTATAAACTGCGCTTTACCGTTGTTTTGTTCTGTATTCTGGTCAGCGCCGTAGCAGGTGTAGCAGGCTCCCTGTTCCTGCAGGTAGTTATCGACGATTATATCACACCACTGCTGAAAACAGCTTCTCCTGACTTTGCGGGACTGTTCCAGGCAGTGCTGACCATGGCAGCCATTTATCTCATCGGTATTCTGGCAACCCTCTTTTACAACCGTACCATGGTTTCCATCTCCCAGGGGATTTTGAAGAAAATACGTGACCAGATGTTCTCACACATGCAGCGGCTGCCCATTCGGTATTTTGATACCCATACCCATGGGGATATCATGAGCCGTTACACCAACGATACAGATACCCTGCGTCAGATGCTTTCCATGAGCGTACCGCAGATGTTTTCTTCTATCGTAACCATCGTGGCAGTTATCTGCGCTATGCTGTATACCAGCGTGTATCTGACCATTCTGGTGGCAGTGGTGGTATTCTTTATTATGAAGGTATTCAAATTCATTGCCAGCCACAGTGGGAAGTACTTCATCAAACAGCAGGAAACACTGGGCGATGTGAATGGTTATATTGAAGAAATGATCAACGGGCAGAAAGTTGTTAAAGTTTTCTGTCATGAAGAAAAAGCAAAAGAAGTCTTTCGTGAAAAGAACGCGGCTCTGTGCGAAAACGCTACAAAAGCCAACCAGTATGCCAATATCCTTATGCCTATTATGATGAACCTGGGGAACTTGCAGTATATCCTCATTGCCATCGTAGGCGGTGCTTTGGCGGTAAACGGTATCAGCGGTCTGACACTGGGCGCCATCGCTTCTTTCTTGCAGCTGTCCAAGAGCTTTTCCACTCCCATCAGCCAGGTTTCTCAGCAGATCAACTCTGTTGTTATGGCACTGGCAGGTGCGAAACGTATTTTTGAACTGCTGGATGAGGAAGAAGAAGCCGATGACGGTTATGTAACACTGGTCAACGCAAAATATGATGATAACGGCGAACTGGTGGAATGCCCCGAACATACAGGTCTGTGGGCATGGAAACATCCTCACGAAGACGGTACCATCACTTATACCCAGCTCACAGGGGATGTACGATTCTTTGATGTGGACTTTGGTTACACAGAAGAAAAAATCGTCCTCCACAACATCAGCCTGTACGCAAAACCCGGTCAGAAAGTGGCTTTCGTTGGTGCAACTGGTGCCGGTAAGACTACTATTACCAACCTGATTAACCGTTTTTATGATATTGCCGACGGTAAAATCCGTTACGACGGCATCAACATCAATAAGATCAAAAAGGAAGACCTGCGTCATTCCTTAGGAATTGTATTGCAGGATGTCAACCTGTTTACAGGTACCGTTATGGATAATATCCGTTACGGGAAACTGGATGCTACCGATGAGGAATGTATCGCAGCGGCAAAACTTGCTAACGCCGACAGCTTCATTCGGATGCTGCCCAACGGATATAACACCATCCTTTCCGGGGACGGTTCCGGTTTGTCTCAGGGGCAGCGGCAGCTCATCTCCATTGCCCGTGCGGCAGTGGCAGACCCTCCTGTTATGATTCTGGACGAAGCAACATCTTCCATCGATACCCGTACAGAAGCCATTGTACAGAGAGGTATGGATGCCCTCATGAAAGGCAGAACTGTATTTGTCATTGCCCACCGTCTGTCTACGGTTCAGAACTCCAATGTTATCATGGTTCTGGAACAGGGACGCATCATCGAACGTGGTACCCACGAAGATTTGATTGCGGAAAAAGGCAAGTATTATCAGCTCTATACAGGCGCCTTTGAACTGGAATAAGTCAAAAGGAGTGTGTTTGAAAAGCAATTTCCCCTTAAGAAGACATTGATTTTTCTTTTCTTCGATTTCTTAAGGGGAATTGCGACGGCTGTCTTCAAAAGAAAACACACCCAATAAAATTTCAGTAAAAATAAGAAAGCTGGAATCCTCTGTATTATCATAAGGATTTCAGCTTTCTTTATTATCTGATGAAGATGCCTCGAAAGCACACTCCTTTTTGTATGGAAATGCAAACAAAGTCTGTTTTTTGCGGAGAATATGGTATCATCAAAGAAAAAGATTTTCTGAAAAAAGCATTGCGGCGGGTACTTTTGGATGATATACTAAGCAATAGTGCTTTTTTACGAGAAAAGCGAAAAAGAGGAAAAAACGGCAAAAACAGGGTGTTTTGCCGGAAAAGATACATGAAGGAATGTGGAAGGAGGAACAACATGTTTACCATTCGGGAGTATGTGAAAGTTTCCAGTCTGGAAGAAGCATACGAATTGAATCAGAAAAAGGCAAACGTGGTATTTGGCGGCGGCGTATGGCTGCGTCTGGGCAAAAAGAACATCCAGACAGCCATTGATCTGTCCGGTTTGGGTCTGGACGAAATCACAGAGGATGAAAAGGAATTTTCCATCGGATGTATGGTTTCCCTGCGTCAGCTGGAAACCCACAAAGGCATTGACGCTTACACAAAAGGTGCGGTAAAAGAAAGCCTGCGCCATATTGTAGGGGTGCAGATGCGTAACTGCGCAACGGTCGGCGGCAGCATTTACGGCAGATTCGGTTTTTCCGATATTCTCTGCTGTTTGCTGGGTCTGGACTGCGATGTGGAACTGTATAAACAGGGCAGAATGCCTTTGGCAGATTTCGCGAAGATGAAAAAGACAACGATATTCTGGTGTGTGTCATCATCAAAAAGACACCTCTGGAAACCGTATACCTGTCCCAGAGAAATACAGAAACAGACTTTCCTGTGGTTTCCTGCGCAGTGACAAAAGACGCAGAAGGTTATTATGCTGTTATCGGCGCAAGACCCTGTCAGCCTGTTGTAGTCCGTGACAGCGAAGGCATTTTGGCGAAAGCGGAAGTGACAGCGGAAGATCTGGCGGCTTTTGCGTCCAAAGTGCAGAACGGCATGGACTTTGCCGATAATACCAGAGCCAGCGGCGCATACCGCAGACATGTGGCAGGCGTTCTGGTGAAAAGAGGATTGAAACAGCTCATGGGAGGGGACAAATAATGCAGATTACTTTAAAACTCAATGGAAAAAATGTGACTGCTGAAGTGGCACCGGATATGGCTCTGCTGGATTTTGTCAGAGACCAGGGCTGTTACAGCGTCAAAAGAGGCTGTGAAACATCCAACTGCGGTCTGTGTACCGTACTGATGGATGGCAAGCCCGTTTTGTCCTGCTCCACACTGGCAGTCCGTGCGGATGGTCATGAAGTGGTGACTATGGAAGGCTGTCAGGCAGAAGCGGAAGAATTCGGCGCTTTTCTGGCAGATCAGGGGGCAGAACAGTGCGGTTATTGCAGCCCCGGCTTTATTATGAATGTACTGGCAATGTGCAAGGAAATGGAAAATCCCACAGACGATGAAATCCGGGAATACCTTTCCGGCAACCTTTGCCGTTGTTCCGGCTATGAAGGCCAGCTCCGTGCCATTCATGCCTATATGGATTACAAGAAAGGGGCGAAATAAGAATGAAATATGTAAATCAGCCCATTCGGAAAAAAGACGCCATGGCATTGGTAACAGGTAAACCTGTTTACACCGATGATATTGCGCCCAAGGATTGTCTGGTGGTAAAGGTGCTGCGCAGCCCCCATGCCCATGCGGAAATTCTGGAAATCAAAAAAGATATTGCGGCAAAACTGCCTGGTATCGTTTGTGTCCTGACTTATGAAGACGTGCCTCAGAAGCGTTTCACCATGGCAGGACAGACATATCCCGAACCCAGCCCCTATGACAGATTGATTCTGGACAAGCGTGTCCGTTTCGTTGGGGACGCTGTTGCCATTGTGGCAGGGGAAACAGAAAAAGCCGTAGATCAGGCAATGAAAGTCATTAAAGTAAAATACGATGTGCTGGAACCTGTGCTGGATTTCCACGAAGCAAAGGATAATCCCATTCTGGTGCATCCCGAAGATAACTGGCAGGCACTTTGCCCCGTAGGCGCGGATAACAAGCGGAATCTGTGCGCAAGTGGTCTGGAAGAACATGGCGATGTGGATAAAGTCATTGCGGAAAGTGACGTGGTTGTGGAAAACACTTACCACACAAAAGCCGTACAGCAGACCATGATGGAAACTTTCCGTACTTATACACAGATGGATACCTATGGCAGACTGAATATCATCAGCTCCACACAGGTGCCTTTCCACGTACGCCGTATCCTGTCTAACGCGCTGGATATTCCCAAGTCAAAGATTCGTGTCATCAAACCCAGAATCGGCGGCGGTTTCGGCGCAAAACAGACGGTTGTAGTGGAAGTATATCCTGCCATTGTGACTCTGAAAACAGGCAGACCTGCGAAAATCATTTATACCAGAGAAGAAAGTCTCATCGCTTCTTCTCCCAGACATGAAATGGAAATCAAAGTGCGCATTGGTGCCAACAAAGATGGTCATATCCGCGGCATCGAAGTGAAAACATTGTCCAATACAGGTGCATTCGGGGAACATGGCCCTACAACCGTTGGTCTGTCCGGCCATAAATCCATTCCTTTGTACAGCAAGGCGGAAGCATTCCGTTTCCAGTATGACGTTGTTTATACAAACAAAATGTCCGCAGGTGCGTACCGTGGTTACGGTGCCACACAGGGTATTTTCGCTGTGGAATCTGCCATCAATGAACTGGCAGTGAAACTGAACATGGACCCTGTGGCGCTGCGTGAAATGAACCTGACCAGAGAAGGCGACGTGATGCACGCTTACTACGGCGAAACAGCAAACAGCTGTACACTGGATCATTGTCTGGAAAGAACAGCGGAAATGATCGGCTGGAAAGAAAAATATCCTTGCCGTGTTATGCCTGACGGTAAAATCCGTGGCGTAGGTATCGCTATGGCGATGCAGGGCTCTGGTATTTCCAGCGTGGATACTGGTTCTGTTTCCATCAAGATCAATGACGATGGTTTCTATGCTCTGACCATCGGTGCATCCGATATGGGTACTGGCTGTGACACCATTCTGTCCCAGATGGCAGCGGATTGTCTGGACTGCTCTGTGGATGATATCATCGTGTATGGCGTTGATACAGACGTTTCTCCTTATGACAGTGGTTCTTATGCATCCAGCACCACTTATGTGACAGGTATGGCAACAGTGAAAGCCTGCCAGACACTGGTGGACAAAATGAAAGCCTACGGTGCGGAAAAACTGGGCTGCTCTGTGGATGATGTGGAATTTGACGGGGAAAAAGTATACAGCCTGAAAGATGGCAGCAGCATCAGCCGGAAAGACATCGGCAATGCCATCATGTGCGCAGGGGAAAATGCCCTCTTTGCCACAGAAGCCCATTCTTCACCTGTTTCTCCTCCACCTTTCATGGCTGGCGCTGTGGAAGTGGAAGTTGATCCGGAAACAGGCAGCGTAAAACTCATCGACTATGCGGCAGTGGTAGACTGCGGTACCGTTGTGAACCCTAACCTGGCAAGAGTACAGGTAGAAGGCGGTCTGGTACAGGGCATCGGTATGGCTCTTCATGAAAATATCACATATAACGAAAAAGGCGAATTGGCTGAAAATTCTTTGATGCAGTACAAAATCCCTACTCGTATGGATATGGGCAAACTGCGTGTGGAATTTGACAGCAGTTATGAACCCACAGGGCCTTTTGGTGCGAAATCCATCGGGGAAATCGTTATCAATACACCGGCACCTGCCATCGCACAGGCCATTTATAACGCAACAGGCCTGCGCTTTACAGAACTGCCTATTACACCGGAAAAATCGCTATGGGCATGATTGATAAATGAAAATCCACTGGATATTACTGGCGGCGGGATTGAGCAGACGATTCGGGGAAAATAAGCTGCTCTATCCCGTCAATGGGAAAAAGCTCTACCGTTACAGTCTGGAACGCATGGCTGCGTTGGCAGAGAAGCGGCAGGAGCGTCTGGCGGTGGTCACTTTCCATGAAGCCATTCGACAGGAACTGGCTGGAGAGAAAGCGGAAGTGATTTGGAATCCGAAGGCGGAAACAGGCATTGCCTCCTCAATCCATTGTGCCGTCAGGCATTTGGGCATATCAGAGGATGCTGCTTATCTGTTTTCCGTGGCAGATCAGCCATTTTTAAGACAGGAAGATCTGGGGGCGTTTATCGAAGGCTTTCTCCCTTCCGGCAAAGCCATGGGCTGTATGGCACACCAGGGTGTGTGGGGAAATCCTGCTGTTTTTTCCGGGGAGTATGTACAGCGGCTCCTTTCACTGGAAGGAGATCAGGGCGGCAAAAAAATACTGCTGGCATCACGGGAGCAGGTGTTTGTCTTTGACTGCGAACAGGAAAAAGCTTTCCATGATATAGATGAGAAAAAGATTTAAGAGAGTTCTGAATGACCAGAACTCTCTTTTTTGTTTGCCGTAAAATAATATATATAATAGGAAGAAACTGATCTAAAAAATACTATTATTTTATATAAAAACTTGTTTTATCAAGGCAAAAAGAATGACTTATATATAAAAATAGCATGTGAATCTCATTTTTATCCTATATCGTGCATGATGTATAGCAAAAAGAACAATGCATTTCTGCTCAGGAACTTGATTTTCTCATCATAAAATGATATCTTTACTTTCACATGACAAAGCATAAAAGCGGTGACGCACACATGCGTCGAAGCAAGAAAGGGTGAAAAGTATGAAGGAAGAACTGGAGAAGAAGTACGGGCTGCTGACTGCCATTGCCATGGTTGTGGGCATCGTCATCGGCAGCGGCGTATTCTTCAAAGCAGAAAAGGTATTGTTGGCCACAGGCGGCGATCTGCCCTTGGGGATATTGTCCTGGGTTTTAGGGGGACTGGTGATGATCATCTGCGCCTATAATTTTGCCGTTATGGCAACCCGTTATGAAAAAGTCAGCGGTGTTGTGGATTATGCGGAAGTAATGGTGGGCAGAAAATATGGCTATTATTTTGCGTGGTTTATGGCGGTTATTTATTTTCCTGCCATGACTTCTGTGGTGGCATGGGTAACGGCAAGATACACAGCAGTTCTGCTGGGATGGGACATCGCCGGCCCTCAGGCAATGACCCTTGCCGGACTGTATCTGATCGGCAGTTTTACCATCAATGCCATTTCTCCCATGCTGGCAGGGAAATTTCAGGTGACCACCACTGTGGCAAAATTGATTCCTTTGGGATTGATGGCGGTGGTAGGTACCATTTACGGATTAAGAAATGGCGTTATGGTACAGAATTTTACTAGCGGCGCCATTGTGGAAGTCAGCGGAAATCCTTTGTTTACGGCGGTGGTAGGCACCTGCTTTGCTTATGAAGGATGGATTTGTGCCACCAGCATTAACGCAGAATTGAAGGATTCCAAAAAGAACCTGCCTCGGGCGCTGATGTTTGGTTCTGTATTTGTTGTGTTTGTGTATGCTTTGTACTATGTAGGTCTGGCAGGAGCTGTGGAAAATGAAGTCATTATGGCTGGCGGCGAAACTGGCGCAAAAATTGCCTTCTCCACAGTATTTACCAATGTTGGAGGAACACTGCTGTTTGTGTTCGTTGTCATTTCCTGCATTGGGACGTTGAATGGTTTGATGATGGCATGCACCCGCAGTTTTTACGCCATGGCGAACAGGGGAGAAGGCCCTGCATCCCATATTTTCAGCGGTGTGGACAAGGTGACAAATATGCCAACAAACTCTGCGATCATGGGACTGTTCATGGCTTCTCTGTGGCTGACCTATTTCTACGGGGCAAATCTGGTGGAAACATCCTGGTTCGGCAATTTCAGTTTTGATAGTTCTGAACTGCCTATTATCACCATTTACCTCATGTACATCCCCATTTTCTTCATGCACATACGGAAGGAAAAGGAACTGCCTGTTTTGCAGCGGTTCATCATGCCGGCGTTGGGCATTGGCGCAAGTCTGTTTATGGTGTTGGCTGCTATTGTTTCTCTGGGGGAAAAGATCATTTACTACGGTATCATTTTCCTTGTGGCTATGGTTCTGGGATGTTTGCTGAAGGGCAAGAAAAAAGAAGAGATTTTATAGGATATAGAAGAACAAAGAAAGCTGAAATCCTTATCATACAGAGGATTTCAGCTTTCTTATTTTTACTGAAATTTTATTTGGTATGTTTTCTTCTGAAGACAGCCGTCGCAATTTCCATTAAGAAATCAAGGAGAAGGAACCCCAACGTTTTCTTAAGGGAAAGTTGCTTTTCAGCGGCTTTTTTTCGTGCTGTTTGTTTCGCAAAAAATGCAGAATTTATATTGACATATGTCATAAACGGAGTATACTGAAGGAGTAAGTAACATATGTCGAAAACAGGAGGTGTCATATGCCCAGACCGAGAAAGTGCAGAAGGGTTTGCGCTATGCCGAAAAGCAATCGATTCGGGCCTTTGAACGGCGGATGTTCCGGCGAGGTGGTTATGACCGTAGATGAGTACGAAACCCTGCGGCTCATTGATCTGGCGGGATATACCCAGGAAGAATGCGCGGCACAGATGGGCGTTGCCCGGACAACGGTGCAGGGGGTATATAACGACGCCAGACGAAAAGTGGCTCAGTCCCTGGTAGACGGCAAGGTGCTTGTGATCAAAGGTGGCGACTATGACCTTTGCGAAGGCACCGCAAGACCCTGCGGCAGAAAATGTCATCCTATCTGCTGCAAAAAAGATGAAAAACACGAAGGAGATGTAACCTTATGAGCGAAAATTGTTCCCATAACTGCGGCAGCTGCTCCTCTAACTGCGGCAACCGCAAACCTGCGGATTTTTTGGTAGCACCAAATCCCCACAGCAGCATTAAGAAAGTTATCGGCGTTGTCAGCGGCAAAGGCGGCGTTGGTAAATCCATGGTTACCAGCACACTGGCAGTACTGACACAGAGAAAAGGCAAACAGACAGCCATTCTGGATGCAGATATTACAGGCCCTTCCATTCCAAAGGCTTTTGGCATGAAAGAAAAAGCTTACGGCACTGAACTGGGTATGATGCCCTGCAAAACAAAAACAGGCATTGACGTGATGTCCGTAAACCTGCTGCTGGATAACGAAACAGACCCCGTTGTATGGAGAGGTCCCGTTATTGCGGAAACCGTAAAACAGTTCTGGCGTGATGTTGTATGGGAAAATGAAGAATATATGTTCATCGATATGCCCCCCGGAACAGGTGATGTTCCCCTGACTGTATTCCAGTCCATCGCCATCGACGGCATCATCATCGTAACTTCCCCTCAGGAACTGGTTGGCATGATCGTTGACAAAGCAGTAAAAATGGCAGAAATGATGAACGTGCCTATTCTGGGTATCGTAGAAAATATGTCTTATTTCGTCTGTCCTGACTGTGGCAAGAAACATCAGATCTTCGGTGAAAGCCATATCGAAGAAATCGCGGCAAAACACAACATTCCTGTTGTATGTAAACTGCCCATTAATCCTGAAATCGCTGCAAGATGTGACAATGGGGAAGCAGAAAGCTATGAAGGTGAATGGCTGAATCCCATGATTGACTTTTTGGAAAAAATGTAAGGAGGAAATGTCATGAAAACAAGAGTAGCAGTTACTTATGAAAACGGCCAGGTATTCCAGCATTTTGGTCATACAGAACAGTTCCAGATCTTTACCGTAGAAGACGGCAAAATCCTGTCTGAAGAAATCGTATCCACAAACGGCAGCGGTCATAGCCTGCTGGCTGACTTCCTGGTAGTACAGGGTGCAACAGTTCTGATCTGCGGCGGCATCGGCGGCGGCGCAAAAATGGCACTGGCACAGAAAAACATTGCAGTATTCGGCGGCGTAACAGGCGAAACCAGAAAAGTGGTTGAAGATTATCTGGCAGGCACATTGGTATTCAATGCTAACGCAGAATGTGCAGACCATCATCATCATGACCATGAAAACTGTGGTGAACATGACCACCATTGCGGCGGCCACTGCGGTCACTAATTATCATATTTTTTGAAATCTATAAGAAGTCGAAACTCCTTATTTCAGATATGGAGTTTCGGCTTTTTCTTTGTTTGATTTTGAAAATAATAGTTTTCTTACCTATTTATAAATGTTTTCATAAGAAAAATAAAATTTTTTTGTAAAAAGACATGGAATTTCATTTTTTTGTGGTATCATAATACCATTATAAAAAAGGTGGGACAGGAGGCGGAGAAATGAAAGGGACATTATATACAGGCGGAACCATCTATACCATGGAGCCGGGTGTGTCCGTGGCGGAAGCGGTACTGGTGGAAAATGGACGGATTCAGGCAGTGGGCAAAAGAGCGGAGCTGGAAAAAGACGCGGAGAAAGTTGTGGATTTGGAAGGAAAGACCATGCTGCCGGCATTTATTGACAGCCATAGCCATTTGATGGGTGTAGCAAACGGTATGCTTCAGGTAGATTTGGCAGAGGCTTCCTCTTTTGTGGAAGTGAAAGAACGGATAGAAAATTTCATCCGAGAAAATCAGGTGCCGGCAGGGAAATGGGTGCTTGCGAAAGGCATCAATCACGGAAATCTGAAAGAGAAGCATTTGCCGGAAAAAGCATTTCTGGATGGAATCACAGAGGAACATCCACTGCTCATTCAGCATACTTCTGGTCATTCCGGTGTACTCAATTCCATGGGACTGGCAGAATTGGGCATTACGGATAAAACCCCTGACCCAGATGGTGGCCGCATTGATTTTGCGGCAGGTTTGCTGGAAGAAAACGCCCTCATTCAGAATATGGACAAGTTTCCTCTGCCCACAGGAGCGGAATTGATATCTTCTTTTGAAAAAGCACAGCATTTATATGCCTCAAAAGGTATTACCACTGTTCAGGAAGGGATGTTTGTGGAGCAGATCAAAGGCATCTATGCCATGCTGTATGAACAGAACCGTCTGTGGCTGGATGTAGTAGCTTACATGGATTTGAAAAATAGTCCGGAACTCATTGACGCTTTTCCTTCCTGCAAAGGGACTTACGATCATCATTTGAAAGTGGGAGGATATAAAGCCCTGCTGGATGGTTCTCCCCAGAGCAAGACGGCATGGGTGACAAAGCCTTATACCGATGGCACCAAGGGCTATCCTATGTACTCCGATGAAGAACTGGAACCACTGGTGGAACGGGCTGTGCGGGAACAGCAGCAGCTTTTGATGCATGCCAATGGGGATGCAGCCGCCGATCAGTATCTGCGGGTATATGAGAAAGTGACGAAGAAATGGGGGCCTGGTATCCGCCCTGTTTTGATTCATGGCCAGATCATCCGTTACGATCAGGTGGAAGAAATGGCAAGATTGGGCATTACACCATCCTTTTTCCTTGCGCATGTGTACCACTGGGGAGATGTGCATATGGAAAATCTGGGCGTAGAGCGGGCAAGACGTATCAGTCCCGTGAGAGATGCTAAGGAAAACCAGATTTCTTTCACACTTCACCAAGATTCCCCCGTGATTTTACCAGACATGATGGAAACAGTATGGTGTGCTGTGAACCGGAAAACGAAGAACGGCGTTGTGCTGGGCGGAGAACAGAAGCTGTCTGTTTATGAAGCTTTGCAGGCCATTACCATTAATGCGGCAAAGCAGTACGGCGAAGAACAGGAAAAAGGCACCATCGCTCCCGGCAAACGAGCAGACTTTGTGGTGCTGGACAAAGATCCTATGACGGCAGAACCCAATGATATACGAAACATACAGGTCATGATGACGGTCAAAGACGGTCAGACCATTTATCAGGCATAAGGAGGAGAAAGTTTGGGAAGAAAAAAGAAGATTGCGGCATTATGCGGCGGTATCGCAGTGGCGGCAGTGTTGGGCTATGCTGCTTATGTACTGCTGACATATCACCGGATTCCTGACGGGAAAGAAACGGGAATCGAGAAAAAACAGAAAATCATGTACTGAAAGAAGAACAATCTTACACGATTTCCAGCTACAACATTGGTTTTGGGGCATATACGCCCGAATTTACGTTTTTTATGGACGGCGGAAAACAATCTGTCGCGGAAAGTCCAGAAAGCGTGGTAGCCTGTGCGAAGGGGGCAGGGGAGGAAATAGCAGAAATTTCACCGGATTTTGCTCTGTTTCAGGAAGTGGATTTGAATTCCACCAGAAGCCATCATATCAATGAATATGGTATGTTGAAAGAAATTTTTCCGGCACAGGACACTACATTTGCTGTCAATTATGATTCTGCTTATTTGATGGTGCCGCCTTGGGAGCCACATGGGAAATCTCTGTCAGGCATGGCTGTTTTTTCATCCTATCCCATAGAAAGTGCCATCAGAAGAAGCCTGCCCATTCAGGAAGGTTTCAAAAAACTGCTGGATCTGGATCGCTGCTATCAAGTGGTGAAGATTCCCGTGGAAAATGGGAAATATCTCTGCCTGTATCATGTACATCTTTCTGCTTATGGACATGATGATTCTGTGCGGGCAGGTCAGATTGGCATGCTGGCAGCGGACATGGCGGCAGAACGGGAAAAGGGCAATTATGTTGTCTGCGGCGGCGACTTTAATCATGAAATGCGCGAGAAGTCCCAAGAAGGGGAAGCATACAGTTGGGCGCACATTTTCCCCAGAGAAATGCTGCCGGAAGGTTTCACCGTTGCCATGGATACATTGACGGATGAACAGAAGGCGGATATGCCCCAGAGTACCCGTTATACCGATATTCCCTATGATCCTGAAACCTCTTTCCAGGCAACTGTGGACGGATTTTTGATTTCCGATAATGTGGTTTGCGAAAATCTGGAAGTCATTGATACAGGATATGAATTTTCTGATCATAATCCTTTGGTGATGACTTTCCAGCTGAAAGAAATTTTAAAATAAAGCATGGTTTTTGAAAAAGTGTGGAATTTTTTCCACACTTTTTTCGTATGGTAAAAAAGAATAGAGGGATTTTTAGATAAAATAAATGAAATTATTTACATTTAAAAGAATATAATTCAGTAGAATGCAAATAAAAATGCACATTGTATACTTCTGTGAAAAATTAACCGATTGCCATCCGCATGTGGTGGAAAGTTGTGCTTCATTGACGGAATCACTTGATTTCATGGGGTTAGAGACTGAAAAATTCCACAGAAAATGGAGAAAAAATGCTATATTTTTACATATTTTGGCATTAATGGTATAAAGAAACTGTTAAAATATGGAAGTCCCTATTGCAGAACTTACAATTTCTGGATAAAATAGCAGTGAGTTCTAATCAATTTATATGAAGGAGATACCTGGCAGGAACCGCGGCTTGCAGGGTGTCTCTGCGAACCAAAGGACTTATTTTTCAAACTAGGGAGGGAATTAATATGATGGACGTTATTTCTAGTATCCAAGGGGTTGTATGGGGACCCGTCATGCTGATACTGCTGTTTGGTACCCATGTATTCCTGACACTGCGTACAAGAGTGATCCAGAGATATATGTTCAAAGGGATCAAACTTTCTGTAACACCCGATAAAGAAGCAAGCGGTGACGTATCCGGTTTCGGTGCTTTGGCAACAGCTCTGGCAGCAACCATCGGTACCGGTAACATCGTCGGCGTAGCAACAGCGATCGCATCCGGTGGTCCTGGTGCGGTATTCTGGGTATGGCTGACAGGCTGCTTCGGTATCGCTTCTAAATACGGTGAAGCCGTTCTGGCAATCAAATACAGAGTAAGAGCAAAAGACGGCTCCATGATCGGTGGCCCTATGTACGCTCTGGAAAGAGGTCTGAAACAGAAATGGCTGGGTATCCTGTTTGCACTGTTCGCTGGTTTTGCTTGCTTCGGTATCGGTAACGGTACACAGGGCAACTCCATCACAGGTATGGTAAACGATACATTTGGCGTTTCTCCTTATATCACAGGCGCGATCCTGACAATCCTGACAGGCATTGTTATCATCGGCGGCGTTAAATCCATCGCAAAAGTATGTGAAAAACTGGTTCCTTTCATGGCTGGTTTCTACATCATTGGTTGTATCATCATCCTGATCCTGAACCACGCATATGTTCTGGACGCACTGAAACTGATCGTTTCCAGCGCATTCACACCTAAGGCAGCAGGCGGCGGTTTCATCGGTTCCACAGCTATGATGGCAATTCGTTTCGGTATCGCACGTGGTCTGTTCACAAACGAAGCTGGTTTGGGTTCTGCTCCTATCGTTGACGCGGCAGCATCCACAAGAAACCCCGTTCGTCAGGGTCTGATCGCTATGACTGGCGTATTCTGGGATACAGTTATCGTATGTGCTCTGACAGGTCTGGTTCTGGTTTCCTCTATCCTGAGAAACCCCGACGGTATGAGCGGTCTGTCCGGCGGCGCTCTGTCCTCCGCAGCATTCGCAAACATCCCTGTTGTTGGCCCTATCGTTCTGACAGTTGGTCTGATCTGCTTCGCATGGTCCACAATCCTGGGCTGGAGCTACTATGGTGAAAGATGTTGGGTATACCTGTGCGGTCAGAAAGCAATCATGCCTTTCCGTATCATCTATACACTGGTAGTATTCGTTGGTTCCGTAATGACTCTGGACGCTGTTTGGGGTATCGCAGATATTCTGAATGCATCCATGGCATTCCCCAACTTGGTTGCTCTGCTTGGTCTGAGTGGTGTTATCGCATCTGAAACAAAGAAATATCTGTTCGACGACAATATGGATGGTTGGTCTGATGACGAAATCCCTGTTGTTGATAAATAAGATCGGCATCTATCAGGAACATTCAAAAGCAATTATAAACTGAACAAAAGTGAAGCGGCTGTACGATAAAAATGCGTACAGCCGCTTTTTTTATGAATAAAATGGTAAAAAATTCCATTTTCTTGAAAAAATATACATTTGTGCAAAGTGAGAATTTACATATTTTTCCAGTGTCCGCCTTAGGAAGTACAAATGTGCGTGATAATTGCCTAAATTGAGCTTTTTCTTGTTCGATTTTGATAATTTATACTGGGTTTTGCAAGGATGATTTTGTTAGAAGTATATTAAAAGCTTTTCACAAATAAAATTTGCCTGTTCGGAATATATTCATAAAAAAGATATAAAAAAATGCGAATGATTTGATAAGAATTGTATACTTTTGTATCAAAAGAAGGTTTTTGAGAAATTTCTTTCGTAAAAAACTTCTTGTAATTTCTGAAAAATAAGATAAAATAATAACCAGGTAAGGGAATCGACGGCGAGTACATATCAGAATAGACAAAAACCTGTAATGTTTTCGTGGGACATTGTGAGGTTTGCTATTTTGAAAATGGAAGGTCGGTTTCTGCCAACGAAATTATTTTATATTTCATAAAATGGGAGGGAATTAATATGATGGATGTTATTTCTAGTATCCAAGGGGTTGTATGGGGTCCGATTATGCTCGTATTGCTGTTTGGTACACACGTATTCCTGACACTGCGTACAAAAGTGATTCAGAGATATGTATTCAAAGGCATCAAGCTTTCCGTAACACCCGACAAAGAAGCAGAAGGTGACGTATCCGGTTTCGGCGCGCTGGCAACTGCACTGGCAGCGACCATCGGTACCGGTAACATCGTCGGCGTAGCAACAGCTATCGCATCTGGTGGTCCTGGTGCGGTATTCTGGGTATGGCTGACAGGCTGCTTCGGTATTGCTTCCAAATATGGTGAAGCTGTTTTGGCGATCAAGTACAGAGTTAAAGGTAAAGACGGCGGTATGATTGGTGGCCCTATGTACGCTCTGGAAAGAGGTCTGAAACAGAAATGGCTGGGCGTTCTGTTCGCGCTGTTTGCTGGTTTTGCCTGCTTCGGTATCGGTAACGGTACACAGGGTAACTCCATTACAAACATGGTAGAAAATACATTTGGTATTTCTCCTTACATCTCCGGCGCTGTCATCACAATTCTGACAGGTCTGGTTATTCTGGGCGGCGTTAAGTCCATCGCTAAAGTATGTGAAAAACTGGTTCCTTTCATGGCTGGTTTCTACATCATTGGTTGTATCATCATTCTGTTCCTGAACGGTTCTTATGTACTGCCTGCACTGAAACTGATCGTTTCCAGCGCATTCACACCTCAGGCAGCAGGCGGCGGTTTCATCGGTTCCACAGTTATGATGGCAATCCGTTTCGGTATTGCACGTGGTCTGTTCACTAACGAATCCGGTCTGGGCTCCGCTCCAATCGTTGACGCGGCAGCCGTTACCAGAAACCCCGTTCGTCAGGGCCTCATCGCCATGACTGGTGTATTCTGGGATACAGTTATCGTATGTGCTCTGACAGGTCTGGTTCTGGTATCCTCTATCATGAAAGACCCCGCTGGTATGACTGGTCTGACTGGTGGCGATCTGTCTTCCGCAGCATTTGGCAACATCCCCGTTATCGGGCCTATCGTATTGACAATCGGTCTGATTACTTTCGCATGGTCCACAATCCTTGGTTGGAGCTATTATGGTGAAAGATGTTGGGTATACCTGTGTGGTCAGAAAGCAATCATGCCTTTCCGTATCGCATGGACAATCGTTGTATTCATCGGTTCCGTTGTCAGCCTGGATCTGATCTGGGGTATCGCGGACATCCTGAATGCTTTGATGGCATTCCCCAACTTGGTTGCTCTGCTTGGTCTGAGTGGCGTAATCGCAGCAGAAACCAAGAAATATCTGTTCAACAACAATATGGATGCATGGTCTGATGACGAAATCCCCGTTGTTGACAAATAATCAAAATCTTATCCTACCACGAATGGAAAGGCGGCTTTTTAAAGCCGCCTTTTTTATATTTCTTTTTATGTTCTTGGTAGAGCAGGGAGTGCATGTTTTTTTGGAAAAAGAAAAAGAGCTGTTCATTTGAACAGCTCCTAACGTGAGTGACATGATTCGAACACGCGACCTTCTGATCCGTAGTCAGACGCTCTATCCAGCTGAGCTACACTCACATACGTGATTCACGCAAGAAATATATTACAAGAAAGTACATGTTTTGTCAATAGGTTTTTTGAGAATTTTTATGTATTTTTGAGGGGACAATTTGCAGCCCCTCAAAAATACGATTCTTTTTATTTTTTAGGAACGATGTCTGGGCAAAAATGGCAGTCTTTCTGCAATCTGAGAAGAATAAGAACGACTGCGGTGTGCCAATTTTTTAGGTATCTTGGAAATGCGGTGCACAACCCTTGTTCCCTTGATATAAGGCAGAGAGTGCAGGGGGATGCTTTCCGCATTTTGAAATGCCCGTACGACTTTTTCGTATAGTTCTTCCACATGATTTCCGAAAGTTTCCACGGAAAGACTTTCCATGGTGTTCTGGGATGTGGTGGAAAGATGTTCCCGCAAAGGTTTATCTGTCAGCACACGATAAAGCAGATCAGGCAGTTCTGCAGGATCATCAAAAAACATACCTGTTTCTCCATGAGTCATGAAGTTGACAATGCAGTCATCCCGTCTGGCAACAACGGGAATGCCTCCCGCCATGGCTTCCGCAAAGGTAAGCCCCTGGGTCTCTGACAGAGAAGCGCTGCAAAAAACATCTCCAAGCTGATAATATTTGCCGATTTCCGACCAGGGTTTTCCGCCTGTGAAAAGCAGATGGTCGCCAATATCCAGGGAATCGGCATATTTTTTCAGATTTTCTATTTCCATGCCTTCGCCAACGATGACCATCATGGTATCCGGCAGTTTTTCCAGCAATTTAGGTAGAGCCCCAATAATAACGTCAATGCTTTTTTCCTTGGCAATACGCCCGATGGAAATGAGTACAGGTGTATCGGCTTTCAGTCCAAGGTTATGGCGCAGTTCCAGTATTTCCGCAGGATCATAATTAGATTTGCGGAAATGAGAAGTATCAATGCCTGTTGGAATGATGGAAATAGGTTTGTTGACACCGTAGCTGAGAAGCAGTCGCTCTGTTTTTTGGGTAGGCGCAATGACTGCCATGGCAGTATTGCAGAAGATGCGGCTGAATTCTCTGGCGCCTTCAGCGGAAATGAGATGTCCTCCGGCAATGTAATGAACGTAATCTTCGTACATGGTGTGATAGGTATGTACCATGGGAATGCCAAATGTGGTGGAAATGAGTTTTCCTAAAAATCCCAGAGAAAATTCCGTTTGTGTATGAATGATATCCAGTTTCAACTGGTGAATCTTACGCAGAATATGGGGCGGGCAGACAAAGCAAGCCCGATAATTTTTGACGAAAATAAAGGGCATACTGGGTAAACGGAAGATGTGATCGTCCGTTTCCTGCTGCTGCCGCGGGTCATAAGGCGTGAAGATATATACCTGATGTCCCCTTTTTCCAGTTCCCGCCGCAAGGTCTGTACGGAAGTTGCGACGCCGTTGAGCTGCGGGAAATAGGTATCGGTAAAGATCCCGATATTCAATTTTGCCACCTCCTGTTTGTATCTTTCTTATGCGATTTTAATATAAAAGACATCCTTTGACAAGTAACATTCCGTTACGAACATATAAAGATTTTTTTAAGCCCCCTCTGTGTTACGGCTAAGAGGAAAAATATGATATACTGAAAGAAGAACCCAAAAGGAGGAAACACATCATGGCAAAGACATTGCACCCCAACCAAATACACGCCATATCCCATGGAACAGGCCCTATGCTGGTATTGGCAGGCCCTGGCAGCGGCAAGACCACGGTCATTATCCAGCGGATTCGCCGCCTGACGGAAAAAATGGGTGTGTCCCCCTATCGGATATTGGTCATTACCTTTACAAAAGCGGCGGCGGAACAAATGAAAACCAGATATGCCGCTTTGCAGGGGAAAACGGGTGTGATGTTCGGTACATTCCACAGCATCTTTTTCCGTATCCTTCGTCAGGCTTGCGGTTACAGTCTGGAACAGGTGCTTTCCGAAGACGAACGGCGGAACACCATGCAGAAACTGGTGACGGAAGCCCGCATTTCTGTGCAGGATCAGGAGGAATACATACAGCAGTTTTTCAGCCAGTATTCCCTCATGAAAAACCAATTGCAGGATGTCAGTGACTTTGTGCCGGAAGGTTTGCCCAAAGATGAGTTTGTAGCTCTGACAAAGAAATTTGATGGCTGGAAACGGCGGAATGAAAAAATCGATTTCGATGATATGCTGACAGAATGCTATGAGGTTTTGTCACAGGATGAAAAGACCAGAAAGATGTGGCAGGATCGTTTTGACTATATATTGGTGGACGAATTTCAGGATGTGAATCGAGCTCAGTATGCCTGCCTGCAAATGCTGGCGGCACCGAAAAATAATCTGTTCGTGGTGGGGGATGACGACCAGAGCATTTATGGCTTCCGTGGTGCCAGCCCTTCCTTTATGCTGGATTTTCCCAAAGATTTTCCAGGAACGGAAAAAGTTTTTCTGGATGTGAATTACCGTTGTTCCGGGCGGATCATCCGGCTGGCATCTCAGGTCATTGGTACCAATATGAGCCGCTATGAAAAGAACATCAAAGGCGATAGGGATTTGGGCGAGCGTATCAATGTTTTTGTAGCAAAAGACAGCGGGGAAGAAGCGGAGCTGATAGCACAGAAGATTGCCCGTTTATTGGAAGAAGGAATGCCCATAGAAGAAATTGCCGTGATTTTCCGTACCAATATTCAAGGGGGTGCTTTTGCCAGAGCATTGTTCCGTCGTGGGATTCCCTACCATCTGCGGGATGGGGGATTTCATTTGTATGACCATTGGATTGCAAGGGATTTGGCGGCCTATCTGTTCCTGGCGGAAAATCGTGACAGTGATGCCTCTTTGTTGCGAATTGTGAATAAACCGAAACGATATATCAGCAAAGACTTGTTGGCAGAGGCGGAACAGATGCCCTATGGCCTTCTGCGGAACCTCCATGTCTGCCCCTCTTTGCAGAAATGGCAGGCAGAACATCTGGAAAGTTTGGAGGAAGACTTACGTCAGATTCAAAAACGAAAGCCTTACGAGGCTTTGCGGTATGTGCGGAAAGTGGTAGGCTATGACGAATATCTTTCAGATTATGCGGCTTATCGGAAAGCAAGCCTATCTAATATGATAGAAAACGCTGATGAAATTACGGAAACGGCTAAAGGAACGGAAAGCGGCACAGAGTTTGTGCGGAAAATGGAAGAATTGAGCCGTCAAATGAAAGAACAGTCCAAACAGAAAGGCAATACCCATGGTGTGACACTGACCACATTCCATGGGGCAAAGGGGCTGGAGTTTGGCGCGGTGTTCCTGCCTTCTCTGGCAGAAGGTATCATTCCCTATGAAAAAGGAAGAAAGGGAAGCGCATTGGAGGAAGAACGACGGCTGTTCTATGTGGGCTTGACCCGTACCAAAGACAGGCTTTTCCTTTCCTTTACAGAAAATCGCTATGAGAAGCCATTGAAGCCTTCCCGGTTCCTTATGGAAATGGGATTGGATGAACGTCTATTTTTCAAAGAAAATAGAAGAAAATTTTAAAGAAAGAGTTAAAACATTCTAAGAACCCCCTTGTTATAATGAAAGAAAAACAAATGTGTTTCTATGTAAACGGGGAGGACAGCTATGAAATATTATCAAAAACAAAAACTCAAACAAAAGATTTTTGCTGTCATTGCGTTGGTGATTGCCCTGATTATGGTGCTGAGCCTGCTGACACCTGTTTTTGCCGCGGCTCCAAATACACAGACCGTCACGGCTGTTACCAATACAGATGTGGCAGAGCCTACGGCAGAACCAGGACAGGAAAAGACCATAGGCGGCGAACATTTTTCGCTGGATTTGCAAGTGGGTTTTGACAATTCTTATATTGTAGAAAAAGTCACGCCTTTGACGGCCACTTTGACCAACAACGGTGAGGCTTTTCGGGGGGAATTTCAGGTGAAGGTTTACACCTACGAAAACACAGACAGTGGTTTCCAGAAATACGCCCTGTATAGCCAGAAACTGGAATTGCCGGAAGGCGCTACCAAACAGGTTTCCATGGAACTGGGACTGAATACGGTGCGGCGGAATATGGAAGTGTCACTGGTAGATGAGGGCGGTAATGTGGTATTTCGGAAACATGTACCAGTGGATGCCCTTTCTCCCGAAACAGTGGCGGTGGGTGTTCTCAGCGAACAGCCTGCACAGGTGCAGTATTTGGCAGGCATGAATTTATCTGAAAAAACTTCCGTATTTTTCCTGGATCGGGATACGTTCCCGGAATCCCAAAGTGTCATGGAAAATTTCGCGGTGCTTATCATCGACGATTTTGATACAGCTACACTGGGAGATGCCCAGAAAAAAGCCCTGAAAAACTGGGTGGACAATGGCGGACTTCTTGTACTGGGCACAGGTGTACAGGCACAGAAAGTCCTTTCCGGTCTGGATTTTGTAGATGTATCTCTGAACGGTACCCAGAGTGTCAGCGGCGTTTCCGCGCCTGACGGCACTGGGCTGTCCATGTCTGCGCCTTTGACTGTTGCAGGGATTTCCGCAGAAAAAGCGTCTGTGAAATGGGAGGCAAATGGTACGCCCTTGACTTCTCTCATGCCTTATGGCAGCGGATATGTACTGATGCATCATTTTGCTTTGGGTCTGGCACCTTTTGCCAATATGCCCCAGCAGACAGATGTGCTGGAAGGACTTTGCAGTGGTCTGTATGATATAGGAGAAGAAAGTGCAAGGGTGGAAATCGCCAATCAGCTTCGTTATGCCGCAAACAACTTCCCTTCTGTAGCTGGAAGTTCCATGGTTGTGATCTTTTTGGTTGTAGGCATTTATATTGTACTGGCTGGCCCTGTCATGTATATTGTGCTGAAGAAAAAAGACCGCAGAGAACTGGGATGGATCACCATTCCCGTATTGTCTGTTGTATTTTTGGGTGTGGTATTTGTGCTGGCAGGCAGAAGCACCTATCACAATGGTCTTATCAGCACAAAAGCCATTGTGGAAATGGAGCAGGACAGCAGTATTGGGGAAGCCCAGATTGCCATGGCTGTTAAAGTGCCTGGCAGCGGTGATGTGAACCTGCAAAGTGAACTGCCCATTCCTGTTCAGCCACAGGTGGATAACGGCTGGTATGACGGCAATGGCAAAGCAGAAGAAATAGATTACAAAGTCACCACAGGTGATGGCACAAACATCACTTTTTACAATAATATGGCATGGGAAACCAACAATGTCAGTGCCTCCACCACATTGGAACTGGGCGGCAGTGTTTCCAGCAGTATGGCATTTGACGGAGAAAAAGTTGTGGGTACCGTGACAAACGGAACTTCTGTGAACTTTATGGATGCTTATCTGAAACTGGATTATGTATATATTCCTCTGGGGGAACTGCCAGCGGGAGAGACCATGGAGGTTTCTTATGATTTGAGTACGGAAAACATCAATGACCGTTATGGAGAGCGACTGACCAATTTGGTTACAGGAGACGGTACAACGGTTTGGGATCAGGTGCAGAATGGTACCATTACGGAAGAAAGAGGATATACACTGCGCCGTGAGCAGGAGTTGATGGAAATCCTCCATAACTGGGATACGACAGAACAGAGTCAGTGGGAAAACAGCCAGATTACGTATGAATTTTTCGGCTTCAGTGATATGCCTATCTTTGACAGCGTGAAATATCTCAATGAAAAACCTGCAAGGGAAAATTACCTGACCATGTTCCATACGGTAGACACCAAAGATCTGAGCCGTGAAAAATCTTTTGACCTGCCGTTCACCGTTCTGCCGGAAACAACAGATCAGGCTGTGAATTATGACAACTGGAACAATTTCTGCGAAGTAAATAACTATATGGATACAGAACAGGAAGTGATTCTGCGCTATGCCGTTGGCGAAGGTGTGCGCATTGATGAAATCCAGTTTGCTTTCGATGAAAGCTACGGTTCCGGTATGTATGCAGACCCTCAGGTGTATAACGTGAAAACAGGACAATGGGAAGATTTTGTGGAAACATCTTATACTCCTGGCGAAGATTATATCAATGAGGAACGTGTGGTCCAGTTCAAAATGTATCTGGAACCAGGTGTGTATACCCATGCACCCAGAATGCGTGTGAAAGGAGGCGGTCTGTATGCTTGAAATGAAAGAACTGGTGAAACGCTACGGCAATTTTACGGCAGTGGATCATTTGACACTGACCGTGCCTGACGGCAGCATTTATGGCTTTGTAGGGCCAAACGGCGCCGGAAAGACCACCACCATGCGCATCATGGCAGGACTTTTGCAGGCAACAGAAGGCAGTATCTGGATGGATGATGTGGATATGACAAAAAATCCCAGATTGCTGCGGACAAAGATTGGATATATGCCGGACTTTTTCGGCGTGTACGATAACCTGAAAGTAACGGAATATATGGATTTTTACGCGGGAACTTATGAGATTCCCTATAAAGACCGAAAAGACATCATTGACGGTCTGCTGGATATTGTAGACCTGTCCCATAAAAAAAGAGGCTTATGTGGATTCCCTTTCCAGAGGGATGAAACAGCGCCTTTGTCTGGCACGAAGCCTCATTCATGATCCGAAACTGCTGATTCTGGATGAACCGGCATCTGGTCTTGACCCTCGTGCCCGTGTGGAAATGAAGGAAATCCTCAAACAATTACAATCTATGGGGAAAACCGTTGTCATCAGTTCCCATATCCTGCCAGAATTGGCGGAGATGTGTACAGAAGTGGGCATCATCAATCAGGGGAAACTGGCGGCACAAGGGACTGTGCAGGAAATCATGCGGCAGCTGACCCAGAAACGCATTATTTATGTGCGTCCTTTGGCAGAGCTATCTAAGACAGTGGAAATCCTGCGGGAAATGCCTGCGGTAAAAGAAATTACGGAAAATACCAGCGATTTGGAATTCGTATTCGACGGCAATGAAGAAATGCTGGCGGAAATTTTGAAACATCTGGTGGAAAGCGGTATCGGAATCGTGTCTTTCCGTGAGAAAGAAGGCAATCTGGAAGAAATCTTCATGCAGGTGACAGGAGGTGCAGGCGTATGATGAATCCGGTTTTGCGGAAAGAAGCCATTACCACCATGCGAAGCTGGAAAACTTATGGAGCATTGGTGTTGTTTCTGGTGATTTCGGCAGTAGGTGCTATGCTGTATATTGATTTATCCATGTTCCAGAATCGTGATTTGAGCTTTGACCCTTCGGCTATGGTTTGGCTTTATGTGGTGCTGGCTGCGGTGCAGATGGGACTGGTGCTTTTGACGGCGCCGGCAGTGGCGGCAGGCAGTATCAGTGGGGAGCGGGAACGGCAGACATTGGATCTGCTGCTGGTGACAAAAATGAGCCCTCTTTCCATTGTGCTGGGAAAACTGGCATCCTCTTTGATGTATGTGATGCTGCTGGTGGTGGCAACATTGCCCATTTTCGCCATTGCTTTTTACTTCGGCGCTGTATCGGTGGTGCAGGTGGCGGAAGTATTTGCTTTCGTGCTGGTGACAGCCTGCATGGTAGGCAGTGTTTCTGTATTTTTCTCCTGCCTGTTTAAACGCACCATCGTATCCATTGTGCTTATGTATCTGGTTATCGGATTTTTGTGCTTCGGTACTTTGGTACTGCTGGCGTTTTACTATATGTCTTATGACGGTTTGTATAATGGGGATATTCCTGTACTGGCAACCATTTTGATTCTCATTCCAAACCCCGGTGTGGCGTTTTTCTCCTTGATGGATGCTCAGCTGGGTACAGATGTGACATTTTCTCTGCTGCGTATGAGTGACCAGACTTCTGCAATCTATCAGTGGATGGGGACACATATTTGGCTGCTGCATCTGGTATTCGATCTGGTTGTGATTGTGGTGTTTGTACTGCTTTCTGCATACATCATCAATCCGGTGCGGGAAAAGAAGGTACGGAAAAAGAAGGGATAAGCCATGAAAGAATTTTTGCGTTTACTGGCTCCACTGCGGCATAAGCTTATGGCGGAGCGGTTTTTGAAATGGTTTATATATGGAGAAACAGCGGCGGGCATTCTATGCCTTGCCGTTGTTGTATTGTCTAAATTTTGGACAGAAATTCCGTCTTTGCCTCTCTGCGGCGTTTTTGTTTTGCTGGGGCTGCTCATAGCTCTTGGAGCAGCGTTTTTCCTGCGAAAAGTAACGGAAAAAGAAACGGCGGAAACGGCAGACGCCTTGGGCGGCGCGGAACGAATGATTACCACCATGGAGCTTTTGGGTAAAGGTGCCCAGAATCCCGTGGAGGAAATGGCGGTGGCAGACGGTTTTGCCAAAGCCAGAGAAATGGATTTTGCCAAGCTTTATCGGATGCGCCTGCCTGTGAAGGTGCTGCGTGTCCTTGCGCTGGTGGTGGTGCTCACCATTGGTGCTGGATTTATGCCGGTGCGGCGGGATGCGGAGGCAGAAGCCTATGCCAATGCTCAGCTGGAGAGAATTGAGCAGGTGAAGAAAGAAGAGACGCCGGAGCTTTCCAAAGAGGAAAAGAAAGTCTTTCTGGAAGCGGCAAAGGCGCTGGAAAAAGATCTGAAAACAGCAAAAACCAAAAAAGCCGCTGAGGAAGCTGTGCGGGAAGCCCAGCAAAATATGAAACAACTGGAAAAGGAAAGTGTTTCCAAAGACTTAAAAGAGCTGGCAGAAACCTTGAAGCAGGAAGAAAGCACAGCGGCATTGTCCGAAGCCTTGGAACAAGGAGATTCGTCAGCCATTTCCAAGGCAATGGAACAGTTATTGCAGAAAATGGCAGCCATGGATAAAGGTCAGGCGGCATCCTTAGCACAACAGCTGGCAGAAGCCGTGGAAAATATTAGTGATGCGGAACTTCAGGAGGCTCTGAAAGCCTTGGAAGAAGCCCTCGAAAATGGGGCAGACCCGTCAGAAGCGGGAGAAGCTCTGAAAAATGCCCTGCTTTCTCAGGCACAGATGAACAGCGCTCTCAGAAGCAGCCTGCAAAAACTTAACTGTAACGTTGGACAGCAAAGTCTGGCAAAAAAAGTGGAAAGTAACGGTGAATCCCCAGGCGGTGAAGGGCAGGGATCAGAAGGTGAAGGAACCGGCGGTCAAACCACCAACGGCGGCAATGGCGGCACTGGCACTGGCACAGGTGGTCAGGGTCGTGGATTCGGTCATGCAGAGCCGGAAAAAATCTATACCCGTTCCGCAGCAGGCAAAGACGGTTATGATGCCCAGCTGAAAGGAACGGATTCAGAAGAAGGTCAGACCACTATAACGGAACACCGCACCATGGGGCAGGCAGGAACGTCCGTGCCTTATGATACGGTTTATGGTCAATACCGCAACGAAGCCATGGAAACACTGGAAAACAGCAGTGTGCCTTATGGCATGCGGGAACTGGTTTCTGATTATTTTGCCACACTGGAACGGTGAGAAAGAAGGGATTTTATATGAAAATCTGGAAAATAGCAGGTGTTTTATCTTTGTGTACGCTGGCAGGCTGCGGCAATCTTTCCGCCGAGGATGAACAGCAATTGAAAGATGGCTTGCAGGAAGCTTCCCAGCAGTTGGGCGGCGTTATGGAAGAAGCTGGCGCGGCTTGGGACAAAGCCAGGCGGAAATCGAAGCGGAAATGGCAAAGATCAACTGGGCAGAAAAGATTTTTACGGAAGAAAACAGTGACGGAAAACCTGTCCGTGTGATCAAAAGCGATGGTACCACCGTGGAGGATATGGACGCCTTTTTGGAAGCTATCCATGTTTCTGACTGGACAAAGGTGGACGCGTTGCCTGGGGATGTGACAGAAAGCGGCACTTTTGCCCTGCGGCAGAATGCCACCATCGAGCTGGGAGAAACGGTTTCCAATAAGGATTATAAAAATTGCCCAAATGACTGTTTATAAAGAAGGTTATGTGACACTGGAGATTCTGGGCGGCATGACGAAATATCTGGATATTCTCATTCCAAAGGAAAACTTTGTGGCAGTGTATCAGGTACCGGAGGATGTGGCGGCATACTTACAGGATTGCGCCGCTTAAATGACAGGCAGAGAGGAGGGGGACGATGCACTTTGCTCAGCCCCTTTTGGGAGGATTGGCACTTCTTGCGGTGCCGATCATCCTGTTGATGTACTTATTAAAACAAAAATATAAAGAAAAACAGGTGCCAAGCCTGTATCTTTGGGAAAAGGTGCTGACCCAGACAAAGGCACAGGAGCCATGGCAGAAGCTGCGGAAAAATCTGCTGATGTTCTTGCAGATCGCGGCGGCTGTCCTTCTTGTACTTGCCTTGTCCGGCCCTTATCTCATGGGGAAAATACAGGTGCGGGATTACATCATTGGTTTGGACTGCTCTTTGAGTATGCAGGCCACAGATGTGGAAAAAAGCCGTTTTGATGCCGCAAAGGCAGACTTGATGGAACTTTTGGAAAATACAGCACCAGGTTCTCGTTTTTCTCTGGTGACGCTTACAGATACGCCCACCCTTGCTGTCAGCGGCGGGGAAAAAGATGTGGTTCTGCGTATGGTAGAAAATGCCTCTCCCACAGCGGGCGGCGTTAATTGGGAGGAGGCAAAAAGTCTGCTTTCAGCGGAACAGGAAGCTTTGGGCGGCGAAATCGTGGTGTATACGGATGGATACGGCAATCTTGGCACATTATCCGCAACAGAACAGGTCTATGCCGGAGATGGGGAGAATACAGCGGTGACACTCCTTTCCCATACAGCCCAGGAAGATGGATTGTATGTCATGGCAAGGCTCCATCACTATGGCAAAAGCGACCAAGAGAAAACCATTACCCTTTATGCGGATGGTGCGGCCTTTGACACCAAAACTGTCACAGTGGCAGCCGGAGCGGATACGGACGTGGTATTCCGTGGCGTTCCTGGGGAAACAAAAACGCTGGAAGCGCGGATTTCTCCAGAAGATGCCCTGATGGCAGATAACAGCCGTTTTGCGGGATTGGCGGCGGCAGAACAGCAGAAAGTACTGCTGGTTTCCAAAAGCAATCTCTTTCTGGAAAAAGCCCTTTCTCTGTCCGATCAGGTGGAACTGTATCAGACAGATACTTTGCAGGAAAATCTCTCGGGTTACAGCTTGTATGTGTTTGACGGTGTACTGCCGGAAACCATGCCGACGGACGGACATTGGCTCCTCATCAATCCACCCAGTGGAAATGGTATCGTGGAAACGGGGGCAGAACGGGAATTTGCGGCGGATGTCCGTGGACTTGCAGACAGTGGTCTGGAAAACTGTGGTGACATTTCCTTTGCCCTGGCAAAAGGAACGCCTCTTTCTGCTTCCTGGGGCACAGCCTTTTTGCAGGCAGAAGGGCAGACCTTGGGGCTTTATGGAGAAACTAACGGCAGAAAAGTGGCAGTTCTAGGTTTTGACCTCCATGACAGTGACTTCCCTTTGCAGACGGAATTTCCCATCTTGTTGTATCGTTTGATGGAATGGTATTTCCCTGCCAATGGTTCAGGGGTTTCCCAAGTGACGGCGGGAGAACAGGTGAGCCTTTCTCTGCTGCCTACCACAGAAACAGCAAAGGTAGTCACAGCCGCAGGCAAAGAGATTTCTATTGCACCGCCATTTCCACCACAGACATTGACGGAAACAGCAGAACCGGGGCTTTATACTCTTAGAGAAACAGACAGCGCGCAGAATGTGACAGAAACGCCCTTTGGTGTCAATGCGAAAACCGAAGGAGAATCGGATTTGTCCTTGCGGGGAGAACAGGCGGAACAGACACAATCCACAACGAAAGAAATTCAAGGCAGCAGAAGCATCCTCAAATGGGTACTGTTGCTGCTCCTTGTGGTATTACTTGTAGAATGGCGGGTGAATTGCCGTGAACATTGATTGGCAGCAGCCGTACTGGCTGATTTTATTGATTCCCGTAATGGCAGCTATACTGTTTTTTGCCAAAGGTGGACAGTTTGCGTCACCATTTCGGAAAAAAGTGCATACCATCATGCGGGCGGTACTTTGTTTTGTGCTGATTCTTGCCATGGCAAACCCCACATTGCTTATGACAGCCAATACCACCACAACGGTATTTGCCGTTGACCGCTCCGCCAGCGTGGAGAAAACGGAAGGAGAGGTACAGACCTTTTTGCAGGAAGCTCAGCAGGCCAAAGAAAATCGAGACCAGTTGGGTTTGGTTTCCTTCGGAAAACGGGCAGGGGTGGAACTGACGCCGGATAAAGATACCAATGTAACGGCAGGATTTCTGTCTTTGGTGGATAAAGGCGGCAGTTCTCTGGAAAATGCCCTGCGGCTGTCCGCATCTCTTTTGCCGGATGGCACAGCAAAACGGATTGTCCTCCTGTCTGACGGCAACGAAACAGAAGGGAATGCTTTGCAGCAGGCAAGAGCATTGGCGGCACAGGGCATCACCGTGGATGTATATCCGCTGGTGTCCGAAGAACAGCCGGAAGTGCAGCTGACGAAGCTTGAATTGGCAGAAGTCATCAACATCAACAGCCGCTATGAATTGGCATTGCAGATTGACGCAAATATTGATACTACGGCGCAGGTGCGGCTGTACAAAGGCAATACCCTCATTGCCGATGAATCTGCGGAAATCCATAAAGGCGAAACCCGTATGGTATTTTCCGATATTACCACTACTGGCGGCGGTGTAACTTATCGGGCGGAAATTGTTCCGGCGCAGGACACTATGGCAGAAAACAACCGGGTTTATGCCTATACTTATATAGAAGATATTCCCAGAGTCCTCATTGTGGAACAGGAGGACAGCGGCAGAGAATGGGAAAGCATGCTTTCCAGTCAGGTGGCTGTCCAGAAAGTGACAGCAGGCAGTGCACCCACTGCCATGGAGCAGCTGGGAGCTTATGACGGCGTCATCCTTGCCAATGTATCGGCAGAAAATCTGCCGGATGGATTTTTGACTGCACTGGAAACTTATGTCCGCACCACTGGCGGCGGTCTGCTGGTCAGCGGCGGTGAAAATGCTTTTGCGCTGGGCGGTTATCAGAATACTCCGCTGGAGAAAATGCTCCCTGTGGATATGGATTTGAAAACAGAAGGGCAGAATTCTGATTTGACTATGATTATGGTCATTGATCGTTCCGGCAGTATGATGGACGGTAATTATGGCGTTTCCCGTATTGACATGGCAAAAGAAGCGGCCATCCGCAGTCTGGATCATTTCCAGCAGGGTGACCGGGTAGGCGTGGTGGCTTTTGACTCTTTTCCCGAATGGGTGATGGAACCTTGCAATGTCACAGAAAACAAAGACGCTCTGACGAATGCCATCGGCAGTATTCAGGCGGACGGCGGTACCAGTATATTGCCTGCCTTGAAAATGGCAGTGGATGCCATGAAGGAAGAAAATACCAAGCAGAAGCACATTCTCCTTTTGACAGACGGTCAGGCGGAACAGTCCGGCTATGACAGTCTTTTGACAGAAATGCGCCAGCGGAACATTACCCTTTCGACAGTAGCCGTAGGGGGCAGCGCCGATACGCAGTTATTGCAGCGTTTGGCGGAAAACGGCAATGGGCGGTATTACTTTACGGACGAATTTACGGACTTGCCAGAGATTTTCGCAAAAGAAACCATTCTGGCAGGGAAAGAATTTATCAATAACCGGACATTTTATCCTGAGCAGCGGGATGCTTCCGCCATTTTGTCGGGCATTGACGCTGTGACGGAACTGGACGGCTATATCAGCACCACAGCAAAAGCCAGAGCCGACAAAGTGCTCATCAGTGACAAGGAAGAACCCGTTCTGGCAACATGGCAGTATGGTCTGGGCAGAACGGTGGCATGGACATCCGATGTACATGGACAATGGACGGAGAAATGGTTGGCATCAGACAGCGGCGTGAAAATTCTCAGAAATGCCGTTTCCTGGATGATGAAAAACAACGCCATGACGGATATGACCCTGACAGCGGAAGCGGGGGAAGAAGACAGCGTCCTGCGGCTGACTATGCCCTTTTCCGAGGAGGTATCACAGGTGCAGGTGACGGTGGTTTCTTCTGATAACAAAACAGAAACCGTACAGATGCAGTCAACGGCTCCGGGGATTTATGAAGGTGTCTTTTCTTCGGCAAAAGAAGGGGCTTATCTGGCGGCGGTGCAGGTGGAAGAAAAAGACGGAACCACCACCAATTCCAATACGGGATTTTATCTGTCCTATCCCAAAGAGTACGACATGACCACCAGAGAAAACGGCAGTCAGCTCCTTCAGCAGATTGCGGAAAGCACTGGCGGCAGAGTGTTGACCAGCGGCAGTGAGGTTTTGCGGCAGATGCGGCACAGTCTGTGAAACATCAGTCCATGCAGAATCCTTTGCTGATACTGGGTGTACTTCTGCTCCTGCTGGATATTTTCCTGCGGAGATTCCCGATGGCATTGCAGAAGGCAGAAGGAGCCCTTGCAGTACGGAAAAACAGAAAACAGGAAAAACAGGTGAAAAAAGCAGAAAAGCCTGTGAAATCCACTGCAAAACAGGTGGAAAAAGAACAGCCGCCTCAGGAGAAAGAGAAGAAAACAACACCTGCGGAAAAACCGGCGAATACGCCAGAAGAGCATAAAAATACAACACAACGGCTTCTGGACGCCAAAAAAACGCCGCGGAAAGTAGGTTTGTGAACCAATTATGTAATAAAAATGTAAGGAAATTTATTATAATTGATATTGTTTTTTTCATACGGCTTCGCTATGATAGAAGAAGTATTGGTTTCTGGTATAATGTATGTCTGAATCCAATACACTTGTATGGGCGAAGCCGTTTTTCTGTCATTGCGGAAAAGCGAAAACAACTGTTATAGAAAGTTGGGGGTTTATTTGCAAAAGGGTGTAAGAAGCCACAGGCGGGAAGCCCGTCATGAGGCGCATAAAAAGAAAATAATGATCGGGGCATTGATAGTGGTTCTGGTGGTTCTGGCAGGTGTTCTGGGATATTATTTTTATCACAGACATCAGGTGCTGAAACTCCTTTCTGCAGAAGGCATTTATCAGGGCGTGACCGTAGACGGCATTTCTCTGGAAGGCATGAGCCAGGAAGAAGCACTGGCAACACTGGAAGAAAAGTATGTGACAGAAGTCAATGGGCAGGTGCTCACATTCCAGTTTGATGAGGAAACAAAATGGGGGGTGCCTTTTACAGACCTTGGCGCTGGTTACCATCTGGAAGAAGCCGTGGAACAGGCCTACAACACCGGCAGAGAAGGCACGGACAAAGAACGTTTTCAGGTAGGGGCGCAGCTGCTGAAAGACGGTATTGATATTCCTTTGGAATATTCTTATGACACAGAAAAAATGAAAGCGAAACTGACAGAAATCGCTGGAGAATTCGACCGTCATGCCGTAGACAGTACTGTCAGCCGGAAAAACGGAAGATTTGTGGTAACGCCGGAAGAAACCGGTCGTGTGATGGATCAGGCAAAAACAGAAGCCAATGCGGCTACTGTTTTGGATACCCGTATGAGCGGCACTGCCAAAATTGAGGCGGAAGTGGAAGAACCTAAGATCACAGCAGAGGCAAACAGCCATGTAACAGACCTGATTGGCTCTTTCAAGACCACTTATACCATGAGTGACAAAAACAGAAATACCAATCTGGAAGTGGGCTGTAACTATATCAACGGCACGGTACTGGCGCCGGGAGAAACATTCTCCGCCAATGTGGAATTGGGCCCTCAGACCTATGAAGGCGGTTACAAAGACGCTGCCGTATACAACAACGGCAAAGTGGAAAAAGACGTTGCCGGCGGTGTATGTCAGGTAACCACAACATTGTA
The DNA here is from genome assembly GCA_001304995.1 of Clostridia bacterium UC5.1-1D10. Lineage (GTDB taxonomy): Bacteria > Bacillota > Clostridia > Lachnospirales > Anaerotignaceae > Anaerotignum. The sequence goes on along the minus strand of BBZU01000015.1, from coordinate 5,800 downwards.
TAACGCAGTCATTGATGCGGAATTGGAGATTGTGGAACGCCATCCCCATTCCATGACCGTAGGTTATGTGCCTTTGGGTCGTGACGCGGCAGTGGCAGGCAATTACAAAGACCTGAAGTTTAAGAACAATACAGAATATCCTGTATTGATCGAAGCTTATGCCAGCGGCGGAAATCTGGTCATGAATATTTATGGTCATGAAGTCCACAGCAGCAGCCATCGTGTGGAATATGAAACGGTTTACGAGGAAACCATACCCAAACCGGCAGAAGTTGTGACAGAAGACCCGAATATGCCTGAAGGGGAACGGAAGGTAACTTCCAACGGGAAAACTGGCGCAAAGGTAAGTGTATACAAAATCGTTTATGAAAACGGGAAACAGGTGAGCCGGGAATGGTTCAGTTCTTCTTCTTACCGCGCAACAGCGGATCAGGTGACCGTAGGCACCAAGAAAGCGGAAGAAAAGAAAGAAGAAGCGAAAGCAGATACGGCATCCACAGAACAGCCAAGCTTTGGCATTCAATAAGCATACAAAGGTGTTTGCAGACATTGCAGACACCTTTTTTGTATTTCAAAATTCAGAAAGGGGAACGAAAAATTTCTGTTCCTGTGATACAGACTGTGGTAAAATAGTACACAGGGAAAAGAAACATAGCCGTGCTGTGGGACTGCCTAGTGCGGCTTCTTTTTGCATAAAGGTGCTTCTGACCGAAAAAGGAGATTTGATAGTATGTTTGAAATTGGTAAGATTCCGCCGCAGATACTGGAGCGGATCGTTTTAGACCCGGTGACACACAGCAAAGTCCATCGGGAAGATATTGTGGTACGTCCCAAAACCGGGGAAGACTGTTCCGCTATGGACCCCAAAGAGGAACTGTGCGTGTTCTCCACAGACCCCATTACTGGCGCAACAAAAGACACTGGTTATCTGGCAGTACATATCAACTGTAACGATGTATTTTCCGCAGGTGCAGAGCCTGTGGGGATTTTGATGACAGTGCTTCTGCCGCCTCAAAGCGATGAGGCTATGCTGGAAGAACTCATGCACGGTACTCTGAAAGCGGCTGCGGAACTGGGCATTGAAGTGCTGGGCGGCCATACAGAAGTGACAGATGCGGTAACAAAACCTGTCATTTCCGCTACGGTTATCGGTAAGACCAGAAATCGGAAAATGGTTTGTACTGGCGGCGCAGAAGTGGGACAGGATGTCATCATGACAAAATGGGCAGGTCTGGAAGGCACTGCCATCATTGCCCACGAACATGAAGATGTGCTGGTACAGCGCATTGACAAAGAACTGCTGGAAGAAGCCAAGGACATGAAAGGTTACCTGTCCGTAGGCACAGAGAGCCGCATTGCCATGGAACACGGCGCAACAGCTATGCATGATGCCACAGAAGGCGGCATTTTAGGGGCAGTGTGGGAACTGGCGGAATGTTCCGAAAAAGGCGTACAGGTCTTTACGGACAACATTCCCATCAAAGAAGTGACAAAGGCTGTCTGCAAAGAAGCAGGCATTGAACCTTTGCTCCTGATTTCCAGCGGCACCATGATTATTTCCGCCTTTGACGGAGCGGGTCTGGTGGAAAAACTGGCATCTGCCGGTGTGGAAGCGGCTGTCATTGGTCGTATTACAGAAAGTGGAAAGACCATTTTGGAACAGGGCAGAGAAAGAGAATTGGAACAGCCAAAAAGCGACGCTCTGTATCAGGTGAAATTATAATTACGAAAGAGAAGGTGTAGAAATGAGAGATTTTACAGCAAAACATGTGGCGGTTCTGCCGCCTTCCGGCATTCGGAAATTTTTTGATATTGTAGCTACCATGGACAACGTCATTTCCCTTGGCGTTGGGGAACCGGATTTCAAAACACCGGAACGTGTGCGCAAAGCCGCCATGGATTCTCTGGCAGAAGGCAAAACAAGATATTCCTCCAACTGGGGCATGCCCAAACTGCGGGAGGAAATTGCCCATTATCTGAAACGCCGTTTTGATCTGGATTATGACATAGACCAGATTCTTTGTACCATCGGTGCATCTGAAGCCATTGACGTGACACTGCGTACTGTTCTGGAACCGGGGGATGAAGTGCTGGTGGTGGAACCTTCCTATGTGGCATATAAACCTGCCATCCAGTTACAGCATGGGGTACCTGTGGTGGTGACCACCAAAGCGGAAAATGATTTCAAGCTCATGCCGGAAGAACTGGAAGCAGCCATCACACCCAAAACAAAGGCGTTGATTCTGCCTTATCCCAATAACCCCACTGGTGCTATCATGGAACGGGAGGATCTGGAACGGATTGCCCCTGTTTGCATCAAACACGACTTGCTGGTGATTTCCGATGAAATTTATGCGGAACTGACTTACGGCGGCAAAAATCATGTATCCATTGCTTCTGTGGAAGGCATGAAAGAGCGGACAGTGGTACTCAACGGCTTTGCTAAGTCTTTCTCCATGACAGGCTGGCGTCTGGGCTATGCAGCTGGCCCGAAGGAGCTGATGAAAGTCATCAATAAGGTACATGCTTACATCATCATGTGTACCCCTACCATGAGCCAGTATGGCGCCATTGAAGCCCTGCGGGATGATGCTCTTTGCGACAGCGATGTAGGGGCTATGCGTGAGGCTTATGACGAAAGACGGCAGTATCTGGTGAAAGCCCTCAATGATATGGGGCTGACATGTTTTGAACCCAGAGGGGCATTCTATGTGTTCCCTTCCATTGCTGTGACAGGACTGACTTCTCAGGAGTTCTGCGAACGACTGCTTCATGAAGCCAGCGTGGCAGTGGTGCCGGGCGATGCTTTCGGCAAAAGCGGCGAAGGACATGTGCGCATTTCTTACGCTTATAGCATGGATCAGCTTCAGACAGCTATGGAAAAAATCCGTGAATTTTTGCAGAAAAACGGCTGGCTGAAGGCATAAAAATAAACAAACAGAAAAATAAGGAAGCTGGAATCTTTTGTCATGATAAAGATTCCGGCTTTTTTGTTTTTTATGAAGAAGTTCGAAAGGCTTTCCTAGCGTTTTGCCTGATTTCTTAACGGTTCATTAATTGACAGGCAAAAGGAAATATGAGATGATATGTTCTAATTTGAAAGGAGTGTGACAAAAAGAATGGACGCGGACAGCGATACGGACGCCAACTTAACAATTCCAAAGCGTTTTGATGTCAGAAAAAGAGAGTAAGGTGTAGTCTGCCCGGAATCGGAAGGGGGAGAGTATGCCTTTTTGTGTTTGTAAGAATGTATAGAACATCATTATTTTTGGAAGAATCAAAACGGAGGAATGAGAAATATGAGTTGGGAACCTTTATTGTTACAAGTAGTGTTGATTGCGTTGAACGCCATATTTGCAAGTGCGGAAATCGCGGTCATTTCCACAAATGAAACGAAATTGAAGAAAATGGCACAGGATGGAGATAAACGGGCAGGACGTCTGGTGAATCTGACAGAACAGCCTGCAAGATTCCTTGCCACCATTCAGGTAGCCATCACCCTGGCGGGGATGCTCTCCAGTGCGTTTGCGGCAGAAAGCTTCGCAGGCCCTCTGGCGGCGGCTCTGGCAGCCACAGGTATCGGTATTCCGGAAAATGTACTGAAATCTGTGTGTCTGCTGGTAATCACTGTTGTTTTGGCGTACTTTAACCTGGTATTCGGGGAACTGGTGCCAAAACGTGTGGCCATGAAAAAGTCCGAATCTTTGGCATTGGGTCTTTCCGGTCTGCTTGCGGCGGTTTATAAAATTTCCGCTCCCTTGGTATGGCTGCTGACTGTTTCCACAAACGGCATTTTGCGTCTGGTGGGCATTGATCCTAACGACAACGGCGAAGAAGTTTCCGAGGAAGAAATTCGCATGATGCTGGAAGCAGGCAATGAAAAAGGTACTTTTGATGAAGAAGAAGTGGAAATGATTCAGAACGTATTTGCTTTTGATGATACATCTGTGGAAGAAGTATGCACCCATCGTGTGGATGTGGTGATGCTGGATATGGACGACGATATGACTGTCTGGGAAGAAACCATTCAGAACAGCCGCTTTACCTATTACCCCATCAGTGGGGAGGACGATGACGACATCATCGGTGTGCTGGATACAAAAGACTTTTTCCGTCTGGCAGACAGAAGCCGGGAAAGTGTCATGGCAAATGCCGTAGACAAACCTTATTTTGTGCCGGAAACAGTAAAAGCAGACGTACTGCTGACCAATATGAAGCGGGAAAGAAAATATTTTGCCATTCTGCTGGATGAATACGGTGGTTTGAGCGGTATTATCACCCTGCGGGATATTATGCAGCTTCTGGTGGGCGATTTCTACGAAGAGGAAGAAGAAGTGGAAGAAGCGGAAATTGTGCGTACCGGCGATATGGAATGGAAAGTTGCCGGCAGCGCGGATCTGGAAGAAGTGGCAGAAGCTTTGGCTGTGACACTGCCAGTGGAAGAATATGAAACCTTTGGCGGTTATATCTGCGGTGTGCTGGGGCATGTGCCCGATGACGGCACATCCTTCCTGGTGGATACAGAAGAAATACAGATTCAGGTGCATAACGTGGATAACCACCGAATTTTGGGCACCACAGTCCTTGTGAAACCGAAAAAAGAAGAAAATACAGAAACGGAATAAAGAAGAAAAGGGCAGAGAGAAATACTCTGCCTTTTTTAGTTTTCATTGAAGGTACAGGGGAAAAAGCGTATAATGGGGGCATAGACAAAGAACCGAAAGGGGGACTTTTTCATGGATGAAAAACTGCAGAAACTGAAAGACTGGATTGCAGAGTGTGACAATATTGTATTTTTTGGCGGTGCTGGCGTGTCTACGGAAAGCGGTATCCCCGACTTCCGTGGGGAAAAGGGGATTTTTACAGCCATCAGCGAATATGGCTATCGTCCGGAAATCATATTGAGCCATTCTTTTTTTGAGGCACATCCCGATATTTTCTTCCAATATTATAAAAAGAATTTGCTCTATCCCGATGCAAAACCCAATGACTGCCATAAGGCATTGGCGAAACTGGAGGAAATGGGCAAGCTGAAATCTGTTGTTACCCAAAACATCGACGATCTGCATCAGAAAGGCGGCAGCAAACGGGTGCTGGAACTCCATGGCACATTGTACCGGAATTACTGCCTGAAATGCGGCAAGGAATTCGATTTGGATTATGTGACCAAAGACGAAGGCATTACCCGATGTGACAAATGCGGCGGCATTGTCCGTCCTGATGTAGTGCTTTATGAAGAAGGTCTGGATGAACATACCATTGAAGAAGCAGTTCATGATATTTCCCATGCCCAGATGCTTATCGTAGGTGGTACCAGCCTGAATGTATACCCTGCGGCAGGGCTTCTTCATTACTTCCGGGGCAAGTATCTGGTACTCATCAATAAGTCTGCCACTAGCATGGATAAAAAAAGCGGATCTGGTCATTGCGGAAAATATCGGCGAAGTATTCCGGAAAGTGGTGCTGGCAGAAAGCTGATAAAATCAGGGTTTTTGAAAAAAGAGAAAAAAAGTCTGAAAAAAATGAAAAAAGGTATTGACAATATGGATAAGCTTTGCTAGAATAAATCCTGCGCTGTGAAATGCGCTGTGAACTTTGAAAATAGAATAGTGAATGAAACTTACAACCCATAGTCAATTCAACAGCAGAGCGATCTGCTGATAAATGACAAGAGTTTGCCGGTTTCGAAAAAACCGGAGGATAGCCAGATTGACTGGCTAGGTCAACTCAAAGCGTGCAAGTCGCTGGGCTTTATGCGTGACTTTTCTACGAAAACTCACTTATAAAATTTCCAACCGAC
>BBZU01000014.1 GCA_001304995.1 Clostridia bacterium UC5.1-1D10 | reverse complement strand
AAAATGTTTAAAAACTACAAAAACCTGGGAACCGTTCCGAATGGTTCCCAGACCCTCCGTGTCGGCGTAAAGGGGGAAGAATCCCCCTTTACGAATACCCTCTCGTCGTTTCGGTGCGAAACGAAAGAGCCGTAACGGCAATACTGTTATCGGTGATTTGAATTTATAATCAAAAAATGTATTATAAAATGCAATATAAAACTTAGCATATACAAAGAAAATGTATATTGATAAAATGGATTTAGAAAATTCTGCATAGGGAGGAGATAACATGAAATCCATTTTACATCAACTCTACGACGGGGAAATTGCTCCATGGGAACAGTTTACCCCTACATTGACAGACTGTCGTGCCAAGCGGCAGACCTATCTGCGCCATTACGAATCCCTGCGGCGCACCTTGACGGAAGAACAGCGGAAAGAACTGGAGGAAGTCATGGATGAGCAGTTAGCGTTGTTTCCGTTGGAAATGGCGGAAAGTTTCATCAAGGGGTTTCGTCTGGGGGCAGGTATTATGATAGAAGTCCTTTCTCCGCCTGCAAAGGAGAAGTTTCCTCCCCAGATTTCCACAGAGTTATAAACAAAACTGTTGACATTATCCACACAAAAAACAAGTTTTCCACAGAAACAAATGTGGAAATGTGGATAACTTTTTCGTGAGAGTAGAAAAAGGTACGTTTTGTCTGATTTTGCTGCCGGATACCTGTGGAAAGGCAGTTATTTTCTGGGATACTGCCTGATTTTGTGGAAAACAATCCCCATCAAAAATAGAATAGCCGGAACCCTTTCTGTTTAAAGATTCCGGCTAAGCAGCTTCAACATTATTTTTTCTCTTTCTTGATTTCTTAGAGGGAACTGCGATGGCTGTATTCAGAGGAAAACAGTTCCAATCAAAACTTTGCGAAACAAAAAAGCTGAAATCTTTTATATAGCAAAGATTTCAGCTTTCTTTATTTTCTTATAATGTCAGATTTATTTCAGGAAGTTTTCTCCGATTTTGTATACATCCCCTGCACCTACGGTCATGAGCAGGTCACCGCTCTTGCAGTGTTCACGGAGATATGCTTCAATGGCTGCAAAATCGCCTACATAACGGGCAGATTTGCCAGTCTGGGCAATGCGTTCTGCCAGCTGTGCCGCACTGACAGTGCCGTCGTCTGTTTCTCTGGCAGCGAAAATATCCGCAATGATGACTTCGTCCGCATCACCGAAAGATTCCCCAAATTCATCAAAGAGGAAACGGGTACGGGAGAAAGTATGAGGCTGGAACACACACCATGTAGTGTTGTGCTGCACATTCTGTGCTGCCGCCAAAGCCGCTTTGATTTCTGTGGGATGATGGGCATAGTCGTCGATGACGGTGATGCCGTCTTTTTTCCCTTTCAGCTGGAAACGGCGTTCTGTGCCGGTGTAGTGGTGCAGACCTTTCACGCAGTCCTCAGGCGCTGCCCCAAGGAAAGCGGATGCACCAATGGCAGCCAGTGCGTTGGTGATGTTGTGTTCCCCAGGAATATGCAGATGTATGGTGGTGAAGAATTCGCCGTTGTGGTATACATCAAAGCTGTTTCTGCCATCAGCTTCATGAACGATGTTTTCCGCACGCCAGTTGGCTTTTTCGCTGAGACCAAATGTTTCCACATGACAGGTCAAACCGTCTGTCAGTTCTTCCACATTGTCGATCTTTTCAGAAATTACCAGCAGACCGTTATCAGGTACCCGCTGGGCGAAGGCGTGGAAAGAACGGCGGATGTTTTCCAGTGTTTTGAAATAATCCAGATGGTCGCTTTCTACGTTCAGGATAATGGCAATAAAAGGATTGAACTGCAGGAAGCTGTCAAAGTACTCACAGGCTTCCGCCACAAAATAGGGGGAATTGCCGATGCGCAGATTGCTGCCGATGGTGGGCAGGATGCCGCCTACGGTGATGGTAGGGTCTTTTTCCGCTGCCAGCAGGATCTCGGAAACCATGGATGTGGTTGTGGTTTTGCCATGGGTGCCGGATACGGCTACGGAGTCATGGTATTCGTCCATGATCTGTCCCAGCAGATGGGCACGGTCAGTTACACGGATGCCTTTTTCATGGGCTGCACGCAGTTCCGGGTTGTCGTCATGGATGGCCGCGGTGTATACCACCAGGGTAATGTCATCAGTGATGTTTTCCGCACGATGTCCGAAGTTGATGTGGATGCCCAGGCTCTGCAGATGTTTGGTGACAGCTGTTTCTTTTACATCGGTGCCGGATACCTGATGACCGCGGCTGGCAAGGATCTCCGCCAGACCGGACATGCTGATGCCGCCGATGCCGATAAAATAAATATGTTCTTTTGTTTGTGTCATAATCTACCGCCTCTATCGAATTTTATGGATTTGTCAAATTACACAGAATTTCGATTTTATATTGGATTCCATTATAGTATACCAGCGAGAGAATGGCAATTCTTTTGATTTGCTTTTCTATATTTTATACAGTTTTTTTGTAAATATTATAAATTTTACAACCTTTTGAAATTGCAATAGCATAAATGTTCATTTTTTTTAGCGAAAAATAATGAAAATTCATATATTGTGTGTGTTTCTTTTGGACAGATACTATGTTATAATGGGCTTGTATCCTTGTATATACATGTGTACAAGGATGTACATAATAAGCAAGGGGTTGGTAATATGCGTAAAAAAGAGATGATCGCAATGCTTTTAGCGGGCGGACAAGGCAGCCGCCTGGGGATTCTCACACGGAAAGTTGCGAAACCTGCTGTGACTTACGGCGGTAGATTCCGTATCATCGACTTTCCTCTCAGTAACTGTATCAATTCCGGCGTGGATACCGTGGGCGTTTTGACCCAGTATCAGCCGCTGCGTCTGAATCAGCACATCGGTATCGGTATTCCCTGGGATCTGGACAAGAAAAACGGCGGTGTAACCATTCTGGCGCCTCATGTCAAAGGTGGAGATTCCGGGGAATGGTTCATGGGGACTGCCAATGCTATCTATCAGAATATTGATTTCATCGACAGCAACAATCCGGAATATGTACTCATCCTTTCTGGGGACCACATCTATAAAATGGACTATTCCCAGATGCTGCGCTTCCATAAGGAAAAAGGCGCGGCAGCAACCATTGCCGTTCTGGAAGTGCCCATGGAAGAAGCGAGCCGCTTCGGTATCATGAACACAGAAGAAGACGACAAGGTCTATGAATTCGAAGAAAAACCCAAAAATCCAAAGAGCAATCTGGCATCCATGGGGATTTATATCTTCACATGGAGCAGACTGCGTGAAGCGCTCATTGAGGACAATGCCATCCATGCCGACAGCGATTTCGGGAAACACATCATTCCCAAAATGCTGGAAGAAGGCCAGACCCTCTACGCTTATCGCTTCCGTGGATACTGGAAGGATGTAGGCACCATCGAATCTTATTGGGAATCCAATATGGAACTGATCAAAGCACTGCCTGAATTCAATCTGTATGAAGATTTCTGGAAGATCTATACCAACAGCGACCACCAGCCGCCTCAGTATACGGCTCCCGGCGCAAAGGTAAAAGAATCTCTGATTTCTGACGGCAGTGAAATTTACGGTGAAGTAAACCATTCCGTTCTGGGGCCTGAAGTAGTTGTCAAAGCCGGCGCTGTGGTAAAAGATTCCATTATCATGGGCGGCACAGTCATTGAAGAAGGCTGTGTCATCGACCGCTGCATCATTGACGAAAACTGCAAGGTTGCGAAGAATGTACAGATGGGTATGGGCGAAAACATCCCCAACGAAATAAAACCCAATATCTACAACACAGGTATCACTGTTCTGGGCGCAAACACCAGCGTACCGGAAGGTGTTGTGATTGGGAAAAACTGCGTGCTTTACGGCAAAACCGCAGCGGAGGACTATCCCGGCGGTGCCCTGGAAAGCGGCAAATCTGTTATTCGGGAGGGGATCTAAATGAAAGCAATTGGGATTATTCTGGCAGGCGGTAACAACGACGGCCGTCTGGGCGTACTGACAGAACAGCGTGCTTCTGCGGCTCTGCCCATCGGCAGCTGCTATCGTGCCATCGACTTTACACTGAGCAACATGTCTAACAGCGGTATCGGGAAAGTAGCCGTACTGACACAGTACAACTCCCGTTCTCTCCGTGACCACCTGACATCTTCCAAATGGTGGGATTTTGGCAGAAAACAGGGGGGCTTGTTCGTATTTACACCCTATACCAGCAGCACAGGCAATGACTGGTTCCGCGGCACAGCGGACTCCATTTATCAGAATATGACATATCTGCACCGCAGCAATGAAGAATATGTCATCATCGCTTCCGGCGATTCTGTATATAAAATGGATTATCGTGATGTTCTGCAGTATCATATTGATAAAGGCGCGGACATTACAGTGGTTTACCAGAACATGGAAGGCAAAGACCTGACCCATTTCGGCATCATGCAGATGGATGAAAACAAACGTCTGCTGGGCTTTGAAGAAAAACCCGAACAGGCACAGACCACATCCGCATCTCTGGGGATCTATGTTATCTCCAGGAAACTGCTGATTTCTCTGCTTCAGGAAGTAGTGCCTCAGGGCGGCTACGGTCTGGTAAAAGACATCATCATTCCTTACAGCAAGAAACTCAACATCTTTGGTTATGAATTCAAAGGTTACTGGAGCAGCATCGGTACAGGCATCCATGGTTACTTTGAAACCAACATGGACTTCCTGAAAAAAGAAGTGCGTGATGTTTTCGTAAATCAGTATCCTTATATTGAAACAAAACCTAAGGATGAACCTCCCGCAAAATATAACGCAGGGGCAGACGTTACCGACAGTATCGTAGGCAGCGGCGCTATTTTCAATGGTACCGTGGAACACTGTGTGGTATTCCGTAAGGTTTATATTGACGAAGGGGCAGTGGTACGCAATTCCATTTTGATGGAAGGCGTTCGCATCGGCAAAAACTGCGTGGTGGAAAATGCCATCTTGGATAAAGAAGTTTCCATTTCCGAAGGCCAGCAAGTCATTGGCAAATCTTCTGAAGAACCCATCATTCTGAAAAAAGGAACGAAACTTTGATCCTGACATAAAATAAAAAAGGCGGTCGCTTTCAGAAGTGCGCGGAAAAAATTCCGGCACAGGCTGAGGGCGGCTGCCGTTTTTTCGGAAAAACCACAAAGTGACCCTTCACGGAAATACAAATGTATTTTGTATACGTTTTTTGTGAAAAAGGTATATTGCTTTTTGTGGCGAAAAATGAGAAAATAATGAATAGTAATAAAAAGGGGGAGTACCCCCTTTTTCAATGGGAATTTATAAGATGCGAAAATGGGGCATGTTGCGAGAGGAGAAGATTATGGAAAATCTGAAAGCAATCATTTTGGCAGCGGGCGAAGGTACCCGTATGAAATCCAAGAAACCAAAAGTACTCCATGAAATCATGAACAAATCCATGGTGGAGTATGTCATTGACACAGCAAAAGACAGCGGCGCGGAAGCCGTATGCGTTGTGGTTGGTCACCTGGCAGAACAGGTGCAGGCAGCCATCCAGCGGGAAGATGTGTCTTTTGCCCTTCAGACAGAACGCAAAGGCACTGGCCATGCGGTAAAAATGGCTGGCGATTTCATCGAAGACGATAAGGATATGCTGATCCTGTACGGGGATACACCGCTGATTACAGGGGAAACACTGAAAGGCGTTATTGCGGAGCATCGCGCAAAAGAAAACGCTGTAACTGTTGTATCTGCTATGGTAGACGATCCCACAGGCTATGGCCGTATCATCCGTGATGAAGCAGGCAATTTTGTAAAGAGCGTGGAACACAAGGACGCTTCCGAAGCGGAACGGGCAGTCAAAGAAATCAATACAGGTATTTATGTATTCCGCGGCGCAGATCTGAAAAACGCTTTGGGCAGACTGAACAACAACAACGCCCAGGGAGAATATTATCTGCCTGACTGTCTGGAAATCCTGCTGGGCGACGGCAAAAACGTTGGCGCATACACAGCAGCAGACGAAAGCGAATTTTTCGGCGTAAACTCCCGTGTGCAGCTGGCAGAAGCGGCTGCTATCCTGAAACGCCGCATCAACCGCAAACATATGGAAAACGGTGTTACCATCGTTGATCCTGAACAGACATATATCGGCAGCGATGTGCAGATTGGCAGAGATACTGTGATTCTGCCCGGATGTGTCATCGAAGGCAAAACCATCATTGGCGAAGACTGTGAAATCGGGCCTAATTCCCGTCTGACTGACATGGAACTGGCAGATGGCGTGAAATTCCAGACTTCCACAGGCCTGGAATCTTCCATCGGCAGCGGCACCACAGTTGGGCCATTTGCATATATCCGTCCCAACTGCCACATTGGCGACAATGTAAAAGTGGGCGACTTCGTAGAAGTGAAAAATTCCAATATCGGCAATGGCACCAAGATTCCGCACCTGTCCTATGTGGGCGATACAGACGCAGGCGAAAAGATCAACTTCGGCTGCGGCAGCATCATGGTCAACTACGATGGGGAAAAGAAACATAGAACTACCATCCACGACCATGTATTCGTTGGCTGCAATGTAAACCTGGTGGCACCTGTTACCATTGAAAAAGATTCTTACATTGCTGCTGGCTCCACCATCACCAGAGATGTGCCTGAAGACGTCCTGGCAGTTGCCAGAGCAAGACAGACCATCATCAAGGGATGGAAGGCAAAACGGGTGCAAAAGAAATCATAAAATCTGTCGATTTGTGTTGAAATTGGCAGAAGATAGGTGTAACATTATAATATAGCGACGTATGCTATTGCAAAGGCGAGAAAAACGTTCAAGAGTAAAAGTAGGGGGATACCAAACATGATTTATTCAACCGGCAGTAATATCAAAGTATTTGCCTGTAATTCCAACCGTGATCTGGCAGAATCCATCGCTAAGAAGCTGGGTCTGAAGTTGGGCGATGCAGAAGTGGAAAAATTCAGCGACGGCGAAATTTCCGTTAAAATCAACGAAACCATCCGTGGCGCTGACGTATTCATCATCCAGTCCACTTCTTATCCTGTAAACGACAACCTGATGGAACTGCTGATCATGATCGATGCTATGAAACGTGCATCCGCAGGCAGAATCACAGCTGTTATGCCTTATTACGGCTACGCTAGACAGGATAGAAAAGCAAGAGCAAGAGATCCCATCAGTGCAAAACTGGTTGCAAACATCCTGACAAGCGCTGGCGCAAACCGTGTGCTGACAATGGACCTGCACTGTGCACAGATTCAGGGCTTCTTCGATATTCCCGTAGACAACCTGGTAGGCAGCCCTCTGCTGACTGGTTTCTATGAAAAGAAATACGGCGAAGATCTGAAAAACTTTGTTGCAGTTTCTCCCGACCTGGGCAGCGTTACCAGAACAAGAACATTCGCAGAAAGACTGAACATTCCTCTGGCAATCATCGACAAACGCAGACCTAAAGCAAATGTCAGCGAAATCATGAACATCATCGGTGATGTCAAAGGCAAAAAGGTTATTCTGGTTGACGACATGATCGACACAGCTGGTACTATCACAAACGCAGCAAACGCTCTGAAAGAAAGAGGCGCTGTGGAAGTAGACGCTTGCTGTACACATGCTGTACTGAGCGGCCCTGCTATCCAGAGAATTCAGGATTCCGCTATCACAGAACTGCTGGTTCTGGATACCATCGAACTGCCTGAAGACAAGAAGATCGACAAGATCACATCCGTATCTGTTGACGATCTGTTTGCAAACGCTATCAAATGCATCCACGAAGGCGTTTCCATTTCTCAGCTGTTCGACTAAAAAACAGTTTTTTGTCAAAATCTGTAAAATCAGCTTACAAAACCACTTTTGCGGTTATACCGCAAAGGTGGTTTTTTTTATAAAAAACGACAGAATCGAAATATTTTTCTAAAAACCAACTATTGGAAAAAGTGGTAGAAAAATCTGGAAAAACTTCTGCTTTTTCACAAAAAAACAGGTCTTTTTGAGCCGAAGAAATAAGAGAGGAATTATGTCCAAAAAACGGAAAAAGGCTCTGATGGAAACTATATGTTTTTTTGTATACACAAAGAAAAAGGCACTGGCAAAACTTACAATTTTTCGGAAAGTCGGTTGACAAAATAAGTAAAATAGATTATATTGTTAAAAACAAGACAAACAGGTGTGGCAAATATTGATATCCTAACGGATTCATACATCCTGTTAGCTATCCATTTTCTACTATTACATCAAAATTTTAGGAGGAATTTAGAAATGAAAATCGCATTTTTTGACACAAAATCCTACTGGAAAGATTCTTTCGGTCCCATGGCTGAAAAATACGGTTATGAAATCACATTCTTCAACGAAAGACTGACACCCGCTACTGCTCATCTGGCAGCTGGTCATGACGCTACATGCTCTTTCGTTAACGACGAAGTTCCCGCAGAAGTTATCCGTGAACTGAAAGATCTGGGTATCAAAGTTCTGCTGCTGCGTTGCGCAGGTTTCGACAGCGTTGATCTGGCAGTTGCGAAAGAATGCGGTCTGCCCGTTCTGAGAGTACCCGCTTACTCTCCTCAGTCCGTAGCAGAACAGGGCGCAGCTCTGCTGATGGCTATCAACAGAAAATGCCACCTGTCCTATCAGAGAACAACAAAATTCAACTTCGATATCGCTGGCCTGACAGGTATCGCTCTGTACGGCAAAACAGCTGGTATCATCGGTACAGGTAAAATCGGTCAGTGCATGATCGACATCCTGAAAGGTTTCGGCATGAACATCATCGCTTATGATGCATTCCCCAACCCTAACCTGGGTCTGGAATATGTAAGCTTGGATGAACTGTACGCTCGTTCCGATGTTATTTCCATCCATTGCCCTCTGATGCCTGCTACAAGACATATGGTTGACAAAGACGCTTTCGCTAAGATGAAAGACGGCGTAATCTTCATCAACGTAGCTCGTGGCGGTCTGGTTGACTCCGAAGCTCTGGCTGATGCAGTAGAATCCGGTAAAGTTCGCGGCGTAGGTATGGACGTTTGCGAAGTTGAACATGAATACTTCTTCGAAGACAGAAGCAACCTGGAAAAACACGATCCTACACTGGCAAGACTGCTGGCTAACGAAAACATCCTGATTTCCGGTCACCAGGCATTCCTGACAGAAGAAGCTCTGGAACAGATGGCTAAAGTTACTCTGGACAACGCAAAAGCTTTCCTGGCTGGCGAAGAACTGGTAAACGAAGTAAAATAATTCCGACTAAAATACTTCCTTCGTGTCAAAGGAAGATATACGGGTAAGATCCAAATGGGTCTTACCCGTTTTTTTGCGTTTTTTGTGGAAAAGAGCGGCATTTTTTCTCCTTAGCCTTTTGACGGCAAGCCAAAAGTATGGTATACTTTCCGCAGTTATAAATCAGTAAGCACAGCTCTAATCTCACCCCCATATGCGTTGAAATTAGGGCTTTGTGTCGTGTGGAAAAGAAATAAGAGGAGAGGAACTATGGGACTTTTTGACCGTTTTAAAAATCAGGATAAGGGACAGGAATTTTTCGTCATCGCAGGTCTGGGCAATCCCGGACGGGAATACGCAGAAACAAAACATAATGTTGGTTTTTGTGTCATTGACCGACTGGCGGAGAAATATCATATTGATGTGACCAAGTTTAAACAGAAGGCGCTCATTGGGGATGGCACCATCAATGGAAAGCGGGTGCTGCTGGTGAAACCCCAGACCTTTATGAACCTCAGCGGTGAAAGCATCCGGGAAATCGTCAATTTCTATAAAATCCCTCAGGATCGTTTTGTGGTGATTTACGACGATACTTCTATGCCTGCTGGACAGATTCGTCTGAGAGAAAAAGGCAGCCACGGCGGACATAACGGCATCCGCAACATCATTCAGCAGATGGGTACAGACGTATTTTATCGCATCAAAGTAGGTATCGGCGAAAAACCCAATGGTTGGGATCTGGCGGATTATGTGCTGGCAAAATTCGACAAAGACGCTATGCCCCTTATGGAAAGCGGTATGGATAAGGCAGTGGAAGCAGTGGAACTGATTCTTTCCCGTGGTATGGCAGATGCCATGAACCGCATGAACCAGCGTCCCAAAGCGCCTAAGCCCAAAAAAGAACCCCAGGAAAAGCCTGAGGAAACCAAAAAAGAGGTGGAAGCATGAAAAGCCTGACAGAGCCCCTGTTGGAGCTGGAAAGCTATCAATCATTACTGGATGAAATCCGCAAAGGACATACCCCTGTGTTTGCCACAGGGGTCATTGACGTGGAAAAAAATCATCTGCTTTATGGCGTACAGGAACATTTGCAGCGTCCCATGGTGATTCTGACTCACAGCGAAGTGCGAGCAAAAGAGATTCTGGAGGATATGCAGTTCTTTACAAAGACAGGCATGTATTATCCTGCCAAGGACATTCTCTTTTATAGCGCCGATGTCCATAGCATGGAAATGAACCGCCAGCGTTTTCTGGTGGTGGAAAAATTGCTGGAGGGGAAATGCCCCCTCATTGTGGCATCAGTGGAAGCCCTTCTGGACAGATACCCCAAAAAAGACGTATTCGCTTCGTTCCTCCTGACTTTGCATGTGGGGGAAGTGCGGGAATTATCTGACTTGACAAAACAGCTGGTATTCATGGGCTATGAACGGGCGGAGCTGGTGGAAAGTCCCGGTCAGTTTGCTGTCCGTGGGGGGATTTTGGACGTATACCCTCTGACGGCAGATGATGCAGTGCGTATTGAGTTTTGGGATGATGAAATCGACAGCATCCGTACCATGGATGCCCAGAGCCAGCGTTCTGTGGATAAATTGAACACTGTGACCATTTTCCCCATGCGGGAACTGGTCTACGACGAAGAAACAGCAAAAGCAGCGGCGGATAAAATGGAAGCCGATTACAAAAAAGCACTGAAGAAAATGGAAAAAAGCACCGTGGAGGACGGTGTGGAACGAATGAAGGAGCATATTGGCGAAAATATTGACCTGCTCCGTTCGGAACTCAGTTTTGCTTCTGTGGGCAGTTTCATCAACTATTTCTATGATGATACGGTAAGTCTGCTGTCCTATTTACCAGAGGACACCATCCTTTGTTTTGATGAACCTCAGAGATTGGCAGAACACATGGACACCCTGCGGCAGGAATATGAGGAAAGCATGAAAGGCAGAATTGCCCAGGGCTTTTTGCTTCCTGCCCAGAGCAAACTCCTTTTCGATTATCTAGATATTCTGCGGCAGGCAGAGGACTTTGATCGCATCCTTTTGGCAGGGATTTCCCAGCGGACACCCCACTTCCAGCCAAAAGCACAGGCGGATTTTGCGGTACGCTCCATTCCTTCTTTCCAGAAACGGGCAGACCTGTTCTGTGAGGAATTGCAGTATCTGAAAAAACAGAATTACCGGATTCTGGTGCTGGCAGGGACAGGTACCCGTGCCCAGAGAATGGCAACGGAATTGACGGAAATGGATGTGCCTGCCGTTTATGTGGACGATTTGGAAAAAGAAATGGTGCCCGGCAGTGTGTTGGTGTCCAAAGGTTCCCTGTCCAAAGGCTTCCAGTATGACTATATCCGTCTGGCTGTTTTTTCCGACAGCGAGATTTTCGGCAAGAGCGGAGAAAAACGGAAGAAGAAAAAGAAGAAAAACGGCGTTGCCATCCAGAGTTTTTCCGACCTGCACATTGGGGATTATGTGGTTCACGATAACCACGGTATCGGCGTGTTCCGAGGATTGGAGAAAATCTCCGTGGAAGGTGTTCAGAAGGATTATATGAAAATTTCCTATCGGGATGGGGGCAATCTCTTTGTGCCTGTCAGCCAGATGGATATGATTCAGAAATATATCGGTTCCGGCGGTGCTGCACCCAGACTGAATAAACTGGGTGGACAGGATTGGCTGAAAGCAAAGGCGAAAGCTAGAACTGCTGTGAAGATACTGGCGGAGGACTTGGTGGCCCTCTATGCCAAACGTGCGGCGGCAAAAGGTCATGTGTACGGGGCAGATACCCTGTGGCAGCGGGAGTTTGAGGAAGCTTTTCCCTTTGATGAAACAGATGACCAGCTCAACGCCATTGAAGATGTGAAAAAGATATGGAAAGCGGCAAAGTCATGGACAGACTGGTCTGCGGCGACGTTGGCTATGGCAAAACAGAAGTTGCCATCCGTGCCGCTTTCAAAGCCGTGCAGGATGGAAAACAGGTGGCATATCTGGTGCCTACCACCATTCTGGCACAACAGCATTATAATACCTTTGTACAGCGTATGTCCGGTTACCCTGTGAAGATCGAACTGCTGTCCCGTTTCCGTACACCCAAACAGCAGAAAGAAAGTCTGAATGGACTGGAAAAAGGCTTTTCCGATATTGTCATCGGTACCCATCGCATCCTGTCCAAAGATGTGAAATTCAAGGATTTGGGTCTGGTCATTGTGGATGAGGAGCAGCGTTTCGGTGTGGCTCATAAGGAAAAACTGAAACGTCTGCGGGAAAATGTAGACGTGCTTACATTGACGGCAACACCCATTCCCAGAACACTGCACATGAGTTTAGCAGGCATCCGGGATATGAGTATTCTGGAGGAACCTCCGCAGGAACGTCGTCCCATCCAGACTTATGTTATGGAAAACAACCCGGAATTCATTCGAGAAGCCATTCACCGGGAATTGAGCCGGGGCGGGCAGGTCTTTTATCTTTACAATCGGGTAGAAACCATTGGAGAAGAAGCCTTCCGGGTACAGAATCTGGCACCGGAAGCCAATGTTGCCTTTGCCCATGGGCAGATGTCAGAGCGAGAATTGGAAAATATCATGCAGGACTTCATCAGCGGTGAAATTGATGTGCTGGTATGTACCACCATTATTGAAACAGGCATGGATATTTCCAACGTGAATACCATCATCATTCAGGATGCCGACCGTATGGGGTTGTCCCAGCTGTATCAGCTTCGTGGACGTGTGGGCAGAAGCAACCGCACCGCCTATGCTTATCTCATGTACAAACGGGATAAGATGCTGAAAGAAGCGGCAGAAAAACGCCTCCAGACCATTCGGGAATTTACGGAGTTCGGCTCCGGTTTCAAAGTTGCCATGCGTGACCTGGAAATCCGCGGTGCCGGAAACCTTTTGGGGGCGGAACAGCATGGACATATGGAATCCGTCGGTTATGACATGTACTGCCGTCTGTTGGAAGAAGAAGTTCAGAACCTGAAAGGCGAACCTGTGGCAGAAACATTTGAAACCACAGTGGATTTGAATATCAACGCTTATCTGCCTGATTTCTATATCAAAAATCAGGAACAGCGCATGGATTTGTATAAGAAGATTGCCGCTATCCAGACTTTGGAAGAATATTACGACATGCAGGAGGAACTGGAAGACCGCTATGGTGATCTGCTAAAGAGCGTCCAGAACCTGCTGGAAATGGTGCTGCTGAAAGCGGAAGCCCATCGGCTGGGCATCACAGCCATCAACCAGAAGGGCAGCAACATTCTGGTGGAATTCCGCCCCGATGCGCCTTTAGACCCCGAAAAGCTCACAAAGTGCATTGCGGAAAGCCGTGGACGGTATCTCTTTACGGCTGGCGCTATGCCTTATGTGACCGTCAGACTGAAAAAGGGCGAGGAAAACAAAGGTGTGCCCTATATTAAAAAGTTTATTACAAGGGCTGAAAGCATAGTTTTTTCGGAAAAAAATGTGTATAATAAAAGCTAACCTTCTTTTTGGACAAAAAAAGAAGGGATAAAAGACATGAAACCGAAAAAAGAGAGTGTGATTTTTATGAAAAAGAAAGCAAAGGGGGCATTGTGCCTGCTGCTGTCGGGGCTTTTATGGCTCACAGGCTGCGGCGGTTCTTTTTCCGATGAAGTCATAGCGCGTATAGATGGCAGAGAAATCATGAAGTCCGAATATATGGTATATCTTTATACCAGCACCGAAAGCTTTGTTTCCGCCGCAGGCAGTGATGTCTGGAGCATGGATTTTGACGGCATGACCGGGGCGGAGCTGGTGCAGGAGCGGGCATTCAGCACCATACAGAGTGTGGTTGCCGCAGAACAGTATGCGGAGGAAAACGGTATTTCTCTGACAGAAGCCCAGAAAACGGAAGCCCATACTATGGCAGAGGAATTCCTCAGTCAGCTGACAGAGGAAGATTTGGCGAAAATGGGCGTGGATGAAGAACAGATGGAAACCCTCATGGAAGAATCTTATCTGTATTCTGTGGTCTATGACACATTGGCGAAAGAATGTGAAGTCAATGCTGATGAAATGGAACAGTATTATCAGGAAAACGCCGACGCTTTGCGGGAGGAATATACCCAGATCACCATTGATACCATCATGGTGAACGATGAGGCAACGGCAAAAGAAGTCAGCGAAAAGGCAAAAGTCGGAGAGGATTTTGCTGCATTGTTTGAAACCTATGACACAGACACTTCCGCTAAGGAAAACGGCGGCAATGGACAGATGACACTGTATCAGAATTATCTGAACAATACCTTTGGGTTATCGGAAAATCTCACATTGGGTGAGATCACAGACCCCATTGAGGTACGAGGCAGTTATTTCATACTGAAAGTGGAATCCATCACCCCGCCTACGGATGAGCAGGTGAAACAGCTGGCAGAAGACGCTTACCGCCAGCAGGTACAGTCCGCTTATGTGGAAAGCCGTCTGTCAGAAATGATCGCGGCACAGGAAGTGGAAAGAATTCCCGAAGCGTGGGAGAATATGGAAACATTCCAAGATTGATGCGAGCCGGAAATATTCGATTGTGGTCGAAGATTTCCGGCTTTTTGTGTGGAAAAGAAAGATGCCTGGACAACATGGTTTTTTGTCTGTGGGTTGAAAAAGGGCATGGGATAGAGTATCATGAAAGAAGAACATTTCATATGGGAGAGAGAAAGGAGTTTTGTTTACAATGGAAATCAAAAAAGTATGGGCCATGTATTTCAGCCCCACCGGTGGTACTGAAAAAGCTGTGAGAACTGTATCCGCTCATGTGGCAGAAAGCCTTGGCGTTCCTGTGGAAATATATGATTTTACACTGCCTGATGTACGGAAAAAAGAAATCGCCTTCACCGAAACAGATCTGGTGTTCTTTGGCACTCCCGTTATTGCGGGCCGTGTACCCAACGTATTGCTGCCTTATCTGAAAACCGTTGTGGGCGGCAAAGCTTATGCAGTGCCTATGGTATCCTTCGGCAACCGCAACTTCGACGATGCCCTCATCGAACTGCGGAACATTCTGGAAGACGATGGCTTCCGTACCATTGCCGGCGGTGCTTTTGTCAGCGAACATTCTTTCTCCAGAAAACTGTCCGCAGGCAGACCCGACGAAGAAGACTACAAAGTCATGCATGAATTTGCAGAAAAAATTGTGGAAAAAATCAACAGCGGCTGGGAATACGACGGCCCTGCTTATGTGAAAGGGGAAGATCCCATCCGTCCTTACTTCACACCCAGAGATCGTTATGGCAATGCCATCGACATCCGTAAAGTAAAACCCAAAACAGGCGACGCTTGCTGTGGCTGCGGCATCTGCGCGGAAGTTTGTCCCATGGGCTCCATTGATAAAGTGGACTTCTCCTGCACAGGCATCTGCATCAAATGCTGCGCATGCATCAAGAAATGTCCTTCCGGCGCGAAATATTTTGACGACCCCGGCTACATCTACCACAAAGAAGAACTGGAAGAATTGTATGAAGGCAGATCTTTGCCCGAATATTTTGTATAAGAAAATAGCTTCCTGAGAAAAAACGCGGGAGCTTCTGTATGACAGAGGCTTTCGCGTTTTTTGTGTTTTCTAATATATTTTTTAGAAATCAGAGGCGTTTTCCTGGAAAAAAGGATGTTTTGTTCACATATTGTTTACAGTTCTCATGATTTTCTAATTTTTCCCTAAGTACCCATTTAAGTATCTTCTCGTATACTAAACGCTGTATTGATTTTAAAACATACAGAATGTGAGGTGAGAGCGATGAAAGAACAATGGCGTGCGGAACTGAAGTATACCGTTGGGACGGCGGAAAGCAGGATGCTGGCAGCTCGTATGGCGGCGTTTATGGAGCGGGATATCCATGGAGGCAAGAAGGGATATCTGGTGCGTTCCCTGTATTTCGATAATTTCTATAACAAAGCCTTGCGGGAAAAACTGGATGGTGTGGGCGTACGAGAAAAATTTCGTATCCGCTGTTATGACGGGAATTTCGGCTTTATCCGGCTGGAAAAAAAGAGCAAGCGCTACAATGCAGGCAACAAGACCCAGTGCCGTGTGACAGCAGAGGAAACCAAGCGGATTTTGGATGGTGACATTGGGTGGATGGCAGAAGACGAACGGGCACTGGTGCGGGAATTATATCTGCGGATGCAGATGGGGATTTACCGCCCTACGGTCATTGTGGATTATGACCGAGAGGCATTGACTTACGCACCGGGGAATGTCCGTGTGACATTTGACCGACGGATTCGTGGCTGCCATCAGCCCCAGTTATTTTTCTCGGAAAATCTGCCGTCCATTCCAGCCATTTTCCCGGATCGGGTGGTCATGGAAGTGAAATACGACGATTATTTGCCAGATATTGTGAACCGTACCTTACTGACGGTGAAAACAAAAGAACAGGCTTTTTCCAAGTATGCAGCCTGCCGCATCATGTGCTGATGGGCAGTGAGGGAAAAAAGACATGAAACAGAAATATGCAGCATAAATACAAGCGATGAAAACAAGATAGGAGAGAACAGAAGATGACATTTCAAGATATTTTTAAGAGCAGCTTTTTGGAGAGCTTCAGCAGCTTTTCCCTGACGGATACCCTGCTTTCTTTGGCGGCGGCATTCCTCATTGGTTTATTTATTTACTTTGTATATCGGAAAACATACAGCGGTGTCCTTTACAGCCGCAGTTTCAACGTATCCCTCATTGCCATACTGCTGGTGACCTGTCTGGTGATCCAGGGCGTAACCAGCAACGTGGTATTGTCTTTGGGTATGGTAGGTGCCCTGTCTATTGTGCGTTTCCGTACGGCAGTGAAAGACCCTATGGATTTGGTGTTTTTATTCTGGGCAATTGGCGAAGGTATCCTCTGCGGCGCTTCTTTGCTGCCTCTGGTAATTCTGGGATGCCCTATCATCGGTATTTTCCTGCTGGTATTCTCCAACCGTCAGCAGGCAGACAGCCCTTACCTGCTCATCATCCGCATGGACAGCGTGGAAGGGGAAAAGACAGTGACAACCTTTGTACAGCAGGTAGTGAAACGGATGACTCTGAAGTCCAAGACCATTACTGGCGGACAGGGGACAGAATTGATTTTTGAAATTTGCCCAAAAAATGGCGAAAGTGCTTTTGTCAACGAAATCAGCCGTATGGCAGGGGTGCAGTCAGCGGTTATGGTAAGCTATGACGGCAACTACGCGGCGTAAAAGGAGGCGAAGCCAATGAGAGGACTGCGGGAATATAAATTTCTCTTGCTGTCTGGACTTGCTTTGGTGGTTTTTGCCTTTCTGGTCTTTGGCGTAGCATCTGGGGAAGATGCGGAAGCGAAGGAATATCCCTATCTGGACAATCTTTTCGCGGAAGGTGTCGTCAATGAGATCAATATTGAAATCAGTGAGGAAGATTGGGCGGATCTGGTGGAAAATCCGCTGGAGGAAACTTATTACGCCGTGGATGTGACCATCAACGGGGAAACCCTGTCCAATGTGGCACTGCGGACAAAGGGCAATAACACCCTGACTTCTGTGGCGTCTTCCGATTCTGACCGATATAGTTTCAAGATTGATTTTGATTATTTCAATGACGGTGAAAATTACTACGGCTTGAAAAAGCTGAATCTGAATAACAACTATGGGGATGCCAGTTACATGCGGGAATATATTTCCTATCGCATCATGGGTGAAATGGGCATTCCCGTCCCCGCTACCAGCTATACCCATATCACCATCAACGGAGAAGAATGGGGCTTGTATCTGGCAGTGGAACCCATTGACGAAGTCTTTCTGGAGCGTACCTTTGGGGACAGCACAGGAGATTTGTATAAACCGGACGGCACTGGCGCGGATTTGGTTTATCGTGGGGATGACATGTCAGAATATCCCGGTCTGGTGCTGAAAACAAATGAGGAAACCTCTGACGGCTCTGCTATTTTGGACTTGATGAAGGCATTGGAGTCGGGAGAAGGTCTGGAAGATGTGCTGGATGTGGATGAAGTGCTCCGGTATCTGGCGGCAAATGTAGCATTGGCAAATTACGACAGTTATCTGGGCAACACCACCCATAATTACTATCTCTATGAACAGGATGGACGCTTCACCATTGTACCTTGGGATTATAACTATTCCTTCGGTGGTTTTGGCGGCGGTGAAGTGGATATCTATGAGCCTACTAATCAGTCTATGGGTATGGGTGGCGGAAGGCATCCAGACATGGAAAATGGAGAAACCAAGACAGCGGAAGGAGAAAATGCTGCGGAAGAACAAGCAGCGCAGATTCCGGAAAGCATGAATGCGGAACGACCTGAGAATATGGAAATGCAGATGCCGGAAGGCATGGAACGTCCGGAAGGTATGGGCGGCAGCAATGAAAAACCGCTGGTGGATACACTGCTTCCTCAGGACGCCCTTCTTGCTCAGTATGAAAGCTATTTGGCGGAAATCGCAGAAACTTATTTCACAGAAGCTTATATGAGCCAAATCGTCAGTGAAACAGCGGAAATGATCGCGCCTTATGTGGAAAAAGACGCTACCGTATTCTTTACTTATGACGAATTTCTGGAAGCGTCTTCCGCTGATGCCACAGACCCTAATTCTCTGGTTTACTTTGCCGTTTTCATGGCAGAAAGCATTGAAACCCAGCTGGCAGGAGGCGAACCTACATTCCATATCAGTTCCTTTGTAGCGGCAGCAGCAGACGGCGGAGGAAAACGCCCAGGTGAGGATTTTGGAGAAATGCAGGACACAGAACAGACCGAAGATGATGTGACAGAAGAACAAACCCAAAGAGTTCCGGGACAAATGGGAGATATGGCAGGTCAGCCGCCGGAAATGACGGAAGAAACCGAACAGACTGCTGATACAGCAGAAGTGAGTGAACAAACCCAGAAAGTACCCGAACAGATGGGGGATATGCCACAGCGTGGGGAACAGGGACAGCGTGGCGGCGGCCCTATGGGAGCCGTGTCTCGTGTCACATGGCAGAATGCGGCACCGGCTTTGGCTGTCTGCGGTGGGATCTTCCTTTTGAGCTTTGGGTATCTGCTGTATTTTAGACGGCGGCGGAGATTATCCATACCGAAGCAGGAAGAAAAAACGGATACAACAGAATAACAAAATTAGATATATGGAAAAGCATCTGTATCACTTATACAGGTGCTTTTTCTGTGCAAAAAGCCCTATTGCCTATGGGCATTTTTCTGTGATACCATGAAAATATAGGAGAGCAGGAAAGGGGGAAAAGACATGAGAAAGAAAAGTCTTATTTTTGTTGTTTTGCTGGCATTGGTTTGGATGGTTCCCCAAAGGCTTTTGCCAATATGGCAGCGCCAGAGAATGCCGATGTGGGTTCTGCCATCACCTTTGAGAAAAATGATAAAATTGCTGTATTGTCAGAAGATTTGGAAATTGTGGTGAAGGGGCCGGATGCCCATATCACAGCCACTTATGAAATGAAAAACACCACTGATGAAGCTCTTTCCGTATCTTCCATGTTCCTTTCACCCAATATGGAAGAAAAAGGCGTGACGGTGACGGTCAATGGAAAACAGGCGGATGTGTCTGTCCAGCGTTATGGCATGAACGGCAGTACCCAAATTATCACCGATGACTGGCGATACGCGGTGTTGACCACAGAAGAAATTGCCAGTTTAGACCCTGACCGTACAGTGGATACGGTCACATTCCAAATGGATTTCCAGCCTCAGGAAACTTATCCCGTTGTGGTTTCTTATGACTACAATCTGGGTGGGTATCCGGAATTGGATTTCAATGCCAAGCGTGGCGAACTGGAGTACTATCTGGCACCAGCCGCTATGTGGAAGGATTTTTCTAACCTGACTATCCGGCTTTATCTGGATAAGGATATGCCTGTGCTGGTGGAGAGCAGTCTGCCTTTTGAGAAAGTGGCAGAACGGGAATATGTCTACACATCCGATACATTGCCCGAGGGAAATCTCCAGATTTCCATTGACGAAAATGGTTGGCAGAATTTTATCAGTACCCTGAAAAGTCCTTATTTTCAAATGACACTTCGGTTCTTTGCGCCTATCATCATCCTTGTGGTGGTTGTTGTGATACTCACTCATGTGTGGCGGAAAAGACGGAAATCATAAAACAAAAGCCATTCCCCACAGCAGTTTCTCTTCAGAAAACACTGTTTGACTTTTGTCCCATTTCTTAAGGGAAACTGCGACGGCTATCTTTAGAAGAAAACATACCGAATAAAAATCCTATCAAAATAAGAAAGCTGAAATCTTTTGTACTGACAATGATTTCAGCTTTTTTTGTTTTCTTATGAAGAAGCACCCAAAAGGGAATGTTTTTTACCACAGATGGTGTACGGTAGGGCGGATATATTTATCGTAAATAGCTTTGACGCCTGCCATTTGTTCCGGTGTCAGGTCGGGCAGTTCTGCCGCTTTGACATTCTGGAGCACCTGTGCGGTTTTGCTGGCGCCGGGAATGACCACACTGACAGCGTCATGCATGAGAATCCACCGCAGGGCATAGGGGATGAGGTTTTCCGTACCCAGCAGAGCTTTCAGTTCTGCCACAGCTGTAAGCCCCAGTTCATAATCCACGCCGGAGAAGGTTTCGCCTTTGTCAAAGGCTTCCCCGTTGCGGTTGTAGAAACGATGGTCGTTTTTTGCTAAAGACGGTGTCCTTGGTGAATTTCCCTGTCAAAAGACCACTTGCCAGAGGTACACGGGCAATGATGCCAACGTCTTTTTTCTGGGCAATGGGGAACAGTTCTTCAATGGGTTTCTGGCGGAACATATTGAAGATCACTTCCATAGCGGAAATATCATATTCCATGGCGGCAATGCCTTCAGATACTTTTTCGATGCTGACGCCGTAGTGGGCGATTTTGCCGGCGGTTTTCAGATTTTCCAGTGCGTCAAAAACTTCGTCTTTCTGGTAAACGGAAGTGGGCGGGCAGTGGAGCAGCACCAAATCCAGTTTTTCCACACCCAGACGGGACAGGCAGCCGTCAGTGAAGCGGACAACGGATTCTTTGTTGTAGCCCTCCGCTGTGTGAGGGTTCAGCCCTCTGCCGATTTTGGTTGTTACGAAAAAGTGATCGGGGTGGGCTTTCAGGATTTTGGAAATGGCAAGCTCGCTGTTGCCGTTGTTGTAGATGTCTGCCGTATCTAGAAATGTGATGCCGCTGTCATAGGCAGCGTCCAAAATTTTCTGGGCTTCTTCTGCTCAGAAAGGCTCGCCCCATTTGGTACCTAACTGCCAGGTGCCCAGCCCAATTTCAGAAATCATGGCATTTGTTTTGCCGAAACGTCTTGTTTTCATATGAAAATCTCCTTTACTTGACAAATGTATCCTAAGTGTATAAATTACTGTATAGAAACTGTAACAAAGAGAAAAATCCCTGTCAATCAGGCACTTTTTTTGCCCTTAGGGAAAGGAAGGTAACTATGACAAAGAAAATTCAGGTGGGCTGTGAAATGGAAGTCACCCTCAAAATGATTGGCGGCAAGTGCAAGCCACTGATTCTCTACATATTGGCGGAGGAAGGCACCCTGCGCTTTGGGGAATTGATGACGAATATCCGTACCGTTTCTCAGAAAACCCTAACAAATCAGCTCCGGGAGCTGGAAGCCGACGGGCTCATCCTGCGGAAAGCCTATGCGGAGGTGCCGCCCAGAGTGGAATATTCTCTGACGGAAAAGGGAAAATCCCTATTTCCCATATTGGAGCTCATGTGCCAATGGGGAGAAGAAAATATTGACGAACGCTTTGAAATGACAAGCCCCCGTTGTACGGGAGAGTAAGGAGGAAAACATGGAAACCGTGAAATTATATTATGACAATGCTTATACCATGGATTTTGTGGGCAAGGTTGTATCCTGCGAGCCGAAGGGCAAAAACTTTGCTGTGGTACTGGAAGGCACTTACTTTTACCCCGAAGGTGGCGGACAGCCTGCGGATATCGGCACGCTGGGCGGCGCAAAGGTGACAGACGTTCGGGAAAAAGACGGCGTCATTTCTCATATCACCGATAAGCCTCTGGAAGTGGGCGCGGAAGTGGAAGGTCATATTGACTGGAACCATCGTTTTGACCTGATGCAGAACCATTCCGGCGAACATATCCTTTCCGGTATCATTTGCGGCAAATACGGCTGTGACAACGTGGGTTTCCACATGGGCAAAGATGCCATTTTGATTGACTTTAACACAAAAATTCCTGCGGAAGACCTGCCTGTGCTGGAGCGAACTGCCAACGAAGCCATCTGGCGGAATGTGGCTTCTCAGGTTACTTATCCTTCCAAAGAAGAACTGGAAAAGCTGGAATACCGCAGCAAAAAGGCACTGGAAGGGAAAGTGCGCATCATGACAATTGGGGAATATGACTGCTGTGCATGCTGCGGCACCCATGTGCAGAAAGCCGGAGAAATTGGCATGGTGAAGATTCTTTCCGCCCAGAATTACAAAGGCGGCACCAGACTGGAAATCGTCTGCGGTATGCGTGCATTGGCGGATTATGACGAAAAAACAGAAAACGCAGCGGCTATTTCCAAAATGCTTTCCGTACCAACTGGAAAAAATTGCCAAGGCAACAGAAGCCCTTTTGAAAGAACGGGATGAACTGAAACAGATTACCAGCCGCATGAAATGGGAAAAAATCAACAACATTGCGGAAAAAGTAGGGGAAATACCCAAAGCCTGTGTATTTGCGGCGGATTTTGATTCCAAGGATATGGTGCATCTGGCAGATACCATTCTGGACAAAACCGGCGGCACAGCAGCAGTCTTTGCTCCTGCGGGCACAGGTTATGCCTTTGTGCTCATGAGCCGTACAGAGGATATGCGTCCAATGGCAGCGGAAATGAAAGAAGCTTTTGGCAGCAAAGGCGGCGGCAAGCCTGAAGCGGTGCAGGGCAGAACAGAAGCCAAAGAAAAAGAACTGAAAGGATTTTTTGCAGAAAAAGGTTATGTGATGTTTTGAGAGATGGGACGTGATGCCATGACTATGAAGCATTTCATTGGGTTATGGGGCGAATATGAGTGAGGTCTCCTGTTTTTGATGGAAGAACAGATAAAGACAGGAGGTTTTGCGGATGTCATATATCATGCTGGCGGGAGCAATCACTTTGGAATTGATCGCAACAACGTACTGAAATACGCGGAAGGCTTTACGAAGCCTCTGCCTACGGTGGGCTGTCTGATTTTGTATGGACTATGCTTTTTTCTGCTTTCCAGAGCCATTGAGCATATCCATTTAGGAATTGCCTATGCCACATGGAGCGGTGTGGGTATTGTGGTGACCACACTCGTTTCTGTTTTTCTCTTTCATCAGCGGGTGAATCTGCCGACGGTGCTGGGCATTGTGCTGGTGCTGACAGGCTGTGTGCTGATGAATCTGTTTGGAACACCTCATTGAGGAAAAATAAAAAAGGACAGATCCTTAGGGGCATCTTCATAAGAAAACAAAGAAAGCCAAAATCCTTATCGTTACATAGGATTTTGGCTTTCTTATTTTTTATTTAAGATTTTATTTGTTATGTTTTCTTCTGAAGACAGCCGTCGCAATTCCCTTTAAGAAATGAAGGAAAAGGAAAATCAATGTTTTCTTAAGGGAAAGTTGCTTTTGGGATTTGTCCTTTTTCTTTTACGCAGGAAAAACCACCTGCACCAATATCATATAACAGACCGTACCGCCGACAATACTCAGCAGTGTTTTGCCTTTCCAAAGATGGAGCACCGCCACCACTGCCACCGCAAGGAACTGGGGCAGGAAGCCAGAAGGAGCGGAAAAGGTAGTACTTTTCAAGCAGTATACCACCAGCAATGCCATAACCGTAGCTGGAAGCACTTTGCCCAGATACTGGACAGGGGCGGGAATTTCTCTGCCTGCGAATATGGCAAAGGGTGCCACACGTAGCAGAAAGGTACATATGGAAGCCGTCAGGATGATGGCGAGCGTTTGTGTAGATGTAATCATAATCATTCCTCCTGTTCTTTTGCCAGAATCCGGCTTTTCAGTGCCATCAAAACGGCAACGCTAATGAGCAGTGTGGGCAAAATAAAGTTGTCGGGACCGAATACCAGCAGACAGCCCACGCCGCAAATGAGTCCTGTCAAAGCGGGAATATGGCTTTTTGCACCTTTCCACTGTTCGATGAAAATGACAGTAAACAGGGCAGTCATGGCAAAGTCAATACCTGTGGTGTCAAAGGTGATGAGGCTGCCGGCAAGGGAGCCAAGGGCAGTACCGATGAGCCAGTAACAGTGGTCGAAAATACTCATAAGGAACATGACTTTTTTGGTGTCCATGCCTTCCTGTGGTTCATAGGAGCAGAGCAGGGAATAAGTTTCGTCCGTAAGGGAATGTACCATATACAGATATTTCTTGCCCATGCTGCGGAAGGTGTCAATGAAAGACAGCCCGTAGAACAGGTGTCGGCTGTTTACCAGCAAAGTCATGATGGCAACGGTAATGAGCGATGTGCCGCCCGTGAGAAATTGGAGCAGTACAAACTGCATGGAGCCTGCGTATAAAATCAGGGAAATGAGCAGCGCCCAAAAGACGTTGTAGCCCATGTTCTGCATCAAAAGACCAAAGGCAATGCCGATGGAAAGATATCCTGCCAGAACAGGGATGGTTTTTTCAAAGGCAAATTTCCATTCTTTTTTCAATCGTATCCCTCTTTTCCTTCTCATTTGTTCAGACTTGCATTTTTTTGTTCCTTGCTACAATTCTAATATAGAGAAAAGACATTTTCAAGAAAATGTGCGTTTTTTGCACAAAGGAATTTGTAAGAATTTCATCATAAAAAATTCAAAGTTTTTTGGTAGGATATTTAAGGAGGAAATGACATGACAGAACGGTTTTTCATAGACAACAGAAGAAAATTGGCAGCCAGACTGGAAGAAGGCAGTGCTGCTGTACTTTTTGCAGGCAAAGCACCCCTGAAACGGGGGGATGAATACTATCCCTTTTCTCCTGACCGCAATTTCTACTATGTGACAGGGGTGGAACGGGAAAACTGCGTATTTCTGATGGCAAAAATTGGCGGCGGTTTGCAGGAAACCCTGTTCATTCCCAGAGATAACGGCATCCTTGCCAAATGGGTAGGGGCAAACATGACAACAGAAGAAGCGGAAGAAATCAGTGGTATGACAGACATTCGCCCCATAGATGCGTTCACCGATGATTTTGCACAGATGGTGTTCCGCAATAACATCACAAAGATTTATCTGGACTTGGAACATCGGGAATGGGATGATGTGCTGACACCTGCACTGGGTTTTGCCAAAGAACTGCGGGAAAAATACCCTGCCATGGCAGTGGGGGATTTGTATCCTATTTTTGGTGACCTGCGCCTCATTAAAGAGCCTTACGAACTGGAAAAAAATGCGGAAAGCTATGGACATTACCCGCATGGGTGTGGAAGCCATGATGGCAAATGCCCGTCCTGGTATGATGGAATATGAAATCGAAGCCCATTTTGGTTTCACCCTCATGCAGCACGGCGCAAGGGAAAAAGCATTCCAGACCATTGCTGCCGCTGGGGAAAGAGGTACCATCCTGCACTATACCAAAAACAACGGTCAGACTAAAGATGGTGACCTGCTGCTGGTGGACTGCGGCGCACAGGTGGATTGGTACAATGGGGATATTTCCCGTACTTTCCCTGTGAATGGCAAATTCACAGAACGTCAGAAATTGGTTTACAATATTGTGCTGGAAGGACAGCAGAGAGTCATTGATGCCATTCGTCCCGGTCAGCCTTTCTCCCGTTTGAATGAAATCTTGAAAGAACATTATCTGGAAGCCCTGAAAGAAATCGGACTGGTGGAAACCATGGCAGATGTGGCAAAATACTATTACCATGGGGTCAGCCATTATCTGGGTGCGGAAACCCATGATATTGGACGATATACAGAACGGGTATTGCAGCCGGGCATGGTGCTGACGGTGGAACCGGGGCTGTATATTGAAGAATGGGGCATTGGCATCCGCATTGAGGATGACGCACTGGTAACAGAAGACGGCTGCGAAATCATGACAAAAGATATGATTAAGACCGTAGAAGAAATTGAAGCCTTTATGGCGAAAGGAAAACAGGCATGACATTTGCGGAAACAGATTTATACGAGCCTGTCTGCCGCTTTCTGGAGGAAGAAGGGTACCGGGTGCAGGCAGAAGTAAAAGACTGTGACATTGCGGCGGAAAAAGATGGGGAACTGATCATTGTAGAACTGAAAAAGTCCTTTCAGCTGAAGCTGGTCTATCAGGCATTAGACCGCCAGAGTCTGACGGAACAGGTATTTGTTGCCATTCCCCGTCCCCAGAAAGGTCAGCGGGAGAAAAGCTGGAAGAACATGCTGAAATTGCTGAAGCGACTGGAAATCGGTCTGCTGACAGTAGCCTTGGATAGTCCCCTCAAGACGGTAGATGTGGTGCTGACGCCCTCGGACAGCTTGGCGTGGAAAAACAGAAAGAAGCGGGAACGATTGCAGGCGGAGCTGGAAAACAGACAGGTTTCCGCCAATACCGGCGGTATGAACCGCAGGAAGATCGTGACGGCTTATCGGGAAAAAGCACTGCATTTGTGCTGTATTCTGGAAAATTGGGAAGCCGTTACATATGGAGAACTGCGGGAAATGGGACTGGAAGAAAAGTACATGTCCATACTCCGCAGCAATGTATACCACTGGTTTGAACGGGTGGAAAAAGGGGTTTACCGATTGTCGGAAGAAGGACGGAAGGCTCTGGAAGAGACGGATTATGAAAAAGTCATAGAATATTATCGAAAAAGTAATGAAAAGGAGGAATGAGATGTCTATCATCAATGTATTGCTGAATATCCTGTGGATCTTATTTGGCGGTCTGCTCTCCGCATTATGCTGGCTGTTGGCTGGTGTATTGTGCTGTATCACTGTGGTGGGCATTCCTGTTGGTTTGCAGTGTTTTAAATTTGCGAAGTTGATTCTGATGCCCTTTGGTAAGAAAGTATATTTCGGGAACATGTCCTCCGGCTCTGTCCTTTTGAATGTCATTTGGATATTACTGGGCGGACTGGGGCTTTGCATCAGCTCCATCGCCATGGGGGTAGGCAGCTGCCTGACCATCATCGGGATTCCCTTTGGTTTGCAGCATTTTAAATTTGCAGCCCTGGCGTTGATGCCTTTTGGTGCGGAAATCCGTCCCATGGAAGACTAAAAGCAGCACCTGAAAGTTTGATAAAATCTTGTAAAAATAAGAAAGCTGAAATCTTAAAAGATTTCAGCTTTTTGTTTTCTTTATTTTTTATTTTTTGCTTTTTTCGGACTGATCGGAAACCATGTTATTCATACGAGTGGTCATCTTTTCAGTGAAGGATTTTTTCTTCTTATCAGCCAGATTCATGCCGGTTACGCTGACGATATACATACCTGCAATGTCCACTTTCAGGGATTTTTTCACAGGCAGTACTTCGTAAACGGGTTTATCACACATGAGTGTAACGATCTGGGGACCGATTTTTGCTTTTACCAGGTTTGCCTTACGCATTTTTGCCATTTTGGGCAGCTGATCGAAAACAGCTTTAGGCAGGTTTGTAGGGGAAGGTTTTTCCTGTTTTTGTCGATGATGAACGCCTGCACGGTCATGCGGTTCTGATCGATGAAATCCTGTGCCTGGATCATGCGGCGCATGGTCTTTTTATTCAGATAATAAGCGCCTGCCAGCAGAGCAGCCACAACAATCAGTGCAATGATGATGATATCGGATGCGTTAATGTTCACAAAATGTTCCTCCTTGCAATAAAAAGTCCAAAAGGCTTTTCCTTTGTATTTCTCACGTCACTCTATTGTATCAGAGATTGGAGGAATAGGGAAGTGGAAAAGTGAAAATTTTCAAAATTTTTGCTATGCCCCATGCTTGCGGTTCAGACGTATTTTGCGTATACTATATTATGGAATTTTATTTGAATTTCTCATATTTCTAAAGAAGGGGGGAGGTCTATGGAGATTGTTTCCATTCTGGCGTATATCGCCATAGGGATTTTGGTCATCAACGTAATTTTGGCTGGCTTCGTGGTGTTTTTTGAACGAAGAAATCCTGCCAGCAGTTGGGCGTGGCTTCTGGTGCTGCTGTTCATTCCCGTATTTGGGTTCGTCATTTACATGATCTTCGGCAGAAACAGCAAACGAGAAAAAATGTTCCGGGTGAAAGAGGAGTATGACCGAGAGGTTTATTACAAATATCTGCTCCAGGATGAGCGATGTGTGGGCAGGGTAAAAGCCCAGAAAGAAATCATCGAAAAAGGCGGCAGACTGGTGGATGCGGAATATCTGACAGACCTTGCTTATCTGCATTTGAACTCCGGCAACTGGATGACATTCAACAATAAGGTGACACGGTTCATCACCGGGGCTGACAAATTTGAAGCACTGGTTCGCGACATTCGTCAGGCAAAGGAATTTATCCATCTGGAATATTATATCTGGCGCGGGGACAAGCTGGGTACCCGTCTGGTGGAAGAACTGACGAAAAAAGCGGAGGAAGGCG
This sequence comes from Clostridia bacterium UC5.1-1D10, assembly GCA_001304995.1. Classification (GTDB taxonomy): domain Bacteria; phylum Bacillota; class Clostridia; order Lachnospirales; family Anaerotignaceae; genus Anaerotignum. The sequence continues at coordinate 35,462 of BBZU01000014.1, read as the reverse complement.
TGGAAGTGCGTTTGCTTTACGACGGCATGGGGAATTCCAGACTGCCCAAAGACTTTTTTGACAAACTGCACGCAGCAGGCGGATATACAGCGGCGTTTTTGCCGCCATTCATTGTCCGTATCAACTACCGCAACCACAGAAAGCTTTGTATCATCGACGGGAAAGTGGGCTATATCGGCGGCTTTAACGTAGGCGATGAATATCTTGGCATTGTCAAACGCTATGGCCCTTGGCGGGATACCCACCTGCGGGTGGTAGGCGACGCCATCGATCAGATGCAGATGCGATTTATCAAAGACTGGAATTTTACCACACGTTATGGCGCAGTACAGTTGGAACAGCGGTATTTCCCGCTCAGGGAACAGTCGGAAGGCATCCGTATGCAGATTGTTTCCAGCGGTCCCGATACTAAATGGCATAACGTACACAACGGCTATTTTAAAATGATCAATGAAGCGGAGCATCATATTTATCTGACAACGCCTTATTTTGTACCTGACGACGGTATTTTCGAAGCTCTGCGGGTGGCAGCTCTGTCCGGGCTTGATGTGCGGATACTGATTCCCGGCAACCCAGATCATTTCTTTGTATACTGGGCGAGCATGTCTTATCTGGGACAGCTGTTGGAAGCGGGCGTCAAATGCTATCAGTACGAAAAAGGTTTCATCCATTCCAAGAGCCTGTGTATCGACGGGAAAATGTCTTCTGTGGGGACAGCCAACATGGACATCCGCAGTTTTGACCTGAACTTTGAAGTCAATGCCTTTTTGTACGACGCAGCGTTTACCAGAGAACTGGAACAGGACTTTTTGAACGACCTGAAAAGCTCTGTGGAAATCACCAGAGAATGGTACAACAGAAGAAGATGGTGGTTCAAGGTGAAAGAAGCCGTGGCAAGGCTCATTTCTCCTATGCTGTAAGAACTGCCGGAAAGGAAGGTTTTTTATGGAACGCAAAGGATACGCGGAAGAACAGACCATCAATTATTATCAGGTGGATCAGAAAGGAACACTTTCTCCGGCGGCATTGTTGTCTGCCCTGCAAAACGCGGCCATTGACCACTCAGATACACTGGGCTACACTCTGGACTATCTGGCAGAGCTTCAGTGCGGCTGGGCGGTTATCAACTGGCATATCATGGTATATCGTATGCCTGCTCATCGGGAAACCATCCGCTTGGAAACATGGAGCAACAAATGCCGGAAGATGCAGGCGGAAAGAGGATATTACCTCTTTGACGAAAAGGGAGAAAAGATTGCCGATGGTATGTCCCGCTGGATTTACATGGATTTTGCAAAGCGCAAACCCACCAATGTGCCCGATGATATGATTGAGAAATACGGCACCAACCAGCCCCCTGCCATTGAAGGGGAAAAGTTCCGTATGCCGCCGATGCCAGAAGGGGAACCCACGGCACAGCAGAGATTTACGGTGACCCGCAGGGATACGGACACCAATGGCCATGCCAATAACGTGAAATATCTGGAATGGGCGTTGGATGATGTGCCCGATGAAATTTATGACGGCATGACACTGAAGGACATCCGTGTGGTATATCGGAAGGAATGCCGCAGAGGTGATGTGGTGCATACCAAAACATTTGTGGAAGAAAAAGACGGCGAGTGGGAAACCATTACATTCATTTTTGATGAAGAAGAAACCGTATTGACGGAAATCGCCATTTTATGGGCATGAGAAAAGCGCCCGAATTGCGATGGGTAATAAAATCTCAATGAAAATAAGAAAGCTGAAATCCTATGTATGGATTTCAGCTTTCTTGTTTTCTTATGATTCGACACTTTTTTGTGTTTCAGAAAAAATAATGGGCCCTGTTTTTTCCGCTCCAAGGAAGAAGCAGATCAGACCAATGACGGCAATGCCAGCTGTCACCAGGATAGCCGCTGTGATGCCCCAAAGGGTGATGAAGTTGCCGCAGAGAAAACTGCCGGCGATGTTGCCCATGGTGATGGCAATGGTGATCATTGCCTGCCCTTTTACTTTGTCCCCAGCGGGAAGAATGGCATTGGCATAGTAAACAGAAGCCGGTGTGAACAAGGCAAAGGAGAAAATCTGTGTCAGAAAAGCTGCGTAGATCATGGGCAGATTGGGAGCTAAAGGAACAAAAACGGCTTTCAGCACAAAGAAAATGGCTGTGAATCGCATGATATTGCCGCAGTCCCGTCCTTTGACGAATCTGGAAAAACCGACCATTACAAAAAATTCCAGAATGGCTGTGTATGCCATGACCTGCCCCAGTTCTTGATTGCCTTTGCCGATTTTCTGCAGAATCTGGATCATATAGGTGTTGATGGCGCTGTGGGAAATGAAAATGAGAATGATGCCCAGACAGAGGACAGCAAACCGATGATTTTCCCGCAGTATGGAAACGGTGCCTCGAGAGGACACAATGGAAGAACCGCTCCGTTTGGTTTCCGGAAATGCCTGCAATAATACCGCCATAAGCAGGTAAAGCAAACTGCCGATAACAGGCAGACAGCGCAGACCGAAGATCAGCGTCAAAGAGCCAAGGAAAAAGGCAAGGACAGCATAGGACATGGAGCCGATGCCTCTGGCAGCGCCGAAATTCAGATAATATCCGTTATTGAGCAGTTGCATGCCTAATGCGCTCAAAAGGGGCTGAAAGGCAAGATGCAGCAGCATCAGGATCACATAACAGACGCCGGAAAGGGCTTGCTGGGGAAAGAAAAATAGCAGAACCATAGGGGCGATGGTCAAAAGACAGATCAGCGTCATCAAAGACCGCAGAGAAAACCGCTTTCCCCGGTCAGCTGCCGCTGCCGCAAAGGGCTGAAATATAGCGGAAAAAACACAGGCCAGCGCAATGAGTGTGCCGACCTGTGAATCCGTGAATTTTCTGTCCAGAAGGAATACGGCGGCAAAGGTATAGATGGCGCCGTAACTCATCCAGTAGAGTCCCTGTAAGGCGCTGTAACAGTTGGAAATGTGTTTGGAACCGTTCATAAATGCAACACCTCACATTTTTTCGTGTAGCTTGTAATGGATTAGTGGGTAATGACTTCTACGCCGTCTTCGGTGATGGCAACAGTATATTCCCACTGAGCGGAAAGGGAACCGTCTTCTGTGTAGATAGTCCAGCCGTTTTCTTCATCCTGGAAGAAATCTTCTTCCCCTTCGTTTACCATAGGTTCGATGGTGAATACCATGCCGGGAACCAGCAGCATGCCGGTGCCTTTTTTGCCGATGTGGCATACATAGGGTTCTTCGTGGAAGTCGTTGCCGACGCCGTGACCGCCGATGTCATGGAGGACGGTATAGCCATGGGCATAAACATGTTTGCTGATGACTTCGCCGATGTCACCCAGATGACCCCAGGGTTTTACTTCTGCCAGAGCAAGGTCAACAGATTCTTTTGTGACTTCCACCAGTTTTTTGGCTTCGTCGCTGACCTGACCAATGCAGAACATACGGGATGCGTCTGCGTAATAACCATCCAGAATGGTAGTAACGTCTACGTTGATGATGTCCCCATCCTGGAGGATTTCATCGGGAGAGGGGATACCATGGCAGATGACATCGTTTACAGATGTGCAGACACTCTTAGGGAATCCGCAGTAGTTCAAAGGTGCGGGAATACCTCCGTGAGCGATGGTGTATTCATGCACCAGTTTGTTGATGTCTTCTGTGGACATGCCTGCGTGGATGTTTTCCGCTACCATGTCCAGAATTTCTGTGTTCAGTTTGCCGGCTTTGCGAATGCCTTCCAGCTGTTCTTTTGTCTTGATGAGGGAGTGGGGAGGTACTTTTTCCCCTTTTGCTTTCAGTTCTGCCAGTTTTTCATCAAAATCTGCGTGGCAGACTTTATATTTTTTCCGCTGCCGCACCAGCAGGGATCGTTGCGTCCGATTTTCATTTGAATCGTTCCTTTCTATATCTCAATCAATGAATATTTCCATTAAAATACTAGCACAAAAAAGAGCGTATACAAGGAAAAGAAAGAGAAAGAAAGTAACTTCCCCTCAAGAAAACGCTGGTTCTTATGAAGATACCCCTGAGGACAAAGTTTATTTGAAGGCGGTGGCAGAATGTGGTAATATGAAAGCAGGTGCAAGCTGAAAAAATAGCTTGACATACAAAACCTATGGTGATACTATGATTAAAAATCACGGAAAGGATGATTCTCATGGCAAAGATTTACAAAAATATAGAAGAATTGATCGGCAAAACGCCGTTACTGGAACTGACACACTTGGAAGAAATCCATAATCTGGATGCAAGAGTTTTGGCAAAAGTGGAGTTTTTGAACCCCGGCGGCAGTGCCAAAGACCGTGTGGCAAAGAAAATGGTGGAAGATGCGGAAGCAAAAGGCATTTTGAAAGCAGGCGCTACCATCATTGAACCTACCAGCGGTAATACCGGCATTGGTCTGGCAGTTATGGCAGCGGCAAGAGGTTACAGAGCCATCATTGTTATGCCTGACAGCATGAGCATGGAACGCCGTCTGCTGATGTCTGCTTTTGGCGCGGAACTGGTGCTGACAGAAGGGGCAAAAGGTATGGCTGGTGCCATTGCCAAGGCGGAAGAACTGGCAAAAGAAATTCCCGGCGCGTTTATTCCCGGACAGTTTGATAACCCTGCAAACCCTCAGGCACATTATGAAAGCACAGGCCCCGAAATCTATGAAGATACCGACGGCAAAGTGGATATTTTCGTAGCAGGTATCGGTACTGGCGGCACCATCACGGGTGTGGGCCGTTATCTGAGAGAAAAGAATCCCGATGTGCAGATCATTGGCGTGGAACCTGCTTCCTCTCCTCTGCTGACAGAAGGCAGAGCTGGCAGCCATGGTCTTCAGGGCATCGGTGCAAACTTTGTACCCTCCATTCTGGATACAAAGCTGTATAATGAAATCATTCCTGTAAAAGAAGAAGAAGCTTATGCGGCTGGCAGAGCAGTGGCGCAGAAGGAAGGTCTGCTGGTGGGCATTTCCTCTGGTGCAGCCATCCATGCGGCACTGGAAGTGGCGAAACGTCCCGAAAATAAGGGTAAGAACATTGTGGTTCTGCTGCCCGATACTGGCGACAGATACCTATCTACACCGATGTTTCAGGCATAAAGCATAAGAAAAAAGCGTTTTCGGTAAAAGCAAATTCCCATTAAGAAAACATTGATTTTCCGTTTCCTTGATTTCTTAAGGGGAATTGCAGCGGCTGTCTTCATAAGAAAACATAACAAATAGAATCTTAATAAAATAAGAAAGCCAAAATCCTTTGTAAAGATAAGGGTTTTGGCTTTCTTTGTTTTCTTATGAAGATGCTCCTAAAGCGAAAACACTTTTTTTATGTGGTTGGCGGTGTTTCTTTTTCCCGGGTCTGGAAATATGCCTGAAGCATCACGGCAATGACAGGCCCCAGAAGCAGACCCCAGAAACCGATGCATTTATAGCCGAAGTACATGGAAAACAGCGTCAGCAGCGGATGCAGACCAATCTGTGTGCCAAGAATTTTTGGCTGCATAATCTGTCGCATGATCTGTACGGCGGCATAGATGACCATATAGCCAATGGCAAGTTTGGGAGAGCCAAGAATCAAATGGATCACCGCTCCCGGCCAAAGAATGAATCCGCTGCCAAAGAATGGCAGAGCGTCAATGATGGCGATAATGACGCTGAGCAGCAGCGCAAAAGGAGAACGCAGCACCAGCAAGCCAATGAATGTGATGGCAAAAGTATAGATCATCAGAATCAGCTGTGTTTTGATATAGCCCCATACGGATGTTTTTAGATTCCGTTTTGTATTATGGATGGAAGTACGGAATAGAGAAAGCACATGTTTTTCATAGAGTTTGCGAATCAGTGCCGCATCCTTTGTGAAGAAATAAGAGGACAGCAGCGCAATGAGCACACCCAGCAGAAAATTCGGTACGGAAGTCAGGGAAGAAGAACCTGTGCTCTGTACCAGCGAAAGCAGTATGGAGGACAGGTTGCCTCGGAACTGCTCTGTGGAGTTTTGAATGAGATTTTGCATCGGATCAGGCAGTACCACCAGCAGGCTGTCCAGCTGTGTCCAAAAGCGCTCCAGCGCATTTTGAATCAAGAGCATGTATTGGGGCATAAGCCGCAGGAAAGACTGTGCCTGTGTGGCAATGCGATTGCCGATGAGGGCAACAAAAAGGGAAATGAGCCCCAGAAACAACAAGATGCAGAACAAAGACGCAATCCAGCGGGGAATGTGCCGCTTTTCCAGATAAGTTGCCAGTGGGCGGAACATAAGGCTCAGCAGCCAGCCCACTAGAAAAGGCAGAAAAATCGGGAACAAATAGCGGAAAAAGAGAAAACAAAACAATATGGTAGCGCCCAGAATAAGAAAATCCTGGAGAGCCTGTCTGTTTTTCAAATAAAAATCGCGCATACGGCGGTCACCTCCCAATACTGTGCGTCATACACAAGCATATGAATCTTACTTCTTATTATAAGACTTTTTCACAGAAAGACCACGTTTTTTTCTGTGATTTTCATGAAAACAAAAACGCATCAAAAAAAACAGGAAGCCTGTTGAGAATGACAGGGCTTCCTGTTTTGTGCATTTGCTTATTTGAAGAACCAGTGTTTCTGATTCAGATGATCTCTGGCGATTTCCAGTGCTTCACCGAACCGCTGGAAGTGTACCACTTCCCGTTCCCGCAGGAACCGCAGAGGTGCCAGAACATCCGGGTCTTCTGCCAGATCGATGAGGTATTCATAGGTGCTGCGGGCTTTCTGCTCTGCTGCCATATCTTCATACAGATCTGTGATGGGGTCGCCTTTAGACTGGAAAGCAGCAGCGGAGAAGGGCACACCAGCGGCAGAGCAAGGATATACCCCAAAGCCATGATTTACATAGTAGGCTTCCAGACCACCTTCGATGATCTGGTCTTTGGTCAGACCCTGCATGAGCTGGCGAACGATGGTGCCCATAATTTCCGCATGGCCCAATTCTTCTGTGGCAATATCATTAAGGGTGGCTTTGGCTTCCGGCGTTACCATGGAGTAACGCTGGCTCAGGTACCGATGGGCAGCGCCCCATTCACCGTCACAGCCGCCGTACTGCTCGATCATGATTTTTGCCATGCGGGCATCGGGGCGAGTGATTTTTACAGGAAACTGCAGTTTCTTTTCATAAATCCACATTTACATGCACTCCTTTCCAGCCATAGAGGGATTTGCTGTTGTCTGCCAGGGCCATGGATCGTTTTTCCACTGCCAGTTTTCTGTATCGGCGGCATAGCTGCGGAAGGAGCACAGAGGGCCATAAGCCGCTTCAAATTTCATGCGCAGGGTGTCTGCGGCTTCGATGGTCTGATTATAGGCGTTGATGGCTTCTGTTTCTGTGGGATGGGTATTCAGATACAGACCCAGATCCACTGCCAGAAAATCCAATTCCATAAGTTTTTGGAGCATCATTTCGCGTTCCATGAGGTGACCTCCTTTGCATTGCGTTTGATGTGGCTGCCCTGAACATAGGGCATGGAAAGATCAGAAAAAGCGGTGCCGCAAATCAGGCTTTGTTCTGGGGATGAAGGGGCTTGATAGGGCTGACTGGGGACAAAAGCCTGTGCCAGACCGACTTTTTTGATGACACATGCGTTGCAGTCCATAGTGGTTTCTGTTTCGCAGGCGTCCGGCAGGAAATTCGATGCGATCTCTTTCATGGAGATGCCTCCTTATGTTATTCTCTTGTATCCTATGGAGTGGAAAAGCTGTCGGTGCAAGAAAATAAAAAATAGTGCGTGAAAAGCAGTTTCTCTCCAGAAAATAATCATGCAAAAGCCTTAAAAACAGGATAGCCGGAATCCCTAAAACAAACGGGATTCCGGCTATTTTTGATTTTCTGTGAAAAATAAACGATTTCAGTTTTATGGACGGAACAGAAGGAAGTACAGGTCATTCACATTGGTGCCTGTGGGGCCGGTGATGATGAGGCTGTCTACGGCTTTCAAAGCATGATAAGCATCATTTTCCGCCAAAACAGCATCAACAGAAATTCCTGCCTTTCGCAAAGATGTCATGGTGCTGCCGTCTACCATGCCTCCTGCCGCATCGGTGGGGCCATCGGTTCCATCAGAGCCAACAGCTGCCGCAAGGGCATTTTCCATGCCTTCCAGATAAGGTGCGGCAGCAAGGGCCAGTTCCTGATTTCTGCCGCCTTTGCCTTTGCCAGTCAGATGCACCACTGTTTCACCGCCGCAAAGGATGGCACAGGGGCCTTTTACAGGGCCTTCACCTTTTTCCAATGTTTTTGCCATGGAGCCCAAAAAACGTCCGGCTTCTCTGGCTTCGCAGTCCAGCATGGTGGAGAGGGTCAGTGGTGTATAGCCCAGTTTTTCCGCTGTCTTTGCGGCGAATAAACAAAGCTGGGATACACTGCCTGTGATCTGCATTTCGCAGTTGGTGATTTCTTTGGGAGTTTCTTCCTGTAACTGTTTCAAAACGGCAGGTGGGAAATCCAGATGGTATTTTTCCACCACTGCCATAGCGTCGGCACAGGTGGAAGTATCTGCTGTGGCTGGGCCGGAAGCAATGGCATCGGGATAGTCCCCCAGAATGTCACTGAGGGCAATGGCGATAATGGAAGCGGGAGCACAAAGCTTTGCAAAGCGTCCGCCTTTTACGGCGGAAAGGTGTTTGCGGATAGTATTGATCTCTGTGATTTCTGCGCCGCATGCCAAAAGCTGGTTTGTCACATTCTGCATGTCTGCCAATGTCAGAGAACCAGCGGGTTTTTCGAACAATGCGGAACCGCCACCGGAAATGAGAAAAACGACAGTATCTTTTTCTGTGAGGTTTTCCACTGCGGCAAGGATTTTTTCTGTTCCTGCAATGGAATTTTCGTCAACCAACGGATGGCCGCCTTCAGCAATGATAAAACCGGGGATTTCTCCTTGGCTATGATCGTATTTTGTCAGCACAACACCGTGGTCGATGGTATTTCCCAATAAATCAGAAGCAGCTTTTGCCATGGTCCAAGCGGCTTTGCCGATGGCAATGACAATGCATTTTCCGGGGAAGGTACGCCCTTCCAAAGCACGCTGTACAGCGGCGTGGGGCTGCACTTGTTTCAATGTATCATCAATGATGGTTTGGGCGTGTTCATGCAGAATATTCATAAAGATTCCTCCCGTGTATATGATTGATGCCAGTATAACATGGTATTTTCTCCTGAACAAGAGCGACAAAATAAAAAAGCCGAAGTTCCTGAATAGGAATTTCGGCTTTTGGTGTTTATTGGCTGTCTGCTGCGGCAGGAAGCGCTTGATCGAACAAAATATAATATTGCCATCCAATGAGGGTATTCAGCTGTTCCTGTATATCTTCCGGCAGTTCCTGTACATAATTGCCCTGAGCATCTACATGGTACATGTCAGAAAGAACAGGGTATTCCTTCCGCATGTCATTGAGCATGTCATAAAGCGGAGAAAGTCCCTCCATGCCAGCCAATTCTGTGGTCAATGCCCCCAGATAGAAGGAGCTGATGAGATTGTTTTCCGGCAATGCGGCTGCATCTACATTTTTCGCAAAATCGCACTGTGCAGCAGCGCTGTCGTTTGCCCAGATCACAAAAGGTGTTTCATAAACAGCAGTCTGTTCTTCCGGTGTGCCGTTGGCGTCTCTGGGATAATCTAGCAGGTCGAAGAACTCCATACCGTTGGAGAAGCCCGGCAGATGGTCACCGAAATACACCAGAATGATGGGTTCTTCGCTGTTTTCCGCATATTCCACCAGACGACCCAATTCTCTGTCAGCGTCGGTCATGCCGTAGAAATACTGGGTCAGCAGATCACTTTCTGTTTCTGTCAGTTCCACATCTGTGGAGAAGTTCTGTTCCAGAGGGCCGTATTTCTTTTCGTAAGGGCCATGGTTCTGAATGGTGACTGTAAAGGAGAACAAAGGCGCCTCAGAAGAGGAGATATGTTCATCCATCACAGAAAGGATTTTATCCATGGTGGCTTCTTCGTTCACATAGCCGCCAATGCCCTGGGACGCCAGATCGAAGGAATCTTCCAGGAAGTAGCAGGTTTCAAAGCCCAGATCCGGATATACGTTCTGGCGGTTATAGAACCATGCGTAACCGGGATGGATGGAAGCGGTTTCATAGCCGATCTGTGACAGCCGATAAGGCAGTGCGTCAATTTCGTGATGGATAAAGTTATAAGAAGGCAGTGCAGTGTCCAGGAAACGAGTAGGCAGACCTGTGAGCACGTCATATTCCGTATTGGATGTACCGCCGCCGAAGTTGGCAACGGCAATATGGCCGCTGACAGCGTTTTCTTTGGCACAGAGCTCCTTGAAGTTTGCCATGGGGTCTGTGTAGCCTTCAAAGCTGATATGTTCGTTTTCACTCAAATCGGAATAAGCTTCCCCCATAATCATGATGATGTTGGGAGCAGACTGTCCGTCGGCGGTGATGGGTTCCTTCGTCAGTTCGTCATAGAGTGCCTTGTCATAGCCTTCCGGCGCTTCCAGGCGCATGATGTTGATCTGATGGAAGAAGGAATAAACAAGGCCGCGGGTATTGTACTGATTTACTTGGAAATAAGGGTTTTCCACAACAGGATAACTGTCGTACAGGTCTTTGTTGTCATAAACCAGACTGTTCAGTCCCAGCGCTGCCAGCACCACGCATACAATGCCGATCAAACGGGCAGGTACAGGTGGACGCTGTTTTTCGCTGCGGATGAAGCTGAAAACCAATACTGCAATGGCAGCGATGAACCCAAGGGCAATGAGTGCCAGCATATACACAGGGAATGTCTTAACGATGGTCAGCGCTTCCTTGACCAGTGTCAGGTCAGTGGGCAGCAAGGGTTCCTGTCGCATGGAAACCTTGATTTTGTCGCTGACAGCAAACAAGATCCATACTACCTGAAGCAGCAGGGAGGAAAACAGCAGCCGTCCCGTAATGCAGTACACCAGAAATACAGCCAGCAGTGCCGGCAGGAAGTTCCACAGGATCATGGTGGGATTGGTCAGCAGTTCAAAGCCTACCCGCATCGGATGCTGGGTGGTGATGAGAAACACCAGACACATTGCAACGATAGCGCTGACGAGAAGCGTCAGAATGGTTTTTTTCCAGGAAAAGGGGGTATCCTTTTGCTGAAACCAGTTGAAAAACACAGGCAAAACCTCCTTATGTTTTGTTTTTTTCATATGTGCTTAACAATTCCTTTACAATTTGGGTATTATACGGGATTTTCGGTAAAAAGTAAAGAAATCGAGGGAGTTTCAATGGAATTTTAAGAAAAATACACATTTTTTTCTGTGGGAAATTGTGTATAATAAAAGAGGTTTTGTGGACAAAACCGAAAAGACTTAGCAAAAAAACGACGTAGGTTCCTTTTGTGGTGTAAAACATTTGTAAAAATTTGGACAAATTTCTGACAAAAAAGTGTAAAGAAAGGGCCTTCGATTGTCAGAAGCTGTCAAATTTGTTATAATAAATAAATTATGGATGATATGCCATGAGGAAAAGAAAGAGAATTTTGCGGGATTTAGGAGAAATGGAAGATGGGAGAAAACAGAACAGATTATCAGCATAGACGCAGACCCCCTGTGCATCCCCAGTATGAACAGGAGCAGAGAAGAGGCAGCCGGACAGAACGGCTGCGGGAACAGCGCTATGCGGAAGAAGAGATGCGGATGCAGCAGGAACAGCGCCGCAGAGTAGGCGCCAGAATGCAGCGTAACCATCAAAAGCAGATGGAAATGCGCCGCAGACGCAAAAGAGGGGAAATCATTCTCTGCGTACTTTTGGTGGTGATCCTTGCGGGGGCTTTTGGGGCGGCCAAACTGTACGCGTCTTTGAAACTTTGGGAAGGTAAGGCGGAAAAATCCGATTTTGTGGCATCTGCGGATGTATCTTCGGAGGCAAAAGACCAATTGCTGAATATTGCGCTGCTGGGGGACTGACGGGGATGGTTTCCGATCGGACGTAAATATGGTGGCAAGTTTGAACCTGACCACAAAAGAGGTTCACTTGATTTCCGTACCAAGAGATACCCGTGTGGTCATGACCGATGATATGATTGCTTATCTGGAGAAAAATGGCAGAACAGTGCCTCAGGCAAACGGTGTTTACGGTCAGTGCAAGCTGACAGAAGTACATGCCTATGCTGGCGAAGGCAATCGCAGCACATTCTCTGTGGCAATGCTGGAGAATATATTGGGAATCGACATCGACTACTATGTGAAAGTGGATCTGGATGCCTTTAAGGATATTGTTGATGCCGTTGGCGGCGTGGAATTTGATGTTCAGGAACGACTTTATTACAGCGACCCTGCTCAGGGACTGTATATTGACCTGTATCCCGGCCCTCAGCTGTTGGATGGGGAGAAGGCGGAAATGCTGGTACGTTTCCGTGAGGGATATGCACAGAAAGACTTGAAGCGTATCGAAGTGCAGCAGGAATTTTTGAAGGCATTCATCTCTCAGGTTTGCAGCAGTGACAAGATCATGAGCAATCTGGACAGCTACATCAAGATCTTCATGGAAAAGGTAGAGTCTGATATGCCTGTGGCAACAGCGCTGAAATATGCGGGATATGTGAAAGAAATCGATCCGGCTTCCATTACCACAGACACCATTCCCGGTGAAGGCGGCGCTTATTTCGATATGGACGAAGAAGGCACCAAGGAATTGGTAGATTACCGGATCTATGGCAAAGAACCACCTGCCGACACAACTGTTGACGGCACAGAAACAGATGGATTGACAGACGAAGAAACCATAAACCAGACGAACGGGTGATAAATAGCATGAGAGGAAAACAACGACGCAGCAGCGGACACAGAAGCAGCAAGCGGGATGGGGGTTACGAAAAGCCGCAGAAGAAAAGAAAGCCTTTTCGCCCCATTCGAACATTTTTCAAGATTGTGGTATCCATTGTTATGGCATTTTTGATATTGTCAGGCGGCGCGGCTTTTGCCTATTACAAGGTGACAGGCGAATCCCCCTTTGGCGGATATACAGGGGAAGGTTCCAATCTGAATCTGCTGGATGCCATGCTGGGACGGGACATCAAGCTGAATGTGGCTGTTTTTGGGACAGATAAGGAAGGAAAACGTACAGACGTTATGTTTGTGGTGCATTATGAAAGCGCCAATGAAAGTCTGGATCTGCTTTCTCTGCCCCGTGACACAAGGGTGTCTGTCTGCGATGAAGTTGCGAAAAACTACGAAGAAACCGGACGGGCATACAATCAGGTGACAAAACTCAATGCCATCCATTCTTACAGTGACGAGAAAAATTGCTGCACAAACACCGTATTGCAGATTGAAGACCTGTTGGGCATCAACATTGACCATTATGTGAAAATCGACCTGGACGCTTTCCGCAAGATTGTGGATACCGTCGGCGGTGTGGAAGTGGATGTACCGCAGGATATGGATTACGAAGACCCTGTGCAGGATTTGTATATCCATCTGGATGCGGGCTTGCAGACCCTCAACGGTGAGCAGGCGGAACAGCTGGTGCGTTTTAGAAAATATCCCACAGGGGATGAAGGACGTATCGAGGTTCAGCAGCTGTTCTTGAAGGCTTTGGCGGAAAAGGTGCTCAGTTCTGAAAGCATTCTGAAAAATCTGCCGGAGTATATTTCCATTCTTTATAAAGACGTGCAGACAGATATTTCCCTGACAGACGCGGTGAAATACGCCAACTATGTAGGGAAGATTGATATGAACAAGATTACCATGCAGACCCTTCCCGGGGCTGGGCAGTATGTAGGCAATGTGTCCTACTTCATCCATGACCCTGACGAAACTTCTCTGGTGGTGGATCAGATCTTCTATCAGGAACGTGTGACAACGCCGGAAGGCCAGACAGCGAGCGGCAGCAAAGGGCTGACCATTGAGGTCTGCAACGGCGGTAGCATCAACGGTCTGGCAAGAAGATTTTCCGACAAGCTGGCAGCGGATGGATATACGGTGACAGAACCTACCACTTATGACGGCAAGCAAATGGAAAAAACACGTATCCAGGTAAAAGAAGCAGGCACAGGCAGTGATCTGGTTTCCTATTTTGCCAACGCGGCAGTGGAAACAGCGCCGGATGAACTGCCTACGGGCGTAGATATTCGCATTATTTTGGGGACAGGAGAAAGTTAAGGCTGAGAAAGGAGCATTCCATGGCAACGGAAGAAATGATGGTAATTGGCATTGCAGGCGGCACAGGCAGCGGGAAAACAACCCTGACCAATCGCTTGAAAGAACGCTTCGGGGATGAAGAGCCCATGCATGAACAGTTTGTGGAACCCAGCAAACGGGGCGCGGACATCATCGTTCTGGAAGGCGGACAGAATGTGGTGGCGCTGGACATGATGATTCAGCGGATCTATGGCCATGTTTACGGTACCCATGTAGAATAAAGGAGCAGTCATATGGATTGGAAAGGTAATTTGCAGAAATCTGTCATCTGGGGAATCTTCTTCAGTGCGGCAACACAGATTTTTGCGTACAGAGGCAATGTGAATATATTGAAGTTCATTGGGTTTGCGGCGTTGTTCGCGGTGCTGTATTTCCTCTGGCTCACGTTGACTGGAAATCGTAAATAAATAAGAAAGCCGAAATCCTTTGTATCGTAAGGATTTCGGCTTTTTTTGTTTTCAAACCCGTGGCACTTCCACCCGCTTTTCTCCGCAGATAAGCCCCAGACTGACACAAAGGCTCTGGTTCACCGCCTCCATGATTTCCGTATCCAGATGACAGACCTTTTCCCGCAGCCGCTGTTTGTCAATGGTGCGGATTTGTTCCAGCAGCACAACGGAGTCTTTGGGCAAGGCGTATTTGGCTGCCGCAAGGGCAATATGTGTGGGCAGTTTTGCCTTGTTCATGCGTGATGTAATGGCTGCGCAAATGACCGTGGGACTGTATTTATTGCCCATGTCATTCTGTATGATGAGCACAGGGCGCACGCCGCCTTGCTCACTGCCCACAACGGGACTTAAATCCGCATAAAAAATATCTCCTCGTCTGATCGTCATAGAATCACACCCTCCGCCGTTAGAAATCCGTCAGGCAGAACTGCGTCAAAACCATGGTTATGTATTGCGCTGACGTAAGGGAGTATGGCACGTTGGGACAATTTTTATGCAGGAATCCGAAATAAATTTTCGTCAAAATGCGGGTTGTATGTAAAGGTGGTGTAATCCAGACGCAGGCACTCCTTCCCGTCGGCATCGTAGAGGGAAAGACGGACAGGCAGCAGACTTTCATTGTCTACCCACAGTTTTTCGGAAGCAAGCTGGCTGCCGTTTTCGGGAATGACCGCTTCCAGCACCGTACAGCGGCTTTCATCAATGGCGGCAGTTTCCACGGAAACTCCTTCTGACTGGAGATAGTTTTTCAGGAATTGCCCCAGAAATAATTCATTGCGCCGCTGGGACTCCGGTACTTCCCGCTGGACGGATTCCTTCAGACGGGGATTATACTGGCAGACAGTCTTGCCGTCAAAAACCGTATAATTGCCTTTGGCAGAATCAGGAGAAAGCATTTCCATGCGGTATTCCCCGGTGGATTTGAAATCCTGTTTGGTTTCGTAAATGGTTTCTCCTTTGTTGGAATAGATGGTGAGGGTGGCCAGGCAGGAATAGCCTTCCATGTCCGTCAGTTTTTGCTGGATGGCAGCCATGGGTGTGATTTCCTCCTTCTGGCAGCCGCAGGCACAGCAAAACAGCGCCAGTACACATAATATCAGGCGTTTCATAAAATACCTCCTTTGATTTGGACTTTTCTATCAGTCTATGAAAGGGACAAAATGCCTATGAGAGTTGGGTTACATAAGATTACAAATTTATTAAGTTTTTTCATGGGACGAGAAAAAAGCCGGTTTTGTGGTAAAATCTTTATGTATGCGCAGTTTGGACGGTTACTTTTTGCTTTTTTTCTCCAATATATGGAACAAAGGTGAAAAGCAGGCGTCCAACCATCAGTATTATGAGAAAGGGAGTGCGTGGGAAAATGAAAAAAGATTCTACGGCATCAAACGGCTGTTGGCAGCTTTTGTGGCGGCAACGCTGACATTTACCGCTGCTGGGGTGACAACGGTATTTGCTGCTCAGACAGTCTATGAAAACAAAACACAGGAAACCATCACCAGAGGGGTGACATATGAAAAGAACAGCCGGATGACAACAGACGGCATTCAGGACATCTATGTACTGACCATCGACCTGACAGAAAGTACACTGGAACTGAAAGAAGTGGAAAGCAAAACAGAATACGGTCTGAAAGAAACCGTACAGAAAATGCTCACAGACAACGGCGCCATTGCCGGTGTAAACAGTGACTTCTTTGGTATGGCAGGCAGCTATTCCGCAGGTTTCGGCCCTGTTGTGCGGGATGGGGAACTGATTTCTGCCGGAACCAGCATCAATAAAGACAAAAACCAGTATGGTACTTATGTGAAGGATAAAAACGGCGATTCCATTTTCACTTACTTCAAAACAACAGTGAAATTTTCCAATTCCGCAAAGACCATTGATCTGGCGTCTATCAACAAAGTTACCAGCATGGTATTCCCCATTTACTTTGACAGACAGGCGGCTACAAGCACTGCGGATCTGGACAAGCGTTTTGACAATCTGGTGAAATTTGTGGTACAGAACAACACCATTACATATATTTCCCAGAAAGGGGAAACGGTCAATGTGCCTGAAAATGGCTACCTCATCGTTATGAGCGGCGATTACTATACAAACGCTGCTTCTGTATTCAAAGTAGGTGACCCTGTCACATTACAGGTAAGCTCTACCATCGACTTTGACCAGATTGACACAGCCTTTGGCGGCGGCGGTCTGCTGCTTTTGAACGGCCAGGAAGCGCCTGCAACAGATATTGTGGCAGCAGGCAGACAGCCCAGAACAGCTTTTGGTGTTTCTCAGGACGGTACAAAAGCCATTATGATGGTTGTAGACGGTCGTGGGGACAGCATTGGCGCAACCCATTCTGAAATGGCAGCCCTTATGAAAGAATATGGCGCTTATGAAGCGCTGCATCTGGACGGCGGCGGTTCTTCCACTATGGTGGTAAAAACCATTGACGATGCGGCACCACAGCTTCAGAACACACCTTCTGATGGGGCACAGAGAAAAGTCATTGCTTCCGTAGGCGTATTCCAGACAGCGCCCAAAGGCGAAATCAAAGAAATCGGTATCTCAACTGTAAACGAACATACCCAGCCCGGCAAAACAACAGAATTTACTGTTTATGGTCTGGATGAATACAAAAACCGTATCTACATTGCACCGGAAGATGTGAAATTTGATGTGGTGGGTATGGAAGGTACATGGAATGGTTTTGAATTCCTGCCTTCCGGCACAGGCGCTTATTCTGTTGTGGCAACTTATGGCGATAACATGACAGCAGTGGCAAACGCTACCTGCTATCCCACAGCCAGACTGAAAGCCACATACCCTGATGTAAGCATCAAAAACGTAGGCGGCACCACAAAGATCTATGTGAGCGCTTATGACACAGAAGGCTTCGGCAGAGCTGTCACAAATGACGTAACTTACACTGTGGCAAATCCTGCCATCGGCACTATGAATGGCAATACCTTCACTGCAAAGGCAAAAGGTTCCACTTATGTAAAATGCAGTTGGGCAGGTCAGGACACTTATGTGACTGTTACCGTTGGCGGTGCGGCAAAAACAACAGCGCCTGCAAGCACATCTGCGGCAGATCCTTTGCAGCAGACAGTGACAAAACAGAACGACGGCGCTTTCTACCTGAACATTACCGGTGAACTGAAATACACCGGTACAGGCAAGGTAGACGCAAACACATATAACGCACAGAGAAGCCGTGTACGGGCGGCGGCAGACAGCGGCGCAGATGTGACCGTTTACGGCGGCCTTTGTGACATCACAACACCGACTGTACAGGATAGCCTGACATGGAACGGCAGCTACCGCTTCATGAACAGAGACGGCGCTTCTGTGGTACTGCTGGCAGCAAGTCAGGGTATCCGCAAAACAGATCCTTCTCAGTACGGACGTTTCACACAGGATATTGCGGCGGCAGGCAATGATACCATCATTTTTGTCACAGACAAAACACCTTCTGATTATCCTTCCGCGGCAGAAGGTGATTACTTCCGCGCTATCCTGAACAAGTATGTACAGGAAGGAAAGACAGTCTTTGTGGTATCTTGCAGCGGCAATGCTTACTGGGCTTCCACAAAGGACGGCGTTCGTTACATCAATCTGCCTGATCTGTGGAGAGCAGACGGCACAGCAAATAAAAATGTATATATGCTGAAATTCCGTATTGCCGATGATGGTGTGACATATCAGCCGGTGAAAGTTTGAAAATCATGAAAAACAGTGGGAAAATAGAAGAAGTTTCTTAAATTTCCCCCATGTTTCTTGTAAAATCAGTAAGAATACGGTAGTATAAGGTGGGTAGATATTCTCTATCCACCTTTCCTTGTGTTTCGGGGAAAGACAAAGAGAAATCAAAGAAACTTCAGGAGAAACAAAATGACGACTCAGAAAAAAACAGCGCCGTGAAAGCGGTCAGCTTTATGATGCTTATTACTCTGGTGGGAAAAGTGCTGGGGTTGGTGCGAGACCAGCTGCTGGCGGCCAATTACGGCAACGGCATGGCGGCGGAGGCATTTACCACAGCCAGCTTGATGCCGCGAACCTTTTTTTGACGCGGTATTCGCTTCGGCCATATCAGCCAGCTTCATTCCCATATTCAATGAATATCTGAAGAAAAAAGGAAAGAAAGAGGCATTTGCTCTTTCCAACCGTTTCATTACCCTTATGGGGCTGGTAACACTGCTCATGACAGTGGTGTGTGAGATTTTTTCCACACAGTTTGTATGGCTTTTTGCAGCGGGTTATGACAACGAAACGGCAGCACTGGCAGCACAGCTGTCCCATGTGATGTTCCCGACCATTTTCTTTACGGGCATTGCCTTTTCTTTTGTAGGGATATTGCAGTCCCTGGATGAATTTAACGTGCCGGCGGCTTTGAGTGTGGCTTCTAACGCCGTGATCATTCTGTATTATATTTTCTGGAATGACCGTTTTGGTGTATATGGTCTGGCAGTGGCCTTCCTCATTGGCTGGGCAATGCAGGCTATCATCCAGATTCCTTCCATGATGAAAAAAGGGTATTTCTACCGCCCGGATTTTCGTTTCCGGGATGAAGGCATACGGAAGATTCTGATTCTTATGCTGCCCGTTATGGTGGGCACATGGATTCAGCCCATCAACCTCATCATCAACAACCAGTTTGCTTCCCATCTGGATATGGGGGTAACCACATTACAGTATGCAAATAACTTATATACCATCATCGTTGGGGTATTCGTTCTGGCCATTGCCAATCTGATCTTCCCCAAACTTTCACGTATGGCGGATGATACAGAAGGGGACGGATTTGGACAGACAGTACGGGTGACCCTGCGGTCTATGATGTTTTTCCTGATTCCTATGATGGTTGGGCTCATGGTACTGAGCAAACCACTGGTTAAACTCATTTACGAAAGAGGCAGTTTTGACGCTTTGGGAACAGAAATGACAGGAACGGCTCTGTGCTTCTTTGCCGTAGGTATGATCGGCTACGGTGTGCAGACCATTTTGAGCCGTGTGTTCTATGCAAAACAGGAAGGGAAAATGCCTCTGGTGGCTGGCATCATTTCCATCGGTGTCAATGCCGCTTTGTGCTGGCTGCTTATGAAGCCCATGGGACTGGGCGGTCTGGCGCTGGCTTCCGCTGTATCTTCCACAGTGGCGGCGCTGATTTTGTTTGTGCCCACAGTGAAACAGTATCCGGGCATTCTGGATAAAAAACTGGCGGCAGATTTGTGTAAAATGGCAGTATCCGCTTTGGTGATGCTGTTCTGTGTATATCTGCCTTATCATTTCTTGGCAGCAAGAATGGGCGATGGACTTATTCCACGGGTGATTCTGGTGGGTGTTCCTACCTGCATCGGTATTGCTGTATATATGGTGCTGACCTATGTGCTGCGGGTAGATGAAAGCCGTTTCGCATTCTCTCTGGTAGGAAAATTCCTTCATCGGGGCGGCGGCAATCCTCCCACAGGCGGCACACCGGAAAAGAAACCCGAAGAAAATACCCAACAACAGAAAGGACGGGAGGGTATGACGGACAAAATCTCTCTTTATATCGAGGACAGCTTCTTCTTCCGCCTGATTCATGGTTTTGTGATCTGGTTCTGGGGCATCTGGTCTCAGAGTTTGACTTACCGGGCTTACCGCAGACTGGGACAGGCTGTGGGCAGAGCTTTTGGGGGAAGCGGTATCTTTACATTCCTGCGTCATAACTGGGACTATTGGATTCGTTCCGCAAGGGGACGGCTGCCCCATCTGCTCCATGGCCCTGCCAAAAGATGTGCTGTGGCGGTGCAGGAAGAAAAAGGCTTTGTGGCTACCATGGTGGCAGAAAGCGCTATCCTGCGGCTGTGTAACCAGAATTTCCTCATCATTTGCATTTGTGCATTGGCAGTTGCCATTCCCATACTGCCTACCATGCTGCAAGCGGTACTGGCGGCAGGAACCTTTGCACTGTATGTGATCAATGTGTGGATGGGACGCATTCGTATGCAGCGGACAGCGCTGGTAGGGGTGCTGGTAGGACTCTTTGCTCTGTGCTTGGTATATGGGGCGCTGACCAGTTATCACTTCCCCAAAGCCATCATGGTCATGGGCATTTTTCTGGTATTCCTTTCTGTGTTCTTCGTATGCAGGGACTGCATTGACACAGAGGAAAAACTGAATCTGGTATTGTTTGTTTTGATCGCCACAGGGGTGCTCATTGCCTTGTATGCGATTTTCCAATATGTGGTGGGCGTGGAAATGGACGAAGCGTGGGTAGACGCCGAAAGCTTCGACATCACCACACGAGCTTATGCCACATTCAATAACCCTAATGTATTAGGGGAATATCTCATTGTGATCGGCTCTTTGGCGGCAGGGATGATGTGGAAATGCCGCAACTGGGCAGGCAGATTGTTCTACACAGGCTGCTTCGGTATTCTGTGTCTGGGTCTGTTGGCTACCAACTCCCGTGGGGCTATGCTGGGGCTCATGTTTGCAGCAGGGCTTTTCGTACTGCTGGCGGAACGGCGGCTCATTCCTGTTGGGATTGTGGCACTGCTGGCAATGCCTTTCATACTGCCCACAAGTTTGTGGGAACGACTTCTCAGCTCCGTTACCATGAGCGACTCGTCTTCCCAGTACCGTCTGTCTATTTATCAGGCGGGCTTTGACATGATTCGTCATTACTGGATGACAGGGATTGGCGTGGATGCCTTCAATGAGATTTATCCGTTGTTCTCTCTGGAAGCGGCCAACGCTTACCATGTTCATAACTTATTCTTACAGGAATTCATCGAACTGGGCATTGTGGGCTTTAGCGTATTTTTGGCGCTGGTACTGCTGTTCTTCCAGAAGATTTACAGCACCATGGCAAGAGCGGCAAGAAGATACCGCTTCATTCTGGCGGCAGTATTCGGCGGCTTTGCAGGTATTTTGTTACAGGGGATGACAGACCATATCTGGTTTGATTACAGCATTGTGCTGCTGTTCTGGTGTGTACTGGGCATCGGTATGGCAGCCGTGAGATTGGGAGAAAAATCATGGAGAAAGAGAAACTGAAAATTTATCATGTATTGACAGACCGCAATATCGGCGGCGCAGGACGGTGGCTTTTGAACTACCTGAAATACTGCGATCGGAAAACATACGATGTGCGGGTGGTACTGCCTGCGGACAGCCAGCTTTGCCCTGTGGTGGAAAGTCTGGATATTCCCGTCATCAAAATGGATGCCATGGCAGACAGTTCCTATGACAAAAAGGCGCTGGCACCTCTGACAGAACTGTTCCGCAAGGACAAACCTGATGTGGTGCATACCCATGCCAGCCTGACAGCCAGAATGGCGGCGAAAAAGGCAGGTGTGCCACGGATTTTCCATACAAAACACTGTATGGAAAATGTCAGCGGAAATACACTGAAAAGACTGGCAAAACGGATGGTGAACCATCGTTACAGCGACAGAGTCATTGCCGTGAGCAAAGCCGTAAGAAAGAGCATGATTGTCGGCGGCACAGACCCCAAACAGATTGTGACTATCTACAACGGCATTGAAATGCTGTCTCCTCTGACACCGGAGGAAAAGAGGGCGGTACTGGCGGAATACGGTGTGCCGGAAGGTCAGAAAGTTGTGGGCATCGTAGCCAGACTGGAAGAAGTGAAAGACCATGATACTTTCCTGCGGGCGGCAGAACGCATCTGCAAAGAACAGCAGGATATCACATTCCTCATTGTTGGCACAGGCAGTCAGATGGAACGGCTGAAGGCTGATGTGAAAATGATGGGGCTGACAGATAAGATTTTATTCACAGGCTTTGTTTCCGCTGTGGAACGGTTGGAAGCAGCACTGGATGTGGCTGTTATCACATCCAAGGAAGAAGCCCTGTGCCTTTCCCTCATTGAGTCCATGAGCGCAGGGGTGCCTGCTGTTGGAACAGACAGCGGCGGTGTCAGCGAAGTGGTGCGCCACGGGGAAAACGGCTATCTGGTGGCAGTAGGGGATGACGAGGATCTGGCAAGACGGATTCTGGAAATCCTTTCCGACAGAAGTCTGTATGAAAGCATGAGCAAAAAAGCCATGGCGTGGACAAGAGAAATGTTCACGGCAGAATTGATGGCGGCAAAAATGGAAAAACTGTATGCGGAGGCAAGAAAGTGATGGAAAAGACAAAAAGCAGAAAGATATTCGGTCTGTTCAACGGTCTGGATATTTTGATCATTCTGGTTCTGCTGGCGGCGGTGGCATTCGGTGTATACTGGGTTGCCGGTGGAAAAAACAACGGCGGCGCTGCGGCAGAAACCAAAACATACACCTATGTGGTGGAAGGCAGACAAGTTTTGAATGAAACAGCAAACTTCCCTGTGGAAGGGGGCAAGGTCTTTGACAGCACCAGCTCCGCATATCTGGGGACAGTGAAAAGCTGCTGGACAGAACCTTTCCGGGAAGTGAATTTCAACCGAACCACAAACAAGTATGAAATGCTGCCGGTACCCGGCTACTGCAATATTTATGTGGAGATTGAAGGCAGCGGAACAGAAACCGATCAGGACATTACCGTAGAAGGCAATGTGGTAAAGGTCGGTAAGGAACAGAATGTGAAAGGCAAAGGTTATGCCTTCAAAGGCTATATTGTAGAAGTAAGGGACGGTGAGTAATGTGGCGAAAAGACGGCCCAATATCATAGATTTATTGATTCTGGTGGTTGTGGTGGCGCTGGTTGCTGTGGGGGTATACAAATTCGGCGTTGTCAACCAGAAGGAGTCTGCCGGCGTAACAGCAGAGGCATCCAAAGTGACTTATACAGCGTTTATTGACGATGTGCGTATGGCAACAGTCAATGCCCTGCATGTGGGGGATACCATGTATGACGCAAAAACAAATACTTATATCGGCACCATTACCGATGTGCAGTATGCGCCAAAGATGAAAAACGTCATTGACAACAGCGGCAACACCATTCTGGTGGAATATCCCGAGTATTACGGGGTGACCCTGACGCTGGAAGGCAATATCATTGAAAAGGAAGACGGCTACTTCGCGGAAGGCACTGTGGAACTGAAAGCCAATTCCGAAATGGAAGTTTATACGAAATATGCGCAACCCAAGATGAAAGTAACTTCAATTGATATTTGACAGGTGGGACGAATATGAAATATAAAGTATTGATGACGCTGATGGGATTGGATATCGGCGGAGCGGAAACTCATGTAGTGGAACTTTCCAAAGAACTGAAAAAACAGGGCTATGACATCATCGTTGCATCCAACGGCGGTGTGTATGAACAGGAACTGGCGGAAGCGGGGATCCGTCACTACAAAGTGCCCATGAATCAGCGCAATGTAATGAAGATGATGAAATCTTACATGCTGCTGAAAAAGATCATCCGCAAGGAAAAACCGGACATTGTCCATTCTCATGCCAGAATCCCCGGCTTTATCTGCGGCATGCTGAAAAAGAAACTGAAATTTACATTTGTCACCTCTGCACACTGGGTATTCTACACAGGGATGGGGCTGAAATATCTGACAAATTGGGGACAGAAAGTCGTTGCGGTCAGTGAGGACATCAAGCAGTATTTGATGGATAACTATCATGTGCGCAGCGAAAACATTTTTGTAACCATCAACGGTATTGACACAGACAAGTTTTCTCCGGAAACGGACAGCACCAAAGTTCGTCAGGAATTCCATCTGACAGGGGAAGAACCGACACTGGTTTATGTCAGCCGTATGGATGAAAGCCGTGCCATGGTGGCAAGACAGCTCATTGAGATCACACCGAAACTGGCAGAAAAGATTCCCGGTCTGCGCATCATCATCGTAGGCGGCGGCGATGTCTTTGATGAACTGCTGGAAAAGAGCAAAGGTGTTAACAAAAAGCTGGGCAGAGAATGCATCACCATGACTGGTGCAAGAACAGATATCAACGAATTGGTTTCTGTGGCAGACGTATTTGTCGGTGTCAGCCGTGCGGCACTGGAAGCTATGGCAGCTGGAAAGACTGTTATTGTTGCTGGGAATGAAGGCTACATTGGTCTGTTTGGTGAAGATAAGTTGGCAATGGCACAGGAAAACAACTTCTGCTGTCGTGGATGCGAAATGTCTGAAGAAGACAAACTGTACAGAGATACTGTATATGCTTTCTGCAACATGACACCGGAAGAAAGAGAAAAAGCCGGCGCTTACGGCAGAGAAGTCATCTTCCGTTATTACTCCGTGACAAGAATGGCGCAGGACAGCGTAAAGGCTTATGACGCGGCTTGGAAGGAAAGCCACGAAAAACAGTATCATGTGGTTATGAGCGGTTATTATGGCTTCAATAACACAGGTGACGAAGCGATCATGCTTTCCATGCACAAGAATATTCAGGAGCTGGGGGACAACTACCATATTACAGTGCTGTCCAACAAACCTGTGGAAACAAGAGAAAAATATGGCATTGAAGCTGTTTATCGTTTTGGTGTGCGGGATGTGCTCCGTGCCATCCATCACAGTGATGCCCTCCTCAGCGGCGGCGGTTCCCTTTTGCAGGACAGCACCAGTACACGCTCTTTGATGTACTACCTTTCCATTACAGCGGCAGCGAAATTCATGCGGAAAAAGGTTATGCTTTATGCCAACGGCATTGGCCCTGTTTCCGGCAAGCGAAACCGCAGACTGGTGAAACAGGTGGTGAACA
The DNA here is from genome assembly GCA_001304995.1 of Clostridia bacterium UC5.1-1D10. Taxonomy (GTDB): domain Bacteria; phylum Bacillota; class Clostridia; order Lachnospirales; family Anaerotignaceae; genus Anaerotignum. The sequence continues at coordinate 10,206 of BBZU01000014.1, read as the reverse complement.
AGGCTGACCTCATTACCCTTAGAGAAGAAAATTCCTACGAAGAATTGCTCAGTATGGGGGTGAACCCTAAAAAATGCTTTGTAACTGCTGACCCTGTATTCACTATGGACGGCATTGCCAAAGAAGACGCATACCGCCTGCTGGATAAGGAAGGAATCCCTCAGGATAAACCTTTGGTGGTGGTTTCTGTAAGAAACTGGCGGGATATGGACAAATTCATTTCCCGTTTCGCAAAACTCTGCGACACTATCGTGGAAAAATATAACCGGAACATCGTCTTTTTGGCAATGCAGATGCCAAACGATATTACCATCAGCGAGAAAGTCCAGAAGAAAATGGAACAGCCCGCTTATATCCTGCGGGGCAGCTACACCCCCAGCGAAGTTATGGGTATCATTTCCACAGCGGACTTTATTCTGAGCATGCGTCTGCATACATTGATTTTTGCAGCAAGACAGCATGTGCCTCTGGTGGGCTTTGTATATGATCCGAAGATCGAATACTATCTGGAAAAACTGGAAATGCCCAGCGGCGGCGATCTGAAGAGCTTCGACATGGAGCATACACTGGGGCTCATCGATGATATTGTGAAAAACAAACAGGCTTATGTGACAAAACTGGAAGAAAAGGCAAAACACCTGAACCAGATGGCTCACCGCAATGAGAAATATCTCATGCGCCTGCTGGAGAAACGGAAATAAGGGGGACAAGGGCAGTTATGAGAAAAATGACACAGATTTTGGATGTGCCTTTTGACGCTTTGACCATGGCAGAGGCTGTGGAAAAGGTTATGGGATTTTTGGCAGACGGCAAGCAGCATTATATCTGCACACCCAACCCGGAAATCGTTATGGAGGCGCAGCAGGACAAAGAGCTGATGAAGATCCTGCGGGAGGCGGATTTGGTAGTGCCTGACGGTATCGGTGTTGTATGGGCAAGCCGTTACAGCGAAATTCTGCTGACAGAAAGAGTGGCAGGCTATGACCTGACACAGAATATTTTCAGCCGCATTGCAGGAAAGAATGAAACCGTATACTTTTTCGGCGGCGCGCCGGGCGTGGTTTCCAATGCCGCAAGACAGATGAAAAAAGTATATCCCGGTCTGAAGATTGTCGGCGGACATAATGGTTATTTTGATGCGGAAGAAGAAAAGAAAATCATTGCAGACATAAAACGTCTTTCTCCGTCCATACTATTGGTAGGACTGGGCGCACCCAAACAGGAAAAATGGATTTACGAACATTTGGAAGAAGTGGGTGCTAAGGTTGCCATTGGCGTTGGCGGCAGTTTCGACGTTATGGCAGGCAATGTGAAACGGGCACCGAAGCTGTTCCGGAAATTGGGTCTGGAATGGTTCTACCGCCTCATCACACAGCCCACCAGATGGCGGCGTATGATGCGTCTGCCGAAATTTGCGCTGACAGTCCTGAGAAAACAGAAAAAGAGATAATCTCGGGAAAAAGGCGGCGAACAGAATATGGAAAAAAAGAAATATGCGGCATATGGTATGCTTTTGGCAGGAACGGCACTGCTGGCCGTAGGTGTTCAGAATTTTCTGGAACCTATGGAATTGGTGGCAGGGGGGATTTCTGGTCTGGGGATGATTCTGGATGATGTGTCCCGCAGGCTGGGCGGCCCTGCTATTCCCCTGTGGCTGGTGAATACAGCCCTGAATGTGCCGCTGTTTCTTTTGGCGTGGTACGCACAGGGAAGGCAGTTTTTGGGAAAGACCATACTGACTTCCCTTTTGTTTTCTGTGATGCTTTATATTGCGTCAAAATTTCCCATGTATCACGGGGATTTGCTGACAGCGGCTGCGTATGGCGGTGTGCTCATGGGAGCGGGGTTGGGATTAGTGCTTCGGGGCGGTGCTACCACAGGTGGCGTGGACTTGGCGGCGGCGTTGCTCCATGACAGCTTTTTTCATCATGTTTCCGTGGCAAGGCTGGTGCTTTTTCTGGATGGCTCCATCATCTTGTTGGGATTGGTGACTTTTGGCCCTACCCATACCCTCTACGCCATTCTTGCAGTGGGCATTATGGAGAAGGTTATGGATCGCGTAGCAGAAGGCGGCAGTGCTGTAAGGGCGGCAGTCATTGTGACGGAAGAAGGAAAGGCAATGGCGGAAGGGCTGTCCACACTGCGGGGCAGAGGTGTTATGTCACTTTTGGATATGGAAAATTGTCCGGAAAAAGGACAAAATGTGCTCTATTGTGTTTTTTCGCAAAAAGACCTTTCTCTGGTCAAAAGTCTTATCATGAATATTGACAGAAAGGCATACTTTCTCTTGTCAGATATGCGGGATGTTTTGGGGGATACGGAATTTCATAAGTAAAAAAGACGAAGCCCAAAAAGCCGGAAAAAAGGCTTTTGGGCATTCCGTGGACAAAAATCAAGACAGTTTAGATAAAAAAGGACTGTGTTTTTTATGAAAAAATAAGGTTGAAAGAGAATTTGTATGTTTTTTTGCAAATTCTCTTTCTTTTTTCAGCATTTTGTTATAAAATGTATTTAGGCTATTTGAATAACACAGGGCGATACTGTTTTTCGGCACTTTTGACAGGAATCCTGTCTGTTCAAAGGCAGGCAACACATAGGAGAAAAAAATAATTCATTTGAGGTGATAGCGCATGATTTCCAATCAGATTTTACAGAGTACCATTGATGGACTGAAAAACATTACGAGAAAAGAATTGAGCGTCGTGGAAAAGGAAGGCAAGGTCATTGCTACCACGGAAGAAAACATGATTGGACGCCAGATTGATGCGGTGGAAAATTTTGTGGGCTCTCAGGCTGAAAGTCAGTTGATTCTGGGTTATCAGTATTTCAAGATTTATGATAACGGTGTACCCGAATATGTGGTACAGGTAAAAGGCGAAGACGAAGAAGGCTACCGTATCGGTAAGATTGCTGCCTTCCAGATTCAGAGTCTGCTGGTGGCTTATAAAGAAAGATACGACAAAGACAACTTTATCAAAAACCTGCTGCTGGATAACCTGCTGTTGGTAGATATTTACGGCCGCGCGAAAAAACTGCACATTGAAAACAATGTAAGCAGAATCGTATATCTGATCGAAACAAACATCGACAAAGAAATGAATGTTGTGGAAATCGTCAGAGGCATTTTCCCTGCGAAAACAAAAGACTTTGTGACAGCAGTGGATGAACACAGCATCATTCTGGTAAAAGAACTCCGTGACAAAGAAGCAACAGACGAAATCGACCGCATTGCAAAAGTTATCGAAGAAACACTGAACACAGAAACAAACAGCAAAGTTTACATTTCCAGCGGTACTGTTGTAGGCGATCTGAAAGACGTATCCCGTTCTTACAAAGAAGCAAAAATGGCTCTGGAAGTTGGCAAAATCTTTGAAACAGACAAATATATCGTCAACTATGAAAAACTGGGTATCGGCCGTCTGATTTATCAGCTGCCTCTGCCTCTTTGCAGAATGTTCATCAAAGAAGTGCTGCACGGTTTGACCATGGACGATTTCGACGATGAAACACTGGCAACAGTCAACAAATTCTTCGAAAACAACCTGAACGTATCCGAAACTAGCCGTCAGCTGTATATCCACAGAAATACACTGGTATATCGTCTGGATAAACTGCAGAAAATGACAGGTCTGGATCTGAGAAACTTTGATGATGCCATCATCTTCAAGATCACACTGATGGTAAGCAAGTACATGATGTACATGGATAAAATGGCTTATTAAGAGAAGACTTTTAAAAGCAACTTCGCCTTAAGAAAACATTATAAAATCTTATAAAATTAGAAAGCTGGAATCCTCTGTACAATAAGGATTTCAGCTTTCTTTGTTTTCTTATGAAGATGCCCCTAAATCTTGCCAATCAATGGTGGGAGATTTTTTATGGAAAACATTCATGGATTCTTAAGAATCTGAAGGGGGAATCGGGTTGTTCCCCCTCTTTTTCTGTGCTATAATCGAAACAGCACAAAATGTGCCTTTTACAACTTTAAACAGGGGCAAATGGGTGACCGTCTTTCGGGGAAAACGGAAGGCGGTCTTTTTGCGCTTTTTTGGTAAAAACCGCTGAAATTAACGGAAAATTCATATTTGCCAAAGGTTTTGCCCTTGTGAGGGTACCTGTTTTATGCTATAATTTTATGGTGTTTGGGACGGAAAAAGAGAGATTTGGCTGTTTTTCCGTCAAATTTTGTAAAGAAAGGGAGATACGTTTTGATTCGACTTAACGATGTAACAAAAGTATACCCCAATGGCTCAAAAGGCGTTGAGGGACTGAATTTACATATCAAAAAAGGCGATTTTGTATTTATCGTAGGCTCCAGTGGTTCCGGTAAATCTACTTTAATTAAGCTGCTCTTGAAAGAGCTTGACCCCACTTCCGGGGAAATCATCATCAACCGGGTAAAAACCAATGAGCTTTCCAGACGGCAGATTCCTTATCTGCGCCGTAATCTGGGGGTAGTATTCCAGGATTTCCGTCTGCTGCCTAACAAGACTGTTTATGAAAATGTAGCATTTGCTATGCGAGTTATTGAGGCACCCAGCCGCATCATCCGCAGAAACGTGCCTGCGGTACTGGCGCTGGTAGGTCTGGGACAGAAGGGCAGAAGCTATCCCAACCAGCTTTCCGGTGGGGAACAGCAGAGAACAGCTCTGGCAAGAGCCATCGTAAACAATCCGCCCATTCTGATCTGTGACGAACCTACGGGGAACCTTGACCCGGAAACAGCATGGGGCATTATGCAGCTGTTGGACGACATCAACAAACGCGGCACTACCATCGTTATGGCAACACATGCGAAGGATATCGTAGATGCCATGCAGAAACGCGTGGTTACTTTGAAACGCGGACATATTATCAGAGACATTGAAAAAGGTGGGTATGACGATGAGGCCTAGTACAATCCGATATTTTTTGAAAGAAGGTTTCAGCGGGCTGAAAAAGAATCTGCTGATGACCGTGGCTTCTATCATTGCGGTAGCGGCCTGTATTTCCATCATGTCCTTTTCCTACTGTGTGGTAAGCAATCTGCAGTATATGCTGGATCAGATGGAAGATTCCATTGGGATCTCCGTATTTCTGAAGGGTAACCTGACCAGTGAGGACATCGAAAATATGAAAACGACCATTTCCGGACTGGATCATGTGACGAATGTGACCTATATTTCTCCAGCAGATGCGCTGGATCAGCTGAAAGATCAGTGGGGGGCGGATGAAGATATTTTCATCGGTCTGGATGATACAAACAACCCTCTGTCTCACTCTTTCCAGGTGGAACTGGATCAGATCGAATCTCAGGATGCCGTATTGGCTGAACTGCAGAAAATCGAAGGCGTTGATAAAGTGGAATACGGACAGTCCCTGTCTGAAATGCTCATGAGCGTCAGCAATGTATTCCAGGTGGCTGGTATTCTGGTAATGCTGGTGCTGGGTGTGATTTCCGTCATGATTATCATCAACACCATTCGTATCTCCGTTATGAACCGTCGTGTGGAAATCAACATTATGAAATATGTTGGCGCGACAGACTGGTTCATTCGCTGGCCGTTCATCATCGAAGGGATTATCATTGGTCTGATCGGCGCAGTTTTGCCTATGCTGGTGGGGATGCCCATGTACGGCAAAACCGTAAGTCTGTTCTACAACCATATTCCGTTTGTAGAAACTTCGTTCGTTTCCGTGTGGTTGGCGATGTATTTTCATTCATCCTGCCTGCGGCGTTGATTTTTGGCATTTTGCTGGGTGTGGTAGGCAGTGTGACTTCCATCCGTAAGCATTTGCAGGTATAACCAAAACAAAAAATCCCTGTGGTCGAAAATGTGCGTGTGCCATTCGTCCACAGGGTTTTGTATTTTTTGGGATGATATTTCCGGAAGGTACTACATAAGGATAAAAGAAGATAAAACAGCGAGGCGATGACATTGCAGAAAAAAGATTTTTGGAAGGGCTTCGGGGCTGCTCTGGTTTTGATGGCAGTGGTTTATTTTGGAGGACAGTTTTTGGCGCAGATGAATATTGCGCTGCCCTTTGGTATGAGCACCATGGCAAAAATACGCCAGATCGAAAAAAACGCTGGATACTTATTATGTAGAGGATTATGACAAAGAACTGGCGGAAGAACTGATGTATACAGGTCTGGCAGCCGGTGTGGGCGATCCTTACACATATTACCTTTCCGCAGACAGTCTGGCGGAACAGATGGAAAAGAACAGCGGACATTTTGTTGGCATTGGTGTAGAGATTTATGCCGGCGATGATGGATACATCGTTGTCAGCAGTGTGACACCGGGAGGCCCTGCGGAAGCGGCAGGCATTCTGGCAGAGGACAAAATCACAGAAGTGGATGGAGAGAGCATCACTGGCAAGACAGCAGCAGATGTTTCCGCATTGGTAAAAGGGGAAGCTGGCACGGATGTGACATTGACCATTTTCCGGGAAAGCACAGGTGAAGTGCTGGAAAAAACAGTGACTAGACAGGATATTCAAGTGAAAACTGTTTCCTGGCGTATGATGGATGACAATATTGGGTATATTGCTATCACGAACTTCCGGGAAAATACATACAGTCAGTTCAAGGAAGCTCTGGATGTGCTGGAAGCGGAAGGTATGGAAAAACTGGTGCTGGATCTGCGGAACAACACCGGCGGTCTGGTGAAATCCGCTCATGAAATCGGTGAGGAACTGCTGCCGGAAGGCATTATGGTTTACACCATGGATAAGGATGGAAACAGAGAGGATACTCTTTGTGATGATGTTTACAATGATGTGCCTTTGGTGGTACTGGTCAATGGAAACAGCGCCAGTGCAGCGGAAATTTTGGCAGGTGCCATCCAGGATACAGGCAGAGGTCAGCTCATTGGCACAACTACTTTTGGGAAAGGTCTGGTGCAGCGGCTCTTTACACTGCCAGATGGTTCCGGATTGAATGTGACCATTCAGAAATACTATACACCTAACGGCACCTCCATCCATGGTGTAGGGATTACACCGGATTATGAGGTGGAACTTCCAGAGGAATATGCGCAGCAGACAAACATTCCCGCAGAGGCAGATACACAGCTGCAAAAAGCTGTGGAAGTTTTGTCGGAAAAAACATATAATATTGTAAAAAAACAGATTTTTTCGGAAAAACGGCTTTTCAACAGGCTTTGTTTTCGGTATACTGATAAGAAGAGTATGAGCAGATAGACGAAGGAGAAACGATATGTTAGACTTTATGAGTTTTGGCGAGAATATCGGGATCGACCTGGGGACGGCAACGGTTTTGGTTTATATCAAGGGACAGGGCATCGTCATTCGGGAACCTTCCGTGGTAGCCATTGACAAAGACAGCAATTCCATTCTTGCGGTGGGTGAAGAGGCAAGACGTATGCTGGGCAGAACGCCAGGCAATATCGTTGCCATTCGTCCTTTGCGCGAAGGTGTTATTTCCAATTATGATGTAACAGAAAAAATGCTGCAGTATTTCATTGAAAAAGCATTGGGCAAACGTTCTTTTGTGAAGCCCACCATTGCGGTTTGTGTACCCAGCAGCGTAACAGAAGTAGAAAAGCGTGCCGTTGAGGACGCTACCAGACAGGCAGGCGCAAGACGCGTGCATATTATTGAAGAACCCATTGCGGCAGCCATTGGTTCCGGTATTGATATTTCCAGAGCATGCGGCAGCATGGTAGTAGACATTGGCGGCGGTACCACAGACATTGCGGTTATTTCCCTGGGTGGCACTGTTGTAAGTTATTCCTTGAAGATTGCGGGGGATAACTTTGATGACGCCATCATTCGCTACATGCGCAAAAACATAACGTGCTTATTGGGGAACGGACAGCGGAAGAACTGAAGATCAAGATTGGTACCGCTTTTGAAAGAACCATGCCAGTGACACTGGATGTTCGCGGCAGAAACTTGATTACCGGTCTGCCCAAGAATATCACCGTAACCAGCGACGAAATGCTGGAAGCGCTGGAAGAATCTGTGGAAGCCATTGCGGAAGCAGTTCACAGTGTATTGGAAAAAACCCCTCCCGAATTGGCAGCGGATATTTATGAAAGAGGTATTGTTATGACTGGCGGCGGCAGCCTGCTGTATGGTCTGGATAAACTGATCCAGAGCAGAACCGGTATCCATGCCATGGTGGCAGAGGATGCAGTCAGCTGCGTAGCCATCGGTACTGGCAGATATATTGAATTTATGTCCGATAACGGCCCTGATGATGAACGTCCCGGCGTTCTTTCCGGTCTGCTGGACAAATTTAAAAAGAAATGATACCAAAACAGACATATTTCAGACGAGATATGTCTGTTTTCTTTTTGCAAAAGAGAAGGGCTGGATAGGTCTTTTCCCACAGGAAAAATAGGCTTTGTGCACATTGTTTGATTTTATCAGAAAAATCATTGTTAAAACTATGCCAAAATTTACGGAATTTCCAAAGATGACGAAAAAAAAGAGAAAAACGTTTTTTTGCATAATTTTTTACTGGAAATTTTGTGGAAAAATAAAGACAATTCTTCAAAAAAATGCTACACATCCATAAAAAGTGTGCTATAATAAGAGACGTAAGAGAGTCAAAATACTTTCCGGGTTTGTTAAAAACGTTGGAAAGCAGTGACTTTTTCATCTTCACTGTTTCTTATTGAGAAACAAAAAAGCGGACTTTCCGCAAAAACTCAGTTAAAGAAAAGACAAAATGTAGGAGGTCATTGAGTTATGAACGCTTATATCGAACGCGTAATTGAACAGGTTAAAAAACGTGACGCACATGAACCTGAATTCATCCAGACAGTAGAAGAAGTATTCTCTTCTATCGAAAAAAGAAGTAGAACAGCATCCCGAATATGAAAAAATGGGTCTGCTGGAAAGACTGGTTGAACCTGAAAGACAGATCTCTTTCAGAGTAACATGGGTTGACGATGCTGGTAAAGTACAGGTTAACCGTGGTTTCAGAGTACAGTTCAACTCCGCTATCGGTCCTTACAAAGGTGGTCTGAGATTCCATCCCACAGTATACTCTGGCGTAGTTAAATTCCTGGGCTTTGAACAGATCTTCAAAAACTCCCTGACTGGTCTGCCTATCGGCGGCGGCAAAGGTGGTTCCGACTTCGATCCCACAGGCAAATCCGATATGGAAATCATGAGATTCTGCCAGGCATTCATGACAGAACTGTACAGACACATTGGTCCCGACGTTGACGTTCCCGCTGGTGACATCGGTGTTGGCGGCAGAGAAATCGGCTTCCTGTATGGTCAGTATAAGAGAATTAAAGGCTGCTGGGAAAATGGTGTCCTGACTGGTAAAGGTCTGGAATACGGCGGTTCCCTGTTCAGACCTGAAGCAACAGGCTACGGCGCTACATACTATGTAAACGAAGTTCTGAAACATGAAGGCGACACATTCGAAGGCAAAACAGTTGCTATGTCCGGTTTCGGTAACGTTGCTTGGGGTATCGCAATGAAAGTTGCTCAGCTGGGTGGTAAAGTTGTTACACTGTCCGGTCCTGACGGCTACTGCTACGATCCCGATGGTATCACAACAGAAGAAAAATTCAACTACATGCTGGAAATGAGAAACTCCGGCAGAAACCGTGCTCAGGACTATGCTGACAAATTCGGCGTTGAATTCTTCCCTAAACAGAAACCTTGGGGCCAGAAAGTTGATATCTGCATGCCCGCTGCATACCAGAACGAACTGGATGTAGCTGAAATCGAACAGATCATCGCTAACGGCACAAAATACTACATCGAAGTTGCTAACATGCCTACAACAAACGCAGGTCTGGCAAGAGCTATGGCTGAACCCAGCATGATCGTTGCTCCTTCCAAAGCAGTTAACGCTGGTGGTGTAGCAGTTTCCGCTCTGGAAATGGCTCAGAACTCCATGAGATACAGCTGGGACGGCGCTGAAGTTGACGCTAAACTGGTTGGCATCATGAAAAACATCCATGCAATGTCCGTTGAAGCAGCAGAAGCAGCTGGTCTGGGTTACAACCTGGTAGCTGGTGCTAACATCGCAGGCTTCAAGAAAGTTGCAGCTGCTATGATGGCTCAGGGTCTGGTATAATTCGAACAGAATATATCATACACAATGGCTTAAAAACCAATTCCCCGAAGGGTTTATCCTTCGGGGTTTTTTATTGTAAAAAATTTTTTAATTTTTTTTGTCTTTTTTTCAGTTTTACTTTTCAAGGGATTTGAAATCGGTGACTATATAACAGA
>BBZU01000013.1 GCA_001304995.1 Clostridia bacterium UC5.1-1D10 | reverse complement strand
TAAAAAAGCTGAAATTCTTTTATAAGAATTTCAGCTTTCTTTGTTTTCTTATGAGGATGCCCCTTACACGGTACTTCTCTTTCGGGAAGATACCGTGCTTTTTTTATTTTACGCCAAAAACATGTCTGCCGATGGTAGTGGTGATGGGGATGCTCCAAATCCAGCGGCTGGTGGCTGTGACGGGATTCCAGTAATACAGGGCACCATTGGTAGGGTCCCAGCCGTTGAGGGCATCTCTGGCGGCATTCAGCGCCGTTTCATTGGGTGTCAGATAAAACTGCTTATCCTCCACCGCATCAAAGGCTCTGGGCTGGTAGATGACCTCCGCAATGGTATTGGGAAAATCGGGACTTGCCACCCGGTTCAACACCACCGCCCCCACTGCCACCTGACCTTCGTAAGGCTCCCCACGGGCTTCCCCATGGATGATAGACGCCAGCAAATACAAATCCTCATCATAATCACTGGTGCCTGTTTCCCCTACACCACTGGTGCCAGTGCCAATGGAAATGCCCAGACGGGACAAGGTATCACTGCCGGCAATGCCGTCCACCTTCAAGCCGTTATCCGCTTGAAACTGACGAATGGCTTCATATGTTTTGGTGCCATAAATACCGTCTGGTGTATCGGGATAATACCCCAGCTGGCGGAGTTTCTCCTGGGTCTGTTTCACCAAATCCCCACGGGTGCCCCAAGAAACCAATTGGGTCACAGCCACTGCTTCCGGCTGGCTTGCCTTCTCCACCCTGCCCCACGCCAGCACTGTCAGTGCCAGCAAACATACCAAAACACATTTTCTCCTGCCTTTTCGCCCCATTGCCTGCGCTCCTTCCCTTTTTCAGTCCCCCTGCCACATTTCCACGATTTTCAGCTTGATTTTCGGTGCCTTGTTCGTCTGCTCCGCCGCGGAAACCACTGCATATTCCTCTGCCGTCAGGTTTTCCTGCAATCTTTCCCGCCCTTCTTCCGTCGGTTCTCCCCATGCGGCATCCACATAGCACATCTGAGGATAGAGCACGCACCACCAGTTATGCCCTTTCGCTTCGCCAATCTCAATGCGTACCGCATCATAAACCCCAGCAGGGAATACCAGATTGCCATAGGTCTTTTCGGGGAAATCCTCCCGTACCAATGACACAGAAACGGGATAATCATACCCCTGTCTGGCAATTTCCGCTGCCGCTGTCTGGCGGATTTCCTCTTTGTATGCTGCCAAAAGTGCCATGCTCTCCCCTTTGGAAGAACAGCTCTCCAGCTTTTCGCCAAAAGCAGACAACACCACATCCCGCACATCCAGCTTCAAATTCTGGTCTGCGGTAGTGTCGCTGTTTGCCAGCACATGAAACCGCACCACACCATCGGCAATGCCCCGCTGGATATTTGCCGCATAGACCCCGGACCAGAGGACACAGACCAAAACACCCCCCGCAAGGGCTGTCATCCCATATTTCCATTCTTTTTTCCAAAAGGCTTTCATGCGCAAAGCCCACAAAACCAATGTTTTCATACTCTCCCACCCTTTTTCTCTTTTGATGGGGAGAGTATGACCCCATTTTTGGAATTTTATACCTTCTTTTTTAGCGTGTGCGTCCCGTATCCTGCAATTTCACTTCACAGTTCACCAAGACCTGCAAATCCTGCCAGTTTTCGCCTATCTTTGCCAAGTCTGGTGCCTGCCGCTGACATTCCGCCCAAAGACCAAACACATCCCCGGCGGTAGTTTCCTGGGCTCTTTTTATTGTATTTTCCAAATCTGTTTTTATGATGTCCCCGAAGAAATTTTCCAGTTCTCGTCTGATATTTCCATCCAACAGGGATTGTCCGCCGCTGCCTGTGAGAGCGCCGGAAACCTGCACATTGACCTGACAGGAAAGCCCTTCTTCTATTTTGGCAAAGTCAAAAGAAACTTTGTCCTTTCGGATTTCCAAAGGCAATACCGTGCCATTCCAGTTTCCTTCGATGACAGCGCCGCTGCCTTCCCCCAGCAACAGCAAATGGGCCTGTTCTTCCGCCGCAGGCAATGAAAAAGCATAGGCACCATCCGCCAAAGCAATGCCGCCGCCAAGAGAAAGGCCTTCTTCTGTCTTTTCAATACGAGGCAGAACCGTACTGCCGCCCTGCTCACCCAATTCCGTCAGGAGCATATCCAAGTCCATGCCACGGGTCACAGCCACCTCTTGGGCGGTATTCTTATAAAAATCCCAGAGAAACAATCCCGTGGAGCTGTCCGCCTGTGCAATGGCATCCACACAGGCATCTGCGGCGTTTTCTGTACCCAGCACCATGACTTTTTCTGAGAGGGCATTCCCTCGCTCCAATTCTTCTAGAACCGCTTCAAAGACTGCTTTGTCTGCCAGCAGGCTTTTGCCGAACACCACTGTTCGTAATTGTCCCAGATAGACCTCCCGGGAACTGCGGCTGTCCGCATCTGCCACGGCAGCCGTCAGGGTGTCCGCCGTCACAGGATAGACGCTTTGGGCATTTCCTTCGGTGGTCTTGGCAGGGGCAAAGGTCACCAGCAAGCCATCTTCTCCTTTATCAATGCCCATGGTGATAACGTAAGCCCTGTCCTCCGGGTCTCTGCCATCCCAACATCCTGTCAAAAGCAACGGCAATAGGGCTATGAGGGCAAATTTAAGCTGTCTCACGACGTTTCCCCCTTTCTTTGACCATCCTTACCCCTAAAACCAAAAGAGGCAGGAGCGCCGTTGTGAGGGCGCTGAAGATAGGTTGTATTTTGTTGCGGAAATCATAAGCCGCTGCCAAGTCCTGTGGAATCATGGCACCGATAAACAACAGCGGCACCCACAGCAGCAGCCAGTACCGCCGTCCCTGTCCCCTTTGGCGGCACAGACGCACACAGCAGACACTGCCAAAAAACAGCGCCCCAGACACATACAGAAAGGCAGAAACCATCCAGAACCACAGCAGGAGGATGTCCTGTCTGCCCAGAAAAATGCCGGAAAACCGCACACGCTCCATGACCTGTACCGTAGGGAAAATCTTATGGGACAAAGCCTCTGCCCCATAAACCGTCAGGCAAAGAAATGTGGCCGCCGTCATCAGAAATGTAGTCAGCAAACAAACAGCAAAAAGGCTTTTCTGTCCTTTTTCCGGCTTTTCCAGAAAAGGCGGCAGAAACAGCAGGAATATCATCGCCTGAAACAACGGCTGCACAAAAGCCGCTCCCCGCCGCAGTCCATCCAGCTTCGGCAATTCCACAGGGAGGAAATATGCCTCCCCTGCCGTCAGTGCAACGGCAAACAACAACAGCACAAAAGGAGGAAACACAAAGAAAAACAGGATTTCCGCTCCCCTTGCCTGTCCTTCGATACCCCTTGCCACACCAAAGGCGGATAACGCCAGCAAGGTGCCCACCATAAGCCACAGGGGCGTATTGGGCAGCATGGTACTGCGAAGGATTTCCGTAAAAATACGGACTTCCAGCATGGCATCCACAGCAATTTTTCCGGCGATAAACACCGCCAGCACACTGCCAATCATACCGCCGAAGGTATTTCGCAGCCATTCCACCACCGTCCATGTAGGCTCTTTTTTGCCCAAAAGGGTCAACACCAGAGAGAAAAACGCCGCCAGCAGCCCACCGATCAGCATCACCAGCCAGCAGGCTCTGCCGCTTCCCTCTGCCAATTCCGCAGGTAAAAACAAGGACGCCGTTCCCAGAAAATAAAAACAGAACAGCGCCTGCATCTGCCGCAGGGAAATTTTATGGTTATCGGAAAACATCAGCGTTTCCCCCCTTTCTTCATGAAAATGGACTGCCGTTTCAGCCATGGCAAAGGCAGACGGAACAGGCTGTCCTCCAGATCACGATAGTGGTTTACGGAAGCGGAGCAGAAGGGATAGAGATAAGGAATCCCATAAGAAGAAAGCCCAGCCAGATGCACCACCAGAAGGAGGATACCTGCCCAGAAGCCATAAAGCCCCAATGCGGCAGAAAGGAAAATCACCAGATATTTACTCAGCCGCAGACCAGAAACCACGGAAATATTGGGAATGACAAAAGAGCAAATTCCCGTGAGAGCGGAAATAATGACCACTGCCGGACTCACCAGCCCCGCGTCCACCGCCGCCGAACCGATGATGATACCCCCTACGATGCCAATGGTGGCACTTACAGGTGATGGCAGCCGCACCCCTGCTTCCCGCAGCAATTCAAAAGCCAATTCCATGGAAATGACCTCCACCGCCACTGAAAAAGGAATGCTCTGTCTGGTGGTGGCAATTTTCAATGCCAAAGACGTAGGCAAAAGTTCTGGATGATACACCGTCAGCGCCAGATACAGCCCCGGCAATGCCACTGCCACAAAAGCCGCCACATACCGCATAAAACGGATGAGGCTCATGATTTCCCAGCGGTCATAATAGTCCTCTGCCGCCTGAAAAAACAGATTTAGCGTCACCGGCAGCAATATGACAAAAGGCGTATTATCCACCACCAACACCACACGCCCCTCCAACAGTGCCGCAGCCGCTTTATCAGGGCGTTCTGTCATCTGCAATTGGGGAAAGGGCGAAAACTGACGTTTTTCCAGAAGCTGTTCCAGCGAGCCGCAGTCCAGAATGCCATCTGTCCGCAGACGTTCCAGCTGACGTTTTGCCTGACGCAGAATCTCCGGCCGCACCAGATCAGAAAAATACATAAGGGCAACGTCGGTCTTTGTGCGGCTGCCTGCTTTGGTACGCACCACTTTCAGCCGGGTATCCTGTATCCTTCTGCGGATGAGCACCAGATTAAATGCCAGAAGCTCCGTGAAAGCGTCTTTGGGCCCCTGTACCACTACTTCTGTTTCCGTATGTCCCACACCACGGTTGGGATAGCCCCTGGTAGACGCCTGCAAGGCAAAAGAGCTCCCCTCCATAAAAATCACTGTATCCCCTGCCAGTACCCCAGCAGCGGCTTTTTCAATGGTATCCACCTGCTGCACATCACGGTTGGCAATGACGCTTTCCATGAGTCCCAAAAGCCTTTCTTCCGTTTCTGTGTCGTGACAGCGGTTCATGATGTTGGTCATGATGGCATCTTCCACAGCGGTGGTATTGACCATATTATCCACATAGACCAGAAACAGCTGTCCCTGGCCTTCTGCTGCCGCAAAATCACGGAAAACAATATCTCCGCAGTCGGCAAACAATTCTTTCATGGCAGCCCGATTGGCCGCCAGATTTTTCCCGATTTCCAAAATCCGCTCACCTGCCTTTTTGGTATAGTCTTGCTGAAAGGGAGAGAGATTATACCTTTTTTCCAAAAAGGCGCAAAAAGCAATATCCCATTCAAAAAACATTGATTTTCCTTTTCTTTGATTTCTTAATGGGAATTGCGACGGCTGTCTTCATAAGAAAACATAACAACTAAAATCTTCATAAAGCAAGAAAGCCAAAATCCTTATCATCACAAAGGATTTTGGCTTTCTTTGTTTTCTTATGAAGATGCCCACAAAAGGAGGGCGTCCTTTTGGACGTCCTCCAGAAAACATCGGTTTGGATAAATTTTGAAAAGAAATCAGGTATGTTTTGTCTTATCTGTTTGCGTTCATGTAAACAGTTGTTGTTTTGCCTGTTGTAGGATCTGTATCCCATGTCAGGTCTGTTACGCCCAGAGCTGTTGCCAGGTCACGCATAGGCAGGAATGTTCTGTCATTTACGATTTCCACGGAAGAGCTTGTAGGGATGGAGCTGCCGTTTACATACATTACGGAAGCGCCTGCTGTCATGGAGATGATACGATCACCGTACAGGATTGTTACTGTTTTTGTTGCCTGATCCCACAGTACGTTGTTGTTGTCGATACCCAGGGATGTGGAGATTGCTCTTACAGGCAGCATTGTGTAGCCTTCTGCATTGATGTATGCAGGTGCATCCAGTTCTACTTTTGTTTCACCAGCGATCAGGTAGTTTTCGCCGATGGGAACTGTCAGTTTTGTTGTGAAGCCTGTTGTGTCGCTGCCAGCTGTTACGATATATACAAAGCCTGTTTTTGCTGTGTAGTCGATATCGTCGGATTCATCGCCTACAAATACAGTTGTATCTTCATCTGCCAGCAGTGTCTGAGTCAGGTAGCCTTTATCTGCTGCCTTATAATCGCTGCCATCGAAGTCTTCTGCTTTTTCTGCGCTGTCTACGCCCAGCATATCCAGAGCGTACATGTTCAGGTCATAAGCACCTGCGGGCAGGTTTCTGTCCATGTACAGTGTCAGGTCAGATACTGTCAGTGTTGCAGGTTCGTCATCGCTTTCGCTGTCAACAGTGAAACGGATTTCGCCGTCTTTTGTTTTTACGTCTTTGATTTCCATACCGCTCTTGTCGTCTGCTGTTACAGATGCGTCATCGTCAAAGTCGATTTTGTCCAGTGTCAGAGCAAATTCAGTGCCTTTTTCCCACAGACCAGCTTCTGCTTCTGTGATAACAACGTCGGTAGGAATTTCTGTATTTCTGTAATCGATAGTCAGGTCATTCTGCTGTGCAGATACTGTGTAAGGTTTTACGAATTTCGCAATGGTTACTTCCTGTTCTTCCATAGCGTCGCCGGACAGTGTCAGTACAACGTCGCCTTCAAAGTCAGGGTCTGCTACCAGTGTGAATGTTACATCCATTTCGTAAGGATCGTTGTCGGAGTCGTTTTCTTCAAAGATACGTTTGTCGAATTCGAAGTATTCGTATTCGCCGTTATCATACGCATCGATGAAATCTTCTCTGTCCAGATCGATGCCGTCTACCACTACATCCACGTCTGCTGCGTAAACGCCTTCAGGCAGAGACAGTGTGAATTTTTGCTGTTGTCCCAAGCGCCTGCGAATGTTTCATCGATGGATACTTCCAGAGATTCGTGGTCGCTGTCGTCTGTGATACCTGTGTTGTCTACGTCAACGCCGCTGTAAATTACGGGTACGTCTTCGTCTTCATCAACACTCATGGATACTGCGTAGTCAACAACTGTCGCTACTTCTATGGACACGCTGTCATTGCCGGAAGCAGACACTTTGATAGTCGCTGTTGCGCCTTCTTTTGCGGAAGTTGCTTCTACCTTGATGCCGCTGATGGTCAGTGTGTCAACGTCAGCAGAGATATCGCCATCTACTGTGATCACGATTTCATCGTCTTCGTATTCTACTTCTGGTGTGATTGTAGTACCGCCTGCTTTGATGGTGATTTTGTTGTTGTCGTTGTTGGCAAATTCAAAGCCGCTGTTCAGTTTCAGTGTGATTTCGTCGCCTTCATCTACCACTGCTTCCATGTTTGCGCCAACGGAAGGTTCGATTTTCAGATCTTCAATGGTAACTACTTCTTCCACTGCAACGTCTTTCAGTTTTTTAACGGAAGCGTCGATGCCTTTGGATTCGATGGAAGCGTATACCAGATCATCGCCATTTGTAAGGATGATGTCACTGGAATCCACTGTTACAGTTGCCTGTGTGTTTTTGGATGTTTTTGTCAGCTTGGAAGTCAGGTTATAGGACAGTACCCAACCACGTTCCATCTGACCAGTCAGTACGAAGGACAGGTTGTCTGTGTCATACACATCCAGATCGCTGATGGTGATGGTATTGCCGGCAGCGTCTTTCAAAGGTGTTACGGTTTCATCGCTGCTGTCTGTATCAAAGACATAATTATCATTGTCTGTGTCTTTTGTCAGCGCGTATGTGCCGTCGTCGTCTTTCAGATAGATCAGACCTGTCAGGTCATCTTCTGTTGTTTTGCTGCTGACAACAGTTTCACTGTCGTTTTGCAGGAAATCTGCTTTATCCAATGTCAGTTCGATTTCCGCTTCAGGTACGCTGCTGCTTGCATAGTCTGCTGTGGTAAATGTCAGCTGTAATTCAGGTGCGTCTTTCTGAGCAATAATGCCTTCAAAACCTTTTTGGTTCATTTCACCTTCTGTGTAGTTTTCAGCCCCTATCACTTTGGCAGTGGCTTTCACGTCGCCAGTGGCTGCAAATGCTGTTGCCGGCAGCAGAGAAGCTGCCATTACAGACGCCATGGCTAATGAGATAAATCTCTTCATGTCTGTTCCTCCTTTTGCTTCTGTAAAAATGTCGTTGCATAATTATAAAACGAAGATGCATTTTTTCGCACAAAAGACATACATACCTTGAAAAATCCCCCAGACCATTGCTTCTGTTCCCTATAATTTCAAACAGAATTCATGCTCTCTTTCCCATATTCTTCAAAGCAAAATCTGCATATTTCCTGCATGTTTTGTGCGTTTGAACTTTGCAACGCTATTATATCCGCAAAAAAAAGATTGACAATAGACTTTGCCAAACTCTAATTTCAATGTAAAATTACTGAAACATAAGTGGAGAAAACCTTGATTTTCCGGGATTTCTAAAAATTACAAAAAAAGGACGTTTCTCATAAAAACGTCCTTTTTTCTCATAATTTTCTTAGTATTTTCTCATTTTCGGCTTATGCGGAAGTTTTTCCTGTTGTGCCGCTGGAAAGCAGTTCTGTATTTTCGAACTGATAAATCTGCATGTCGTGGGCATATTCCAGCTGTGTCACAGCGTTCTGTGCCTGTTCCACTGCCAGGGCAGCCTGGTCTAATGTAATTGCTGTTGTATTGCCTGCTTTATAATTTACTTCTGCTGCACGCTGTGCCGCTTTTGCCTGTTCCAGTGTGGTCAATGCAGAATCATACTGGCTTTCCAAAGACAGAATGGAATTATAAGCATTCTGGATAGCAAGTTCCTTACTGTCTTTAGCGGTTTTCAGGCTCCGTTTCGCTTCCTCATGGGAATGCTTGTTATTGGCAGAGGTCGCGTTGGAGGAGGACATAGACATGTAATTCTTATTGAATTCCGCGTCTTTCACAGCCTGTTCCTGCAATTTGATGGTATAGTCGGTGTTCATTTTGCTGTTGATATACTGTGTCATGGGCTGAGGCAGCTCATAAGGGGCATATTCCACGTCATAAACCAGTGTATAGTCCTTTTCCCTGTCCTGACCGATGAAGTTATAGAAGGACAGATATTCCTGTTCCAGAGCCATTTCCAGCTTTGTCACGTTATACTGTGCCTGTTCATAATCAGAGCGAAGTTCCTGCAAATCATAGTCACTGAGCAGTCCCAGCTGGTTTTTCAGCTGACCCTGTTCCCACAATGTCTTTTTCACTGCCATATCTTTTTTCGCCAGTTCCAGAGAGCTCTGGTCGCTGAAAATAGAAGTATAGTAATTCTTTACGGTTGCTTCCAGGGAAATTTTTGTCAGTTCTTCAGAGTAGCGGTTTTTAGTCATGCTGCTGCTGATGTTCTGGATGGAGGAATAGATGGCGTAAATATCATCATCCACCCACTGCTGATAAGATACGGTGGGCACAGAGAAAGATCCTGTGATATCCCAGATATCTTCTTTCAGATCCTGCAAATAATCGGCTGTTTCCGCCACAGAACGCAGGTCAGAGCTGTTTTTGGTAGCCAGTTCCACTGCTTCTTCATAAGTGAGTTCTTTTTCCTTCTGGGCTTCCAGAGCCTGTGCTTCTTCTATGGTCAAAATTTCCGTAGCGGGGATGGATTCCTGAGGCTTTTCTGCCGCAAATGCTGTGGTAGATACCAGCAAGGCCGCTACTGCCGTTGCCGCAACGGTTCTTCCTTTGACAAATATTTTTTCATCTCTCAAACCTCCTATGGGTAATATCCCAAGATATGTTTATAGTAAAACCAATTATACCATATTATCCAGAAAAAAAACAGGTGCTTTCATATTTCTTAAACTTTTCTTCGGGAAAAACAAAAAAACGGTTCCTGCTTTCGGCGTATCTCTAAAAAACGAAAAAGCCGACATCCTTATAAACAAAGGATGTCAGCCTTTTTCAGATGAAATCTGCTTTCTGGGAATCGTATTTCTACCTAACTTATAGGCACTCTTTCCAAAAGGAAAAAAGGCTCCCGCGGGAGCCTCTTTTCTATACATAAGGGTTTGGAATACAACGGTTAATTATTTGCCGCCGTTCAGTGTTGCTGTTTTTGTAGCCTGATCCCATGTGATATCTGTTACGCCCAGAGCGTTGCCCAGATCTCTCAGACCCAGGAACATTCTGCCGTCTTTGATTTCAACGGATGTAGCAGCAGGGATAGGAGCAGCGTTTACATATACTACTTTCTGGCCGGAAGTCATGGAGATGATCTTGGAACCGTACATGATAGTAGCTGTTCTTGTAGACTGATCCCACAGAACGTTGTTGGAGTTGATGCCCAGAGCTACGGATACAGCTCTCAGAGGCAGCATTGTGTAACCACCAGCGTTGATGTATGCGGGAACGTCGATTTCTACTTTGTTTTCACCGGATACCAGGTATTTTTCACCTACGGGAACTACTACCTTTGTTGTGAAGGAATCTGTATCTTCACGACCTGCTGTGATGATGTTTACAAAGCCAGCTTTTGCTTTTACGCTGTAAAAATCATCGTTGATGTCAGCAACCACACGTTTTGTTGTGGATGTGCCCAGGATATCCTGAGACAGGAAACCTGTATCTTTGATTGTACCTTTCTGATCTGCAACGGATTCTCTGTTGCCGTTGTCTACACCCAGCATTACGGGAGAGAATACATCCAGGTCATAAGCACCTGCGGGCAGGTTTCTCTGCATGAACAGTGTCAGACCGGAGATTGTTACTTCTGCGGGTTTGTCATCGCTCTTAGAGTCTACTTTGAAAGTAACTGCGCCTTTTGTTGTTTTTACGTCTTTTACTTTCAGACCGCTCTTGCTGTCTACTGTTACTTTTGCATCGTCATCGAAGTCGATTTTATCCAGGGACAGAGCGAATGTTGTGTTCTTATCCCACAGACCAGCTTCTGCTTCTTTGATAACTACATCAGTAGGAACTTTAGTGTTTCTGTAATCGATCTGCATGTCGTTCTGTTTTGCTTCTACTGTGAAAGGTTTTACGAATTTTGCAACTGTTACTTTCTGTTCTTTCAGAGCATCGCCTGTCAGAGTCAGAGCAACATCGCCTTCGAAGTTAGGGTCTGCAACCAGCACCAGAGTGAATTTCAGTTCAGCTTTGTCTTTCTTAGAAGGATCTGTTTCAGTCCATGTTCTTCTCTTGAATGTCAGAGCTTCGTAGTCGCCTTTATCGTAAGCGCCTTCAAACCATTTCTGTACATCAGCTACCTGCATGTTGTCAGCGGAAGGGCTCTGTACGCTAGCGATGTAAACGCCCTGAGGCAGTTTGAATGTGAAGTCTTTTGCATCGTCCCAAGCGCCGGGGAATGTTTCTTTTACAGTTACTTCCAGAGCTTCGTGGTCGCTGCTGCTTGTGATACCAACGTTTTTCACGTTAACGCCGCTGTAAATTACGGGTACGTCTGCGTCTTTATCAACGGACATTACTACTGCGGAGTCAACTACTTTAGCTACTTCTACGGAAACTGTGTCGTTGCCGTCAGCGTAAACTTTCAGAGTAGCAACTGCGCCTGCTTTAGCGGAAGTAGCTTCCACTTTCAGACCTGTGATTTTCAGAACGTCTGCGCCACGAACAACATCACCGATGTTCAGTACGATTTCATCGTCTTCGAAGCTGTCGATAGTAGGGTTACCTACGCTGAATTTCAGGTCTGTCTTTTTGCCTGCGAATTCAAAACCGTTGCTCAGTTTCAGTTTCAGTTTACCGTCTGTTTTGATGATCGCGCCAATGTTGTCGCCAACAGCGGGTTCAATCTTCAGTTCTTTCAGTTCAACCATTTCTTCAGGAGCAACATCAACAGTATCTTTTACAGAAGCTTTGATGCCTTTGCCTTCAACGGAAGCGTATGTCAGATCGGAACCGTTGGAGATTGTGATATCATCGGATTCAATAGTTACTTTTGCCTGTTTGCCTTTTGTTGTTTTGTCCATAACGGAAGTCAGGTCAAAGGCCAGAACGGAGCCTCTGTCCATTTTACCGTCGATTACAACTTCTACTTCGTCGTTATCTGTAAATTTTACAGATGCGATTTTTACTTTGTTGCCATTGTCATACACATCTGTGAATTCAACATCTTTGTCGCTTTCGCCAGCCTGTTTTGTTACTGTTTTGTCACCTTTCAGTGTGATAGACAGTTTGCCCTTGTCAGCGATTGCGCTGCCGGATTTGTAGAAATCCGCGTTATCCAGAGACAGAGTGTATTTCACTGCTGTATCGGAAGTGGAAGCGTAGTCAGCTGTTGTGAATGTCAGCTGTGCTTCGGGGCCGGATACTTTTTTGTTAACTTTGCTGGACTCGATCTCGTCCTGTGTGTAGTTCTTGGAACCTACAACCTTAGCTGTTGCTTTTACGTCGCCGGAAGCCGCAAATGCAGTTGCGGGAACCAGGGATACGACCATAGCCGCAGCCATCACCATGGAAAGAAACTTCTTCATGGTTCATTCCTCCTTTTGTCTCGTCTTTTCATCTCTTTTTCGTTTCATAATTATACAACGAACCTGCCACTCGTCTGTACCGCCTCTCTACCGTCCGCCACAGGCAAAAACGGCACCTTGGGCACTGCGGTTCATTCCCCCATTCCGCAAAGAGCCTCGGATTCCTTGGTACAATCTTCGTCTGTGCCGAAGAGATACAGAGAAAGCACAGATTTCGTATGCAAGTTCATTATACTTATGCACAGCATTTTTGGCAAGAGGAAATTTAGGATGTAACAGAACTGTAACCTTTTGACAAATTTTTAAAGGCAATAAAAACATTAGTTTTTATTGATATATCAACGTTTTTTAAGACATTTCTAAAAAGAGTGTCTTATAAAAATCTTACGAATTTCCTACATGTCGACTTCATAATATACCGAAAAATACACTAATAATATACAATTATTTACTTATATAATACATAAGTATACGAATGTAATAGGAAATATATGGAAAAAATAGGGTAAAAAAGGTGGCTAAGGATGTGCGTAAGAAAGAAAAGGAAAATCAAAAGCAGTCTCCTCTTAAAAAACAATGTTTTTAATTTCTTTAAAGGGTCTCTTTAGAAGAAAACATACTTACTAAAATCCTGTAAAATCAGAAAACCGGAAGCCTTCTGCAAAGATTTTAGCTTTCTTTGTTTTCTTAATAAAGAAGCGCTAACCTATGGAAAGTATATGATAGCACAGAAAAAACAATAAAAAAAGACCTCCTCAAAAGAGGAGGTCTCTTGTTCTCACAAAGGTTTTACACCTAAGCAAAGAATTTGCTTATGAACAAATTATTTGTTGCCGTTCAGTGTAGCTGTCTTTGTAGCTGCATCCCATGTGATATCTGTTACACCCAGAGCGTTGCCCAGATCTCTCAGGCCCAGGAACATTCTGTTTTCTTTGATTTCAACGGATGTGGATGCGGGGATAGGAGCAGCGTTTACATATACAACTTTCTGACCATATGTCATGGAGATGATCTTGGAGCCGTACATTACTGTAGCTGTTCTTGTAGCCTGATCCCACAGAACGTTGTTGGAGTTGATGCCCAGAGCTACGGATACAGCTCTCAGAGGCAGCATTGTGTAACCATCAGCGTTGATGTATGCGGGTACAGGGATTTCCTGTTTTGTTTCACCGGAGATAACGTATTTTTCACCAACGGGAACTACAACTTTAGTTGTGAAGGAATCTGTATCTTCACGACCAGCTGTTACGATGTTTACGAAACCAGCTTTAGCTGTTTCGCTGTAGAAATCATCGTTGATGTCAGCGATTACTTCGTTTTCTTTTTCAGAAGCGGGTTTCAGGATAGCCTGTGCCAGATAACCTTTTGTTGCATTATCAGCTACATCGCCATCATTGTTGAACTTATCAGCCAGCATTGTAGGAGAGTATACATCCAGGTCATAAGCACCTGCGGGCAGGCTTCTGTCCATGTACAGCTGCATGCCGGACAGTGTTACAACTGCGGGTTCGTCATCACTTCTGGAGTCAACTGTGAAGTACAGAACGCCGTCTTTTTCTTTGATTTCATTGTCTTTGATTTCCAGACCGGATTTGTCGTCTACAGCGATTTTGCCTTCGTCGTCAAATTCGATTTTGTCCAGAGCCAGTCTGAATTCTGTGTTTTTGTCCCACAGACCAGCTTCTGCTTCTTTGATCACTACGGATGTAGGGATTTCTGTGTTTCTGTAGTCGATCTGCATGTCGTTCTGCTGAGCTTCAACTACGTAAGGTTTAACGAATTTAGCAATTGTTACTTCCTGTTCTTCAACAGCGTCGCCTGTCAGTTTCAGAACAACGTCGCCTTCGAAGTTAGGGTCAGCAACCAGTTTCAGTGTGAAGCTGATTTCTGCAGGATCGTCTTTGTTTGTATCGTTAGGGTTTGTTTCTTCCCAAGTTCTTCTCTTGAATGTCAGGTCGATGTAATCGCCTTCATCGTAAGCATCCTGGAACCACTGTTCTGTTGTTTTGCCGCTTGTTGTCAGTTTGAAGTCGCCATCTGTGGATGTGCTGATTTCATCTGCAACATAAACGCCTTCAGGCAGGCTCAGTGTGAAGTCTTTGCTGTTGTTCCAAGCGCCAGCGAAAGATTCTTTGATTGTTACTTCCAGAGCATCGTGATCGCTGTCGTCTGTGATACCTGTGTTGTCAACGTCAACGCCGCTGTAGATTACAGGTACGTCTTCGTCTTCATCAACGGACATGGATACTGTGTAGTCAACTACTTTAGCAACTTCTACAGAAACTGTGTCGTTACCATCAACATATACTTTGATAGTAGCTGTAGAACCAGATTTAGCGGAAGTAGCTTCCACTTTCAGACCAGCAATTTTGAACCATTCTGCACCTGTGATACCGTCACCGATATTTTCGAATGTTACTTCATCGTCGTCCCATGCAACATCGGGAACAGGTGTGCCTTTATTTGTAGACAGTGTCAGGTCAGATTTTACGAATTCAAAGCCGCTGTTCAGTTTCAGTCTGATGTCTGTGCCGTTTTTAGCAACTGCACCCAGAGTATCACCAACTGCGGGTTCGATTTTCAGTTCTTTGATTTCAGCAACTTCTTCTGTAGCTACATCAACTGTATCTTTAACAGAAGCTTTGATGCCTTTGCTTTCTACGGAAGCAAATACCAGGTCATCGCCGTTTGTGATTGTTACGTCGTCGGAATCAACGGATACTGTAGCTGTTTTGCCTTTGGATGTTTTATCCATAACCATGTCGTCCAGTTTAACGCCGATTACCATACCTCTTTCAAAGCCTTCAACATCAGTTGTGCCGCTAGCTCTTTCTGTTACTGTGAATTCGAATTCATCATCGTCTGTTACTTTAACATCGATTGTTTCGAAGTCGCCAGTTACATCTTTACCGTCGTATCTGATATAAACATCACCATCAGCGATGTGTGTGTTTTCTGCCAGTTTTACTACGTTATCTACTGTAACTGTGAATTTCAGGCTGTCAACGTCCTGTGTTGTGTCAGCGGTTGTCAGTGTCAGCTGCAGTTCGGAACCACCAATTGCTTCGC
This sequence comes from Clostridia bacterium UC5.1-1D10, assembly GCA_001304995.1. Classification (GTDB taxonomy): domain Bacteria; phylum Bacillota; class Clostridia; order Lachnospirales; family Anaerotignaceae; genus Anaerotignum. The sequence goes on along the minus strand of BBZU01000013.1, from coordinate 56,151 downwards.
CAGCACTAAGTTCGCCATCTGCGAAATTCTGAGCGTCAACCACTTTAGCTGTTGCTTTGAAGTCGCCAGCTGCTGCAAATGCTGTTGCAGGAACCAGAGATACGACCATAGCCGCAGCCATTACCATGGAAAGAAATTTTTTCATGGGTTCATTCCTCCTTTAAAATTTTGTTTTTCGTTCTGTGTTCGTTTTATAATTATACAACGAAGCGCATTTCGCTCTGTGCCTCTGTCGTTTCTGCCGCCCGATTGAAGCAGCTCCTTTGGGTCCGTCAGTCCCCTCTCCCCATTCCATGAGGATTCCTTCTTCGCCGCCGGCTCTCCTTCGCCCGTTTGTCAGGAACGGACAGAACGTACAGATTTACTTTGCATGACTTATGATATCAGGCAGTAAACTTTTTGGCAAGACTTTTTTTCTAATTGTAATATAACTGTAATTTTGGTGTAAATTAAGGGTTTTTTCATGTAATATAAGGGTTTTCTCATAAAAAGTTATCCACTTTTCCACAGGGTTATCCACAATTCTGGGGATAACCCTGTGGATGGGGACAGACCTTGTCCCATTCCGTATTTTTGTGTAAAAAACAAATTCTTCAGAAAAAAGCTTCGCATTTCGTGAATAAAATTTACAATACTTTACGATTCACGAACTCATTTCCCTTTTTTCACAAACAAAAAAGCCTCCTGGAAATCCAAGAGGCTTTTGCTTTTGACATTATGCTTTCTGTTTGTAAAGTTTCTGTACCAGTTCGAATTCTTCCACGATTTCTTTTTCCGGTGCGGGAGTTGCCAGGCTGACGATGATGTTCACCAGCGCACCTGTTACGAATGCGGGCAGCAGTTCATAGATGCCGAAAGCACCGCCCAGAGGGGCAACGAGGTATTTCCAAACGAATACCATGACACCGCCGGCGATCATGCCTGCCAGCGCGCCGTATTTATTGGAGCGTTTCCAGAACAGAGCGAATACAACAACGGGACCGAAAGATGCGCCGAAGCCTGCCCATGCAAAGGATACGATGCCGAATACGGAGCTGTTGGGGTCACGCGCCAGGAAAATGGCAATGATGGAGATCACGATAACGGTGATACGCGCAATGGTCATAGCTGTTTTTTCAGAAATATTTACTTTAAAGAAGCCACGCAGCAGGTTCTGGGACACACTGGAGGATGCCGCCAGAAGCTGAGAGTCCGCTGTGGACATAGTCGCTGCCAGAATACCAGCCAGAATGATGCCGGCAACAAATGCCGCCACAGCGCCCTGCTGGCTCAGCAGGTCCGCAATACGCACGATGATGGTTTCGGATGTAGAGCCTTCCAGGAAAGGAATGGCGTTTGCTTTTGTCATGGCATAGCCAACGATACCGATGCTGACTGCAATTGCCATGGAGATGACAACCCAGATGGATGCCACACGACGGGACAGTGTCAGTTTTTCTTTATCCTCGATGGCCATGAAACGCAGGAGGATATGAGGCATACCGCAGTAACCCAGCCCCCATGCCAAAACGGAAACGATGGTCAGCAGGCTGTAAGGTTCTGCTGTGCCGGTGGTTACGCTGTATGTTTCGGTCATGTTCAGGTAACCGGGCATTGCCTGTACGTCTGTGATGATGGTATCCCAGCCGCCGGCTACTTTTACGCCGAAGAGCAGGATAATGATCAGCGCGACTGTCATAAAGATACTCTGGATCAGGTCTGTTGCGCTGGCTGCCAGGAAGCCGCCTGTTGCGGTATAGCCAACGATAACAACAGCGGAAATAATCATTGCCCAAACATAGTCCACACCGAACAAGCTGCTGAAGAGTTTACCACAGGCAGCAAAACCGGATGCTGTGTAAGGGATGAAGAATACGATAATGACGATGGCGGAAATGCACATCAGGATATTTTTGTTGTCACGATATCTGCGGGAGAAAAAGTCAGGGACAGTGATGGAGTTATCTGCCACATGGGAGTAAATACGGATTCTCTTGGCAATGATGAGCCAGTTGAAATAAGTACCGATGGCAAGACCGATAGCTGTCCACGCCGCGTCTGCCACACCTGTCAGGTAAGCAACACCGGGCAGACCCATCAGAAGCCAGCTGCTCATGTCGGATGCTTCCGCACTCATGGCTGTTACAAAGGGGCCCAGTTTTCTGCCGCCCAGATAGAAGTCGTCTACGTTGTTGTTTTTCTTGGAGCAATAGATGCCGACGCCCAGCATGGCAATGAGGTAAATGGCGATGGCAATCATAATACATACTTTTGCTGATAGCATTTTCTCAAATCCTTTCTTACATATCTTTCTTATAGAGAAAAGCCTTTTTTCGGGTCAGTCCTCCCGTTGCCGATCCGAAAAAAGGCTTTTCGTCTTACATTCACATGCAGTATACCACAAAACAAATTAGACTGAAATACAGAATGAAGTATAGAATATAGTCTATACGATTTTTAACTAAAATTCAAATTTTTTATGATAAATACAGTAAAAATAACTAGACGAAAATACAGATAAAACAATCGGCACAAAAATAAAATTTTTATTTTTTTTGAAGAAAAAACAAACAAAATGACAGAAAAAAAGAGAATTTCCGGCAGAGAAATCTTCTGCAGAAAAATAAAAAAGGCTGAAATCCTTCGTATGAAAAAGATTTCAGCTTATTTTTGAGAAATTCAATCTTTTCGAAAGCCACCCAAGAAACGGGGCATCATTTCCGCGGCGTATCTGCTCAGGGAATATTCCCCGCTGCACAGACACCAGTCATAAATGAGGGCACGTTCACAGAGGGCATAGGTCTTGACGAACTCATTGACGGAAATATCGTCCCGCAGCTCCCCTTTCTGCTGTCCCTCGGCGGTAATCTGCCGCAGGAGTTTGTAATAAACGCGGTTATGATCCATGAGGTGACGCTCGCCGGTGGTGATGAGCTGGGAAGAATAAAGTCTTGCCAGCAAATCCAGAGAAATGCTGTTGTCGATCATGCGGAACATTTCCCGATTCAGGTACATGAGTTTATCAAAAGAATGCATATCTTCCTTTAATGTAGGAATGAGTTCTGTATACTTATCATCGAACAGTTCCGACAGGGAGCCAAGAAGGGCGTCCTTGCCATTGAAATAATGGTAAAAAGAGCCTTTGGATGTGCCGGACTCCTCCACGATCTCCTCCACGGTGGTGTCATCATAGCCCTGCTCGTAAAAAAGTTTCCAAGCGGCGGCGATGATGCGGCTTTTGGTGTTGCGGTTGTTCTTTTTTGCCATAGAGGTACTTCTCCTTTATACTTTCTTCCATTTCAGGCTCACCAGGTCATGCTCCTTGATGGCACGAACCAAACGGGCTGGGAAATCCTCCGCCAGAATATCTCCGGCGTCCAGCAGTTCAATGCCCAATTCCTGGGCGCGTTTATATGTACCGCTGTTCTCGGCTTTTTCCCTGCTGAATGTGACCATGACCCCTTTGGAGAACCAGCCGCCCACACGTTTTTGGCAATGAGCAATTCATTAAGAGCTGCCGTATCGGCACTGCGGAGCTTGCAGGAAATGAACACCGGCAGGGATTGCTCCATGAGGATCACATCGATTTCGTTTCCAGCCACCACCACGCCGTCATAGGCATTCCAGTCGATCATGGTGCCTAGTTTTACATCATCAAAAACGCCGGATTTCTTCGCGGCGATATACACATAAAGTTCCAGCCAGACCCCATAGCCTGTGCAATACTGGCGGTCATCCACGGAACAGAAGGAAAACCGCACCCGTTCCCCATCCATGACCAGATTTTTGAGAAAGCCTAAGCGCTGAAATTCTTTCAGAATGGCTTTATCGGGATAGGTTTTTTTACCATTTTTCATGTAAATCTGTTCTTTGGAGTCCATATAGACTTCGTGGGGCAAATATCTTGCCGCTACGGTCTGGAGATAACTGCATGTGTGCTTCCATTCCTCCAGATGGCGGAAGAGATACCGCGCCATTTCCCAGATAGCGTCAAAGCATTCCGGTTCCGGCGGGCGATGGGACTCGCCGATGAAGCATGCCCCTCTGGCATCCACAAAGTCCTCCAGAGATAATGTGGCCGTAGGCGCAACGGTTTCATCTGTCAAAAGGTCTGTGATGCGGTTATGCACCAAATCCGTATGGATGAGCCTTGCCCCTTTTTCCATACCGGCACGGAAGCCGGCAATGACCATCAATTCACTACCGCCTGTCAGTTCCAGAAAACAATTCTCGTTGTTTTCGATGACCTGGGCAGTCTTGCGGTAAATCTTATCCATGGACAGAATGTCCACAGGGTATTTTTCCAATGTAATATGGGGAATATGCCGCTTAAAGCAGGTATGAAGGGCGCGGAAAGCCGTCATATCCTGCATGCCGCTGTCATAAAGAAAAATCACCTTATCGGGATGCAGTGTCAGCGGCCCCATGATATTTTTCAAAACGTCTTTGTCATAATATTCAATGAGTGTTCTTGTCATGGGTATCCCCCCAGTTTTTTATTCCTCAACAACCAATTCTTCTTCAAACTTTACATCCGGTTCGGGCTTTTCTTCTTTCTTATGACCGAAAACAGCGCCGAAGTTCAGTTTATTTACAACGCCGGGCGCCATGTCGATGAGCTTGCTGACAGCATCCTGATTCTTAATGTTGATGAGCTGCACACTGCCGTTCTGGATTGCCAGCACGGCGGAAGGTGTGATTCTGGCACCCATACCGCCAGCGGAACCGCCGGAGTCCTTGCCCCCCAGACCAACACCAACGCCAACTTCAATCAAAGGCAGCAGTGTCACGTCTCCAAGAACAATGGCTTCTCCCACAACGGTTTTCGTGGAAACCAGTTCGTCTACTTTTCCGAATAATACATCCAATGAAGTGTCAAATTCTTTACTCATGCTGTTTTCTTCCTTTCCACAGTGTCATAATCAAACGGCGTACAGGCTTCTCCAGTGCAAAAGCCAGTGTGCTGTAAAGGAGATAGCCGGGAACGATTTTCCCTTCCACCCGCACAACGACGTTTTCCGCTGTGGCTTTGGCAAAATCCCCTTTGATTTCCAGATCTTCGCCGAATTTTCCTTTTAATATGCCTGCCATTGCCAGAAGATACCCTGTCCAGACAGGATCTCCCGTGCCAAAGGTACCTTTGATGATGAGGTGCCCCGGCAGGATGCCCTTTGCCATACGCTTGATGAATTTCCACAAGGCTTTGGCAATGTCTTTTTTGTCCTCCACCGCCAGAAGCTGTTTCCACAGGGGATTTTCTTTCTTTTCCTCTGCGTCCCCATCTTCTCCGGTGAAAAAGGCATCATCCAAATCGTCAGGGAAGTCCTCCGCTTTTGGTTCAGCAGGCTTTTCCTCTTCAATATCTTCCAAACGTACCCGCCGCATGCCCTGTTTTTTCTGCATGGGACGGACGGTGTTGGATTCTTTTTTACTTTCTTCCGGTGCTTCCTTGGGAATTTCTCCTTTTGGAGGTTCTTCTTTCCGAGGTTCTTCCTTCGGAATTTCCTCTTTCCAGATTTCCTCTTTGGGAGGTTCCTTTTTCGGAATTTCTTCTTTTATAACTTCTTCTTTTACAACCTCTTTGGGAACTTCCTGCTCCATGACCGGTCTGGGCGGCGTATCCTTTGGCGGCGCTGCCTTTTCCCGGGTATAAATCAAATCCCCCTCTTTCTGGGGACGGGGTTTCTTTCGTTTTTTCCTTGCGGCTTTGGCTTTTGCCTTCTTCTTCTCCAGCAAGGATTTCCCGAAGATGCGCAAATCCACAAAAGGTTCTTTGTCCCCCATCTGCCATCTTGCCACCACCTGCACAAACAGCCATTTTATCTGACCATCTGCCCGGATGGCATCGGTTCTCTCGCCACCAGCCTCATAGCGAATGGGCGCAAGAAGCACCACAAGCGTGATGAGCAGCAACAGGCATACCAGCGCCAGCAGGAGAATCCCTATGCACTTTAATATAAACAACAATACGCCAATCAATGGATTTCAACGCTCCCATTCTTCTCTTCCGTCAAGTATTTTCTGCCCCAAAGGCGCAGGATGATTTCCGCTCCCACAAACAGCAGGAGGCACACCCCCAGAAACACACCGCCAATCCAAAAGGCAGTGTCACTGAAAAAGCCCTCGGGCACAATATTGATGAGGCGGTCCACCCGCTCATCCAATATCCAGTCATCATTATCAAAAAATATCAGGTGAAACTGGGTAAAATATTTATTGAAGTCTGTCAGCATCAATGCCACCAGCAAACCACAGGCGGCAAAAACACACCAATGCCCGCCTGCAGGGTACGCAGGAATGTCCTTCCTTTTTTCTTGGCGAACATGACAATGGCCGCTGCAAGGGTAAACACCAAACAGCCATTACGGATATCCATGCCTGCGGAAAACAGATTTTTCACATCCACCATATGACGGATTTCCTTTTCACTGAAAAAAGGCAGTTCCTCTCCGCCAATGGGAACGGTCACCTGTAATTCTTCCCGCTTATCGTAAAGATATGCCATCATTTCCTCTGTCAGATACAAAAGGTCATCCATGTCCATATCCACCCGTTCCAGAACGTCATATTTCGCGTATTCCTCCCGGAAATAGTCCATGGAGCTGACACGCCACTGGACACAGGTCAAAAGAAGGGCAGGTATCAATGCAAGGGATGCCACAAACCCCAAAAACGCCAACCGAATTTCTTCACTTCATCATCCTCTTTTTATTGCAGCCACGCCGAAGGGTCTGTCAAATCCCGTCCGGCTTTTGCCGCCTCTTCCAGCATGTAGCACAGCAGGTCAACGGCTTCATGCCGTCCCATGGCAACACCGGCAATGATGCCTTTCCGGCTGCGATATTTCTTGGTGAACAGCTCTTTGGAGGAAAGGATTTCCATGCGGTTTCTGTCCGCAAAATACACCAGACAGTACAGACGAAAAACAGGAATGTCCCGTTTCAGACTATAAACCACTGTACCCAGATTTCCCACACTTTCTCCCACAAACAGGTTTTCAATGAGCTGCATGCCGTGCCACCGCCTTTCTTCCTTTGTTTTGCTTTATTATAGCAGATATGCCGTCAAATGGAAATATGTATCCCACCCAAATCCATGGGGCATGGTGTCACAAAAAAGCATATCCATAAAAAACAGAATCCATACCAAAAGAAAAAGCACAAAACCATGAGGTTTTGTGCTTAGCGTGTAGATAACATCATTTTTGCAAGAACGCGGAAGGGCTTGGGAAACGAAGCGTGTCCCAACTAGAATCCGCAGTCGGAATTCACTTCCGACGAGGAAAAGCAGGAGTTTCAAGACTTTTAAGTTGATGGATACTCTGCACCCCGAAGAAAACGGGGACGCCGTAGGCGGCTTTGCAAAGCAAAGTGCTTGACCCCTGCTTTATACCTCTGTCTACTCGTCAAAGCCTTGAATGAAATGAGGCTTTGACGACAGCGTATCTTTTACCACAGCGCCTGATCCAGCAGATTCCAGTCTTTCTTCGGGTACATTTCCAAAAGCTCCCGATACTGGTCTTTGGTCAGTCCCGATGTGTTCACATAGAGCGATACTTTCTCATCGGTGTTGGCACGTGAAAACCGTTCTTTCAGCTTTTCAAAGTCCTTATAGTCCATGATCCTTCTCCTTTCCATCTGTTGTCTGCCTTTTTCCGCCTTTATACAGCTCTGCCAGACCAACGGCAAAGAGAAAACCGCCGAATAATTTCCGCAGCAGTTCTCCCTCCAGCCACAATGCCAGCAAAGCTCCGGCGGCAGCGCCAAGAAGTCCTGTCCAAATGAGAGATTTTGCCACAGGCGTTTCCACATTCCCATTTTTCACATGAGTCACAAGGGCAACAGCTGCCGTTGGCAGAAAGTACAGCAGATTCACGCCCTGGGCCTGCTGCTGTGTCACATCCGTCACCCAGAGGATCACAGGAATGAGGATGCGCCGCCGCCAATGCCCATACCGCTGACGATGCCTGCCAGAAGCCCCGCCAGCAATACGCCTAACACAGCACCATGCGGACGGCTGCCGCAAGGAGAAACAAGCCGAATATCCGGTGGAGCCACATGCCGCTGAGTTTTCCCAGCAGTTTGGCACCAATTCTTCCGCCGATGATACCGCCGCCGGAAGCCCAAAGGGCAACCTGCCATGCCATTTCTCCCTGCCAGAAATAAATCAGGAGAGAAAGGACACTAAGAGGCAGTATCACCGCAATGGCAGTGGCGTGGGCTTTATGGGTTTCCACATGGAGGAACCGCTCCATGGCAGGCACCACCAAGGTACCGCCGCCGCTGCCAAACAGCCCATTGACAAAGCCTGTCACCAGCCCCGTCAGGCGTATTTTCCCCTTTTCGCCCATGGCTTACGCCCCCTTCGGTCAGTTCATCATGTTTCTGCTGTTAGTATTTGTGGCGTCATTCACGGCGTTTTTCATGTCATTGCCCACATTTTCCACGCCGTTTTTCACGTCATTTGCCATGTTTTCCACGCCATTTTTCACATCTTTGGCAAAAGAGCCTGTATCGGTGCTCTTTGGTGTGCCGTAAGTGGTGCGATCCCAGTTTGCGCCATTATTGACGCCATAGCTTTCGTCCCAATAAACATTGCTGCCATAGACATCATTCCGATAATCGTCTGTGGCACCCAGATTGTTTGCTGTATTGCCGCCGCAGCCGGTGACGCCCAGCATCACTGCCGCTGTGACAGCACAAATTGCCATTCGTTTCATAATTGTATGCCTCCTTTTTGCCTTCGCAGACTGACTGCATGGTTATTGTCTGCCGAAAAGGCGGAAAAATCCTTGCTTTTTGCTGGAACAAAGAGCAAAATTTGGCAGTTCTGCGGATAGCAACGGCGAAAAAAAGCTGATACAATAGGGTTTATGTTTTTGGGAAAAACAGTTGGGAGTTTTTCCCTGTATAAAGAAGGAGGTCATTTCTGATGTTATTTGAAGAAAGAAAAAGCGGCGTTCTGCTGCACCCCACTTCTTTGCCGTCCGTTTACGGCATCGGGGATTTCGGGGCGGAGGCGCGCCGTTTTGTAGATATTTTGGAGGAAGCGGGACAAAGCCTGTGGCAGATTCTGCCTTTGGTACCCATTGGTTACGGCAATTCCCCTTACCAGAGTACATCAGCTTTTGCTGGAAACATCCTGCTCATCAGTCCTGACGAACTGGTGGAAATGGGGCTTTTGACCACAGAAGATCTGGGAGAAATCCCGGCTTTTGACAAGGAACGGGTAGACTATGACGCCGTAAAGGCATACAAATTGCCCCTGCTCCACAAGGCTTATGAAACATTCTGCGCAAAAGCAGACGAAGATATGCAGACGGACTTTGCCGCTTTCTGTGAAAAACAGGACATGTGGCTGGCGGATTTCGCCCTGTTCACCGCTTTGCAGGCACATTTCCGTGCGGAACGTGCCAAAGGTATTGACGAAGAAGAATATCTCACCTTTGCCGTAGACACCATTGATTTTCTCACAGAAGAACAGCAGAAAGATTACTTCGAATCTGCCTGCTGGAACACATGGCCACGCACACTGCGCAAGCGCAACGCAGCCAGCCTGAAAAAATGGACACGTCTGCTGGCAGATGCCATTGCAGAAGAAAAATTCTATCAGTATCTGTTCTTCACCCAGTGGCAGGCACTGAAGGCTTATGCCAACGAAAAAGGCATCTCCATCATGGGGGACACACCCATTTTCATGGCGTATGACAGCGCCGACGTATGGGCAAATCAGAAGCTGTTCCAGCTGGACTCCATGGGCTTCCCCACCGTTGTGGCAGGGGTACCGCCCGATTATTTCTGTGCGGAAGGTCAGCTTTGGGGCAACCCTCTTTATGACTGGAAAGCCCACAAGAAAACTGGCTACCTCTGGTGGACAGAACGCATCCACAAGGCACTGGAAGACGTGGACTATCTGCGCATCGACCACTTCCGTGCCTTTGAAAGCCATTGGGAAGTGAAATTCGGTGCGGAAAACGCCATTGTTGGGGAATGGAAAAAAGGTCCCGGCATGGACTTCTTCAAAACCATTGAAAAAACACTGGGCAAACTGCCCCTCATCGCCGAAGACCTGGGCATCATCACCGATGAAGTCCGCACTCTCAGAGAAGAAGCAGGCTTTCCCGGCATGCGTGTATTGCAGTTTGCTTTTGGCAACGATAAAAATAACGCTTACCTGCCTCACAGCTGTGACAAAAACAGCGTCATGTACTCCGGCACCCACGACAACGACACCACACGGGCTGGTACGAAACTGCCACAGAAGCGGAAAAAGACCATTACCGCCGTTATCTGAACGTAGACGGCAGAGATGTGGCATGGGACTTCATCCGTATGGCTTTTGCTTCTCCTGCCGTATTTGCCATTGTGCCTGTGCAGGATGTGCTGAATCTGGACGGCAGCCACCGCATGAACCGTCCCGGTATCGCCGGCGGCAACTGGGGCTTCCGTTTCGACTGGAGCCAGTGGGATGAAGGCTATACCCATGGGCTGCGGTATCTGGCGGAACTGTTTGGCAGATGTGCGGAAAGAGAAAACGATAGCTTTTAAGGACACAAAGGCATTTCTTTGGGGAAATGCCTTTGCTTTTTCCCCATTTTGTGCTAAAGTAAAATGCGGATAGATATGTTTTTTGACATATATAAAAGGAGGAACAACATCTATGTGCGGCATTTGCGGATTTACGGGACGTCTTTTGACTTCCGAAGAAATACTGGAAAACATGATGAACAAAATCATCCACCGCGGCCCTGACAGCGGCGGCAAACATATTGACGACGGCGTTTCCATGGGATTCCGCCGTTTGAGCATCATCGACCTGGAGGGCGGCACACAGCCTATCTACAACGAAAACAGGGATATGGTCATCACATTCAACGGGGAAATTTACAACCATCAGGAACTCCGTGAAGACCTTATCGCAAAGGGTCATGTCATGGGCAGCCATGCGGACACAGAAGTCCTGCTCCACGGCTACGAAGAATACGGCGAAGACCTGCTGCCCAAACTGCGCGGCATGTTCGCTTTCGTTATTTGGGACAGCAAGACAAAGACACTTTTTGGCGCAAGAGACTTTTTCGGCATCAAGCCTTTTTACTACTCCATCCAGAACGGGAACCTGGTTTACGGCTCCGAAATCAAGAGCATTCTGGAATACCCCAGTTTCAAACGGGAAGTAAACAAAGAAGCACTGGAAAACTATCTCACATTCCAGTACAGCGTCCTGCCGGAAACATTCTTCAAAGGCGTATTCAAACTGCCTCCTGCTCACTGCTTCACTTTTAAGGATGGCAAAATGGACATCAAACGCTATTGGGAACCTGTTTTTGAACCCGACCACACAAAATCTCTGGAACAGTTCGTGGACGACATCGACAACGCTATGCAGGATTCCATCAAAAAGCATAAAATCAGCGACGTGGAAGTGGGCTCTTTCCTTTCCAGCGGCGTAGACAGCTCTTATGTAGCTGCATCTTTCCACGGTGACAAAACATTCACCGTAGGTTTCGACTACGAAAAATACAACGAAATCGACTACGCGAAAGCATTGTCCGAAAAAATCAAAATCGACAACTACAACAAACTCATTTCCAAAGACGAATACTGGGATGTTATCGGCAAGGTGCAGTACCACATGGACGAGCCTCTGGCAGACCCTTCTGCTATTGCCCTGTACTTTGTGAGCCAGACAGCAGCAAAACATGTGAAAGTTTCCCTTTCCGGCGAAGGCGCTGACGAATTTTTCGGCGGCTACAACATTTACCGAGAACCTCACGACCTGCTGCCTCTGACCAGACTGCCCCGTCCTGTGCGGAAAGCCATGGGTGCCGTAGCGAAAAAACTGCCCAAGGTAAAAGGCAGAAACTACCTCATCCGCGGCAGCAAAGATTTGCAGGAACGCTTCATCGGCAACGCTTTCATGTTCCAGGAAGAAGAACGTGAAAAAATCCTGAAATCCCCCACAGGGAAATATCACCACACCGTTCTGACACGCCCTTATTACGACAAAGTGGCAAATCAGGATGACGTGACCAAAATGCAGTATATTGATATCCATTTCTGGCTCATTGGCGACATTCTGCTGAAAGCGGACAAAATGAGTATGGCACACTCTCTGGAAGTGCGTGTACCTTTCCTGGACAGAAAAGTATTCGACATTGCCAGAACGGTACCCACAGAATACAAAGTCAACAAAGAAAACACCAAATTTGCCATGCGTCAGGCGGCGCACCGTTATCTGCCCGACATGGTTGCGGAGAAGAAAAAACTGGGCTTCCCCGTACCCATCCGTATCTGGCTGAAAGAAGACGCTTATTACAACCGTGTGAAAGCTGCTTTTGAAAGCCCCGCCGCAAAAGAATTCTTCAACACAGCGGAAATCATCAAATATCTGGATGAACACCGCGCAGGCAAGGCAGACAACAGCCGTAAGATCTGGACAATCTATATGTTCCTGGTATGGCATCAGCAGTTCTTTGAACAGGCGGCATAAAAGAAAACAAAAACATCTGGAATCCAATGATTCCAGATGTTTTATTTTTATCAGGACTTCCGCCGTTCCCCATTACAGCAGAAAAACCAGTTCTCCGATGATCTTCTGCATTTTTGGTTCCAGTTGCATAAACTGCTCCAAAAATGGATTGCTCATTTCTTTGTACTCCAAGCCTTCCCGACCCAAAAGCGCGTCTGTGGACACCCCCAAAATATCCGACAGGCGGCACAGATCCGACAAAGATGGCTCATTCCTGCCGGATTCATAATTGGCAATGGCTGTATGACTGTAATGCAGTTCCTTTGCCAGCGTCTTCTGGGTCATACCGCAGATTTTGCGGTATTTCCGTAAATTCTGTGCAAATATGGTTTTCATGTGCTTGCCCCCTCTTTATTACTAAATTATCAATAATTATTATATTAAATTATAATAATTATTAATTTGTAAAGCAATAAAAACCACTCTTTCTGTTCAGTATACTAGTAACAGAAAGGATTTGGTTTGTATGAAAAATGACTATACAGAAGAATATAAAAAGATAGGCTTAAAAAATTGCTTATTATCGCAAACTGAAAGGGCTGACCCAAGAGGAACTAGCAGAGAAAATCCATGTTGCAACCAACTTTATCGGTATGATTGAAGCGCCCAATATCTACAAACCCATTTCCCTCTATACGTTATTCCGCATTGCCAACGCTTTAGATGTTCCACCACACAAATTTCTGGAATTCGACTGATTTTTCACACATAAAAGACATGTTTCTCATGATTTTGAGAACATGTCTTTTTTATTTTTCACAGGTTGGGACTTTTTGGGACTTGAAACCCATTACCCTTAGGGCGTAACAAAAATTCAAACAGAAAGGAGAGAAACAAATGGCAACATTTACAGAGCATTACGACCTCATCAAACCCGGCACCGATGACTACTACGACGTGGCGGACTTCAATGAGAACATGGATGCCATTGACACCCAGCTGTATCAGGCGGAACAGGACATGGCAGGCGTCAGCGAAAAAATCGGCAATCCCGGCGATGAAGGGGAGGATACGCTTTTCGGGCTGCTCCACCCCAGTCATCAGCCGGAAGAGAAAGCGGATATCTACCGTTATTCCACAACAGAGATCAAAAAAATATCAGCAATTGGTTTCCAAAGTCCACCAGCAGCAGATTTTACGGAAAGCTTACAACTTTTTCGTGCTGAAAAAAACGGTACCATTTATTTAAAGTTCAAAGTAACAGATAGTGGAAGTTTTGCTTTTGACATTTATGACAACGTCCCCTATCAGTTAAGCAACGCACCGGAAAAAACCAATATGGGGGAATCTATTTCATGTCTGCCTCCAGAGGAAAAGGCCTGTCTTCATTACAAATATTCCTCTGAGGGAGAAGGTCGCACCTGCGAATGGGTTATTTCTGTTACTGCCGGTACCGATTACACCTTCCTATACATCGGCTATACGGCATCCTCTGCACAGTTGGAGGAATTTTTGATCGGCTACACCGACACCAAAGAAGCGTAAACGAAAGGAGCGAAAAACATGTTAGTCAATTTCGACAAGACCGGCCGTGTGGTCTGGTACAACCTTTATGTAAGCAAAGAAGCGGCAGAAAGCTGCCTTTGTGACAACACCATTTGGCTGGATACTTCCCTGCCCCCCTTTCCGGAGCCAAAAGAAGGCTTTGTGGTCTATCTGAAACTGAATGAAGAACAGCAGCTCATCTACGACTATGAACCACAGCCGGAACCTGTTTACACAGACCTGCAAATCATCATGCAGGGGCTTTCTGACCTAGAACTGGCAATTCTGGAAGGAGGCATGTGAGATGTACGAGATCCTGAAGAAAAAATACAAACTGGGTTATGTCCGCAAAGACCAGCTCCAGCGTTATCTGACACTGGGCAAGCTGACAGAGGAAGAATATCAGGACATCATCCAGTTCTGACAAAATCAAAAAACCGGAAGTTCCACCATCTGGAATTTCCGGTTTTTTATGGTTCTAATTTGATTTCTTTTGGTTTATCGTAGGTTTCCCGCAGTGCCACATTAAACACCGCGCCCATAAGCATAGCGATCATGCTCCAGTCCATCCACACCAAGAGGGCAATGATGACCCCGATGGAGCCATAAATAATGGAATACCGTCCCATGTGGTCTACATAGTAGGAAAATATCAGGGAAAAGAGCATCCACACACCCATGGAAAGGATAGCCCCCGGCAGGATATACCGGGCTTTCTGTATTTTGGACGGCGAGAAAAAATACACCGCCGACAGCACAAACAGCAGCGCCGCCGCCATAGGCACAAAACGCATACGGCTCCATCCGGTGATGAATTCCGTTGAAATGGGAATATATTCCCCTACAAATCCCAGCACCCTTTCCCCCAACAGCAACACCAAAAGAGTGGCTGGAATCAAGACAATGGTCAATGCCGTCAGGATAGCTGTACGGATGGAATGGCTGCCGGATTTTTCTTCGCCGTAAATATCGTTGATGGCTTCCATAAGGTTGGAAACTGCCCGAAGAGGAAACCACACAGAGAACACCAACCCGAATGTCAGCAAAGCATTGTTGCTGCTCTTTGTGATATGCTCAATGGCAAGATTCAGAAACACTACCACATCTTCCGGCAGGAAACGGGTGATCTGTCCATCCAATGTCAATGTGGGCAGATGCAGAAGCCCCAAAAGAGATGTCACAAAAATAAAAACGGGAACATGGCAAACAAGAGGTAGTATGTCATGGCGGCGGCGTTGCGCCCCACCTTATTGTCAAAATACCCCTGAATGGTCAGCAGGATCACTTTCTGCCAGCCCTTCCTTTTCTTAATCTGTCCATGTAAATCCAGTTCCATGTTAGTCCTCTTTTCGCTTTTGGATGGCGTAGGTCAAAGGCAGCAGGCATTTTTCCGGCAATAACCGCTGCATCAGTCTTGTGGCGTAGGTACCGCCGTCAGGCAGTATCACCGTTTTTCCGGCAAAAACGCCTTTCAGTCCTGCGGCAGCTGCTTTCTTGGGAGAAATGCCCTTCACAGCGGATTTGGCATTGGCATTGCGGTTAAAGTCCGTATCCACAGGCCCGGGACAAAGAGCGGATACCCGCACCCGGCTCCCTTCCTGCCGCAATTCTTCCGCCACCGCCTGTGTCAGCCGCAGCACATAGTTTTTTCCCGCATAGTAAGACGCCATGAGGGGGCCTGCCGTAAACCCAGCCGACGACGCCACATTCAAAATATATCCATAATCCCGACGGACAAAGTCCTGTAAAAACAGCTTTGTGAGAATATGTACCGCCCGGACGTTGAGATTCAGCATATCCAGTTCTTTTTCCAGAGGGATTTCGGCAAACTGTCCCACTGCTCCCATACCGGCGTTATTGATGACAAGGTCAATGGGCGTATCTTTCACTGTTTCGTATAAATGATAACAGTCCGCTTCTTTGGTCAAATCCACGGTGACAATGTCCACATGGGTGGGCAGTATTTTCTGTAATTTCCGCATTTTTGCCGTATTCCGGCTGGCTAAAATCAAATCAAAGCCCCTCTGGCTCAAAAGCAGGGCAAAAGCCTTGCCGATGCCGCTGGTGGCTCCGGTGATAAGGGCACGCATAGCCCCGCCTCCTTTATGGTTTTCTTTTCATTATACCCGGAAAACAGGGGTTTTTCAATGCGGGAGAAATCGCAAAAAAGTACAAAAAACCGACCTTGTAAAGCAACTTTCCCTTAAGAAAACGTTGATTTTCCTCTTCCTTGATTTCTTATGGGGAATTGCAACGGCTGCCTTCATAAGAAAACATAACAAATAAAATCTTAATAAAATAAGAAAGCCAAAATCCTTTGTAATGATAAGGATTTTGGCTTTCTTTGTTTTCTTATGAAGATGTCCCTAATCAGGTTGGTTCTTTTTTTCTTTTCACAATAGTTCTTTTACTGTGCTTCGTCCAGCAGGTTTACCACCAATCCGCTGACATCGGCTTCTTTTGTCAGCACGCCAACTTCATACATCCAGTCAGCGTTTTCCTGCCATACGGATGCTTCCTGATGGAGGAAAGGCGCGGATTCTGTTTCCATATCGGGCAGCAGGATTTCCATGCTCTGTCTTTCTACGTTTTCAGACAGAGGGAAGTTTGCTTCGTTCTGGTTATCCAGCAGAATCTGCAATACTTCATCAGGGTTGTTCTTCATATCTTCAAAGCCTTTCTGGCAAGCACGGAGGAAGCCCTGATATTTTTCGGGATTTTCATTGATGGCGTCTTTGTTTGCCAGAAACACCAGTTCATAGCCCTGAGGCACGCCAAAGTCTGTGGGATAGAAGTAATTTACTTCAAAGCCCTGTTCTTCCATCTGAGGCACTTCGTGGTTGACCATGTTGCCAATGGTCGCGTCTACCTGACCTGTTGTCAGTGCAGACATCAGGTCGAAACCAACGTCGATGCACTCGCAGTCGTCAGCAGTCAAGCCTGCATTCTGCAGCATTGCCTGAATCTGTGCTTCAGACAGGACAGTACCTGCATAGCCGATCTTCTTGCCAGCCAGATCTTTTGCTTCTGTGATGCCGCTGTCTTTCAGGGAAATGACAACGTTCATGGATTTCTGTGTCACCGCACCGATGGAAACGATGGGCACATTTTCCTCACAGGAAGTCATGATGGCATCCTGCATGTAGTACACACCGGCATCTGCTTTGCCAGCAGCAGGCAGGGAAATGCCGTCATTGGTGTTGGCAGGGAACTGGATTACCAGATTCAGACCTTCTTCCGCAAAGTAGCCTTTTTCAATGGCATCATACAGGAAGGCGTGTACCGCATTGGGGTACCAGTCCAGCACAATGGAAAAATCCTCCAGCTGAGTTTCCTCGCCTGTGGTTTCGGCTGTGGTGTCTGCGGATTCTCCACTTCCACAGGCTGTCATGCCGAATACCATAGCCGCTGCCATGAGCATCGCAAACAATTTCTTTTTCATTCCTTAGATCTCCTTTCTCCATTTGATAAAACGATATTCCAAGACGGTAATGATCCCAACGGCAAGCATAGCCGTTATGGACAACAGCACCACAGGCGCGAAAACGCCTGCGCCGTCCAACTGTGTCATCATACGTTTGCTGAAGTAGCCCAGGCCTTCCTGTGCCCCCAGCCATTCGGCAATGGCAGCCCCGATGACGCTGAGGGGGATGGCCATTTTGATGGCGGAGAAAAAGTTGGGCAGTGCCGTAGGCAGTTTCAGCTTCCAGAAAATATCGGCTTTTGTTGCGCCGTAAGTCTGCAATAATTCTTCCATTTCCCGTTTGGTGGCTTTGAAGCCGTCAAAGACCGTAATGGCAATGGGGAAAAAGGTGATCAAAATGGTTACCAGCACCTTGCTCCAGATGGAATAGCCAAACCAGAGGATGAACAAAGGCGCGATGGCAGTGGTAGGGATGGTCTGGGATGCCACGATAACGGGATAGAGTGCCCGTTCCACTTTTTCATTGGCATCCATGACAACTGCCAGCAGAATCCCCAGCACAATGGAGATCAAAAGCCCAATGGCGGTGACTTTCATGGTTGCAGGCAGATGCACCAAAAACAGGGGTTCCCGCAGCTCCCACAGCCGCACACAAATCTGTGTAGGTGACGGCAGGATATACGCCGCGTCGATAATCATGGCAATGCCCTGCCACAGCAACAGCAGAACCACAGCCAGAATCACAGAAGGCAGATGTTTTTCATGGATTCATCACGCTCCTTCTGAGTTTTTCAATGAGTGTTTCTTTCAGTTCCACAATGTCAGGACGTTTCAAATCCTCACGATTGCGTGGGTAAGACAGAGGCACTTCCACCCGTTCCATCTGGGAGAAAGGTCTGTCCTGAATGATGTAAATGGTCTTGGAAAGGAAAATGGCTTCCTCTACGTCGTGGGTGATGAACAATATGGTCTTATGGTAATGCTCCCACTGATGCAGCAGCCATTCCTGCATATCCACACGGGTCAGATAGTCCAATGCGCTGAAAGGCTCGTCCAACAGCAGCAGATCCGCCCCGGACAGCAATGTACGGGCAAAGGCTACCCTCTGCTTCATACCGCCGGACAGGTCTTTGGGATACTTTTTGGCGTATTCAGAAAGTCCCACTTGTTCCAGCACTTCTTTGCAGCGTTTTTCCTGTTCTGCCTTGGGGACTTTCGCCAGTTCCATAGGCAGGCAGATATTCTTTTCAATGGTGCGCCAAGGAAAGAGCAGGTCTTTCTGAGGCATAAAAGCACTGTAATTTTTCAATTCCTGCACAGGGCGGCCATCCACCAGTATCCGACCCTGCTGTAATTTTTCCAGACCATTGATGAGGCGGAAAATGGTGCTTTTGCCGCAGCCGCTGGCGCCGATGATGGACACAAATTCCCTGTCCTCCACCTGAAAATTCAAATTTCGCATCATGTCGAAGTCGTCTTCGGCATAACGGAAGGATACGTTTTCAAATTGCAGCATAACTTCTTTCGCTCTCCTTCTTTACATCTCCATGGCATAAGCCATATCCCAGAACAGTTTTTCATAGCGGCTGCATTTTACGAAAATATCAGTCAGATATGCTTCCTGTTCAGGGGTGATGTTTTCGCCCAGAGCGTCTACACAGTCAATGATTTCTTTGGTGCTGTCCGCATATTCCTTGCTGCTGTAACCCTGTACCCATTCGCCGTAAAGAGGGTGTTCCACAGCGCCGGGCACCTTCACATGGTGTTCTCCAATGACCTGATAACTCCATGCGCAAGCCAGCACTGCCATGAGGATTTCCAGGGGGCCGCCTTTGTTTGCCACATCCAGCATATAGGAGGTGTAGGACTGGTTTGTCAGAGCGGAAGGTGTTTTTGCCACTTCTTCTTCGGTGATGCCCAATCTTGCCATGTAAGTCTTATGTACGTTCATTTCGCCGTCCAGTACGTCATGCACCATACCGGCAAAGCGGCGCATCAGTTCCGGATCTTCTGTCTTGATGACGCCGAAAGCAAACACTTTGGCATACTGAAGCAGATAACGGTAATCCTGGATCATATAAAAACGGAATTTTTCCACATCCAGTGTGCCTTCTGCCAATTCTTTTACGAAAGGCTGTTCCAAATAACCCATCCAGATATCTTCCACGCTTTTGTAAAGGCGTTCTGTCAATTTCATGTCCATTTTCCTCCTTTTTTCCACAAAAAAGATTCTTTCCCTCTTAGAAGGAAAGAATCTTATAATTTCCATATCATCTTGTATTGCTTCCCTCCGATGGTACTAACCACATCAAGTTCAAAGGGTTGGAACCTGCATTCCTCTCAGCTGCCCAAAGACAGCACCCCCCAGCTTTATATTCATTTTCTTTATTATAGTACAAAAGAAAAGCAATGTAAATGACTTTTTTGTATACACCATCTCTTTTTTCACACTTTCGCACAAAAAAATAGTTCGCAGGCGAAATAATTTTACAGAAAATTCCCTTTACATTTTGCCAAAAAAGAATACACTTAGTATGACAACAACGAAATTTACAATGTTTGGAGGTAAAAGGTAATGGACGACGATACCAAGCTGCTGAATCTGGCACTGGACGCCGGTGAGATCATGCTGACATCCGGAGCGGAAACATACCGCGTACAGGATACAATGCTACGTATTCTTTCCGTCAGCGGACGAAAACAAGTAGAAGCCCTGGCGCTGTCTACCATGCTCATTGTGAGCCTGCCCCGTGAAGAAAAGGGGCCCCTTTCCATGGCAAGAGGGGTAAAAGATCGCTCCGTTAATTTTGAGAAGATCTGTGCCGTCAACAACATGAGCCGCTCTTTTGTAGCCGGAAAGATCACACTGGAAGAAGCCACACAGAAAGTGCTGGAAATCCACTACGCCCCGTCTTTCGCGCCCTGGCAGCGGATTTTGGGCTATGCCCTCACTTCCGGCGGTCTGACTATGGTATACAATGGTACCTTCTGGGACGGTATCGCCGCCTTTTTCATCGGCACCCTCCTGGGCATTATGTCATACATCATGAGCAAACGAAAAACATCTTACTTTTTCAGCTCCTTCACCGGCGGTCTGCTGACAGGGTTACTGGCCTGCCTGTTCCATCTGGTGCTGCCCTTCACCCAAATCGATATGATGATCGTCGGCAGCATCATGCCCATACTGCCGGGTATCACCCTGACAAAAGGTATCCGTGACCTTTTGGAGGGCAATTTCATCAGCGGCAATGCCAAACTGATGGAAGCCTTCCTCATTGCCTGTGCAATCGCCGCCGGCGTTGCTATGGCTCTGAGTATCTTCTCCAATTTTTAAGATGTGCAGGAGGTTATTATGACAGACATCACATTGAAAATGATTGTATTTCAGGCAGCCTTTTCCTTCGTCGGCAGCTGGGGCTATTCCATCATCTGCAACGCTCCCAGAAGGGAACTGCTTTACAGCGGCATCAATGGCTTTTTGTCCTGGTTTGTATATATGCTTGTCCTTTCCTATACGGAAAGTGCCACAACCGCTACACTGATTGCCACCATGGCCATCACCGCCACAGCACGGTTCCTTTCCTACCACAGACAGGAACCCTCCATCCTGTACCAGATCCCCGGTGTACTGTCACTGGTGCCCGGTGCTGCGGTTTACAACACCATGCAGGCTGCCATCAAAGGCAATATCCTTTCCACCTATTCCAATGCTCTGACAGGGTTCAAGCTTTCCGGTGCCATTGCCATCGGTTCTCTGATCATTCTGGTATTGCCTTACAAGGCCTTTGAAATCTTCCCCCGTTTCGGGAAAAAGAAACAGGGCAACTGAAAAACGACAGAAAAAAGCCGAAATCCTTTCTTGATTAAGGATTTCGGCTTTTCTTATTTCAAAAAATTTATTACAGTGCCATGGATTCCTGAGGAGCTGTGAAAGAATCGATTGTTACACTGCCGCCGCCCAGATAAAAGACTTCCATTTTGCCGTCGTCTTCGCTGTACATGCTGCGCAGATCGGGATTCTGTTCCAGCATGGCAACTTTTGCTTCCCGGCTGTCATCCCACATCACATTGCCGTTGATGCGAATCCATGTGCCGTCGGGATGCATGGCACATACTTCTGCCAGAGGGTTTTCTTTCAGCTGGCGATATACTTTTTTTGTATTTGCAGTCATCAGATATACGTGATTCTGGTACAGAGCCACAGCGCCAAAAGGACGCACACGGGGCTGGTTACGCTCACATGTTGCCAGATAAAAAACTTTACATTCTCTCAAATATTCCACAGGATTTTTCATACTTCTACCGCCTTTCTTTTGTTTTTTACGTTTACCATTTCATTATCTTCTGTTATGATAGAAAATACAAGTACGATTTTTTCTATACCTAGTATAGTAAAAGATACTAAGGAGGCATCCTCATGGAACCAGAAAAACGAAATCCC
Organism: Clostridia bacterium UC5.1-1D10; assembly: GCA_001304995.1. Lineage (GTDB taxonomy): Bacteria > Bacillota > Clostridia > Lachnospirales > Anaerotignaceae > Anaerotignum. The sequence continues at coordinate 34,294 of BBZU01000013.1, read as the reverse complement.
TGCCCTTTTGTCACTGCCCAGAAACTGCTGGCAGGGAAATGGAGCATCCTCATCCTGCACCTGCTCCACGGACGTACCCTGCGGTTCGGGCAATTGCAGAAACAAATGCCCAAAATGACCCACGCCACATTGTCCAAACAGCTGAAATTGCTGGAAGCCAGCGGTTTGATTGTCCGCATAGAATATCCCGGTGTGCCGCCGAAAGTGGAATACAGCGTCAGCCAGATCGGCGAGGCTTTTTACCCCGTGCTGGACAGTTTAGAGGCTTTTGGCAACACCTACACCCAATGGAAAAAACAGCAGACAGACGAAAAAAACAGGAAATTCTATAAAAGCAGATTCCCCTTAAGAAAACATCGTTTTTCACTTTCTCGATTTCTTAAGGGGAATTGCGACGGCTGTCTTCAGAAGAAAACATACAAAATAAAATCTCAGTAAAAATAAAAAAGCTGAAATCCTTTGTATGATAAGGATTTCAGCTTTCTTTGTTTTCTGATAAAGAAGTCAAAGAGCTTCCGGTTTTTGTTTTCTTATAATTCCCTTCTGCCTTCCAGCGCTCTGGAAAGGGTAACTTCGTCCACATATTCCAAATCGCCACCCACAGGCACGCCGTTGGCGATACGCGTCACCTTTACTCCCATGGGCTTCAGCAGACGGCTGATATACATTGCCGTTGCTTCCCCTTCCACATTGGGGTTGGTGGCAAGAATGACTTCCTTCACATTCTCGTCCATGCGCTTGACCAGCTCCGCAATGCGGATATCATTGGGGCCTACACCTGTCATGGGAGAAATTGCACCGTGGAGTACATGATATACCCCGTGGAATTCTCTGGTGCGTTCATAAGCCGCCATATCTCTGGGGTCTTCCACCACCATGATGGTACCGTGATCCCGATTGGGATTTGCGCAGACAGGACAAGGGTCTTCGTCTGTGAGATTACAGCAGACAGAACAGTAATGCACCTGCTGTTTCGCCTCCAGAATGGCGCCTGCAAGAGCTGCCACTTTTTCCTCAGGCATATGGATGATATGAAAAGCCAGACGCTGGGCTGACTTGCCGCCGATGCCCGGCAGACCTGCCAGCTGCTCAATGAGTCTGGTAATGGGATTTCCGTAATAATTCATGGTATCCCTCTTTTTCTTAGAACATGCCGCCCATGCCCATGCCGCCTGTCAGTTTGCCCATGGCATTGTTGTACATTTCATCTGCCTGACGGATGGCTTCGTTCACTGCGGACAGGATCAGGTCTTCCAACATTTCCACATCATCGGGATCTACCACATCAGGGTTGATTTTCAGTTCTTTGATTTCTTTTTTGCCGGAGATAACCACTTTCACAGCACCGCCGCCGCTGGTCATTTCCAGTGTTTTTTCGTTGAGTTCTTCCTGCATGGCAGCCATCTGTTTCTGCATTTTCTGTGCCTGTTTCACCAGGTTGTTCATGTTCATGCCGCCCATACCGGGGAATCCGCCTCTTGCCATATTTCATAACCTCCTAAAAGTTTTGATTTTTACAATATCGTTTCTATTTTATATAAAAAGTGCCGGAACTGCAAGTGTTTTTAGGGTTCCAGATCTGCTTCGGGGAAATATCCGCTCATGATGCTTGCCCATTCGGGGTCGTTTTCATCAGAAGCTGCTTCTTCCTCCGCGCCATAATTGGTTCCCGCCACTGGTCGTAAGCGGCTTTTTCCAATGTTTGCAGCTGGAATGTCTTGCCTGTTGCCTTTTCCAGTTCCTCAGTAATCTGGGGCAGATATTTCTGCACCATGTCCGCCAGTGCGCCGTATTCGCAGACCAGATAGACATTGTCATCCTCTTTGAAGCCGATTTCCACACGGGAAAGCTTGCTTTTCAAAATGGGGTCGCCGATTTCATTGCGAAGCAAAGGCCATTCTTTCTGTAAATTTTCCTTGTCCTCCGGCAATGCGGGTGGTTTGCGTTTTGCCTTTGGCTTTTCTTTTTTCACGGCACCGTCAGAAACCTGTTCTGTGACGGTAACGGTGACGCCTTCCGCCACTTTCCGTTCCAGTCCTGCCAGTCTTGCCGCCAATGCGGTCAAGTCTGTATCTGCCCACGTGGAGCAAAGGCGCAGGATTTCCACTTCCAGCAGGATACGCTCATTGGAAGCGTATTTCATGTCATTCTGCAAGCCGGAAAAACGCCCAATCCAGTAAGTCAGTTCCGCAGGGGAAAGCCCCTTCGCCTGCTGCTGCAAACGGGCCGCGTTTTCCGCGGACAAGTCCAGAATGCGGGCATTGTCCGGCACCGTGGATGTGACCAGCAGATTTCTCAGATGCACCAAAAGCTCCGTCACAAACTGCTTCACGTCACGACCTGCCAGCAGCATTTCCTCCACCAGTTCCATGGCTTTGGCGGCGTCTTTCTGCTTCAAAGCCTCTGTCATGTCAAAGAACACGGTCTTGTCAACGGCACCCACTACATCCTGTACCTTTTCCAGCGTCACTTCCTCGCCGCTGTAAAAAGCAAGGCACTGATCCAGAATACTCAAGGAGTCACGGAGAGAACCATCCGCCAGCTGTGCCACATACCGCAGAGCATCTTCTGTTGCCGCAAGTCCTTCCTCATTGAGATATTTCATCAGTGTATGAGCAATATCGTCGGCAGTAATCCGACGGAAGTCGAACCGCTGACAACGGGAAAGGATGGTTGCAGGTACTTTCTGGGGGTCTGTGGTTGCCAGAATGAAGATGACATGTGCAGGTGGTTCCTCCAATGTTTTCAGCAATGCGTTAAAAGCACTGTTGGACAGCATATGCACTTCGTCGATGATATAGACCTTGAATGTGCCCTCTGTGGGAGGATATTTCACTTCTTCCCGGATCTCGCGGATGTTGTCAACGCTGTTGTTGGAAGCGGCGTCGATTTCCATGACATTGACGCTGCGCCCAGCCAAAATATCCTGACAGACTTTACATTCGTTACAGGGCTCCCCATCTTCTGTGGGATGCAGACAGTTGATGGCACGGGCAAAGATTTTTGCTGTGGATGTTTTGCCGGTACCTCTGGTGCCGCAGAACAGATAGGCATGGGACACACGCCCCGTTTTCATCTGATTTTTCAGTGTTTTCACAATATGATCCTGCCCCACCACGCCGGCAAAGACATTGGGGCGGAATTTTCTGTATAACGCCGTGTAAGACATGGCGATTCCTCCTTCATAACGCCTGAAAAACAGGCGGAAATGTCCCAAAGGGACAGATATAGTATAGCATAGGGCGGGGGAAATGAAAAGGCGAGGAAAATGTTCTAAACCAGTTTCCAAACGTGCAGTTTCCCTTGTTTTTGCAGTTTTTCTGCATATTCCAATGAAACATACGCCCCTCCGGTAATATTTTTTACATAAGCAATCACAAAATCACTGTGTGCAATCATATATCTATTTAATCTCGGAATCGCAACCCGATATGGCACCATTTCTTGACCTTCTGGAAAATAACTTCCATCAAAATATGCTGGCAATTCTAATTTTTTCTTACAGACACCAACAGCCTTTCCTGCCATAAAGTCAAAACTTCCATGGTTTCCCACATAAAATTCTGTAACCCCAAACTCCGAAATATGTTGCTCTATCACATCACATAAAACATCATATATTTCAAACGGTGCATCCCGATGTCCAATAAAAAAACACTTTCCACCCAATACCATCACTCCAATTCGCATTATTAAAATGATATTTTGTAATAATATTACCATGTTTATTACTGCTATACAATTCCCTAAACTAATGGTAACAGGTGGTGATAACATGCAGAAGAAAAAAGAAATCAATATCCAAATGGGCAGCCGCATCCGCAAAGCCCGTTTACAGGCAGGTCTGACCCAAGAGGCCTTCGCGGAACTTTTGCATCTTGGCCCCAAGCATATTTCCGCCATTGAGCGAGGTATCGTAGGGCTTTCCATGGAAACCCTTCAGAATATCTGTCAGGTGCTGCATGTTTCCGCAGACACCCTTCTTTTTGGGGATATAGAAAAATCTCCGGCAGATACCCTCTGCCAGCGGCTTGGGCGGCTTTCTCCCGAGGAATTTGCCCAAATGGAAGAAATCGTCAACAAAATACTGGAAATTTTCGCAAAAAATAACCGAAAGAGAAAATTCTCTTTCGGTTTTCTTTTTTCCAACAGAAATAAAAAAGACGGGATTCTCTCCCGTCTGATTTTTTATAGGAATCCGTGCATCTGCTGTTGTCACTGCCAACCATGCGTTACCTCCTTCCGAAGCTCCATCCAAGCGACCTTGCGACACACGAGAAGTTGACTGCTTAGTGCTGCTGCCTTCCGACCCTGACACGGTTCACAGGCTCCTGTTGTGCAAGACTTGAACTTCAACGCCCCTTCCAAAGGGCAGACCATTTTGGACGGCGCCGAAAGCAGACGTCACCCCCACTCTAGCGGATTGTGGGTGCAGGGTACCGCTAATCCCCCGGCTAGCACGGAAATTTTACCGTTTCAAAAATGCCATTATATTATACATAACAACGGGCTTTCTGTCAATGGAAATTTCCGTAAAAGGCGTATTTTCGGCAAAAACCCTTGATTTTTCTCTTTTATGCTTCGTTTTCTGTCTGCTTTTCCACTGTTTCTTCCGCGGCTTTGTTTTTGCGAAATCTGCGGAAAAACCGCTTCATGATCTCGCTGCACTCTGGCTGCAAAAGACCTTCTTCCACTTCCACCTGATGGTTGAAGCGCGGCTCATTGAGCAGATCCAAAATAGATCCGGCGCAGCCTGCCTTGCTGTTTCTGGTGCCGAACACCACTCTGGGAATCCTTGCCTGGACGATGGCGCCGGCACACATGGGACAAGGCTCGACGGTCACATACAATGTGCAGTCCTCCAGCCGCCAATCCCCCACAATGCCTGCCGCTTCGTTGATCACATCAATTTCCGCATGGCGCAGAGGATTTTTTGCCGTATTGCGCATATTATGGCCACGGGCGATGATTTCCCCATCCCGCACCATAACAGCACCAATGGGCACTTCCCCTTCTGCCAGGGCTTTTTCCCCTTCCAGCAGGGCTTCTTTCATATAATACAAATCCTGTTCTGTCATATTGTTTCCTCTTTATGTTATTCCGCCGCCTGTTCTGCCATGCAAAGAGAACCGTTCCGCTCCTCAATGTCTGTCACCAGCCAGTAATCATCCAGCCCATCGCTGTTCAAATCATAAGGGTAGATGCACTGAGCATAGACGATATCCTCATTGGAGGAACGCAGTCCTTTTTCCGTCAGCAGATAACGGATGGTGGTGCCTGTCATATCGCAGACATAGACTTCTTTCACACCATCTCGGTTCAGGTCGCCACTGGTGATGGGGCCATAAAGGCTTTCCACACCCAGATGGGTAGACCAAATCTTGCGGAAGTTATTGTCGTTTTTCTGATACAAATACAGATCCATGCCGTCACTCATGAGATATTCTTTCACACCGTTGCCGTCCAGGTCGGTGATATGGATGTACTCTACGGTATGTTTCAAACGGGTAAAGCCTGTATTGCTCCAGCCCCCTTCTCCCCGTTCATAATACTGTATGGTCTTATCGTCAGAGAGCATGAGCTTACCGCCTTCTGCCGCCAAAGCCCCGGCATCATTGGATTCCAGCGAGATTTCCTCAGACGTTTTCTGCATATTGGCGTCATAGAACAATATTTTTTCCGAACGGGTGAAAACGTGTTCACTTTCGCCGCTGCCTTCCTCGGTGATGCTGGAAAGCACCACTGCCAATTCACTGCCTTCCGCTCCATCAAAGAACGTTGCGGATGTGGCTTCCAGACCACTGCCGAATGTCAGTGTCCGCCACAGACGCAGAGCGCCTTTCTGATAACGATAAATCTGTACGGCACCATCCTGCAAAGATGCTGTCAGCACATTGCCGTCTTTGTCTTTCCCTGTGGAAAGGAAGCCTTCCTTGGGAAAAGAAGCCGGTGTCATGGAAAAATCGGTATTCATACCTTCCCAGTTTTCATAGGACTGGAAATTGCCGTTTGTTTCATAAGGATTCCGGGCATTGAGGCTGTACCAGCTGTTATCGTATCCCCCCTGATAACATACGCCGATGAGACTGCTGCCGGAAAAATAACACATAAGCTGACCTGCCGCATCCCCGTTATAATGCATCAGATTGGCGGTGCCCACCACCACTTCTGTGCCGGCATAACTGGTCATATTATGATCGGTTTCCGCACAAGCCGCGAAGAAATCTGCATTTTCCTCTGTATTTTCCGGTACGATGCCTGCGGCAAAACGCAGACTGTCCCCGTCGAAGTCCCAATAATATTCCTCTGCCACTTCTTCCATCTGTTGTGTATATTGCTCCTGCTGAGCGGCTGTCAGTGTAAAGACCGCTTCTTCCTGCCCACAGGCAGAAAGGGTCAGCGCCGCCATGACCACCGCGCAGAGTAAGTGTTTCTTCATGTCTGTCCCTTCCCTCTTTTGCAAGGTTTTTTGCACATAGATATTTTTATTATAAAACACCAGAGGGATTTTTTCAAACCTGTTTTTCAGCCCCCACCGAAAAGGCGCCCCACCAGAAAGAGGGACAAAGCCACTCCCGTGAAGTTTGCCGCAAGGGCGCAGAACAGGGTATGTCTTGTTTTGGTGATGCCCACAGAAAGGAAGTACAGGCTCATAGTATAAAACACCGTTTCCGTACAGTACATCATCACCGAAGCGGAACGCCCCAGAAAAGAATCAGGGCCATAAGCCGCAAAAATTTCCGTCAAAAGCCCCACTGCCGCCGAGGAGGACACCAGCCGCACCAATGTGAGAGGAGCCAATTCCGCGGGAAATCCCACCAGATGCTCCAAGGGCGCCAGCAGTTTTGTCAAAAGTTCCAGAAGTCCTCCTGCCCGCAGCACTTCCACCGCCACCATAAGTCCCAGCAAAGTAGGCAGGATATTCACTACTGTATGTAAGCCTTCCTTTGCTCCTTCCAAAAAGGTTTCATAGAGATTCACCCGCTTGAGAGAACCGAAAACCACAATAAATAGTACAGTCACGGGAATGATAAAGTCCGAAAGCACCATCAGAAACCGCAATGTTTTCCCCTCCCTTCCAGTATCTTCGCCAGCAGAATCCCCACAAGGGTAGTACCCAGCGTGGCAGCAATGCCTGCCCCCATGATTTCCGCCGGAGCCAGAGAGCCATATTCCGCCCGATAAGCAAGGATATTCACTGTCACCAGCTGCAAAGAGGACATATTCACCACCAGAAACATACACATGGCATTGCTGGCGCGTCCTGTTTTGCCGTTCAGCTTTGCCAGTTCCTCCATGGCGAGAAGCCCTGCCGGTGTGGCTGCCCAGCCAAGTCCTAGAAAATTGGCAGCAAAATTGGCGGAGATATACCGCCTTGCGGCATGTCCTCTGGGCACCTCAGGAAACAGGAAATCCAGAAATGGCTCCATTTTTTCCGCCAATGCGTCGATCATGCCGCCTTTTTCCGCAATTTTCAAAATGCCTGACCAGACTGCCACCACTCCAGCCATGGTAAAAGCAAGTTCCACAGCATTCCTGCCGCCGTCAATGACCGCGTTTGTCACCAGATCCATCCGTCCCAGAAACGCTCCTGTCAAAATACCGCCTATGAGAAAAAATCCCCAGATCACATTCAGCATGTTTTCCCCTCCTTCCCTTCTTTCACATCTATGCACGGGCGGGAAAAACTATCCCTTTTTCCAAAAATTGGGTGAAACGACGATATTTTTGTTGTATTTTGCATGGATCTGTGTTAATATTCTGTTAAGAAAAATCAGACCGACTGGTCTTACAGGGAGGAAATCAGATGAAATCAACAGGCATCGTTCGTAAAGTAGACGAACTGGGAAGAGTGGTTTTGCCCATCGAACTGCGTCGAAACATGGGAATCGAAATCAAAGACTCCCTGGAGATCTTTGTAGAAGAAAACACCATCATTCTGAAAAAGTATGAACCTGCCGATATTTTCACAGGCAGCATGGATGACCTCATTGATTACAAAGGCAAAAAAGTATCCAAACAGTCCATTTTGGAAATGGCAAAACTGGCTGGGCTGGATGTACGCTGAAACATTTCATAATCTGACAGACAAAAAAAGCTGGAATGGTATGGAAAATACACATCATTCCGGCTTTTTCTGTTTTGCGCAGAAATTCGAAACAGGCCTTTCTTTTTCTGTGAAAAACCCTGATTTTCCCGATATGACGGGCTTTTTTCTTGACAAGGTCTGTGCTGTTCTCTTACAATATAACCCATAATCTATCTAGGAAAGGTGATATTTCATGTCCGCAACATTTCAAGGAAGTAAAAATTATGTCGCAAGTGAAGAACTCATGCGTTCTGTCAATATTGCCATGGCGCTGCAAAAACCCCTGCTGATCAAAGGGGAACCCGGCACAGGCAAAACCATGCTGGCGGAAGCCATTTCCGAAGCATTGGGCAAAAAACTGGTGATCTGGAACATCAAATCCACCACAAAAGCCCAGGATGGTCTGTACGTTTATGACGTGGTACAGCGTCTGTACGACAGCCAGTTCGGCAACGAAGGCGTAGACGACATCGCAAAATATGTAAAAATGGGCAAGCTGGGGGAAGCTTTCTCCACTGACGAGCAGGTAATCCTCCTCATCGACGAAATCGACAAAGCCGATCTGGAATTCCCCAACGACCTGCTGTGGGAACTGGATAAAATGGAATTCTACATTCCCGAAACAAAGGAAACCGTAAAGGCAAAACAGCGTCCCATCGTAATCATCACATCCAACGCGGAAAAAGAACTGCCCGACGCATTCCTGCGCCGCTGCATCTTCCACTACATCGAATTCCCAGATGCGGAACAGATGGAAGAAATCATCAAAGTACACTTTGACAAAGTGGAAGAACATCTGCTGGAACAGGTACTGGAAACATTCTACTGGATTCGTGGTCTGTACCAGATTCAGAAAAAACCCAGCACCTCCGAAGTCATCGACTGGATTCGTGCCTTGCAGCTGGGCGGTGTTGACGTAGACAGAATCCGCCAGGAAGTTCCTTTTGCAGGGGTTCTGCTGAAAAAGAACGAAGACATCGACGTACTGAACCGCTATTTACGATAAGCAGGTGATCCCATGTTTACGGCATTTTTCTATTTACTGCGCTCCAGAGGGCTGAAAGTATCCATGAATGAATGGATGACCCTCATGGAAGCTCTGGACAAAGGTCTGCACCAGTCCTCTTTTACGGGATTTTACTATCTGTGCCGCAGTGTGCTGGTGAAAAGCGAAGCGGATTTGACAAATTCGACGGCGCATTTCTGGAATTTTTCAAAGGCGTGGAATTTGAAGGAGAGCTGCCCAAAGAACTGATGGACTGGCTCACAAATCCTAAGGAAAAACCCGGCGACCAGTTCGACATGGAGCGTGCCATGCAGAATGAATGGCTCTCTCAGGCGGAAATCCAGAAAATGTTCCTGGAACGACTGGAAGAACAGAAAGAAGAACACAACGGCGGCAGTTACTGGGTAGGTACCGGCGGTGTTTCCGTATTCGGCAACAGCGGCTTCAGCCCCAGAGGCATCCGTGTTGGCGGGGAAGGCGGCAAACGCCGTGCCTTCCAGGTTGCCAGCGAGCGGAAATTCCGTGATTTCCGTCAGGACAACACCCTGGACACCCGTCAGTTCCAGATGGCTTTTCGCAGACTGCGGCAGTTCTCTGCCAAAGCTGAGGATGCCAAGACAGAATTTGACATCGACGGCACCATTCGGGAAACCTGTGACAATGCAGGGAAGCTGAAAGTGGTTTACGACCGTCCCCGGAAAAACACCGTCAAAGTATTGCTGCTCATGGACAGCGGCGGTTCCATGGACTATTACAGCCGCCTGTGCTCCATGCTGTTCCAGGCAGTGAGCAAATCCAGCCACTTCAAGGATTTGCAGGTGTTCTATTTCCACAACTGCATCTACTCCAAGGTATACACAAACCCGCAGCTGCGTCCAAAGTCTGTGATCCCTACGGAATGGATTCTGAAAAACCTCAGCAGCGAATACAAGGTCATCATCGTTGGCGACGCCAGATGGAACCTTCGGAGCTGCTTGACCCCAGCTATTACAATTACGGTGCCCGTGACAACATCACCGGCATTGAATGGCTCACCAGATTCCGGGAAAAATATCCCCATCTGGTATGGCTGAACCCCTCCGAACGTCCCTACTGGGGCGGCTGGTGGGCAAAGACCTACGACATCATCCGCAAGGATTTTGATATGTACGACTTGAGCATTGACGGCCTCAACGCCGCTCTGAAAAAACTTATGGTGAACAGATAAAACAGCCTCCTTTGATGGGCTGCATCATCAAAAACAAAAATAGCCGGACTCCTTGAAACATAAAGGAATCCGGCTATTCTATTTTCATTGCACTTCTATCATGCATTTTTCAGTTTTTCCACATCTCCCGCCTGAATATCCCAGATATGACGGGCAATTTTTTCTTCTTCCCAATCCCACCAGCGCATTTCCTCCAAAGCGGCAATGGTTTCCTCGGAAAACCGTTTGCGGATGGGCTTTGCAGGCACACCGCCCACAATGGTATAAGGCGGCACATCTTTCGTAACCACTGCCCTTGTGCCGATGATGGCGCCATCTCCAATGGTGACACCTGCCAGGATAACGGCTTCGTAGCCAATCCACACATCATTGCCGATGGTAATATCTCCTTTGTTGTCCCATGCCTCTGTAACCCGCTTCCAATCCAACCCCCAAGCATCGGCAAATATGGGAAATGGATAAGTGGACAGGGAACCCAAAGCATGATTGGCACTGTTGAACAGGAACTTTGCCCCGCAGGCAATGGAGCAGAATTTCCCGATTTTCAGCCTATCTCCATTGATGGGATACTGGTAGAGGACATTATGCTTTTCAAATTCTCTGGGGTCATGGACAAAGTCATGATACATGGTATAATCCCCCACGGAAATGGCAGGGTTCGTGATGGCATTTTTCAGATAAATCGTCCATGTATCGTCAAGACGGGGATACATGGCATCTTTGGTGATCTTCATACAATCGCCTCCTTCTGGATTGATTGTACAAAGTCCTGCCCTTTTGCCGCAATCCACAAAACGCTTCGGCAGTGTTTTGGGTACAAAAAAGCTGGGTTTAGGGGCATCTTCATAAGAAAACAAAGAAAGCTAAAATCCTTATCATGACAAAGGATTTTAGCTTTCTTATTTTATGAAAATTTTATTTGTTATGTTTTCTTATGAAGACAGCCGTCGCACTTCCCCTTAAGAAATCAAGGAAAAGAAAAATCAATGTTTTCTTAAGTGGAAGTTGCTTTACCCAGCTTTTTCTTATTTCTCTTTCTGATAAATAATTTTGCGGATGGCAGAGACAGAAAGATGGTATGTTTCTGCCAACGCTTCCAGTGTTGCTCCTGCCTGCTTTTGGCTGCGGATTTCTTCGTTCCGCTGTGCCAATGCCTCGCGGCTGCCGCTTTTCTCTCCCCAGCTCTTATGTTCTCTGGCAGGGATATAGACATAGCCGCCTTGGACATACTCCTGCAAGGTCTGCACCAGTGCAGGGGGCAGCAGGTCTGACGCGTTGATGTATTTCATGGTCGGATTCCCCCTTGATATTCAAATCAAGCAGCAAAACCGACTTTCTGCGACGTTTCCTCCATGCAACTGTCGCTTTTACATCGGTTTTGCATGGAGAACTGCTTTGTTGCGTTTCTGCGTCAATGGACACATATGAGCCACTTCCTTTTTTCAAACAGGCTTATTCGCCCAGCATTTCTTCTACTTTTTTTCAGCAGCACTTTGGTGGCTTCGCCTGGATGTTCCTTAGCGAAAATAGCGGAGATAACGGAAACACCGTCGATGCCGCTGCCCTTGAGCTGCATGATGTTATTTTCATTGATGCCGCCGATGGCAACCACAGGGATGGTAACAGCTTTGCAGATTGCCAGCAGTTCCTCATTTGTCAGGGACTGGGCATCTTTTTGGTATCTGTGTGGAACACCGCGCCTACGCCGATGTAATCCGCGCCGCTTTCCTGAGCTTTTACGGCTGTTTCCACAGTGTTTGCGGAAATACCCAGAATCTTGTCGGGGCCAATCATAGCTCTCACGTCTTTATCCACGATGTCGCTCTGTCCCACATGGACGCCGTCTGCCCCGCAAGCCAGTGCGATTTCGATGTTATCGTTTACCACAAAAGGTACATGGTATTTCTTTGCCAGCTGCGCCAAATCTTTGGCTTCTTCCAAGAATGTTGCTTCATCCAGTTCTTTTTCACGAATCTGCAGGAAAGTTGCCCCTGCTGCCAGCACTTCTTCTGTCACTTCATGGAGTGTTCTGCCGCCCAGCCATGCACGATCTGTGATAGCGTATACCTTCATGGATTCTTTCGTTGCTTTTTCTGCCAATTCCAATTCCTCCAGTCTTGTCCGTTTCTGTAATGTTTCTGCGTCTGTCAAACTGATCTGATCCACCAGATGGGTGCGGAATGTGAGGGTACCTGCCCCCTGTGCGTCAGTTTTTTCTCTTGCGATTTCACCGCTGACACCCATAAGGGATACAGCGCATACGGTGGCTTCCAGAATATGATCGGGATTACCGCCGCAGAAGGCACCCAAAAGGGCTGTGAGCATACAGCCGCTGCCAGTGATGCGGCTCATCATGGCATCGCCGTTTCTCAGGGCAAACACACGATCAGGGGAAGCGATGATGTCGATGACGCCGGAAATGGCAATGACTGCCCCTGTTTTCCGTGCCAGTTCTCTTGCCATATAACCAAAGGCTTTGTAGTTGTCCTCGGTGATCTTATCTTCTTCTGCCGCGTCAACGCCACGGGTGGAACCTGTACCCACTGCCAGATGTTTGATTTCGGAGGTATTGCCACGGATCACGGAGAATTTCACGTTCTCCAGCAGCTTTTTGCCGCCTTCCCGACGCAGTCTGGTCGCGCCTACGGCAACGGGGTCAAGCACCACAGGAACCCCTGCTTCGTTAGCGGCTTTCCCTGCCACCAGCATGGCTTCCACGTCCTCCATGGTGCCCATATTCATCACAAGGCCCTGTACCACAGAAGCCACTTCTGCCACTTCCTCCACTTCGTGAGCCATGGTGGGAGAAGCCCCTGCCGCCAAAATGATATTGGCGCAGTCATTGACTGTAACGAAGTTGGTGATTGCCTGTACAATGGGTTCTTTTTCCCTTACATTTGCCATCATAGCGGGAAAAGACGCCAAAATATCTGTTTTCATGAAACGAACCTCCTTTATTTACGGTTGAGTTTTTCCATCATTCTTGCGAACATGCCGGAACGTTTCAAAAGGGTGATGACCAGAACGGCCAGAAAAGCACCCATAGCGGAAGAAGGCACGAATGCCGGCACATAGACCCAAGGGGTCTGCAAGTCCATGCCATAGATGTATTTCATCACCGGATATGCCGCAAATGCGCTCAAAATACCGGTGCCGAAGATTTCCCCAATGACTGCCATATACAGCTTGTTACCGGATTTCCGATACAGGAAACCGGACAAGAACGCGCCGATGACTGCCCCGATGACCGCCAGTGCTGTACGCCCTGTCATCATACGCAGAATACCGGTGATGAGCGCCGCCAGAAATCCACAGTAAGGCCCCACGAACACCGCCGCCAATACATTGATGAAGTGCTGGAACGGCGCCATATTGGGGAACCATACCACAGAGGACAGGGCAAAGCCCATGCCTGCGAATATTGCCGTCAGCACCATTTTCAACACATGATTATCCTTATTGCCACCCATTTGTTGATGCCTCCTTTTTTCTCCTTCCCAACGAAAGAAACGCAAACAAAAAAGGATTTCCTTTTTGGAAATCCTTCGTTTCTGACGCTCTTTGGTGAGTTGTACACCCTGCATTCCCTCCGTTGGCATTATCCAAATCAGGTGTAAAGGTCGAAGGATTTATCCTTCCTCTCAGCCTCCCTTAGAAGCTCCCTTTGCATTCTGGTGTCATTATAGTACGGTTTTTGTCCCTTGTCAACGTCCCCCACGGGCATAAAAAAGGCGGCTGTGCCGCCTTTTGGAAAGAGGAATTGCTGTACGGAGATACAGCAAAGTGCCCACTTCATTGGATTTTTGCATGGCAGATATTCCATGCGGTTCTTTGGTATTTTGTCTTGTTTTTTCTTTTGTGTTTCTTTGCTTTGCTTTATCTTTTGTAATGGAGGTTTTATTGAGAAAATGGCAATTACGCTTCTTCGATGTAACCGATATTGGTACGGATCACATCACAGGAATGCTGAAATGCTGCCATTTCTTCCGGTGTTAATGCTAATTCCAGCACTTCTTCCACGCCGTCTTTGCCGATGACGCAGGGTGTGCTGATATACAGGTCATGCTGGCCATACTGACCGTTCAGCTGTGCGCTGACGGGCATGACTGCTTTTTCGTCGTGGAATACGCAGAAAACCAGCCGTGCCAGTGTGGAGCAAATGCCAAACTCTGTGGCGCCTTTGCCGGCGAAGGTGACCCAGCCGCCTTCAATGGTTTCATGGAGCACAGCTTCTTTATCCACCTGATATTTGGGATTTTCTTTTGCCAGCTGATCCAGCGGTTTGCCATTGACCGTCACATGAGACCATGGTGCCATCTGGGAATCGCCATGTTCTCCCATGGTGTAAGCCACCAGAGATTTATGGTCGATGCCTGTTTCCCTTGCCAGAACGGTTCTGAATCTGGCGCTGTCCAGCCCAGTGCCTGTGGCAAATACCCGAGATGACGGGAAGCCGGAAAGTTTCTGCACCTGTCTTGCGATGATGTCACAGGGATTTGTGATGACAATGAATATGCCGTCAAATCCGGCTTTTACAATGCGTCCCACAAAGCTGTTGACCAGTTCCACAGAATGTTTCAGTTCTGCCAGACGGCTATGGTCTTCGCCCATGATGGTGCCCACGCTGATGACAACGATGTCGCAGTCCTTCAGGTCTTCATAAGTGCCGCCTCTGACCTCTACCCGATGGGGCAGATAGGACACGCTGTCCCGCAGATCCTGACACTCGCTGATGACCTTCTGTTCCTTCACATCCACCAGCACCAATTCGTCCACAATGCCCTGGACAGCCAGGCTATATGCACAATGGGCGCCTACATGGCCGACACCCACAATGCCCACGCTTCTTGTTTTCATATTTGGTTCCCCCCAATATGCTTTTGTAAAATTCCGAAAGTTTCTTTTGCATTTTCCCTTCTCCCTGAGGAGAGGCTCATCTGTTTTGGTATATGATTTTCTTTTTTCCTTTGTACACTTCTTTTCTTTTGTAAAAATAAAAAAAGTTCCGGACTGACCGTCCGGAACCACCTGTTTACACCGAAAAAAGACTGAATCTTTTTCCACGCATCGTGTTTTTTCCATGACAATCAGTACTATTTCTTCACGCGGCACAAAATGACCAGCAGCGCAATGAGAATAGCACCAATGAGCAGGACCTGTTTAATTGTATGGGAAAACGCACGGCTCATGAAAAATCTCCTTCTTTCTGTCTTTGACGATTTGAAATCGTTGGGTAAAAGATACCACGTTCAAAGGCCCAAGTCAATGGAAAGAATGACGCTTGTTTCTATAAAAATACAACAATTTTTGTGTAGTCTGCAAAATAACATTTGTATTTTTTGTATTTTTACCAATACATGCAGACGTCAAAACGCACAAGTCCGTCGGTTTTTCCAAAGAAAAAGAGGACACCCTCTCTTGTCTGAGAAGATGTCCTCCAATTGGCATTTTTTATACCAGTTTAGCCATTTTTTCTTTCAGTACGGAAGCGGGAACTGCACCGATGATGCTGTCTGCCACCTGACCGTCTTTGAAGAAAATCATGTTAGGTACGCTCATAACACGATATTTCTGTGCCAGATCCATAGCCTGGTCGATGTCTACTTTCACGATTTTTGCTTTGTCGCCGTATTCAGCCTGAAGCTGTTCCAGTACGGGGCCCATCATCTGGCAGGGACCGCACCATGTAGCAAAAAAGTCCACCAATACTGGTACATTGCTTTCCATAACTTCTTTCTGGAATGTATCAGATTTTACCATTAACATAATCAATTCCTCCTTACACATCTATTGTTATTGTATCCAAATATTTCTTTTTTATTTCTGATGTCAGTATATCACAGAAAAAAACTCTTTGCAATAAAAATTTCTTAAATAATAATTATTATTATCTTGTTCTGTGACCTGAGGCACATAAAAGAAAATTTTCTCAAAAACAGGTATAAAACCCTTTCTCAGGGACATACTTCATAGCGGAGAGTGTGATCTCTCCCCCAAAGAATCACATTCTTTCTACTTCTTCCCCTTAGGAAAAGGCGGCTGTAAAAACAGCCGCCTTTTTTTACTGGATAGATGTGTATTTTTTCGCCAAAATCACTGTCACTGCCAGATATACCACGGACATGACCACAGTGGAGATAGCCGCAGGGAGCATAAAACTGCGGATACCCTGGAAAAACGCATCCAGATCAGCATTATTAATGATGGCTGTCATGGTCTTTTCAATATATGCCGTAGACAAAGAGGGGATAAATTCCAGCACCTTTCCTTCCACATAACTAATGCCAAAGAAGAAAATCAGGCAAAAATGCCGTTGCCTTTGCGAATAAAAGGCAGATGCGCCAATGTAATGGCAAGATAGAGCAGGGCCACTGTTTCCAGCATGCCCAGTGTCAGAGAAACGGCAATGAGAATCATGGAGCTGCGGATACCATCCATTGCCCAAACTTTTTCTACTTCCGCCCAGAACAATTCTGTACCGGATGGCGCAACGGCTCCGTAGATTATGGAAAAACACAGCAGCGCACAAAGCACACAGACGATGATACCCCACAAAGCTGCTGCCGCGTATTTCCCTGTCACCAGTTCCACAGAGGAAATAGGCAGGCTGAATGTGAGATACCCTTCATTGCCATACATACTTTTCTGATACCGCAGGGCTGTATGGATGAGAAACAGAATCACCAGCACCACAATGGCAATGGTACAGCCGGAAATCAGCAAGGGCGCCTTTACCAGATAGGAAACATCCGTACCTCTGGTACGGTTTATGACTGTGGCAAAGGCAAAGAGCAGTGCAATGGCACTTGCCACACCGTAAAGCAGGCTGTTGGCCCGCAATTCCTGTTTCATAACTTTTCCAAACATCAGCGATACACCTCCCGGAAATACTGGTCAATGGACATGCCCGTTTCCGCTCGAAGCACATCCACCTGTTCATTCAACAGCACCCGTCCCTGTTTCAGAAAAACAGCACGGTCGAAAATCTGCTCCACATCATGCACCAGATGGGTAGACAAAAGGATAGAGCTGTTTTCCGTATACTGGTTCAAAATGGTGGTAAGGATATAGTCCCTTGTGGTAGGATCTACACCACCCATGGGTTCATCCAGCACAAAAAGCTTTGCTTTCCGGCTCATGACGAACACCAGCTGCAATTTCTCCTGCATACCTTTGGACATGGTGCCGATTTTCTGCTTGGAATCCAGTTTCAAATCCATAGCCATTTCCACGGCTTTCTTTTCGTCGAAATCCTTATAGAAATCACGGAACATGCCAATGGCGCTTTTCACATTCTCGCTTTTGCGGAAGTATGTCCGCTCCGGCAGATAGGAAATGACAGACTTGCTGTGCACACCAATGGGCTGACCATCCACCAATACACTGCCGTCATAGTTCTGAATCAAACCGCAAAGGATTTTCATAAGGGTGGTTTTCCCTACGCCGTTGGGGCCCAAAAGCCCGATGATTTCTCCTTCTTCCAATGTCAGGTTCAGCCCTGCCAAAACGGTATGATTGCCGTAACGATGCTCCAGATTTTTGATTTCTACCAAACTCATGCCTGTTCCTCTCCCTTCTCGCCAACGGCTTTCACATAAGACGCCACTTCTTCCGTGGTAAAGCCGATTTTTTCATATATGCCAGATATTTCTCTGTTTCTTCCTTTGCGAAAGACTTTCTCTTTTCCACCAAAACCCCTTCTTCCTTCGTCAGAAAACGACCGCTGGTGCGTTCTGTATAGACCAGACCTTCCCGCTCCATTTCCGCCATGGCACGCTGCATGGTGTTGGGATTGACGCCAAATTCCGCCGCCAGCTCCCTGACAGGAGGAATCTTCCCACCGGGCTCTATGGCACCGGATAAGGCACGCAGGGTCATTTCCTTCACGATCTGCAAATAAATGGGTAAACCGTTATCAAACTGCACGGAATCACCTTCCTTAACCTAAATAATCCAATTTCTTTTCTGCCAGATACACCATCAGTGCCCCATAAATGAGTATTCGCAATACCATAGCAATGGGAATCAATGCAATGAAACCAAACACTGCAATGCCTTTTGTCATGAGGAACGGCATCGCCATAAGGAAAAAGCCGACAGGAACACCGAAAACCACCATAGCCAGCACATTGAACAACGGCTCGATGATGAAGAAAATCACCAGCGCAACAGCTGCCCCCCACAAATAGGGATGTTTCTGAAAACGAGGCAAGCGTCCTGCCATGAGGGCAAAGCAAAGGGCATACAGACTGCCCACAGCCATGAGGATCTGCGAAAGAACCATAAACGCTACCATGCCGATGCCCACAGCCATGCCATCCATGGAAAAGCTTGTGCTGCCATAAGGATCCTGCATAAACAGCATCAATGCCAGCCACACAATGCCCAGAAGCACCAATCCTGCCCCCCAAACCAAGGGCGCCAGCAGTTTTCCAGCCAGAATCTCCCGCCGTTTCACCGGCAGTGTCATCCAGAAAACGCCTTCTCCCCCAAACACACCTCGGTCAAAACGATACAGGGTATATACCACATAAACCACCATGGCGGCAATCCACAGGACATACATCCCCAAAATGGAACCAATGGAAAGGACACTGCGCACATCAAATTCTTCCGGTGTACCCCCAAAGGTATCTCCCGGATATAAAGCCGTCTGCCGCATTACAACAAGGCTGATGATCCCTGCCGCCAACAAAATGGCAAACATCACAAAATACACCTTTCGTGTTTCCCGTAATTCCTCTTTACAGATTTTTCTCCACATACCATTCTCCCCCTTCTGTATGATTGTATTAACTTACTAATACAATAGTACGAAAAGAAGTGGCTGTCAATGCTCTCCACACAATCTTAAACATGTCTTAAAAAATTGTTTTCGCCCACAAAAAGAAAGAAAAAACCTGCATGGGAAAACAAAGAAAGCTGAAATCCTTATCATTCAACGGATTTCAGCCTTCTTATTTTTACTGAGATTTGATTTGGTATGTTTTCTTAAGGGGAATTTGCTTTTCTTTCACTGTTTTATACCAGTTCTGTTTCATTCCCTTTTCCTTCTTCATAAGGAATGATAATGGTTTTGCACGCCTGACAGTTCCAAGCCTCCGTTTCTCCCATACAAAAAGGGTTGGATGTCAGATCCCCCAACTGAATGGTATTGCCGCCGCCTGCCAGCAGTGCCGCCACTTTTCGCTTCTTTTCCGTCCAGTACACCCCTTCACGATTCTGGATATACCCCAATGTCATTTCTTTTCCGCAATAAGGACATTTCATGGCACATCGCCTCCTTTTTACCATCATAACAGAGGTTTGCGGCTTTTGCCAAATCCTTTTTAAACAGTTTTTCCCTTCTGCCAAAGAAAATGCGGCCAAACAGGAACCACACCAACGGGCCGCAGTAAAAAAATCTGCCAGAAAAAACGCCATTGGGAAATTGCGGATGACGGTGCCGAACCACTGATTGACAAAATCCAAGCTGATGCCATGGAAAATGAGGGTTGCCCAAAAACTCATAGCAGGACACATGAGGCTTACGGTAATGCCGGAGCGCACCAGTACCACCAGAATGGGTTTGTCCTGCCCCGGCGTTACCAGACGAAGCATCAGCTTCTGGGCAATTTTATCCATAACAAAGTAACTGGTAGCAAAGCACAGTGGCAGCATGAACCGCATCTCCCCAAACATAATGGGAAAAACAGCCCTTGTCCATTCCCCCATCTGTATGGAGCCATTATAAAACTCCATGCCCAGCACCATAAAAAATGACATGAGCAGGGCAAATACCACTTCCTGCAATCTTGTTTCCGGCATAACATTCACTCCTTTTCTTCCATGAAAAAAGCAGCCTGCTGGAAAACAACTGGACTTATGTTTTACCTGCACGCTGCTTTATTTCGTCATTGATTTACTTTTGCTCTGCTTTCAGCATACCACAAAAAACAGAGGGACGTAAGGATTTTATTAATATTTTTCGATGTCGATGATTTCCGCTTCATAGGGATGTTTCAATGCTTTCTGGCACAAAAAGCCGAAGGTGTTTGTGGTGTCACTGAGATAGAAACGACGCACACCTTCTTCCTCGTTTTCGTTGAGCTGGTCACGCTCTGCCAGAAATTCCTTCACCTGTCTTGCGGTGGCTTTTGCCGGATCTACCAGTTTCACCGCATCCCCTACGGTGGTGCCAATACACCGCTTCAAAAGAGGATAATGGGTACAGCCCAGCACCAGAGAGTCGATGCCCTTTGCCAAAAGTTCCTGCAAATAGCTTTGGGCTGTCAGGCGGGAAACCTCGTTATCTGTCCAGCCTTCTTCCGCCAGAGGCACGAAAAGAGGGCAGGCCTTAGAAAAGACCTGAATGTCAGGATTTTCTTCCCGAATCATGGTTTCATAAGCGCCGGAACGCACCGTTGCCGCTGTGCCGATGATGCCTACCTTATGGTTTTTGGTAGCACGGACTGCCGCTTCCACGCCGGGCACAACCACGCCGAAAATGGGGGTGTCTGTTGCCGCACGCATGGCATCCAGACTGTTGGAGCTGGCGGTATTGCATGCCACGATAATGGCTTTTACATCTTTTGTTTCGAGAAAACGCACATTCTGCAAAGAAAATTTGGTTACGGCTTCTTTGGATTTGCTGCCGTAAGGCACCCTTGCCGTATCCCCGAAGTATACAATATTTTCATGGGGCATGACTTTCATGACCTGTTTGACCACAGTCAAACCGCCTACCCCGGAATCAAATACGCCGATTGGTCTTGTATCCATAAATGTTTTGTCCTTCTTCCTTATCCGTGGATGCCGTTGTCCCGTTCCAAAGCAAGGGCGATCAGGCGATCCATCAGTTCTGTTTTTGACATGCCTTCTTCTTCCCAAAGCATGGGGTACATGCTGATGGAAGTAAAACCTGGCATGGTGTTGAGTTCGTTGAAAAGCACGCGGCCGCTTTTCTCCATAAAGAAGTCTACACGAGCAAGGCCACTTGCGTCAACTGCATGATAGATTTTTTCCGAAATTTTTCGCATCTGCGCCAAGCTTCCGCCTCCGCCTCCCCAGGGATGATCGTACGGGAAAGGGCATTGTGGTACTTGGCGTCATAGTCATAGAATTCTGCCGTTGTGACGATCTCCCCAATGCCGCTTATGTGCTTATCCTCATTCCCCAGAACCGCGCATTCAAACTCACGACCGTCAATGGCTTCTTCCATAATTACTTTTCTATCATATTTTGCGGCATAAAACAAGGCTTTTTCCAGTTCTTCTCTGTTTTTTGGCCTTGGAAACCCCCACAGAGGAGCCGGAGTTGGCAGGTTTGACGAAACAGGGATATCCCAGTTTTTTCTCTGCCTGATCCATAACTTTCTCCTTTGTTTCCGCCAGAAACCGCCCGTCACACCAGAAAAATTTTGCCATGGGGATTTTTGCCGCCTTGGCAATGAGCTTTGTATAGACCTTATCCATGGAAACGGCGGAAGAAAGGACGCCACAGCCCACATAAGGGATCTGCGCCAATTCCAGCAGCCCCTGTACAGTGCCGTCCTCTCCCCATGCGCCATGAAGGGCAGGAATCACCACATCCACAGGGATTTCCTTATACTTGCCGCCCACCAGTTTCAGCAAGGATTTTCTGGAGGCATCGGGACTCAAGATGGCATCCACGCTGTATGGCTCCCAACGTCCCTCTCGAATGGCATCCACAGAGCCATGACAGATGCGCCAGTTCCCTTTCTTTGTAATGCCCACAGGCAGAACATCGTATTTCTCCTCATCCAACGCGGCAATCATATTGGCTGCCGACATGCAGGAAACCTCATGTTCCGAGGACTGTCCGCCAAAAAGCACAACCACGGTTAATTTCTTCATAGGGCCCCCCTCTTTTCTTCTGCCTCCCAAAGAGGCTGCAATCCCTATACAGTATATGCGGCAGGGGATTTTTCTGTGCGTAAAAAGGCAGTTCTCCAAGACTTCTTCATAAAGAAACAAAAATAGCCAGAACCCTTGGAATCAAAGGGCCTCTGGCTATCTTCTTTTTATGGAGTTGTAAGAGGAATATTTTCTTTTTAAGACAATCGTCGCAATTCTCTTGTTTCGTTCTATTATGCTGGTAATGTCACATGGAAACAGGTGCCTTTGCCTTCTTCGCTTTCCACTGTGATTTCTCCCTGCATTTTTTCCACTGCCGTTTTCACAATGGACAAACCCAGACCATTCCCGGCAATTTCCTTATTTCTAGAAGGGTCTGCCCGATAAAAGCAGGTGAAGATATGAGGCAGATGTTCCGGCGAAATGCCGATGCCGGTATCCGCCACTTCCAGATGGAGTTGATTCTCTTTTATTTCCGCCGTCAAACGGATGCTGCCGCCCTGTCGGTTATACTTTACGGCATTGGACAGCAGATTTTCCAGCAAAAACCGCATCAGGACAGGATGGGTATACCATGTATCCTGCTGCATCTGCTGCCAAACCACCAAGTCTTTTTTCTGAATCTGTCCTGCGTATTTCTGAAAAATCTCCTCTGTCATTTTCTTCAGAGAAATTTCTTCTTTGGCTTCCTCCTTCGGATTGCTGATGACAAGGAGTTCCTCCACCATTTGAGAAAGCTGTTCTGTGGTCTCCAGACAAAGCTCCAGCGTTTCCTCATATTCCTCCGCAGAGGTTTTTTCTTCCAGATGGAGGACTTGAATGGCAGACTTCATCACCGCCAGAGGGGTCTTCAGCTCATGGGCGGCATTGGCGGCAAAATGTTTCTGGGCCTGAAAGGAATCCTGGAGCCGCTCCATAAGATGGCGGAAGGATTCGGAAACCTGACCGATTTCATCATGGGTATCCGGCTCCGTCATGGCGCAATTCCAGTTGTTTTCGTCCATCTGCGCCATTTTAGCGCTGAGTTTCGTCAAAGGCCGCAGGGCTCTGCCTGCCGCAAAATACGTCAGCAGGATGCCCACAACATCTACAAACAGAAACGCCAGCAAAATCTCCTGACGAAAGCCCGAATTGGCTTCCTGCAATGTGGAAATGGCAACGGCTGCTGGCTCTGTGGACACCGCCTGCATTTCCAAAGGCACTTCCTGCCATCTCTGTATCGTCTGTGCCTCTGTCCCTTCCGCAGATGGCTTTATTGCGGACATTTCCACTTTCAGTGCCATAGTTGCCTGGGTGAAATACTGCCCGCCGCTATGGACGCTGTAACCCACCAGAACGCCATTGAGCAACAGAAGCAACAGACTCACCAGAAGGGTGATCCGCAGCCGCAGAGAAATACCCTTATTTTTCCGTATGTTCTGCATAACGGTATCCTTTTCCCCGTTCATTCTGAATCACCTCCGGCAAACCCAATTTCTTTTTCAATGAATGGATATGATATTTCAGCGTATTGGAAAACAAGTCTGCTTCTCTGTCCCAAACATGCTCCAGCAGTTCTTCCGCTGACACGAAACGTGTCCGGTTCTGCACCAGATATTCCAAAATGCCGTATTCCTTATGGGTCAGGGCAATTTCTTCCCCATCCACCAAAACGGTTTTGGCAGAAAAATCGATTTTCAGCCTGCCATCCTCCCACTGGCTTTCCCGCTGGACAAACTCCCACCGCAGCAGATTGCGGATACGGGCTGCCAATTCCAAAAAATCAAAGGGTTTTTCCAGATAGTCATTGGCGCCCAGATCCAGCCCGGCGATTTTATCCTCCACCTGATTTTTCGCCGACAGGATCAGCACTTTCACCTGTCTGTCCTGCTGTCGAATCTGCCGCAGCACTTCCCAGCCGTCGATTTTTGGCAAGTTCAGATCCAGTACCACCAGATCATACCCGTAAACAGAAAACAGTTCCAGTGCTTCCTCGCCGTCAAAAGCCTGATCCACCGTGTAAGAAAGTTTTTTCAGACCTTTTGCCAACACCTGTGACAGTTTTCTTTCATCTTCCACCAATAACAATCTCATACTTCTCTCGTCTCCTCTGATTTTCCTTTTTCAGAGGAAAAAGCAGTACGAAACGGTTCGTACTGCTGCTTTCATATGTTTTATTTTACAATGGTCATATCCAAAGCTTCTAAAATGACTTTTTCCAGCTTTTCCATGGGTACTGTATCGTTTTCGCCAGTTACTTTCTGCGCTTCCTGCGCTGCTACCACCGCAACTGCCACAGTTCCTTCCATATCGTCTGTCAGTTTCATTTCATCCACTTCCACGGATGTTGCTTCCACGGCAGGTGTGCAAGCTACCGCAGCTTCCCCTTCCGCTGCAAAAGCAGCTGTTGTGCCGCCCAGCGCCATCATTGCCATTGCCAGTGTTGTTACCATCATTCTTGTTCTTTTCATCTCAAAAACCTCCTTGATACGTTTGCTTTGTTTTTCGGTACCGCAAGGAGAGTATAGCAAAGGCTTCGTTAGATGACGGTTAGATTTTTTCATTATTTTATATTTTTTTATAAAAACTTTCCACACAAAAGAGAAAGCACAAAATCTCTTGCAAGGGAAAGATTTTGTGCTTCAATTCTCTCATATCACATAACAGATGGGTTGTTTTTTGGAAATCATTCCCCTTTCAGCAGATGGGAAATGGATTTGTACAGTACAAATGTGATGGCGCAGTTCAGACCTGCTTTAATCAGGTTGAAAGGAATGATAGCGGGCAGCAGCATGGGGATTACTTCTTCCATGGATGTGCCCAAGAAAATAGGTGTCAGTACCAGGTTCATCAGTACCATTGCGCCTGTCATAACCAGCGCGCCTACGATGAGGGCGATGGCTGCTGTTTTTCTTGTTTTATTTCTGCGGTAGATGTTGCCTGCGATCAGTACACAGCTGCCAGTAGCGAAGATGTGCATAATGATGCCGATGGGGCCGCCGCTTGCCGCGCTGACAGTCATACCCTGAATGATGGATACCACTACGGTCAGCAGGAAACCAGCCACTGGGCCGAAGGCAAATGTACCAATGAGAATGGGTACGTCCGCAGGATCATATTCCAGGAACGGTGCCGCGGGGATGATGGGGAAATGTACCGTTGCCACCAGAATCAGAGAGATGGCGCCCAGCATACCCAGCGCTGTCAGTTTTCTGACGTTCTGTTTTCTTTTTACTGCTGTTGATTTTACGACGTTTTCCATGATGTTCTTCCTCCATTTTTTGTTTAGACTTTTCAGGCTTCCGCCAATCTTTGTGACGAACTTTTTCTCTTTTGGCAAAAGAAAAAGCCTGAAAATCTTCAGGCTAAACAAGCAAAATAAAGGTCGGGCTTTTCGCATCCGCGCGAAAAAACACCAAACTTTTATTCTTCTCCCATCCAGACTATACTGTCGGTTTCGGAATCGCACCGAATCCTGCGCCAAAGCGCTCGCAGACTTTACTGCCGATCGGGAATTTCACCCTGCCCTGAAGAATTTCATATTTCATTTACAAGTTCATTATATCAGCTGTGAAAAAACTGTCAAGATTTTTTCTAAGAAAATACTATCAAAAAATAGGCTTTACTTTATGCAAAACAACAGTTTTTTTGCAGCCCATTCTGCATTTTGGAAAAAAGCCCATGGCAGTCCATGGGCTTAGAAAATACTCAGTCTTTCTGTGCTGCGGTATTGGCAGGTATTTCAGCCGCAGGGGCTTTTACGGCTGACGGATCTACCGCAAACAGTTTGATAGCTGTTTTCGGATCAGCACTCTTGTAGTACACTGCCACCAGGCTGCCCGGTTCCAGACTGCCCGCCCGTGTCATATCCGCCTGATCTTTGGTGAAGATCCGCAGTGTGCCGTCTTCCAGACGCATCACCAGATTATACTGTGCCGCTTCCACAACGGTGCCGGTAATCTGTTCCACGCCTTCCGCTGTCAGGTCTGTGAAAACAAGCTGTCCTGCCTTTGTCTGCATGGCCACAGGGAAGAAAGCGGAAAATAGATCCGCAGGCACATACTGCACGCCCTCCAGCAGTTCCGGCGCACAGCCGATGCTCTTTGTTTCGCCTTCTACCAGATACGTGTCCTTGCCGGAGGCAAAACCAACGGTGGTTGTGCCGTCAGAAAGGTTAACGGAACGTGTCGTCTTATCCCACGCCACTGTATAGCCCAGAATATCCCCTACTTCTCGTACAGGCACCAATTTTGTGCCCCATTCATCTGCGTACAGAGTCTGGGTCACCTCTTTATCCTGCACCATCATAGTACTAGAAATTTTTTCCGCCCCAAAGGCTGTTGTGCCGCAGCCCAATGTCAAAACACCAGCCAGCATATATGCTATCATCCGTTTCATAATCCTCTCTCCTTTCCAGCATGTACTTCCCATCTTTTTCTCAGTATATCAAATAATATGGCACAAAAACATTACATTTCTATAAAGAATCTTTGACAAAACCATAACAATTATTCCACGCCGCGCATGGTCAGGGAAATGCGTTTGCGCTGCAAATCCACGCTCAATACTTTCACAGTAACGATGTCACCCAGTTTCACCGCTTCTAAGGGATGTTTGATATAACGGTCACAGATCTGGGAAATATGTACCAGACCATCCTGATGGACGCCGATGTCCACAAACACACCGAAGTCAATGACATTGCGGACAGTGCCTTTGAGCACCATACCTTCTTTCAAATCCTCCATGGTCAATACGTCACTGCGGAGGACAGGGGCAGGGGCTTCATCACGGGGGTCACGGCCAGGTTTTTCCAGTTCCTTGACAATATCCTGCAAAGTAGGCAGACCAATGCCCAGTTTTTCCGCTGTTTCTTCTGTCATGGTCACTTTGTTTGCCAGACCTTTTACCTGACCAGACGCCACATCATCCAGAGAATAACCACAAAGTTTTAGCAATGCTTCCGCCGCCTTATAACTTTCGGGATGGACGCCAGTTTTATCCAAAGGCATATCGCTTTCGGCAATGCGCAGGAAACCAGCACACTGTTCAAAGGCTTTGGGCCCCAGTTTGGGAACTTTTTTCAATTCTTTCCGGTTATGGAACAGGCCGTTTTCTTCACGATATGTGAGAATATTTTTCGCAACGGTGTTGTTGATGCCTGCTACATAAGAAAGCAGAGCGGGACTTGCTGTATTCAAGTCAACGCCAACGCTGTTTACACAGTCCTCCACCACGCCGCCTAATGTTTCGCCCAGACGTTTCTGGTTCATGTCATGCTGATACTGCCCAACGCCAATGGATTTGGGGTCGATTTTTACCAGTTCCGCCAGAGGATCTTGGATACGTCTGCCAATGGAAACGGCGGAACGCAGGGCAACGTCATAATCAGGGAATTCCTCCGCACCCAGTTTGGAAGCGGAATACACAGAAGCCCCTGCTTCATTGGCAATGATGTAATACACCTTTTTATCCAGTTTTTTCAGCATTTCCGCCACAAACTGCTCGGATTCTCTGGAAGCGGTGCCGTTGCCGATGGAAATCAGGTCTACATCATATTTTTTGATAAGAGCTGTCAGCTTCTTTTCTGCTTCGGCTGTTTTGTTCTGAGGAGGTGTGGGATATACCACGGTGGTTTCCAGGGGTTTGCCTGTTTCGTCAATGACAGCGATTTTGCAGCCGGTACGATAAGCAGGGTCTAATGCCAGCACGGTTTTTCCTTTGATGGGCGGCTGTAAGAGAAGCTGCTTCAGATTTTCCCGGAATACACCCATGGCGGATTCCTCGGCTTTTTCTGTCAAATCATTGCGGATTTCCCGTTCCAGAGAAGGAGCAATGAGGCGTTTATAGCTGTCCGCAATGACTTCCTGCAACAATTCCACCGCAGGGCTGTTTTTGCGGATGAGCTTCCGTTCCAGTTTTTGCAGAAGTCTTTCTTCGTCCCCTTCTAGCTTCACCGTCAGGATGCCTTCTTTTTCCCCACGATTTACTGCAAGGATGCGATGACCTGCGGCTTTTTGCAGTGGTTCGCTGTAATCGTAATACATTTCGTAGACGGTAGGTTCTGTCTGCTCTTTTGCCGCCTTTGTCACCAACTGACCAAACTTCATGGTTTCTTCCCGGAGCATTTTCCGCAGGTCAGCATCATCGGAGAACTGTTCCGCCAGAATGTCTTTTGCGCCATTGATGGCATCCGCCACAGATTCCACGCCTTTTTTCTGCGTCTACAAAAGCGGCGGCGTATTCTTCCAAAGGCACCAAAAATGCCTGTCCGAAAATATATTCCGCCAGAGGCGCAAGGCCTTTTTCCTTGGCAATGGATGCGCGGGTACGGCGTTTGGGGCGGTAAGGACGATAAATATCCTCGATTTCTGTCTGGGTCATGGCTCCTTCCAGTTTTGCGGAAAGCTCGTCGGTCATGGCGCCCTGTTCCGTAATGGCGTTACGCACCATTTCCCGTTTTTCTTCCAGATTTCTGAGAGCTGTGAGCCGTTCCGCCAACTGACGGATGATCTGGTCATCCAGAGAGCCTGTGACTTCTTTCCGGTAACGGGCAATGAAAGGCACGGTATTACCTTCATCCAGCAGTTTCACGGTGTTTTCCACCTGAGAAGCCTTGATGCCCAGTTCTATCTGTAACTGTTTCAAAATATCCATAGATGTGTTTCCTTTCTCCAAAAAATATCTCTTTTTCCATTTTAGCATACAAAACAGACGGGTGCCGAAAAAATTTTTCTCCCTCCGTTTTACAAAAAATCTGCTTTTCCGCATACAAAACGTCGGGATGAAAATAACCCCCATAAAAATACAACAGCTGGAATCCTTTATATTGCAAGGATTCCAGCCATATTTGTTTTCTGATGAACCAGTGCCTGTATTCTGATGTTTTGCCTTTATTTCGCGCGGAGTTTTTCCAGATGCAGTCCAGTTTGGATTTGCATAAAGCCCCATCCATGGTGAGCCAGTAAGCGTTTTTGCCGTCTACGACTTTCCGCTCCGCATAGCCTCTGCACACCAGATAATCCAGATGGGCAATGGTTTCCCCTACGGCGAACCAACGCTGGGACAGAGGGAATTCCTCCCATGTTTTCCCGCGCATAGACCAGCGCAGACAAGCGGCTATCTTTGTGGCGTGACTGCCGGGGAACTGCTGGATAGCGTCCACCGTTTCTTTCAGTCG
Source organism: Clostridia bacterium UC5.1-1D10 (assembly GCA_001304995.1). Classification (GTDB taxonomy): domain Bacteria; phylum Bacillota; class Clostridia; order Lachnospirales; family Anaerotignaceae; genus Anaerotignum. The sequence goes on along the minus strand of BBZU01000013.1, from coordinate 4,978 downwards.
TTTCAAGTGGTGCTCCACAATTTCGTCCATACGTTCGTAGACGTTCATGTCGTTTTTCCGATGGGCGGGCAGGGCTGTCCGAATGGGAATGTCCCTTGTTTTCACCAGGGAATCCAGATAATTTCCCAGAGAATCCGCTGTGCCTACCCAGCAGGTGATGTTAGGGGTGATGTCAAAAAGGATATGGTCTGCCGTAAAGAGGAGCTGTTCCTCTCTCTGGTAGAGAATCATCTGTCCTGGTGTATGTCCGGGCACCAGAATGCACTGGAATTTCCATTTCCCTACGGTGATTACGTCCCCGTCCTCCAGCTCTTCCACATCAAAAAAGCATTCCGGCTCGAAACCTCTGGCAGGATTGCCGCTGTGCAGGATGTTGATCTGTTCCTGTGTAAAGCCTTCGGCAATGAAATTGGCATCGGAAACTTTCCAGACCTCTCCCACCATCAGCCCTTCCAAAACGGCATAATCCACACGGCTCATATACATCTTGCCGGGCTTGTCCTTCATAAGGGTAGGCGCCAGACCTGTATGGTCTGCGTGAAGATGGGTCAGGAACAGATTTGTCTTTTCCCAGTCCGCGTCCAGTTCTGCCAGCCCTTCCAGAAGGGCATCCAGACACTCTTTCCGATTGAAGCCTGTATCTATAATCAGTGTTTCGCCGCTGTCCTGAACGACATAACAATTCAGGTTTTTCAAGGGGTTGTCCGGCAGAGGCACATCCACCCGATAAACGGCGGGGTTTTCATATATCTTTGTCAGCATAGTTGTGTTCCTTTCTCTTTTTCAAACTGCATTTATTATAAAACAAGGGGGCAAGGGCATACAAGGCGGAAATCAGACGGTTTTTCTATGGTATTTCCCATTTGCTTTGAGCAAAATGCAGATTTTTTGCAGGAAACCATTCCCTTAGGGGCATCTTCATAAGAAAACAAAGAAAGCGGAAATCCTTATCATAATAGAGGATTTTCCGCTTTCTTTTATTGAAATTTTCATTGGTATGTTTTCTTTTGAAGACAGCTGTCACAATTCCCCTTAAGAAATCAATAAAACAAAAAACAATGTTTTCTTAAGGGGAAGTTGCTTTGTCTGTCCTGTTTTTTCTATCGGAATTCCATTTTTATTTTTCATAATGTAATATATACTTGACATTTAGAAAAATATAGTATATAAATAAAGTAAGAGATGAAAATAATGATACAGGAAGGGGGAACATCCTTGAAAAATCTGAAGCTGAAAGCCGCCCGGGCGGCGAAAGACCTTTCTCAAGAGCAATTGGCACAACTGGTAGGCGTCACCCGGCAGACCATCGGCATGATCGAGGCTGGGAAGTACAACCCCACCCTGAACCTGTGCATTGCTATCTGCAAGGCGCTGGGAAAAACACTGGATGAATTATTCTGGAACGAGGAGGAATGAGGTATGATCAAAGACGAACGTATTGAACAGGCAAGGAATCAAATCTGGGCGGAAATGATGCAGATTCTGTATTTTATTGCAATCTTGTCCTTTGTGGTGAAGATCCTGTTCCTGCACCAAAGTTTACAGGACTGCACTTTGGAATACGTGGTTTTGATTCTGACACCCATTTATCAGATGATCCGCGCCAGACAGATGGGCGTTGTGCTGAATGTGGTGGCAAAACCCAATCCCAAACGGCTGGTGGCTTCTCTGGTAGGGGGCATGGTTGCGGTAGGCATCTGCTTTGCCATGCAGACAGAGGCAAAACAGCCTGCGGAAATCTTCACCATGCTGGGCACCTTCGTGGTGGTATTTCTGGTGGTGCAGTTCGGCATGTACCGCATGGGCAAACGCAGACAGGAAAAACTGGAAAAAGAATATGATGATGAGGAATAAAAAAACCGTGGTACTTTGTACCACGGTTTTTCATTCAATCTAATTTCCACCACCTGCAAAGGCGAATGAGGGACAGGACAAAAATTACAAGGGACAGCCCCAACAGCACTTTCAGCCAAAAGGATTCATTGGGCAAAGAAAACGCCATACCGGGCACAGTCACCGCAAATCCCAGCACTGCCACGACAATGCCATAGCCCACCAGCAAAAGCCCAAAAGCATTCACAGGAATTCCCTTTCGCTTCATGCCCACCAACACATCCACCACCAGACAGGCGCCAAGGCCAAAAGCGGAATCTCCCAAGTTCAGTCCCGCAAAAGGAAAATCCGGTGCGAAAAGCGCCTGCGCCAGACACAGGACAATGACGCCGCTGAACAGGCAGCCGTCTTTCTGGGGACTACGTTTCCATCGTTTTTCAAATTCCGCTTGCAGGATTTTTTCGTCTTCTGTCATAGAACATCCCCCCTCTGCCTTTCAATCATTTATCTTCTTTTATGATACCACAGGTCTGACAAGTTTTCCTCGGACAAAAAGCTGAAAAACTGGGAGGACCGCAGTCAATCTGCACAACGCCAATTTGCAAGATCATAGAGGGCACCGCATCACTTTTTGCAAAGCACATAAATATAAACTGCCCAACTTTTTATAAATCGTGACTATTTTCTTCTTTTTTCAAGTATAAATATCACTAATTATGATATTTCTATTTTGTTGACTTCCACGATTCTGCTTTTTTCTGCCCGAAATTCCTTTCTTTTCCCCTTCTGCCATGCTATCCTCAACACAAAAGGAGGAGTATGACATGAAACACACAAAACGCTTGCTTGCGCTCTTGACCATCTTTACCCTGCTGTTTTCTTCTGTGGCTTATGCCCATTCCGGCAGAACCGACAGCGCCGGAGGACATCGGGACAACCGGAACGTCAGTGGTCTGGGCTACTACCATTACCACTGCGGCGGCAATCCGCCCCATCTGCATACAGGTGGTGTCTGCCCTTACAACCGGTCTGTTTCTTACAGCAAACCCCAAACCGCAAAACCCCAAACCGCAAAACCCCAGACAACAACAGCCAAACCTCAGACAACAGCGGCAAAACCTGCCACTCCCAACGGCAAAAGAAGTGTCCACCAAAGTGGTTGTCAATGGTTCCGCCATCACCGGCCCTGTCCTCTGGTACAAGAACAATTACTTTGTGCCTGTGAATCAGCTTGCCGGCAAACTTTCCGCAGTGGTTGGCCCTGTCAACGACAAACTGGAACTGCATGTGACTCAGCAGAAACAGCAGCCTGTGGTACAGACTGTACCGGACAGCAAAAGCTGCTATATGGATGCCTATGTGATTTTCATTCCCTACAATGTCAGCGACAGTCATTATCACAAAATGGATTGTTATACTGTCAAACGGAATGGTCTTTCCGGTTATCTTGCCATGGATGAAGGGTTTCTTGAAATCGGAGATTGGGATTTCCTTTCTCCCTGCCCCATCTGCATGAACTGAACGAAAGGCTCTCGAAATTTTCGGGGGCTTTTTGTTTTTCCTCTTATTATTGCCTACCCAAAATCATGGCGGCTACCACCATCACTTCCTATTTCCTCAAAAATATTTATAATCTCCTCTATTTTCTGAAAACATACCTCATCTGTCAGACTTTCATCCTCCAAAACAGCCTTAATTTTACACAACGCCTCATAACATCGCATTTCCAATAATTCTTCCACAGAAAAAGATAATTCTGGAAAATGTATTTCTATTTTCTGTTTTGATAAAATTTCCACCAACATTTCCGTATATAAATCCATTTTTTCACCACCCTTTCAATGTGGACTAATTCTAGTCCCATTATGCCATAGAGATTTCCTAAAATGAAGCAAAAAAGAACTTGTTTCAGTCCACAAGGAGGTACCCATGGAACCGAAAATCAAACAATCCCCCACCATCCCCATTGGGGAAAACATTCGCCGCATCCGTTTGGAAAAAGGCATGGGACAGACAGAGCTTGTCCGGCAGATTCAGCTTCTGGGCGTGCCACTCACCAGAGAATCTCTGGTGAAGATCGAGCGGGGCATCCAGCACATCTCCGCTATACAGCTTCGTGCCATCCGGGATGTGCTCCAAACCACCTATGACGCCCTCCTTGCGGAAAAATCCTGAAAAAATGCAAATTTTCCGAAAAAAACCTTGCCTTTTTCTTTTTGGTATGCTATGCTGTTTTGGTATGGGCGCATACGTCCATCCAGAAGTAAATCCTTGCTCTTTCTTCGGGAAAGGGCCATTAGTCCAAAAGGAGGTGTAACCTAACATGAACAAATACGAATTGGCGTTGGTATTGAGTCCCGCACTTGACGATGAAGGCAGAGCGGCTGAAGTTGCCAAAGTACAGGCTGTCCTGGAAAGATTCGGCGCAAAAATCGAAAAAGTTGATGATTGGGGCAAAAGAAAACTCGCTTACGAAATCCAGAAAGTAAACGAAGGTTTCTACAGCTTCACAACTTTCGAAGCACCCGCTGCTGCACCTGCAGAAATCGAAGCTCGTATGCGTATTATGGAAAACGTTCTGCGTTATCTCATCATCCGCAAAGAAGCGTAAGAAAAAGGAGGGTTTTCTATGAACAAAGTGATTTTGATGGGCAGACTGACAAAGGATCCCGAAGTGCGTTATGCACAGGGCAGTGAACCCCTTGCAGTAGCCAGATACACTTTGGCAGTAAACCGCCGTTTCAAACGACAAGGCGAGCAGGACGCTGACTTTATCGGATGCGTTGCATTCGGCAAAGCTGGCGAGTTTGCAGAAAAATATTTCAAAAAAGGTCAAATGGTCGGTGTTGTCGGCAGATTACAGGTTCGTTCCTGGGACGACAACGAAGGGAAAAGACACTGGACAACAGAAGTTGTAGTAGAAGAACAGCACTTTGCAGAAAGCAGAGCGTCCTTCGAAAGCAACAGCAGCCGTGGTGACTATGCCCCTGTTGCTCCCGCACCCGCTGCTCCCAAGCAGACAAGTGGTGGTGCAGACGGTTTCTACCCCATCGACGAAAGCATCGAAGACGACGATTTGCCCTTCTAATTCATCGAAAAGGAGGCTCGGAACATGATTCAGAAAAAACGTGGTCGCAGAAAAAAA
>BBZU01000012.1 GCA_001304995.1 Clostridia bacterium UC5.1-1D10 | reverse complement strand
GTAATATCTTATCACTCTTTCATTTTTCTGTCAAGTTCTTTTTTCTGAACATTTTTCTTTTCAGAGAGAAGATCTTGTCTGTCAAGTTTGACAGCGAATAACATTTTTATCAGAAAGCTTTTCGCTTGTCAAGAACTTTTTTTATTTTTTTTCTTTGCTGCTTTCTCTGTGTTTCAGCAGCGAATAGTATGTTACCATATCGTTTCCAATCTGTCAACAACTATTTTCAACTTTTTTGGAACTTTTTCACTGTGTTCCGACAGCGAAATATATATTACCATCGACTTCTGGTTCTGTCAACACTTTTTATGGTTCTTTTGGAAGTACATTCCATTTTCTTTCTTCATTGCGAATATAAACAAAGGTGTCTTCCTTTGAGTGTTCTGTTGAATACCGAAAATCCAGCCGATCAAAGTGTTTTACTTCTTCTATATCTTCTATTTGCTTCTCTGCCAGATAACGCACCATCTCTCCTCGCGCCATTTTACAGAGTGTCCCTTTTTCCACAACCTTTTCATTCTTGATTTCGCCAAAAACAAAGTTGATCCATCTGACAGACCTGTCCAAATGTTTGGAAACAGCTTGACTGTATTCTTTGGAAGCCAGATTCAAAATACAATCTGTCTCCAATGATTCTGCCAAAGCCATTCCCCAAAAGTCATATAAATCTTTTCTTCCATCAACAGAGATCTTTGCCTGCATTTCCAGACGATAAGGTGTCACGCCGTCAAATGGCCGCAAAACACCATAAAAGCCAGACAGAATGCGGAGATGCTCCTGAATGTAGTCATACTCCGCTTCTGTAAATACGCCCGGTGCCATATATTGAAACTGTATCCCCTCATATGCCAGAATCGCAGGTGTCAATCCATGATATAAATCCATATTCTGCAGCCGTTCCACATTCAGCGCCGCAATTTTATCATTGCATTTCCATATCTTTTGCAATTCATCAGCCGGTGTAGAATGCAATTGTTTATAAATCTGTTCCGTTTTGTTCAAAAACAACGGCAGATCCCGCCACGACAAACTATCTGTTTCCACACGCATTTTCTTTGTTGGGGATATGATGATTTTCATAAATGATCTCCATTTCCTGTTTGTTTTACATCAATTCTCTGTTTCTCCAGCCAGATAGGACAAAATTTCTGCCGCATTGGTATCTGGTTTTACCTTTGGCATCACTTTTTCGATGACGCCCTGTTCATCAATGACATATGTTGTACGCACAACGCCCATGCTTACCTTACCATACAATTTCTTTTCCTTCCAAACATCATATGCCTGAATGGCTTCCAGTTCAGGGTCAGACAGCAAAATAAAAGGCAGCTGATGTTTTTCCGCAAACTTCACATGGGATGCCACGGAATCTTTGCTGATGCCAATGACAACAACGTCTCTTTCACGAAAGGCATCATAGCTCTGAGCAAAAGCACATGCCTGTTTGGTGCATCCCGGTGTATTATCTCTGGGGTAAAAATACAATACAACTTTCTTTCCTAAAAACTGAGAGAGAGAAATCTGTTCTCCATTTTTATCTAATAAAGTAAAATCTGGTGCTTTGATACCTGTTTCCAACATCAAAATCCACTCCTTTTCTACTATTTTACTTTTCCTATTATAGCTTTTTTCTTTCTTACAGGCAAACAAGTTTTTCTTTCCAATAAAAAAAGACTCCCATATTCTCATGAAATGAAAGTCTTTTGGAAAAATCCTATACTGCTATTCTTAGTACAAAAGTAAATCCAGGAACTGTTTTTTCTCCAAATGGCAGAAATAATCCGAAATATTTAATGGCTCTAATGCTTCCTGCAATGCTTCTTCCGTCAGCTTCACCTCCAGCAGATGCTGACGCAGCTGGTCTTTATCGCCGTTTCCAAAATAATCGCCAAATACATCGAAAGCAGTAATGATACCTTTTTCTACATTCATATGAACTTCCAACTTGCCGCAGCCATCAAATCTGCGTTCTTTTACAATGGCATAGGCAGGTGAATTTCCATAATTCCATTCCCAGGTATCATACCGTTCTTTCTGTATCTGCCGCACCCGTTCCAGGTCTGCTTCTGTTAAGTTATAAAATTCCATAGGCGTTTCCGCTGCCATATCCTGCAGAAGCATTTCCCAGAATTCTCCAATGGGAACATCCTTTTCCATGTAATTTCTTACATTGGTTACACGACTGCGGACAGACTGTACGCCTTTTGATACGATTTTGTCTGCGGAAACCTGCAGTGCATGAGAAACAGTTTCAAGGTCGCTGTCATATAATATGGTTCCGTGGTGCATAACCCTCCCCTGCTTTGCATACTGAGAGTTACCGGAAAACTTTTTGCCATCAATGGTCATATCATTTCTGCCATTGATTTCCGCTTTTACGCCAAAATGACCCAACGCCTTCACAATAGGCCGGCAGAAAGAACCAAAGTCAAACTGTTCCAGACCATTTTCTGAAACAATAAACGTAAAATTCAGATTGCCAAGATCATGGTATACAGCACCGCCGCCGGACAAACGTCTGACTACGGAAATGCCATGTTCTTTCACATAAGAACTGTTGATTTCACGAACAGTATTCTGATGTTTCCCAATGATGATAGCGTTATCATTCTGCCAAAGCATAAAATATTCCTGACTGCGATCCATTTCATCAAAAACATATTGTTCCAATGCTAAATTGAAATGGGGATCTGTGGATGGACTTTTGATATAGATCATCTCTTTGCCTCCTCTGTTGTCTGCCGAAACACTGCCGGCAGACAACGAGCCGGCACAGATTTCGTCAGCAGTTACTTATTTATTCGGAATGTGAATTGCACGTTTGGTTGCTGCCAGTGCTGCTTCTCTCACCGCTTCTGTTACAGTGGGATGTGCGTGGATGGTAGCGTAGATTTCATCAACAGTAGCTTCCATACCAATGGCAAGGGCACATTCACCAATCAGGTCAGTAGCTCTGGGCCCCAGAATATGTACACCCAGTACTTCGCCATATTCTTTGCCAATAATGAACTTAATCATGCCTTCGCCGCCGTTCATAATCAGGGCTTTGCCATTTGCCATCAGAGGGAATTTCCCTACCTGATAAGGAATGCCTTCTTCTTTGGCTTTTTCTTCTGTCAAACCAACGCCTGCGAATTCAGGATCTGTATATACGCAGGAAGGATTTGTTTTGCCATCATATACAGCAGTTTCTCCCAGTGCGTTTTCTGCGGCAACTTCACCCTGCGCAGATGCCACATGAGCCAGCATTACTTTGCCAAGGCAGTCACCAATGGCATAAATGTTTGGTACATTGGTTTCCATTTTATCATTTACAGTAATGCGGCCTCTGTCATGGGCAATACCTACTTTGTCCAGACCCAGCGCTTCTGTATCTGTTCTACGACCGACTGCAACCAGCACTTTTTCTGCTTCAAAGGATTCTACTTTGCCGCCAACTTCTACCTGTACTTTGGCACCAACAGGAGCAGCTTCTACGGACTGTACTTTCGCTTCTGTAAGAATGGTTACACCGGAAGCTTCCATCTTTTCCGCAGCATTGCTGTCAGTTCTCCATCCATCATGGGCAGCAGTTTAGGCATTGCTTCTACAACAGTTACTTTTGCGCCAAAGCGGCTGTATGCTGTTGCCAGTTCCATACCGATAACACCGCCGCCGATAACCAACAATGTTTCAGGTACATGGTCGAATGCCAGAGCGCCTGTGGAATCTACACAAGCCGCATTTTCCTTTACACCAGGAATAGGCGGAACCGCAGGTACAGAACCTGTTGCCAGAATCACTTTATCAAAAGGAACATTTTCTTTTGTGCCGTCTTTTTTCACAACTTCCAGTGCTGTTTTAGAAGCAAAAGATGCTGTACCTTCGATAACGCGAATCTTATTTGCTTTCATCAAACCTGTAACACCACTTACCAGCTGGTTTGTTACAGCTTCTTTTCTGGACTGTACCGCTTTCCAGTCAATGCCGTTGACAGAAACCTGGATACCAAGATTGTCCATATGTTTTGCCTCTGTGAGTGCTTCTGCCGCATGGAGCAATACTTTTGTAGGGATACATCCTACATTCAGACATGTACCTCCCAATTTATTTTTTCAATCAATGTAACTTTGCCACCCAGCTGTGCTGCACGGATCGCAGCAACATAACCACCGGGGCCGCCGCCTACCACAACAACAGAAGTATCTCCTGCCTTCTTTGCTTCCGCGGGAGCGGGAACAGGTGCAGATGTGGGTGCTGGAGCCGCAGCAGGTGCAGAAGCCTGTGCAATCTGTTCGCCAGCCTCACCAATGTAGCCCAGCAAACCTTTTACAGGTACATCTTCCCCTTCTTCTGCGACGATTTTCAGCAGCACGCCGTCAGCTTCACTTTCAATTTCACTTGTCAGCTTATCAGTTGTGATTTCCAGCAGCACATCGCCTTTTTTTACGGAATCCCCTTCCTGTTTCAGCCATTTGGCAACAGTGCCTTCTTCCATGGTCAGACCCAGTTGGGGCATTTTGATTTCAAAAGCCATAGTCCTTCCTCCTAAAAATTCTGTTCATGTGTTCTTTCTCTGAGAGGGTAATCTTTTGTATATTTTCTCTGTCTGCTTTTTCTCTTTTGTAACAAAAATTTTTTCTTTGTATCGCTATGTCAAACCATTACAGTAAAATTCTCATAGGGTCTTCAAGCAGTTCTTTGATTGCCAGTTCAAATTTCGCTGCCACAGCACCGTCAATCAGACGATGGTCAAAGGTGAAGGAAATCCGCATCACCTGTTTTTTGAAGATCTTGCCTTCCTCATCCATATCCAGTTCATCCTGTACTGCGCAAACACCAAGAATGCCAGCATCAGGCTGGTTGATGATAGGATCAAATGTTTCTACGCCAAACATACCCAGATTGGAGATGGTGAATGTGGAACCTTTGTATTCATCCATAGCCAGCTTGTTTTCTCTTGCACGCACTGCCAGATCTTTTGCAGTTGCGGAAATCTGACTCAGGCTCAGTTTGTCTGCATCACGGATAACAGGTACGATCAAACCATCATCCAGCGCAACAGCCATACCCAGATTTACATGTGCGCGTTTGATAATCTGGTTGCCATCGATACTTACCAGGATATGAGGATTTGCACGCAGTGCGTTGGCAACCGCTTTCAGGATAAAGTCGTTCATGGAGAATTTCTGACCGCTGGTTTCGTTGATCTGTTTGCGGAATGCCACCAGTTTTGTCACATCGATCTTCACGTTCTGAGTAACTGTTGGAATTTCTCTTGCGGATTTTGCCATACGTTCCGCTACAACTTTGCGCATACCTGCCAGTTTTACCACTTCGTCGCCATCCATCAGTTCCAGTTCTCCGCTCTTTGCTGCGGGAGCAGGTGCTGCCGCAGGCGCTTCTGCAACAGGCGCGGGCTGCTGTTTTGCCGCTTCTGCCGCTGCCAGAATGTCTTTCTGTACAATACGACCGCTGGGGCCGCTGCCTGCCAGATTCTGATAATCTACACCCAGTTTTGCAGCTGTTTTTCTTGCAAGAGGAGAAATACGGATTCTGCTGCCATCTGCTTTTGCCGCGGGAGCAGGTGCTGGTGCAGCAACGGGAACTTCTGCAGGAGCAGCTGCTGCCGCAGGCGCAGCGGCAGGTGCAGCATCGCCAATAGTTTCGCCAGCTTCACCGATGTAACCCAGCAAACCTTTTACAGGTACGTCTTCGCCTTCTTTTGCTACAATTTTCAGCAGAACACCATCTGCTTCACTTTCAATTTCACTTGTCAATTTATCTGTTGTAATTTCCAGAAGCACATCGCCTTTTGCTACGGTGTCGCCTTCCTGTTTCAGCCACTGGGCAACAGTACCTTCTTCCATGGTCAGACCCAGCTGAGGCATTTTAATTTCAAAAGCCATGTCCCTTCCTCCTTATCTGTTCAGTACTTTTTCACAGCAGCTACGATATTTTCCGGATGCGGGAAGTTTTCATCTTCCAGTGTAGGGCTGAAAGGAGAAACGATATTCAGACCACAAACACGTTCAACGGGTGCATCCAGTTCATCAAAGAGTTCTTCTGCAATCTGTGCGGAAATTTCTGCCGCATAGCTGCCACGTTTTACTTCTTCAGAAACAACGATTACGTTATGTGTTTTGCTTACGGAAGCAACAATCGCATCCCAGTCCAGAGGAACCAGTGTGCGCAGATCCAAAACTTCCGCCTGAATGCCTTCTGCTGCCAGTTTTTCTGCCGCTTCCAATGCAAAATAAACTTCTCTGCTCCATGTGATGATGGTAATGTCACTGCCTTCCCGTTTTACATCTGCCACACCCAGAGGAATGGTGTATTCTCCTTCAGGAATCTGTTCTTTTTTCGCATACAGCAGTTTATGTTCCATACAGATAACAGGATCATCATCGCGGATAGCGGATTTCAGCAAACCTTTTGCATCTTCAGCTGTGGAAGGAGCGATAACTTTCAGACCAGGTGTATGGCAGAACATATTTTCCAGACACTGGGAATGCTGGCCTGCATTTCTTCTGCCGGCACCCATAGGCAGACGCAGTACCATGGGTACAGTTGCCTGACCGCCTGTCATATATCTCATTTTTGCTGCCTGGTTCAGAATAGGATCGGCAGCAACGGTGATAAAGTCGTCATACATCAGTTCTACCACAGGACGAATGCCGCGCATTGCTGCGCCAACAGCCATACCGCAGAAACCGGATTCGGAAATAGGTGTATCAATGACACGATTTTCGCCAAACTCTTCCTGGAAACCAACGGTGATACCGAATACGTTCCCCATTTTACCCATATCTTCACCCATGATGATTACCTTTGGATCTCTCAACATTTCTTCGTGCAGCGCTTCGCCGATGGCTTTGCTGATACTGATTTTTTTGCTCATCTTACGACACTCCTTTCGTTATCAGAAGAATATACATCGGTGGTTGCTTCCGCAGGATTGGGGTAAGCAGATGCATCTGCAAATGTATATGCTGCTTCCATTTCTTCCTGTACAGCTGCTTCTACTGCCTGAAGTTCTTCTTCTGTTGCTGTACCATTTTCCAGCAGACGTTTTCTCATATTAGGAATTGCATCTTTTTCGTGAGCTTCTTCCAAATATGTCGCAGGACGATAGTTTGCAGGATCACCGCAGTAATGTCCCTGATGACGGAATGTCATGCATTCTACGATGGAAGGGCCATTGCCTTCTCTTGCATAATCCACAGCTTTTTTCACTGCTTCATATACCACAACGGGGTCATTTCCATCTACGGTTTTACCGGGAATGTCATAAGCTTTTGCACGTACAGCAATGGTGTCTGTATTGGTTACACTATGGATATTTACGGATACGCCGTAATTATTATTTTCGCAAAGGAATACAACGGGCAGTTTCCATGCCGCTGCCATGTTTACAGCTTCGTGGAATGTACCCTGGTTGGATGCGCTGTCACCAAAGAAACACAGTGTCACATGTTTATCACCATAAATCTTGGATGCCAGTGCGGAACCAGCTGCAATGGGAATGCCGGCACCAACGATACCATTTGCGCCCAGGCTGTGCAGACCAGCTACATCCGCAATATGCATGGAACCGCCTTTACCTTTGCAGTAACCTGCTTCTTTGCCGAACAGTTCTGCCAGCATTTTATCCAGAGAAGCACCTTTTGCGATGCAATGTCCATGTCCTCTATGGGTAGATGTCATGTAGTCATCAGCTTCCAGGGCCATGCAGGCACCTGTTGCAACTGCTTCCTGACCGATGCACAGGTGGATGTTCCCTGCCAGCATCCCTTTTGTAAAGCATTCCGCTGCTTTTGTTTCAAAAGCACGAATACGCAGCATTGTCTGATACATGCTCATCAGCATTTCCTTAGGATATTTTTTCGTACTCACGTTTTCTTCACACCTTTCCTTTTTTCCTCTTTATAACTGTCTGGGAGCAAACAGCGGTACTTCCAGGGCTTCGTCATAACCTCTGCCCATATCAATGCCTTCTACTTCTCCCAAAATCATGTCTACTGTCAATAAAACTTTATTGCCCTCGATCAAGTGACCGCCATGGGCATTGCCATATCTGTCACTCAATGAAATATGTACATGCAGCAGAATATTGCCATCTGTGTCGTGGCAAATCATGCCGGATGCGTTGGTCAATTCAATAGGGCCCTTCAGCGTTACAGGCTCGCTGTAACCATAGCCAGCTTTTTTATGCGGAAGTTCCACAGGATTATAAAATGCCGCACCATCCAGACTGCCAATGGCGCTGAGAATCAGCCCGTTTTTCAGATTCTTTTCTCTGCAAAGCTGTTCCAAACTCAGCAGCACATCGTCTCCTGGATGCAGCCGAACTGCAATGACACGTTTGAGCCCGCCTTCAGCGATTTCAAATTCTTTCACGTTATGCGCCTCCTATTTTGAATTCATTTTTTATGTTTTTGAATTCTTTAATAGTAATTTAGCATTCATAATTATGTTTGTCAATAGACTTTCCAAACTTTTCCATGGTTTAAGGAAAACCGTAATTTTCGACAAAAGCACATTTTGTGCATATGTATCAAAATAAAGACAATTTCGCGAAATCTGCATTCTCTTTTCTATACAATTCGCTGACATATGCCTGCTGCCAAAACAAAAAAGAAAATGGAAACCACAGAAACCACCATGGAATATAGTACAAATGCTCCAGCCAAAACATCATCCGCCCGAAACTGTATCGCCAGCTGATAAGTAGTAATAGCCCCTGGTGCAGTGAGAAAAATCAATACCGGAACCAGTTCCACCGAGGAAAAATGGAAAATCATAATGGCGCAAAACAGATAAACCGCAGGCATCATCCACTGTTTTACCAGAATCATATAAAATAACATCCGTGAATCAGCGCCTTTCATATCGCCGGAAAGTCGGCTGCCTAAAAGCAAAAAGGAAAGGGGCGTGGCAATTTTTGCGACATCCGCAAGACAGCTTTCTACTGGCTCCCAAATAGGAATTTTTAGCTGAAAAAACACCACACCCAGAAGTACACCCCAGATAATGGGATTTTTGAGTATTTGCGTTACCGTATCCTTCCATTTCACTTTTTCACCCTCTGTATATCTGGCATAAGTTGCGATAGCCGCTATGTTCAATAAAGGTAGCGTCACCGCCGTCATAGCCGTGGCAATTAAAGCCGCCTCTTCTCCTCCTAATCGCAAAGAAAACGGAATGCCATAAATCATAAAATTCCCACGATACAAAGACTGAATGATCACAGGTATTTTTCTGCGGTCTTTTTCTAGCCGAGGCACTACCAGCCAGAAAATCACCAAAGACGACACCATCACGCCTATTGCAAACCAGATGGGACGCCAGATACCCGTCTGTGGCGTTTCTACTGTATATATATTCTGAAATACCAATATAGGAAATAAAAAACGAAAACACAGAGCGTCTCCCTGCTGGCGGAATGTTTCTGTCAAAATTCCTCGCCTTTTTAAGAAATATCCGCATGCAAGCATAAATACAAAGGGCAATACCGCCTCCAGTGCAAATATCATATCTCCCACAAGATCATCCCCTGTCTACTGCTCTGCACTCCCTTTGCATAGGTTCCCATAAAGGCGTTACAGGGCAAGAATCCCATTTGTCGCAGTCCCGTTTTACCATTTTTCGCATAGATAACACATCATCTGCATCAAAGGGAATATGGTACACAAAAACCTCTTTCGGTTTTATGGTTTCACGAATCACCTGCTGCCCTTCCTTGCTGTGGAAAAACAACGGATTGACAAAAACCCCCTCCACAGATGTTTGAGAAAAAGCAGAAAAATCTTCCTGCGTAAAATCCACATCTGCCGTCAGAAGAAATTGTTCTGCGCCGCAAGAAACCAGAAAACAAAAAATGTGGAACTTCCTGATAAATCTCTCCTTGGTGGCACATGGGAATAGCTCGTAATCGAAAAGATTTCCCCAAAACAATTGTCCTGTTCAAACGGGGATTTTTTGAGAAAAACATAGTTGGAATTTTTTCCGCTTTTAAAAACTCCATCAAATCTGTTTCCTGCAACAGATCTTCCGGCAAAAAAATACCTTTCACTGTGTTTTGCTGTAAATATGCTTTCAAATACTTTGCTGAAAAATGGTCTGCATGATTATGGGAAAACACCAGATAGTCAATCTCTGAAAAGTCCCCTGCTCCTTCCATAATTTCCTGTTCCAGAACTTGAGGCAGAGGACTGAACCGATGCCTTGATTTTCCATACAAGCTGTCAAACAAAACTTTTGTATCGCCATATTGCATCAACAATCCCGTATTGGAAGTAAATGTAATTGAAATTTGTTCCATCAAAAATCTCCTTTCTTTTTCATTAAAAAACGATGCTCCATACCAAAGGCTCCCTTTGACGCCAATGGCATTTCGGAAGGCAATGGTATAAAACATCGTTCTTTCGGCAGAAATCCGCATTTTATTGTTTTGCTGCTGTGAGAGGTCTGCAATGCAAAACAAATACGTAGGTTTTATCTTTCTAGGAAGTATATATGTATGGTTCGTGTGCTTCTTATATTAATGTAGAAAGTCATGTCTAAAGTCAAAAAAATACAAATTAAGAAATTTGGAAACAACCTTGCGGCACTGCCATCAAAAAAGTGAAGTCCACATGTTTATGGATACATGTTTTTTCACTATTTTGTCTGTAAAAAAGAGGCAATATCAGCCATCCATAGTAACGCCGCCGTCTACGTCACTGATTTCACCTGTTGCAAAACTGGACAAATCAGAAGCATAGAACAGAATCATATTGGCGATTTCCTGAGGCTGTGCACCTCTGCCCATAGGAATGGTGGAAATGATTTTCTGTAATTTTTCTTCTCCAAGATTTCCTGTCATGGGTGTCATAGTCAAGCTGGGGCAAACCCCGTTACAAGCTACACCATAAGGCGCGCCTTCTCTGGCAACAGCTTTTGTTAAGCCAATGACGCCAGCTTTGGATGCGGCATATGCGCTTGTACCCAAAAGTCCGCCGCCGCGTTTTGCAGCAACAGAAGCTACATTTACGATACGGCCATATCCTGCCGCTTTCATTGCAGGATATATTACGCTGATCGCTGTATAAACACCAGTCAGGTTAATGGAGATAACTCTATCCCATTCTGCCTGTGTCACTTCATCAAAAGGTGCTGTGCTAACAATGCCCGCATTGTTGATCAAGCAGTGTACCTGTCCGAAATCTTCCAGAATCTTACCAAAGACAGTACGGATGTTTTCACTGTCGCCCATATTTACCTGATAAGCTGTGGCATTTTCTTCGCCCAGTTCCTTGCAGACATTTTGTGCTGCTTCCAGATTCAAATCCACGATAATCGCATGTCCGCCGCCAGCAACAATACCTGTTGTAACGGCTTTACCAATACCACTGGCACCGCCGGTAATAATTACATTTTTATTTGTAAAGTCCATTTAGTTCACTCCTTACATTAAAAAATCATTCCTATTTGATTTATTTTTTGAATTCAGTTTACTTATTTTTGAATTTTATATTTAGACTTTAGCATTCAAATTTATTTCTGTCAAGTGATTTTTCCATTCGCGTACAAAAACGGAAATTCTACCAAAAATCCTTTTTGAATCCCCCCCTTATACACGTATTTTTTGTATAAATTTACGAACATACGCCTTTTTCGCTTTCCTGTGGACGTAAAAGCCTGAATTCTCGGTTATTTTTCGGCTTGACTTTATGTTTAGATTTCTTTATATTAGAAAAAGATAAAAGTTTCACAATTAGGAAAATCTCACTTTTATCCTTGTTCTACGGAAATGGGGGTATTTCTATGACACGAGCAGCAGGACAAGACGAATCCTTATTAGACTATGCACTGCGGGAAATCAAAGCCCGTATCCAAAATGGCACCTACCCACCTGGTACCAAACTTTCCACACAGGAAATATCTGACTCTCTTGGCATCAGCCGTACACCTGTCGTTGCTGCCATCAATCGCTTGGTTGCCCAGGGTGTTGCTGAGGCAATCCCACGGCGCGGTACTATCGTGGCTCGGCTGAACGGCAGGCAAATCAAAGATATGATTGATGTTCGCCGGATGATTGAGGAATTTGCTATTCCCCTTGCCATCAAAAACATTGATTTTTATCCCAGTATTTTGCAGGAAATGCAGGAAGTAACGGAATATTTTACCGATAAAGAACTTCCGGATTATACTGTTTTTGCAAATCTGGATACCAAATTCCATCAGCTTTTCGTATCCTTAACCGGCAATCAGCAGCTGATGAATCTATACGAAATGAACTGGAGCGTTGGCGCCCTTTTCTATATGTACAGCGTTTCTAAAATGCCTTTGTCCCGTCATGTCAAAGCATTCAACCACCATAAAGAAATTTTTGCCGCCCTGCTCTCCAGAAATGAAGCGGATCTCCGCACAAAAATCATCGAGCATTTTAACATGATCTATGATTCCATAGAATGGTACGAATCACAGGTCAACAACATGGAAAAATAACTGAAAATTGCTTTGGACAGCGCAACAAAAAACGAAAGTCTGGCTTATGATCCATTCAGGGAAAATACGCCAGACTTTTTGATTTCCACGAAAAAAGGCGGACATATCTTTCGATATATCCGCTCTTTATATGCTTTTATTCAGCTAAGAACCCAGGCAGCCAAGTTGTCAGTGCCGGAATATATGTGATCAACATCAGAATGATCAAAGAAATCAGGAGCATAGGCGCAACAGCCTTCAATGCTGCCGAAAGTTTCGAACCTGCCAACTGGTTCCCCATCAGCATACAAATACCAACTGGAGGTGTAATCAGACCGATACACAGGTTGAAGGACATAACAATACCAAACTGGATGGTATCAATGCCAAATGCTTTCATCAAAGGCAGCAGCAGAGGTGTCATCATAACGATTGCCGCATTTGCTTCCATCAACATACCAATAATCAGGAACAGAATATTGATGAGCAACAGGATGACAATGGGGCTGTCTGTAAAGGACGCAAAACCATTGAGGATGGTTTCGGGCAGACCGGAAACCGTTACAACATAGCTGGAGGACTTAGACAGACCTACCATCATCAGGATAGTCGCTGTGGAGATGGAAGAATCAATCAAAACAGAACCGAAGTCCTTCAGTGTCATATCTTTATATACAAAGAAACTAATGAGCAATGCATAAATAACGGCTACTGCCGCAGATTCTGTGGGAGAGAAAATGCCGCCAAAAATGCCGCCCAGAATGATAACAGGCATCAGCAATGCCCAAATACCCTCTTTTACTGTGCAAGCGATTTCTTTGGGAGATTTCCGTTCATGCGCAGGCAGATCATGCTTTTTGCCATAAAAAAGCGCATAGCCTACCAGAACCAGAGCCAACAGTACGCCAGGGATAACAGATCCCAAGAACAATTTTGATACAGATACCCCTGTAATACTACCATACACGATCAGTGTGATAGAAGGCGGGATAATGGGGCCCAGAATAGAAGCCATAGATGCAATTGCCGCTGCAAAATGTGCAGGGTATTTTTCTTCCTTCATGGCGGGGATGGTTGTACCGCCAACGGCAGAAACAGTGGCAACACCAGAGCCGGAAATAGCACCAAACAACGCAGACGCCACAACAGTAACCAGTGCCAAGCTGCCTTTGATCCATCCAATAAACGCATTGGATATACCAATTAGTTTCCCTGTGATACTTCTTGACATGATATTACCTGCCAAAATGAAGAATGGAATGGCAAGCAGGGAGCTGGAGTTCATGCCGGCAAACATTTTCTGTGCCAGAATTTCAAAAGGCAGGTCTGCCATAGCCATGGCAATCAAAGCGGAAATCCCCAGAGAAAGATAAATAGGAATCCCTAACAGTGCCAGGATAATCAAACCAATGATGATAACTGCCCCAATGTTCATTTACACATCCGCTCCTTTCTTGCATTGTTTTAATTTTTCCACATTTTTTCCGATCACTTCGAAAGAAGTCAAAATCATAAGAACTGCGCCTAAAGGCATACATGCATAGGGAATTGCCATGGAAACCTGAAGCCCAGGTGTAATATTAACGGCACTGATCTTGCACAGAGAAATGGAATATACAAACAATACCGCCAAGAACAAAATCCCCAGGATTGTAACAATAATGGTATAAATATATTTTGTCCGTTCTTTCATCAGATTCAAAAATACGTCTACCTGCAAATGGCTGTTTTTCCGCAACGCAATGGCAGAACCAATAAATACATCATAGATAAACAGATAACGCGCCAACTCTTCACTCCAGGCATTGGACGCATGAAAAACATAACGAAGAACGACCTGATATGCAATGACAATGACCATAATTGCCGCTGTCACTACCAAAAATACCTTTTCGACAGATTCCAGACCGTCCAAAAATTTTGTATATTTTTTCAGCATAAAATCTTCCTTTCTGCTTATTTTCTACCTTAATTATGCAGCGCCTTCCACCGCATCATCCTGGACTGTGTCTTCCTGTTCAGCTGCGCCTTCCAGGTTTGGATCCATCGCTTTGATCCGATTTGCCCAGTCAGAAAGTTCGGGATAATATGTATCTACAAAGTCTGCATAGTAGTCGATGAATTCCTGTGTATCCACTTCCAGAACAGTACATCCATTATCAATGAGTTTCTGTTCTGTTTCTGCTTCTCTGTCCAGCATCAGGCTGTTCATCTGATCAGAAGCATATTCAGATGCTTCAATGGCTGCTGCCTGAATGTCTTCGGGCAAGCTGTTGAAATAATCGCGATCCATGATAAATACATTGGAACTGTATACATGGTTGGTTTTGATCCAATATTTACAAACTTCCTGGAACGCATAGTTATAACTGTCACTCATAGGGTTCTCCTGGCCTTCTACTGTATGCTGCTGCAAAGCTGTATACACTTCACTCATGGCCAAAGGCATGGGTGCTGCACCGATATACTGCCATGTTTTCAGATAAACATCCAGGTTAGGTGCACGAAGTTTAAAGCCCTTCATATCTTCCGGTGTTGTCAGTTCTTTTGTTGCTGTTACAATTCTGGCACCGCGATACATATTCCCCAACAGCTTAAAGTTCGTTTCTTCACCGATGACTTCTTTCATTTCATCACCAAGATCGCTTTCCCAAACTTTCATAAAATGGTCATAGCCACTGTAAATATAAGGCAATGCATCTACGTTTGCCAGATCTGTAAAGGTTGATAATGTTCCCACAGATTCACACATAATATCTGCTACACCAATAGGCATACACTCCAACACTTCTGAAGTTGTACCTAAGCTGGCACCGCCATAAAGTGTAACCTCTACTCTACCATTTGTAATTTCTTCGATTTTTTCTTTGAAAAAGACTGCACCATCATATGCCGCATCACCAGCGGAACTGTTCAGTGCCATTTTCCAATGATATTCCGCTGTATCATCTGTTGCAGATGAGCATCCAGAGAAGCATCCAACCGCCAAAGTCATGGTCGTAACTGCTATGATCAATCCTTTTACCTTCATGTAAGAACCTCCTTATTTTTTGAGAAAGGTAACTTCTCATGTAATAAAAAATACAAAATAAGTAAAATTGAATTCATTTTTACCAAAATAGCATCTTTTTTAGTACATGTCAATTACAAAACCCGTTAATTTTATATTTTTATGCATAAAGTCTATATATTTTTTTCATACATTTTTCTTTTCCTTTAATACACTCTATGTGAATTTTATAAAACAACGAATTTTCCCGGATATACATATACACAATATCCAATTCTCAGGTTCCAACATATAGTTTCTAATTTAACAAACGAAATTCTTACAAAAAATGGTGTAAAGAATGAATCCATTTTTAGGTATTTCAACTTTTTTCACATTATACATTTATACCAATACGCCATATAAAAACTGAGATAAGTCACTGAAAAAACCCCTAAAACTCCTTTATGAATATTCCCTTTTTCTGTTCTTTCATTACTGTATGTATACAATGGCTCCGCTCAAAGCATTTGCTATTTGTCCTGAAGCTATTTTTTTGAATTTGTCTAGATCTGAACAATTTTTTTGTAAGACATCCTATTTGCAGCCTTCCAAAAAAGGCAATGAGAAATTTTTTCTCAATGCCTTATCATTGATTTTCATTATTCATAGATTTTTTATATAAAATTTATTATGTAAGTTAATTGTATTTTTTTGATCTCAAATCTTCAATATTTTTAATGTAAATTTAATGCATAATTTACATTAAATTGATATTGTATGTTCCACAAAAATTATCTTGTTTTCTGAAACCAACGGAGTCTTATAAAACCAATTCTATGATCTGGTGGATCTGACAGCAGAGCATATACCGCTATTTTCTTTTATAATAAAGTAGAAACACATTTTATAATATTCTTTTTTAAACGCTCTGTCTCACACGATATAAGCCCCTTTCAGGCGTTATATTGGTTCTTGGCATGTTCTTATTCCTATATCATTCGTTCCTTTCCCCCTCTATTTTTCTGCAAAAAAAGGCAGTGAGTACGCACCTCACTGCCTTTTCGCCATTTTCATCAAATAGCCTTACATTTCATTTATAATTAGGGATTAGGAGTTTTTTAAGTCACAATCAATAACGTTCAAATTGTTTGCGCCAGCCTTTCAGCTGAGAGTGATATTTTTGTTTACACGTTCTATCATAAATTGCCGATTTATGAGTTTGTTGAAACAAATGCTACATTATTTAAAGAAAAGTTCGTAAACTTCATCTGTGGGCATATCTTCGCCAGTGAACAGTTTGAATGCAGCAGCGCCCTGCCACAGCAGCATACCGATACCGCCAACAG
This sequence comes from Clostridia bacterium UC5.1-1D10, assembly GCA_001304995.1. Classification (GTDB taxonomy): domain Bacteria; phylum Bacillota; class Clostridia; order Lachnospirales; family Anaerotignaceae; genus Anaerotignum. The sequence goes on along the minus strand of BBZU01000012.1, from coordinate 56,539 downwards.
CAACTTTACAGCCAGCTGTTTTTGCATCCTGCACGAATTTTGTTTCCTTTGGATTGTAAACAACATCTGCTACAACCAGATCAGGACGGAATACGGAAGTATCTTCAATGAGAGACTGACCATCCAGAGGTTTCATACCTACTTTTGTTGCGTTTACCAGAATATCGCTGTCTTTGATTTCAGCATACAGTTTTTCTGTATCTTCCAGAGGATATACGTTTACATCGCATTCCGGCAGCATTTCTTTGATTTTTGCTTTTGTGTGTTCTGCATTTGCATAGAATTCGTCAACTCTGTTAAAGATGGAGATTTTTGCTGCACCATCCAGAGCAGACTGTACCTGAACTGCGGTTGCAGCGCCACCAGCACCCATAATGGTCATTTTTTTGCCTTTGACGTCTACACCATTTTCTTTCAGGTTTCTAACAAAGCCCATACCGTCTGTGTTGTTACCATAAAGTTTGCCGTCTTTGACAACAACTGTGTTGCATGCACCGATCAGTTTTGCTGCATCAGACAGTTCGTCAACCAGTTCAGCTACTTTTGTTTTGCAGGGCATTGTTACGTTAAAGCCTTTGCAGCCCAAAACACGCAGAGCCTGTACAGCTTCTTCTGTTTTTTCCAGAGGAATATCGTAAGCCAGATATGCGTTGTCCAGACCTGTTTTCTGGAAGCTATAATTATACATTGCTGGAGAACCAGAATGTCCTACTGGTGTACCAATCAAACAAAACATGCCTGTTCTGCCGCTAATTCTTCTTTCCATGTCATGTAACCTCCTTACATTTATCACATATATCGATTATTCCACCACTGTGCATGTGCTTAATTCAGAGGGTTTCACTCTCAGTGCACCCAGCTGCGGCACAATTGTCTGGAAATAATCTGTGCTGCGGTGATATTCCACCGCCTGTTCGTCTTTGTATTTTTCAATAAAGAAATATACCTGTTCATCATTTTGATCCGCCACCAGATCGTAATAGATACAGCCTTCTTCCTGTCTGGTATTTTCAATCATTTTCTTTGCCAGCTCTACAAATTCCTGCTGTTTCCCTTCCTGAACGGTGTTTTTCGCGATCAGTAAAATCATGAAGCGCACCTCCTATTATTTTTCGGGCATTGCTTCAGGCCATGCTTCAGCCAGAACTTTTACTGTGTTGTCGAAGTTATATTTTGCAGCTTCTGCTACACCCTTTGCCAGGATTGCATCGCTGATAACTTCAACGCCCATTGCTTTGGGTTCTACGCCTTTTTCTCTCAGCATACGGCAGAATGCAGCTGTATCGCCATAGCCTGTGCCGGGAGCCAGTCTGTCATGCATGGATTCGTCACGCAGAATGGATTTTGCGTAAGCTCTGTCATGTACGTCGTTGATCTGAACAGCAACGATTTTGTCAGCAGGGATATCTTCCAACAGAGCCAGATCGATAGGCTGGTTTGCTCTTACCCAGTGCCATGTATCCAGGATCAGTTTTGCATTGTCGCAGCCGCTGCCTTTTACAACTGCCCAAGCTTTTTTGATATCGGGCAGACCGCTGTAAGGCATGGGTTCTACGCCGATTGTGTATTTACCAGCTCTGTGGCACAGTTCTTTCAGCTTCTGTGCTGTATGTTCTACGGAGTAGTTTTCCATCAGACCACAGTTGATGTGATTTACGCCAAACAGTGCGCACATATGGAAGCACATCTGTTCTTTGTATTTCTGTTCGTAAGAACGAACATCATCAGCCCACTGTACGATGTATTCTACTTCTGTTACTTTCATATCGTATTTTGCCAGAATGTTCAGAATGTCTTCATCGAACAGACCTTCGTTCAGTGCATCTACATAAGTTTCAGCACGCAGACCAATGCCTTCGAAGCCAGCTTCTTTTGCAGCTTTTACTCTTTCTTCGAATGTGCACTGATCGCCCAGTGTCCAAGAGCTTACTGTGATAGGGAATTTTTTAGACATAATTCATGTTCCTCCTTAAAATATTGCATTTCTTTGATAGCTTATTTTGTATTTTGTAGTGAAGAAAGCTTTTGCAGCAGTTCTTCACAAATTTCCACAATGTCTTTCTCTGTTGTGTCGATGCAGATATCCGCAGCCGCTTCATATTTTTCTCTGCGACTTTCCATCAGATCGCGAATAAAGTCCACACGCATATTTCCATTGAGCAGTGGGCGTTCTGTACTGTCTTTGACTCTGTCAAAAATTGCTTCCGGTGTTGCTGTCAGCCACACCACATAGCCGCTCTTTTTCATCAAAGCCACATTTTTTCTCTCAGAGGCACACCACCGCCGCAGGAAACTACCATATGTCTCTTTTCCTGCAGAGAAATCAGCGTATTGCTTTCACAGTTTCGGAAATATTCCTCACCATGCACCGCAAAAATATCTTTGATGGACATGCCTTCTTTTTTCTGAATATGAGCATCCATCTCCATGACTTCCATCGCAAGCAGATTTCCCAGACAAGCGGAAACCGTTGTCTTCCCGGCACCCATAAAACCAATCAGCAAAATATTTTTGTCGAAAAGTTCTTTTGCCTGTATCCGTTTGCTGTTTTCGATGATCCCTTCGAAAATATGTAAAATTTCATGACGAAATACAGAATCCTTCGTGCTGCGCTTGATTGCATCCAGCTGCTTCTTCTCCTGTTCCGGCTGCAATACCGGAATACCATATTCTCTTTTGTATGCAGTAATTTCTTTGATGCATTCCATTCGTGTTTTTAAAGCATCTGTAATGGCTGCATCACATTGCGCGATTGTTTCACGCAATTGTTCCAATCTGTCTTTTTCCTGTTCCATTCGATTCCTCCCTTCGAAGGTTTTCAAATCATGTTTTGCAAGACTGGGTTTGTCTTTTCACAACCTAAGTGTACGACAATTTTCTGATAAATTCTAATTGATTGTTTTGTGTTTTAATAGACAATATTTATCTAATATAGTATACTGAGTTTAGAAAACAAAACGGATTTGAAACAGAAAGGTGAGCGACATGAATTTATATCATTTACGGTATTTTATGGTATTGGCTGAGATGCAGCATTTTCGGAAAGCATCAGAAAAACTTTGTATTACCCAGCCTAGCTTAAGTCATGCTATTTCCCAATTGGAGTCAGAACTTGGGGTATCCCTTTTTGACCGTCAGTCACGTTCATCCGTTTTGACAAAGGAAGGACGTCAGTTTCTGGATTACGTGCAGAGATCTCTTTCCATACTGGATGACGGCGTATCTGTCATGCAGAAGGCGTCCAAGGGTGAAGGCATCATCAAACTTGGATTTTTGCGTACATTGGGCACTTCTTTCGTACCGGAAGTTGCCGCATCTTTTTTGGAAACAAAGCCGGATAAATCTATCCAATTCGAATTTTTCTCTGGAATCACCAGTTCTCTGCTGGATGGCTTGAAACAGGACAAGTACGACGTTGTATTCTGTACCAAGATCGATCAGGAAGTAGATATTGATTTTACACCCGTGGAAAAACAGGATTTAGTGCTGATTGTTCCCAGAAATCACCCTCTGGCAAATCATCACAGCATTGACCTTTCAGAAACACTGCCCTATCCGCAGGTTTATTTTTCCAAAGGTTCTGGACTTCGTTCCATCATTGACAAACTCTTTGAAAAAATCGACGGAAAGCCTACCGTTGCCTATGAAATCGAGGAAGACGAAGTTGTTGCCGGTCTGGTATCCAAAGGATTTGGCATTGCTGTTGTACCCTATATGGAGCAGCTTCTGCGGCTGAATGTAAAGATTATTCAGATTTCCTCTCCTGCATGGGAAAGAAATTTCCATATGGCTACGCTGAAAAACAAATATCTCTCCCCTGTTGTGCAGGAATTTCGTGAATTTGTTTCCAAGAATTATCCCAAATAAATTCTGGATTGTGTATTACATATAAAGAAATTTATCAATTCAGAAATAGAATCTATGGAAATATGCTTTTTTTGATGATGGAAAATCACATGTATCATTGCAAATGGCTTGATGCATTTCCTTTTACACGGTCATTAAAAAACTTTACAGCATATTATAAATACTGTTTATCATTCTAAAAAAACAAAACAGGTGCAGCTTACATATTCTGTATGCTGCACCTGTTTTTTATGGAATATTTTAATGGAATATTAAATGGAAATCCTGACAAACATTTTTTGACGAAAAATTGTTTTTATGGAATCACATATCTCTGTGATATCTTTTTATCTTTTGTACTTTTGTGATATTTTATCTGAAACCAAGTCTGTCCAGTGTATTCAGTACCAGATGACGACCAGCGTCTACACCATCGATGATTCTTCGTGCACGAACAGAATCGCCAATGTTCAGCACTTCTACATCTTCACCTGTAAAAGCTTTCTGCATTTCTTCCCAAATGGGCGCATAAGCTTTCATACCCAGACATACAAAGCCATAGTCGAAAGGCAGTGTTTCTTCTTTGCCATCATATTTCACTTCAAAGGAATCTGCATTGACTTTTGTCAGTGCTGTATTTACCATTTTGCGAACATGGTATTTTTCCATGCATTCATTCATGCTGGATGTGGAAGATGCGTCCAGACCATTGCCGATGGCACCCATCATTTCTACGATGGTCACTTCTGCGCCGCGAGGTGCGAAGAATTCCACAACGTCCAGACCAACAGCGCCACCGCCGATAACGGCCACTTTTTTACCAGTCAGATCTTCAGGATAATCATTCAGGTGATCGATCATGTCATGGATGCAATACACTTTTGCATCGTCTTTCTGGAGATTTTCATGGAGACCTTCGATGGGAGGCAACATAGGCACAGAACCTGTTGCGTTTACTACCAGATCAGGCTGATATGCTTTCACAGTTTCCACTGTTGCGTCCACACCTGTCACGATCTTCAGATTTTCCAGTTTTTCTGCGCGATGTTTCAGATATGTAGGGAAATCTGCCAATCTTGTTTTTGCGGGAATCTTGGAAATCTGAACGGACAAGCCACCTACCTGCTGTTCTTTTTCCAGCAGAACGACATTACAGCCAACTTCTGCCGCTGTACATGCTGCTTCCAGTCCGGCAGTACCTGCACCAACGACTACAACGTTGCATTCTTTCTGTACTTTTGTTCTCTTGTATTCTTCTCCGTAAATCAGATCGGGATTGATGGAGCAGCGAATGGGTTTATTGCCGCCAATACGGTTGCCCACACAGCCTACGTTACAAGAGATACATTTACGAATATCAGCCACATCACCATACTGTGCTTTGTTGCACCAGTTCGGATCTGCAATCAGGCCACGACCCATACCGATGAAGTCTGCATCGCCTCTTGCGATGATTTCGTCAGCTACTTTAGGATCACGGATGTTGCCCATGGCAATGGTAGGTTTCTGGAATTTTTCACGAACAGCCTTTGCCATGTAAGAACGCCAGCCATCTTTCAGATAGTTTGCATCAATCTGATACTGGATGCTCTGATTCAGTGCAGCGGATGTATCAAACAGATCCACTTCATCGTTGAGATATTGCAGATATTCCAGACAGTCTTCCATGGTGTTGCCACCAGCTACCAGTTCATCTACACTCAGACGCAGAGAAATAGGTATCTTAGGTCCCACTGCTTTTCTTACTTCATCAATGACCATACGGCAGAAACGTGCGCGATTTTCTGCGGAACCGCCGAATTCATCTGTACGATCATTCATCAGTGGAGAAAGGAACTGGCTGATGAGATAGGATTGACCTGCATGGATCTCAACCAGATCGAAACCTGCGTTTACAGCACGTTTTGCTGCTGTACCGTAGTCATTTGCAATGCTGATCAATTCTTCTTTTGTCAGCGGTCTGGGTTCTTCCCCACCTGTTTTAGAAGGAATATTGGATGCGGAAACAGGCTGCATACCAATTCTGCTGCTCATGGCAGATGCACCTGCATGGTTCAGCTGAATACCAATGCATGCGCCATGTCTATGGCAAGCTTCTGTCAGATTGAACAGACGAGGAATGTAACAATCTTTGTCAATACGCAGCTGTGTGGTACCATTGGAACCCTCAGGGTATTTCACACAAATATTTTCCACCAGAATCAAACCTGTACCGCCTTTTGCCCGCAGTTCATAATATTTGATGTGTTCGTCGCTCAATTCGCCATTATGACCTGCAAGGTCACTTCCCATTGGCATCATAACGATACGATTGCGTACCGTTGCGGTTCTCAGCGTAAAAGGCTGGAAGATGTTGGGAAAGTTATTTTTCATTCTCATTTACTCCTTTCGTTTGATATGTGATTAACGTTTTTCTCTGCTTATAATTTATCTTGTATCGTTCAATAAATCCAATCAATGATTTCAGCAATTTTGATAGTTATTTTCTATATTGTATACATATTTGTATTTTCTTTTCTCAAAATCTTCCCAATTAAATAAAGAGTGAAGAATCTGTGACAATTCCTCACTCTTTTCCTTTTTCTGGTATAAATTTCTTATAATTCAAATGATTTTTGGCATGTCAATTCCTTGATTTTTTCATCCCTTTCCTGATCGATTGCCTCTAATTCTTCCGTTGTGGGAACACCCAGTTTTTTCTTCTGGAAGTCCATATTGGACAGAGCAAGGTTCATCAAGATACCAACCAGCAGCGCCCAACCGGAGCCTTTGAAAGCCAGAACGGCTGCCATAACCCCTGCGATACTCTTATCTGTATTGGATTTGCAGTATTCCATACCGATTCTTGCACAAACATATGCCTGGAACAGCAATGTAATAGCGGAACCTACCCCCATAATAGGTTTCATAAAGGATACGATAGGAATCAAAATAACACTCAAGAATGTAGCCATACGGAATGAGCTCATACCGCCGATGAGGGATTTCATAGCTTTTTCCCCTTCGCGATAACGCATGGCAACAGAAACGGTCATGCCTACCCACAAAGGCCCTGCCAGAGGCGGGAAAGGCGCAAAAATACCCAGAATAAAGTTACGCAGACCACTGATCAAGTTGGAACGGCTGGAATTGAAGTCAATGTGCTCATCATTTCTGCTTTCCTGGGCTTCTTTTACCAGTGTTTCAGAAGTAACAAAGTCGCCAAATGCCAATACATAGCAGATCAATGCCAAGGGTACCGCTTTCAAAAATACGGATAATGACGGAACCCCTACTGCGAAAATGCTGACTGTGTTAAAAATTTCTCCAAAATCTGGAATTCGAATGATTGTACCCAGTTCCAGTTCAGGATAAGACAATTCTTTTAACAAAATACCAATGAGCATTGCCAGCAGATAAGGGAACAAATTCCCGTACTTTGCCATAACATCTAAAATCTTGATGGTCTTTCTCTTTTTCTCGCAGAAAGGAGAAAAGCTCAAGAATGCCAGCAAAAATGTACCAACCAATGTTGCCACTGGCGCAATCATCAGCTGACTGCCTTCAGCCAACTGACCTTGGATAACCGTAATGGGTGCAGCCAGCAAAATGCCACCTTTTACAGAAGCCGGAACCAGACGGACAAATCTGTCTGCCAACTTTGTGATCCCCATAAATACAAAGAGGAATGCCACCAAAAGCTGTACTGCGATCAATGCCTGTATCCGTTCAGGCCCCTGTTCAAAACCTTCCAGGAAAACCAGTGTAAAAGGCAGTGTTGGTGTAATCCAGCCAGGAACAACAGGGTCACCCAGCCAACCATGGAGCATATAAAGAAATACTTCGATGATAACGCAGCTCCATGCCAATTCATAAGGCAATCCCAAACAGTCTGTCATATAGGGAATGGAACTTAATGCAGTTGCTCCTAAAATAATACCTTGAAAAAACTCTACTTTTTCTATGCGATAATGTATGCCAGGAATCCTCCACTGGAATGGGCCCAGCGGAATATATGGCAGTTCCTTTTTGTTTGTTAAATTTCTTGCACTCAAAACCGTACGACCTCCTTATTTGATAATGACATGAATATATGCAAAGAAACTTTGCTGCTGCAAAGCTTCTTTGCTTATTCATTTATTTTTTCTTACTGTTGTTTTGCCAATGCGCTCTTACCGAAGATATTTGTGTGCTGTTTTACCAGGTACAGTGAACTTAGTATAGCTAAAACTGCGAAAACAAGCAACATAATCATTAAGGTATAAATGGCATTTTCTTCCCCGGACATTTTTGTCAGCTGTGCTGCCACAACAGGGATCAGATAACTTGCTGCGCCCATAAAGGTGTAGTAAATACCTGTATTTCTGCCTTTGGGGCCAGGATTAAACATCTGAACAACTGCCAGACCTGTCTGCAATGCACCGCCGGCTGCGAAGAAACCAAGCATTGCAATTGCAATATAATGATGATTACCTGCTGGATGAACAGTACACCCAACAGTGCTACTGCTGTGAAAATAGAGTCAATCAAAACAACTTTCAAAGGATTCCATTTCAGTTTTGCCATCATAAACGCCCAGAATACAACGGCACAAAGGGAACCAATGGTATAAACGGAAGTCATACCTGCTGCCTGCAATTCTGTCAGACCGCAAACTGCCATACCGAAAGCTTTTGTGTACTGCTGTGCGCCATACATGATGGACATGCACAGGAAAGCATAGAACATAACCAGGAATACAACAAATTTGCTGGGTTTTACAAGCATTGCTGCTTTTGCAGCTTCGATTTCTGCCTGTGCAGCATTCTGTTTGTGACTGCCATCTTCGCCGCTTGCTGCTTTTTTCTTGTCGTCATAAGCAAAAGGCACGATAGCTGCCAATACCAGACAGATCACAGACATTACCAGAGGCAGCATGATATTCATTTTCCAGTTGCCGCCTGCTGCCATCTGTACTGCGAACAGAGGATAAATCATACCAGACAGGGATACAAAGAACTTGATCCCAATCAATGCAGAGCCGGGAGCCTTAGGATATGCTTCCTGTACTGCAGGATAACCAGCTGCGTCCCAGAAACCGGATGTTGCCACACCTGACAGGAAACCGCAGATAGAAGCAACCATTGCGCTCTTTGTCATCAAAAATCCGATGAAGCACAGGATATATAAAAATGCGCCGCCGATCATCAGTTTTTTACGTCCCACACGGTCAGAAATTTCACCGCCGATCCATACACTGACAAACTTACCAAAGCCTACCCATGCAACAGCTGTACTTACTGCTGCCAGACCTGCCGCATAAGCCGCACTGTCTGGTGTAGACATATCAAAACCCCATTGTGTTGCAAAGTTGATATTATTCTGGCTCAGAATAATGGCCTGAATCCCATGTGTCAAATAGCACATGTAGACACATACAATTGACATCAAATAATTTTTCGTTTTCATGTTTTCCTCCCCTAACACCACTTTGTATTAGTCCAAAGGCATTTCTTTGTCTGTAAACAGCTTGAAGTTCACGGCCCCCTGTTCCAGCAGCATTCCCCTGCCGCCGATGGCTTTGCAGCCGGCCCGTTCTGCTTCCAAAATCAGTTTTGTTTTTTCCGGATTATACACAGTGTCTGCAACAATCAGATCACTGCGAAAATATGAAGGATCTACCAGAGACACATCTTCGAAAGGCTTCATTCCCATGATGGTACCATTGATAACAATATCGCAGTTCGCAATCTTTTCCCCAAGAAGCGTCTGATCTGCCACATCATTTACTGTCACTGTACAGCCGGGACAAGTCTTGGAAATGGTTTCCTTTAACTGTTCCGCTCTTTCGAAAAATTTATCCTTTGGATTGAAAATATGTATTTCTTTCACACCTTCCAAAGCAAGCTGTACCTGTATGGAAGTTGCTGCACCACCGGCACCAAAAATTACAACCTTCTTGTTTTTCACAGAAACGCCATGTTTCTCCAGGTTTTGTACAAACCCAATGCCGTCTGTGATATGACCGGTGATAACGCCATTTTCATTTGTAAAAGCATTGCAGGCACAAACCATCTGTGCCGCCGGAGAAAGACGGTCTACCAGTTTGGCTGCGGCAACCTTACAAGGTGTTGTAAAGTTGCCGCCTTTGATATTCAGAAGACGGATAGATTCAAAAGCCTTTTCCATTCCATCTTCTTTTACATCAAATGCCAAATATGCATAGTCTAATCCATAATGTGCAAATGCTTTGTTATACATTGCGGGCGATCCAGAATGCCCAACAGGTGATCCAAATAAGGCATACAGTCCCGTAGTACCTTGAATTCTTTTTTCCATTGTTCTTCCCCCAAAACTTCAAAGCATCTTACAGTTTCACTGCTGCTTCGTATGCTTCTTTGGTTGCATCCAGGGCACGTCTTGCTCTTACAGCATCGCCGACAACGTGTACTTCGGGAACGATCTTACGCAGTTCGTCTGCGAAATCGTAAACAACTTCCTGACCTTCGCGGTGTGTGTAACGGGATACAAAGCCCATGGACAGAACAACTGTGTCGAAGCCTCTTGCTTCGTAAATGGTCTGATCGCTGGAATCAGCCGCGTTTTTGTATTTTACGCCGTCAGGCAGGATTTCCTGAACTGCTGCGCTTGTGATCTGTTTGATGTGGTATTCTTCAAATGCTTTCATCAGATATACACGATGTTCATGGATTACATCTGGGCCGATGGCATCTCTCATTTCGATAACGGCTACTTCATGGCCCTGTTCTGCCAGGAATTCTGCTGTTTCAGCACCAACCATGCCGCCGCCTACAACCAACACTTTGTGACCAACGGGGCGTTTGCCTTCCAGACAGTCAATGCCGTGTACGATTTCAGGGCTGTAAATACCTTTGATGAAAGGCAGTACCAGTGTTTCGGAACCTGTTGCCAGAATAACTGCATCGGGACAGTCTTCTTTCAGCATGTCCACTGTTACTGTTGTATTCAGTTTGATATCTACACCTGCTTTTTCACATTTTACGATGTAGTTGCGGATCATGTTTGTAATGTCGCCTTTTCCGGGAGGGAAAGCTGCCAGTCTCATGTTGCCGCCCAGTTTATCGGATGCTTCAAACAGTGTTACTTCGTGACCACGTTCTTTTGCGATATAAGCTGCATACATACCAGCTACGCCGCCGCCGATAACATATACTTTTTTCGCTTTTTCCGCAGGCTGCAAAGGTTCGGATTCATGACCCAGCATAGGGTTTGTCAGGCAAGCGATGGGTACACCTGCATGCATGTTCGCAATACACCCCTGCAAACAAGCGATACAAGGTGTCATTTCTTCCAGTCTGTCTTCCATTGCTTTCAGAGGCATGTGAGGATCAGCCAGAGACTGACGGCCAAAAGCTACCATATCTGCTTTACCCTGTTTTACCATCAGTTCCGCAAACTGAGGTTCTGTGTAACGACCAACAGTGATTACAGGAATGGATACAGATTTTTTGATATTGTCAACCAGTTCTGCGGAGAAACCACCGTGGATACCGGTAGGTGCCCACATGCATTCGTCTTTCAGATGCACTGCTCTGGAAACATGAAGAGCATCGATGTCGCAGCCTTCCAGATAAGAAGCAACTGCACACATATCATGGTTGTCCAGACCGCCAAACATATCTTCTGTGCTGTTGATACGAACCAGAATTGCAACTTTGCCTTCTGTTTTTGCTTTTACTTCTTCAATAATCAGACGAGGGAATCTCATTCTGTTTTCAAAGCAACCGCCAAATTCATCGATACGTTTGTTTGTTCTGGGAGACATGAAGGAGTTTACCAGATAACCGTGTGCCATATGGATTTCCACTGCGTCTACGCCAGCTTTTACTGCACGCTGTGCTGCTTCGCCATAGCCTTTTACCAGTTCGTATACTCTTTCTGTTGTAACTTCCTTAGGAATATCTTTTGCTTCACATGCCTGAATGGGAGAAGCTGCCTGAATAGGAGCACCTGCATTTTTTGCATTGCCTTCAGGGCCAGCATTCTGCAGCTGGATGGAAACTTTGCCACCTTCTGCGTGAACAGCATCACAGATTTTACTTAGGCTTTCGATGCTGTTGTCATTGAACAGACAAGGTTTTCTGGGGCCGCCTTTTGCGCCATCATGTACAACAGTTGCTTCGATGGTGATCAGACCAAACTGACCTTTCGCACGTTCTGCATAATAAGCGATGGACTGTTCACTCCATGTACCATCTGTATTTGCGAAGTTATTTCCCATGGGTGGTACAACAAAACGGTTTTTTACCACCATAGGCCCAATCTGAATGGGAGAAAACATATTTTCGAATTTCATAAATTCCAACTTCCTTTCTTTTTCTCTTTTGCTTTTTTATTTTTATATTTGGATATGTTTTTCAACTTGCAGACTTTTTATTTTTCCTCCTCCTTATGCCTTGTATGAAATTCACATATTCTTATCTATTTTTCAGCATTTTTTGACTGAATTGATTATAGTATAGACAAAACAAAAAAACCAATTGCTAAATATTGTATATATCATAGATAAAATTTATCTCCCATACAAAATCCATTACTTTTATCACTGTATTTAGGAGAAAAATTCCTTTCATTCCCATTCACATAGAAAGCTAGAATGGACTTATAAAAAATTATTAAGTATAAAAACAAAAAAAGCATTTTGTATCAGCATGGCAATATCCTCCCCTTACCTTTTTCTCATAAACTGCTGCAATTAAAAAAAAGAATCCCATAAGGATTCTGATACTATGGATTGGGGAATACGTCTCATACGCAAGTTCCGCGGTGTTCTTTCTTCCCTCTAAAAATTTGTCTTTTTCATTCTACTGATTAACAATCTCTATGGATTCTGCAATAAAAACACCGGCAGCTTTTAAAGCAGATTTCCTTAAAATCTTAAATAAAAAAGCTGAAATCCTTTGTTGATAAGGATTTCAGCTTTTTTATTTCATTGTTCAGCTCACCAGTGGCAATATGTAATTCATCCAAGCCCAACTGATCGGCATCACCAATGCCATAGCCGGTATCATATCCGCAATGGGAAACTCCTTCAAACGTACCATGCGAAACCCTGTCGCCAACATGATACATCCGCCACAAGCTTTAAAATCTCCAATCATTTCCGGTGTGCATAAGGGATAAATCAAGCCTGCGCAGATAAATAATATCAAAAACAGTATCATCTGAGGAATGGCGATCATAGAAACCACCAATCCCAAACTGCATGCAAAAATAAGAGCTGTAAACAAGTCTAAAATTGATTTTGCAATCAAAATACTGTGATCTCCTGTCATACTGGAAATCATAGAACCATAAATTCCTGTGCCTGAAGCACAGAATAATACAATGACCGTCAACAGCATGTCCCCTTTTTCCTCTGCGGATGACATGTCAGACCGAGAACCCAGCAGACGCATAATTATTTTCTGCATCCTTTTTGCTGCCCGATTCACATTGTCCTCCAAATGAATCAAATGTCCGATCATCGTGCCAAAAATTACGGAAAATACTACCGCAGGTATATTTTGCATCAGTACAATGGTTCCAATGCCCATACTCATGGAACATACCGCAAATACCATCTGAAGTTTATTCTGAAGTTGACTGCCCAATCTTTTTCCCAGTACACAGCCAAGTATTCCGCCTAAAATAACGGAACATCCATTGATTATAATTCCAATTGGCATATTAAAAACTCCTATATCTTATTTTATTTCACGAATCAATGCTTTCGGTTATGTCTGTGCATCATAGCACTTTCACAAGTTCGGCGTCAAAGAGAAAAACAGGATAAGAAATGTTATCGTTTGTATTATAATGCAGATTTCAAACTTGTCAAGAAAAATGCATTTTCCCAAGAAACAGTCTTCTAATACAAACAAGGCAGAGCCTAAACATCGGCTCTGCCCATAACCTTCAATAGAATACGCCTTCTGGTGGCTGTTCTTTTTTGATTCTATTCTCCGAAAAACTATTTGTGCAATAACAATTTCTTGTTAAATTCCGGCAACACCATCTTCCCGCGCCACATCTGCAACTGCCTTCGCAACCACATCAGCAACTGTTTTATCCAGAGCGGAAGGAATGATATTTTCCGCACGCAGCTGCTCATCAGGAATCAGAGAAGCAATGGCATAAGCCGCCCGGATTTTCATATTTTCCGTAATCTCACGAGCATGAACCGCTAAAGCTCCTTTGAAAATGCCAGGGAAAACCAGCACATTATTGATCTGATTGGGATAATCGGAGCGACCTGTTCCAATGACTGCCGCACCGGCGGCTTTTGCGTCTTCCGGCATGATTTCCGGCACAGGGTTTGCCATGGCAAAAACAATGCCCTCATTCATAGAAGCCACCATTTCCTTTGTCACCATATTAGGGCGAGAAACTCCCACAAAGGCATCTGCATTCCGAAGGGCATCTGCCAGGGTTCCTTTTTCATGATGCAGATTTGTAATGTGAGAAGCCTTTTCCTGTTCCGCATTCAAACCAGCATCTCCTTCGCAAATCATCCCATTGATGTCACAAAGGATAATATTTCCAAAGCCCATTCGTACCAACAACTTCCCAATGGCAATTCCAGCAGCCCCTGCCCCATTGATTACAATTTTCATCTCACCCATCTTTTTGCCGGTTACTTTCATGGCATTGAGCATAGCTGCCGCTACTACGATAGCGGTACCATGCTGGTCATCATGAAATACAGGAATATCACAGATTTCCTTTAATCTTCGTTCAATCTCAAAACAGCGGGGGGCAGAAATATCTTCCAGATTGATCCCTCCAAAGCTTTTGGAAATCAAATGTATGGTCTGGACAATGGTGTCTACATCTTTTGAATCCACACAGATGGGAAAAGCGTCCACACCGCCAAATTCTTTAAAGAGAACACATTTTCCTTCCATTACAGGCATTCCTGCCGCAGGCCCAATATCCCCAAGACCCAAGACTGCCGTTCCATCTGTAATGACAGCAACCAAATTGGAACGTCTTGTCAAACGATAAGATTCTGATTCATCTTTTGCGATCACACGGCATGGTTCAGCCACACCGGGGGTATATAATAGGGACAAATCTTCTCTGGTACAAACAGATTTTCTGGATACCACTTCAATTTTCCCCTGCATTTCATAATGAAGCTGTAACGCTTTTTCTTCTAAAGTCATATCAATCCCTCTTTTCCTCTGATTAAACCATTTTTTCTGGACGAAGTATCTCGTCAAACTGTTCCTCTGTCAAAAATCCAAGAGAAACACAAGCTTCTTTCAGAGAGATATTTTCCGCATAGGCCTTCTTTGCTGTTTTTGCGGCATTTTCATAGCCAATATAGGGATTCAATGCCGTAACCAGCATCAAAGAACGCTGTAAGTTATCTTTCATTTTATCTTCATTGACTTCGATTCCTGCCACACAGTGGATTCGGAAGGAATCCAGCACATCTGTCAGAAGACGTACAGACTGTAAAAAGTTATAAATGCACACAGGCATATAGACATTCAACTCAAAATTTCCCTGAGAAGCACAAACTCCAATGGCTGTGTCATTTGCCATAACCTGTACCGCAACCATCGTAACCGCTTCGCACTGTGTCGGGTTGACTTTGCCAGGCATAATGGAGCTGCCAGGTTCATTTTCCGGAATATGGATTTCTCCCAAACCACAGCGAGGGCCGCTGGCCAACCAGCGAATATCATTGGCAATTTTCATCAAATTCGCCGCCAAAGCCTTTAAAGCACCATGCGCAAAAACCAATTCATCCTTTGCAGTAAGAGAATGAAATTTATTGGGAGCAGTGATAAAATGCTCTCCTGTCAGGCTGCTAACTGCTTCAGCTGCTGCTTCACCAAAACCCGCCGGTGCATTCAGCCCTGTACCTACCGCCGTGCCGCCCAATGCTAACTCTGATAAACCCGGCAGTGATACTTCCAGCATATGATAACCCTTTTCCAGCATTGCACGCCATCCGCTGATTTCCTGACCAAAGGTAATCGGTGTGGCATCCTGCAAATGGGTTCTTCCTGTTTTGATAACCTGTTGATTTTTTTTCTTCCAAAACAGACAGCTGTTCAATCATTCGCTGAACAGCAGGCAATAATTTCTGCTTAATTTCCAGATATGCCGCAATGTGCATGGCTGTTGGAAATGTGTCATTTGAACTTTGGGACATATTCACATGGTCATTGGGATGCAGGAGCTTTTCTCCAGCCATTTCATTCCCACGATTTGCAATCACTTCATTGAGATTCATGTTGGATTGTGTACCGCTTCCGGTTTGCCATACCACCAGCGGGAATTGTTCATCCAGTTTTCCCGCCAGAATTTCATCACAAACCTGACCGATAGAATCACAACGCTTCTGATCCAGTTTGCCAATTTTAAAATTCGCCATTGCTGCGGCCTTTTTTTAAAATGGCAAAGGCACGAATGATTTCTGCCGGCATTTTTTCTGTACCAATTTTAAATTTCATAGCTGCGCTGTGTCTGCGCTCCCCAATACACATCTGCGGGCACTTGTATCTGCCCCATAGAATCATGTTCCACCCGATAAGATGACATGATACTCCCTCCTTTTTCTTTTGTAAAACAATTGACTGCATTTTCATATAAACAGTATATCAATTTTTCCATAAAAATAAAAGAAAAGAATCTTACATATATGACTACTCGAACTGAACATAACATGTTAATCAAACCATCAATATGGATACTTGAATCCTATATGGTAATTGACTTTTTCTTTCAGGAAACACCGCTGTACATAGAGCAACTTAATTATACTGGTATATGTTATTTTCTGTAATCTCATTTTGTTTCTTCTAATGATGTTTTCTCTGTTTCTAAAACTCACAATAAAATATACATTTTTCTATATTGTTCCAGCGTTTCCACAAGATCAGTGTACCCTAAAGAAAAATCAATCAAAAAATTGCTCATGTTTCCATGAGCAATTTTTCTTACTTATTTGATTTCTGTCCAAACTTCGTATGTATTTTCCTGTTCTCTTATGTAGCCATGACCGTTTGCCGCTTCCATCATGGAACTATATGCCCAATGTTGGAAAGGCAAGTCGCTGAATGTACGCATGTCTTTCAGATTTTCTACAATAAATGTCATATCCGCCGCACGATTTTCCATACGGTTAATAACGCTTGTTACTTCAGCACGAGTGATATAACGATCAGGGCCGAAAGTACCATTCGGATAACCGCTGATCCAACCATTTTCTGTTGCACCAGCTACTGCGCCATAATACCACATGTTCTGCGGCACATCTGCAAAGCTGCAAGCAGTGCCTTTATCTTCCTTAGCAAAATTCATTGCCATGGTAACAAACTCTGCACGAGTAATGGGTGCATCAGGCTTGAATGTACCATCGGGATAACCATTGATGACACCCGCACCTGCCAGTGTAGTAACCGCATTCGCATACCACTGGTTCATGGGAACATCCGCAAATGTTCTTACTGTACCATTCTTACCAGAAAGCAAGTTGTAGAACATAGTAGCTGCTTCCGCACGGGTAATCGTTCTGTCTGGCCCAATGGTACCGTCAGGATAACCGCTGATATATGCAGTATGTGTCATTGTTTCCGCATCTTTCCATACAGCATAAAGATCATAAGAGCCACCTGGCATACGGAAGGTATCTCCCGCTTTGTAATCTACTTTTCCGTTTTCTTCCAGACTCCAGCCTGCCAGTACTTTTCCTCTGGGAGCTGTGAAAATATCCCCTCTGACAGTGACTGTTTCACCTGGAATAAATCTTCCATCCTTTACAATATCATCATCGTTATGATAACGAACATAATAGGTGTTGGAAGTGTGGCTGCCACCGGAAGAAGAACCTCCGCCGCTTTCTTCTTTTTCTTTGAAGGTTGCGTGAATCGTATGGTTTGCAGTTACATTTTCGAATGTATAACTTTTTACCACACCAACACTATTGCCATCTACCAAAACATCCTCAATTTCATAACCGCTGTTTGGTGTACCCGTAAAGGTCTGATTTTCACCTTTTTTAACAGAAACTGTTCCAGATGGCGTGATGGAACCGCGTCCATCGGTTGTTGCAGCAATATCAAAATATTCCTGTGCTTTTTCCTTGACATTTACTTCCATCAAAAAACATTCATTTGCTGTTGCATTATCACCTGCAATAAAATTATGTGCAGATTTATAATACTGCTTCGGCGTTCCATTCCCCTCTACATAATAACCATAAATCTCCACCAGATAATAATTTCCACCTACTCTTGTATCTGCTTCATTGCGCATAGGAATCATTGTCTGATCTGTATATTTTCTGTTATATTTTGTACTATTTTCTGCATTGGAGAATAAGTCAGGTTCTTCTATACTTCTAGGGCCATTCACACCATTCTCATATTCATCCCACCAGCAATATTTGTAATAAACATAGGTTCCTTTCGCTTTTGCCTCTTCTGTTGCCAACGGATGTGTTACTTCCACGCCAACGTAAGCAGGTTTATTTTCAGAAAACTCTACGGTAAATGAAGGAACTCCGGTTGCATCTTCCATAATCTGATCTCCTACTTTATATTGAACAACTGGCTTAGATACAATGGTATAGTTATCAATTTCTACTTTTAATTCATCATCTTGCCATCCACTTACTTTCGATGTATTGGTTAATACCTTTGTGTCGCCATAAATTCTCCAGCCAACATCAAAACCAGGTAATTTTTCTGTTTCGGGTGCTTCTGGAAGTTTATAATCATCATTCAGAATCCATTTTTCAGCATCATGATCATATTCGTAACCAATCTTTTGCCCATAAAGTTTTGTTTGTTCTGCAACAACTTCACTGTTGTTCATAAACTTTAGAACTACTGGATATGTTTTTGTGATTCTGGTATATGAACTTTTACTTTTATATCCATCTGCGTCTAAAAAAATCAATAGAGCGTCTTGTGTAGAATTTGCTTTAAAAGCACCACTGTCATATCCATCAAAACCTTGCTAATGTTCAATAAAAATTTGAGAAAAACAACTATTACTATAAAATGCTTCCGATCCGATAATTTCAACACTTTCAGGGATTTTAACAATAATATCAGATCCTTTAGGGAAGGTATTTTTAAAAGTCTGTTTGCCAATCACCCTCAAACTCTTTGGAAGCTCAAAGACTATATCTTCATTACTGTCAACAGTACGGATAAACTGCAATCCAGTACAACCATTGAATACAGAACCAGAAGCCCCATCCTCATCACCTAAAACTTCCAAAGTGTTAGGTAAGATCACGCCTGTCAATCCAGTACAATCTCCAAAGGCGTTTTTTTTCGATTTTTGTAATTTTTGTATTTGATAAATCTAACACTCCTTGAAGTGGTTCATACTTAGCCGCTTGATATTCTATTGTCGTTAGCTCCGTAGCATTCGTGAAATCAATGGAAACAACCTTATAATCACCTAGTTTATCATTAGTGGTAACCGCACCATTTTTTTGTTTATCACTGGTATAATTACTTCTAAATCCATCGTTTGCGATTTTTGTCACACTATCTGGGATTTCAATCGAAAAATATAAAGTATCTTTATTAAAAATTATTTTCCGCAAACCAAGTCTTGGAAATGCCATAGTATACTCCACTAACAATGACCAATCCTTCTTCTGGTACTTTCATTGGGTCATCTTCTGTTAACCCTGATCTAGAATTTGTAACAACTTTAGATATTACATCCTGTTCAGATTCATATCCTGACAAAAGTACTTCCTCAACTTGTCCACCTTCATCCACCACGGATTCTTCTACTAAATTGACGATACAATCTCCTTCATGTTCCAATGGCAATAAACATCCTTCTTGGTGGAGCCGTTTTTCTTCCGTATCCACTGTTTCCTTCATCTGCTGTTCTTCTGATTGGTCTGATGGCTGCTGAAGTTCTTCTGCCGCATAAACTCCCTGTGGAACCACCAGCGCTGCCGCCATAGCGACAGCTAAAAGCCGTCGTTTCCATATTCCTCTTTTCATTTTCTTTTCCCCTTTCCTGCCTTAGATAAATATTTCATATCTGTCAAAATATCTTTTGCAACTTAATGATTTTCATAATTGCTTACGAGTATTGTTCCATCCAAACAACATATAATCGCCAACCTCAAATACAAAAATCACCAAAGATACAAAATTCAATTTATATAATTAGTATATCATTCTTTTTGAATTGCGACAATATGCACTATTTATATTCATAATTAAACAAATTATATGTTAAATATTTACATAAATTAATTTATGTAACTTATGTTCTTAAAAATTCCTCCAGATTCTAACTTTTTATGCTGACGAAATCTTTTTAAGTTTTTACAGAGAATCTATTGTGTTAATCAATCACAATCCTACGTAATAGAAAAATGTTTCCAATTCTTTCGACAGAAATCCTTCCCCAACAAAATATCTATCTCAAGCAAATACACAACACTTTCTGCTTAAGATTTCAGATCCTCTATATAAGAATCATCTGATCTGTAAGTCTGTGCTCATATAACTATTTCCGCTCTAACTTTGATATCCTAAAGATATCAGATACTCCTCTGCAAAGCCATATCTGACTGGAAGAGAATGGTTTCCATTCTTCACTGAAAGAAAATAAATCAAAAAACCGTCGAATTTCTTCGACGGTTTTTTGATTTTCTTATTGAGAGGGAAATATGTGTAAATATGTAACTTAATTTGAAGGATATAGAATAGATAGATCAACCTTCTCTGCACATGCATTCAAATTCTTCTTTAGAAACACCTTCCAGGCCAAGGTTTTTCAATGTTCTACCTTCATCCATATCAGGTATCATACTGCGCGCGATAGTTACAACCGCATCAATACAAGGTGTAGGAACGCCAGCAACTTTACCCATGGACTGCAATGCGACCAGTGAATAAGGAATATCTTCCAGCAGGTATCTGGTACGCAGTGTTTTCTGACCTTTGATTCCATGATAGCCTTCGCAGTTGGTAATAACTTCGTACATGTTATCACCTTTTGTTACATATACATTCTTATATTCATCAATCAAGGTTCTGATCTTCAGACCATATGCTTCTGCCAATGCCATTCTTTCTTTATCCAGCGCTTCGACCAGTGCACCCTGACCAGGTGTGAAGTCCAGATAGTATTCAAAATCTTCTTCATGTTCAATCTTTGCTGTATACAAGATTGTAGGAGCTGGATGCATCATGGCATTCAGATTATCCAGACTTACTCTCAGAATATCATCTTCGAATGCAAACTGTGGAATGATATCTGCAAATTTTTCAGCTACATAAGTATTGTATTTTGCAGGGTATGCAGCTGCTGCAAAACTAGCTTTCTGCCCAGCAACTTCCACTTTACCGATTTCCACCGCACGACAAGCAAAGAGCAATGTGGATGTGCCTGCCAAAATCACATCAGCTGTACAGCCACATTCTTTCAATGTATTTTTGAATTCTACTGGTCCAAGAGAAGCATTGGGATTTAATACGACAATCTGTCCATCCTTCAGATAAGGTGCCATTTTTTTCGCCATGTCTTTATGGTAAATAGAAGGCAGTACCACCAGAATGATTTCGCATCCTTCCATTACAGCGCCGATATCGGTACTTGCCAACTGTATTTTGCCAAAACCTGTAACATCACTGTTGCCGCTTAATGTTACGCCGCCTAGTTCTGTCAATCTATCCACTGTTGCCTGCACAACGTCAAAAATCTTTACTTCCCTGCCATGTAAAGATAAATAGCCCGCGAACGCCTGTCCGCCATTTCCTGCTCCGATAATTGCAATAGGTTTCTGCATAATAACAATCTCCTTTCCTGGAAATACATTTTTGGCTCAAAATTGTTCCGACGTCTTGAACGCTTTTTGATGGTTTAATTGTACTACAACTATACTTGTATTGCAATAGGATTTTTAATTTTCTTCCGTTTTTTTCAGTTTTTGGAATATCCTTGATTTTTTGCTGATATCCGATAAAATAGAATTGAAATTTTGTGGAAATAGAACAAAAAATAAAGGATGAATCACTATGTTACCTAAAGTCAAAAAAATTAATCTCAGTACACAGCTCATTGATACAATCACTGCACTGATCGAAAGCGGCGAATGGGAACTCGGCATGAAACTGCCCAATGAAATTGATCTGGCAGCTTCTTTCAATGTCAGCCGCAACATTATGCGGGAATCCATGAAGATTCTGGAAAACTTTGGTATTTTGGAATCAAAAGCCGGCATTGGCACTTTTGTTTCAGAAACCGCTTTAAGTTCCATTCATAACATGCGATTCTTTGATAATCTGAAAAACAATTCTTCCATCGAAAACATTTTGGAAACACGTTTGATCATCGAACCGGAACTGGCTTATTACGCAACACTGCGCAGTACAGAAGAAGACCTGACGTTGCTGAAAGAAATTTTCGAACGGAATGAAGAAATCCACAAAGAAAATCAGTTCACCAAAAAAGATGATTTTAATTTCCATATGTTTATCGCAAAATGCAGCCAGAATATTATTCTGGAAAATCTGCTGTTCTCTATGTTGGATCAACTTCGTGCTAGTGACTATAAAGACTTTGATCTTCATGCACAAACAGAAGAAGTAAAAGATTCCTATTCACATCATAGAGAAATTGCCATGGCCATCATCAACAGAGATCCCCTGCTGGCCAGCGAACTGATGTACAAACATCTTTTCAGCCGTATCAATGCAATCAATTCTTCTTACAATAAAGATTTAACCGATTCCAAGAAGATCGAAAGTAAGCGTTTGGCAAATAAAAAATAAGCTTTCTTAAAAATAACCAAAAAGACCAGAATTTTTTCAGCACTGAAATTCTGGTCTTTTTATTTTACAAAGTTGACTTATTGTAGTATTGTAGTACAATGTAAAGAAAGAACAATAAGAAAGGAGGATTTTTCATTTCATGACAACCAAACAAAAGGCAACGGTAATGATGCTGATTTCCGTGGTACTCTTTTCTTTCATGCAGCTTTTTGTCAGCATGACAGGACCTAATGTCAGCGTCTTTCAGCAGATTTTTTTCCGAAATCTACTTGGTATGGTTGTTTGTATTTACTTCATAAGGAAAGAAAGGGCTTCTTATTTTGGAACACTCCAGACACAGCCATTTTTGCTACTGCGATCACTGGGCGGTTTTCTAGGATTACTTCTGGCTTTTTATGCTACCCGTCATGCCCTTTTAGCAGACGCCACCATCGTCAGCAGAACAGGTCCCTTTTTTACTACACTGTTTTCTGTTATCTTTTTAAAAGAAAAACTGACAAAAATACAGCTTCCGGTGCTGCTAGTGATTTTTACCGGTGGCTGGCTGGCAGCAAATCCCAGTTTTGATTCCTCTTTTGTCCCGTTGGGATGTGCATTGTTAGCTGCTGTTTGTAACGGGATCTGCTATCCGCTTCTGCGGTATTTTCATGACAAAGAGCATGCAATGACAGTTATCATGCACTTTTCCACATTCTGTGTCATTGCAAGCCTTCCTTTTATGCTCCACGATTATTCTCTAGCACAAGGCATGGATATCATCTATCTAGCACTAATTGCAGTCACAGGAGCTTTCGGTCAGATTTTTCTTACGTACGCCTATCGCTTAGGACCAGCATCCGAAATTGCTATATATGATCAGTTTACTGTTGTGTTATCCATTGTGTTAGGGTTTATCTTTCTGGGTCAAATTCCCTCTTTACGTTCTGTTTTAGGTGGCATCCTCATTGTAGGTGCTTCGGTCTTTGCTTTCTTTTATTACAATCAACATTCCAAAGAAAATTGAAAAAGTCAGAATCTCCTGTTCTATTGAGATTCTGACTTTTTCTTTTAAGAATTCCATGAAAAAAGAGGTATTGCTACCTCTTTTTTCACTGCACGATTCATTTTATATGTAGGAAATCTATGTATGGAAAATTATTTGTCTTAACCAATGCAAAGCTTCAAAAATTCTTCTTTTGACATACCGTCAATGCCAAGATTTTTTGCAGTTCTTCCTTCTGCTACATCATCTACAATGGCTCTTGCTAAAGTAATAACTGCATCAATGCAAGGGGTCTGAACGCCTGCAACCTGTCCCATGGCTTTGATCGCTTCCAAAGCAAAAGGAATATCTTCCAGAATATATCGTGTATGCAGTGTTTTCTGCCCCATAATTCCATCATATCCAGGACAGTTATGGATGGCTTCATATACATTATCCCCATGCGTCGGATACATGGTGCAGTATTCTTCTAAGGCTGTTCTAACCGAAATCCCAAAGGCATCAGCAATTGCCATACGTTCCTTATCCATCGCCTCTACCAGTTTGCCTTGACTTGGCGTAAAATCACGATAATACTCAAAATCAATGCCGCTTTCAATTCTACCAGTATAAAGCAGTGTAGGTCCTGGATGTACCAATGCATTCAGATTGTCCAGTGTAACACGGATAGCATCATAAGCAAAGTCAAACTGCGGGAAAATATCTGCAAAAGTATCTGCAAAAATCTGGTTTTCACTTGCCGGCAATGCAGCAGCAGAAAAAGATTCCTTTTGCCCAGAAACCGCTACACGACCAACTTCTACTGAGCGGCATGCAAACAGTAATGTAGATGTACATCCCAGATGGATTTTTGCTGTACAACCCTTGGCTTCCAGTGCATTTTTTACTTCCACAATGCCCAGACCAGCTACGGGATTCAACAGTACATATTGTCCATCTTCCAAATATGGAGCCATTTTTTCTGCCATATCTTTATGGTAAATAGAAGGCAGTACTACCATAACAATATCTGCACCATGAATAACCTCTTTCAGATTGGTGCTTGCCAGTGTAATTTTTCCAAATCCTACTACGTCTGAATTACCTTCCAGCAGAACACCACCCTTTTCCTGCAAAATATCTATTGTTTTTTGAGATACATCATAGATTTTTACAGGATATCCTTTCAGAGATAAATAAGCCGCAAATGCTTGTCCTCCGTTACCAGCACCAATAATCGCAAATGATTTACTCAACTCCATCAACCTCCTAACAAGCTGTATCCGAAATTATTCCGCTTTTTTGGGTTTTGTCAGTGCACTAACAACCATCAGCGCAACAAAAGATACTACGATACCGATTGCCGCATAATTGATTGTCGTTTCCATTACCATTGCAACCGCACAGCCTACGCAGCCGCCAATCATGCTGGCAATCAGACCAGGTGTGGTGATGAATTTCTTATTGCGGTACAAATAACCAACATAGATAGGACAAGCCAGTGTAGCAGCAGAAAACGCATAAGTTGCTACCAGCCATGTTAGTGTATCTGTGAATACCAGGCACATTACTGTTGCAACTGCCATGGTTACCAGAGAAAGAGCTCTTGAGAGGAACAGCATTCTTTCAGAAGAGATACCAGGTTTCAAAACAGCAATGATATCTCTTGTGATGTTAACAACTACGGACTGTGCACCACTAGATACAGTAGACATCATTGTTGCAAACACCAGTGCGGCAAAACCAGCCAGCAGAGGTGTGGGCAGCTGTGACATGAACCAACCTGTTGCGCTGTTCTGATCCAAATCTGGATTCAGTGTGCTGATGCTCATACCCATATACACAGCCCAAACAAATGCCAAGAATGCAAGGAATGCGGAAATTGCCAAGGATTTTGCAATCTGTTTTTCTTCTTTGATTGCGCATACACGCTGGAAGTACAACTGGTTTGTTACACCACCGGGCAGTACAGAAAATACCCACAGCAGTACAGTACCTGCACCTAATTTATTGATGGAGCCACTCATGGACAGCATTGCAGGGTCCATATTTGCTTTAATATTGCTCCAGCCACCACCCATGTTTGTAACTTCCACGATACAAACAATACACATGAAAATCATGAAGCAGGCAAAAATAAAGTCTGTCCATGCTACTGTTTTCAGACCTGCTGGCATAACGAACAACAGACTGACGATAACAAAGATAATACAAAGCATTGTGTAATCCAAACCAGTAATGGTTGCATAGATGCTGCCGAATGCAGTAATTTGAGAAGTGATCCAACCAAAAGGAACGAAGATTGTCATAACTGCTGCCACAATCCCTACCAGTTTATTATTATTTGAGAAAAATCTCAAAATTTCTGGAACGGTGGAGAAATTATTCTGTCTCAGCCATTTAGCGGGAATCAGAATAAAGAAAAATGGCAGTGCTGTTAAAAACCCATAAATCAAAATCGCTACACCATTCAAATACGCATTACCCAAGTGACCTACCAAGATGCCGCCGCCCATAGCACTGGCAAACTGTGTGCCGATTACAACATAGATGGGAAGACTTCTGTCTGCAACTGCCCAGTCATCTTCTGATGTAGCAGAGCGTTTGCTGATAATGTACGTAGGAATCAATGTGGCCGCAACCACCAGTAATGTTGCAAATAAAATTGCGATGGTTTGTGAATTCATAATACTCCTCCTCCATTAAAGAGAAAATGTCTACATGCCATCGAAAATTTTGTAATCTCAAAACAATGATAAATTTATTAATAAAGATACCATATACACCTTTGAAAGAAAACATAAACTTTCGTTTTTACGCCTCCATTTTCATACAGCTTTAATATTATAACAAGTTCAGTTGTAGTACTACTTAA
The DNA here is from genome assembly GCA_001304995.1 of Clostridia bacterium UC5.1-1D10. GTDB lineage: Bacteria > Bacillota > Clostridia > Lachnospirales > Anaerotignaceae > Anaerotignum. The sequence goes on along the minus strand of BBZU01000012.1, from coordinate 30,099 downwards.
GGTAAGTATATCATTTTGTACATAGAAAATCAATTGTCTTTTTAGTAGAATACAAAATTACGTTAATTTATGATAAATATCACAAAAATTCTATTTGATGAGATATGTTTTTTCTTCTAAAATCGCAAATTTTTCTCATAAATTACAGCAACGAGCAAGTCCTTTTATTTTTTCAAGCGTTTTTTTCTTGTAAATTTTTTTACTGCCCATTTTTTCAAAAGAAAAATACCCTGCAACAATAAATTTATAGCAAGGGTATTTTTATAGTGCATTGATCTTCACGGACTCAATGGTTTCTATTAAATTTTTTCTTGTATTTTCATCAAAACGGCGAATAAACTTTACAGGTTAATCAAAGGATGATCTCGTTAAAATCATCGTATCGCCCATATGTCCATTTTTCTCAATGTAGTGAAGGATCTTACACACAAATTGATTCGGTGAGTGTTTAGGGACTCATCTTAATAAAGCTCGAAAATGCTGTCAATCCCCTTCTCCTTCAGCCTAAAAATATAAGAGGCGCACTCTGTTTGATAAACTCATCATGCTTTTATTCCTAAGCTATATTAAAAGGAACTTTTTAGACTTCTACTTATTTTTTATGATAAAATTTCCATGTTATTTAAAATTTCAATCCATTGGTAATTTTACCCCTTAAGTGATTTCGAGTCTTTTGGGGTGAGGGTTTTCCAGTGTTTTCTGGTGCTTGTTTGTGTTAACAAATGATGGCACAAAGCCTTGAAAACACTGGATTTCATGGCAGAGAACAGCAAAAATCCAGCCTTTTGTCCAGCCAGAGAAAAAAGCATGTTTTGCGTTGGTTTGTTAGCATTTTGTTAGCAAATATCAGTGTCATTATCATCTGTCTTAGGTCAAAAGACCACACAGAAAGAGGAAAAATCCTCTCTGTGTGGTCTTTTTCTGTCTGGAGGAATGCTTATGAAATTAACACGACCTTTTGCCATGGTGGAAAAAGATGTCCTCTTTTCCCCGGAAATGACTGCCCTTGAAAATTGGTTTACTGTGTTTTGTGCGCCTTTTCCGATAACAACACCCGCTCCTGCTACCCATCCTATAATACCATTGCAGAGAAAGTTGGCTGTTCTAAAAAGACTGCTATACAGTGTGTCGCTTCGCTGTGTGAAAAAGGTTGGATGCAAAAAATGGAACAACGGACAAAGAAAGGCGGTCATCGCAGCAATATGTATTTTCTTGTTCTGTCACCAGAAAAACAATACCTCTACCCTAGCCACACAAAACCGGAATCCCCTTCTCAATCGGAAAAATCAGATTCTTCGTCTGATGGCGAACCATATTGGGGTTATACAGAACGGTTGGAAGATGTTAAAAATAGAATTGAATATAATTACTTTGCGGAACATATGCCAGATCAGCTTTATATGGTGGATTTCCTTTGCCAGTGTATCCCAGAGCTTTATGATACTTCTTTCCCTGAAGACAGAAAACTGCTGAATCAGGTCAACAGTCTGGATATTATCGGATTTTTGCACTATACAGCTGGTCGGAATTATTCTGGAGTAAAAAATATGAAGGCTTATTTGAAAACTATGTTTCTGGAATATCTTCGGAACGAACAGCTGCTACTGGCCACGGCGGTTCCGCCCAAGATATGATAGATAGAGATAGATACATGGGTATAGTTCTTTAAATATAGTTTGGGTGAATGGACGAAACAAGAGAGGTGAATGTGGGAAACAAGGTGGTAAAACCAATACACCCTAGTGGGGACTTGAAGAAACCAGAAAAACATATTTTCAATTCGAATATATGGACGGTCATTCCCTGCAATGATATACTTTTCATAGATACTGCCCTATGAAAATAACGAGGTGAAGCCCATGGATGCAAAGGAAAAAATTAATACCATATTATGTGACGCATTATCCGACTGCACAAATCTTGTTGGTGGAAACAGTTTTTTGCTCCGAAAAATCCATTCTAAATTGCCTACCGAAGCAGTTCATATGAATATTGAAAATGGAGATTTTTTCCTAGTTAGCCAACTGCTGAATGCCATCGGAAATATACTGCAATTTGATGAGGAAAATCAGGTATGTACTGCTGTTGTCGATTCTGGATTTGTAAATATGAATCCTGCCCTTGTTGTGGCAATGATGGAAGATCAGACTCTCTACCTTGCTGCTTATGCCAAAGAAGGTCTGATTAAACAGCACACAGCAGAAAAGGCGTTGAAAAATATCGTTGATTCTTTGCAAGCGTTGGAACAGGAGTCTGAATGATACTGTGGGTGTAGAAAATTTGAGTATGATCTGTCCTTGTGCTATCATTTCTTACGTACTGGATGACAGAAAATAAGGGAGAACCCCTTTATTTTAGGAGTTCTCCCCGCTCTTAGACAAGTGTTATCACAAATGTATTTTACAATATATTTTTTTCAAGGAGGCGAAGCTATGTGCGCTGAAAAATGTCCCTATTGCGGTGGCGAATTGGAAAAAGGCAAATTGATCAGCAGAGGTGGTAATTTTTTCTTGCCTGATGGTGAAAAAATGCCTGCTTTGTTTACAGAAAAATCAATGAATAAAAGCAGAGCTATTCTATTGCCTCCAGATATTGTTTCTGATGGAGATGTACAGTTTCCAATGGCTTATGTGTGCAGAGTATGTAGGAAGATTATACTATCATATGATACATATGAGCGATATTGAGAAATCTTCAAATTTTATACAAATGAAAAACTGATAAAAGATATTCATTAGTTACTTTGGACAGAGCTTATTCTTATGAGGTTCTCCCCCTGTTGTTTGTACGATGCTGTTTCTAGACATACCAAGCAGAACTGGCTTTGTCAGCACTGCTTGGTAAAGCTGCCTGTATCTCAGATAATCTATCTTCAAAGAAAATTTCCATCTGAGAACGGATCTGTCTTAATCATGATTGTGCCCAATCCATTTTATCATTATATCCATCATGAACAGACATAGTGTTTTCAAAAGACAATTATCAGAAGAATATATCTCCTTGGATTTTGCAACCTTCCGTTGCTAGTTAAATTCAGCGTATCCTTTATTGTTATTAATTTTATTTAAGTTTTATAAGGGTATATGCAAAATTTTACTTCAATTACATTATTTATTCTGACCGATTTTCTGTTGCCAAAATGTTACCATTACTCCATTGTATTTTTAGATAAAATAATATTTTTGGATATTTCTGATAAAGTATTCTCTCTAAGTTTACCATCCTCTATTTTATTTGCAATTGAATTTGCAAGTAAAAGATTGTTACTTTCTGCAAATTTTGCATGAAACTTAACAGCTGCTTCTATATTTTTAGTATACATCTTAATAAAAATCGCTCCAATAAAATCTACCACAATTCCACTCAGACTTCCTATAATTAACAGAATCTTATCCGTTTCAAAAGACGTATACATATACAAGGTTACTCCTACTATCAGAATGCCAAATATAATCATCATAATACCAAGTCCAGAAAGAAATTTTGTTTGAGCCAAATTCATATCATAATATCTCATTAACTCCTTTTGATTCATCCTAAACATTTTTTCTGCTCTCAAAGCTCTTTTCTCAGGATCTATTTCTGAAAATTCTTTTTCCTCTCTACGAACTTCTTCTTCTAGTTTTCCAGTTTCTTCGACTCTTTCAAATCGAAGAAACAGCTTACAGACACCATAAAGCAAATTAATGCCAAAAAACCTATTATGTAGACCAGCATCTGTCCAATCGGAAAATCAAATAGCTTTTCATAGATTTGATAAGCAAGAAATACTAAAATGATACCAAATACAAGACCACCTAATATTCCGTTCCTATCTTTTTCTGATTTTTTCTGCACTTTTTTTCAATCTTATTAGCGTCGTTCTTTGCTGGTTTTTCCTCCATAACTTCTTTCTCCTAAACATTATTGAAATTGGCAATATTTATAATACATATACAGCAGGTAATCCCACGGACTACCTGCTATTTAAAATAATACGTACTAAATTTTTCTTTATTCGAACTCGGCAGGTTACTTCAACTCATAAACATATCTACTATTATTTCTATATCTTCTTGCCCACATTCTATTCTTTTCCACATCTACCCAGCGTTTATGTATTTTTTAATTTTGATAAACATAAATAATCAAAATCAGTAATCATTGTACCAATGGTAAACTCATAATCACCTTTTTTTTGTCCAAAATTCCATGCATTAAAATATTCGCTTTTGTCAAGATCCTCATTGTTTTCTAATATGCCCAATGTATTCATCTCTTTAATTATTTCTTCCATTTCAAATTTAATAATTTCTTTCATAATAATCACCATCTATTTTTGTTGTGTAATATATCTAATTCCATTTTGATTTTCGATTATTTTCGTTGTTGCTGTTGCATCTATAGTAATAATAAAAGAATGGTGAACACTAAGAACTAGTTCCTGAAATTCCTGGTCTTTCTCTAAACTCTCAACATTTAGCCCAAGTTCTTGGCAGAAATCATAAGTAAAATGACGAGAATGTGATTTATTATTAGCATTAAGTTTCTTAACAATACGTGCCACTTTCTTTTTCACATCATGCTCACCCGAGTTTGAAAACATATATTTGGTCAACCACTCCGTTGCCAAAGCACTTGATAAATTAATAGCGTCCATTACTGTATAAAAAAATGCTGCAGGATATTTTTTCAACTGCAATTCCCAATATGTTTTTGCTTGAGGATTATTATCCAAATCAGCCTTTGCTTCTCTAAATTCATTCACAATATTATATGCTGGCACACCGCCATATTGTGGATCTATTGGCCCCAAACAAGAATGTTTTCCCATAATAATAGTTTTAGCCGAACATGCCAGCATAGTTCCTGCTGACATAGCCATTTGTGGTACTATTATTCGAATATTATCTTCAAATTTACTATGTAAATACTTGACAATCCCTTCAGTTGCTGTTGGATTTCCGCCTGGCGTATGCAGAATTAAATCTAATCCTTTACTACAATCTAAATCCTTTATACCATTCATAAATCCAGTTATATCGCTATCATTGATGTCTATATTCTGTGTTCTTCCAGGCTTCAGCCATCCTGAATAATATGCAATCACATTTCTTCCTGTTTTCTCGTATAGTTTATAAATATACTTTGTTCTCAATTCATCCAATGTTAATGCAGGTATATTTTCTCCTTCAGAATTTGTATGTGGTTGCAATTCAGTAAGTAACTCTCCCCATGCGGGCATATTTCTCCCTCCTTAGTCTTCCGCTTTTCCTTCATTAGATACAAATTCTTCACTTTTTAACGGCAATTCTGTCAACAAAAAATTTAAAGAACGTGATTCACCCTCTATTTTTCCAAAATTCAAACTTTCTCTACTTATTTTTTCTATAAATTCTTCTAATAGTTGCCCCATATTATCACCTCATACATATTATATCTATTGTATGAGAATACATTCATATTTAGAATAATTTTATAGTATATATTCATCTTGTATAATTTACCAAATTACTTCATTACTACAAATATTATAACTGAAAACACATGACAATACAACCTACTATTATCGTCCTGTTATAACACCAATACTGAAACATTACGCAGTAAAAATACTTTTTTAGGTATATAGGGATTATAATTCTTCTTATCTTATTTTATCACATTGAAATTCTCGTAAAAATCCAATTTCAGAAGCACATTTTGGTTAACCGCCAGCGTTAAATTATACCGTAAAGCACTTCATTATTATATAGTATAAATGTACAGCTATGCAACTAATAGCACTTAAAAGATAGTTTAAACCGTTCTCTGCCATTTTCATAATAATTTTTTATAAAAATTTCTAGCGAAGATTCCCAATGTTTCTTTATATCATCCAACACAACCTGTATAAATATCTTCTGTATATGTGAATAGTCTGCTTCTTTCTACTCAAATTCCTCCAAAGATTTTCTTGCCAAAGTATGTCATATAACATATGTCAAAACTGCTTCACAAATATTATCCATTGACACTTTCAACTTCGTATTGTTTTTTAACAATATATTTATAACACAACTCTCAGAAAATAATTTCAAAATCTCCTGTTCCAAGCAGATAGATTTAATAAACTCGAAAACCCTATCTATCCCCGTATATTCCGAAGTATCTTTTAGAACAGGACAATCAAGAATCAGGATTGTATTCTATGGTTCATATCTAATATCATACCCCTTAAAAAATTCTGGTATTCCTTTAGCAAAAGTATCATACTTTAGATAACTTCATTCCGGTTCTGTATTCTTTGAATGAAATTTCCTGCTATTTGGTTGACAGAGCCTTTTCCTGTCATAAAACTAATTGTCCGCTTCAATCTTTATCCTTTCTCCCAGTTTGGGTAATCAGTGCCGCATATGATGTATAATCTTTATTACTTTCGTCAAAGTCTGAAGCCCGATAGGACGCCATACCCAGTGTGATCTAGGTGCTGACAACTTTCAGAGATGACAAAGCCTATAATGCACACCTTTATAATGTGAAAAACGATGTGTATGGCATCAATGAGCCATTTAACAAAGTATGAGAAAGAAGCCATTCTGCTAACATGATACCTATATTCAATACCAGCCTAAAGCATAAGCTGACCGAATACGCCAGCTCTCTGCCGGATGGTAACACCCACTAGGGAAGGCAGCGAAACCTATCAGATCAGTAAGGCTAGGATAAGTATCCGACTGACCGCTTTCTACTTCGAGGAACGCAAGTAAACGAACCATGCAAATGAATGCAGACAAGTCCACACAAGACCGAATCTAAGTGCAGAATGTCTAGTGTAGATTAGTTGTTTTGGTCCACGCAAATAGTTGAAAACATCAAAATATTATTGAGATTCTAAATCAATTATGATATAATATTAAATAGCATTTTTCAAAAAAACTAATGTAGGGAGGAAGAAATGACTCGATCATATAATAAACTCTGGAAACTAATGATAGACAAAAGAATGAATAAAACTCAGTTACGAAAAGCAGCAAATATTACAACAAATGCAATGGCTAAACTTGGAAAAGATGAGTCTGTTCCTATAGAAACATTGGAAAAAATATGTGATGTTTTGGGATGTAAAATTGATGATATTATCGAATTTCAGGCAGAGAGCGAGGATATGCAGAATGGCTAAATTGAAGATCTTCTCCTTTTTTTCGGGGAGTGGTTTCTTAGATCTAGGTTTTGAAACCAATGGGTTTGATGTAGAATTTGTCAATGAATTTCATCCGGCCTTTATGAATGCATATAAGTATTCCCGTGCTAAGATGGGACTTCGAGAACCAACATATGGCTATTTTAATGGCGATATCAACGTGTTCTTAAATGAACGCAAAAAAGAATTATTTGCTTGGATTGCCGATGCGAGAAAAGATGGAAGCCTTGTTGGATTCATAGGTGGCCCTCCTTGTCCTGACTTTTCTGTAGCCGGTAAACAAAAAGGACGAGACGGCGATAATGGTAAGCTTTCATTGTCCTATACCAATCTCATTATTCAGATGAAGCCAGATTTCTTTCTATTTGAAAATGTCAAAGGATTATGGAAAACGGCTAGACATAGAGCCTTTTTTGAAGAATTGAAAGCAAGTATTCAGGCTGCCGAATACAGTACAACTAATTGCTTAATAAACGCACTAGCGTATGGTGCTCCTCAAGATAGAGATAGAATCTTGATGTTTGGTATCCGCTCAGAAATTCTTGGAGATAAGGATATTAATGATTTCCCTTGGAAGAAGTACCAAAAGTATAATCTTGATGAGATTAAACAAATGCCATGGCCAGAAACGAATATGTTTGTTGAAAACGGCACAACGGACTGCCCCGACGGTATTCCTGTTGAGTTGACTGTACAGTACTGGTTCAAAAAAATGATGTCGAGAACCATCCAAATGGGCAGGACTATTTCACTCCCAGAGGTGGTTTGCCGAGAATGCAAAGTATCAAGGAGGGCGATGTTAGCAAAAAGTCATATAAAAGACTACATCGTTGGCGTTATTCTCCTACTGTAGCTTATGGAAATAATGAGGTTCATTTGCATCCTTATAAAGCAAGAAGAATATCTGCATCTGAAGCTCTTTCATTGCAGACATTACCAGCCAATTTTGAACTGCCACCTGAAATGACATTGACCGATAAATTTAAGACAATTGGTAATGGTGTGCCTTATATTCTTTCCAGTGGTATAGCCAAAACTATGTATGATTATCTGGAGGCTTTCTTATGAAAAAAACACTACTCGACGTTCTTAAAGATATCGAAACCGAATTAATAGGAAAAACATTACATGGTATATCAGGCAATGCATCTGTATTCTCAGTAACAGAAGTTGATTACGAGAATAACAATGTTGTTCTTGATGTTCAGGGCAAGCGTAAAACTTGGACCTTCGAACGACTTGAAAAGGTATGGAATGAAATGTATTTTCGCCCAGCAGCTAATGTTGAGGTTGTATTTGGTGGATCTGGATCCAGTCGAAATCAAGTTGAAACAATCTTTGCAAGTTTGGCATACGTTCTTTGGCTTAATGTTAATGCAAAAAAATGTATCGCATATGTAGGCGAAGCAGTTCATCCATATGGTGAAATTGCAAGAATGGATGCAGAACAAGAGAAAGTATATAACGCTCTTATGACAGAAAATAATCCTTACAATCCTCTTCTTGATCCTAGTGAAATTCCTGAAGATATTGGCCCATCGACCAAGATTATCTCAGATGCAATTCGTGACGACTACAGCATTAGTGAGCTTGCAACGATCCTTAAAGGAATGTATACACATGCCGAGAATGGTATGCAAGTTTGCTCTATTCATGTTTTCGGCATCAAGTATGGAAAGAGCATTGTAAAAAACAATTATAAGCCTATCGAAATTATCAAGGCTGCAGATATGAACGATTCCTATTACACGGAATTGAATAAAGCAGTCAATATTTACAAAGCTTTGAAAAAGAATACATACGGTATTTCATTTGCCAAGCCGTCAAAAAGAATATCAACTTCCGGAAAGAAAACTGCTGCAGAAAATATTTTGTTGTATGGTGTTCCTGGCGCAGGAAAGAGCCATATGATTAAGACAAATTATTGTAACGATAGAACTAAGATGGAAAGAGTTGTGTTCCATCCCGATTATACTTATTCTGATTTCGTGGGTCAAATTCTGCCTAAAGTCGTAGATGGTCAACTTAAGTATGAATTTACTCCAGGCCCATTTACTACAATCTTAAAAAAGGCATGGAGCGATCCCGATAACTATTATTATCTTATTGTTGAAGAAATCAACAGAGGAAATGCATCAGCTATCTTCGGCGAAATCTTCCAACTATTGGATAGAAAATCTGCTGGTGAACATCCAGATGAGGAAGTTGGCGAAAGTGAATATAGCATCACTAATTTTGATATTGCAAAGGCCGTTTATGATGATGAAACACAAGAGGTATATCTGCCTTCCAATCTGTGGATCTTGGGAACAATGAATACTGCTGATCAGAATGTGTTTACATTGGATACAGCATTTCAAAGGCGTTGGATTATGAAGCATATCGATAATAATGTGCTTCAATCTAAGTATGCTTCCACGCCGATTGAAGGTTCCGTAATAGACTGGGGCACATTTGCCTCTGTAGTAAATGATTTGATTCTAGAAGCAAACGCTGAAATCAACAGTTCAGAAGACAAGCGATTGGGTGCATACTTCATTGGTTTTAGAGAGCTTCAGGCAGATCGCTTCCCTGAGAAAGTTTTAAAATATCTTTGGGATGATGCGTTTAAGATGAGTCGCGATTTTATCTTTCAGGACCATCTGAAGTCTCTGGAGTGTGTGATTGAAACATATCGAAAATCCACAACCGATCGTTTACAGTCTGTTTTAAAAACTGATGTATATAACAAGATGATTTCAAGTATGAACGCAAAGAAATCTTCTCTTACAGATGAGATTGGTTCTGCAGAAGATACCAAAAAAGAAGAATAAAAGAAGGTGAAATAATGCTGGAGTACAATTTAAAAGATAAATGTCATATAAACACAAATTGGGACACTGACACTTTCGTCGGAATCAAATGTGATAACGGAAACTTCAGCATCCACTTTCCTCTTGGTTATCATTTGTCAGATGACAACAAATCTCTTCGAAAAGATATTCTGCTGTTAATCAGCACTATTGCATCAACTGTTTCAAGAAGAGAATCATACATAACTTTGCAAAATAAAACATTTGATGCCATCGGAACTCCCATACAAGCATATCTTTCTATTATCTCTGATTATTTGAGTAGAGGTTATTATCGAGAGCAAGAAGTTCATTATGAGGTATCGAAAAGCGGAAAAATTAATTGGCGCAGAACTATAAAAACACAGAAACCGATGGTGCAAAGAAACAGTGCCTACTATCTTGACTTTATTACAAAGAAAAGTTCTGTAAAAGAAAATGAATTAATTACACAAATACATGAGTTCTGTGTTTATGAAAGTTTTCAAAAAATGGGATGGCTGTTTACGGCAATCCTACCAATCAAACCTCGTATCAAGTACAACAAAAAATTGTTTAGAGGAGTCATTCTGGACAAGCTGAGTAATGCATTTAATGATAAAAACAAGGCTTTGTTTAGAAATATGCTGGCAATTGTTGATGATAAGTATGATCCTAATGCGCCACTTAATTTTCGATACGGAACAAATCGATTTGAGTATGTTTGGGAAACACTCATTGATAGAGTATATGGCATAGAAGGCAAGTCAGCTTTCTTCCCCAAAACAACTTGGATTATTGGAGAGTCCTCTTACCATAATGCAAGTTTGGAGCCAGATTCCATCATGCTTTGGAATGGTAATATATATGTACTTGATGCAAAGTACTATAAGTTCGGTGTAACAAAGCATGTAACAGACTTGCCAGAATCGACTTCTATCAATAAGCAGATAACATATGGCGAATATATAGCAAACTCGGATGTGTTCAAGAAAAAATATGGCGAAGATTTCAAAATCTTCAATGCTTTCTTGATGCCTTCTGATGCTAACAGTCCTATTTGGAAAGAGTGCCATAATATTGCTCGAATTGGCGAATCCATTAGTAATTGGAAGTCGAACAATGAAACCTATGAGCGCATTCAAGGGATTGTGATTGATGTGAAACATTTAATGCAAATCACGGTTCATCGTGATGAAACAGAAATAATGCAGCTCGCAGCTTGCATTGAATCCGCCTTTGAAAAAGAATAGTAGTCAAGCAAAGCGAATCAGCAGAAATGTTAATCGGTTTTGGCTTAACCAACAGAACGGACATATCATCGCACAGATGATATGTCCGTTCTGTTGATCGCAATTTACATGTTAAATCATTTTGCAATAGCTCCTTTTTGTTTGTTAGTGATACATATTTATGTTATTATAAGTACATTTTAGTCTGAAGGAGAGATTATAGGAAATTGAACTACAAAATAAATTTAATAATAGAGAAATCGCTATCTATATCTGGGTTGTACTTGTTTCTATAATATCAATCTTTACAAAACCTGCAAAACAATTTTTGAAATCTATTATTCCAATACTGTTTTGTCACAAATTTGCTATTTTTTATATCATATTTTTATTTCATTTAAGCTTAGTAAAATATTTTTTGATAGAACCCCATTGGGTGGAGGTACAAATTTAAAGTATCATCTTGACGGATTCCTACATGAAACCGCATAAATCAAGGACTTTTTACCCTATATTGCCTAACATTCCTGTCTCAAAAAGGAACAAATCCACACGGTTATTATATACTCAATAAAATGTAAATACAAAAATAGCTTTCGAAGCCGAAAAATCAAGCGTAATTAAATTAAGATAAATCAATAACATATTTCTCATTATTCCAGTTATATTTGTATTATTCCAGCACATCCACAAGTGTATTGATATTGCCCTTCAATTTTGTTTTTTCTTTTGCTTTCAGAAAATCTATCATTTCTTTTTGAAGTTCCTGAATATCATTTAACTTGCTCTCTATTTGACATAATGTTGCTGCAATAAACAACATAGTAGATTGACTGACAACAGAGTTAGGACTGCCTGTCCGTCTCCCACTTGCTCCATGTTCTGCATTACCCGTTATAGCCTGTATTGCTGCCACCAGTGGTTCAAAAGCCAAGCCGAAAGCTGTTAACTGCCCCAAAGATATTTTTCTGCACCTTTCATCACGCAGTTTTTCCATCGAAAAATGTGGAATGGTTGTTGCATCCATGACGTTCATCATGAGTTCTGTCCTTTTTTGATTTCATCCATAACAATTCCCCCTGCCTACTGCCGTTTATGGGGATTTGTTTTCTATTCTTTGATAATATGTTTCCAGCTTCTCTAAGCAAATCTTCTTAATCTCCCGTTTTTCTTCCTCTGTCAGTTTTCTCCACACACTCTCATCCACCTGAATCACACCCAGTGTTTTTGTATGACACATCATCTGCATGTCCTCAAAGCGCTTGAAGGGATTGGATAAAATATTTTCTCTATGTCACGATCTGTTGTCCTTTCTTTTGCATAGATACTGTTTGACTTTTCCACCACCAGCCCCTTTTCTTTCCGTTCTGCATAAAAGCTTTTGAAAAAAGCTACCAGGTCTTCCAACTTTACACGCCCTTTGGGATCTGCATGTTGTAAAATTCCCAAGAGCAGCACCGGTTTATAGGAATAGCTCATATCCATCTGGCGCACCATGTCCATAAAAAGTTGTTTTCGGTTAGATTCGTCAATCAATGTCCACCCAAACTGTTTTGCGTACTGTTTCAAAGTCTCCTCTTTGAAATATTTGAACACACGATGCTCACTCATTGGTACCACAAGATCAGGAATCATCTTTCCTTCCCTCACATATCTCTCAATGGTTTCTGTCTGCACATTCACTCGACGGACAAATTCCATTTGTGAAATCATACCAGCTGCTTCTTCTTGCCAGTTGAAAATATCCACTACCTCATAATCCAGAGCATCCACCGGCCAATCAATAATGGCGTCCGGTCGTTCTCCTTTTTCATACAACCCTTGTTCTGCACGCTTCTGTTTCTCACTCCCAAGAACCAATGCACCTGGGCGATATTCCTTTAACCGAAACATCCGATGCATAGAATATGGCATATTGAACTGACCTGCATTATCCACAAAGTCAAAAACCATCAAGCTTTCTTTTCCTTCAGCCAAACGCATACCACGCCCCAACTGTTGGGTATACAGCACCTTTGACATCGTAGGTCTTGCCATAAACAACACTTCTGTTTCCGGGCAGTCCCATCCTTCATTCAACAAATCGCAAGCACAAAGTACTTTCACTTCACCCTTTTGAAATCGCTCCATTACCTCCTGCCTAAGACTTGCTTTCATGCCACCTGATACAGCTTCTGCCGCAACCCCAGCTTGATACAATCTATCTGCAATTTCTTCTGCGTGTTTTACAGAAGCACAGAAAATAACCGTCCGTTTATCTTTAACATACTGAAGCCATGTATCTACGATCAGCTGATTTCGCTCAGGCACAAAAATTTTGCTCTCCAGATCTCGAATATGATACTGCACACTATGAAAGCGAACCTTTGACAAATCAATATTCGTATGTATCCGAATGCACCGCACCGGAACCAATTCTCCAATTTCTACCGCAGTCTGGATATCCAGTCGATGTACTGTATGTTTGAAAACATCTAAAATATCTGTTTCGTCTGTCCGCTCCGGTGTTGCAGTTAGTCCCAATGTAAAATCAGGCTTGAAATAAGAAAGCACTTTCTGATAAGTATCCGCTGCCGCATGATGCGCCTCGTCAATGATGAGATAACCAAATTCATCTTCTTTGAATTCATCTAAGTGCAAAGCAATGCTCTGGATACTTCCACAGATTACAAAAGTGTCTCTGTCTTTTTGATTATCGGCAAATACTCCTGTTGTTACATCAGACCAAAGTTCTCGAAATGTTTTCGCTGCCTGTTCCACCAGTTCAATGGTATGTGCCAAAAACAGCGTTTTCTTTCCTATGCGTTTTGCATCTGAAACTGCTATTACGGTTTTACCTGTCCCCGTTGCATGGTGCAAAAGTCCAATGCTTTCATGGGCTTTCCGCATTTCTTTCAGGACATCTAAAGCTTTTTGCTGATGATCCTTTAACTCAAGATTCGAACCATCCAATGCCTTTCCTTTTTGTGTTGGCAGATAATCTTCGATTTCTCGAAAATGCGGATGCTGACCTAGAAAAATACGCAGTTCATCTTTTACCAGCTCTGGCTGCTGCTGTAATTGATGCACTGCCCAACGATACACATCCCAGCCAAGATATACCATGCTGTTTTGTTTTAAGAGATCGTCATAAAATTTATTTCTGGATACCAGACTTGGGTTGTGAGATGCTTCGTCATCGATTTCGATAGCAATTTTCTTTCCGCCGTTTTCCAAAAGAAAATCTGCATATCGACTATTTTGATAAATGTCATAAAAATGATATTGGGAATAAAGATACCCCGCCTTTTCCACGCCAAATGTATCACTGAACAATTCTATGAACAGATTTTCTGCACTGCTGCCAAATACAGATTGATAGTTCGTCATCTTCATCCCTCACATTCACAAATTTTTCCATATTTTCATTCCCAAGTTTTTTCTGAAAGCATTTTTTGCAATTTGAGAAACTTCTGGCATTTCATTTCTGCCCAATATTTGTTGCAAATCAAAAACACGAGCCCCCATCGGTGGTCTTGGTGTGATTTTTTTGAAATCCATTTCATAAAATTTTTCTACGAAAAAATATCTATGCTTCACAGTTTTCAAATCATATCCATATTTTGTACTATCTGCAATGGCCCTAAGGATCGCTTCTTTGCGTTCTTTTGTTAATGCTCCATACTCCGCTTCATAGACCATTCCATTTTCTGTTTCCACAGCAGTGATTCTGGCGGAAATTTTTCCAATGGCGCGTACACTCTTTTTTAAGTACAATCCTAAATAATCGTGTGCTCTAAATTTGCGTTCGCTCTTATCGTAATATAGATTCTCAGACATATTAAATGCAAAAGTTGCCCCTGCCAACTGCATACGCATATACTTCCAAGAATCTGCGCCAGAAATCAGACCATCGTTATAACAATATTCTAAGTAATCATCTAAAACTTCTTTCATCTCATAATCCCGATCATCGATCACATCTTGTATTGCATTTGTGAGTTCTTCAAAGGTTGTGTTGATATGAATCATAGGAGAAGACCCGTTTTCTTTATTTTCCCGAATCTTTTTCTCAATAAGATTCCGTTTATCTTGTTTCATAAATTCCGGAGCTATGGTAATTAACACTTTATGCTTGGCATCTCCAAAAGACTTTATGTGGTTCACAGCTGTTCTTCATAAAACCAATCACTGAGCTTTGTTTCTATAACAATTTTAAAACTCTCCTGTGTAATCGTTGCATCTGGAACACTATCCAAATTTTTTCTCCTGCAACCGAAATACAATTTCCGGTTCAAAAGCATCCAGAAAATATTCTGACTTTAGAAATTGAAAAAATTTTGTTGTTGAATAATGGTATAAGCGAGACAGCAATAGCATGGTATTTGCCGTAGCCACATTCTCTTTGGTATGATATCTCTGAAAATAATGCAGTTTCATATGATTGTTCTCCGTAACCTTTCAAAACTCTTTGTCTACTTCTTCTAGTTACTCTCTTACTTGAACTTCCTTCAGCAGAATCCTTTTTCAAATCCGCCTCTCTGTTTGGCTTTTTCTTTTCTGACCTGCTCCAGTTTTTCTACGCTCCAGCCCCTTGCTTTTACGACAGCATACATCACTTCCAGAAGGTCTGCCAGTTCTTCCAGAGATTTGCTTTCTTCATACTCGTGCAGTTCTTCCTGAAGTTTTTCATCCAGCAGTACAAGATATTCCTCTGAAGAAAGCACTTCGCATACGCACTGCTTACCGTCGCTCTCTATAATCTCCGGGATACGATCCCGCACTAATTTATGATATTTCTTAACCTTCACCGTATATCCTCCTCAAAACTTTTAAGGCTATAAACCTAACTCCTTCTTCAGCCTTTTTTCAAATTCCTTTATCTTCAGCCAATCAGCGTCCAGATTTTTCATCAACTCTTCTTCATCTATGCTTTCGTCAATTTTCCTCTTGCTTGTATGGAAATGATTTCTCCACTGCCAGTTTTCTTTTTGCATTTTTCGCCGGAAAAATCTCATTGACCCGATCACATATTTTTCGTAAATCATCTGGGATATTTTTTGAGCTTACTGCAAACTGTATCTTATAATCATATCCACCATGATTCACTATCTCATAGAAATAAAAATTCTTTGTATTCCATCCGCTCAAAGCATTTTCTGCATCCGGCAGTATTTCTGACATCGTTTTTGTTTTGAATCGAATAAACGTCTTGTTGCTTGTTTCAAGATCTGCAATCAGTTCACCTTTATCAGTCATTGCTCTCAACCATTTATGGAATATATGAGCAACATCCATAGCACGGTCAGGTTTATATTCAAAAATCAAATCCAACGCTTTTTTATGCTTTGCATAAATTTCCTCACATATTTTTGCAAGCTTTTCGTCACCCACAATATCCCTCCTAATGACATCCAGATAATTAGAAATCAAAACGGAAACCTCTGGACTTAAATTCGATTTTTCATAACATTTTTCAATGATCTCCAAAACATTCTGGTAGCTCATAGAACACCAATATAAGGCATCATTTCCTTCTCTCCCATCCGGTGAAAGATAAATAAGCACTTTCTGATACGCGGGGTAAGCATCATAAATCCATTTCCGATATCTTTCCAATTGACGATAGCCTTCCCCGGAATCAATTTTATTCTCGATGCATAGCACAATTTTAGATTGTTTCGATACTGCCAGGATATCTAAGTGATTCCACTCTCTGTATACGCAAAAATCCTCATATGTAATTTTCAGCAAATCAAATACGGACAACTCGCATCCACCAGAAACAATAGCAAAACGGATAAATTCCTCCAGTATATTCTTTTCTAATCCATGATTTTCATTGGGGTCTAAAAGCCAAGCCAACATATTACTGTGTCTAATTTCCACTCTGGTAATTTTTAATACATCAAACAGATTAAAAGAATCAGACCATTCCGCAAGCTGATCCAGACAAGAAATATCCAGAAGGAATTCTTTTAACGCCTGTTCATTTTCATTGTAAATCTCTTGATTCATTAATCATCCCATGCCCTTCTGTTTTTCTCTCTACTATGCTAGTTTGATTGAAATTACCCTATACAAGCATTATGCCACAGTTCGCAAAAAATACAATTTTTGCCAGCAAAACATTCACATCCCATCATGTTTTTTATCCTCCAAAAACGCACTTGATGCCGGTACCGACGTCTGTGGAAAATCTCATATTTTCTAAGCAAACTCCCGCTTTTTTCTTCCTGTAACGCACGAACCGACGTCTGCGGCTTGTTTATGACATCAGATTTTGAGGGCAACAATCCCCGCACTACGGGGATTGGAGGAAATTGAGGCGAAAAAAGACACCGCCGCTTTAACCTGCAATCATTTTTTGCACTTAAAATCACCCGAAATATATCACATTTTGTGATATTCTAAATCTCATTTTTCCGCCGATTTTCTACCAACATAGGGCAATTCCTCCATCTTAGAAAGAAAACGCCACACAGGGGCGTACAAGGGCACACAGGGGGTATCCTTTGACGTTTGTTAAATTGCGTCCTGCCCTTTCTTTTTTCTCCCTCTAATGCAGTTCTTACGCTGGTTCCTATACAAGCCAAAATTCTATCTGTGCCTTTCGCAATCACACTACAAACCATTTCTTTTCTGGTGCAAAAGCATCCTCAATTATCAAAACTAAGAACAAAAAAGACCGCTGATTCTACCACGAAGTGGCATAAATCAACGGTCATTCATCAAGTATTTTGTTTTTCAAACTCACCATCAGTACATTTACATAGGCATTTGCAGCTTAAATCAAGAATCAGCCCTAATCCAATACATCTGCTAAAACACACTTGCATGCAGCATATTGATTCTGGAAAAGGACTTTGAAACCATGTTTGCAACACAAAAACTCTAACACAGTACCTTCACTATTGAAGACCCATAATGAAAAGCGCCAACGTCATTATGGCAATCACAGTCCACGCGATATATCTTGAGCACATTTCCCAATCTGAAGGCTCTGCGTTTTCTGCATCGCGTATATGAAACCTCATGTTCCAACGGAACAATTCGTCTGCAAACAAAATCGAAATTCCATTGAGCAAACAAAGAACAACGGCTCCAAACCAAGTATACCATTGACCCTTATGTGTTAATTGGGGACCATTTATCAACTCCCAGATGGTTGAGGCATCTGGCTCCATAGGATCAATGAGATTTCCATCGGCATCTCTTGTTTCTCCATTGTTGATTACAAAAGAAATACCGAAACTATGTAAGGTGCCATCCTCGTTATAAAGCAAGTTGTGATCACCAAACTTTTCAATACCGCCACGAAACAAAATAGAATCCCCTTGAAGAATCTCAACTCCAACCATATCTTCTAATTTTGCTTCTTCTTTTAGATCCTCTGCCTTTGGAAGCGCCGTAGAATCTTTTTTTACGGTATAAGGTCCATAGGTTTTATCGCCATATTGAAACACTACCGTCTGATCCTGCGTCACGGTAAATGATGCTTGTTCTCCCTTAATTTTACCAGCATAAACTGTACTTCCATTTTCCTGGCTTGGTACAAGAACAGCTCCCTGATATGCAAATCCCACTCGCGAAATCGTTTTGGCATAAAACACTGTAAATATGATTACCATAGCAATCATCAATAACAAGACACCTTTTTGATAGCCGTTTAAGCTTTTAATCCTGTTCATGGTTTTGCCCCCTTCCACTTATACAAAAGAACAGCTGCCTTAAGTCGTTTTTTCAGCAAATATCTATTTTCATTCTAACATGGAACAATACATAAAGCTATTTTGATTTTCTTAAAACGTAAACTATCAACCTTTTTTAATTCTAGCATTTTTTCCTACTTCCTCTTGACATCCCTCTCCACAAGAGTTTATATACCACAAGCGGCTCTGCCGACTTCAAATAAACGGAGGTCATGTTATGGACATACTGCAATCGTTTCTTTCTCTTTCTGATCCGTCCCCACCTACTTTTCGGGAAATATTTCGTTCCGCACAGGAACTGCGTTCTGCTCTTGGCATGAAATCTTACCTGCTAGATCACTATTTATCTTTGTTTTTCCAGATGGTGTCCCAAATTGATTTCATTGTTTTGCAGGACGAAGCTCAGACTGCCATGGGAGAAATGCATCCTCTATTCTCTGATACCAACGGAAAAACGTCACCAAAAATTTCTGCCATCATGGAGCAATTCCCATGTCAGGAAGCATCCACAAAACAAAACCTCTGCCTGACATCCACAGCGGATTTTATTTTTGAGCAGTCCCTTTTGAATTTTCTTGCGGAAAAAAATTCTCTTTTCTCTTCCGTGGACACCATAGAACTCCAGCAGACAGAGAACAAAATCAGAGAGTACATCGGCAAAGAAAAGATGAACACCTTTCAAAATATCCTTCTTTGTCGATTTCTTCCCTGTTCTCCACTTCAACTTTTCTCCCAAACCATCACCACAGAACTGGTAAAACGATTCCTCACTAGAGATTTGGAAACTGATCAAGAGGTCTTTCGATTATTCTTGAATCGTTTTCACCCATGAAAAAAAGCGGCTATCCAGCCGCTTTTTCTATATCTTAATCATTTTCTTCCAGTCTTTTTCGTTTCCTGCTCCGATAAACATGATACTGATTCCTGCACCGATGAGAGCAATAAGCGCTCCGAACATCCTCCCGATAGAAATATTTTCCGCAATGTTTACAGGACGCAACCGGATCTTCCTCCTGTCCCAATGCCACGACACAAGCAGTTTCTACTACCATTTTCAGGCTATCAAACACCCAGCAGGCACTCAGCACAGGATCATACCGCAGCACATAAGGGACGCCTGGATGATAAAAACTCTCTATCCTTTTTCGCAGAATCATTCTTTCCCAAGGCTCATAGTTAGGTTCTTCCAGCATTTCTTTGGTACGGAAGTGTTCAAACATCTCCTGCAGAAAAGGGATAATCCAATCCACTGGCTCACAATAATTTTTGGAAAATACTAAATCATATATGGGAGAACGCCCTTGCTCTTGCCCAGCTCCCAAAAGTTTTTCTCCATTTAGTTCCACTTGAAACTGCTCCAAATATTTTTCTGTATCTTTGGTAGTGCTGGAAAATAAAAAGTATTCATTTTCTGGCAGCAAAACTTTAGACTCCAAATAAAAATATGGATTCACCGGCAAAGACGGCATCCAGCCCAGCAAACCATACTTGGAAACAAAATCCAAAGCCGTCCCAGTCATTCCCTTTCCATTCTTTGCATCCGCAATGCTTTTTCCCATATTCAGAACATCGGCAATCAGCGTTTCTTCCTTTTCCACAGGGTCATACCACATCAGCACCGCGTTTTCTTCCGGGGCAATATAGTCCTGTCCTTGGCATTTGATGATACGATAACCGGAATATTTCGCCCATGTGGAGATTCGGTTCTCATAGATTTCTTTTATTTTTTTCATGGCTTCTGCCGCCTTTCTAGCACGATATTTTCATATGTTCCCTTGCACGTTCCCTTAGTTTTCGGATATTCCGCTCGCTGCTCCCCAACAGTGCGGCAATATCTTTCACGGAAAACCCATGGATATAAAACAAAAAAACAACTTTTCTCTGCATTGCCGTTAGCGTTTGCAATGATTTTGCCAGCTCAATATTCCCAGTCAGCTGGTACAGGTCTGCGGAACTTCTGGAGAAAATCCATTCCAGCCAATTCTCATCTGTATCGGATAACTTCAATTTTATTTCAGAAGAAAGATATCCTCCCTTTTCATTCTGGCACTCACAGAGAGTCATGTCTAGCATATCCCGTTTCTCTTTGTGCCTTCTGTTATTGCAGTCCTCCTCACGATCCAAATCATCCAACACAGGTTTCCACTGTTCGATCACTACTTTTTCCTGTTCTGTCAGTCTTTCTTGCTCCATTAAATCACGATACGTATCAATAATCAACACCTCCCGCAAAAATATTTCCGATTTGTGATACCGTTTTTTGTGTTTTTACCGTCTTTATGATATAAGTAATAGTTTTATACGTTTCTCCTATTACATTTCTATAACTAAATGGTACTACACGACAATGAAAGTGAGGGATAGATCATGACGCAAGGTTCAGCAAAAAATGACTATTTTCGTATGTTCCACTCTTATCCAGATGTGGTTCATGTTGACGAATTACGTGAGATGTTAGGCGGTATTGGCAGGACAACTGCTTATTCTCTTTTGAAAAGCGGTCGCATCGAATCGGTGAAAATTGGACGAGTCTATTTGATTCCCAAGATTAATGTCATTCGTTTTTTATATGAATCAGAAAAATAAACAGCCACAACGGATTTTATGGTAAAGAAAAGCAGAAAAAGAGTGGTAAAAGTCATCCGACCATGGTAACATACCCAAACATCTGAGACGGATGATTTCTAAAGAAAGGAGCGATTTTATGGTAACAGGAAGTATTTACGAAAGAAAAGGTATCTATTACGCCATCGTCAGCTATTATGTGGACGGCAGAAGAAAACAGAAATCTGTCAGCACAGGCTTGCCAGTGAAAGGAAACAAACGTCGTGCTTTGGAATTCCTGGAGAACCTGAAACGGACATACGAAACGAAAGAATCCATGGAAAATATGGACGGCAGTCGGCTTTTGATGACGGATTACATGGATGAATGGCTGAAAATCGTAAAGCCTTTGGTGGAGCGAACCACCTACAAAAGTTATGGCAATATGGTCTCCGCTCGTATCCGACCTCATTTTGAAAAATTGAATCTGCTTTTGACGGAAGTAGAACCGAAGCACATCAAAATGCTCTATGACGAAATTTTGGAACAGGGCTACACCACCAATACGGTCATCCATTATCACGCAGTTCTTCATCAGGCACTTGCCTATGCTGTGAAAAACGATTACATACTCAGCAACCTGCGGATCGAGTAAAACGTCCCAAGAAGAACAAACATATTTCCAGTTTTTATACCAAGGAGGAAATTTTGACCTTGCTGGATATTGCTAAGGACGATCCCATTTATATCCCCATTGTTTTAAGTACCTATTATGGTTTCCGCAGAAGTGAAACTTTAGGGATGCGTTGGAGTGCCATTGATTTTGAAAACAAGACCATCACCGTGAATCACAAAGTCACAGAGCTGACAGAAAACGGAAAAACCATTGTTTACGCAGAGGACAAGCTGAAAACAAAATCCGGTTATCGTACCCTGCCTCTGATTCCTGTCGTGGAAGAAAAGCTGTTGGAACACAAAGCAAAACTGGAACGAAATCAAAAGTTGTTCGGAAACAGTTATTGCAAGGAATATATGGATTATGTTTGTGTAGACGAAATGGGCAAGCTGTTCCGCCCTAATTTTATCAGTGACCACTTTGGCTGGTTATTGAAAAAATACGGATTGAAAAAAATCACATTCAAAGAACTGCGTCACAGCTGTGCCAGCATGCTGGTAGCAGAAGGCATTCCTATGAAATCCATTCAGGAATGGCTGGGACATTCCAATTTCTCTACCACGGCAGACATCTATTCTCATATCGATTATCACGCAAAACAGCAATCTGCCGCTGCTATCGGTAATGCATTGCAGAGTAAAAAAGATTGAACAAACGAATGGAGACATATCAAAATAACAAGACAACTGCACGGAGTTTAATCTCATGCAGTTGTCTTATAAAATCTGCTATGAAAATAGAATCACTTCTTTTAGCCTTTGAACAAGATTCCATTCTACAAAATCGTCTATATAACGATTTTTTTGGAACATAACAATTCACCATGGCGATAATATTCTAAATAAATATAATGTTTATTAAGATTAATTTCATAGTATATACCAAGAATATATCGACAAACATGTTCGGGTAAAGTTACGCCACCATCATAAGACCAAGTGGAATACCCATCTTTAGTTAATGCAATAAGGCGATTCTTATCTTTTTTGTTTTTCGGTTTTTTTACGATTAGATTTTTTCATTTCCAATGCAATTAAATTATCTTGCTGAGTATAGGAGCCCCTACTATGTACAATTAAATCGCATGTAATGGTTGTAATAACTTCATTCTCATCTATTATGGTTTTTACAATCCCATTCTTATTCCTATTATACTCAACATCGGTAAAATATTTATGAAATGGTGTCTTTTTCAAGGATTTGCTTAAATGGAGCATTAATGCCGCACAAATAGTTCGTTCTGATACATTACCTTTAATCAAAGCAGAATCTATTTTGAGCAAATTCTTATTAGCATTTTCAAATAGCATTACCAAATCATTATATACTTCAGATGAATCATACCAATCAATTTTGTCTAAGTAGCATTTTTCAAAGGTTACAAAGGATCTGTTTCTTTTTCTGGCATATGTCTCCCTCCATATAAAGCACGTATATTTCTAATAGTTTTTGTATGCTGTTACTCAAATTACAAAAAAGAACAGGAGTCGATCACTATGAGCAATCAACACCTGTTCTAATACTTAGCGGAGGTGAAGAGATTCGAACTCTTGCGCCGACGAAGCCGACCTACCGGATTTCGAATCCGGACCCTTCAACCACTTGGGTACACCTCCATTTATTGAAAATCGATCACTCGATTTACAACCTACTTATTGACTTTTTAGGAAAACTGCGGGAATTCTGTTAGCACTTCGATTTTTGATGCTTTTTATAAAATCTGTAAACAACTGGAGTACAAAGAAATTCCGCTTTTCACAGTACCTTCCTCAATAACAAATTTTAGATAGCCTCATCAAGGCAAATCCAGTACGTCTCGATATTAACGTATTAAAGTATTTTCAAATTTTCAGTAAATTTCTTTTTGTTAGCAATTTGTTAGCATTTCAGCTTTTTTTGTTTGGCTGCTTCGCTGAAAGCCTGATGTTTCCTGACTTTCTGGCATCGGGGACAAAATTCACTGCCTCGATTTCGAGTGCAGCTCGTTGCGACCTCTTCGATACGCTTCCATATTAACGCATTAAAGTATTTTCAAATTTTCAGTAAATTTTCTTTTGTTAGCAATTTGTTAGCATTTTAGCTTTTTTTGTTTGGCTGCTTCGGCTGAAAGCCTGATGTTTCCTGACTTTCTGGCATCGGGGACGAAATTCACCGCCTCGATTTCGAGTCAGCCTCGTTATGACCACTTCGGTACGTCTCCATAAACACCTATTTTACAAAATCGCCTATATAGTATACCAGTCAGAAATAGAAATTGCAATCGTTTTTACAAAAAACTACATGCTTTTCCCCAAAAATCAATCCTCCTTTCACGCTCTACCCTTGACACCCCCTTGGAATTTCTGTAAAGTAGAGAAGATGAGCATATAAAAAAATAGGATTCTTTCCTATATAATATAGAAACAGGTGAAACGATGCAATCGAATCAAAATTCTAACTATAATAATGAAAGTATTACCTCTTTGAAAGGTGCTGACCGTGTCCGTCTGCGTCCCGGAGTTATTTTCGGGTCTGATGGGCTGGAAGGCTGCGAACATGCCGTCTTCGAAATCCTCTCCAACTCCATCGACGAAGCAAGAGAAGGTTTTGGCAGCAAAATCGAAGTGGTTCGCTACAAAGACCAGTCTATTCTAGTAAAAGACTATGGTCGCGGAATTCCCGTTGATTACAATCCCAAAGAAGAACGCTTCAACTGGGAACTGGTTTTCTGTGAACTTTATGCAGGCGGCAAATACCAAAACAATTCCGGCGAAAACTATGAATTCAGTTTGGGTCTGAATGGTCTGGGTACTTGCGCCACACAGTATGCCTCCGCTTACATGGATGCAACCATCTACCGTGACGGCATGCGTTATGATCTACACTTTGAAAAAGGGGAAAATATCGGTGGTTTAGTAAAAGAACCCACACACAAACGTGTAACAGGTACACAGATCCGCTGGCTGCCTGACCGGGATGTTTTCACAGACATTGCCATTCCCCTTTCCTACTTCCAGGATGTTTTGCGCAGACAGGCAATTGTCAATGCCGGTCTGACTTTTGAGCTCTTTGATGAAGAAAGCGGCGAAACATTTACCTATTACTATGAAAATGGTATTCGTGACTATCTGGCGGAACTTGCAGGCAACACTTCTTTGACAGACGTTCACTACCTCCAGACAGAAACCAGAGGTCGTGACCGTGAGGACAAACCGGAATACAAGCTGAAATTTGAAGCGGCTTTCTGTTTCAACAATCAGATCAATCTGCTGGAATACTATCACAACTCCAGTTTTCTGGAATACGGCGGCGCACCAGACAAAGCAGTGAAAAGCGCTTTTGTTTCCGCCATCGACAAATATCTGAAAACAAACAATCTTTATAAAAAGGATGAGAAAAAGATCACATTCTCTGACATTGAAGACAGTTTGATTTTGGTCATCAATTCCTTCTCTACTATCACAAGTTATGAAAATCAGACCAAAAAATCCATCACCAACAAATTCATCCAAGATGCTATGACAGATTTCTTCCGGGAACAGCTGGAAATCTATTTCATCGAAAACAAAATGGATGCGGATAAAATCGCCAATCAGGTACTGGCAAACAAACGCAGCCGGGAAACAGCAGAAAAAACCCGTGTTTCTATCCGCAAAAAGCTGACTGGCTCTCTGGATATGAACAACCGTGTAGAAAAATTTGTCAACTGCCGTACCAAAGACGTCAGCCGTCGTGAAATTTACATTGTGGAAGGCGACTCCGCTTTGGGTTCCTGTAAACAGGGACGTGACGCGGAATTCCAGGCAATTATCCCTATTCGTGGTAAGATTTTGAACTGTTTGAAAGCAGATTACAACAAAATCTTTAACAACGACATCATCACAGACCTTTTGAAAGTACTTGGTTGCGGTGTGGAAATCAAGTCCAAACACAACACCGGTCTGAATTCTTTTGACATCAATCAGCTTCGCTGGAGCAAAATTATTCTCTGCACCGATGCGGACGTAGACGGATTCCAGATCCGCACCTTGCTTTTGACCATGTTGTACCGTCTGGTACCAACACTTATTGAAGAAAAGAAGGTATACATTGCCGAATCTCCTCTTTATGAGATCGTTAATGGCAAAGACACTTACTTTGCATACTCAGACGCGGAAAAAGCAAACATCGTTAGCAAACTGAAAGGGAAAGTGAAGATCAACCGCTCCAAAGGTTTGGGTGAAAACCAGCCGGAAATGATGTGGGAAACTACCATGAATCCCGAAACCAGACGTTTGATTCTGGTAACTCCTGACGATGTGAAACGGACACAGGAAATGTTTGAACTTCTGCTGGGTGAAAATCTGGCAGGACGAAAAGAATTTATTGCCGAAGAAGGCTACAAATATCTGGACTTAACAGATATCAGCTAAGAAAGGTACGATTGTTATGGCAAGAAAGAAAAAAACAGTCATTGAACGAAAAGATAATTTCATACAGGAGCAGCCCATCACCCAGACACTGGAACAAAACTACATGCCCTATGCCATGAGCGTTATTGTTTCCCGTGCCATTCCTGAAATTGATGGTTTCAAGCCCTCTCACCGGAAACTTCTTTACACTATGTATCATATGGGGCTTTTGCGGGGCGATCGTACAAAATCCACTAACGTAGTAGGTCAGACCATGAAACTGAACCCTCACGGGGATTCTGCGATTTACGAAACATTAGTACGTCTGACCGAAGGCAACGGCGCACTCCTGACCCCATTTGTAGATTCCAAAGGGAATTTCGGGAAACAGTATTCCCGCGACATGGCTTATGCTGCTTCCCGTTACACAGAAGTAAAACTGGCACCCATTTGTCAGGAAGTTTTCGCGGACATCGACAAAAACACTGTGGAATTCGTAGACAACTATGATGGCTCCATGCAGGAACCCGTTTTACTGCCTACGACTTTTCCCAATATTCTGGCAAATCCAAACATCGGGATTGCGTTGGTATGGCAAGTTCCATTTGTAGTTTTAACTTGGCAGAACTTTGTGAAGCAACAGCCGCATATATCAAAGATAATTCCATTGATCTTTGCGATGTGCTTCCTGCTCCCGATTTTTCCACAGGCGGACAGCTGATCTACAATCGCTCTGCTTTGGAACAGGTTTATCGCACAGGTCGCGGCAGTTTCAAGCTTCGGGCAAAATATCGTTACGACAAAGATGCCAACTGTATTGAAATTTATGAAATCCCCTACACTACCAATCTGGAAGTCATCATTGACAAAATCATCGCATTGGTAAAAGGCGGAAAAATCCGTGATATTTCCGATATTCGTGATGAAACTGACCTGAATGGTCTGAAAATCACCATTGATATCAAAAAAGGCACTAATCCTGATTTACTCATGCATAAGCTTTATGCCATGACGCCGCTTTCCGACAGTTTCAGCTGCAACTTTAACGTACTGATTCAAGGAAAGCCCATGACCTTAGGTGTGGGCGGCATTTTGCAGCACTGGACAGAATTCCGTATGGAATCCATCCGTAAGCAGCTGGCTTTTGACATCCAGAAAAAGCAGGAAAAATGCCACCTTTTACAAGGTTTGGCGGAAATTCTGCTGGATATTGACAAAGCCATTTCCATCATCCGTCATACAGAACTGGAATCCATGGTTGTTCCTAATTTGATGGAAGGCTTCTCCATTGACGAAGTACAGGCGGATTATATCGCAGAAATGAAACTGCGAAACATCAACAAGGAATATATCCTCAAACGTACGCAGGAAATGGAATCTCTGGAAAAAGAAATCGCAGATCTGAAAGCAACATTAGAAAGCAACACCAAGATCAAAAATCTGATCTGTCGTCAGCTGAAAGCCGTCGCGAAAAAATACGGCAAACCTCGTTTGACAGAAATCATTCAGGAAGAAGAAATTGTGACTCCCACCAAAGATGATTTCATTGAAGATTATGGCGTACGCCTGTTCCTGACAGAACAGAACTATTTCAAAAAAATACCCCTGATCTCCCTGCGTTCTGCTGGTGAACAGAAAGTCAAAGACGACGACTACATCATGCAGGAGATGGAAAGCACCAACCGTGGGGAAATGTTGTTCTTCTCCAATCAGTTCAACGTATACAAAATGAAACTGAGCGACATTCCTGACAGCAAAGCAAGCTCCATGGGGGAATATCTCCAGAACCTGTTAGGTATGGATGCGGAAGAAAAAATCCTTTATATGACCGTCACACAGGATTACAGCGGCTTTATGGTATTTTTCTTCGAAAACGGGAAAGGCGCAAAAGTACAGCTTTCCGCTTATGCTACGAAAGCCAACAGACGGAAACTGGTCAACGCCTACTCTGCCCGTTCTCCACTGGTATACATGGAAAAACTGGATGCAGATGTGGATTTCCTGCTTATGCGCAACCATGACAAAGCCACTCTGCTTAACACAGAACTGATTCCGGCGAATGCTTCCAAAAGCGCATCCGGTGTGCAGCTTTATACCCTCAAGAAAAACAGCAGCATCACCAAAGTCTGCCCTGCGGCACAATTCCAGACAGACAATCCTGAATATTACCGGACACGGAAAATTCCAACAACAGGGCATTTCATTCAGGAAAAAGACAAAACTTCCAATGATGTTCCCGGACAGATCGAGTTATAAATTATTACAAAAAAAGGATTTCTTTCCTCGAAAGAAATCCTTTTTTCTTGTGAAATGTTCCACTTTTCTTTTCCCTCCATTGCCTTTCATTGACTTATCTTTCACAATGGTGTTATAATGCTTTTAGGGTTTTTTATTAAAAATTTATTGTAAATCAATATCAGGGATTATCACAGAAAGAAGGATGCAACATGTACAGAACCCTTTATAGCCCTCAGGGTGCTCACATCAATCTGGATGGCAGAGATATCATCAATATGGCCTCCAACAACTATCTGGGTCTGGCTAACGACCCCGATCTGGTAGCCGCAGCAAAGGAAGCCATTGACAAATATGGTGTTGGCCCCAGTGCCAGCAGAAACATTGTCGGCAACTTCGCAATCCACGACGAACTGGAAGAAGCACTGGCAAAATTCAAAGGCGTAGAAGCTGTTCTGGTATTCAACAGCGGCGTAGCTGCAAACACAGGCGTTATCCCCGTTCTGGTAGGCAAAGGCGATACCATTTACAGTGACGAACTGAACCACGGCAGCATCATCGACGGTTGCCGTCTGTCCCGCGCAAACGTAAAGGTATATCCTCACATGGATCTGGCAAAACTGGAAGAAATGCTGAAAGAACCCACAGAAGGCAAAAAACTGTTGGTTGCTGACGCAGTATTCAGCATGGACGGCGATCTGGCTCCCCTGCCCGAAATGGCAGCACTGGCTGAAAAATACGGCGCTATGTTCATGGTTGACGATGCTCACGGTGACGGCGTAATGGGCCCTTACGGCAAAGGTACTGTTGAACACTTCGGTCTGCGTGACAAAGTAACCGTAGAAACAGGCTCCCTGTCTAAAGCTTTTGGTGCAGCCGGCGGTTTTGTAGCAGGTACTAAAGAATTCATCGAAGAACTGCGTCCGAAAGCCCGCAGCTTCATCTTCACAGCTTCTCCTCTGGCTCCCTGCCTGACAGCAGCAGCACTGGCTGCCATCAACAAAATTGCTGATGACGACACTCTGGTAAAACGTCTGTGGGAAAACAGAGAATATTTCGCAAAACGTATGGAAGAAGCAGGTCTGAACACTGGCTCTACTGTAACACCTGTTATCCCCGTTATCGTTGGCGATGCAGAAAAAGCAGAAGAACTGAGCGCTCGTCTGTATGAAAAAGGCGTTTACGCACAGGCTATCAAATTCCCTGTTGTGCCCAGAGGTACTGCTCGTCTGCGTGTTATGATTTCCGCAGCACACACCAGAGAAGATCTGGAAAAAGCTGCTGATGCCATCATTGAAATCACAAAAGAAATGGGCATCATCTAATTTTGATACGACACCCCCGCTGTAAAAACAGCGGGGGTGTCTTTGCTGTTTTCC
>BBZU01000011.1 GCA_001304995.1 Clostridia bacterium UC5.1-1D10 | reverse complement strand
TTGATATCTTATCACTCTTTTGTTTTTCTGTCAAGTTCTTTTTTCTGAACAATTTCTTTTCAGAGAGAAGATCTTGTCTGTCAAGTTTGACAGCGAATAAAATTTTATCAGAAAGCTTTTCGCTTGTCAAGAACTTTTTTTTATTTTTTCTTTGCTGCTTTCTCTGTGTTTCAGCAGTGAATAGTATTTTACCACATCGTTTCCAATCTGTCAACAACTATTTTCAATTTTTTTGGAATTTTTTCGCCGTGTTCCGACAGCGAAGTATATATTACCATCGACTCCCACTTCTGTCAACACTTTTTTTCTTATTTTTTATTTTTTTAATATCCTCAGTTATTCGCGTTTTCCTACGATTTTTCTCTAAATAAAATATGGGAAGCCAAACAGATTAAACAGTTTTAGGCTTCCCATATATCCTATGAATACCACGTTACCCTAAAGTCTTTTAGACAGAAAACACTTCTTCTTTTCAAAGCATCATTTCATAAACAACTGTACCCAGTTATCCCCTGTATGTCCAATGCCGATTTTCGTAAAATCCGAAGACAAGATATTATTTCTATGTCCCTCAGAATTCATCCAGGAATCCATAACCTCATCTGCATCCCTTTGTCCTTTTGCAATGTTTTCCCCCGCACCGGAATACCGCAGACCGTACTCATCTAAAATAGAGAAACAGCTTTCCCCACTGGGTCTGGTATGTGAAAAGAGTGTATCCAGTTCGGATGCTCTTACCTGTGCGGCTTCGCAAAGCGTAGGATCAAGTACAAGTTCCCTTCTGCCATTTGCCTTTCTTTCTTGGTTAACCAACTGGAATACGGCTTCCACAGAATCTTTGGCTACCGCTTCCTGGGATTCTGGATTTTTAGAATTCTGACTCTCCTTTTTCGGCTCTTCAGGCTTCTGCATTTCTTCGTTTTCCTGAGATTGATTGCTGCGAATATCATCAAATACTTTCTTCAGATCTGTATTCACCCGATCCACATGCACAACCCTATTTTCCGCATCCCAGGAAACTTCCATACCATAATAGGTATTCGGATAGGGTTCTTTGATGCCTTGATCTGCCGCTTCTGCTGCCACCCATACCAAAGAAATATCCCGGCTGAGATCACTGGCTTTCTGGAAATCACTCAATTTGAAATAGAAACGATTATCCAGCAAAAACATTCCGCTTCAAAAGGCGTTGCATCATATACCAGCCATCCCTTCTGCACATTCACAGCAGCAGACTGTTTTGTCAATTTTTCTGTGGGTCTGACAGAGGACGCAGCCATGTTAGGCTGTACCACAATGCCCGTATTTTCATCCTGCATCTGTGTCACATGCATATTCAAATTGTTGGTAACATCCCGTGCTCTAATATAATTATACCCCTCAATCATATAACACTGAATGGTTTGTAGCGTACCGCCGTTAAAACTGATCCTAGCATCATTGAGCAC
Organism: Clostridia bacterium UC5.1-1D10; assembly: GCA_001304995.1. Taxonomy (GTDB): domain Bacteria; phylum Bacillota; class Clostridia; order Lachnospirales; family Anaerotignaceae; genus Anaerotignum. The sequence continues at coordinate 78,734 of BBZU01000011.1, read as the reverse complement.
AGCAGTCTTTACACCGGTTGCTCCAAAAACCGCTGTACCGTTCCATACCATTGTTGCTGCCATTGTCATGGCAACGATGTTTTTCATCTTCATAGGCCCCACTCCTTTTTCTGTTTGGATTGTCATAAAAAATTCCCCTTACTCATTTATTTCGATTTCTTTCTCACATTTCCTCTTTTTGCATATCACAACATCATCCAAAACATATTTGAACATCAAAAGCCTTCTATAATCAACATTTCAAAGAACTATTAGTTAATCAGATATTATAAAGTAGAAACAGAATTTAATTTCCTACTTTTCCTGTGGAAAATCTTAATTTTTCGAAAAACCGTTGACAAATCCTTCCTATGGGCGTATGATGAACCCGAAAAGAATAGTTCCGGTAGGTAAGGCTACTACAGGGATATGGACTGCTGCCGCAAAATGATGGAGACATCATGCGATGGTTTGAACAGGTTACATCGAAACCAAGGTGTAGCATAATGCAGTTTCACCGCCCTGCAGAGCTAAAGCTCGAAACGGTTGCATTTTTTATAAAATGGCATTTGATTTTCCGTACAACCGTTCGAGTTTGTACGGATTTTTTTATGCAAAAAGAGGTGAGATTATGGACGCAGGTCATCCAGACAATTACAACTCCATCCAGCGGGCAAACCAATCAAACTGTTTTATGGAACAGATGGGCATGACATCTGTATCCGTAATCTAGTTTCTTTCTGAAAATATAAGATCGAAAAATTGGCATCGCACCGCTTCACGACTGCCCTTCTATGGGGCTATTTCGAAATTTTGAAAACATAGTTTTCATGCGGTGTTTTTTTGCGCCCTTTTTTCGGGAAAATCTCCCTGATTTCAGGGTTTTCATAGATCATTCCAATCAAAAAAGCGAGGTGAGAAGCATGGACGCAGAATGCAGTAGCAGTACAAAAACAACAGAACGAAGGCAAGCGGATGAACGTCCTCCCGCGGACATGCTTCCGCTCTGAATAAAAGTTCTCTGTTTTTGTCTGTACAATCCAAAACCACAAAAATCTAAGAATATGGAGGTACGGACCTATGAAAAAAACATTGAAAGAAAGAATCCTCAAAACAAAAATCGCAGCAGACATGGTTCGCCGCGATCAGATCAATGACAGACTGAAATTTGCCGCAGAAAATTCCAGAAAAAAATGTATTCGCTGCCCTGAGCACTTCTCAGGAAGGCCTGGCAGACGAACAGGTGGAACAGCTGCGGGAACTCCATGGTGACAACAACGTAACCCATGGCAAAAAAGAATCTCTTTTCAAAAGACTTTGCAACGCATTCATCAATCCTTTTACCGCAATCTTATTTGTTCTGGCAATCGTTTCTGCCTGCACAGAAATCATCTGGGCAGCTCCCGGTGAAAAAGATGCCACAACCGTTATCATCATCACTGTTATGGTACTGGTATCCGGTATCCTGCGCTTTGTACAGGAAACACGCAGCGGCAATGCAGCAGCAAAGCTGTCTGCTATGATTCATACAACGGCAGCCGTTACCCGGAAACATCACGGTACACAGGAAATCCCCATGGATGAAATCGTTGTAGGCGACATTGTTACTTTGTCCGCTGGCGACATGATTCCTGCGGATCTGCGCATCGTAACAGCAAAAGACCTGTTCATCAGCCAGTCTGCTCTGACAGGAGAAAGCGAACCCGTAGAAAAACTGCCTCAGAAACAGAAAATCACAGGTGCCATCACAGAGGCATCCAACCTGGCATTCATGGGCAGCAACGTTATCAGCGGCAGCGCAACTGGCGTTGTTATCGCAACTGGCAACGACACCATGCTGGGTGATATGGCAAAACACCTGTCCGAAAAACCCGCGAAAACTTCTTTTGAAAAAGGCGTAAACTCTGTTTCCTGGGTACTGATCCGCTTCATGCTCATCATGGTGCCCATCGTACTGTTCCTGAATGGCTTTGCCAAAGGGGACTGGCTCAATGCAGCCCTCTTTGCCATTTCCATTGCTGTTGGTCTGACACCGGAAATGCTTCCCATGATCGTTACTACCTGTCTGGCAAAAGGCGCCGTTGCCATGAGCCGTCAAAAAGTAATCATCAAAGATCTGAATGCGATCCAGAACCTGGGTTCCATTGACGTTCTGTGTACAGACAAAACCGGCACACTGACAAAAGACAAAGTAGCTCTGGAATATCACCTGAATGTTATGGGCGAAGAAGATGACCGCATCCTGCGTCACGCTTTCCTGAACAGCTACTATCAGACAGGGCTGAAAAACCTTATGGATAAAGCCATCATCGAACGCACACACGCACTGATTGAAAGAACACCTGCTTTTGCCGTACTGGAAAACAACTATACAAAAGTAGATGAAATTCCCTTCGACTTTGAACGCCGCCGCATGAGCATCGTGGTTGCAGACAAAAAAGGCAAAACACAGATGATCACAAAAGGTGCCATCGAAGAAATGCTGTCTATCTCCACATTTGTTGAATACCATGGCGAAGTGGTAGAACTGACAGACGAAATGAAAAAATGGTACTGGCAAAAGTAAACGACCTGAACAACAACGGTATGCGTGTACTGGGTATTTCCCAGAAAACAAATCCCTCCCCTTTTGGCGCATTCTCCGTAGCAGATGAAAATAACATGGTTCTCATTGGATATCTGGCATTCCTGGATCCCCCCAAAGAAACCACTGCTGCCGCAGTCAAAGCACTGCAGGAATACGGTGTAGCCGTAAAAATCCTCACAGGTGACAATGAAAAAGTAACCAAATATATCTGCAAACAGGTAGGTCTGTCCGTAGACCGTATCCTGACAGGTGATCAGCTGGATGATATGACCGATACAGAACTGGCAAAAGCAGCAGAAAACACCACCATTTTCGCAAAACTTTCTCCTCTGCAGAAAGCAAGAGTGGTAACTCTGCTCCGTGAAAACGGTCATAGCGTTGGCTACATGGGCGATGGCATCAACGACGCCGCTGCCATGAAAGCATCCGATGTAGGTACCTCCGTAGATACTGCCGTAGACATCGCAAAAGAATCCGCAAATGTTATCCTGTTGGAAAAAGACCTGATGGTACTGGAACAGGGCATCATCGAAGGCAGAAAAACTTATGCCAACATGATCAAATACATCAAAATGACAGCTTCCTCTAACTTCGGGAACATGTTTTCCGTATTGGCAGCATCCGCATTCCTGCCTTTCCTGCCTATGGCTTCCATCCATCTGATTCTGCTGAACCTGATCTACGATATCTCCTGCACTGCAATTCCTTGGGATAATGTAGATGCAGAATTTTTGAAAGAACCTCGGAAATGGGATGCCTCTTCCGTCAGCAAATTCATGCTGTGGATTGGGCCTACCAGCTCTGTATTTGACATCGTAACTTATCTGGTAATGTACTTCGTGATCTGTCCCGCAGTATGCGGCGGTTCCTTCCATAGCCTGGATCCCGCATCTCAGACAATGTTCATTGCACTGTTCCAGGCAGGCTGGTTTGTAGAATCCATGTGGAGCCAGACTCTGGTTATTCACATGATCCGCACACCCAAACTGCCCTTCCTGCGCAGCCGTGCTTCCGTTCCCGTTGTACTGCTGACATTCACAGGCATTGCCGTACTGACAGCCATTCCTTTCCTGCCCTTCGGCGCACATATCGGTCTGGCAGCACTGCCTCCCGTATACTTCACATGGCTGGCAGGTATCATCATTGCTTATGTAACATTGGCAACCATCATGAAAAAACTGTATATCCGCAAATACGGCGAACTGCTGTAATATACAGAAAAAAGGAACATTTTTCAAATTATGTATTGACAAATGTCCTCCTGACATGGTATAACTTCTAAAAGCAGAAACCGTAGAAAGAGTGTAAGTACCTTTTCCGGAAGCTGTTTCCAGAGAGCTGTGGATGGTGAGATCACAGCAGCAGTGGGATGAGGGAATGGGCTCTTGAGGGCAAACCGAAAATAGTAGGTGCGCCGGAGAATCCCCTTCGTTAACAAAGGACGCATATGATCGTATGCATGAGTGGGCAGATTTTCTGCCAACGAGGGTGGCACCGCAGGATTTTACGCCTGTCCCTTTGACGATTCCGTCAGGGACAGGCGTTTTTTTATTGAAAATCAAAATCAACTAAAGAAAGGAGCATGCACCATGAACACAAAAGAAATCCCTTACAAAATTTATTTAGATGAACAGGAACTGCCGAAACAGTGGTACAATCTGCGGGCAGACATGAAAAATAAACCCGCTCCCCTGCTCAATCCCAGTACACTAAAACCCATGACAGCGGAAGAACTCAGTCAGGTATTCTGTGAAGAACTGGTAAAACAGGAATTAGACAACGATACCCCTTACATTGATATTCCTGAACCCATTTTGAAGTTCTATAAAATGTATCGCCCTGCGCCTCTGGTGCGTGCCTATTGTCTGGAAGAAAAAATTGCAGACCCCCGCAAAAATCTACTATAAATTTGAAGGTAACAACACCAGCGGCAGCCATAAACTCAATTCCGCCATTGCACAGGCTTATTATGCCAAGGAACAGGGACTGAAAGGCGTCACCACAGAAACAGGTGCCGGACAATGGGGCACAGCCCTGTCCATGGCATGTGCTTACTTCGGTCTGGACTGCCAGGTTTATATGGTTAAATGCTCCTATGAGCAGAAACCTTTCCGCCGGGAGGTTATGCGCACCTATGGCGCGGCAGTGACCCCCTCTCCTTCCATGGCAACAGAAATCGGCAGAAAAATCCTTGCAGATCATCCAGACACTTCCGGCAGTCTGGGCTGTGCCATTTCTGAAGCCGTAGAAATGGCTGCCAAACAGGATGGCTACCGTTATGTGCTGGGCAGCGTTCTCAATCAGGTATTGCTCCATCAAACCATCATCGGTCTGGAAACCAAAGTTGCTCTGGATAAATACGGTATCCAGGCGGATATGATCATCGGCTGTGCCGGCGGCGGCTCCAATCTGGGCGGTCTGATTTCTCCTTTCATGGGCGAAAAACTCAGAGGTGAACGGGACTATCAGATCATCGCTGTGGAACCTGCTTCCTGCCCCAGCCTCACCAGAGGGAAATTCGCTTATGACTACTGCGACACCGGCATGGTAACCCCTCTCCAGAAAATGTATACCCTCGGCAGTGGTTTCATTCCCTCTGCCAGCCATTCCGGCGGACTGCGGTATCATGGCATGAGTTCCATCCTTTCTCAGCTCTACCATGACGGACTTATAGAAGCACGTTCCGTGGAACAGACAGCCGTCTTTGCTGCTGCCACAGAATTTGCACGGGTGGAGGGTATCCTGCCCGCTCCCGAAAGTGCCCACGCTATTTATGTAGCCATGGAAGAAGCGAAGAAATGCAAAGAAACTGGTGAAGAAAAAACATCGTTTTTGGACTGACAGGAACAGGATACTTCGATATGGTTGCATATGAAAAATTCAACAATGGCACCATGACGGACTATATTCCCACAGACGACGATCTGAAACAAGGATTCGATGGTATCCCCCGTTTTCCCGGAAACGAATTTTAATTTTTCTTATCTATTCCATCAAAGACTATGATGTTCAGAACACTTGCAGAAATAAAAGACGCTCTTTGACATTGATTCTGAACATGCCTATTATCATTCAAAAAAAGATGCTCCGAGTTCATTCGGAGCATCTTCTTTTTTCGTGGAAACAATCGTTCCATCGCGTAAAATAATCTTGATATTGTCCATCGTTCTATCGATTTCAACTCTATCTATATCTAATGAAGAAATTGTCCCAGCACACATAAAGCGTATATTTTGCGCAACATCACTGTGCCAGTCTATTTTTGCCGTCGTTCCTGCGTAATAAGATTTTGGATAACTTTCTATTTTAAAGTAACCAACAAAACTGGCTTCTTCTGTAAATAGTTCCTTCTTGATTGATCCATCAATGACAATGGATGTTTCGTATTCTTCCTGATTTACAGTATAAACCATTGCTTCCAACTCTTTGTTTATGGGAGTGGGACGTTGCAATATATAAAAAATCGCCAAAATGATACATACTCCCCAATGATGACCCTTTTGATCTTTTGAACCAACATAATGCCCCCTTCCGCCATCCAAAATCCGCTTCTGCTTACTTTCTATCAATATCATTTTACCACTTTTCAACTGCTGCCTCTACCTTTGTTTCCTAAAAACCCCTGTGTCAACGCTCTTCAAAAGAAAGCGTCCCTTGTAAATTAAAAGTAAAAAATAATGGCTGGAATCCTTTGCAAAGATTCCAGCTATTTTTATTTTCTTATAAATCAGCTAAAGAAATACTTTCTTTTTTGCCGTATTTTTTATCAGCCTTCCACTGTCATGGTCACTGTTTTTGTATTGCTGTCCCATTTTAAAGCATCTGTGGACATGCCTGTCACAGTACACCAGTCACGCAGAGAAAGAAACGCACGATCATTTACCGTCTGAGGCGCAGTTACCAGTGTTGTTTCTTCTCCATTAATGGTGACAGTTTTATCTGTTCCTTCTACGGGAATCACAACAGTGGTATCGTCATAAGTGACAGTGGCAATTTTGTCTTTCTGATTCCAGTCAATTTTTACACCTTCTTTGGAAACATTCAGCAGTGCCCGCAGAGGCAGCATGGTGTATCCATCTTCAGAAAGATATGCAGGTGCATCCAGGGCAATGCGTTCCTCATCGTCTTTCACCAGATATATTTCCCCGATCTTGATCTGGAAAACATGAGTTTCTGCCGGTGTTTCTTCTGGTTTATCCTCAGGCTCTTCCGGTGTTTCCGGTTTTTCTTCCGGTTTATCCACTACTGTCTTTTTATAGAATGTAATGGTTTCATAATCCTTATCATATTTTTCACTGAAGTTCAGCCATTCGTCTGTGGGTTTTGCAGGAGAACGGTATATCACCTTCACCAGTTCATCTGTATCCATCATATAGAAATTATCGTCATAAGGGTCATGGACTTCCACTTTCGCTTTGTCGTAAATATTCACAACGCCGTCACTGCCTCTGGCTTCATCCACATACAGCACATGACCTTCGGGATAAACTTCCAGAAAAACATTGTCTTCCAGATTGATGTCGCCACGGTACACATAAATGACGCTGGAAGAAGCGCTTGTGGTTCTTACCACCAGATCGTCATTGCCTCTTACAGTCAAATCACCCTCAGCATAAATGGCATGCAGACCATGTCCATCCACATTGATCTCACTGTCCCCATCCAAATATAAAATGCTGTCCTCCGGCAGACAAATAGCGGCTTTTCTGCCATTGGTATTACTTTCATCCGCATTTACATATAATCCGTCAATGGACAAAATTCTGCTGCCAGCATCCCATTCCCAGCCGTCGCCGCTCACATCTGCATCATATGTGCGGAAATCGTAGTTTAAAATATCATTTTCCGCCGCCAGAGCTGTCTGGGGTACCAATCCCATGAGCATTGCTGCCGCAATCCCCGCACAAAGTACTTTCTTCTGTTTCATGTTCATTCCTCCTTTACACCTCTTTTTTCATCATACCATATTTTCCCATCCTTTGCCGTTACGGTTTTTTAACATTTTAGACGCAAAAATTATACTTTCGTTCCCTCTTTGAAAAAACTTTTGGAAAGCTGGTAATTTTGTCTGTTTTCTTTTATAATAAGAGATTAGGAATGAGATAGAAAGAGAGGACATTTATGAAATATATCAACGAATTGCGCGAAGGTGAAAACATCATCGAACATTATCTGTGCAAGAGCAGACAGACCATGAAAAGCCGCAACGGCAAAAATTATCTGTCTTTGAAATTACAGGATAAAACCGGTATGGTGGACGCCAAGGTCTGGGATCTGAACAACGACATCCAGAGCTTTCAGGAAAATGACTTTATCAAAGTAGATGCGTTTGTTACCACATTCAATAACGAACTGCAACTGAATGTAAAACGCATCCGCCGCAGTCGGGAAGGCGAATATGATCCTGCGGATTTTGTGCCCAGCACTGATAAGAACATTGACGAAATGTACGATCAGCTCATGGGTTATATCAAAACCATGAAAAATCCCTATCTGAAAAAACTGCTGGAAGAAATCTTCCTGCGCCATCCTGTCATCAGCAAGGAATTCAAATATCATTCCGCTGCAAAAGCCATGCACCACAGCTTCCGCGGCGGTCTGGTGGAACACACATTGTCTGTCACACAGCTTTGTGATTTTCTGGCACCCCGTTACAACTATGTAAACCGCGACATCCTTGTGGCATCGGCTATGCTCCATGACGTCGGCAAAGTGCTGGAACTCTCTGACTTCCCTACCAATGACTACACCGATGACGGTCAGCTTCTGGGGCATTTGATTCTTGGTTCCGAACTCATTCGGGATGCCGCCGCTAAAAATTGATGGTTTCCCAAAACGTCTGGAATCCCTCATGAAGCACTGTATGCTGTCCCATCATGGAGAATATGAATATGGCTCTCCCAAACTGCCTTCCACACCGGAAGCTTTCCTGCTTCACTGTGCAGACAATCTGGATGCCAAAACAAAAATGATCGAAGAAGCCTTGGACGCCGACAGTACCCAGGGTCACTGGGCTGGTTACAACCGTATGCTTCAGCGCAACCTGAGCCGTTCCGACTTCGAATAAGCAGGTGGAACCATGGCAAAGGAAACCCTTTCCGCACATGAACTAAACAAATATACCTACTGTCCTTATCAGTGGTACTACGAAAAAACATACGGCAGAGCAGAACTACGCCGCATGCGCAAAGAATATCTGGAAGAACTTGGACTGGAAGATTCCACCACAGCCAATTTCGTTCGAGGTGAAGCCTTCCATAGAAAGCTGTACCGCCAGCATCGCCTGCGGCAGATTCTCTGGAAAATCCTCATCCTTGCCGTATTTGTGCTGATACTTGTTTATTGGGTGATGCAGTATGTCCATGTTTGAAAAAATCACTGGAAATTGGCTGTCTTTCAGCATACTGTTTCTGCTGATCCTCTTGGTGGTTCTTCTGCTTTGGCGGATACGCCGCCCCCATCTGCAAAAACAGCCCCGAAAAGACATCATGCCAGGTTTTACCCTGATCTATGCCGACCAAAAGCAATCCGGCAAAAAAAGCGAAGGCTTTGGAAAACTGCTCTACTCTGCCAAATATGACCTGCGTGGAAAACCAGACTATATTTTCAAAAAAAGACTTGGCGGTGCCATTGTTCCCGTAGAACTGAAAAGCGGCTCTATCAAAGACGATCCACTGCCCCACCCGGGTGATTTATTGCAGTTGGCGGCCTACTTCCTGCTTTTGGAGGATATTTACGGCAAACGCCCGCCTTACGGATGGCTGAAATACAGCGATTATATGTTTTATGTGCGAAATACCAGAAAAATCAGAAAAGAAGTGAAACAAACCATGGCAGACATGCGGAAAATGCTGGAGGACGGTGAAGGCACGCCAAACGCCAGCTTTGTCAACTGCCGACACTGTATCTGCAACGGCACCGTATGTCCCTATGGGCAATATCATAGAAACGGAGGGGAAGTATGAAACTTCCTGTTGAAAAAATCAGACCTACACCATGTCCATTACAGACATCGGTACCAATGGCGAAGGCATTGGGCGCATTGACGGCTATACGGTCTTTGTGGAAGGCGCCCTGCCGGAAGAGGTCATCAAAGTCCTCATCGTCAAAACAAAAAAACATTTCAGTTACGGGAAACTGCTGGAAATTCTGGAGCCTTCCCCCCATCGGGTAACCCCCGCCTGTCCTGTTGCAGCAAAATGCGGCGGTTGCCAGTTGCAGCATCTTTCTTATGAAGGACAGCTTTCTTTCAAAACAAAAAAAGTCAAAGACCATCTGGAGCGTATCGGTGGTTTTTCCGGCATTTCCGTAGGCTATGCCAAAGGTATGGAAGAACCTTGGCGTTACCGCAACAAAGCCCAGTTCCCTGTGGGCGGCAAAACCGGCGAACCGAAAATTGGCTTTTATGCAAAACGCAGTCATCGCATCATTGATACCCCAGTATGTATGCTGCAAAACAAAATCAATGACCAGATTGTAAAGATCATTCGTGCATTTCTGACGGAATACGAAATTCCCCTTTATGATGAAACCACCCATCGCGGTCTGGTGCGTCATATCCTGACTCGTATCGGCAGACGTACTGGAGAAATCATGGTTTGTCTGGTAGTAAACGGCAGAAAACTGCCGCACTGCGATGTATTGGTAGAACGTTTGCATGAAATCAAAGGCATGACATCCATCGTATTAAATGTAAACACGGCACAAACCAATGTAATCTTAGGAACGGAAGTCCATGTACTTTGGGGTAAAGAAACGATTCGGGACTACATCGGAGATGTACAATTTGAAATTTCTCCCCTATCCTTCTATCAGGTAAATCCTTTGCAGACACAGGTGCTTTACCAGACAGCTCTGGATTTTGCGGAGCTGGAAGGTAACGAAACGGTACTGGATCTGTACTGTGGCATCGGCACTATTTCCTTGTTCTTTGCCCAGAAGGCAAAACATGTTTTCGGCGTAGAAATCGTACCGGAAGCCATTGCTGACGCCAAGAGAAATGCCGCTCTCAACGGCATGAACAACGCAGATTTTGCCGTTGGTGCCGCAGAAGATGTCATTCCCAGACTTTATGAAGAAAAAGGCATCACCGCTGACGTGGTAGTGGTAGACCCTCCTCGAAAAGGCTGTGACAGTGTCCTTCTGGATACCATTGCTGCTATTTCTCCAAAGAAAGTAGTTTATGTATCTTGCGATTCCGCCACATTGGCACGAGATCTGGCATATCTTTGTCCGAAAGGCTATACCATCGAAAAAGTACAGGTGGTGGATATGTTCCCTCATACGGTGCATGTGGAAACAGTGGTTTTGCTTTCTAAAAAAAGCATTCGACATTAAAAACTGTGGAAGCAATAAACGATGCATTAAGACGTTTGAAATAATATAAGGAAGTAGACATTAAGGAAATAAAAGACCTATTCCAGTTCATTTTACAGGCAGATGATATAGGGCATGATTCAAGTTTTGGATCAGATATTATTATTCCCGTATATGATATATCGCCTGAAGAATTCTTGGCTTTTGCAGAAAATGCAATTTCATCTGGCACAAAAGAAGGGCTTGTAAATGCTACTTCTAATCTAAAACGAGCATTAGATTGCGAAATGGATATGTTTTTTGAATGCATTAACTTAAAAAGGATTATTGATAAAAATAATCTGAAGTTTGCAAGAAAAACTCAATTTTTAGCTGATATAGGATTGTTCCCTATTGAATCTATAAATAAATTAAATTTGATGAGAAATAAACTGGAACATGAATATAAAATACCAGAAATTTCTGATTTGCTTATATATTACGAATTAGTATGGAGTAAAGTAAAAATATTAGATTTGCACCTTGAATTATTATATATAAATGGTGAAATCAATTTAGAACTTTACATCAAAAATAATGAATACTATTTTACAATGCAACATGATGTAAAAGAATGTAAATTTAAATTTGAAGTAATAGATAGAACTAAGGGGAACGAAAACTTAACAAAGCAGTTAAATGTTCACTTAAAAGACCTAAACGATGCATGCGATTTTATAAAAGCATTTAATTTCTACCTATTTTCCATGCAATACTTCAATAATGGAAATATTGATTTATATAAGAAAAAATCAGAAATTTGTATAAAAATTTTGAACTTAATCATATGTGGCTTTAAGAGCATCATTTTAGAAAAATCATAAGTTTTTTAAATGTGTTTTAGCCGCAGTAAGGTAATACAAATTCTATAACAATACTGTGTTGCCTTCCAAATCTTCCATTGATATTTGTAAATATTATAATCACATCAAAAAAGCATCAGGATAACCTGATGCTTTTTTCATACAATTCCAAATATTTATTCCCAAGTCATTTCCGGATGTTCCGCATCCAAAAATCCTACCAATGTTTCACAGCCAAATACATCTTTCAACTTCTGTTCCAGTTCATCCCGCGCTGCCAAAACTTCCGCTTTATTAAAATCTGTAAAACCATCAATGGGGAAAAATACATAGGATGTTTCCGGCTCAATTTCCCCGTGTTTGCTCTGACGCCATGTCCAACGGCGAGTACGAATCTGGCTGCCTGCGGCATATACCACTTCCCCATCATCCAGAATTTCTTCTTCTGTGCCGCCAAAAGGCAGGAAGGTGTCTCCCGCATGGGACATCCGTACACTGATGCCCTCTGTCACATCTTTCAGGTCATGGGCACCCATGGGCAGTGTGTATTTCAAAGAAACAGCGTTGCCCAAATCCACCACAGGATTGATATGCGGCATACCCTTGCCCTTGGCAATGCGCGTAAACAATGCTTCAATGGAACACATGTATTTATTGGGGTTGATGCCAAGGGCGCGGAATGCTTCCCGATAAGGCAGAATCCCCTCTTCTTCTTTTACTTTTTTGCCTTCAAAACGCTGTGCAGCTGTTTGGATGCCTTCTTCCAGCCAGTCATAAATCTGAGGGTAATCCTTTGTATTGTCAATTCCTTTCGCAACCACTACGCCAAAACAAGCGTTGGGCAGTTTTTCAAAAATCTCCTGTTCAACTTTAAAATGCATATTTCATTCCTCCTTTGTATCTTCATGTGACAGGAATGCTGATTTCTGTCACAAATTTTTCCGTATCATTGGTAAGACCATAATCAATCATGGTAATTTCTCTGGAAAATCCATTGACTTTCAGTTTGTGTTCCTCCACATAATCCATGAGCTTTTCATACTGTTCCGCCGCTTCCATATGACCGCCTCGAAAACGTATGGAAACACATAATGTTTCCGGCAAAATTTCTGTATCACCGCTGAATGCATCTTCTTCATCCAGCATCAGAAAAACTCTGTCATACTGCCCAAAATCTCTTGCAGTCAGATGTTCTTCGGAAATACCCACACCTACTTTTCCCAGAAAAATCAACGCTTCCGCCTGCTGTTGTTCCAATTTTTTCAAAGGTTCTTCAATATCCAATAATCCTTGTATCTTCAGGGAGTCTTTCACCCACACAATACGGCAGGCTTTTTTCTGCACCAATTTCACAACATCAAAAACAGATTCCTTTGCATCTGCAATCTGGCGCAGACGATTATCTATTTTTGCTCAATGCATTTCAAACGTTTCTGCTTTTCCATGACCGCTCGTTTCTGTTGAAGTAGTTTTTCCTCCATACGTTCCACATCCCGATTTTCCATAAAATCCGAAATTTCTTGCAGCGGCATGTCCAATGCCCGCAGATAACGAATGGTATTGAGCACTTCAAACTGTCTGGTGCTGTAATAACGGTAACCACTTTCCGGATCAATGTATTCCGGCGTCAAAAGTCCAATGGCTTCATAATGGCGCAGACTGCTGACACTAAGATGAAACATTTTTCCTATGGTTCCAATGGAAAACAACCCTGCTCTATCCATGATGCCACCCTCCTTTTGATATAGATAATCCCATCATAAACTCTACAATAGATGTAGAGTCAAGAATCTTAATACTTTTCTCATTTAAAATTCATATGCTGCTTCGAAATCTATGTATTTTTATCCATACAAAAGGTATTATACCATAACTTTTTCAAATATTGGTATTTTTTCACCAGAAACCACATGGAAAAATCGCTGACTTTTCCATGGCAAAAGAAATTCCTCCAGTAAAATATACATTTTTTGAGAAAAATATTTGGAGAACAGTGACATTGACAGAAAAAATAAATCATCCTATACTTTGATTACAACTGAATATGTATACAGGGGAGCTTGAAAACAGGCTGAGAGGAAGGTGTTGCCTTCGACCCTTGAACCTGATTTGGATAATGCCAACGTAGGAAAGACAAGATACTTATGGGAGATACCGAATGAGGTATTTCCCTTTTTTATTTGTAAAAAATTTATATTTATCACGGAAGTTCGTTTCAGGTCTTTGCCCGAAACCTTCAAGCGGTATATTGGGGGCACCACCTTATACCGCTATATAAAACAACGCTGTAACGAAAGGAGAAATGAAACATGAACACAGCATTGACCACTGCAAAGTTTCTTTGCAACGGAGGCGCCGGAATCCATACATATTTTTCACGGAATTTGCCCTTTATGGACAAACTTTCCGCAGTATGCCGCCGGCACAGCCACCATCCCAAACCAGCAGAAATTTATGATTTTTACGGTCATCCACCAAGATCTGTTTTTTAAATAAATCATTTATCACAAAATCAATCATCTGCTGAAAGGAAGGAATATATTATGAGAAACTACACAACACAAATGGACGCCGCAAGAAAAGGCATCATCACACCGGAAATGAAGGCTGTTGCCGCAAAGGAATACCGCACCGAAGAAGAAATCAGAGATCTCGTGGCAAAAGGTCAAGTTGTCATCTGCGCAAATAAACTTCACACCTGCATCGACCCCAACGGGGTTGGCTCCATGCTGCGGACAAAAATCAATGTGAATCTGGGCGTATCCAGAGATTGCAAAGACTACGACATTGAAATGCAGAAAGTCATGGCAGCAGTCAATATGGGCGCTGAAGCCATTATGGATTTATCCTCCCATGGCAATACTCAGCCCTTCCGCAGAAAACTTACCAGTGAATGTCCTGCCATGATCGGCACCGTTCCTGTATATGACAGTGTCATCCATTATCAGAGAGATCTGGCTACCCTGACTGCCAAAGATTTTATTGATGTGGTTCGCCTCCACGCAGAAGACGGCGTAGACTTCGTCACACTCCACTGCGGCATCACACGGAAAACCATTGAACAGATCAAAAAGCATAAAAAGAAAAATGAACATCGTTTCTCGTGGCGGCTCTCTTGTTTTCGCTTGGATGAGCATGACTGGCGAAGAAAATCCCTTCTACGAATACTTTGATGAAATTTTGGAAATCTGTCGGGAATATGATGTTACCATTTCCCTTGGCGATGCCTGCCGTCCCGGCTGTCTGGCAGACGGCAGCGATGTATGTCAGATTGAAGAACTGGTACGTCTGGGCGAATTGACCAAACGCGCTTGGGAAAAAGATGTTCAGGTTATGGTTGAAGGCCCCGGACATATGCCTATGGATCAGATTGCTGCCAACATGAAAATTCAGCAGACCATCTGTATGGGCGCACCTTTCTATGTGCTTGGCCCCATCGTAACAGATATCGCTCCCGGTTATGACCATATTACTGCTGCCATCGGCGGTGCAATCGCAGCCGCTTCCGGCGCTGCTTTCCTGTGCTATGTAACCCCTGCGGAACATCTGGCACTGCCAAACGTAGACGATGTCAAACAGGGAATCATTGCTTCCCGCATTGCCGCTCATGCTGCGGATATTGCGAAAAAGGTTCCTCATGCACGAGACCTGGACGATGCCATGGGTGACGCCAGAAGAACTTTCGACTGGGAAAAACAGTGGGAATGCTCCATCGATCCGGAAACAGCAAAACAAATCCGTAACGACCGTGCACCTGAACATGAAGATTCCTGCTCTATGTGTGGAAAATTCTGCGCTGTCAGAAGCATGAATAAAGCACTGAACGGGGAATATATTGATATTCTGTAAAATATAAAAAAACAGCATCGGAAAAGCAACTTCCCCTTAAGAAAACATTAATTTTCCTTTTTCTTAATTTCTTAAGGGGAATTGCGACGGCTGTCTTCATAAGAAAACATAACAAATAAAATCTTAATAAAAATAAGAAAGCCAAAATCCTTTGAAATGATAAGGATTTTGGCTTTCTTTGTTTTCTTATGAAGATACCTCTAAATCCGATGCTGTTTCTTTTTTACACTTCTTTCAATTCAACCAGACCCTGTTCATACATCCGTTGGAGGGATTTCAAAATCCCTACTTTCGCATGATACCAAGTCAAACCACCCTGGAAGTAAACAGAGTAAGGCGCACGCAGAGGGCCATCGGCACTCAGTTCAATGGAAGAACCCTGCACAAAAGCCCCTGCTGCCATGATGACATCGCAGTTGTAACCAGGCATTGCGTAAGGTTCGGGGCGCACATAGCTGTCCACAGGTGCAGCTGCCTGAATCCCTTCACAGAAAGCAATGAGTCTTTCCGGTGTGCCCAGTTCCACTGCCTGAATGATGTCATGACGGCTTTCTGTGCTGTTAGGAATTACTTTAAAGCCCAGTCTTTCATAGATATTTGCCGCAAAGATAGCACCTTTCAGCGCACCAGCTGCAACAGTGGGAGAAAGGAAAAATCCCTGATACAAAGAACGCATAACATCCAGGCTGGCACCAACTTCCTGTCCCAAGCCAGGTGCGCTCAAACGATAAGCACAACGGTCAATGCAGTCCTGTCTGCCGCAAATATAACCGCCCACAGGCGCCAGACCACCACCAGGGTTTTTGATAAGAGAACCAACGATCATGTCTGCCCCTACATCAGAAGGTTCCTGGATTTCCACAAACTCACCATAGCAGTTATCTACCATACAAATCACATCGGGCTTAACACTCTTCACAAATGCAATCAATTCCCCAATACGTTCAACGGAAAATGTAGGACGCATCTGATAGCCTTTGGAGCGCTGGATGGTCACCAGTTTTGTTTTTTCATTGATGGCTTTGCGAATGTTTTCATAGTCAAAAGCACCATCTTCCAGCAAGTCTACCTGACGGTAGGAAACGCCATATTCTGCCAGAGAACAGGGAGATTTGCGAATACCAATGACTTCTTCCAATGTATCATAAGGTTTGCCTACGGGAGAAAGCAGTTCATCTCCGGGCAGCAGGTTCGCGGAAAGGGCAATTGCCAGAGCGTGGGTACCGCATGTAATCTGCGGACGAACCAATGCTGCTTCTGTATGGAATGCTGCCGCATACACCTGTTCCAGCACTTCACGGCCCTGATCATTATAACCATAGCCAGTGGAGCCAGCAAAGCATTCTGCGCTGACACGATGTTTTTGCATAGCTGCCAGAACTTTTGCCTGATTGTATTCAGCAACCACGTCGATTTTTTCAAAACGTTCCTTCAAATCCTTCAAAACCTTTTCACCAAAGGCTTCTACTTCCGGGGAAATCCCCAGCATACCATAAATCTGTTCCATGTTCCTTTACTCCTTTATATTTCTCGTTACATTCATCAATTCCACCCGTCCGCTATGGTCGGGAGATAATATCAAATCTGCTGTGCCTCTTTCCCCTGTCTGAGGCAGTACAACAGGAATCTGTTTCAATGTTTCGCCTTTCAGCAGACGTTTCACTTTAGGTGCATCCAACAATATTCCATAAGGCTCCGTGCTATCTTTCCATAAAGAAAATTTACAGCCACTTTTCCATTCCGTACAGTAATAGGAACGACTGTTTTCCAATATCTTACCTTTGCCACAAAGTGGACATTTTCCCAAGCCCTGTACACGGCTTCTTTTGCCTCGCGGACGTTCCGCTTCAAAAACAACGTCTTTTTTATGCTGTGCCGCATCATCTACCAAAAATCGTACATACCGTCGGATGCTTTCCAGAAAACGCTCTTCTGTCATTTTTCCTTTGGCAATGGAAGAAAGCCCTTTTTCCCATTTTCCTGTTGTCTGGGGGGAGCGTAGTTCTTCTGGCACAACAGCAATGAGTTTCTGCCCTTTTTCCGTGGGAACCAGCGTCTTTCCTTTTCGCATAATATATCCCACAGAAAGGAGCCGTTCAATGATGGCGGCTCTTGTGGCAGGTGTGCCCAGACCGCTGTCCTTCATCTGTTCTTTCAGTTCCTCATCCTCCACAAAACGCCCAGCGTTTTCCATGGCGGACAACAGTGTACTTTCTGTATAGGGTGGAGGTGCCTTGGTTTTCTTGTCCAGCACCTTGGTGCGCTTTGCAATAACAGGTTGCTGTTCCGTCAATGGCGGCAGCTGCTGTTCTTCTTCTTTTTCTGTCTTGTTTTTGCGGATTTCCGACAACAGCGCCTTTTCTACGGCCTGCCATCCTTCCTGCAAAACAGTCTTACCTTTTGACAAGAAGGTATCCAGCCCCACTTTGGTATAAACCTTTGTGGCTTCATATACATAGGCTGGATAAAACACCGCCAGAAATCTAGCAGCCACCAGTGAAAACACCTTATTTTCCTCCGGTGTCAGATGGTCTGTTCGCAAACGGGTATCCGTAGGGATAATGGCATGGTGGTCTGTTACTTTGCTGTTGTCAATGATACGTTTTGACAAGGGCAATTTTTCTTTTGCCAGAACTTCCGCCGCATAGGGATAAAACTCCGGCACATCTTTCAAGCGCCCCAAAGTCTGTTTGATCTTCCCCACCATATCATCGCTGAGATAACGGCTGTCCGTACGAGGATAAGTGATCATTTTCCGCTTTTCGTATAAGGACTGGGCAATATCCAGTGTCTTTTTTGCGGAAAATCCAAATTTTCGGTTACATTCCCGCTGTAATTCTGTCAAATCATAAAGCAGTGGCGGCAACTGGCGTTTTTCCTCTTTCACGATTTCAGAAACAATTCCTCGCTGCCCCTTCACTCTTTCTGCAATCTGTTCCGCTTTTTCCCGCAGATCCAGACGGGTATTTTCTTTTTCGTCGATCCAAAAACCCGTATACTGTTCAAAATCCTCCTGCACCTCGAAATAATCCTGCGGCACAAAGGCGTCAATTTCTTTTTGCTTTTCTACAATCAGCGCCAATGTTGGTGTCTGCACCCTTCCGATACTGAGCAATGCTCCATACCGAATGGTGTAAGCACGGGAAGCATTCATTCCCACCAGCCAGTCTGCTTCTGCACGGCATCTGGCAGAATGATACAGCAGATCATAATGACTGCCGTCCTGCAAATGGGCAAATCCTTCCCGAATGGCTGTCTCCGTCATACTGGAAATCCACAGCCTCCGAAAAGGTTTCCGGCATTGGGTAATCTCGTATATATAGCGAAAAATCAATTCCCCTTCCCGCCCACTATCGGTAGCGCAGATGATTTCGTCAATTTCCCGACTGTGCATAAGTTTGTGCAGCACCTTCAACTGACTGCGTGTTTTTTTGATGGCTTCCAGTTTCATAGAATCAGGAAGAATGGGAAGTGTTTCAAAATTCCATTTTTTATACTTCACGTCATAGGCTTCCGGTTCCGCCAGAGTGACCAGATGCCCGATTGCCCAGGAAACCACATAGTTTTCCCCAGTGAGGTATCCTTCATTTTTGCCGGATACCCCAAGAGTCTTGGCAATATCCCTTGCCACAGAAGGTTTTTCGGCAATGACCAGTGTTTTTCCCATGTTCTTCCTCCTTTCTGCCACATTATTTCAGTATAGCATTCTGTATACGAAAAATCAAACAAAATCCACGGTTTTCCCCTTTTTTCAGGACTTACGCCCTTTTCGTTGACAAACAAGCCGCCTTTGCCTTACAATGTAGAAACACTAAGTAAACAAGTATGGAGGATTGTTATGAGACCATATCAAATTATATCCGACAGTTCCTGCGACATTCCCGCAGATCTGCTGCCAAAATTAAACATTGGCATTGTACCTTATTACGCAACTTTTGACACCATCAACTATCATAAAGAACTGCTGGATCTGACACCGGAAGAATTTTACGACAAAGTGAAGGAAGCAAAGGTTTTCCCTAAAACCTCTCTGCCTCCCATTCAGGATTATATTGATGTATTTGAGCCTTATCTGAAAGAAGGCAAAGACATTGTCTGCATGTGTCTGACTGCAAAATTCAGCGGTTCTTTCCAGAGTGCCAATAACGCAAAACAGATTCTGCTGGAAACATATCCTGACAGCCGCATCGAAGTAGTGGACACCATCAGCGTAACTGGCACCCAGGGTATGCTGGTATATGAAGCCTGCCGCATGCGTGACGCCGGATATGATCTGGACAGACTGCTGGAGACACTGGAAGTACAGAAGCAGACCACAAAGATCAACTTTACCGTTGATTCTCTGGACTTCTTGCAGCATGGTGGACGTGTGGGCAAAGCTGCGGCTTTTGCCGGTGCCATTTTGAACATCAAGCCAATCATCGTTATGAAAGAAGGCGAACTGTTCCCGGAAAGCAAAGTCCGCGGACACAAAAAAGCACTGAAAACCATCTTTGACATGACTGTGAAAGAAATCGGCGACCAGAAAGATAAATATACCCTTTGTGTCATCCGCGCCGAAAAAGAACGCCAAGCTGTGGCTGAGGATCTCATCGCTCAGCTGAAAGCGGAAGGCTTCTATGTTATGGATACCCCTTGGCCTGTCGGTATCACAATTGGTACCCATTGCGGCCCAACAGCGGTGGGGATTTGTTACATCAAACAGTATGAAAACCGTGATCTTACAATCTAATAACACAAAAAAGTCAGCAGGAATTCATTTCCTACTGACTTTTTTAATAGAAAAACCATTTAATTTTCGTCATTGTATTCGTTAAACACATCTGTATCAATGGCTTTGATAGCAAATGTCTTTTTGACAGTTACCCCAAAATTATATTCCATCATCAAATTTGCCAATTTTCGCCCATCAATCAAAATGATGTGTTGTGTCTGGGCATAGGCAATGGCATGGGAAGAAAATTTTGCCGTCGTAACAAACAATCCTTTTCCACCTTTTCCGGCAATTGCTCCCACAAAGCTTTGAATTTCTGGTCTTCCAACAGTTTTATTCCTATCCCATTTTTTTGCCTGAATATAAATCAGATCAAAACCAAGCTTGTCCTCCATAATGATGCCATCGATTCCTTCATCTCCCGTAATGCTGGTCGTTCTGCCAGCATTCTCAAAAGCACCATATCCCATCTTTGCAAGCAAATCTAATATCATTTTTTCAAAGGCAACCGGCGAAATACGCATAACCTCATCCAATATCTCGTCTGCTAAATTATCATTCATTTTTTCAAAAGCCTCTGCAAAGGTATCTTCCGGTGTATTTTCATCAGCATCTGACTGCTGTTCAGAATCTACATTCTTCCCCAAAAATTGCTGAAATTCAGGAAATCTCTTTAAATATTGATTATTCAATACATCTGGTGCATCTTTCAACACATCCAAACCTCGCTGTGTAATCTGATAAATACCTCTTGATGTATTCTCTATCAAAATTGCATTCTTTAAATACAAAAGCGCCCAAGCGTTTCGATTTGTAAAAACCGTCTACCCTCCACTTGCCAATTTTTTCTATAATATCTTCTTTCAACGAAAAATATTTCTGGGTGTACTGTTTAATTTCTTTTGTGGAATGTGCCTTACCATCCTGTAAGAAAAGTAAAATGGGTTTATAAAATGCTTGATATTTTGGTAAATCCATAAGCTTCCCCTCTGTTTCTTATTATTTCTTTTATCCTACCACAAAAGATATTCTTTTGCAAAAAAACAGACGGCTTTCTCAAGCCGTCTGTTTCATTTCATTCTATTTTTTCTTATTTATCTCTCAGCTGTGCGCCCAGTTCTTTTGCCAGACCATCCAGAATTGCCTGCATGCTGTCTGCAACGTCAGCATCGGCCAATGTACGTTCTGCGCTGCGGAAAGAAATGGAGTAAGCCACAGATTTATAACCTTTTTCGATCTGTTCACCCTGATATACGTCGAACAGTTTTACTTCTTCCAGATATTCACCGCCGTTTTTGCGGATTTCATCTGCAATCTGTTTTACTGTTACGTCTTCTTTCACCAACATTGCGATATCTCTGGTGATAGCAGGGAATTTAGGCAGAGGTTTATAAACATTTACCATGTTGGAAGCTTTGATCAGTTCTTCCATATTCAGCACTGCCAGATATACTTTTGTACCGATGTTATAGTTCTTTGCAACGGTAGGATGCAGTTCACCCAGGTAACCAACATTCACGCCGTCAACGATTACAGAAGCAGTTCTGCCGGGATGCATCCAAGACAGTTCTGTTTCTACTGTATATTCTGCTCTGTCGCCGATACCCAGTACAATCATCAGATGTTCTACAACACCTTTGATGTCATAGAAATCCATTTTGCCGTACATACCTACTGTCAGTGTAGGGATTTCATCAGGCAGTTCTGTTACAGGCACTGCTTTGGGCAGGTATACTCTTGCTACTTCAAAGATACCAGCGCTTTCATTTCTTCTGTTATAGTTAGTAGACAGAGAGTTCAGGATACCATTGATGGAAACGGTACGCATTACGCTGAAGTCTTCACCCAGAGGGTTGGAGATTGTAACTGTCTGACGCAGTTTGCTGTCTGCGGGGATCAGCAGTTTATCGAATACCTTAGGGCTTTCGAAGCTGTATGTCATACCTTCGCACAGACCTTCTGCAATCATAGTGTCTTTTACCAGTGTAGTGATGTTCTGTGCATAAGTCTTTTTACCAACGGTAGGTGTACCAGAAGCCAGTGTGGGTTCGATCTTGTCATAACCATAGAAACGTGCAATTTCTTCCACCAGGTCAGCCTGTGCTTCCAGGTCAGGACGGAATGTAGGAACAGTTACTTTATGGTTTACAGGGTCTACTTTCAATTCGATACGTTCGAAGATCTGCTGCATTTCTTCTTCGGAAATGTCTGTGCCCAGGAATTTGTTGATCCATTCGGGGGAGTAAGACAGTTCCCATGTTTCTCTCTTATTAGGATAGCAGTCTACAACACCAGGAACAACTTCGCCGCAGCCCAGCATTTCAACCAGCTGTGCAGCTCTGTTGACAGCATCCAGAGCCAGGTTAGGATCCAGACCTTTTTCGAATTTGCTGGAAGCGTCTGTACGCAGACCAACTTTCTTTGCTGTGATACGAATGTTAGGGCCGTCAAAAACTGCGGATTCGAACAGAACAGCTTCTGCACTTTCGCTGATCTTGGAGTTTTCGCCACCCATTACGCCTGCAATCGCAACAGCTTTTTCAGGGTCGGAAATCACCAGCATGGAAGGATCCAGCTGACGTTCTACGCCGTCCAGTGTTGTAATTTTTTCGCCTTCGTTTGCGTTTCTTACGATGATATGTCTGTCTTTGATGGTGTCAACGTCGAAAGCGTGCATAGGCTGACCCATTTCCAACATTACATAGTTGGTAATATCTACGATATTATTGATGGGACGAACCCCTGCGGCACGCAGTCTCTTACGCATCCAACGAGGAGAAGGAGCGATTTTTACATTTTTGATGGCTCTTGCCACATAACGAGGGCACAGTGTAGGATTTTTGATTTCAACGGAAATCAGATCTTCTGTTTTGCCTTCTGCTTCTTCTTTTACTGTGATAACAGGGGGACAGAAAGGAATTTTGTATGTTGCAGCCGCTTCTCTTGCAATACCCAGAATGCTGAAGCAGTCAGGACGGTTGGAAGTGATTTCGTATTCTACAACATCATCTTTCAGATCCAGTACATCTGCAACGTCTTTGCCCAGTTCTACGGGTTCAGGGAAAATATAAATGCCGTATTCAGGTGCTTCGGGGAAATCATATCTGTCGAAGCCCAGTTCTTCGATGGAGCAAAGCATACCTTCGGAAGAAATACCTCTCAGATCGCCTGTATGAATTTCTTTGCCGCCAGCGATAACGGAATTATCCAGTGCAACAGGAACATAGTCACCAACATTTACATTAGGTGCGCCTGTTACGATAGTCAGATCTTTGCCTGCGCCAATATCGATGGTGCAAACCACCAGTTTATCTGCGTGAGGGTGTTTTTCAATAGCTTTGATATAACCTGTCACAATGTTTTTCAGTTCCCCAGCCATAGAAGTTACGCCTTCTACTTTGGAACCGCTCATTGTGATATCTTCCATATAATCTTTCACCGGTGCTGTCACCGCTGCATATTCTTTTAACCATGACATAGGTACATCCATGTTACTGATTCTCCTTTCAAATGCAAATACTCAAATCTATTAGAACTGTTTCAGGAATTTCATATCGTTTTCGAACAGCAGACGCAGGTCTGTGATGCCGTAACGCTGCATTGCAACACGTTCCAGACCCATACCGAATGCGAAACCGCTGTATTCGTCAGGATCGATACCGCTCATTTTCAGAACTTTGGGATGTACCATCCCGCAGCCCAACAGTTCGATATAGCCTTCGCCTTTACATACGCGGCAGCCTTTACCGCCACATGCGAAGCAAGTTACGTCCATTTCTGCACTGGGTTCTGTGAAAGGGAAATGGTGAGGACGGAAACGAACTTTTGTATCTTCCCCGAACAATTCTTTCGCAAATACAACCAGCGCGCCTTTCAGGTCACCCATAGTGATATTTTTATCTACAACCAGACCTTCCAGCTGATGGAATACAGGAGAGTGAGTTGCGTCTACTTCGTCGGAACGGTAAACAGCACCGGGACATACCATACGGATGGGCAGTTTGCCTTTTTCCATGGTACGAACCTGCATAGGAGATGTCTGGGTACGCAGCAGGATGTCGCCGCCGATGTAGAAAGTATCCTGTTCATCTCTTGCGGGATGGTTTTTAGGAATGTTCAGTGCTTCAAAGTTGTAGTAGTCTTTTTCTACTTCAGGGCCTTCTGCCACTTCGTAGCCCATACCCATGAAGATGCTGCAGATTTCATCTGTAACGATGCTCATAGGATGTCTGTGACCTTCTGCTCTTGCTCTGCCGGGCATGGTAACGTCGATTTTTTCTTTTTCCAGACGATGTGCCATTTCTGCTGCTGCCAGACGGTTCTTTGCTTCATCCAGCATTTTTTCCAGATTCTGACGTACATCGTTTGCCATCTGACCGATGATGGGGCGTTCTTCTGCGCTGAGTTTGCCCATTTCTTTCAAAATGGCTGTCAATTCGCCTTTTTTGCCCAGGTATTTTACTTTCAGATCATCAATGTCTTTCATTTCTTTTGCTTCCTGGAAAGCGGCCATGGCTTTTTCCTGAATGGCTTTTAATTTTTCCTTCATTGTCCTTTTCTCTCCTTTTTTCTATCTGATATTGATTGACGTTTCACTGCAAAAAATAGCCTTCAATCCCAATAGGGACGAAGACTTCCGTGGTACCACCCAAATTCCTGCTAACACAGGCACTCTGATGCGTAACGTGCATGAAACGGATTTCCCTACGCTTGCCATAGGCACTTCAGGAAATCGGCTCCGGTGGGAACTTCCGCAAACTCTCCAGACCAAAAACGCTTTCAGCCGATGACGTTTTCTCTCTGAGGCGGCGCATCTGCGTACTTTTCACCTTCATAGCCTTTCGACTATTAACAATGACCACATTATAACACACTGTAACAGAAAGTCAAGGGGGAATGCCGGGAGAATTTTGGGTGGTCATGCAAAAAATTCACCTTTTCTTTCTATTTTTATAAGTTTATCACAATTCGCCGCTATCCTCCGGATTTCGCCTTGCTTTTTGTATGCAAAACTGGTATAGTTATTGTCTGCGGTTTTTTCCGCCATGCGCTTTAATCGGGAAGTTTTATCATTGCCAAAGCGCTGAAATATAGGTTTTGAGTCGAAAGAAAACATCTTTCAACGGGTTCTGTGGGTTTTCTTCGGCTTTGTAAAGAAAATAAAGAAAGGAAAATCACATGGAACATTTAAGATTTGAAGACATGCAGTTATCCAAAGAAATTTACCAGGCTGTACTGGATATGGGTTTTGAAGAAGCAACTCCCATCCAGTCCCAGGCAATCCCTCTGGTAAAAGCAGGCAAAGACATCATCGGTCAGTCTCAGACAGGTACCGGCAAGACAGCCGCATTCGGCATTCCTTGTCTGGAACGCATCGATCCCGATGACCGCCGTTTGCAGGCACTGATCCTCTGCCCTACCAGAGAACTGGCCATCCAGGTCAGCGAAGAATTCCGGAAACTGCTAAAATACAAAGACAACATCCGCGTTGTGCCTATTTACGGCGGACAGCCCATTGACCGTCAGATCTTAGCACTGAAAAAAAGGCGCGCAGGTTGTCATTGGTACACCCGGCCGTGTTATGGATCACATGCGCCGTCGCACACTGAAAATGGAAACCGTACAGATGATGATTCTGGACGAAGCGGACGAAATGCTGGATATGGGCTTTAGAGAGGACATTGAAACCATTCTGGTGAAAATCCCCGAAGACCATCAGACACTGCTGTTCTCCGCTACCCTTTCTCCTGAAATTCTGGACATCACCAGACGTTTCCAGAGAGATCCTGAATATGTAAAAATCGTTCGGAAAGAACTGACTGTTCCCAATATTGAACAGTATTACTTTGACGTAAAAGAAAAAACAAAACTGGAAGCCCTGACTCGTATCATCGACGTATATATGCCCAATCTGGCTATGGTATTCTGCAACACCAAAAAACGCGTGGACGATCTGGTGGAACTGCTCCAGGGCCGCGGCTACTTTGCAGAAGGTCTCCATGGTGACCTGAAACAGGCACAGCGTGACAAAGTTATGCAGAAATTCCGCAACGGCACCATCGAAATTCTCGTTGCCACAGACGTAGCGGCAAGAGGTATCGACGTAGATGATATTGACATCGTATTCAACTACGACGTTCCTCAGGATGAAGAATACTATGTGCACCGTATCGGCAGAACTGGTCGTGCCGGCAGAAGCGGCAAAGCCTTCACTTTCTGCGTAGGCAAGGAAATCTACAAACTGCGTGACATCATGCGCTACACCAAAACAAAGATCATTCAGCAGAAACTGCCTACCCTCAGCGATGTGGAAGAAATGAAAACAAACATCTTCCTGGAAAAAATCAAAGAAACCATTCAGGAGGGTCATCTGGTAAAATATATCAATCTGGTAGAACGCCTCATGAAAGACGACTATGCAGCTATGGATATTGCCGCTGCTCTGCTGAAACACAATTTGGCAGATGTGCGCACCGACGATATGGACATCATGGACGACATCAACTTCAACGGCACCGAAATGTACGGCGGCGAAGGCGAAAAAATGGTACGTCTGTTCATCAGCGCCGGCAAGAAAAACAAAATCCGTGCCAAAGACATCGTCGGCGCCATTGCCAACGAAGCAGGCGTTCCTGGCAAAGCACTGGGTGCCATCGACCTGTTCGATGACTATACCTTCGTAGATGTACCCAAGGAATATGTAAAAGACGTCCTTTACGGCATGAAAAACTGCAAAATCAAAAACAAACGGGTACACATTGAAATTGCCAAAAAAGAAAAAGGCAAAAAAAGATAAAAACACAAAAGCAATCTATCTCAAATTAGGAGCTTCTTCATAAGAAAACAAAGAAAGCCAAAAATCCTTATTCATCCAAAGGATTTTGGCTTTCTTATTTTTACTGAGATTTTATCAGATATGTTTTCTTCTGAAGATAGCCGCCGCAATTCCACTTAAAAATCAATAAAACCGAAAAACAATGTTTTTTAAGTGGAAGTTGCTTTAGATAGATGCTTTTTCATTTCAAAGAAATTTCATCCTTTTTATTTTTTATCTAAAAAACGCGCCACCACATAAGCAATGACAGTCAATACAACTGCTATCAGAATATGGAGCATAACACTAATGCCAAAAAACATACTGCGATGCTCTGCGTCACTGAGAATAGATGGCATTGCAAAAAGGCTGATTGCAACAGAAATGACTGTGGAAGTCAATGGTGCTATCCAAAGATATTTTCTTTTCCAAAAGAAAAAGAAGATCACAGATACAATGGGAATGATACAAAATACAGATAAATTCCACCAGTTCATAAACATCCCCCTTCCTTCTTTCTTTTCTTCTTTCCTTTTTTCCTTCTTCTCTTAATTTCATCATACCTGAAAAGCACATACAAAGCAATCTTTTCGCCACCTTGTCCAACGTTTTTCCGCAAACAAAAAAGCTGAAATCTTTGCAATATAAAAGATTCCAGCTTTCTTCCAAGATTTTATTCTGTTTCCTGCAATTCTTCCCGCAGTCTTTCCACAAACTGCCGTTCCTTTACGGTCAGTTCTGCTGTTTCCAGCAAATCCGGGCGCTTTTTCACCGTACGGATGAGAGACTGTTCTCTGCGCCATTTGGCAATATTGGCATGGTGTCCGCTCAGAAGGATTTCTGGCACTTCTTTCCCATGAAATACGGGGGGACGGGTATACTGGGGATATTCCAGCAGCCCATCAGAAAAACTTTCATCGGCAAAAGAATCCTCTTTACCTAACACACCAGGTACCAGACGGGATACGGCATCAATGATGGTGATTGCCGCCAGTTCTCCCCCTGTCAGAACGAAATCCCCCAGAGAAATTTCGTCTGTGACGATTTCTTCAATGATTCTTTCGTCAATACCTTCATAATGACCACAGAGGAACACCAGGTTTTCTTCCTTGGACAGTTCTTCCGCAATGCGCTGGGTAAAAGGTCTGCCCTGGGGTGTCATATAAACCACCCTTGCGCCTTTTGCCTTTTCCGCAATGCTCTGATAAGCATCATAAATGGGCTGTGCCTGCATAACCATGCCAGCGCCGCCGCCATAGGGATAATCGTCCACATGTTTCTGTTTGTTCAGTGTATAATCCCGAATGTTGATGGCTTCCACGGAGATATGTCCTTCTTTCTGGGCACGTCCCATAATGCTGTGAGAAAGGGTCTGCTGGATCATTTCAGGAAACAGTGTCAGTACAAAAAACTGTTTCATTTATCTCAATCCTTCCAGCAGTTTTACAGTCATAACGCCGTTTTCCAAATCTACATTCTTGATGCAGTCTTTGATAGCAGGCAGGAGAAGTTCTTTGCCTTTGCCGTCTTTTTTCACCACATACACATCATTGGAGCCGGTAGGGAAAATTTCTGTAATTTCGCCCAGTTCTTCCCCTTCTTCTGTTACCACTTTCAGACCATAGAGGTCGCGGTTGTAGTATTCATCCTCACCCAAAGGGATTGCCATGGCATCGGGAATGAGAATCCGTCCGTTTTTATACAGTTCCGCCACGTTAATATCTGTAATTTCCTTCACGGTCAGCAGCACAAACTGTTTATGGAATGCTACTTTCTGGATATGGAAAGTTTCCCGTTTGCCGCGGATTTCCACAATGATTTCTTTCAGGCGTTCAAAGCGGGAAGGGTCTTCCGTAGTTGGAAATACGCGCATGGTTCCCCGGATACCGTGGGTTCCTGTGATTTTTCCGATTTCAAAATATTGTTCCATGGTTTTTGCACCTCATTTTTTCCGTATAAACAAAATCAGCAGGATGCGCCTGCACCCTGCCGTATACAGCGGTTTCCCTTACTGTACGATTTCTACGATAATCTTTTTATCCTCGTGGATGGCCGCCGCTTTTACCACAGTACGGATTGCTTTTGCAATTCTGCCCTGCTTGCCGATGACCTTACCCATATCTTCAGGGGCAACTTTCAGTTCCAAAATCCAAGCGCGTTCGCCTTCTTTTTCGGAAACCTGCACCTGTTCGGGATGTTCCACTAGATTTTTTGCGATTACTTCCAGTAATTCTTTCATTGCATTGGCCCCCGTTACGAATTATTCGCCGATAACGCCAGCTTTTTTCAGCAGAGCTTTAGCTGTTTCGGAAGGCTGTGCGCCTGTTGCCAGCCATTTGTTAGCTGCTTCTGCGTCAACTTTCAGAACAACGGGTTCCTTTGTAGGATCGTAGTAACCGATTTCGTCGATGGATTTACCGTTTCTGGATGTTCTGGAATCTGCTACAACGATTCTATAGAAAGGAGCTTTCTTTGCACCCAGTCTTTTCAGTCTGATTCTTACTGCCATTTCATTTCACCTCCTGCAAGTGTTCATAAAAAGTTTATCGGAAAAAAGGAAGCTTGCCCTTTTTGCCTTTTTGCATGTTGTTCATCTGCTTCATCATTTTCTTCATTTCTTCAAACTGTTTCAGCAGACGATTGACTTCGGCGATGCTTCTGCCGGAGCCGTTGGCGATACGCTTTTTCCGTGGTCCATTGAGGATGGAAGGATTCAGCCGTTCCTCTCTTGTCATGGACTGGATGATAGCTTCTGTTTTCGCCATTTCCTTGGACGGGTCAACACCGTTTAAGGCTTCGTCCAGATTAAATTTATTCATACCCGGAATCATGCCCATCAGATCTTTCAGCGGACCCATTTTCTTGATCTGCTGCATCTGAGAAAGGAAATCCTCCAGTGTGAATTCGTTGGAAAGCATTTTTTTCTGCATTTCCTTGGCTTCCTGCTCGTCGATGTTCTGCTGCACCTTATCAATGAGTGTCAGCACATCGCCCATGCCCAAGATTCTGGAAGCCATTCGGTCGGGATAGAAGGGCTCCAAGTCCTCCATCTTTTCCCCCATACCGATATACTTGATGGGCTTGTTGGTTACGCTTCTGACAGAAAGTGCCGCACCGCCTCTGGCGTCGCCGTCCAGCTTTGTCATGATGATACCATCAATGCCCAGCTGGCTATCAAAGCTTTCCGCTACGGTCACCGCATCCTGACCAGTCATGGCATCAACCACCAGAAGGATTTCCTGAGGTTTTACCACTTCCTTGATGTCCTGCAGTTCCTGCATCAGTTCTTCATTGATATGCAGACGACCTGCTGTATCGATGAGGATGACATCATTGCGGTTTTCCGCTGCGTATTCCAACGCTTTCTTGGAAATTTCCACGGGACTCAATTTGTCCCCCATTTCAAATACGGGAATGTTGTAGTTTTTCCCAACTACCTGCAGCTGTTTGATAGCCGCCGGACGATACACGTCACAGGCTACCAGCAGAGGATTTCTGCCCTGCTTCCGCAGCTGTCCCGCCAGCTTCCCGCTGCTGGTGGTTTTACCGGCACCTTGCAGACCTACCATCATATAAACGGTGGGAGGACGCTTTGCGAAAGTCAACTGACTTTGTGTAGTGCCCATGAGAGAGATAAGCTCCTCATTTACAATCTTAATCACCTGCTGTCCCGGATTCAGGCCTTCCAGCACCTCTGTGCCAACAGCCCGTTCCGTAACAGTCTTGATGAAGTTTTTAACGATTTTAAAGTTTACGTCTGCCTCCAGAAGCGCAATCTTTACTTCCCGCATGGCGGTTTTACATCTGCTTCTGTCAGCTTGCCTTTGCCCCGCAGCTGCTTGAACACATCCTGCAGCTTATTGGAAAGGTTTTCAAATGCCATAGACCGCCCTCCTCTCAGGATAATATTGCTTCGGCAATCTGTTTCATTTTTTCCAGTTGGCGGATTCTTTTTTCTGAAAGACCGTCGGTTTCCATCTCCTGTAAAATATCCAGCATTTCCCGTACAGATTTTTTCTGTGCCTGAAATCTGGCTACCAGCCCCAGCTTCTGTTCATAATCCATAAGGATTTTTTCTGTCCGCTTCAGCTGATCCCGCACCGCCTGACGGCTGATGGACAATTCCTCTCCGATTTCCGAAAGGGAAAGATCGTCCTGATAGTGCAGATCAAATACCTGTTTTTGTTTCTCTGTCAAAAGCTCACCGTAGAAATCGTAGAGCAGTGTCAGATGTAAGATTTCATCCATGGTCTTTTCCTCCTGTAAAGTAAAATCACTTTACAACCACCTGTGTTATTGTATCCGAAAAGAGGGCGGCTGTCAAGTATTTTTCCTTTACAGAACGTATTTTTTCAAAACCGTCAGACTGCCTGAAAAATCAACGGTTTTTCGCGTTTTTTTATTCCTGCTTACCAACCATTTCATCCAAAAACGCTGCCGCATCCTCCGTTTCGGCTTCCCCTTGGACGATAGCATAACACAAAGCCATATCTCCACCATTTTTCCCCGGCTCCGCCTTACAGGTATATTCTTTTTCCTTTTCTGTCAGCATGGTTGTCACCACCGCGGATTCTCCCGGCAAAATCACTTCCTGCGCCACTTCTTCTTCGTCGCAGAGAATACTTACCTTCAGTTCCGTGTACACATCGCTTTCCGGTCGTGTGTTTCTCACATAAAAATGCAAAGCTTCTCCATCTCATATGTTTCAGAAAATCCACTGCTGCCGCCAGCACTGCCAGAGTTAATCATGGTGTCAGCCATAGCTTCCTGGGCAGCCACTTCTGCCTGCTTTTCTCCGCCGCAGCCTGCCAGCGCAAAAGTCATAACCAACGCCGCCAAAATTCCATACTTTTCATAACTTTTCCCCTTTATAAAAGTTCATATTCTGCTTCCGCTTCTGCTTGACTGGCAAAAATACGGATTTCCTCCGCTTCTTTCACAACAGCCAGCAAATCTGTTTTAGGCGGTTCCAGACCAAAAACCATACCCATTTTCGCTCTTTCTTCTTTTGTTTCTTCTGAAAAATCAGCTTTCTTTCCTGTTGCTTTTTCCATCCATTCTGGCGCAAAAATCACCAGCCTGACAAATTCCCGAAAATTTTTTGCCAGATACCAGCATGTGTTTTCTTCTGACACATAATAAATAGGGCTGTTTTCCAGCCTGCCTTCTCCATGAGCAAATGAACCGCCCTTTTCATCTGTGGCAAAAACCCAAAGACAAGGCACAGGAAACCAGTCCAGCTTTGGTTCTAATCCCGCAAAAATCAGCCGAATTCCCCGTTTCCGCTGCAAAAGGGTAAATCCATCCTCCTCACAGGTGGGGATAAAGGATTCTATGATTTTTCCGCCGCAGAGATGCTCTTTGGAAAAACAGCATCTTTCTTCTCCATGTTATGACATTTGGCTTTCATGTCATTCCTCCTCCAGACACAAAGGATGATTGATGCTTTCAATGGTCGTCCACTTTTTGGAAATCAACACAGAACTATAATGCCCCTGTTTGGAATCAAACCGCCAAAAGCCATCCATACCTGCTCCCGTCAAATGACAAAACATAGCACAGAGAGCACCATTATGGGCAACCAAAAGGACGTTTTTGCCGCGGTTTTCCTCCACCAGTCTGTCTACACCTGCGGCAACTCTGTTGTAGAAATCCGAAAACTTTTCCCCATTGGGCATGGCAAGGTCTTTCCAGTCTGTGACCCAGCCCCGCAATTCTTCTTTATAGTTGGTTTCTATGTATTCTGCTGTCTGGTTTTCCCAATCTCCGTAATACAATTCCCGAAAAGCGCTGTCATAGTGTACTTTCATATCCTTCCCAGCGGCGATGATTTCCGCTGTATGAGCTGCTCTTCTCAGATCGCTGCTGTAAATGGCATCAATGGGAATCTGCCGGAAATACTGCCGCAGCATTTCTGCCTGCTGTATACCCGTTTCGTTGATATCCGCATCTGTCCAGCCATAAAACATATTTCGCTTATTCATATCTGTTTGTCCATGGCGAACCAGATATAATCTCATGGCAAACACCTCCATTTTCATTATACCGACCACGCAACCCCATCGCAATAGAAAAAACGGACACCTCAAATTCATGAAATGCCCGTTTCTCCCTTATTCAGACAATCTTATCTTTTTGTATAGGACAGACAGTCTGTGCACTGATCCATGGTAGGGTTTGCTTCATGTGTGCCCACCTGGATGGTTTCCAGTGTGCAGTAATTTTTTGTGTTGTGGTGGTGTCTGCAATTGTCTACGGTACATCTGATACATTCATTACATTTTTCCATTGTGTGCGCCTCCTTTTGTTTGGTACGCACTTATTTTGCCCGGCCTTTGAAAAAACATACTGCTATTTTTTTCTTTTTTTGATATACTGAATACAGAGGAAGGAGAGAACCCCTATGGCAGAGAAAAGTACAAAATCCACTGCGAAAAAAAGCAGCACAAAACCGAAATCCACAGGCAAACGCCTGTCCGTTACCATAGATCCCGACACCATGGCTCAGCTTAATGAATATCTGGCACGATTTGGATACAGCAAAGACGAATTTGTGAAAAAAGCCATTCTGGAAAAAATCAGTCGGGACAAGATCAGCGCCATGATCGACAACATGATTCGATAACAGCAAAAAGGATACGCCGCAAAACAGCGTATCCTTTTTATTTTCATATTATGTATATTCCCGGAACAGCACTGCCATACGATACAGATAAACCAGCTGCACAATGCTGACCACAGCAATGCCAATGGCACTTGCCAACACCAACAAAACTCCCAGAATCCACAGGAACAGCAGGCACACACCAGCCACTGCGCCACAGAGGCAGATAATCTGCCATTTCCACAGTTTTTTCCATTTCTCGGAAAATTCCACATCAAAATCCTCCAATACAGCTGCATGGCCGTAGTACAGGAAGTAGCTGCCTGCCAGACTCACTGCCACTGTCGCAAACATAAACAGTACCGCAAAAAACAATGCCCCATCTGCCAAGAGCAAGCTCACAACAGTCAACACCACACCAGCAATGGTACAGATCACAGCATGTCCATATTTTTTTCTACATGCCGCAGCATAAACAGTACGATACAATAAATAATCTCTACAACTATCCCCAAAACAGTACCAATATAGTACATCGTTGGACTGATAGGCTTCAAGCTTTCGTTAGACATAATCCCCGAATGATATTGGGAATGAGGAGCCAGAACAAAAGCCACAGCCATTTTCCCAGTACCTTTGCTTTTTCTCTTTTTGAACTTCTTTTTCTTCTTTTGCCGCCGCTTCTGCAATGCGTATTTGCTGCATCTGATCTTTCTGCTGTCGTTTTGTACAACTCATGGCTTCCTGACAGGTATCGCAGTTTGCGTGCTATTTTCCCGACAGCAATCCGCAATGGGACAGTTACCGCCAAAAACGCCTGCCTGGCCCTTCTTTGCATCCTCTGCATTCTTCCGACAGTTTCTCCTGACATAAATCACAATTTTTTCCACAAAATGTTTCTGCCATATTGCTCCCCTCCTGTTTCTCTCTTCATAAACTTTCCCCAAAAACTTTGTACATCTATTTTACATGAAAATTATTACAAAATATAACAGGCTATGATTTTTCAGTATGTCATACAAAATAAGGGACAAAAACTATTGCAGTTATACCAGAACAATGTTGTAAAACCAGTCATTCTCTCTAATTTTATGTTTCGCTTTTTGTCAAACATCCACTTTGCGCAACAAAAAACGGATCAATCCTTTCGGGATTCATCCGTTTTTGTTTTTCCTTATGTATAGAAGATTAGAATTTCTTTCTTGTCAAGAAATCAGGAATTTTGATTTCAGATTCGAAATCATCCAGATCCGCAAATCTTCTTGCGGGGCGCTGTTCTGCTGTTTCTTCAGCGCTTTCTTCCACAACTTCTTCTGTTGCTTCAGGTGCTTTTTCCACAGGCTGTGCCACTCTTCTGGGTTCGGGAGCGGGAATGTCATCTTCCAGACCTGTTGCGATAACAGTAACGATAACTTCATCCTGCAGTTCTTCGTTGATGGTTGTACCGAAGATGATTTCTGCTTCGGGATCGATAGATTCTCTGATCAGATCCGCAGCTTCTTCTGTTTCCATCAGACCCAGGTTCATGTCGCCGCTGAAGTTGATCAGGACGCTCTTTGCACCTTCGATAGTTGTTTCCAGCAGAGGGCTCTGGATTGCCATTTTTGCTGCAATTTCCGCTTTGTTTTCACCAGCAGCACGGCCAATACCCATGTGGGCAACGCCTTTGTCTGCCATAACGGTGCGAACGTCTGCGAAGTCCAGGTTGATAACGCCGGGTTTGGAGATCAGGTCTGCAATACCCTGTACGCCCTGTCTGAGGATTTCGTCAGCTTTGCGGAATGCTTCTGTCAGTGTTGTCTTTTTGTCGATGATGCTCAGAAGTCTCTGGTTAGGAATGATAACCAGTGTATCCACGTTCTTTTTTCAGTTCCGCGATACCTTTTTCCGCATTGCTCATTCTCTTTTTGCCTTCAAAGTTGAAGGGTTTTGTAACAACACCTACTGTCAGGATACCCAGTTCTTTGGAGATAGCCGCGATTCTGGGTGCTGCGCCGGTACCTGTGCCGCCGCCCATACCTGCTGTGATGAATACCATATCGGAACCACGCAGAGCCTGCGCGATTTCATCCTGTGTTTCATCTACGGATTTTTCACCGATTTCAGGGTTACCGCCGGCACCAAGGCCTTTAGTCAGTTTTTCACCAATCTGAATTTTTGTGCTGGATTTGGATTTCGCCAAAGCCTGTCCATCTGTGTTAATGGAAATGAATTCCACGCCGTCCAGTCCATCTTCAATCATACGGTCAACAGCGTTGTTGCCACCGCCGCCTACACCGATTACTTTTATTTGTGCCATATTGCTCATTGGGATATCAAATTCGAGCAAAAAAATCCCCTCCTACCAATTCCATAATCATACCTTTAATTATACATGAAAAAAGACGAATTACCATACAAAAACAGAATAATTCATAATTTTTTTCGATATTTTTAACTTTCTTTTCTGACCTTTCTTACTCTTCTCCTATCATAGCCTCTTTTTGTCTTTTATTCAACAAAAATCTTCTAATTTTACTAAAATTATAAAAAAATCCGAGAACCAAAGACAACAATGGCCGCAATAGACAAATCCATATTCAGCTGTTTTCCCAGCCAAACCAGACCAATGGCAACGATTCCATTGATAAAAAAACCGCTGACGAATATCCGCATCTGAAACTGATGCTCCATATCTGCGCGCACACCGCCCAGTACCGTATCCAGACACGCCAGAATACCGACACCGCCATAAGCCATCATAGCATAAGGCAGCACAATACCGCTTTTGATTCCCAACAGAATCCCTACGCATAATCCAATGACAGGAACGATGATTTTCATGACGCATCTTCTCCTTCCTCTGTTGTTTTCCACAAAGCAGACTGGGTATATGCCGGAACAGTCACAGAAGCTTCCTCGCGAATGTCAATGACAATACCCCAAGGAGAGAGCGTATCCACAACGCCGCCAGGGAAACGCAAAGCTGCCTGCAGTACACTTGCATCTCCAATGGCTTTGATCTCAAAAGGTGCCGCTACACGCACACCATTGACTGTAATCACACTGCCGGCGCAGGTGATGCCGCTCTGTGCCACAATACGCTGCCCATTGACGGAAACAGCTTCTGCTCCTGCCACAAAAAGTTCATTGACGACTTTCAAAATATCCTCCGCGTGGACAAGATAAGCATTCTTGTCGCCGCCCATATCTTTGTCACTGTCATCCATAGTTACGATGATGCCAGCACCTGTCTGTTCTGACAATCCTGCAAAAGCCCGGAGTTTCTCATTTTCTTTCTGTAAAGATTCCAGTGCCGCACCGTCTGATTCTCCCGCTTCGTAAGTTGCCAGCAGTTCTGCCTGCTTGTCCAGCTGTTTTTCCAGAGCTTCTTTTTCTTCCTGTTCCTTGCGCAATTCCGCAGAAAGTTCTGTCAGGCGCATATTATCCGTTCCTGCTGCCGAGGCAGCCTGTGACTGCACTGTATTATACTGCACACCGATGAGCATACCCAAAATGGCACACAGGGCTGTAATACCGGGTATGATTCCCTTTGGTTTCATCTGTCCGTCACCTTCTTACAACAAATACTGGAATACAATGGGCTTGGAAAGATCACTCAGATCCAAAGTCCCCCTGTCCTCCTCGGGAATGGTCACCACAACTGCCGCCATGGTTCGTATCTTCTGATCCATATTATCCATGGTGCCCAAATGTACCTGAACCTGGTTTACCGTTGCATAAATATCAGATGTGTTGGATACATCCACTTCCACAGCGAATTCTGTCAGGTTATATTTCTGTATCATCTGGGAAATCTGAAGCATCACCTGCAAAGATTCTTGGTTTTCCACCTGCAAAACTTCCCCGCGTTGGAAACCGGAGAATACCAATCCTTTTACCAAAGGCAGTCCTTCCGTATAAACATTCTGGACATCCAATACCCGTCCTTCTTCATCTATGTACAGATAAGAACCCATATAAGGCACATAGGCTCTTACCTTCCGTTCCGTCAAAGAAATAACCATGGTATCAGGGAATTCCCAAACCAGTCTGGCATCTTTGATATACGGATCTTGCCGCAGAATATCTTCCGCTTTGGAGCGGTTAAACAGTATGGCATTATCCCCCTGATTCAGACCGATTCTTTCACAAAGATCTGATGTGGCAAACCGTTCGGAATTTTCCACCCGGATATTTTTGACAGCAAAAAAAGGAGAAAACAGAAATGCTGCCCCTGCCAGCAGTATCAATACTGCCGCAATGACATATTTCTGCGGAATTTCCAGCCGTTTTTTTCGTGGCTGGTAATACTCCAGTTCCTCCATCAAATCAATGTCTTCCATCTGTTTTTTTCTTTTTTTTCTCATGTAATCACCTTTTAAGATACCAGCTGCACCCGTCCGCCGAGAAATGTCAGCGCGTCTTCCAGTTTCTCATAACCCCGTTCCACAAAAGCGCTGCCTTCGACGATGGTTTCTCCTTCCGCCGCCAGAGCCGCCAACAAAAGCGCCGCTCCGCTGCGCAGATCCGTTGCCCTCACTTTTGCGCCATGGAGTTTTTCCACGCCAAAAACTGCCGCATTTCGACCATGCACCTGTATATTCGCTCCCATGCGGCATAATTCTGCCACATGGCGAAACCGTGCTTCAAACACTGTTTCACTCATCATACAGGTTCCTTTTGCCAATGTCAATAGACTCATGACCATTGGCTGCATATCCGTGGGGAAAGCGGGATACGGCCCTGTTGCCAGTGTAAAATCCGACAAAAGTCGTGTGGGTGCCTGCAAATAAACCGCATCCTCCTCGTACCGCAGTCCGCATCCTGCCTGCTCCAGAACTTCCAGTGTCTGTTCCATATACTGCTTTTCTGCTCCATGCAGGTACAGCTTTCCACCCGTCATGGCAGCCGCACAAAGAAATGTCCCTGCTTCGATGCGGTCAAAAGGCACTTCAAACACCGCTCCATGAAGCTTTCGCACGCCTTCCACCATGATAGTAGGTGTCCCTTCTCCATAAATTTCCGCACCACATGCCCGCAGAAAACGAGCTAGTGCTACAATTTCCGGTTCTCTTGCCGCATTGTGGATGACCGTGGTACCCTCCGCTTTCACGGAAAG
The DNA here is from genome assembly GCA_001304995.1 of Clostridia bacterium UC5.1-1D10. Taxonomy (GTDB): domain Bacteria; phylum Bacillota; class Clostridia; order Lachnospirales; family Anaerotignaceae; genus Anaerotignum. The sequence goes on along the minus strand of BBZU01000011.1, from coordinate 39,928 downwards.
GAGCAGGATATTTTCCGTAGCACCTACGCTGGGATATTCCAGATAAATGTGATACCCCAAAAGCAAAGGCGCCTCACAATTGAAAATCTCATTTTCCTCTCGAATTCGTACACCCATTTTCTCAAAGGCACGCAGATGCAGGTCAATGGGACGCCGTCCGATAGTACATCCGCCGGGATGTCCCAGAGAGGCTTTTTTCGTTCGTCCCAACAATGCCCCCAGATACAGTATGGAAGAACGCATTTTCCCCACCATTTCCTCACTGATCTCCGTTTTCTCAATATTCCGGCTGTCAATGGTCAGTGTTCTTCCTTCCAGTTTGGTCTTGCAGCCCAGTTCCTCCAAAATCTCCAGAGAAACAAACACATCCGTAATGTGGGGCACATTTTCCAGCACCACTTCATCCCCGGACAAAATGGAAGCCGCAAGAATGGGCAGCACTGCGTTTTTACTGCCTCTGACTGTGTATTCCCCACCAATGGTTCCGCCGCCCGTCACCCGATAATATCCCATTGCTTCTCCTCCCGCACATACCAAGATAATTTCATTCTATGGCGGCCAAGATTCTTTGGTGCTTTTCCACATTTACAAGGACTTCGGATGCAGTTAATATAAAAGAAAACACACCTTCAGGAGGAAATTATGAAGCATAATATTTTAGATATCAAAGGCTTGAAAGTCGGTCAGGCACAAAATACAGAGGCAAAAACAGGTGTTACCGTTGTCATTGCAGAAAAAGGCGCTGTCTGCGGCGTGGATGTCCGCGGTGCCGCTCCTGGCACAAGGGAAACAGACCTGCTCAACCCCATCAATGCCATGGAAAGAGTACAGGCTGTTGTCCTGTCCGGTGGCTCCGCTTTTGGTCTGGAAGCCGCCAGCGGCGTTATGGACTATCTGGAAGAAAAAGGCATCGGCTTTGATGTAGGTGTCACAAAAGTTCCCATCGTTCCCTCTGCTGTTCTTTTTGATTTGGGTTATGGAGATGCTTTCGTACGCCCTGATAAAGCCATGGGCAGAGCTGCCTGCGAAGCCGCTTCCGACGAAATCCTTATGGAAGGCGATTATGGCGCAGGCTGTGGCGCAACGGTCGGGAAACTGAACGGCGTAGAACACTGCTGCAACAGCGGCATCGGTTCCTGGGCTGAAACCACAGAAAACGGTATCACCGTAGCTGCTCTCATTGCAGTCAATGCTTTCGGAGATGTCTGGGAAAACGGCAAAATCATTGCCGGCACCAAAAATCCTGACGGCACCTTTGCCAATACAGAAGAAGGCGTCATCAAAGCCGCATCTTCTCTTTCCTTCGGCGGCAAAAATACCACCATCGGCATCATTGCCACCAATGTGAAACTGACAAAAGCCCAGGCTGCAAAAGTTGCTGGTATGGCACATGATGGTCTGGCACGGTGCATTCGTCCCATTCACACCACACTGGATGGCGACACACTGTTCTGTATGTCCACCGAAGAACTGGAACTGCCCACTGCTCCTGTTGATGTTGTGGGGATTCTGGCTGCAAAAGTCACAGAACAGGCTGTGCTGCGGGCTGTGAAAATGGCAAATATAAATTTATAAATTCAGCAAAAAAGAACTCTGTTCTTTTTTCATAAAAAAAGAGATGTCTATTTGACCATTGTTATGTAAGAATCTTTGTAATTCATGAAAAGGTAGTTTCTGGCAGTGATATTTTCCTGCCTGTTGTTCATACGTGGAAATTCACATCAGAAACTTCAGAAAAAATACCTTTCGTAAACTTTTTCAGCAAATTATGAAGATTCCCCTTTCCATTTCTAAAAATAATGAAAAGGATGTTTTACTATGAACAAACAAAAAACTTTGATTACACACCTTATTGCAACGGCACATACTTCATGGGCCCCAGCGTTATTCGTCTTTTGGACGAAGCAAATCTGCCGCGGAAAAAAGGAATGCGGATTTTAGACCTTGGCTGCGGCAAAGGTCTGTCTTCTCTTTATTTGGCAAAGGAATATGATGTAACTGTTTTCGCTGCCGATCTGTGGATTTCCCCTACGGAAAATTATGAATTTTTCCGCAGTCTTGGCATAGAAGAGCAGATTTTCCCTATCTATGCTGATGCCAACGCACTGCCTTTTGCAGAAGGATTTTTCGATGCCGTTATCAGTGTTGATGCCTATCATTATTTTGGTGCAGAAGCAGGTTTTTCTCTGAAAAAATTCTTCCCTTGCTGAAACCAGATGGATTTGCCGCACTGATTTTCCCTGGCTGGAAGGCTCCTCTGCCCACCCCTGTACCGCAAGAACTTTTGCTGAGCTGGACAGAAGAAGATTTGACAACTTTTCAACCCATCCAATGGTGGAAAAAACTGTTTGAGCAGGAAGAATATACCCGTCTGCTGTCCATCGCAGAACTCTCCTGCGTTGATGAAGCCTGGGCTGACTGGCTGGCAACAGACAATCCATATGCCATCGGCGACCGACCTTCTATGGAACACGGTGCAGGAAAGTATATGAATTTCATTTTCTTGACAGCTTGCCATAAATAACAAAAAACGGCTGAGGAATATCCTCAGCCGTTTCTTCATATTTACTTTTCTTTGGTACGCTGAATGATGTACTCTTTGAATTTTTCCACTGCCGGAGGCAGATACCGATTGAGTACATAAGCCATATATACCATTCGTTTGGAATAAGGCGTATCAAATTCCAGTTTTGTGACTTTATAATTTTGTATGGATGGATTATCTGTAATGATTGCGATGCCCTGGTTTGCTGCCACCAGCCCTGCCATAGAGTTGACGTCTTCAAACTGGCAGAGGATGTTGGGCATGATCTGTGCTTTGACAAACAAATCATCAATGATACGACGCATCCCACTTTCTTTTGTATAGCAGATGAGGGGATATGGACAAATATCCTGAATGGTCACTTTCTCTTTTTCCGCCAGAGGATGATTTTCCGGCACAATGACCACCAGCCCCTGTTCATACACAGGAATAAATTCCACATCACTCTCATTTTCCACCATGGAGCAGAAAATCAAATCATATTTTTCCCGCTTCAGGTTGTAAAGTAATGTTTTGGTATTGCCTTCATAACAGGAGAAAGAAATGTTTTTATTCTGGGGATCATCCAGAAAGCCCGCAATAATTTCCGGCACAAAATTGGTTCCAACGGATGTCATATAAGCCAAACCTACATGACCGCCGCCTTCTGCCACCAACCGCTCGATCTGGTTTTTCCCAAGTTCCAGCTGGGTCAGGGCATTTTCCACATAAAACATGTAAATTCTGCCGTATTTTGTCAGTACCACATTTCGCCCCTGTTTTTCGAAAAGGAAGGCACCCAACTCTTTTTCCATCGCAGCGATGGAATGACTTAGGGTAGGCTGTGAAATATTCAGCTTTTCGGCAGCTTTTGTATAATGTTCTAATTCTGCCAAAGTCTTGAAATAATACAGCTGGTTTAAGTTCATAGTAACCTCTCCCGCCTTTCTATATTTTTATTATAACAAAAATCAAGAAAAATACAGAAAAAAATGTGAAAATATGCTATTTTTTTGTATTTTTTGGAAAAGAGATTCATGAAATGATATCATTCTTCGTGCATCATGGATGAAATAGTTTTTCTGCCAAAAATTTGTTTTAATTTATAAAAAATCGATCCATTTTTATTAGAAAAAATGAATCGATTTGCATATTTATTCTTCTTTTTTTCCAAATCGTTCCACAAAGGCATTTTCATCCAAAATAGGAATCCCCAGCTCCTGAGCCTTCTTATTTTTAGAAGATGTGGAATGAACATCGTTATTGATCAGGAAATTGGTTTTCTTTGTTACACTGCCTGTCACCTTACCGCCATTGGCTTCAATATAGGCAGCCAATTCCTTCCGGTTTGCAAACTGCTCCAGATCTCCAGTTACCACAAATGTCAAACCGTTGAGCGGTGACTGGGAAGTATCCTGCACTTCTTCCACACGGAAACGCAGATAAGGCAAAGCATCTGCCAACAGTGCCAGATGCTGTTCATCATGGAAATACTGATGGATACTATGGGCAATGATTTCCCCAAAACCTTCAATAGCAGCCAGTTCTTCTGTTTCTGCTGCTTTGATTTTTTCCAGATCATTGTCAAATGCCTTGCAGAGCAGTTTCGCGTTACGCAAACCTACATGATTGATACCAAGGGCATAAATGAAGTTTGCCAGATACACATCCTTTGCTTTTTCCACAGAAGCAATGAGATTGGTATAAGACTTTTCACCGAAACCATCCATTTCCAAAATGGCGTCTTTATGTTCTTCCAAACGGAACAGATCGGGATACTGATTGATAAAACCTTTTTCCAGGAATTTTTTCAATGTTTCTTCGGAAAGCCCTTCCATATTCATGGCATCTCTGGAAACAAAGTGGCTCAATGTCTGGACACGCTGTGCCTGACAGCTAGGATTGGTACAGTACAATGCTTTCCCATCTCGCAGGCTGCGCACTTCCGTTTCACCGCCGCATACGAAGCAATGCGCAGGGATTTCCGCTGAAGCAGAGCGAGTCAGATTTTCCGCAATCTGGGGGATAATCATATTTGCCTTATAAACCTTGATGGTATCCCCAATGCCCAGAGCCAGTTCTTCCAGAATGCTAACGTTGTGTACGCTGGCACGGCTCACCGTAGAACCTTCCAGTTCCACAGGATCAAAAACCGCAATGGGATTCATAAGTCCTGTACGGGAAGTATTCCATTCAATTTCCCGCAGGGTGGTTTCCGCCATTTCGTCTGCCCATTTGAAAGCAATGGAGTCTTTGGGGAATTTGGCTGTCCGTCCCAGACTCTGGCTGTAAGAAATACTGTCGAATGTCAGCACCAGACCATCAGATGCAATGTCATTGCCTTCGATATGTTCCCGGAAATATTCCACCGCATCCAAAATCGTATCACCTGTGACTACTTTTGATTCCACCACTGTAAAGCCCAAAGAAGCCAGCCACTGCATATTTTCTGTTTTACTGTCGGACAGCTCTTTTCCTTCCGCACTTACCAGCGTAAAGGCAAAAAACTGCACATTTCTCTTTGCGGCAATTTCGCTGTTCAGCTGTCTTACGGTGCCGCTGCAAAGATTTCTGGGATTTTTATAAGCTTCGCCTTCGCCCAGTTCCTCATTGATTCGCTGAAACTCTGAATAAGAAATAACCCCTTCGCCACGAAGCACCAATTCTCCATCAAAAGCAATCTTCAAAGGCAGATTTGCAAACACACGGGCATTATGGGTCACATCTTCGCCGATTTCCCCATTGCCTCTGGTGATTGCCTGCACCAGTTCCCCGCCGCTGTATTTCAGCACAATGGTCAAGCCATCCAGTTTCCAGGACAAAATGCCTTTCTTATCCCCCAAGAAGCTTTGAAGCTTCAAGGGGTCTTTTGTTTTATCCAGTGACAAAATAGGGCTTTCGTGACGGATTTTCTGCAGATTGCTCAAAACCGTATAGCCCACGTTCTGTGTTGGGCTGTTTGCCAGCACCATGCCTGTTTCCGCTTCCAACTGCACCAATTCGTCATAGAGTGCGTCATACTGCTGGTTGGACATGATTTCTGTATCTTTCTGATAATAGGCTTCCGCTGCCTCATTGAGGAGGGCAACCAGTTCCTTCATTCTCTCCATATTCCGCATCGCTCCCAAAAATTATTCGCTGACTTTGATCAGCTTGGAAAGTTTTGCCATAAATTTCTTGGTTCCTTTTTCGCCGAAGGATACCTCTACTTCAAAATCTGCACCGCCACCCTGAATGGATTTGACAACGCCAATACCGTACTTCGGTGCGCGCACTTTATCGCCTACTTCATAATCCAGTTTGAAATCCTTAGGTGCAGGCATTTCTCTCTTAATAGGCTGAGCATAAGGATTTACTTTGCTGCGTGTAGGTGTTACAGGGCTTACCTTCATGCTTTCCCGCATTGCGTATTTCTTCGCCATATCGGACATCTGACGAGTAGGCATATCCACCAGATCCTGAGGGATTTCTTTCAGGAAACGGGAAGGTGGATTGTACTGTGTCAGACCATGCTGCATACGGCTTTTTGCGTGGGTCATGTAAAGCACTTCTTTTGCACGGGTAATACCTACATAACACAGACGGCGTTCTTCTTCAATTTCCTTTTCGCCGCCGAACATAACGGCGCGGTAGCCGGGGAAAATGCCTTCTTCCATGCCGATGATGAATACATAAGGGAATTCCAGACCTTTTGCGCTGTGAAGTGTCATAAGCACCACGCTTTCGTCCCCTTCGTTGTATCCGTCAATGTCAGCCACCAGAGCCACTTCTTCCAGGAATCCTTCCAGACCTGCTTCGGGATTCTGTTTATCATATTCTGTTGCCTTATTGACAAATTCGTCGATGTTTTCGATTCTTGCCAGTGCTTCGTCAGTGCCTTCAGTCAAAAGCTGCTGCAAGTAGCCACTGCGTTTTACAACGGCATCAATGAGTTCCGCTGCTGTCATGCCTTCATAATCACGACGCAGGCTTTCAAAAAGTTCATAGAATTCTTTGAATTTCTTTGCTCTTGTTTTCAGTTCCGGCATATCATCCAGATGTGCCAGCGCTTCATACAGCCCCATGCCATGGTTCTGGGCATAGGTTACCACTTTTTCCAGAGAAGTATCCCCGATACCACGTTTAGGCACATTGATGATTCTCCGCAAAGCAATGGTATCCGCAGGGTTTGCCAGCACTTTCAGATAAGACAGAATATCTCTGATTTCTTTTCTTTCATAGAAGCGCACGCCGCCGAACAGACGATAAGGAATACCTTTTTTCACCAGCTGGTCTTCCACAGTACGGGACTGTGCGTTGGCACGGTACAGCACCGCAAAGTTATTCAGGCTCTTGCCTTCTTTCTGAAGCTGCTCAATCTGTTCTGCCACATAACGTGCTTCGTCATACTCATTGTCTGCTTTATAAATGTGGATGATGCTGCCGCTGTCATTTTCTGTCCAAAGGGATTTTTCTTTTCTGGTCATATTGTTCTGGATGACTGCGTTTGCCGCATCCAAAATTTTTTCGTGGAACGATAGTTCTGTTCCAGTTTGATAACGGTTGTGTTAGGGAAGTCTTTTTCAAAGTCCAGAATATTGCGGATGTTAGCGCCTCTCCAGCCATAAATACTCTGGTCATCGTCCCCTACCACACACAGATTCTGGTATTTTGCCGCCAGCATGTGCACCAGTTCATACTGAGATGTGTTAGTATCCTGGTACTCGTCTACCATGATATAACGGAAACGTTCCTGATATTTATCCAGCACTTCTGGATGGGTACGGAACAGCAGCACTGTCTTATAAATCAAATCGTCAAAGTCCAGGGCGTTGCTTTCTTTCAGCAGCTGCTGATAAAGCTGGTATACCTTTGCCAGACGTTTTCCCTTAATGTCAAAAGGATCTACGGTCTTTACGTAGTCCTCCCAGCTGACCATTTCTTCTTTCTGTTTGCTGATCTGAGAAATGGCTGCACGCACGGAAAAACTCTTGTCGATGGGGCTCATATTCAGGCGTTTGAATACTTCCTTCATGACTTTTTCCTGATCGTCTGCGTCATAAATGGAAAACTGACCGTCATAATCCAGATGGCTGATCTCTCTGCGCAGGATACGCACGCAGGTGGAGTGGAATGTGCTGATCCAGATATCTTCTGCGCCCTGACCTACCAGTTTATCCACACGTTCACGCATTTCCTTCGCTGCTTTGTTTGTGAATGTGATCGCCAGAATGTTCCAGGGTTTTACACCTGTTTCCAGCAAGTGAGCGATACGGACTGTCAAAGCACCTGTCTTACCGCTGCCGGCACCAGCCAGCACCAAAACAGGGCCTTCTGTCTGCATAACCGCCTTTTGCTGCATATTGTTCAACTGTTCAAATCCAATCATGTTTTTACTCCTGTTCTGTCTTTTTGGCAAAGAAAAGGAAGCGGACACCTGAGAAAGTGCCAACTCCCTTCCTAAGCTCATCTATGGGTTACTGTTCTGCTTCTTCCGTTTCTTCCGTCTGAGCACCATCGCCATATACTCTGCTGATCGCAAGTTTATAGCCATCTGTACCATAATGCAGGCAGCGGTTCACGCGGCTGATGGTGGCTGTGGAAGCCCCTGTCTTTTCCGCAATTTCCACATAAGTCTTTTTTGCGTTCAGCATAACCGCTACTTCCATACGCTGGGCAATTGCCTGTATTTCATTGACGGTGCATAAATCCTCGAAAAGCTGGTAACATTCTTCCACGGTTTCCATGCTGAGGATACACTGAAAAAGCCTGTCCACTAATTCACTTTTGATTTTTTTGTTCATAACCGAACGCCACCTTTGCTCTCAATATCTTATTACATATTAGCATACTAAAGTGTTAAAGTAAAGATTTTTTTGGCGTTCTGTTTAAATTATTTGTTGCGCTTTAAAGCGCTGATGAGCCCATCCACACTGGTGTTCAGCACCAGACTTTTGGGGAAATCCACTTTCTTCATCAATGCTTCCGCATGGTCAAATTCACCAATGCTGGTATAAAAATGCGCATCACTGCCAACCACAACAGGCAGTTTTGCTTCTTTGCAAAGGCGCAGCATATATTCTATGTTTTCCGCGCTGCCATCCCGAAAACCACCAGGAATGAGCGAAGTGTTATTGATTTCCAAAATTGTGCCTGTTTCTTTGGCTTTTTCCACCAACAGCTCATAATCCAGCGGATAACGAGGATCTCCCGGATGTCCCAGAATATCCACCAAAGGATTTTCCATGACTTTCAGGCAGGCTCTTGTGTTTTCCTCTTTGGTACCAGGTGCCAGACAAGGTGTATGCAGACTGGCAATGGCAATATCCAAACGGGAAAGGATTTTCTCATCCATATCCACTGTACCGTCAAAGTCCATGATATTCAGCTCAATGCCCCGCAGCACACGTACGCCATGAAGTTCTTTGGGCACCACATGAAGATTGGCAAAATAGGCATGACATGTGGTATGTGCCATCATAGGCGCATGGTCTGTAATGGCAATGGCCTCCAGCCCTTTTCGTGCCGCACAAAGAACATTTTCATCCAATGTGCTGTAAGCATGTCCGCTGGCAATGGTATGGGTATGAGTATCAATCAGATATTTCATGATGATTCCCTCTCTTTTTATTTGATCGAAAAAGTTTCGAATGGAACCAAACCTTTTTCATAGGAATTATACCATTTTTTCCATGGAATGAAAAGAAAAAAACGCCCAAATCTCAAAAGAAAAACAAAGTTCTTTACAGAAAGAACATTTTCGCAAAAACTGACATGTATCTGCAAAAAACGCTGTTTGGCTCATCTTTTTCTCCAAAGAAAAAGCAGGGGCTACCCCCTGCCAAAATCTTATTTTTCGCCTGTAAAACTGCTGCGCCATTTATCATAACATTCTTCGCAAATATCCAGCACATGATTTTCCCCGTCTTTTTGAGAAAAATAACCCCACTGTTTTTCCAGATGGAGATAATCCTCCCCTTCTGTGTCAATCTTTCTGCCGCAGCAATCACAATATACTTCATCTCTTACCCGAACTTCTTTCAAAACGGTTTTGTATGTTTCCATGCCGCTTCCCCCTTTGTTTTGACCAAATTCTCTTTTCTTCTGCATTTTAACATGGCAATTGACATTTTTCTATATGAAACTATTGTGATTCATGGTAAAATAAGCCTGTCGGTTTGTGCAGCCTCCCTCTGGCGGTTTCACATGACAAAACCACCAGAAAGGAGCCAAAACACATGAATCTGAGCACGCAACAGGCTTTGCAGCACTGCACGGTTTGTCCCAGAAACTGCGGCGCTGACCGTCTGTCCGGCAAAGTCGGCTTTTGCGGCGCAGGCACTCTGCCAAAAGTAGCGCTGGTTTCCGCTCACCAATGGGAAGAACCGCCCATCAGCGGCACGAGGGGTTCCGGTACTGTCTTTTTCTCTCACTGCAATCTGCGCTGTGTTTTTTGTCAAAACCACGACATCAGTCAGGAGAATTTCGGTGCGGAAATATCCATAGAGCGGCTGACGGAAATCTTTCTGGAGCAGCAGAACCGGGGACTGCATAACATCAATATGGTATCGGCTTCCCACTTCATCCCACAAATTGCGGAAGCACTGGAGAAAGCGAAAGCACAGGGGCTTTCCATTCCTGTGGTCTATAACTCCAACGGTTACGAAAGTCTGGATGGCTTACGGATGCTGGATGGATTGGTGGATGTGTATCTGCCTGACTTCAAATACTGGGATGATACACTTGCTGTGCAGTATTCCAAGGCACCCCATTACGCCGAAACCACAGCGGCAGCCATTTTGGAAATGCGCAGACAGACGAAAGCAGATCTGTTTGATGAAAACGGCATCATGGAAAAAGGGCTGATCCTGCGGCATCTTGTTCTGCCCGGACAATACAAAGACAGTTTTCGGGTTTTGGACTGGATACGGGAAAATCTGGGAAAAGACGCTTATGTGTCCCTGCTGAACCAGTACACCCCCATGTATCACGCCACAGAATTTCGGAATCTTTCCCGCAAATTGACTACGTTTGAATATGAAAAAGTCACGGAGTATTTTCTGGAAATCGGCTTAACCAACGGATTTGTGCAAAAACGCTCTGCGGCCACATCGGAATACACACCGCTTTTTGACCTTTCAGGTGTCAAAAGTGCCGCAACGTTTCAAATAAGAAAGGAGAATTAAACCATGGTAAGAAAAGAGAATGTTGTAATCAAAGAAGGACTCAGAGATGGCAAAGGCATCATCGAAATCCACCATTTTCTCACAGAAGAAGAACTGATGGGTCATGGTAAAATGTATGCAAGACTGGTTATGAAACCCCACAGCTCCATCGGCTGGCATCAGCATGTAGGCAACACAGAACCTTATGCCATCATCAAAGGCGAAGGCACATTCGTAGACAATGACGGTTCCAAAACAACTGTACGCCCCGGCGATGTTTGTCTCATCGAAGTAGGTCAGTGGCATGCCATGGAAAACAATACAGACGAAGATGTGGAACTGATTGCGCTTGTTGTGAACGACTGGGCAAAATAATTCTGCATCATTCATCAGAACGCAAAAATAGCTGGACTCCTTAAAATACAAGGATTCCAGCTATTTTTTCAGGCTTCCTCCGGCACCACTTCCACCATAACCACTTCCGGCGGATTCCAGATACGGGGCAGATTATTTTTGCAAAGTCCTCTGCTTACTACCATGTTGGTTTCCCCCAGTGGATACATACCACCAGCGTAATCCGGGAACCATCCCTGATTGGGCGCAAACAATCCATTCAAAATAAGTGGTATCCGTATCTGTCCCCCATGGGCATGGCCTGCCGCCACCAGATCAAAGCTGCTTTCTTCATACCACTGTACCAGCTCTGGACGATGAGAAAGAAGAATGGTAAAATCATCGTCATTTCTTTCTTCTTTTACCTGCTCCAATTGACTTTCCCATTCAGAAAAATCAAAAAACTTATCCGGGTCATCCACGCCAGCAATCTGGATGACATTTCCGTTCACATCCAGTTCCGTCGCTTCTCCTTCCAGCACCGTAACACCGTAAGAAGCAATCATTTCCGCAATCTTCTCATATTCTCCTGACCAATGCTCATGGTTACCGGAAACATAGAAACAAGGATATGTATCTCCAATAGCATCCAGCAATTGCTTTGTACCGTCATGGGGCACTTCATCGTCGGCAATATCCCCTGACAGCAGTATCGCATCCGGATTCTGCGCCTCCAATGATGCCACCAGTTTCTCCTGATTCTCACCGTAAATGGTGCTGTGCAGGTCTGTAATCACCGCCAGACGGACTGGAGATGTGATTTTCGAAGATTCCAGCTTGTATGTCTGTACTTTCAAATGGGTCTGCAATGCAGAAGCCAGTATGCCAAGAACAAGCACGCCTGCCAGCAGAAAAATTCCTTTCTTTTTCATACGAAACTCCTTTCACCGCCCCCATTTTACTTTTCGCTTTATTCCGGCGCTGTTTCGTCTGCTTCTACCCGATCTCTCACTTCCTGCACCACGTTTTTCATGACAACGCCTTCTTTCAGGAAGGTTTCTGCATCCAATACCGTTGCGCCGATGAACGCCATATCCTCCATATTGGCTTTCTGTACGGCTTCACTTCTGGAAGAGCAGCAATCCTCAATGATTGCCACATTGTAGTCCAGAGATAACCCATCATAGCAGGTTGCGCGGATACAGTTTGGTGTGGTGGTACCAGTCAGAATGACCGTATCCACCCGCAGTCTGCGCAGAATCAAATCCAGTTCTGTCTGGAAAAATGCGGAAAATCTGGGTTTGATGATGGTATAATCCCCTTCCTGTGGTGTAAAGGCTTCCGGCACTTGGATGGAACAGTCCCCTGTGCTGTTAGGTGCCAGACAGCGTCCCCCTGCCAGCCAGTTGTCATAACGGCACGCTTCCACATCACTGCCATCTTTCCGGTAAATACGGTTCACAAAGAAAACGGGAATCTTTCTGTTTCTCGCTTCTGCGATAACCTTTGCCAGTGCTGGCACCGTATCTGCCGCTTGTTTGATGTACAGCGGAGAATTTTCGTTCAAAAATCCTTCTTCCATATCAATGACAACCAATGCTGGTTTGATTTCCTGTGACATAAAATCCCTTCTTTCATTTTTTCAAAAGTATACCACAGTTTTTTGCAGTAGGAAAGGCACCTTTTGTCCCTGCTCCCATAGTATAAACATATAATTTGCAAAGGAGGTCTTCCCATTGCGCCCCATGCTTTCTCTGCTTGACGTCACCCTCAGTTATCACAGTCTCAGCGGCGAAACGAAGGCCGTTTCCCACCTGTCTTTTTCCGTGGAGGAAGGGGAATTTGTCACCATTGTTGGCCCCAGCGGCTGCGGTAAATCCTCCATATTATCCATGCTGGCAGGACTGATTCCCCCTTCATCCGGCAGTCTTTCCGTCAACGGCAACATTGGCTATATGCTGCAAAAAGATCATCTGCTGGAATGGCGCACCATCCGCCGCAATGCCCAATTAGGATTGGAGCTGCAAGGTAAACTGACGCCGGAAAATATCGCTTTTGTAGATCACATGCTGGATCAATACGGTTTGGGCGATTTCAAAGACCGTTTTCCCTCGGAACTTTCCGGCGGCATGCGTCAACGGGCTGCCTTGATTCGTACCCTTGCCGTCCGTCCAGACATTCTGCTATTGGATGAACCTTTTTCTGCTTTGGATTATCAAACTCGACTGTCTGTGGCAGACGAAATCGGTACCATCATCCGTAAGGAAGGAAAAACAGCCCTTCTGGTAAGCCATGACATTTCCGAAGCCATCAGCCTTTCCGACCGTGTCATCGTGTTATCCGGTCGTCCCGCACGACTGAAAAAATCCACACCATTTCCCTTTCCGTGGAAAACCGCACCCCCATGAAAGCCCGGGAAGCCCCGGAATTTCGAGAATATTTCAATCAAATCTGGAAGGAGCTGGATGTCCATGTGGCGTGAAATCAAACGACCTCCCGTTTCTGCCCAGCAGGCTGCCTTTCTGCGTCGTCTGAAACTGCGGCGTTATACCATCTACACCATACAGATTTTGCTATTGGTAGGCTTTTTCCTCTTGTGGGAAGTGGCTGCCCGCAAAGGCTGGGTAGATGCCTTTCTGTTCAGCCAGCCCACGGAAATCTGGGCAACAGCTGTGGAAATGGCGGAAAACGGTATGCTTTGGAAACACATCGGCGTTACACTGGCGGAAACCGTTGCCGGCTTTGTACTGGGTACGATCCTTGGTACACTGACTGCCATACTTCTCTGGTGGAATCGGATGATTTCCGATGTGGCAGAGCCCTATCTGGTAGTTCTCAACGCCTTGCCCAAAACAGCCCTTGCCCCCATTATCATTGTCTGGCTTGGCAACGGCAAAACTTCTATCATCGTTGTGGCACTGCTCACATCTGTCATTGTTACTATCATGACTGTTCTCAACGGATTTTTGCAGACCGATGAAGAAAAGATCAAACTCATCCGTATTTTCGGCGGCGGAAAATGGCAGATCCTAAAAAAAGTCGTATTCCCTGCCAATATTCCCTGTATGGTCAATGCTTTGAAAATCAATGTAGGCCTTTCCTTTGTTGGTGTCATCGTCGGGGAATTTCTGGTGGCGCAGGCAGGTCTTGGCTTCCTCATTATCTACGGAAGTCAGGTTTTCAAACTTTCCTGGGTCCTCATGAGTGTTGTCATTCTTTCCATACTGGCGGCACTTCTTTACGAAGCCATCAATCTGCTGGAAAAACGCATACTGAAAAAACGTCTTTGACAAAAAAAGACCGAATCCTTCCTGTTCAGATTCGGTCTTTTTATTTTTATTCGTCTTCCGCTACAATCCGCATCACAAAGCCTTCTTCATCGCCTTCGTGATCATCTTCAAAATCTTCTTCAAAATCTTCTTCAAAATCATCCTCGGACAGTTCCAGTACAAAACGCACCGCTGTTAAGCATGCTGTCACCAGAAAGATCAAAGAACTGAGAATCATCACTGGTTTCTTCCGTTCTTTTTTTACGGTTAGCCCCAGCATCACACCAAAAGCGCAAACACAGGTTTTGATCAGTGCCATGTCTTTCCAGTCGCATTCCAGCACATAATCATTTAAAAATGCTGCCAACTTTTTCATAACATACCCGCCTTTCTTTATCTTGTCACCGTTTCATATGTAAAATCATTGTCCTGTCCTTCAAAAGTGAACTGATCCGCAATCCCTTCTGTGGCAATGACTTTTCCATCCTCCGTTACAAAAATCACTTCAAAATCATCACTCTGCCGCCATAATTCCACCGCACGTTCATAGCCCATGACAAAGAGAGCTGTGGAAAGGGCATCGGCTTTTGTTCCGTTTTCTGAAATAATGGTTACAGAAAGCAGACCACTGTCAGAGGGATATCCCGTCGCAGGGTCAATGATGTGATGATACCGTTTGCCATCCTGATCGAAATACCGCTGATATCCGCCAGAAGTGATAACAGAGCAATCAGAAACTTCCAGCAAGCCTACATAATCATTGGTATCAAGCGGATTTTCCACTGCAATTTTCCAAGGATTTCCGTCAGGCTTATTGCCGATGGCGGAGATATTGCCGCCCAGCCAGATCAAGGCGGATTCTACGCCTTCTTCTTTCATGAGTTTTGTAACTGCGTCAGAAGTATAGCCTTTGGCAATACCGCCCAAATCCACCGCCATGCCTTCTTTTGCCAGATATGCAGTCTGGTCTTCTTCTGAAAGTATCACGCTGTCGTTATCCACCAATGGCATCAGCGCATCCAATTCCGCCTGAGTAGGCACATGGTGTTCTTCCTCTGTAAATCCCCACGCCTTCACTACTGGGGAAATGGTCATATCATAACATCCATTTGTCAGTACATCCATTTCTTTAGCGGTTTTCAACAGATACATGGTATCTTCAGAAACCGGCACCGCTTCTTTTCCTGCATTGGCATTGAGCTGCGCAATTTCGCTGTCTTCCATAGTCACAGAAAGCAGACGTTCCAGTCTGCGGATTTCCTGTTCCGCGTCGGTCATAATCTGTTCGCCATTCTCATGGTACACCGTAAAGGTCATGACCGTATCCATGGCAAAGGTTGTAGCTTCATGGCGATTTTCCTCTTTCGCCTGGGCGAGCATTTGCTGCGCCTGTTCTCTTTTTTCGGCACAGCCGCTCAGTATAAACACAGATGCCAGCACAAGGGCTGCTGTTTTTTTCCAATTCATGTATGTTCGTTCTCCTTTTGTATGACTTGTTCTGATTTTATTTTACATAGCAAAGGGCTTCCTGTCAAATGACGCAAAAAAGATAGATGCCCCGAGAAATCCCCGTTTCATCTATCTTTTTGGTTTAAATCAAAATATAAAGCATTGCAATGGCAAGACCAATACCGATCATCAGCAGGCTTCGTGCAAAGCCTTCCCGGTAAACAGTTTTGTCTGTTTCCCCATCGGTATAAGCAGAGAAATACTTATCTTCCGGTGGAATGACTCTTGCGTTATCGCTGTTAAAGATTGCCATACGCAGCAGGGAAATAAACCCATCTGTCAAAGTGCCTGCCAGTCTTGCGAAGAAACCGCCAATGAAAGGCAGTACGCCCAGCAGCAGCGGACGATATACCTTGTCTTCCAGATTCAGCCATGCAGGCCAACGATCCAGATAAACAGTTTCGCCCTGTTCGTTTTCCCGCATCAAAACCGTACGAACAAAAAGGAAGTACACAGCCGCACCTACAATCAGGGAAATAACTGCGCCTTTCAAGTTCACCCAAGCGGAGTATTCCACTGCGTGATCCGGTGCATGGGCACCCAAGAATGTGACACCAACAGCGGAAATACGATCCTGTGTTAAATGAGGCAGCATACCACATACAGGAAGTGCCAATGCGCACAGTGCCAAAATCACTTTATTCACAGGGTTCAAATAAGCCCCCTGTTTCTGTACTGGCAAGGGATGACTATTTTTTCCACAAAAACAGCAACGAAAATTTTTGTCATATAGGCCAATGTCAGACCACCGGCAAAGAGGAACAGATATTCCACTGTTTTCATATAAAACACAGACTGTCCCGCTTCTTCCAGAATGTGAATATATTCCACGATGCTTTCATGGAGCAATGTTTTGCTGACATAGCCATTCCAAAGAGGAATACCGCCGATACCTAAAAGTGCCATGAGAAATACAACTTTCAGCAGCAGTTTATCCCGTCCAAAGCCTTTGATCTTATTCAAATCCAATTCATGGAGATTCATGAATACCACGCCTGCGGACAGGAACAGCACCAGTTTCAGCATGGAATGGTTAATGAAGTGCAGCAGTGTACCGGAAGCGGCAAGGGCATTATGTTCGCCCAAAATCCCCTGCATAGCAATGCCCACCATCATAAAACCAATCTGGGACATGGAAGAACATGCCAATGTCCGTTTCAGATTGATGGAGAACAGCGCCAGAATTGCACCCATAAGCATGGTGATCATACCAAGGATCAGCATGAAATTTCCCCAAGGAGCATCATGGAAAAAGATCTTTGCGGTGATCATCATAATGCCGAACACACCGGTCTTTGTTAACAGACAGGACAGCAGTGCGCTGGCAGGCGCAGGTGCCAATGTATAGGCATTGGGCAGCCAGATGTGCAGGGGGAATAACCCTGCTTTTGCCGCAAAGCCAAAGAACACCAGAACACCGATGCCATAGAACGCAGATTTATCTGTCTGCTGTGCCATAAACTGCTGAAGCAGATCCATCTGCAATGTCCCTGTTTTCTGATAGAGCATGAACAGCCCCATGAGTGTCACCAAGCCCCCCAGCACTGCCACAGCCAGATAGGTATGAGCAGCCCGCATGGCTTCTTTTGTTTCGTCGTGCATGACCATGACAAAAGAAGTAAAGGACATGATTTCGAAGAAAATAAATGTGGTAAAGAAGTCAGCAGAAAGGAAAATCCCCATGCTTGCCCCTTCTGTCAGCAGCATAAACAGATAATACCGATTGCGGTTTCTGTCCTGCTGGAAATATTCTTTAGAATAAATGGTAGTGATGAACCAGATGGCTCCAGTCAGCACTGCCAGAATGACTTGCAGCCCGCCGCCGGCAAAGAGCAATCCCAAGCCGCAGATACCTGTTTCGTGGAAAGCTTCTTCTTTTCCAATGAGCAGCAGGGATGCGCCAAATGTCAGGAGGGTTACCAGCATTGCCCAGTAATCTCTGGCATTTTTATTTTTTCTGCCAATGATATACCCGATGATACCGCCCAGCATAGGGAAGAAAACCAGAAATGGCAATATGATTGAATTGTTGATATCCATTTTTCTCCCCTCCTTTAGTTCAAGTGCATAACAACACGCTGTAAAGCTTCCATCAAAGGCCCCGGTGTAAATGCCAGCACCAGAGAAGCAACGGTCAGTATAATCAAAGGCCCTTTCATATACCAGTTCGGGTCTTGCACATGGTCATAATATCCTTCCGGGTACTCCTTATTTCTAGGGAAGTACGCCCGCACCACAATGTAAAATACATACAGAGCTGTCAGCAATGCGGAAATAATCAATGCCAGAATTCCCAGATAGGATACAGGGTTTCCCCCCTGCACTGCCGCTGTTGCCAATGCCCATTTACTATGGAATCCAGCAAAAGGCGGAATGCCTACCAGCCCGATACCCGTAATGGTCATAGCGGCAAATGTGACAGGCATCAATCTGCCAAAGCCTTCCACTTCGTACAGGTATTCCCGATGGGTCTTATAAAGCACCGCACCGGCTGTAAAGAACAGTGTAATTTTCAGCACTGCATGATAAATCATGTGCATCAGTGCCGCCGCCAGTCCCAAAGGTGTCATCAATGCAATACCGAAAATGATATAAGACAGATTAGACACTGTGGAATAAGCAAATCTTCTCTTAATGTGCGGTGTCCGCAAGGCAACTGTGGAACCAAACACAATGGTGATGGCTGCTGCCACCAGCATAACGTTCTGTGCCACGGTACCCACCAGAAAATCTGTGCCAAAGCTGTAATAAGTCAGACGAATGATGGCAAAGATACCGGATTTTACGACCGCTACCGCATGGAGCAGCGCTGTAACAGGTGTCGGCGCCACGGAAGCTTTTGGCAGCCAGCGATACAGCGGGAAAACCGCCGCTTTGACACCAAAACCGAAGAAGGCCGCAATAAATACCAATTGCAATGTTTTTTCATGCCCTGCTACCAGAATTGGATTGAGCACCCCACCCGGCACAAAGTCGATGGATGTACCGTAGCAGTACACAAATACAAAACCGATGAAGGCCAATGCCGCGCCGAACATCATGTAAAGGATATACATCTTTCCGGCGTGTCTTGCCTTGTTGTCCATGGCATGCATAACCAGAGGCAATGTAACCAGTGTCAAAAATTCATAGAATAAGTACATGGTCAGGAAGTTGCCGGAGAAGGCGATCCCCAGTACTACGCCGAATGTCATAGTGAAGAATGCGAAAAACCTGTCTTCGTGTCCTTCGTGGGTCATGTATTCAAACCCGTAAATAGTTGTCAAAATCCAAAGCACGGATACCATGGTACCAAACACCTTGGACAGACCATCCATACGCAGTTCCAAAGACAGCTTATCGCTGAAATGGAACAGTGTAAACGCATCTGCCTTTCCGCTCCAGATGGCGAACAGGGCAAAAATCGCGTTTAAAACCACAATGGTCAAAACCCATTGTTCTCGTTGTTTTCTTTCCTTGAATTTTACCGGCAGCAGACAAATTCCCGCAAGAATCGGAAAGAATACCGGTAAAACCGTAATCAATGCGCCCATATTGTTCCCACCTTTTCTTTAGAAAATGACGCCACTAATATTTGTGATCCAGTCTGTCAGGCACTGGGGGAATGCCCCAAATGCCACCGCTGCCAATGCCAAAAGAATCAGCGGAACCGTCATCAGGTAATTGGGCTCTTTCTTTTGCAGGCTGCCATAATCATAATCTTTTCCCGGGAAAAATGCCGCCGATACGATGGGCAACAGATACCCTGCCGTCAGCAGTGCGCTGACCATGAGCACTGCAACACCAACCAGCCCTAAAGTGCCGAAGTCTGGCTGCAAGCCTCCCTGTGCCAGATACCATTTGCTGACAAAGCCGGCTGTGGGAGGAATCCCGATGAGGGACAGAGAAGCAATGGCAAATGTCCACATAGCGATGGGCATTTCCTTGCCCAGTCCTTTCAGTTCATATACGAATGTTTTACCTGTTTTGTAAATGATAGCGCCTGCTCCAAGGAACAGGATATTTTTTGCCACCGCATGGAATACCACCTGCATAAGGGCACCCAAAAATCCAAGTGGATGCAGCAGGAACAGACCAAAGAGCACATAAGAAACCTGGCTGACTGTGGAATATGCCAGACGGCGTTTCAACAGTTTTTCTTTATATGCCAGCATGGAACCCATAAATACGGTAATGATAGCAAGGGTCAGCAGTGTGTTCTGTGCCCATGTACCGCGGATAAAATCAGGCCCTACCAGATAATAAGTCACGCGGATGATAGCAATGACGCCGCCTTTTGTGATGATACCGGAAAGGACAGCAGATGCCGGTGAAGGTGCCACTGGGTGTGCTGTTGGCAGCCATGCATGGAGCGGGAACATACCTGCTTTACAGCCAAAACCGATCATCATTAGGAAGTATACTGCCAGCAATACATTTTCATTGCCTGCCAGCAGTTCCAGATTCAATGTACCGCCGGGCATGAATGTTGTGGTATCGCAGTAACTGTTCAGGAAGAAGAAGCCCATCAGCCCCAAACCTGCGCCAAATACGGAATATCCCAGATATTTCATACCAGCCCGTACCGCTTCTGGTGTTCCTGTATGGATAACCAGAGGCAATGTAAGAAGTGTCATGTATTCATAAGATAAATATAATGTCATCATGTTCGCGGAGAAGCAAAGGCTCATGAGCGCTCCCAGCGACATGGTATAAAACATAAAGAACCGTGCAGGTTTCTGTTCATGTTTCATATATTCAAAGGCATAAACCCCTGCCAGCAGCCAGATGATACAAATCATGCAGGCAAAAAGTTTGGCAAGACCATCTGTGTGGTAGGCCAGTGCAAGACGGTCTGTCATCTGCCACAGGGTGAAGGTATATTCTCCCATGGACAAATAGAGCACCGCCGCAAGTTCTATGACCAGTGTTGCAAACACCAGTAAATTCCGCTGTTTTTCCTGTTTCTGAAAGCCAATGATAATACCGGCAATCACTGGAAACAATAAAGGAAACAGCAGGATTGTATTTCCGTTCATTTTTATCACCTATCCCCTCATGCTTCCGTTATTACTGCAGCAAAATGATGCCCCGTTCAATGACTTCGATAAATGGACGATAATATACGCCCAACGCGATATTGATCAGCACAAACAAAATGATACAAACGCCAAAAGCCGGCGAAACAGAAACACGTGTCTGTTCTTCTCCTTCTGTCTTGACAGGTGTCCAGATTGCGATAACAGAAGGCAGGAAATACATTGCGTTCAGAATCATACTGATCCCAAGGACGATCAAAACCGCTGCCATTTTCCCCGGCGCGTATACAGACGCCGTAGCGAAATACAGCTTGGAAATAAAGCCTACAAACAGCGGCACACCGACCATGGACAATGCCCCTACGGTAAAGCCGATGCCTGCCACAGGATTTCTCCGTGCGGCGCCTCTCAGATAATAAATCTGTTCTTTGCCGCCGCTGTCCTGTACCATCTGACCGCAGCAAAGGAACAGCATGGATTTTGTCACCGCATGGGCAAGGATATGGAAGCAAGCCGCAACCATAGCAATTCTGGTAGACATGCCGATGCCCATGTAGATATACCCAATCTGCGCAACAGAAGAGTAGGCAAGCATACGTTTCATACGAGTTTCCCGCATAGCGTACACAGACCCCATAACCATGCCAGCCAGACCAAACACAAACAGAATGTCAATGATCTTCAGCTGCAACATAACATCTACGGAAAATACGCTGTAAATCAGTTTGATAGCAAGGAAAATATAACTTTTCAATACCAGACCGGACAACACCCCGCTGGATGTAGGAACTGCCGCCTGATAAGCGCCGGGCAGCATGGAATGGAACGGGAAAAGCGCGCTCTTGATAGCAAGACCGATGAACACAAAACCTGTTACCACCAGCAGCGGGAATGTATACTGTCCTGTTGCCACCAGCTGCACAATAGCTTCCTTCATCTGGGGGAACAGCAGGTGTCCTGTAATACTATACAGGATACTGATACCCAGCAAAATGGTACCAGACCCCAGCAAACTGATAACCAGATAGTGTGTGGTACCTACCATTGCCTGGGCAGTACCCTTTGCCATAATGAGGGCACAGGAAGCAATGGTCAGAATTTCAATAAATACATAAGCTGTGAAAATATCATTTGTATATGCCAATGCCAACATGGAACCAAAGAGAGCATTGAGCATAATGAAGTAAAAACTCTGTTTTTCAGGCACAACATCATGGAAGATAAATTCCTGACCGCCTGTGGTTGTCAGCAGCATAACCACGCTGAAGATCAGTGCCATCATGGCTTCCAGCGGGCCTGCACGCAATTCGTTGCCCCAAGGCGCGGGAAAATGCCCCATCATGAATGTGAAGGATTCCCCTGTGGTTGTCACATTCACCAGCAGAATTGCCGACATAATTGCAACAATTAGCACCATCAGTGCATGCACCTTATGGGCAGTCTTTCCGTCCTTAATCAGCGGTGTAATGATGCCGCAGAACATTGCCAGAAAAATGCTGAAGAAGGGAATGTTATGTATCCAATTCACATGCTCCATCATTCACCCTCCCTTTCTCTGGACAACCGCATGATTTCGTCCATATTCAATGTGCCGTAATGTTTATACAGCCGTTGTACCAGCGCCAGAGAAAAAGCTGTAATGCTGACAGAAACGACGATGCCTGTCAGCACCAGACCCGCTGGTACCGGATTGATATAATAATCCGCATCAATGATGCCGTTTGACAAAATGGGAGCAGCTCTGCCTGTGATATAGCCTTTTGCTGCCAGGAACAGATATACTGCCGTATCCATGATGTTCAAACCTATGAATTTTTTAATCAAGTTATTTTGCAGAAGCAGATTCATAAATCCAATGCCAAACAGGATTACCGAAGCCGCTTCATAATAGTTAATCAGCAAATGACTCATATCAGATATCCCCTTTTGTAAACAGTGCGTAAAATCCGTACATGGTAGCGGCAACAATCAATCCAACACAGATATTCAGAGGCAGGATAAATCCGGCACTGAGAATATTTCCCGGTGTCCCCTTAGGAATAGCGTATCCCACATGGTTTGCCCCTGTGAAGAAGGAATAACTCTTGCATGCGCAGTAGGTCAGCAGACAGGCAACACTGATGCCTGTAAATGTCTTGAACGTAAAGAATGTCTGCATTTTTTTGTGACCGTTGGCTGCCGCGTACAGAATCAGACCTGCACCAATGATGGAACCGCCGGAGAAACCGCCGCCGGGAGAAAGATGCCCGTTGAGGATAACGTAAATGCCGTAAAGGATAATCAATGGAGAAAGATACTTAGCGCCGACCTTCAAAATGGATTTGTGGTCTGCCGCATCCAGCATTTCGTCTTCCGCAATTTCCTTATCCTCTGCTTTACTGATGTTTTTCTTATCGCGTTTCAGCAGCATCAGTACACAGATGACAGCCAGGAACAATACGTTAGATTCCCCAAAGGTATCGAATGCACGATAGTCCAGAATCATACCTGCTACGAAGTTGATAGCCCCTGTTTCTTCAATGCCTTTTTCCAGATAGCGTTCCATGACCTCATTGTTGGCAGGGTCCATGGGATCGCCAAATGTTGGCAGATTGGATACCACCAGCAGCATGATGGTGATGAACACAATGGAGATCAATACACACAAAAACCAGTACAGCCCTTTATTGGACTTGATTTCCTGCATGTTGGGACGTTTCAGCCATTGCCGTTTTTTCGGCTGTTCCCTTCTGGCGATGTATTCATCGGCATGAATCAGGGCTTCCTCTCCGTTGATCCAAGCATTCAGTTTTCGCCAGAACGATTTTTCTTCTTTCATATTAACCCTCTCTTGTACCTTTCAGTGCATGTACTTTTTTTCAGCGTGAGGAAGAACAATACGCTGTCTACGCCTGCACCAACTGCCGCTTCTGTAATGGCAAGGTCAGGCGATTGTAAAAATACCCAGATAATTGCCATAATGGAGCTGTACCCCATAAAGACAATTACCGCAATAAACAAATTTCTTGTAACCGATACCCCAATGGCGCTGGCAATCAAAAATACCACCAGCAGCATTTGTATGATTGTACTGACTTCCATACTCATTTGCCATGCACCCTTTCGTCGTAGTCCTTATTCGTCAGCATTTCCACCTTCCCGATCATATGAGAAGCAATGGGACTGGACATCCAGAAAAACAGGATCACCAGAATATATTTCGCAATGTGGAACACATCATGCCCTAAAATAATGAGCCCGATGACCACAAGACCCAGCCCCATGGTGTCACCCATTGCCGCCGCATGCATACGGTTCATCACATATTTCAGGCGATAGATCCCCAGCAGTGACAGGGCAAATACAATGGTGCCCATGCAAATGAAAATACCCGCTATGATCTCTCTCATTGCTTTTCCGCCTCCTGTTCTTTCCGTTTCAGATACAATTCACGACCCTTGTGGTGCAGTGTAACCACATGGCAGATGATCACCACTGCCAAGAAGCTCAGCAGCGTATAAACCAATGCCACATCCACCAACATGGATTCTTTCAGATATTCCGATAAAATACAAATGATTGCTGTTGTCATGGTGCCGATCATATTGATGGCAACGATACGGTCAGTAAATCTGGGGCCGCGTACCGCTCTGGCAAAAGCAAGAAAAATACCGATAATCAGCAGCACCATGCTGCCTTCCATAATTCTGTCCAATAGTACACTCATGGCTTATTCCTCCAACTTTCTCAGCTGCTTGACAAATACCGATTCTTCGATGCCTTCTGTAAAGGATTTATCCAGGGCATGAATGGTATATTTGTTATCCTCCAGCGCAACTGTATAGGTACCTGGTGTCAGTGTAATGCAGTTAGCCAGTGTTACCCTTGCCACTTCTGTTTTCAGATCCGTTTCAAACGTATAAAACGCCGGATCAGCTTCCAGCCCGGGAGAAAGAATGATGCGGATGACAGCCAGATTGGACTTGATCACTTCCCAAACCAGAATGATGCCATATTTGATGTAGCCAGGAATTTTTGTGATCAGCTTCAAGTCTTTCTGAATGCTGTAATCCATATGTTTGGTCATAAACCAGTACAGCCAGCCGCAAATCACAAGGCCGAACAAAAAAATCTCCAGTGTTACCTTACCACTGAATATAAACCACAATATAAGCAAAATCAGGTACATTCCATCATCCCTCCGCAAAAGCTGCAAAAACTATAAAACATTGCTCGAAACACCGGCCTTTTCATTCGCCAAAAAGCCAGTGTCCATGTATTGTGTTCCAATGTCTATATTATGATTTACATATGTGAAAATGTCAAGTGACATAGTGCTATATGACGGTTTATTTTCTAACATTTTCTTAACATCCATCTTTTTATTATATAAACTGTATATTATTTTCCAAAAACAAATATAATTATATGCATTTTATACAATTTCCGAATACTTGAAACAGTACAAAAACGGTGTAAAAAGTGCCCGTTTTGCCTATTTTTCAAGCAGAACCGAGATTTCCATTTTTTCTCTTTGTTGTATGACAAGTTTTCATTTTTTCTTGATTTTTTTACCTTTTCAGAGACTTTTCTTCTCCTTCTTTCTATCTGTTCTAAAATGCATATCCTTGTTCTATTTTTACCGTACTGTGCACATTGTCATTTTTAAACAAAATTGGTTATAAAAATGTTTCAGGCCATATGAAATATAAATAAAAAACAGATACTCTTTACGAGTATCTGTTTTAGAGGGAATTTTAACGAATACAAAAAATTTTGCAGTTTTTTGTTATTTTTTATGATGCACTTTTGCCTTTTGTTGTTGCCGCATATACAGGAATACCAACCAATGTTACCACAATACTGATTGCGGAAAGGATTGTTGTCTGGATACCGGACATGAACAGCTGGTTCACGATTACATACAGACCGCTGATGATGGCAATAGCAGGGATTACAGGATACAGAGGAACTTTATATGTTCTAACTGTATCAGGCTGTGTCTTACGCAGACGGATAACTGCCATAAATGTCAGTGTATAGAAAATCCAGCAAGAGAATACAGCCAGGTTTGTCAGCATGTTGAACTGACCGCTGACAGCATACAGAGCGCCCAGAATACTTACCAGCAGGATTGCGTTAAAAGGTACCTGTGTTTTGCTCAGTTTTGCCAGAGATTTGCTGCCGGGCAGTGTGCCTTCTGCTGCCAGGGAGTAGCATACACGAGAACCGGACAGAACGAAGCCGTTCGCTGCGCCCAATACGGAGATCATGATACCAACGGAAATGATCTTGCCGCCGAAATCACCGAATACAGCAATCGCTACTGCGGATGCAGGCACTGCGATATTCATCATTTCTTCCGCAGGCAGTACCCACAGATATGCCAGGTTGATAACAAAGTAAACAGCCATGATGATGGATACACCACCAACGATTGCTACGGGCAGGTCTTTGCCGGGGTTTTTCATTTCCCCTGCAATGGCACCTACGTTTGTCCAGCCTTCAAATGCGAACAGTACAGCGATCATCAGCTGACCCAGAACAACAGCGGGGTTCAGATCGGGGCCGATCATGGGGCTGAAAATCGGATTGTCGCCGGAACCTTTGATGAAGCCAAATACCATCAGCAGAATCAAAGGAATCAGTTTACAAACGGTAAATACTACCTGTGCACCGCCGCCTACTGCGGAGCCCAGACCATTCAAAATGATAACGATAATAATTGCTACAATTGCTACTGGCAGGATCAAACCATCCCCTACGAACAATGCTGCCTGCTGGGCAAATGCTACTGAAAGGGCTGCGATCATAGCAGGATAGAACAGAATGGTCTGCATCCAACCAGCCAGGAAACCAACCTTTCTGCCAAAAGCTTCTTCCAGATAAGCCACCATACCACCTGTTTTTGGGATCATAATCGCCACTTCTGCAAAAGTCATTGCCGCCGCAATACATACAAGACCAGTGATCAGCCATGCAATCATCCCCAGGCCTGGTACGCCGCCTGTGGCTGTATAGATCGCCTGTGGCTTCAGAAATACCCCAGAACCAATTACGCATCCGACTACTGTCGCCATAGCAGTTGAAATACCTAAATTCTTTTTCAGTTCCTGTTTGTTATTTTCCATAAATCATCCTCCTTCATATTTTTCGAAAAACACCGCTCCGGACAAGAAAAGAGGATATGTAGGCACACTGCACCATGTTTGCCTGCATATCCTCTCTGTATCTTTGCCTGAAAGTTTTACTTCTACGGCGATTTCATCATAAATGAAATACTTTCCAGAGCTCCATCCACAAAGGGTCTATTTACCTGAAAGATTCTCCACAGTCGGCGGCTGCGGATTGCTTCATCGGTTTCGAACGTCCCGAAGTCTCCCCTCTGCATCAACTGGCTTCCCTATGATTTTCTTATAGATAGTATATAAAAAATACAGATTTTGTCAATATTATTGATTAACTTTTTTTGTCTGAGTGAAATTTATTTCACTATTTATTACAAATGTACACAAAGAAAATACATTCATATTTTTATGTTTTTCCTATAAAATATAAAAAGCCTTTTTTCGGAGGAACTTATGGGACGCAAACAACTGCTGGTAGGAACAGCCATACTTGCCGGCGCGAATATTCTGACAAAATGCATGGGATTTTTTTATCGAATCTTCATGTCAAACTATATCGGCGCAGAGGGCATGGGGCTGTATCAATTGATTCTGCCCTTATATACTCTGGCTTGGAGCATCACCGCTGGTGGATTTACCATAACCGTTTCCCGCCTGACTGCCCGTGAGCATGCCCGCGGAGAAAACGGATCTATCGGCAGGATTGTCAAACAATCTGCTTCCTTATGCCTTCTTTTGAGCATTCTTCTCAGCTGTGTTCTCTTTTGGGGAGCTGACTGGATCGCCCTGCATATTTTACAGGAACCCAGAACTGCACTCTCCCTGCGGCTGCTGGCGTTTGCCATTCCTTTCATGTCTGTTGGCTCCTGCCTGCGGGGATTTTTCCAAGGACTTCAGCAAATGACCGTTCCCGCATTTTCACAAATTCTGGAACAATTGCTTCGCATTGGCGCTATTTACCTGCTGGCAGGCATTTTTGTACCGAGAGGATTGGAATACGCTTGCTTTGCTGCCGTCTGGGGCATCGTACTGGGGGAAGCCGGCGCTTTCTGCTATACCTTCTTTCATTATCTGCACAAAAAAACGCCGTTGGAAATTCATACGCAAACCTGCCATTTCTTCCGGCGCTTGTTTTTCCCTGATATTATCCATGGCAGTTCCATTGGGAGCTATCCGCATTACCGGCTCCCTGCTCTCCACATTGGAAAATATCCTCATTCCCCAGCGTTTGGCATTATTCGGAAGCAGTTCTCAAGAAGCACTGGCTTCCTACGGCGAACTGACAGGGATGGTATTGCCTTTACTCATGCTGCCTTCCGCTTTTCTCATGGCATTTTCCGTTTCACTGGTGCCTGAGATTTCGGAGGCATGCGCTGTCAGCCAGAACAACCGTATCCGCCGTACCGTTTCCGCTTCCCTTTTGCTGACATCTATATTAGGTGCAGGTTCCGCCTGTCTATTTGCTGTTTTTCCTCAGGAAATCTGTTATGTGGTGTACGGCAGAAGCAACTTAGGTCAGTTATTGTTTCCACTGGCATTTCTCTGTCCCCTTTTATACGGTCAAACCACCATCAACGGTCTTTTGAATGGTTTGGGAGAGCATTTTTTCCTATTCTGGAGCCACATTCTTTCTTCTCTCATCACTATTGCCTTTGTATGGTTCGGCATTCCTATCTGGGGATTAAGTGCCTTTTGTACCGGATGGTTTTGCAGCCTTTTAGCAGCCACCATTCTTTCTTTGCGGAAACTGAAAAAGCGCACAGGTGTATCACCATCCCTCTTTGACTGTTTTGGCCGCCCCATCCTCGCAGGCATCGCTGCGGCACTTATCATTCGCCTAATTATTCAAACCAGTACCCCATCTCCTGTGTTATTCTGCGGAACACTGTTGGGTATGGGCATACTGTATCTGGTCTTTCTAGGAGCATTGGGCTGTTTGAATGAAGATACCCTGCAATTGCTGAAAAGAAAACGTACATAATCAAAACCACTAGTTAACTAGTGGTTTGAACAACCCCTAGAAGGGGTATTACGTGCTGATTCCCTGAAAGGGAATATTGAAGATTTGGCATCGCATTACAATTACAGGCAGCCACTAAAAGTGGCTGTCTTTTTTTGCCTTATTCTCCTCTATTACCCGTAAACGGGTCTGTATACTCTTTTAATGAAATCCGATCTGCCATATAATCTTCTTCCAGCTGATTTTTTATGTACTCTTTTATCACCTTTTCATTTCTCCCTACTGTGTCAACAAAATATCCTCTCGCCCAGAAATTTCTTCTCCCATATCTATATTTTAGATTTGCATGTCGATCAAATATCATCAGGGCACTCTTGCTCTTGAGAAACCCTATAAACTGTGCTACACTCAAATATCGTGGTATACTTACTAACATATGGATATGGTCTGGGCAGGTTTGTGCTTCAAGAATCTCAACTTTCTTTTCTTCGCACAATTTTCTGATGATTTGTCCTATATCTGCTCTTAATTCTTTGTATATCACTTTTCTTCTATATTTCGGTGCAAATACGATATGATATTGGCATCTGTATTTAGAATGTGCTGTATTTTTTATTTCATTTTTCATGTCAAAAACCTCCTGATTTGTTTTAGTAATGCGGTCGCCAAACCTTCATTCTAAAATTATAATCAGGAGGTTTTATATACTAAAGTATTCTATTTACCCCTAGTAGAACTAGGGGTTTTGTTAAGCTAAAGCACCCAAAAATAAGGGCTTGCTGTCACAAAACAGCAAACCCTTTTTGTTTTTTATTTCTTTCTTTTTTGTATTCTGCCTTTCTGGCTTTATCCGTCTGGGCTTTTTCTTTTTCTCTGGCTTCTTTTTCCGCCAGCATATCATTGATGTCCTCTGGCAGTTCCAGTGTCAGGCGACCTAACTTACCGCCGCGGTATTCATCCATCAGGATTTTGGAAGCACGTTCCAGATCCGGTTCATCCCCTTTGAGCTTAAAGCCTCTGGCTTCGGCAATCTGACGCAATACATCATGGGGTTCCGCAATGGTATCAAATTCAATGTTATACCGTTTGCGGATACAATCGGGATTTACCACCATCATGTGATTGATGAACGCTGTTGCCAGTGTCTGGGAATCCAGAATATCATCATTGATGGCACCGGTAAATGCCAGTTTCAGACCTACCTGCTGATCTTCAAATTTGGGCCACAAAATCCCGGGGGTATCCAGAAGTTCAAAGTCTTTTTTCAGCTTTATCCACTGTTTGCCGCGGGTCACACCGGGTTTATCCCCTGTTTTGGCTGTGGTTTTCCCCACATATTTATTGATGAAAGTGGATTTCCCTACATTTGGAATACCGGCAATCATAGCGCGGATAGGCACATTGATACGGCCTCTGGCGCGAAGTTTCTCGATTTTATCTTTCATCAGTGCACGAGCAGCGTTTGTCACATCCGCCATACCTGTGCCTTTGATGGCATTCATTTCAATAACATGAAACCCTTTTTCTTCAAAATATTTTGTCCAGATTTCCGTTGCCGCAGGATCTGCCAAATCGCTTTTATTCATCAGCAAAATGCGGTGTTTGTTTTTCGCAAGTTCATCCAAATCCGGATTTTTACTGCTGTATGGAATTCTGGCGTCTACCAGTTCAATGACAATATCCACCAGAGAAATGGTTTCCTCCATCATACGGCGGGTTTTTGTCATATGCCCCGGATACCACTGTATATGCATAAAATTCCTCCTTATTTCACCATACCAATATCACTGAAAGGATACAGACGCAGTACCACCCTGCCCATGATATCCTCTTTTTCTATGGCACCAATGGATTGTCTGCGGCTGTCTGTGCTGGCATTTCGATTATCACCCATGACAAAATAACAGCCCTTAGGCACGATAAACGGATAGGTGATATCGCCTTTGTCCTGCATAGGCTCCGCAATATAAGGTTCCTCCACCAATACGCCATTTATGTATAAATGATAAATGCCGCTGCCATTATCCCGCAGATCAATTTCATCTCCGGGCAGACCAATGACGCGCTTGATGATATTTTCCTGATATTCCACATTATCCAGTTTGCAAATGACAATATCGTCCACTTGAGGAGAAGCCACTCGCGTTTCCAGTTTATTAATCACCAAAAAATCTCCATGGTGGAAGTTTGGCTCCATGGATGAACCCTTCACATAGATGGTTCCAATGACAAAGGTGCGCAAAAGCAAAACAATGACAACAATTGCCACCATCTGTATCAAAGTTGAAATCCATACTTTCTTGTCCTTTTCTGTCTTTTTTCTGGACATTGCCCCTGCGCCTCCTTTCCACTTCCCTCTGCTTATCAATATACCATCTT
The DNA here is from genome assembly GCA_001304995.1 of Clostridia bacterium UC5.1-1D10. GTDB lineage: Bacteria > Bacillota > Clostridia > Lachnospirales > Anaerotignaceae > Anaerotignum. Next base: position 8,685 of record BBZU01000011.1, on the reverse strand, counting down.
ACCCCTTTTTTCGTCAAATGCAAAATCAAATTTGCCTTTCACGAAAAAAGCCTTGATGAGAAACTCACCAAGGCCTATTTTTCTTATCTCAATACTTCTTTTACCTTTGCTGCTTTACCAACCTTATCTCTCAGGTAGAAGAGTTTCGCACGTCTAACGATACCGCGTCTTACTACTTCGATACGATCGATTCTAGGAGAATGCAAAGGCCATGTTCTTTCCACGCCAACGCCGGATGCAATACGTCTTACTGTGAAAGTTTCTCTGATGCCGCCGCCCTGTCTTTTGATAACAACGCCTTCGAACATCTGCAGTCTTTCTCTAGAGCCTTCGACTACTTTCGCATATACACGAATTGTATCACCTACGTTAAAAGGAGTTACTTCGCTTTTCAGCTGTTCCTGTTCCAGTTCTCTGATGATATCCATTTTGTTTCCTCCTTTCCCCAAAGACGTTCTTACCGCCATCCTCTTGATGCGCCATTGGACCGTCCGTAATCAACATGAAAGATTATACCACGCCTCCGGGCGTTTTGCAAGCACTTTTTTATACTTTTTGCTGCTTTTTTCTTAATACAGAAAGTGTGTCAGCCATACGCAGGCAGGCAGTTCCAAAACGGAAATCAGCGTGGTCAAGAGTACGATATCCGAGGACATTTTTTTCGCCATATCCATACTTTTCTACCATCATAGGCACAACAACCGCCGATGGCAATGCCGCTGTCACCAGAAAAATAGATTTCGCCATATCTCCCGCCGGAACAATCAGCATAACTGCCCAAGCCAGAAATGGCATCCCCAGCATTTTTACAATGCTCAATTCCAACGCGTCCTTTTCATGGAAGAGCTGCTTGATGCCGCTGCTGCCAGCCAGTGCGCCTATGTAAATAAGGGAAAGTGGTGTAGACAGATCCCCTAACCGTGTCAAAAAGTCCAGAAGCGCCTGAGGCACTAGATGCACCGTATTGCTTAATGTCAGTGCCAGACCAAGGAAAATAGCAATACAGTTGGGGTTTACAGCACCTTTGAGGAATGTTTTGCCCATCTGCGCGCCGCTGCCACCCTGCTTACCGCCAAGAACATATACCCCGTAGCTCCACAGATACAGGTTCAATCCTAAAACGCCGGCGGACATATACATAACGCCCACATCTCCAAAAAAGATTGTCGCCACAGGCAGACCGATAAATCCATTATTCAGGGAACCGGTGGTAATGTCCAGCATGTCCAGCAGACGTCCATCCAGCTTCCTTGCCTTTCCATAAAGACGCATCAGAAAACCAAATATCATCATTGCCGCAGCCTGGGCTGCCATCATGAGAAAAAATCCCAGAAGAATGTCATGGGTAATCTGGATATTGGCAATGGTGGTCACCAGCATGGCAGGGATTGTCGCCTGCATAACCAATCCGCCCATTCCCTTATTAACTTCTCGTGTAAGCCATCCTTTTCGGTATCCATAATACCCCACCACAATCATGGCAAACAGTATAAAAAACTGGCTATACATATTCTCTCTCCTTTCAAAGGAAAAGATACCTTCACCGTCAAAACAGCAAAGGTATCGTCTTTATCTTCTGTAATCAATAATGCAGTACGGAACTGATGTTGTAACCTTCCAGAACATCTCTGCCATGAAGGAAATCCAGCTCGATCAGGAATGTCAGGCCAACCACTTCCGCGCCAACGCTTTCTACCATTTCGATGATGGCTTTTGCAGTGCCGCCTGTTGCCAGCAGGTCATCCACAATAACAACCTTCTGCCCTGGCTGGATAGCGTCTTTATGCACTTCAATGACAGCTGTGCCATATTCCAGCGCATATTCCTTGCTGATGACTTCCGCGGGCAGTTTGCCTTTTTTCCGCACAGGCACAAAGCCTTTTTTCAGATTATAAGCCAAAGGCATCCCGAAAATAAAGCCACGGGATTCCGGCCCCAAAATCAGGTCAAAATCCACGCCGTCCAGATTTGTCTGAATCTGGTCAATGGCTTCCCGCAGGGCATCCCCTTCTTTCAGCAGTGTTGTAATGTCCCGAAAAATAACGCCTTCTTCGGGGAAATTTTCAATTGATCTGATCTTCTCTTTCAAATCCATGGTTTTCGTCCTCCTATTTCGACACCCGGAAATCCCGAATCACAAGCTGTATCGACTGCCTGCCATTATAGGAATTGATGTCGATGCTATACACAAAGTCTAATGCCATGGGAAGCTTCCCATACTGTATTATTTTATCACAATCCTCAGCCGGATACAATTCTTTTAGAATCCCCCGCAGATTTTCCAGTCCATTGAAGTCCACGGCAGACAATACCATACGAGAAGCGTCTTCCCGCAGAGTCAGCTGCATCATATCCTTATTTTTCCCAACCAGCCGAATCCGTTCCACCCATACATGCTGTGTGGCAAAAAGCGGAGAGGGATTTTCCTTCCCGAAAGGCGCCAGTCCTTTCAGCTCTTCCGCCAACTTCATGTGAACCTGAGAAAAGTCCAGTATCTTTTCAATACGCAGTACCGGCGTCATATCCTGTTCTGTCAGACTGCAATCCTCATTGAGCCGCTGCCGCAAGATGGGGATATTTTCATGAGGCAGTGAAAGCCCTGCGGCCATAGCGTGTCCACCAAAGCGTGTGAACAATTCCCGGCAGTTATAAAGGGCTTCAAAAATGTGATAGCCTTCAATGCTGCGGGCAGAACCTTTTGCGCCTTCTTCCGCTTTTGTGATGAGGATGGTGGGATGATAATACTTGTCCTTGATACGTCCTGCCACAATGCCTGCAATACTTTCGTGGATTTCTCCGTCATAAAGCACCAGTACTTTTTCCATGGGTGTTTCCTGCTGTTCCAACTGCTCCGTCAGCCGTTCCACCGCCTGTGTGGTCATTTCTTTTCGTTCTTCATTGAGCTGCATCAAATGACGGGCAATGGCACGGGCTTTGTCCGCATCTGTTTCCCGAAACAGCTCCACAGCAATTCTGCCGCTTTCCAGACGTCCTGTTGCATTGATACACGGCCCTACCACAAATCCCAAATGGTATTCTGTGACCTGTTTATCTGCCAAACCTGTTTCTTCCAATAATACACGAAGTCCCACATTGGTGGTATGCTGTATTTCCTGCAATCCCAGCTTTACAATGGTACGGTTTTCATCCAGCAGATCTACAATATCGCAAACCGTTGCCACTGCTGCAAAGCAAAGCAATTCCTTTTCCAAAGGGTCGCCGCCGTAGCCAAACCGTCCCAACAGCAGCAGGGCGAATTTATAAGAAATTCCAGCAGCACATAAAAAAGGAAAAGGATACGCGCAATCCCGTCGTTTTGGGTCGATAACAGCATCCCCGCTGGGCAGAATATCCCGCCATGCGCCTTCTTTTCCCTCTGTAAAAGCAGGTTCGTGGTGATCCAATATGACCACTTCCATGCCAAGTTCCTTCGCCAGTGCCACCTCTCCCATGGCCGCAATGCCGTTATCACAGGTAAAAAGCACGCCTACACCTTCCTCTGCCAGCTGTTCCACCGCTTTATTGTTCAGCCCATATCCTTCCTGCTGTCGATGCGGTACATAATAAGTTACTTCACCGCCACATCTCTCAATGGTACGGCTCAATATGGTGGTGCTCATGACCCCATCCACGTCATAGTCCCCATAAACGGCAATCTTTTTTCCTTTTTTGATATCCATGGTAATCAAATCCAGGCCTTTTTCCATATCCTGCATTTCCAGCCCATTGTGCAAACTGGAGATATCGGGATACAGAAAATCATGGGTCTGTTTCCGGGAAAGCAGTTTCCGATTGGCAAGGACTGCCGCCGTTGCCTGCTGGATACCCATATCTGCCGCCATGGCACCAATATCTACTTTTGTACGTTTCAATTGCCAGCGTTTCATGGCAATCCTCCTTTTTCTCTCATCATAAAAAGGCTCTGCATCTCACTGGAAATGCAAAGCCTTTTCTTGATTTCCCATCAAACGGTATATGTAATGCCTTTCAGATCAATCTTTGGAAAAAGCGAAAATGGTCTGACTGCGGAACCATTCCCCCTGACGCAGTACCGCAGAAGGGAAATGTCCATAAGCTGTTGCGTTGGGGAATCCCTGTGTTTCAAAGCAGAATCCACTGCGGCGGCCATAAACAGCGCCATTTTTCCCTTTCACAATGCCATCCAGGAAGTTTCCAGAGTAGAACTGTACACCAGGCTGATCGGAATATACAGCCATACGGATGCCTGTTTCTTCCCCAACAGCTTCGGCACATTTGCGCACCATATCTTTCTGATAGCCATTGGGAATCCAGTTATGGTCATAGCCACTGCCATTTTTCAGCTGTACAAAGTCCGCATCAATGCGTTCCATGATTTCATGGGGTTCTCTGAAGTCCATGGGTGTGCCTTCCACAGCGGCAATCACACCGGTAGGCAGGCATTCATTGCTGTTTTCTGTATAGAAATCCGCAAAGATCTGTACTTTCTGCTGTTCCAGCGTACCTGCGTCATGACCGTTCAGATTGAAATAGCTGTGGTTTGTCAGGTTCAGCACCGTATCTGTATCGCAGACTGCCTGATATTCCACACAGAAACGATTTTCATCATCCAAACGATACCGTACTTCTGTGCAAAGGGTGCCGGGATAGCCTTCTTCTCCATTGGGGCTGGTGTAACGCATGCAAAGGGCATCGTCCTCCACATCTGCTGTCCAGACTTTTTTGTCAAAGCCTTCTTTGCCGCCATGAAGATGGTTTGCACCGTCATTACAGTACAATTCGTATTCCACACCATTGAGGACGAAACGACCTTTGCCGATACGGTTTGCGAATCTGCCTGCTACTGCACCCATAAATTTATCCTGGGCTTCATAATCCGGCATGGTGTCATAACCCAACACCACATCTGTTCCTGCGAATTTCAGGGACTGTACTGCCGCGCCGTATGTGAGGATCGTGGCTTCTGTCCCCACACTGTTTTTCAGGGTAAAGGCGAAAACCGCTTCCCCTGTCTTTGTCTGTCCGAAAAGACGTTTTTTGATTTCCATATCCTTCTCTCCTTAAAAATATCAGTCATGTATCATCATTCTTGCCGCACCATAAATGCCGGCATCATTTCCCAGTTCAGCCAGTTTGAATTTTGTATTCTTTTGAGTGTGGAAAGCAAATGTACGGAAATACTGCTCGATGGGATCTGTCAAAAAATTCCCCGCTTTTGACACACCGCCGCCGATGAGGATCAATTCCATATCTGCCAGTGCGCAACATCCAGCCAGTACCATACCCATGGTCTTTGCCATAAAGTCAAACACTTCCATTGCCAGTGTATCCCCTTCTTTTGCAGCATCAATGACATCTTTTGTGGTCAGATCAGCTTTGCCGCGCAGAATGGAAGGTGCATCTGTTTCCGCCAGTTTTTTCTGTGCCATGCGCAGAATGCCTGTTGCGGAAGTATACTGTTCCAGACAGCCGCAGTTTCCGCAGTTGCAAGGTTCTGTTTCCAGCGGATTGACGCAGATATGTCCCACTTCTGCCGCACTGCCGGTGACACCGCCATGAATCTTGCCATTGAGAATCAGGCCGCCGCCGATACCCGTGCCAATGGTAATCATCAACACATTGTCATATCCTCTGCCGCCGCCTTTCCATACTTCTCCAAGGGCTGCCACATTGGCGTCGTTTCCTGCTTTTACTTCAAATCCTGTCAGAGCTTTCAGTTCTTCTGTCACATGCATAATGCCCCAGCCCAAATTCACACAATGGTTTACCACACCATCGTCTGTGACTGGCCCGGGAACACCAATGCCAGCGCCTTTCACAGATGCCTTGTCAATGCCCCGTTCTTTCATTTTTTCTTCCAGACTTGCAGCAACATCCGGCAGAATGGCTTTGCCGCCGTTTGATGTGTTGGTAGGGATTTCCCACTTATCCACCAATGTGCCATCTGTGGTAAACAGGCCGATTTTCACAGTGGTACCGCCTACATCAATGCCAAAAACATATTCCATTTTCACACCTCATGTATATCTGATTTTTGCTCTCTGCCTTTTGGCAGTGCAAATCATTTTTCTGTCACATGGAGACATTATACCATACTTTATGCAAAATGTCTTTGTGCAATCTACATGAGTTCCTCCCCCTTATGTTGCAACATTAATACAAATACGAGCTGACTTTTCCTTTCCTTTACATGCTTATGCGGCAGAATTTTCGGACATGCCAAAAAGTCATTTTTTCACCTGTTTTTTCATTAAAAAAGCCCCGCAGACTGTTTTTCCAGTCTGTGAGGCTTTCTTTCTGACAATGAAATTACAATTTTTGATGGATAAATTTCATTTCTTTCTTGCAGTCTTCTCTTTCTTCCAGCTCCGGATGCTCTGCCAGATATTTTCTGGCACCTGTACGATTGGCTTCGGAGACCATGGCAAGGACTTGCAAAATATGGTAATAATGCGCAAACTCCGGATTCTGTCTTGCTCTGTCAAAATCAGTTGCTTTCAAAACCAGCAGTTTTCTTGCCGCTTCGTCTTTGTCCAGATGGAACAGTGTCAGACCAAGCATAATATAGTACTCCTGGGCCATAACAGGGTTCAGTCCTTTCGGCGGTACTGTCAGAAGGCGATTTTTCGCTGTTTCATAGTCGCCTTTTGCCATATAGCCTTTGCCGATCTGTGTCAGCAGCATTGCCTGCATGGCACGGCTTCTCTGGCCTTGCAGTGCCTTTTCCATGACATCGATATATTTATCAGGTTCCTGCTCCAGCAAAGGATTCATCTCTTTGACTTCTTTTTCCAGATCCTGCAGATACCGTCTGTTGACAAATACACCACCCACAAAAAACCAGCGATGATGATGCCGTAAAGTCCCCAGAATGCCTCACCCAAGGCACCTGTTGTCTGCAACCAGATAGCAGCGATCAAAAACACCAGCAGAAATGCCCAATAGATTTTTCTTGCTTTCATAGTAATTCTCCCAACCTCTTTCTTCCTTATAAAACGATTAATCACGCAGAAGAATACCACAGCCAGCGCCTAAGTGCAAGGGTTTTTCCAAAAAACATCCACCTTTACAGGCTTTTTTTCAAAATATCCTCTCCGCCAACGGTTTCTTCCAGCAATGCGCCAATCTCCCCCATCAATTCTGTGCAGTCCAGCTTGCCTGCCGAAAGGGTCGGGCAATCCATAGCGCCAAACTTCTCCCGAAAAGCCAGCAGGAAAAACAGACGCTTCTTTTTGGCTTCTTCCGGATCAAAAAGAATCCCCAACACCATGATAGCCGCTACCAACGCGCTGCATATACCTCCGATGCCGAAACCGCTGCAAACAGCACCACAGCTGTCAATTAGTTCTTTTGACAAAGGAAAGCCATATTGATCAGATGCTGCCCGCAACAATGCTAAAGAGCAATTTTCGCCTGCTCTGCAATATGCTATTGTTTTTTCTTTCATGAATGATTCACCTCATTTTTCCTCCTGTCCTATGATATGAAGAAAATCAGGTTTTGTCCCCCTTCTATTAACAAAAAAGACATGAAGTTCTATACTTCTTTTAGTTTGATTTCCAACTAATTAAGAAGGAAGTGTTTTCATGAATTACGGTGATTTACATTATTTACTGCTTCTTGCATTCAACCGTTCCAATAAGGCCATTGTGCGTCAGACAGCCAAAGGAGACTTGCTGCCCGGTCAGCCCAAAATACTGGAATTTCTCTGGGAACATCCTGACTGCACCCAAAAAGAAATTTCTCTGGGATGTGTTCTGGACAAGTCCACTGTCACCAGCCTGGTTGCCCGCATGGAGCAGCAAAACTACCTCACAAAAACCCCTGACCCATCAGATCGGCGCAATTACCGCCTTTCCCTCACAGAAAAAGGAAAGGAAAAAGCCTTAGAGGTGCGAAAAGTCTGCGCTCTCGTTGATAAAATCGCATGGCAGGATATTCCGCCGGAAGAACAAAAGCAATTTCTGGAAACATTTCGAAAAATCCTGCTGAATTTAGAAACCCTGGAGGCGACAATATGAAAAAACTCTTTTTCCGCTATATCTGGTTTATTTTAGGCATACTCATCAATTCTTTCGGTATTGCCTTCATTACCAAAGCCAGTCTGGGCACTTCTCCCATTTCCAGTGTGCCCTATGTCCTGAGCTTTCGATTTCCACTTTCTTTTGGTGGATTCACATTTCTGCTGAACATGCTTTTCATTTTAGGAGAAGTGGTTTTGCTCCGCAGACAGTTCCGTCCTTATCAGTATTTGCAAATTGTAGTAAACATGATTTTCAGCAGTTTCATTGATGTGAGCATGACACTGCTGGGAAGTTTCACACCCGTCCACTTTGCAAGTCAAATACTTTCCCTGCTGGCAGGCTGCGCCATTCTGGCATTGGGCATCTGTGTCGAAGTTGCCCCCAATGTACTGGTGGTTCCCGGCGAAGGCATCGTCAAAGCCATTGCACAGGTCAGCCGCAAAAAATTCGGCAGTGTAAAAGTAATCTTCGATGTCACATTGATTTTGACCGCCGCCTGCCTTTCCCTGCTGTTCTTCCGCCATTTAAACGGCTTAGGAATCGGAACCATCATTTCCGCTCTTTTGGTAGGCAGAATCGTAAACTTTATCCAGAAGCACTTACATATTTTAAAACGTATCCCAACAGCCGCATAAATAAAACCAAAAAAGAAGGTATGCTTGGGGCATCTTCATAAGAAAAC
>BBZU01000010.1 GCA_001304995.1 Clostridia bacterium UC5.1-1D10 | reverse complement strand
TTTTATGCGAAAACAACGGTTTTTGTTGGAAAATCAATATTTTTTCGTTTTATGAAACCATCAAAAAATGCGGTTGTTATTGACAAATCCGTCGGTTATCAGTACCATAGAAACAGATAGCTTTAGTAAAATTGCGGAGGAAGAACATGGCGAGAAAAGAACCTGTTTTGGATTTTGAACAGTCCAGAAAGAGGGTGGCTGATTATTTCGGCTGCGACGGAGATTTTTTTTGAAACCTCTTTTGGATCTGGAATGGGCGATTAAAGGAGAAGAAGATTTTCACTTTCTTTCTTATTGGACGGCAGAAGGAAAAAAGATAGACGCCGTAATCGTGAAAAAAGGCGGCGAACCGATGATATATGAAACAAAAGACTACACCATGGTGGTGGCGATCGACTGTGTGAAGATCGGTTTTATTTTCCGTAACGGAAAACATATCACCGGTGGAGAAGGCTGAGAAAAGAAAAGATCGTTTTATCCAAAACGATAGCATGAGTTAGGAACAAGATGTTTTTCTGTTTCAACTTCTAAAGGCTTTTGTTCAAGCATAAAGTAAGTTACAGAAGAACAAATGCCGGAGCGTGAGCAGTTGCTGCGGCACAGAAAAGGGGAGAAAATGCAAATGAACAGTTTGCCTGAAAACAATTCCGTTGTCATTACGGGTGTTGTAGTGGAAGATGGCGTATTCAGCCATGAAGTTTATGGCGAAGGCTTTTATACATTCAAGATTTCTTCAGAACGGCTCAGTGAAAATGCAGATATTCTGCCGATCACTGTGTCAGAGAGATTGTTGATGAATCAGAATATTGTGTGCGGTAAGCATGTAAAGATCAAAGGTCAGCTGAGAAGCTACAATAATTATACTGGAAATCGCAGTCGATTGGTGCTGACAATTTTTGTCAGAGATATTCAGGTGCTGGATGAAGAGCAGATGCACAATGAAAATGAAATCATTCTCAATGGTTTTATCTGCAAAGCGCCTATTTACCGGAAAACGCCATTCGGCAGAGAAATTTCGGATGTATTGATTGCGGTAAACCGTGCATACAATAAGTCAGACTATATTCCCTGTATTACCTGGGGACGAAACGCGAGATATATTTCCTCTCTGGAAGTGGGTACAGCCGTGAAAGTATGGGGCCGTATCCAAAGCCGTGTATATCAGAAGAAAAACGACGATCAGGTGGAAGAACGGATTGCTTATGAAGTATCCGTATCCAAAATATCTTTGCATACAGAAGAAAATCCGCCGCAGGTAAATGCGACAGAGGAAACACAGACTGATTTGGCAAAATAACAGGAGTGAACAATGGTGAAAACAGGACAAATTGCAATTTATTATGGTGCAGGTAAAGGAAAAACAAGCGTATCCCTTGGCAAAGGCATTCGTGCCCTTGGAGAAAACCTGCGGGTGGTTATGATCCAGTTTATGGATTATCATAACAATCAGGAAATTGCATTGCTGGAAAAACTGGAACCGGATTTTCGTATTTTCCATTTTGAGAAAGATCGGGAAGGTACGGAAATGACAGAGGAAATTCGTAAAGAAATCGCTTCGGAAATCCGCAACGCTTTTAACTTTACGAAAAAAATTCTGGATACGGGTGAATGTGACATGCTGATGTTAGATGGTATTCTGGAATGTGTGGAAGAAGGATATTTGTTAGAAGAAGAAGTGGTGGAGATGATGGAAAAACGTCCCAATACCATGGATATGATCTTGACAGGTACCAGTCTGCCTCAATCCATTGCCCAGAAAGCAGACCACATTTTCCAAATTGTAACAGAAAAATAAATCCCATTTTCAATAAAAAAGACTGTGTAAAACACAGTCTTTTTTTGTATGTTTATGCCAGAACTTCTTTCATGGAATACAGACCAGCAGGCTGTTCAGCCAGGAATTTTGCAGCCTTTACAGCGCCAACAGCAAATACTTCTCTGCTGGAAGCATGATGGCTGAGGGTGATGACTTCGTCACGTCCTGCGAAGATGACATCATGTTCCCCAACGATATTGCCGCCGCGGATAGCATGAATGCCGATTTCTGTGCGTTCCCGTTTTTCACGTTTCTGGGAACGATCGTATACATAGTGGAATTTTTCGTCCATTGCAGTATTGATGGCGTCAGCCAGTGCCATAGCGGTACCGCTGGGTGCGTCAATTTTCTGGTTATGATGTTTTTCTACTACTTCAATATCGAAGTTTGCATCGTAAAGGATCTGTGCTGCACGCTGAACCAGATCCAGCAGCAGGTTTACGCCGATGGACATGTTCGCAGATTTCAGTACAGCAACGCTTTTTGCGGTTTCCTCCAGTTTTGCCTGTGTTTCATCAGAAAGGGCTGTTGTGCAGACAACAACGGGAATGTGTTTTTCTTTCGCGAGTCCAGCAGAGCGGGAACAGCTGTTGCTGTGGAGAAGTCGATGATGACATCTGCATCAACAGTACATTCCGCAGGGGAAGCGAATACAGGGAAATCCAGAGCGGGAACAGCGGGATCAATCCCTGCAACAATCTGACAATCAGGGTCGTTTTTCACCAGGTCTGCTACGACATGACCCATTTTGCCGCCGCAGCCGTGCATGATGATATTTACCATAAATCAAAAACCTCCTTAAAATAAGTGAAAACAGCAGTATTCAAAAGAAAGAGCCGGAACCTTTTAGGGGTGTTCCGGCTCTGATGCATTTCGGTACGGATGCCCTTACTGGATGCATATATTTTGCTGTTTCAACAGAAATGAATGTGTCTTATTTCAGCAAACCGTAATTTTTCAGTGCTGTTCTCAGTGTTTCCAGGTTCTTTTCTTCCATGTCGCACAGAGGCAGACGGCAGGGGCCTACTTCATAACCCATCAGGTTCAGCGCTGCTTTTACAGGGATGGGGTTTACTTCGCAGACAGAGCCTTGATCAGTTCGATGGCATCCAGCTGCAGTTTTGCAGCACCTGCTACATCGCCAGCCATGAATTTTGCAACCATGTCATGGGTATTTTTAGGAGCAACGTTGGACAGTACAGAGATAACGCCTTTTGCGCCCAGTGCCAGCATAGGAACGATCTGATCGTCATTGCCGCTGTAAATATCAAAGTCGGGGCCGCACAGTGCAGCGATTTCTGCAATCTGAGAGAAGTTGCCGCTTGCTTCTTTGATAGCTACGATATTTTTTACTTTGGACAGTTCGTAAACAGTCTTAGGTGCAATGTTGCAGCCGGTACGACCGGGTACATTGTACAGAATTACAGGAATGGAAATGCTGTTTGCAACTGCTGTGTAGTGCAGGATCAGACCTTTCTGTGTTGCTTTGTTGTAGTAAGGTGTTACCAGCAGAACAGCGTCAGCGCCTGCTTTTTCGCAGCCCTGTGCCAGTGCGATGCAGTGAGCGGTATCGTTGCTGCCAGCGCCTGCGATAACAGGAACACGGCCGTTCGCAACTTCTTTGGAGAAACGTACACATTCGATCTGTACTTCGTCAGACAGTGTGGATGCTTCGCCTGTTGTGCCGCAGATGATCAGCGCATCTGTTTCGTTTGCAATCTGGAATTCAATGAGTTCTTTCAGTTTATCAAAATTTACGCTGCCGTCAGCGTAGGTAGGGGTAACCAGTGCCACCCCAGCGCCTGTGAAAATAGACATAAGAATGACCTCCTTCGATGTTCAACAATTACTGCATGTTTTTGATGATTTCTTCTGCAATCTGTACAGCGTTTGTTGCAGCGCCTTTTCTGATGTTGTCAGCTACAACCCAGATGTTTACACCGCTTTCTACGCTTTCGTCACGGCGAACACGGCCGATGAATACTTCATCATGACCTGCTGCGTCTACTGCCAGAGGATATTCATTGGCTGCGGAATTGTTCTGCAGTACAACGCCGGGTGCGTTTTTCAGTGTTTCCAGCAGTTCATCCATTTCGAAAGGTTTTTCAAATTCGATGTTGATGGATTCGCTGTGGCAGTCGAATACAGGTACACGAACGGTTGTTGCAGTTACGCGCATTTCGTCGTTATGCAGGATTTTTCTTGTTTCGTTTACCATTTTCATTTCTTCTTTTGTATAGCCATTGTCCAGGAAGACATCGATGTGAGGCAGGCAGTTGTTTGCGATGGGGTGAGGGAATTTCTTAGGAGCTTCACCTTTCAGACCGTTTTCCAGATCTTTCCAACCAGCAAGACCTGCGCCGGATACTGCCTGATATGTGGAGTAAACCACACGTTTGATTTTGTATTTGTCATCCAGGGGTTTCAGAGCAACCATAGCCTGGATTGTGGAGCAGTTGGGGTTTGCGATGATGTTTTTGTGCCAAGCGATGTCCTCGGGGTTTACTTCAGGAACTACCAGAGGAACTTCGGGGTCCATACGCCACTGAGAGCTGTTGTCGATAACGATACAGCCGTGTGCTGCTGCGATGGGAGCGAATTTTTCGCTGGTGCCGCCGCCTGCGGAGAACAGGGCGATGTCGATGGGTTTATCAAAAGAATGTTCTGTCAGTTCTTCTACTGTATATTCTTTGCCGTTGAAAGTCAGTTTGGAGCCAGCGGAACGGCTGGATGCCATTACATAGAAGTTGTCGATGGGCAACTGTCTTTCTTCCAGAACTTTCAGGAATGTTCTGCCTACCATACCGGTTGCGCCTACAACAGCAAGATTGATTTTTTTCATAATGATTGATACCTTCCTTCCCAGAAATACGTTTGTGCGAGAGATGATTTTTGGTAACAAAAAAGCCGGCCAGCGCCGACTGCAAAAAACCATAGAAAATAAACAATAGCAATAAACTATGGTAATTATCCAGTAGCGCTCCATTGGGAAACCCAATGACAGTCATACGGCTCTTAACCGCACAACCAGAAAAAAACAGATAAGGCCGTCTTTTTCTTCGGCATTTTCCCCTTTCGACGAGCCTCCTGTATCCCTTATGATATTGGCTCGGTTACTCTTGAAAAACGCACCTCTACTTTGTATTTTTATGTACTTATGAAGTTAGTCTAACATCCAAATTGGATTCTGTCAAACCTTTCCTGCATAATTTTCAAAATTATTTCAAGAAATAAAAATAAGTACAAGAAAAAAGCCCATTTTTCAAGGAAAACAGGAGGTTATAAAAAATCATGAAAAAAAGAACTGACACCACAGCAGAAAGCAGATCTGAAAATGAAATATGAAATTGCAGAGGAATTGGGACTGTTGGATAAAATTTCAGAAAACGGATGGAAAGGGCTGACTTCCAGAGAGAGTGGACGCATCGGCGGCATCATGGGAAAACGGAAACGAGCACAGAAACAGGAGCCAAAAAACGAGAAAAAGGCGGATGAATAAAGGGAAATACTTGCTTTTCCTCTTGGAAAACGGTATAATTTTAGATTATGGCAACAAGGAAAGCGAGAGGAAAAGAATGAACGCATATACAGACTTTGCCACAGTCTATGATTTATTTATGGAAGAAGTGCCTTATGACCAGTGGCTTTCTTTTCTGGAAGAAATCTGGCGGAAGGAAGGCTTGGAGCCGCAGGTCATTGCAGACCTTGGATGTGGAACAGGCAATCTGCTGGTGCCTTTGACGAAAAAAGGATATCGCACTATGGGGGTAGACCTGTCGTTTGATATGCTTTGTCAGGCGGAAAAGAAACTGCGGGAAGCAGGACTTTCTTCTATATTATTAGAGCAGGATCTGACAGAGGTTTCTCTGCCAGAAGCGGCGGACTGTATCATCAGCGTTTGCGACAGCCTCAACTATCTGACAGAAGATGGCGAACTTTCAGCGGCATTTGCTTGTGTGAAAGCATCTTTGCGGCAGGGCGGACTGTTCTTGTTTGATATGAATACAGAGTACAAATTCAGAGAAGTCCTTGCCCAGAATACTTATGCAGTTACAGAGGAAAACGCTGCTTATATCTGGGAAAACGATTATGACCCGGAAGAAAAGATCAATGCATATGCAGTGAATTTTTTCATTGAGGGAAATGACGGCAGATATGAAAGAACAGAAGAAGTACATTATGAAAGAGCTTACAGTGTGGAAGAAATCAAAACTGCGTTGTTGAAAAATGGCTTCACACTGTTAGGCATGTATGATGATTATACATGGGAAAGCCCCAAAGAAGACTGCCAGCGTATTGTGTTTGTGGCAAAAGGGGCAGAGTAAGAAACGGAGGAAATATAACATGCAGGATTATATCATTCGCGCAACGGCAGGGAACGGCAGTATCCGTGCTTTTGCGGCAACAACAAGAGAAACCGTACAGTATGCAAGAGAAGTGCACCATACTTCTCCAGTAGCTTCCGCGGCACTGGGCAGAATGCTCACAGCAGCAGCTATGATGGGCAGCATGCTCAAAGGCGATAAGGATTTGGTAACATTGCAGATTCGCAGCTTAGGCCCTCTGAAAGGCATCGTGGTTTCCGGTGACTCCCATGGTCGTGTGAAAGGCTATGTGTTCAATCCTAATGTGGATATTCCAAGCAAATATCCCGGCAAGCTGGATGTGGGCGGCGCCATTGGGGAAGGTTACATGAGCGTTATCCGTGACATCGGTCTGAAGGAACCCTATGCCGGCAGAATTCAGCTGGTCAGCGGCGAAATCGCAGAAGACCTGACATATTATTTTGCGCAGTCTGATCAGACACCTTCTTCTGTTGGTCTGGGTGTACTGGTGGAAACAGATACATCTATCCGGCGTGCAGGCGGCTTCATCATTCAGCTGATGCCCGAAGCAACAGAAGAAATGATTTCCAAATTGGAACAGCGTCTGAATACCATTCCTTATGTAACAGACCTGCTGGATATGGGCAAAACCCCTGAAGACATTCTGGAAATGATTCTGGGAGATATGGATCTGAAGATTATGGACAAGATGCCGGTAGAATTCTACTGCAACTGTTCCAAAGAACGTGTGGAAAAAGCACTCATCAGCATTGGTAAGGAAGAACTGGAAAAAATCATCCGTGAAGACAAGAAGGCAAATCTGCACTGCCATTTCTGCAATAAGGAATATAACTTCACAGAAGAAGAACTGAAAGAACTGCTGGAAAGCGCGAAGTAAGAAAAAATCAGGAAGGGAGGTGAATCAGATGCATCGGGATTTTGCGGTGGCTGTGAAAGCTGTCATTGTCCGGGGGGATGAAGTGTTGGTGCTGCGTCGTTCCAAAGGAGAAATGGCAGGCAGTTATATGAACAAATACCAGAAATGGGATCTGCCAGGCGGCGGGCTGCATTTTTACGAAAAAGCGGAAGATGGGCTGCTGCGGGAGATTCGGGAAGAAACATCCCTGTCTGTGGAAATTGGCAGACCTGTTTCTATGTTTGACATCATCCGGAATCAGATTCACCTCTGTATTTTTACATATGCAGCTGTTTGGACAGGGGGAGAAGTGCAGCTGAGCAAAGAACATGATGGTTTTTTGTGGCTGCATAAAGACGAGGTGGAAGAAAGTGAACTGCCTCATTGGATGAAACGTGATATTTTCCGTGCCTTGGAAGCCGTAGAGAATCACTAAATAGCACAAAAGAAGGACTTTGTTTCCATGGAGAGATCCCTGGTGAAAACAAAGTCTTTTTTTTGCAGAAAAATCTGCAAAAAAAATTTCGCTGTCAGATTAAAGCGGAAAAGAACGCATATTCGCCCGGTATGACAATGGTAAAAGAGGAAAAGAATATCTAAATTGAGCAACAGGATTTTGTGGTATATGCACAATTGCATATGAAATCAATAGAAAAAATAACGGTGAATCATTTTGCCTGCAAATAGATAGGACGCAAAGTATCCCTCGCAAGACCTTTAAAAATCAGGGTTTTTATTTTTTATGAAAAATTTTCGATTTATATTTAACAATAATGTTGGGAAATCTTCATTTTTCTATAATCATAGGGGCGGAAGTGTATATTGACAATGTAGGAAAGAACCATTATTATTTAGATTAAGGTATGTTTGATATTTGATACATATCTGGAAGGGACTGGTAAAACTTATTCATATTAGACATTTTTTACCAGATATGACCTTCTCTTTTTTGTATTATATTAAGAAGAGAAGGGGAAACTGCATTTGTTTATTCTTGGGATATTTTTTATGTAAGGAAACATAAATTGACATTTTTTTAACAAAAAAGTGTTTTTTGTGTCTATACATTAGAAACACCTGATAACATGCAGTAAACTTGCAGCGAGAGAGGTGATAAAAGTGGCTTATGAAATTCTGAAAAGTATTGTGGATGCAGAAGCGCAGGCTGTGGAGAAAAAACGCCAGGCAGCGGCACAGGCGGAAGAATTGAAGGTGAAAGCGCAGGCGGAAGCAGCGGCGCTGCTGGAAAAGACCCGCAAGGACGGACTGCTCATGGTGGATGAAACAGTCAAAAATGCTGTGGAAGACAGCGAAATGACCATCCAGGGTATTCGCAGAGAAGCTCAGGAAGCTTGTCAGGAAATCAGAAAGCAGGCTGCGGGAAAGAAAGAGGAAGCAATACAGGCGGTCATCGGAAAGGTTGTGGGTACTTATGGCAGTAACTGATATGCAAAAACTGACTGTCATCGGTCTGAACAGCAGCCGTACCCCATTTCTGCATGAACTGATGCGTCTGGGCGTTGTGGAAATCAATTCTCAGGAAGGCGTCGTAAACGACGAAGAATGGATGCCGGATATTTTCCGTACCAGTAACAGTGCGGACGTTTCCCGTCTGGAAGCGGATATTGCCCGTGTCAGTGTCGCATTGGACGCCATCAACCGGTATGATACCGGCAAGAAACCATTGATCCACACCAGAAAAGAAATCAAGCGTAATGTTTTTGTTGACCACATGAATGCTACAAAAACAGCAACAGAAATGAATGTGGACCATGCGGTAGAATCCAACAAAAAGATTGCTGACGCAAGGACGGAAATCAACCGTCTGCGCACAGTCATTCAAGGTCTCCAGCCTTGGGAAACACTGGATGTACCCATGGAAATGACAGAAACAGCCCATGCTTGTCTGGTGCTTGGCACAGTCAATGCCAAAACCAATGGCGCACAGTTACAGACAGATGTGCTGGCAGCATTGCCTTCGGCAGTCATAAATGAAATCGGAGCAGATAAACAGCAGAAATATTTCTCCTTTATCTGCTGGAAAGATGAAAAAGATCAGCTCTATGAAGCCTTAAGACCATATGGTTTTGTTTCGGTGACTCTGGGCGAAACAAAAGGAACACCGGCAGAACTGATTCAGTCTTACGAAGAGCAGATCACAGCGCTGGAGCAGGAAATCCAGGAAGAAGAACAGAAACTGGCTGCTCTGAGTGTAGCAAAACAGGATATCGAATACCTATATGACAGTTTGTGTATGCGGCGTGACCGGGCAAAAGTTGTCGGGGATATGCTTAGTACAGAAACCGTATTTTATTTTGACGGATGGATGCCCAAGTGGAGCAGAGAAAAAGTGGAAAATCTGCTGAAAAAGTACGAATTCTACTATAATATTGAGGAACCGGATCCCGATGAGGAAGTTCCTATCCTGCTGCATAACAATGGTGTGGTAACAGCCTTTGAAGGCGTTACCAGCATGTATAGCCTGCCGGCAAGACATGACATCGATCCCACAGCGATTCTTGCACCATTTTATTTTATTTTCTTTGGGCTGATGCTCAGTGACGCGGCATACGGTATCATCCTTTCCGTAGGCTGTGCCATCATTTTGAAAAAGTATAAACTGGAAGGTACCATGTACCGTATGTTCAAAATGTTCTTCTATTGTGGTATTTCCACATTCATCTGGGGTGCATTGTTCGGCGGATGGTTTGGCGACTTCTTTACGGTGGCCGCACGAACCATGTTTGGTGTAGACTTTGTCATCAACCCCATCTGGTTCAACCCTCTGGAAGAACCCATGAAGCTGTTGATTTTCTCCCTGATTCTGGGTGGTATCCACATCTTCGTTGGTATGGGCGTACAGGCGTATATGTATATCCGTGATGGTCATCCTCTGGATGCCTTGTTCGATATCGGTTTATGGTATCTGCTGCTGATCGGCCTGGTTATGTTCGGCTTCGGCGGCAGCCTGATGCCTTCTCTGGTACCTGTTGGCAAATATATGGCAATCGTTGGCGCTGTTGGTATTTTGATCACCGGCGGCAGAAAGAAAAAAGGTTTGGGGAAAATCACAGGCGGTCTGGGCAGCCTTTACGGTATCACCAGCTACCTGTCTGATGTACTTTCTTACTCCAGATTGCTGGCTTTGGGCTTGGCAACAGGGGTAGTTGCACAGGTTATCAATACTCTGGGCTCTTTGGCAGGCGGCGGTATCGTCGGCTCCATCGTGCTGATTGTGGTATTCCTGGCAGGTACAGTATTCAATATTGCGATCAACGCATTGGGTGCTTTCGTTCACTCCTGCAGATTGCAGTATGTAGAATTTTTCGGCAAGTTTTACACAGGCGGCGGCAGAGAATTCCGTCCCTTTGAAAGAAAGACAAAATATGTAAAGATTTTAGAGGAGGATGTTGAAGATGGTAGATAGTTTATTAAACGGTCAGGTATTGGCATTAGCTGGCGCTGCGATCGCTGCAACTCTTGGCGGCATCGGTAGTGCTCTTGGTGTTGGCGTAGCCGGTCAGGCTGCTGCGGGCGTTGTTTCTGAAGACCCTAACAAATTCGGTCAGGTACTGCTGTTGCAGGCGCTGCCCGGTACACAGGGTATTTATGGTCTGCTGATCGCCTTCATCGTTATGGTAAAAGTTGGTCTGTTGGGCGGCGACGGTATGCTGGATCTGACTGTTGCACAGGGTGCATCCATTTTTGCAGCATCTCTGCCCATCGGTATTGTTGGTCTGTGTTCCGCTATCGCACAGGGGAAAGCAGCAGCAGCAGGCGTAATGTTGGTTGGTAAAAGACCCAGCGAGTTGGCAAAAGGTATGCTGTTTGCAGCCATGGTAGAAACATACGCAGTACTTGCGCTGTTGGTATCCTTCCTGATGCTCAACAGCCTGCAGCTGTAATTTGCGGATAAAGGAGGTATGACTCCTATGAACGACGGTAAAATCATCATTGATAGAATCATGGCAGAAGCGGACAAGGAAATCGAAGCCTTCATGCTGGAAGGCAAACGGGAAGCAGATGCCATTATGAAAGCGGCGGAAGAAAAATCCCGCCGTGAAAAAGAATCCTACCGCAAAAATGCGGAGGAAGAAGCAAGAAAAGCCCGTGCAAAAGAAATCTCCGGCGCAGAGATGGAAGCCAAGAAAGCAATCCTGCGGGAAAAACAGGATATTCTGGAAGAAATCATCGCCGAAGCAAAAAAACGTCTGGAAAACCTGCCTGACGCAGAATATGCAAAAGTAATCGGCGGCATGCTGGAACGTCTGGACGAAAGCCAGGGCAAAGAAATCATCGTTTCTGCAAAAGACAAAGCACGTCTGGCAGATGTGGTAAAAGAAAAGGGCTATGTGCTCTCTGATGAAACCCGCGACATTGACAGCGGCTTTGTAGTAAAGAACGGTGACATTGAGTATAACTATTCCTTTGATGCGATCATCATGGTACAAAAAGAAGAAATGCAGATTACAGCAGCAAAAATCTTATTTTAAGGAGGGGTAGAAATGTCTAAAAATAAAATTTACCCTTTCGCCGTGGCCAGTGTGCGTTCCATGGAAAATAAGCTGCTGAGCCAGCAAAAGCTCATGCAGATGGCAGAAGCAAAAAGCGCGGAAGAAGCGCTGCGTCTGCTTTCTGATACGGCTTATGGCAAAACTCAGGTGCAGGATGTGCACCAGTTTGAGGAAATGATCGAAACCCATCTGGAAGAAACTTATACTTCTGTGGCAAAGCTCATTCCCGATGAAGCCCTCATTGATATTTTCCTTTATAAGAATGATTACCATAATATCAAGGTGCTTATCAAAGAGGAAATTTCCAAAGTTAACGGCAAAAAGCTGCTGGTGCGTGGCGGCACTATTCCCGTGGAAGATATGAAAAAGAACTTCCGGGAACGCAATTACGCGGAAATGCCTACTATTGACGGCGATGCTGTGGAAGAAGCCATCAGCCTGTATGCAAAGACCAAAAACGGTCAGTATATCGACACTGTTTTGGATAAAGCATGCTTCGCTGCCATGGATGAGAGAGCTTCTCAGATGAAAAATTCCTTCGTACGCAAATATGTGACCATGTTGGCAGATTTGACTAACTTGAAAACCATTTTGCGTGTGAAACAGATGGGACGTCCTTTTGAAGCCTTTGAAGATGCTTGTGTGCCCGGCGGTGAAATCCGCATGGATGTGTTCCAGCGGGCATATCGTGAAGAAAGTATGCTGCCGGTGCTGAAGGAAACTTCTTACGGTGCCCTTTGTGAACAGTATATGGACAAAGGCTTTACGGTTTTGAAAAAGCATGTGACGACTTCCTGATGGAATATATCAAGGAGGCAAAATACAAAACACTGACGCCTGAGCCTGTTGTGGCTTATATCCTGGCGAAAGAAGCAGAAGCGAAATGTGTCAGAATCATTCTGACCTGTAAGCTTCATAACATTGATACAGAAATTATCAAAGAGAGGGTGAGAGAAGTTTATGTCTAAAGTTGGTATCATTGGCGATAAAGACAGCATCATGGGCTTCCTCGCTCTGGGGATTGATATTTTCCCCGCTTATACGCCTGAAGAAATTAAGAAAACCATCCATAGCCTGGCAGAAAAGGAATATGCCATCATTTATATTACCGAACAGGCTAGTCTTCAGGCAGGAGAAAGTCTTGCAAAATATAAGGACTTTGAATTGCCGGCCATCATTGTCATCCCCGGTATCGGCGGCAGCATGGGCCTTGGCATGAACGAAGTCAGAGAATCAGCAAAACGTGCTATCGGCGCGGATATATTGTTTAGTGAATAAAGATTGTAGGTGAATGAAAATATGAAAGCAGGCACGATCGTGAAGGTGTCAGGCCCATTGGTCATCGCAGAAAACATGCGTGAAGCCAATATGTTTGACGTGGTGCGTGTATCCGATAAACACCTGATTGGTGAAATCATCGAAATGCACGGGGACAGAGCGTCCATTCAGGTTTATGAAGAAACCTCCGGTCTGGGCCCCGGTGAAGAAGTGGTTTCCACTGGCATGCCCATGAGCGTTGAACTGGGCCCTGGTCTGATTTCCACCATTTATGATGGGATTCAGCGTCCTCTGGAAAAGCTGTATGAAGTCAGCGGCACAAACATTCATAAGGGCGTAGAAGCACCTTCTCTGGACAGAGAAAAGAAATGGAAATTTGAACCCACACGCCAGATCGGTGATGTTGTAGAAGCAGGCGACATCATCGGTAAAGTACAGGAAACAGCGGTAGTAGAATGCCGTATCATGGTTCCTTATGGCGTAAAAGGTACCATCAAAGAAATCTATATCGGTGAATTTACCGTAGAAGAAACCGTTTGTATCATTACAGACGAAAAGGGCAAAGACATCGAAGTAACCATGATGCAGAAATGGCCCGTTCGTAAGGAACGTCCTTACAAAGTAAAAGAAACACCCGACTCTCTGCTGGTAACAGGGCAGCGGGTTATCGACACATTCTTCCCCATTACCAAAGGCGGTGTTGCAGCCATCCCCGGCCCCTTCGGCAGCGGTAAGACTGTAACACAGCATCAGCTGGCAAAATGGGCTGACGCCGATATCGTTGTTTACATCGGCTGCGGCGAACGTGGGAACGAAATGACAGACGTACTGAATGAATTCCCCGAACTGAAAGACCCTCGTACCGGCGAATCTCTGATGCAGAGAACCGTACTGATTGCAAACACTTCCGATATGCCCGTTGCGGCTCGTGAAGCGTCCATTTATACAGGTATCACCATTGCGGAATTCTTCCGTGACATGGGTTACAGCGTTGCGCTGATGGCTGACTCCACATCCCGTTGGGCAGAAGCCCTTCGTGAAATGTCCGGTCGTCTGGAAGAAATGCCCGGTGAAGAAGGTTACCCCGCTTATCTGGGTTCCCGTCTGGCACAGTTCTATGAAAGAGCAGGCCGCGTTGTCTGCCTGGGTTCTGACGGCAGAATGGGTACACTGACAGCCATCGGTGCCGTATCTCCTCCTGGTGGTGACACATCCGAACCCGTATCTCAGGCAACACTGCGTATTGTCAAAGTGTTCTGGGGTCTGGATTCCTCTCTGGCGTATAAACGTCATTTCCCTGCCATCAACTGGCTGACCAGCTACTCCCTGTATCAGGATAAAGTAGACGCATGGGCAGACAAGAACGTTGATGTGCATTTCTCCGAACAGCGTACATTAGCAATGCGTCTGCTTCAGACCGAAGCGGAACTGCAGGAAATCGTACAGCTGGTCGGCGTGGATTCCCTGTCTCACAGTGACAGACTGATTCTGGAAACTTCCCGTTCCATCCGTGAAGACTTCCTGCATCAGAACTCTTTCCACGAAGTAGATACCTATACTTCTCTGCATAAACAGTATCGTATGCTGAAACTGATTCTGACATTCTACGCAGAAGCAGGCGAAGCCATCAAACAGGGCGTGCCTATCCAGAAGATCACAAAACTGGATGTCGTAGAAAGAATCGGCCGTGCGAAATATGTAGAAGAAGCAAACGTAGATAAGAGCTACGATGAAATCGAAGCTGATATCAAAAATGAAGTAAAAGATCTGATCGCAAAGGGGGCTGATGAATTATGATAAAGGAATATCGTTCCATTCAGGAAGTCGCAGGCCCTCTGATGGTTGTTTCCGGCGTAGAAGGCGTAAAATACGATGAACTGGGCGAAATTGAATTGTCCAATGGTGAAGTCAGAAGATGTAAAGTACTGGAAGTAAACGGTGATACCGCTCTGGTACAGCTGTTCGAAAGCGCAACAGGTATCAACCTGTCCGACAGTAAAGTTCGTTTCTTGGGCAAGAGCTTGGACTTCGGCGTATCTCCTGACATTCTAGGTCGTGTCTTCAGTGGTATGGGTAAACCCATCGATAATGGCCCCGACATCATCCCTGAAAAACGTCTGGACATCAACGGCGCACCTTTGAACCCCGCAGCAAGAGAATATCCTGCGGAATTCATTCAGACAGGTGTTTCCGCTATCGACGGTCTGAACACACTGGTTCGTGGTCAGAAACTGCCTATCTTCTCTGGTTCTGGTCTGCCTCATGCAAATCTGGCAGTACAGATCGCAAGACAGGCGAAGGTTCGCGGTACTGATTCCAAATTCGCCGTAGTATTCGCGGCCATCGGTATCACATTCGAAGATGCTGAATTCTTCATTAACGACTTTAAACAGACAGGTGCTATCGACCGTTCTGTCGTATTCGTAAACCTGGCAAATGACCCTGCCGTAGAACGTGTATGTACCCCTCGTATGGCACTGACTGCTGCGGAATATCTGGCATTTGAACAGGGCATGCACGTACTGGTTATCCTGACAGATATCACAAACTACGCAGAAGCCCTTCGTGAAGTATCTGCGGCGAAGAAGGAAGTTCCTGGCCGTCGTGGTTACCCCGGTTATCTGTATACTGACTTGGCTACCATGTATGAACGTGCAGGCCGTATCAAAGGCAAACCCGGCTCCATCACCATGATCCCTATTCTGACCATGCCTGAAGATGATAAGACACATCCCATCCCTGACTTGACAGGGTATATCACAGAAGGTCAGATCATCCTGAGCCGTGACCTGTATAAAAAGGCATCCAGCCTCCTATCGACGTTCTGCCTTCCCTGTCCCGTCTGAAAGATAAAGGTATCGGGAAAGACAAGACTCGTGAAGACCATGCCGATACTATGAACCAGCTCTTTGCGGCATATTCCCGCGGGAAAGACGCAAAAGAACTGATGGCAATTCTGGGTGAAAGCGCATTGTCCGATATCGACCTGATGTATGCGAAATTCGCCGATGAATTTGAAAAACAGTATGTTTCTCAGGGCTTCCGTACAGACAGAACCATTGAGCAGACACTGGATACTGGCTGGAAACTGCTGCGTATGCTGCCTAAGAGCGAATTGAAACGTATTCGTGACGAATATCTGGAAAAATATCTGGCGGACGAGGAGTGATGCATTGTGGCTAAATTGAATGTCAATCCTACCCGAATGGAAATGACAAGGCTCAAACGTCAACTCAAAACCGCGACCAGAGGTCATAAGCTGCTGAAAGATAAACTGGACGAACTGATGAAACAGTTTCTGGAAATCGTGCGGGAAAACAAACGGCTCCGTGAACAGGCGGAAGCAGCTTTGGAAAGCGCATACCAGAACTTCATCATCGCCAGAGCCGTTATGAGCGAAAGCACATTGGCGGAAGCGCTGATGATTCCCCAGCAGTCCGTAGCGGTCAAAGTAAAGAACCGCAACATCATGAGCGTAAACGTACCTGTGTTTGACTTCCAGAAAGAGGAAGGCAGCGGGGATATTTATCCTTATGGTACAGCATTTACCTCCGGGGAGTTGGACAGCGCCATGAATTCTTTCTCCGATGCCATGGAGCCTCTGCTGCGTCTTGCAGAAAGCGAAAAGACAGCACAGCTTTTGGCACAGGAAATTGAACGTACCCGCCGTCGTGTAAACGCACTGGAAAACGTAATGATTCCCAATTATCAGGAAACCATTAAGTTTATTGCCATGAAGCTGGAGGAAAACGAAAGAGCCAGCACCACACGACTGATGAAGGTCAAAGATATGGTTTTGAAGAAAACCATCGAGGAAAAGAGAAAACAGGACGAAGCGGCACACGCCTGAGCCTGATTTTCATTAGATCTGTGGATAAATGGGTAAAACCTTTTTCGGTTTTACCCATTTTTTGCAGTATAAGGAGGAAAATTATGAAACTGATACTGGATTTGGATACAGGTATTGATGACGCTATGGCGCTTGCCTATGCCGTAGGCAGCCCAGATTTGGAACTGATCGGCGTAACAGGTACTTATGGCAATGTGTATACAGAAGTGGGCGTACAGAATGTGCTGAATCTGTTGGAAATGATGGGCAAACCGGAAATTCCCGTTTTTCTGGGTGAGAAAAAGCACTGACACAGGATGTTTTTGTCCGTCATGAAGTCAGCGCCAGAATCCATGGGGAAAATGGTGTGGGACAGGTAGAACTGCCTGTGGCTGCGGAACATGCTTCCCAGATGGATGCTGTGGATTTTATCATTGAATCTGTGAAAAAATACGGAAAAGAACTGGTCATCGTGGCAACAGGCCCTCAGACGAATCTGGCGGCGGCATTGAATAAAGCCCCGGAAATCAAAGAAATGATGGGAAAAATTGTGATCATGGGCGGTGCGCTGACTGTTCCCGGTAATGTAAGCCCCTATGCGGAAGCCAATATTTCCAAAGATCCCTTGGCAGCAAAAATCCTCTTTGAAAGCGGCCTGGATGTGACTATGGTAGGTCTGGATGTGACGCAGCGTTCTCAGCTGACATTGGAAGATTTGCAGGCTTGGAAAAACTGCGAAACTTTGGCAGGAGAAAAATATGCGGATATGGTGGCATACTATATCAGTCAGCATGAACACAGCGGTGGTACCGCATGCTATCTCCATGATCCTTCTGCTGCTGTCTGCGCCGTACATCCTGAATGGTTTACCATGCTTCCCATGCATATGACCGTTGTCACAGAAGGAGAAGCGGCAGGCCGTACCATTGGTGATCCCATGAAACTGCGCGAGGCAAATCCCAACGTGAAGGTTTGTATTGGTGTGGACTCTCCGAAATTAGAGACACATTTGAAAGAAATCCTCATGTGTGCTTTTCTGGGAAACTGATAAATGAAATGTTTTTGAAAGAAAAAGCAAAGCCTGTCAGGTATCGTTCCATAAAAATATGATAGCCGGAATTCTTGAAATAGAAAGGATTCCAGCTATCATATTTTGAAGGGATATATGTAGGAATTCTATTTTTTGTTTCAATTTCGTGCATCATGCGTGAAAAATGTGATAAAATATGTTTCAGTATGAAGATGGGAGTGAAAGAATGAATTTTGCAGAAGAATATAAAAGAAAATTGAGAACACCGGAAGAAGCAGTGAAACTGGTGAAAGACGGCGACTGGGTGGATTACAGCGTAGGAATCGGTTTTCCTGTGCTGCTGGATGCGGCACTGGCAAAACGTAAAGATGAACTGAGAGATATCAAGATTCGCGGTTCCTTAGCAATGCAGCCCATTCAGGCAGTAGAACAGGATAGAGAACGGAGAACATTTACCTATAACAGCTGGCATTGCTCCGGTTATGAACGGAAACTGTGCGATGAAGGTCTTTGCAATTATATTCCTATGATCTTCCGTAATATGGCGTCTTATTACAGACGGTACTTGACCGTAAATGTGGCTATGATTTCCGTGGCACCCATGGACAGTAAGGGATTTTTCAATTTCTCCATGGTAAACTGCACTACCAGAGCCATTCTGGATGCAGCAGATCTGATTATTCTGGAAGTTAACGAACATATGCCCCATGTCTATGGCGGTCAGGAAGACTGCATCCATATTTCTGAAGTAGATGTGGTGGTAGAAGGGGCACATAAACCGCTGGCACAGCTGCCCATTCCTCCTGCAACAGAAATTGATGAAAAGATTGCTTCTCTGCTTTTGCCTCATATCCCTGATGGTGCTACCATTCAGCTGGGTATTGGCGGTATGCCAAACTCCGTAGGTAAATTGATGGCAGAATCCGATCTGAAGGATTTGGGTATGCATACAGAACTCCTTTCTGATGGTTTTGTAGACTTGTACGAAGCTGGTAAATTGACAAACAGCCGGAAAACACTGCACCGTGGGAAAGGTGTATTTGGCATTGCACTGGGTTCCCAGCGGCTCTATGACTGGGTAGGAGAAAATCAGGGTCTTTTGTCTTTCCCCATGGACTATGTAAACCAGCCCAGCGTTATGGCACAGATGGAAAATATGATTTCCATCAACAACTGTATTGCCATTGACCTGTATGGTCAGGTTTCTTCTGAAAGCGCAGGCACACGCCATATTTCTGGTACCGGCGGACAGCTGGACTTTTCCACAGGGGCTTATGACGCGCCTGGCGGGAAAGGCTTTATCTGCATGACATCTTCTTATCGGGATAAGGCTGGCAATCTCAAATCCAGAATCCTGCCCAAGTTTACACAGGGGGACATCATCACAACGCCCAGAACACAGGCGTTCTATATCGTAACAGAATACGGCATTGTGAATCTGGCAGGCAGAAGCACATGGGAAAGAGCAGAACTGCTCATTTCTCTGGCACATCCTGATTTCAGGGATGAACTCATTGCCGCAGCGGACAAGCAGAAAATTTGGAGAAACTCCAATAGAATCTAATCTGTATACAAAACAGGGATTTCTGATGTTTTCAGAGATTCCTGTTTTTTTGTTGCCAGACACATAAGAGGAAAAAGTGCATACAATAAAAGCAGGGGGTGACGCCTGTGGGCAGAAGATGTGTGAACCAATGGAGAAAACGATGGATCGGTTCTCTAATGATTGCGTTGGGAACAGGTGTGTTTCTGGCATTGCTGCTGCCGGGATGTATGTTTCTTGTGGCCGTTCTGCTTATTTGCGGCGGCGCCTGCCTGCTCTATAAAAGCTAAATATTGTGGTCAACGCATGTTGTTCTTTAAGGAGAAAGGAATGACATGCGTTTTTTTGTTGTATTACAAAATATTTTTTGCAGGCTTTTCCGTTTTTCCCCTTTTTGTTATAATTTATTTAGAGAAAGATTAAATACGCAGGGGATGAAAGTATGAATGAACCATATAAAATTTTGCTGGTGGATGATGAGGCAGAAGTCCGCACCAGCATTATTCGAAAAATAGATTGGTCTGCCGTTGGTTTTCAAGTGGTGGGCGACGCGGAAAACGGCGTGGATGCGCTGGAAAAAATTGAACAGTTGGAGCCGGATGTGGTATTGACGGATATTCGTATGCCCTATATGGATGGTCTGGAAATGGCAGAAAGACTGCGGGAAATCCACCCGTCCATAAAAGTGGTGCTTTTTTCCGGTTTTGATGATTTTGAATATGCCCAGAAAGCCATTAAACTGAATATCATTGAGTATATCTTAAAGCCTGTCAACGCAGAGGAAATGATGGAAATTTTGCTGCGGATCAAGGGCACATTGGATGAGGAAATTCAGCGTTTGCGGGATTTGACAAACTTACAGGAAAGTTTCCGTAAAAACCTGCCTATACTGCGAGAGAAATTTTTGAGCAATCTGGTGAAAGGCAATGCAGGAAAAGAAGATATTCCTGTACTCATGGAAGAATATGGTCTTTCCCTTTTGGAAGGAAATCGCTGGGTAGCGGCAAAGGTTATGGCACAGGAAATGGATAATGCTGCATGGAACAGCTGGAACTTGCTGGCCGTATCTGTACAGCGTCTGCTGGAGGATCGTTTTCAGGATTTTGGCAATTACAGCTGTTTCCAGCGTCCATCTGGCATTTGTGTCATTGCTGCCATGGAAGACGAAAAAAGAGCTGATGCAGCTGACTACTTTTTTCCGGGAATTGTGCAAGGAAGTCAAAAAGATTTTGAACTGCACCCTCATTGTAGGCATTGGACGAGTTGTGGAGAGCATCGAAAATATTTCTCACAGTTATGCGGAAGCAAGGGAAGCTGTTGCTTACAGTCGGACTGCCGGTGAAGTGGTCTTTATCTCCGACGTGGAACCGCAGAAAGATACCTTGCTCCATCTGGACGAAAAAGACGAAAAGGAACTGAGCTATGTATTGAAATTCGGTGACGAAGAAATGATACAATCCTGTGTGGAAAGCATTTCCGGCAGAATGCGACAGACGAAGACCATGCAGAGCGGTTTTCAGGCGTATATCATCGATATTTTGAGCGTCATTTTGCGTGTGGTACAGAAAAATGGGCTGGAAGAAAATATCGTTTTCGGAAAATACGCGGACTATAACGGTGTGCTCACAGGCATTCGAGACAGCGCGGATATGCAGGATTGGCTCTGTGAGGTTTGCTTTGCCATCAGCGGCAAATTGTATCGGGAACGTGTGGGCACCACCCAGACGTTGATTGAAAAGGCGAAGAAGTATATTGGAGAGAATTATGCCAATTCCGCCCTTTCTCTGGAAATGGTCTGTGGCTATCTCCATATCAGTACAGCCTATTTTTCCACCATATTCAAAAAAGAAGTGGGAGAAAGTTACATTTCCTATCTGACAGCCATCCGAATGGAAAAAGCGGCGGAGCTGCTGAAAGAAACAGATGAAAAGACATATCAAATCGCCGCAAAGGTGGGATATGATGAGCCGAATTATTTTGGTTATGTGTTTAAAAAGAAATTTGGGGTTTCGCCCAATAAATTTCGCGGAAAGTGAGGAGCGACATGGGGATTTTTCAAAAGGGAAAAGCCTTTCTGGAGCGGCGTTTTTTGAATGGAAGCATGCATATTGAACTGCGGAAACTGCTGTGGGTTTCCTTTACGCTGACATCTGTGGTGGCAACGCTTTTGATGGGGATTTCTTTCTATTACCGTTTTGCGGCACAGTCTGCCCAAACCACATGGGAAGGAAATGACACCCGCATGGAAGATGCAGCAGAACAGGTGACAGCCCATTTCCGCAATATGATCAAAGTATCAGATACCCTGTATTATCGTGTCATCAAAGGGACAGATTTGCAGCAGGATACCATTTCTGATGATTTTCGTTTGATCTATGAAATGAATAAAGATTATGTGGAGAGTATCGCGCTCTTTTCCATTGACGGCAATTTGATTTGTGCCACGCCTAACAGCCATCTGCGTCCTAATTTTTCATTGCAGAAAGAAGCGTGGTATGGCAGTGCGCTGGATACAGAAGAAAATATTCGTTTTGGTGCACCCCAGGTTTCCCGGGTCTTTCGGGCGGAAGGCGATGGCTATACACGGGTGATCCCTATGAGCCGTATGGTGCAGCTGACCATGGGAGATCAGACAAAGCGTGGTGTGCTGCTCATCAATCTGCGGTACGACGTATTGCAGGATATGCTGGAAAATGTCATGGTAGGGGAAGCATCCTATGTATATCTGGCAGGAGAAAACGGCAATTTGCTGTATCATCCCATGCAGGATCAGATTGCCGCAGGCATTATGAAAGAGGAGACTTTACCTCTGCTTATGTCCTCTTTGGAGGGGGATGTGCAGGCAAAACCCTATACTTTCCTGCATAAGACCATTGGCTATACGGGATGGCATATGGTGGGGGTATCCAAAGGGGATACACCGTCTTTGCACAACTGGAAAACAAGAAGTTTCATCCTGTTTTTGCTGGCGTTTTTCCTCAATGCCATGATGCTCATTAACTTCTATGTTTCCAGAAAAGTCACAGAGCCCATGCATCGATTGGAAGGCGCTGTAAAACGAATACAAGCAGGGGATCTGAATACGAAGATACAGGCTTCCGGTGTGTATGAAATACAGAATCTGTCCAATGCTATCGAAGAAATGGAGCGGAATCTGAAACAGCTCATGGAGGATATTGTGCAGGAACACGAAGCCAAGCGGAAAAGCGATCTGATGGTGCTGCAAAACCAGATCAATCCCCATTTCCTGTATAATACACTGGATGTCATTGTATGGATGATTGAAAATGAAAAAAGCGGCGATGCCGTCAAAGCTGTGACAGCTTTGGCACGGTTTTTCCGTATCAGTTTGAGCAGAGGTAAGACGGTCATTCCTGTTTCCGATGAAGTGGAACATGTGCGAAACTATCTGATGATACAGGAAATGCGTTTTAAAAATAAATTTACCTATCAGTTTGATGTGAAAGAAGAAACAAAACAACTGGGGACAGTGAAGCTGATTTTGCAGCCTTTGGTGGAAAATGCCATCTATCATGCCATGGAATTTATGGATGATGATGGGGAATTGACCGTAAAAGGCTATCTGGAAGGGGAAGAATTGGTGCTTTCCGTGACAGATAACGGCTGCGGCATGACGAAGGAGCGGGCAGAGGCTCTCCTGCGGGGAGATTTTGTTCAGACAGGAAAAGGCTCCGGTGTCGGTCTGCGAAATGTACAGGAGAGAATCCAGCTGGTTTTCGGGGAGAAATATGGACTGCGCATTCTTTCGGAACCAGATGAAGGCACTTGTGTAGAGATTCATCTGCCAGCCATTCCCTATGAAGAAATGAAAGAAAGGGGGATGGTATCATGACAGTGAAACAAAAAATATTCCTTTTTGTGGATATCCTCATTCTGGTGGTATTGTTTCTGATTTCGTCTACGGACTATATCTGGAAGGAAAGAAAAGTGGATGTATCCAATATTTCTGTCATTGTGGATATCCCCCAGGACAGCATCAATCTGAATCTGCGGGAAGGTGCCAAGAAAGCGGCGCAGGCATACCATGCGGACATGCATTTTTTGAATCTCCATGATTACGAAGCCCAGCAAGTGGATATGCAGACTTTGGTGCAGCGGGAATTGGATGCGGGATGTGAAGGCATTGTGCTCCAATGCGGAAGCGGCAGAGTCACAGAAGAAATTTTGGAAAATATCCCCGTAGGGGTTCCTGTGGTGTTATGGGATACAGAAGCGGAATCTCCCCGTGTGAAAGCCAATGTTTCTTTTGACAGAGAAGCCATTGCAAGGCTGCTGGTGGAAAAGGTGGCTGAAGCGAGGGATAAAGGTCAGAGTGTGACACTGGTGTCCCATAAGGATCGCAGCGATCAGATGCAGAATATGCACGATTTGCTGGAAGAGATGTTCCCGCAGGCTGGGATTATGGTACGCCGTGTGGAACTCGCGGATTATGCGGAGGCCAATGCGCTGGTCAACGGTCTGGCAGCACAGGGAGGCAATATGGTTGTTTCCTGTGATCCACAGGCACTGGAAGCCATGGCAGCGGTTTGTGAAAACGAAGGATGTACCTTACCATTGTACGGCATGGGGTGGAGCGGCATGATCCGTGAACAGCTTGAGAAAGAAAATATTACCGGAGTTGCTGTCATAGACGCATATGGCGCAGGTTATTTTAGCGTACAAAAACTGACCATGATTTTGACTGGAGAAGACCAGAATGAAGAAGAAAGAAAGTTTCAGGCTGTCTGGGTAACCGGTGAAAATATGTATGATCGAAGTCGGGAAGCGATTTTGTTTCCTTTTGCGTGAGGTGAGAACAGATGCAAATAAGAAAACAGGAAATCGGAATTTTTATAGGAGTCATTTGTGTGGTTCTGGCAATTGTTTGGCTATGGATGCCTCGTACAAAGGAAAAAAAGGAATTGAAGATTGGGGTTTCTCTTTATTCGGACAGCGATACTTTTGTGGATAGTATCGTATCTTCCATGCAGGAACAGGCAGCTGCTTATGAAGCGGAAACGGGCTGTCCTGTAACTTTGAATATTTCCCGGGCAAACGGCTCTCAGCGGGAACAGTACGATCAGGTGGAACAGTATGCGGCGCTTGGATATGATGCTGTTTGTGTCAATCTGGTAGATCGTACCAACGCATCCAGTATGGTAGACCTTGCACAGTCTGAAGAAGTGCCGCTGGTATTTTTTAACAGAGAACCTGTGCGGGAAGATATTCTGCGAGGCGAAAATGTGTATTATGTGGGTACAGATGCCAGAGAAACGGCAAGGATGCAGGGAGAAGCGGTGTTACAGAGCTATGCGGCCGCCGCAGAGAAAATAGACAAGAATGGTGACGGCATTTTGCAGTATGTGATGCTGGAAGGAGAAATGGGGCATCAGGACACCATTCTCCGCTCTGACTATGTCATCCAGACCATTGAAGATGGCGGCGTGAAGCTGCAAAAGCTGGATGCGGAAACAGCTGACTGGATGCGCAGCCGAGCAGATGCCATCATGGAACAATGGATCGCGGAAATGGGCGATGAAATCGAGCTGGTATTGTGCAACAATGACGATATGGCATTAGGGGCCGCGGATGCCCTGAAGCGAAAAAATTTCACAGCGGCAGTATTCGGTATTGACGGAACGCCGGCAGGACTGGAGGCGCTGGAACAGAAAATACTTTGGGCAACTGTTGACTGCGGTGCAAAAGAACAGGGAAAAGCTGTATTTGGTATCGCCTCCGCCTTGGGTATGGGAAAGGAACTGCCGAAAGAAATGGAATTAACAGATGGCAGATATGTTCGGGTGCCTGTACGGGCACGGATACATGAGTCCATATTCTGAACAGTTTTTTTTCGACAAAAAACATAAAAAATTATGGGTTTCGCCAAATGAAAACGAAATAAATTCCATGTAGATATAAAAAATCTCTATTTTTTGCCTGGTACAGATTTGATATAATGTTATTAACAACAGGGAGATTGTTGTGTTACATGCGTTTCGGTCTTGGACTGGACAAAAATTAAAGGAGGGTTTATACAATGAAAAAGAAATTTTTAGCGATGCTGATGGCATCCGTGATGGTGTTGGGCCTTGCAGCCTGCGGCGGCTCCAGTGACGCTGCAACAGAAGGCGACGCAGCAAGCGGCGATCTGCCCACAGTCGGTGTATTGATCTACAAATACGACGATACATACATCTCTACTGTAAGAAATTCCTTGCAGGCAGCTTTGGAAGGCAAAGCAAATGTAGAAATGCAGGACGGTAAAGGCGACCAGGCTACACAGAACGACCAGCTGGACGTTATGATCTCCAAAGGCGTTGACGTACTGTGTGTAAACATGGTTGACGCAAAAGCTGCAAGCGGCGTTGTAGAAAAAGCATCCGCAGCAGGTATTCCTACTATCTTCTTCAACAGAGAACCCGATACAGAAGTAATCAAATCCTATGATAAAGCATGCTTTATCGGTACAAACGCTATTGACGCCGGCAAAATGCAGGGTGACATCATCAAAGATCTGTGGGATGCACATCCTGAATACGATCTGAATGGCGACGGCAAAGTACAGTATGTAATGTTCCAGGGCGAACCTGACAACCCCGAAGCAATCGCTCGTACACAGTACAGTGTAGAACAGGCAACTGCTAACGGTCTGACAATGGAACAGGTTGGCGAAACACAGGTATGTAACTGGGATACAGAAACAGCTCAGAAAGCAATGGAAGCTATGCTGGCTGCTAACGAAGGCAAAATCGAACTGGTTATCGCAAACAACGACGGTATGGCTATCGGTTGTGTAGCTGCTCTGTCCAACATCGGCTACAACACAGGTGCTGAAGACGCTCCTTTCATCCCTGTAATCGGCGTTGACGCAACAGACGCTGCAAAAGACGCAATCGCAAAAGGCCAGATGAGCGCAACTGTTCTGCAGGATGGTGACGCAATGGGTAAAGCAATCGCAGCTGCAGCTCTGAACGTAGCAAATGGTGCTGAATTCCTGGATGGCACAGAATATACCTACGATGATACAGGTATCGCAGTTCGTATCCCTTACGCTCCTTACACAGGAGAATAATCTCTGATTTTCAGTAATAGATAGGAACATTTGGTTCGCACAGTGGGGTCTTTCCTCACTGTGCGTTCTTATAAGAAAAGAAAGTCCGTGACTGAGAAACATTTGAAAGCACAGCAGCTTATTTTTTGAGAAAAAAGCTGTCGTTGGGGAAGTTTTAACAAAGAGAAGTTGGCACAACAGACGATTAGGAAGTGTGGTGAAGGCAGTGAGCCAAGAAAAATATGTACTGGAAATGACAGATATCGAAAAGCAGTTCCCCGGAGTAAAAGCTCTGGATCACGCAATGCTCAAACTGCGTCCCGGTACTGTACATGCGCTGATGGGCGAAAACGGCGCAGGGAAATCAACATTGATGAAATGTCTTTTCGGTATTTATAAACAGGATGGTGGCAAAATTGTCATTGATGGTCAGGAAACATCTTTTTCCGGGCCTAAAAATGCGCTGGACAATGGTGTAGCAATGGTACACCAGGAACTGAATCAGGTATTGAAGCGCAGCGTTATGGAAAATATCTGGCTGGGTCGTTTTCCCAAACAGGGTGGACTGGTCAGCCATAAAAAAATGTATCAGGAAACACAGAAAGTATTCGAGGAACTGGAAATCCCCGTTAACCCTAAGACAATCATCGGCAAACTGAGCGTATCCCAGAGACAGATGGTAGAAATCGCGAAAGCCGTATCATATAATGCAAAAATTCTTGTATTGGACGAACCTACATCCTCATTGACCCATGAAGAAGTAGAGCACCTGTTCCGCATCATCAACAAACTGCGTGACAGAGGCGTTGCAATGGTTTACATCAGCCATAAGATGGAAGAAATTTTGCAGATTTCCGACGAAGTTACCATCATGCGTGACGGTAAGTGGATCGCAACAGAAAACGCAAAAGATCTGACAACAGATAAGATCATTCAGCTCATGGTAGGTCGTGACCTGACAGATCGTTTCCCGCCGAAAACAAACAAGCCTGGCGAAGTTCTGCTGGATGTACGAAACCTGACAGGAAAATATATGCCGACCTGTCTGGATGTAAGTTTCCAGCTGCGCAAAGGCGAAATCCTCGGTGTGGCAGGTCTGGTGGGCAGCAGAAGAACAGAACTTCTGGAAACCATTTTCGGTATTGCCCATCATCAGAGCGGTGAAATGTACATGCATGGCAAAAAAGTGGAGAACAAAGACGCAAAGACAGCCATCAAAAACGGCTTTGCGCTGCTGACAGAAGAACGTCGTGCCACAGGTATTTTTGGCGGCATGAGCATTCAGTTCAATTCCGTTATTGCCAATATCAAGAATTATCGGAAAGGTCTTTTGCTTTCCAACGCAAAAATGAAAGAAGACACTAAGTGGGTTATTGACAGTATGCATGTAAAAACCCCCAGCCAGAAAACCCATATCCGCACACTTTCCGGCGGTAACCAGCAGAAGGTAATTTTGGGCAGATGGCTTTTGACGAAACCGGAAGTACTGCTTCTGGACGAGCCCACCCGCGGTATCGACGTAGGTGCGAAATACGAAATTTATCAGCTGATCATTGATCTGGCGCAGGAAGATAAAGGCGTTATCGTGGTTTCTTCCGAAATGCCGGAACTTTTGGGGATTTGCGACAGAATCATGGTTATGAGCAATGGTCACTTGGCTGGTATTTTGGATGTCAAGGACGCGACTCAGGAAGAAATCATGCGTCTGGCAGCAAAATATGTATAATGGGGAGGTAAAAAGAATGGAAAAATTAAAGAGTTTCAAAGGGGAT
The DNA here is from genome assembly GCA_001304995.1 of Clostridia bacterium UC5.1-1D10. GTDB lineage: Bacteria > Bacillota > Clostridia > Lachnospirales > Anaerotignaceae > Anaerotignum. The sequence continues at coordinate 75,294 of BBZU01000010.1, read as the reverse complement.
AAAACCTGGCAGGAACTGCTGCTGGACTATGCTCTGTACATCATTTTGGTCATCATGATCATTGGTGTTATCGTAGCTGACCCTACATTTTTGTCTATCAATAACTTTTGGAAGATTTTAGCACAGGCTTCTACCAGAGGTATCCTGGCACTTGGTGTTGCTGGTATGATCGTATTGGCAGGTACTGACTTGTCTGCTGGTCGTATTTTGGGTTGTGGTGCTGCAATCTCCGCATCCTTATTGCAGAGTGTTACATACGCATCCCGTATGTATCCTCAGATCACAGAACCACTGCCACTGATCCTGCCTTTGCTGTTGTCCATCGTGGTTTGTGTGGCTTTCTGTCTGCTGAACGGTTTTGGTGTAGCAAAACTGCACATGCATGCATTTATTATTTCCCTGGGTACACAGCTCATTGCTTATGGTGCTCTGTGTCTGTACATCGATAGCCAGAAGGGCGGCGCACAGCCTATCGCCAGCCTGGACTCCAGATACATTGATCTGGTAAACGGCTACTGGTTCGGTATTCCTCATCTGGTTTACTTCATGGTAATTTGTGCCATTGTTATGTGGTTTGTATGGAATAAAACCACTCTGGGTAAAAACATGTTCGCTATCGGCGGTAACCCTGAAGCGGCTGCTGTATCCGGTGTAAACGTAGCAAAAAATATCATGCTGATCTATCTGGTAGCAGGTATCCTGTATGGTATCGCTGCTTTCCTGGAAGCAGGCCGTATCCAGAGTGTAACAACAGCTACTGGTACAAACTATGACCTGGATGCGATCTCTGGCTGCGTTATCGGTGGTGTATCCTTCTCCGGTGGTGTTGGTACCATCCCTGGTATCCTGATTGGTGTTATCATTCTGCAGGTAATCAATTACAGCCTGTATTATCTGGGCGTTAACGCATATCTGCAGTACATCATCAAAGGTCTGATCATCATTCTGGCTGTTGCCATTGACGTACGTAAGTATATTGCAAAGAAATAATTTTTTCGGTATGATGTGATATGAAAATTCCCCCGTTTGACTACGGGGGAATTGTTGCAATTTGAAGCGGTAAAAACAAAGGAGGGATTTTGTGGCAGATACACAAAAACCTGTAAACCCAGAGGAGCTGGAACAGCGGATACAAGAGCTGGAAGAGCGGGAAAAAGCCCTGGAAGAAAAAAGAAATTGAACTGAAACAAAAAGAAAGTAAATTCACAGGGGCGAAATACAATCTGTATTCCCATATCAATGTTTCTTTAAAGACCATGAATATTGTGGTGGCAGTTATTGCAGTAGCTTTGGTCATTGCCATTGTGGCAGGGGTTATTTATCGATAAAACAGGAGGAACACCATGAAACAAAATTGGAACAAAGAAAGCCTTTTGGCAGCCTATCCCCGTTTTGAAGCACAGCCAGATTTTTATCTGGGACGGATGGCAGATGCGGAAAAAGGCTTTGCAGATACATTCGGCAAAGAAGCGGAGCGTTTTTTCAGCGCACCCGGCAGAACAGAAATTGGCGGCAACCATACAGACCATCAGCATGGCTGTGTATTGGCAGCGGCAGTAGATTTGGATATTTTCGGCGCGGCAGCGAAAAATGACAGCCGTATCATCCGTATTTTCTCCGAAGGCTACGGCATGGAAGAAATTTCTCTGGATGATTTGGAAGTGAAAAAAGAAGAAATCAATACAACAGCTTCCCTCATTCGTGGGGTAGCTTCCAAAATCACACAGATGGGCTATACACTGGGCGGTCTGGATATGTATACCGTTTCCAATGTACTGAAAGGCTCCGGCATTTCTTCTTCCGCGGCTTATGAAGTGCTGGTGGGTACAGTCATCAACGCACTGTATTGCGAAAATAAACTGACACCTGTGGAAGTTGCACAGATTGGTCAGTATGCGGAAAATGTATACTTTGGCAAAATGAGCGGTCTGATGGACCAGACAGCGTCTTCCGTAGGCGGCGTTGTTGCCATTGATTTCCGGGATAACGCAAATCCCGTCGTAAGAAAACTGGATTTCGATTTCACAAAAGCAGGCTATGCTTTGTGTATCATCGACAGCGGCGCAGACCATGCAGACCTGTCCGATGAATATTCCGCTATCCCTATGGAAATGCGGCAGGTAGCGGCTCACTTCGGCAAAGAAGTGCTGCGGGAAGTAGCTCTGGCAGACTTTTTGACAGATATGGCTGCGGTTCGAGAAAAAGCAGGCGACCGGGCAACATTGCGTGCATATCATTTCCTGAAAGATAATCAGAGAGCCATTGACGAAGCGGCGGCACTGGAAGCAGGAGATTTTGACAAGTTCTTATCTCTGGTGAAAGAATCTGGCTATTCTTCTTTCATGTATCTGCAAAACGTGTATGTTTCCGGCAGTGTGGAACATCAGGAAGTTGCTTATACCCTGGCAGCTTGTGAAGCGGCATTGGCAGGCAAAGGCGCTTACCGTGTCCATGGCGGTGGTTTTGCCGGAACCATTCAGGCTTTTGTGCCTCAGGAAATGCTGGCAGGTTTTGTGGAACAGATGGAAAAAGCTGTGGGCAAGGGCAGATGTCATGTACTGTCTATTCGTCCCGCAGGCGGTACAGAATTGATGAAGGTTTGAAAAAAATAGGAGGGATGCTCTATGGCAATTTTGGTATTGGGCGGCGCAGGCTATATCGGTTCTCATACGGTATATGCCCTGTGTGAAGCAGGCAGAGAAGTAGTAGTTGTGGATAATCTGGAAACAGGACATGCGGAAGCGGTACATCCTGACGCAAAGTTCTACAAAGGCGATATTTCTGATAAGTCTTTCCTGAACGATGTATTCCAGAAAGAAAATATCGAAGCGGTTATCCATTTTGCCGCTTATTCTCTGGTAGGGGAAAGCGTGGAAAATCCCCTGAAATATTATGAAAACAACTTGAGCAAAACAAGAGATATGCTGGAAGTTATGGTTGCCAACGGCGTGGATAAATTCGTGTTCTCCTCCACAGCAGCGACTTACGGCGAACCGGAACGGGTGCCCATTCTGGAAAACGACCGTACAGAACCCACCAACCCCTACGGTGAAACAAAACTGGCAATGGAAAAAATGTTCAAATGGACAGGCAACGCAACAGGCCTGCGTTATGTATCCCTGCGTTACTTCAACGCCTGCGGTGCCCATGTCAGCGGCAACATCGGGGAAGCACATAATCCCGAAAGCCATCTGATTCCTTTGATTTTGCAGGTGCCTAACGGTCAACGGGAATTCATCAGCATTTTCGGCAATGACTATCCTACACCCGACGGCACATGCATCCGTGACTACATCCATGTAACAGACTTGGCGGATGCGCACATTCTGGCTGTGGATTATCTGCTGAAAGGTGGTCAGAGTGACATCTTCAATCTGGGCAACGGCGTTGGTTTCTCTGTAAGAGAAGTCATCGAAACCGCAAGAAAAGTAACAGGTCATCCCATTCCTGCCAAAGAAGTGGCTCGCCGTGCCGGTGACCCTGCACAGCTCATCGCTTCCAGTGATAAAGCGAAAAAAGTGCTGGGCTGGAACCCTCAGCATGACAGTCTGGAAGAAATCATTTCCACAGCATGGAATTGGCACAAAAATCACCCCAATGGTTTTTGAGAAAGGGGAAAGATATGGTATATAAAGCAATTCGAGATTTGGCGTTCTACGGCGTCAGAACAGGGCTGATTACAGAAGCGGATGTGCCTTATGTCATCAACCGTTTGATAGATGAAATGAAACTGGATGCTTATGAGGAACCCACAGGCGAAGCGGAAACCGATTTGGAAACCATTCTGGCTGTTCTGCTGGAAGATGCCTGCAAACGGGAACTGATTCCTGACAGCATCGTATATAAAGATTTGTTCGACACAAAACTCATGGGTGTTATGACACCTTTTCCCAGAGAAGTCATTGGGAAATTCCGTGAACTTCATGCAGAAGACCCGGAAAAAGCAACAGACTGGTATTATGACTTCAGCTGTAATACAGACTACATCCGCAGATACCGCATCAAAAAGGATATGCGTTGGAAAACCATGACAGAATACGGTGAAATCGACATCACCATTAACCTGTCTAAGCCAGAAAAAGACCCCAAAGCCATTGCGGCAGCCAAACTGGCTCCTCAGAGCGGCTATCCCAAATGTATGCTTTGTCGGGAAAATGAAGGCTATGCAGGTCGGGTGAACCATCCCGCCAGAGAAAACCACCGCATCATTCCTCTGCGCATTGCGGGAAATGACTGGTTTTTCCAGTATTCCCCCTATGTGTATTACAACGAACACTGCATTGTGTTTAATGGACAGCATGTACCTATGAAGATTGACAGAAACGCTTTTGCGAAAATGTTCGATTTCATTAACTTCCTGCCTCATTACTTTGTAGGCTCCAACGCAGACCTGCCTATCGTTGGCGGTTCTATCCTTTCCCATGACCATTTCCAGGGTGGACGGTATACCTTTGCTATGGAACGGGCAGAAGTGGAACGGAAAGCAGTCTGCAAGGGTTTTGAAGACGTGGAAATGGGCGTTGTGAAATGGCCTATGTCCGTTATCCGTATTTCCCATAAAGACCATCATCGTTTGATTGATTGCGCTGATATGCTTCTGAAAAATTGGCGTGGTTATACAGACGAAGATGCCTTTATCTTTGCGGAAACAGATGGAGAACCTCATAACACCATCACACCTATCGCCAGAAAACGTGGCGACAAATATGAACTGGATCTGGTACTGCGTAACAACATCACCACAGAAGAACATCCTCTGGGTGTGTACCATCCTCACAGCCACCTGCACCACATCAAGAAAGAAAACATCGGCTTGATTGAGGTTATGGGTCTTGCGGTACTGCCTGCCAGACTGAAAGAAGAAATGCAGTGTCTGAAAGAAGCCATCCTTTCCGGCGCTGATCTGAAAGCAGACGAAAAGACCAGCAGTCATGCCCAGTGGGCACGGGAATTCCTGAAAAATATGATACTGTGACAGCAGAAAATCTGGACAGCATCATTCAGGAAGAAATCGGTCTGGTATTTGCGCAGGTTCTGGAAGATGCCGGCGTATATAAAAGAACAGCGGAAGGTCAGGCGGCATTTGACCGCTTCCTGCGTCACTGCGGCGCGGAAATCTGATTCCTTCCGGCAAAATAAAATAACAGACAAAATACAGAAGAGCAGGGTTGGAGAATCCCTGCTCTTCTTAGATTGTAGAAAAATTGAGTTTTTTATTTTTTTCAAGAACGCGGAAGGGTTTGGGGAACAAAGGGTTCCTCAACTTAAATCCGCAGTCGGAATTTACTTCTGACGAGGAAAAGCCGAAGTTTCAAAGCTTTTAGCTGATGGAGCTTCGGCTTTATACTTCTGTTTACTCGTCAAAGTCTTGAATGAAATGAGACTTTGACGACATGGTGTCGATTCTTTCGACACCATGAGAAGAGCAGGGTTGGAGAATCCCTGCTCTTCTGCTGTCTTGGAATATGTTATCAAATATTTGAAATTAAGCTATTATAATTGCATCATGCCAGACATGATGCAGCCGCCTTTGGCACCGCAGTCCATGACTTCCTGTAATTGTTTTTCATTGATTTTGATGCCGCCAATGGCGTAAACAGGAATGGATACCCTGCGGCAGACTTCTTCCAGAAAAACAAGTCCTCTGGGTGGAAGTCCTTTTTTGCAGTCTGTGGCATAAATATGCCCGGCGGTGATGTAAGTTGCACCTAGTTTTTCCGCTTCTTCCGCCTCTGCTGGTGCGTGAATGGAGGTTCCCACAAGAGAGAAACCGGAAAGTTCTTCTTTGTGGGCACGGAGCAGAGGAAGGGGCAGATGGATGGCGTCACAGCCCAGTTCTTTTGCTGCACGGAAATAGGTGTGCAGGATACAGGGAACGTTATGACGCTGACAGATTACCAATACATCTTTTGCCAGAGCGGTGTATTCTGCTTCTGACAAGTCTTTTTCCCGCAGGATCAGACCTTTGGGATGGTGTTTGCAGATTTCTTCTATCTGTTCCAGAAAAGGGCGTTTGCTTAAGGTGTGGTTTGTCACCGCAAGGATATGGGAAAACAACGCATCATCATACATAGATATAATCGCTCATGATCGGCTGGAGATTGTTTTTCAGCAGTGTGTCATAAACTTCCTGTACAGATCTGCCGTCATCGATCTCGAACTGGTCGTCTCCTTTCTTTTCGGTTTCCTCGGAATGTTCGCCAATACCGGTGCTGACACCTGCGGAAATTTTGGTGGCAGCAATGTTCACCAGATTGTCACGAACACGGGCACATTCTCTGCTGGAAATGGTGATGTTTGCGAAAGGCATGAACAGACGATACGCGCATACCACCTGCAAAAGCTGGGTTTCGTGAACATCCATTGGATTGATGCGGTCATTGTTGATGATGGGGCGTAGTCTGGGACAGGAGAATGCGATTTCCGCATGAGGATATTTCCGCTGAAGCAGATAAGCATGATAGCCTGTTGCGAAAGCGTCCTTGCGGAAGTCATCCAGACCCAGCAATGCGGCAAAACCAACACCACGCATACCGCCTTTCAGGGCACGTTCCTGAGCGTTCAGACGGTAAGGGAAAATCCGCTTGTGTCCTGCCAGATGCAAGGTTTCGTATTTATCAGAATTGTATGTTTCCTGGAAAACCGTTACATAATCGGCGCCGCATTCATGGAGATATGCGTATTCGTCGGAGTTGACAGGATAGATTTCCAGACCGATGACTTTGAAATATTTCTTTGCAATTTTGCAGGCTTCCCCGATGTATTGTACTGTGGATTTGCTGCGGCTTTCACCGGTAAGAATCAGGATTTCCTGCAATCCTGTTTTGGCGATGGCTGCCATTTCTTTATCGATTTCTTCTTCGTTCAGCTGGGCACGGTTGATTTTATTGTGGCAGTTGAAACCGCAGTAAATGCAGTAGTTTTCGCAGTAGTTGGCAATGTAGATAGGTGTGAACATGTATACACTGTTACCAAAATGCTTTCTGGTTTCCACACGGGCTGCCTGGGCGATGTCTTCCAGCAAGGGCAGAGCGGCAGGGGAGAGCAGTGCGGCGAAATCCTCAGGGGTACGGCTGTCATGGACCAAAGCACGGCGTACATCCGCTTCTGTGTACTTGTCGTAATCATAAGCTTCCATGGCCGCAACGACCTGATCCATCACATCGGATTCCAGCACTTCCATACCGGGCAGATAGGTCATGTGGTCAATGCGGTTTTTCTTTTGGTCTTCCAGAATTTCTTCACTTAAAATACTTTCGTTCAAATGTTCCTGACTCATGTTCTTTCACCTCTCAATCCTGCAAAAATCCTGTCAGCGGAGAAGATGCACTAGCGCCTTTTTCAAGGGTTCTGCCAAGACCTGCCAGATAAGCGCTGCGTCCTGCTTCAATGGCTTTTTTGAATGCTTCTGCCATCAATTCCACGTTTCCGGCGGTGGCAACAGCAGTGTTTGCCATGATGGCAGCAGCACCCATTTCCATGGCTTCGCAAGCCTGAGAAGGTCTGCCGATACCTGCGTCTACGATGATGGGCAGGTTCATTTCATCAATGAGAATCTGGATAAATTCTTTGGTGCACAGACCCTTGTTGGAACCAATGGGGGCACCCAGAGGCATGATGCAGGCAGCACCGGCATTTTCCAGATCTCTTGCAACATTCAGATCGGGATACATGTAAGGCATTACGATAAAGCCGTCTTTTGCCAGCATTTCTGTGGCACGGATGGTTTCCTGATTGTCAGGCAGCAGATATTTGGAGTCACGCATGATTTCTACTTTGACAAAGTTCCCGCAGCCAAGTTCTCTGGAAAGTTTTGCAATGCGCACAGCTTCTTCTGCGTTTCTGGCACCGGAAGTGTTGGGCAGCAGGGTAACGGTATCGGGAATATAGTCCAGAATGTTGGCAAGACCGCCTTCGTTGGCACGGCGTACAGCCAGTGTGATGATCTGTGCTTCTGCTTTTTCCACACAAGCTTTTACCAGATCCAGAGAAAATTTCCCGGAGCCAAGAATGAAACGGGATGTGAATTCGTGTCCGCCTAAAATGAGTTTGTCATTGTTCTGCATGATAAAATTCCTTCTTTCTTCCAAAATCAGATATTATACGGTTTCTTCGCCCAGAAGCAGACGGGCGATCATATTGGATTCATGGGCAGCGCAGAGGGCCGCTCTGGGTGCCATGAGGCATTGTCCATGGGCAATATCGGTGGTTTCGTCGCCACAGAGATAAAAATTACAGCCAATCTTTCGGGTATGGATGGTGTTGCTGCTGCCGAAGCCTGCCATGCCGGAAGCACAGACCAGTTTTTTCTGGGGAAAACATTCCAGTATGCCGTTGACAAACATTGCTTTCGTTTCTGCGTTGTCGAAGGCTTCGCAGATGATGTCCGCATCGGCAAAAAGGGTTTTCAGATTTTCGCTGGTCACTTTCACACAGTCTGTGGCGATGTCCAGATAAGGATTGATCTGGAGCAGCTGTTCTTTCAGAGCATCTGTTTTATACATGCCCACATGGCGTAGCAGATATTGCTGGCGGTTCAAATTGGTCAGGTCTACACGGTCAAAGTCAATGAGGTGCAGATGTCCAACCCCAAGGCGTGCCAAAGCGAAGGCAACATTGGAACCAAGTCCGCCCAGGCCTGCAATGGCAACATGTCCGGCATCCAGCTTTTCCTGATAGGCTGCTGTGTGGCGTTCCACCAATGCTTCATAGATTTCTGTTTTCGTAAATGGATGCATCATCAGCCGCCTCCTACAAAACTGACAATTTCGATCTTATCGCCGTCATTAAGATATGTGGTGTCGTATTCGCTTTTGGGCAGGATTTCTCCGTTTTTTTCCACTGCGATGTATGTCCGGCGGTAGTTGTTTTCGTCCAGATATACACCAAGGGTTTTCGGTGCGGACAAGGTCAATGTTTTTCCGTTAATGGTGATCATTCAGAAGCCTCCTTTCCAGCGGCGGCAAGAAAAAAGAGCTCACAAAGAAATACACCCGTGGTGGTGCACCCCTTCATGAACTCTTGTTCACTCTCAACGCTGCCAATATTCTGTTTCCGTAAAAAGTTCTGGCTTTGGTCTGTCTGTACGCAATAAAAATAGGGAGATGCAACGCATCTCCCGAAAATTCATTCTATCGATTCCTACGTTGGCATTATCCAAATCAGGTGTAAGGGTCGAAGCAAAACTTCCTCTCAGCCCAATTCATTGAGCTCCCCTGTTTTCTTTTTACGAGAACAGTATATACACGGATTCTGAAAATGTCAACAGGCAAAATGACAAAAAGCATAAAATTTTCGGAAATATGCACATAACTTTACATGTTAAAATGAGTTCATAACAAAGAGGAGGAATTTTTTATGTGGCACTTGGAAGAAGAATTACAGAAAGAAGGGGTCAGCGTCAGCCTGCTTAAGGAAATCCAGAAGTTCCGCAAAAGTCATGGAGTGGATCCTTCTGTGGCAGGCCGTGTACCGGTACCCCGTTTTTTATATTATGGCAAAGAAATCTGGGAAGAAGCGGCAGCAGCGCTATTGTGTGGGGAAAATCTGCTGCTCTCCGGCCCGAAAGCAACGGGTAAAAATGTATTGGCAGAAAATCTGGCGGCAGCATTTGGCAGACCGTCTTGGGACATTTCTTTTTATGTAAATGTAGACGCCGCTTCTCTCATTGGGACAGATACATTCCGGGATAATCAGGTGGTGTTCCGTGAAGGGCCTATCAGCCGCTGTGCCCATATGGGTGGTTTTGGCGTGCTGGATGAAATCAACATGGCGAAAAACGAGTCTTTGGCAGTGCTTCACGCAACATTGGACTTCCGTCGTTCCATTGACGTGCCGGGGTACGACAGAATCCCTCTGCACGAAGCCACACGTTTTATCGCCACCATGAACTATGGCTATGCCGGTACCAGAGAATTGAATGAAGCTCTGGCATCCCGTTTTGTGGTCATCAATATGCCGGTTATTTCTGAGGAAAACCTGCGGAAGCTGCTGAAACGGGAATTCCCCACACTGAAAGATAAATGGGCAGAACAGTTTGCCGCTTTGTTTAGAGAACTGGAAACAAAGTGCGATAACGCGGAAATTTCCACAAAAGCTCTGGATTTGCGTGGACTTATGGCATCCATTCATCTGATGGAAAAAGGATTGAAAGCTGTCCGTGCGCTGGAAATGGGTATCATCAACAAAGCTTTCGATCCCTTTGAACGGCAGTTGGTGGCAGATGCCATTGCCGCAAGAATTCCACAGGATCTGGACTTTGGAAAGCTGTTTGGTGATCGCTGATGAAAAACAGAGAGATTGCGGAGCGTCGTGCCATCAATCAGATTTGGAACGCCGCACAAGACTATTCCTTGCAGCCGGTGTATGTTGCCTTTGATGAGGACGGCGACGCAGATTTTTATTTCAATACGGTCATCGGTGCCGTATATCATTATTTTCAGTTTGAAACGTTGGATAAGATGTTTACCTACCTTCAGCGCAGACAGGATGGAGAACTGTATGTGGAACTGCTTTGGCTGGGGCTGGAAAACTGCGTCTTTGGCAAAGCCAAGGATGAACGCCCGGCTATGGCGGAGTTGCGGCGGGCTTATGCGGAAAAATTTCTGGCAAGACCCAAAGATCATGTGGTGGAATCTTTGCTGTGGGATTTGAAGCATGCTCATTGCCAGCGCATATTAGGTCAGGCAGATGATTTGGATGAAGAAAAACGAAAAATACTGGACGCATTGGAATTTCCCGCAGACTGTAACACAGAACAGGTGACAGATCGCATGGATCGTCTACTGAACCAGTATTTTTTCAAAGGACATTTCAAAGAGTTTGAAGAACTGGGCGGCCATATCAGTGATTCTCCGTTTTTCTGGCCCAAGGGCTGGGGAAAACGGGCAGGCAGTGCATTGCGGCGTATCGATTGGGAAGGCAAAACCACAGAGGAAAAAGATTCCCTCATGGGCAAAGCAAGAAAGCTGTATCAGCGGCTGACGTTTTCCAGACCTAGTGCTAAGGTGGTGCGTGCCTATGTGGAAAGCTGTTTTGGAAAATCCATGTTTTCCACGGCAGAAATGGCAGAAATAGAAAAGAAACTCTGCACGGAAGCCCATCGGGAATGTCTGCTGCATTTCACCCGAGGTGAGTTTACAGAAACAGGAGAACTGACCAGGGAAGCGGCAGAACAGCGGGAATTTGCTGAAAAACAGCGAGAAGCCAATGAAGCTTATTTTCAGGCAAATGAAAGCCAGACCATGCTGGCAGTTAATAAACTGACAGAACGCATACGCAATGCCATATTATTGCAGCTGGAACCCACTGTATATCGAACCCGTGCGGGGAATCTGCTGGCAGGGAAGGTATGGCGGAATGTGTATCTCCATGATGAGCGGATATTTGAAAAAACATCGGATAGCCAGCTGGATACCCTGACGGTGGATATTTTGCTGGATGGTTCTGCTTCCCAGCGAGAACAGCAGGCGAAAGTGGCAACACAGGGATTTATCATTGCGGAAAGTTTAACTCGCTGCAACATTCCTGTGCGGGTAAGCGCTTTCAGCAGTGTCAGCGGCTGTACGGTCATGCAGGTATTGCGGGATTACCATGACACTTTCAGAAATAAGGATATTCTGCATTTTCTGGCGGCTGGATGGAATCGAGATGGTTTGGCATTGCGGGCAGCGGATTACCTCATGGAACAGGAGAGAAGCGAGCACAAAATGCTCATCATCCTTTCTGATGCCCACCCCAACGACGATCAGCCCATGCCGTCGAAAGAAGGACTCCATCTGCCCAAAGATTACGGCGGAGAAGCTGGGGTGCAGGATGTGGCGGAAGAAGTGAGTCGTCTCAGGAGAAAAGGTATCTGGGTTATTTCCGTCTTTACAGGAAATGACCGGGATTTACCGGCAGCCCATAAGATTTATGGCAGAGAATTGGCAAGAATCCCTTCTGTCAGCTGGTTTGCTGACACGGTAGGGCGGCTCATACAGGAACGAATCAGAGAAATGTAAAAGTATAAAAAGACCAGATGATATTGTCTGGTCTTTTTTGTATGTCCGCATGTTTTATTGGGAATGATAAAATCATTGTATTGCAGGGGTGGTTATGGTAGAATCAATGTGCAGTATATGATTTTTCATGACATATCGAACCCATGGGTTCCTGACACCAAAAAGAAATTTGCGGCGGAAGGTACAGTATGGAAACACAGGGCAGTTATGCCCTTTTTCCCGTACCTTTCGTGGTACGGTTTTTCTTTTATCAAACCAATAGGAGGTATGGAAATATGGAAACAAAAAATGAAGAAAGCAGAATTGCGGTCATTGGCATCGTTGTGGAACAGGAAGCGTCTGTGGATGTGCTCAACGAAACACTGCACGAATACCGGGAATACATCATCGGCAGAATGGGCATTCCCTATCGTGAGAAAAAAGTGAACATCATCAGCATTGCCATTGATGCCCCCCAGGATAAGATTTCCGCTTTGTCCGGAAAAATCGGCAACCTGCCCGGCATCCAGTCTAAGACTGTATATTCTGGCGTGAAGGCATGAGTTTAGCGGCAAATTTAGCCGAAAAACTGGTCACGGAACACGATCTTTCAGAAGAAGAGCTGCTCTATCTTCTGGAACATCGTCAGGAAGTGGCGCCTTTTGTGCAGGAACAAGCCCAAAAACTTTGTCAGGAGGTTTTTGGCAAAGAAATCTATATCCGCGGATTGCTGGAAATTTCCAACATCTGCAAAAATGATTGCTATTACTGCGGTATTCGCAAAAGAAACCAAAAGGCGGAGAGATACCGTCTGACGGAAGAAGAAATTCTGGAGGCGTGCCATGCGGGTTATGCCTTGGGATTTCGCCATTTGTGCTCCAAGGTGGCGAGGACATGTGGTATGACGATGACCGTCTGTGTCATTTGGTATCTGCTATCCGAAAAAATTATTCCGACTGCGCCATTACCCTTTCCGTAGGGGAACGCAGCCGGGAAAGTTATGAAAAGCTATTTTCGGCCGGTGCCAATCGGTATCTGCTGCGCCATGAAACAGCAACAGCGTCCCATTATGCCATGCTCCATCCATCGGATATGGACTTTGCAAACCGTATGCGGTGTTTGCAGGATTTGAAGGAAATTGGCTATCAGGTGGGCTGTGGGTTTATGGTGGGCTCGCCCCATCAGACTTTGGAACATCTGGTGAAAGACCTTCGGTTCTTGAAGGAGTTTCAGCCTCACATGGTAGGCATTGGGCCATTTCTTTCCCAGAAAGATACGCCTTTTGCCCATTATGAAAACGGCTCGGGAGAGCTGACGTTGTTTTTGCTTGCTGTCATACGTCTGCTTTTGCCGAAGGTGCTTCTGCCGTCCACAACGGCACTGCGGACACTTTTGCCGCCGGGAAAGGAATGGGGCATTGCCTGTGGCGCAAATGTTATCATGCCAAACCTTTCTCCTATGGAGGCACGGAAAAAGTATACCCTTTATGACAATAAACGCATCATGGGGACAGAAGCAGCGGAGCAGATTGAATGGCTGAAAAAGCAGTTAGAGGACATTGGCTATACCGTTGCCGTCACCAGAGGTGGCAGCCCCATGTTGAAAGAAAAAAATCACTGACAGGAAAGAGAAATCTGACCTAGAAGAAAGGAAGAAAAGAATATGTATGATCCCAAATCAATGAAAGCGGAGGAATTTATCTCCCACGAAGAAATCCTGGACACTTTGGCTTATGCTCAGGAAAACAAGAGCAATGAAAAACTCATCGACGCAATTTTGGAAAAGGCAAAACTGCGCAAAGGCCTTTCTCACAGAGAGGCATCTGTACTGCTGGCTTGCGAAATGCCTGATAAGATTCAGCAGATCTATGCTTTGGCAGAACAGCTGAAAAAAGATTTTTACGGCAATCGTATTGTCATGTTTGCGCCTTTGTATCTGTCCAATTACTGTGTCAATGGCTGTGTGTATTGTCCTTATCATGCCAAAAACAAACACATTGCTCGGAAAAACTGACACAGGAAGAAATCGTCAAAGAAGTCATGGCTTTACAGGACATGGGGCATAAACGTCTGGCGCTGGAAGCTGGGGAAGACCCGGTGAATAACCCCATTGAATATATTCTGGAATGTATTAAGACCATTTATTCCATTCAGCATAAAAATGGTGCCATCCGCCGAGTGAATGTGAACATTGCGGCAACCACAGTAGAAGAATATCGGATGCTGAAAGAAGCTGGCATCGGTACATACATCCTGTTCCAGGAAACTTATCATAAAGAAAGCTATGAACAGCTCCATCCCACAGGCCCGAAACACAACTATGCCTATCATACTGAAGCCACGGACAGAGCCATGGAAGGCGGTATTGACGATGTAGGTCTGGGGGTGCTTTTTGGTCTGGAACGGTATGCTTATGAATTTGCGGGACTTTTGATGCATGCGGAACATCTGGAAGCCGTTCACGGTGTAGGCCCTCATACCATCAGTGTACCTCGTGTGAAACGTGCTGACGACATCGATCCCAATGCTTTTGATAATGGCATTGATGATGAAATTTTTGCAAAAATCATTGCCTGCATCCGCATTGCGGTGCCTTACACAGGTATGATCATTTCCACCAGAGAAAGCAAGGAAGTCCGGGAACGTGCACTGCATCTGGGCGTTTCTCAGATCAGCGGCGGCTCCCGTACCAGCGTAGGCGGTTACTGCGAAGAAGAACCGGAAGACGAAAATTCGGAACAGTTTGATGTGAGCGATAAACGATCATTGGATGAAGTGGTACATTGGCTCATGGATTTGGACTATATTCCAAGCTTCTGTACAGCATGCTATCGGGAAGGGCGTACTGGTGACCGCTTCATGAGCCTGTGTAAGAGTGGACAGATTCAGAACTGTTGTCATCCCAACGCCCTCATGACCCTGAAAGAATATCTGGAAGATTATGCTTCGCCGGATACAAAGAAAATCGGGGAAGCGCTGATTCAGAAAGAACTGGGGAATATTCCCAAAGAAAAAGTCAGAGAAATTACCGTACATCATTTGCAGGAAATCGAAAAAGGCAATCGGGATTTCCGATTCTAAAGGCAGGAGGTTTTTATGGGTTTACAGGATACACCATCCGCGGAACGGGTGCAAATTGGATTTTTTGGCTGCCGCAACGCTGGCAAATCCAGCTTAGTCAACGCAGTGACCAATCAGGAAATGGCAGTGGTTTCCCCGGTGAAAGGTACCACCACAGACCCGGTGACAAAAGCCATGGAATTGTTGCCCCTTGGCCCTGTTCTAATCATTGATACTCCTGGTATTGATGATGAAGGAGGACTGGGAGCGCAGCGTGTGAAGCGGACAAAGCAGATTCTCAATCGTATCGACTGCGCTGTTCTGGTGGTAGACAGTGTGGCAGGGAAAACGAAAGCAGATGAGGAACTTCTGAGCTTATTTCAGGAAAAACAGATTCCATTTCTTGTTGCTTATAACAAAAGCGACCTGCAAATGCCCGTTTTATCAAAAGAAAACGAAGTGGCAGTCAGTGCGCTGGAAAAAACAGGCATTGAAGAACTGAAAGAACGCATTGCTGCATTGGGCAAAGAAAACCAGAAGGAACGGATGCTGGTAAGAGACTTGGTAAAGGCAGAAGATTTGGTGGTGCTGGTGACACCCATCGACAGTTCTGCGCCAAAAGGACGGCTCATCCTGCCCCAGCAGCAGACCATTCGGGATTTGCTGGAAGCGGATGCCATTCCTGTGGTGACGAAGGAAAATACACTGAAAACCACATTGGAAAGTCTGGGAAAAAAGCCTGCCATGGTCATTACGGACAGTCAGGCATTTGCTCAAGTCAGCAAGGATACGCCGTTGGATATTCCATTGACTTCTTTTTCCATTCTCATGGCGCGGTATAAAGGATTTTTGGAAGGTGCAGTGCAGGGCGTAGCAGCCATAGAAACATTGCAGGATGGGGATAAAGTCCTGATTTGCGAGGGCTGCACCCATCACAGACAGTGTGAGGATATCGGCACTGTGAAGATTCCTCGTTGGCTGCGGCAGCATACAGGTAAGGAATTAGAATTGGTGCATACTTCCGGCAAAGATTTTCCAGAGGATTTATCTCCATATCGCCTGGTGATCCATTGCGGAGGCTGTATGCTCAATGAACGGGAAGTGGCATATCGCCAGAAATGTGCTGCTGATGCAGGGATTCCTTTTACCAATTACGGCATTGCCATTGCATATATGACAGGAATTTTGAAACGGAGTATCGAAATTTTTCCGAAGCTGTATACATTGATTTAATATAAAAAAAGACTATGGGAACCACCATAGTCTTTTTTAATATCAAAGCGGAAAATGTCCGCTGCGGCGCAGTGCCACCAGAATGCCGGGAATCAGGATCAATTGCGGTATGATGCCGGGAATGGCTTCCAGTAAGGCACCGGAAAGGAACATCTGCCAAGTGAAGGCGTTTTCACCAATACCCAGCAGCAGAACTTCCACAATGCCCCATACCACACGGCCTAAAATCATGGCAGAAATCAGGGCGATGTAAAGAGAAGCAGTGGATTTTTGTTTGGAATGTCCGTAGATGAGTCCTGCAATAAGTCCATAGGCTGCCAGCTCAAATGCCATGGCAATGGCAACGGGGAACATGTGTGGCATGCCGAAGATCATACTGCGGCAAATGGGCAGCAGAAAGCCTAAAAACAGCGCATACTGCCATCCACAGAGAAAGGCGCAGAGAAAAACAGGAAAGTGCATGGGCAGCAGCATATTGCCAATCTGTGGAACTTGTCCTGTCAAAAAGGGAAGTACCAGGCCCAGCGCAAAAAGCAGGGCACTGACGGTCAGTTGTTTTGTGGATCGATTCATAAAAACCTCCTGAATTTTGTATTGCAAAAAGTGTAAAAATTTTCTTGATGTTAAATATCGGTTTTTATCATACCACACGGTTTTGCAAGAAAACAGCTTTTTTTCAAAACAGTGTGAGGAAATGTATGTTTTGGAAAAATGGGGACAAACTGAGAAAGAAGGACTTGACAGAAAGGGGTTTTTACGGTATGAACTTGAGTGGTACAAGAACAGAACAAAATCTGCTTGCCGCATTTGCGGGGGAATCCATGGCTGCCAACAAATATGATTTTTACAGCAGTCAGGCGAAGAAAGAAGGTTATGAACAGATCGGCGCCATTTTCAAGGAAACAGCAGACAATGAACGGCAGCATGCCAAACAGATTTTCCGTTTCCTTAACGGCATTGGCACCACAGAAGCCAATCTGATCGCAGGTGTTGCGGGGGAACATGAGGAATGGACAACCATTTATCAGGATATGAGCACCATTGCCAAAGACGAAGGTTATCCGGAAATCGCCATGTTTTTCCAGAATCTGGCGTCTGTGGAAAAAGAGCATGAAGCAAGATATGCTCTGCTGCTGGAAAGAATCAAAAATGACCAGGTGTTTAAGGATGATGCCAAAACTGTATGGGTATGCCGCAACTGCGGACATGTGCATGTGGGAGAAGTGCCGCCGGAAGCATGTCCTGTCTGCAAACATCCCAAAGCATATTTTGAACGGAAAGCGACCAATTATTAAACGGAAAACTTCATTGAGAGGGAAACCTCTCATTACATAGAAAAGAGGAACCAAATGGAATATCAGAATCAAATCAGAGAAGCTGTATTTTACAAACGCCCCAATCGTTTTCTGGCGGAAGTGGAACTGGACGGGGAACGGGAACTGGTGCATGTAAAAAATACGGGAAGATGCCGGGAATTATTGCAGGAAGGGGCAAGGGTATTTCTGGAGGAAAGCAGCAATGCAAACCGGAAAACAAAGCATTCCCTTGTGGCTGTTTACAAGGGCGATATGCTGGTGAATATGGATTCACAGGCACCAAATGCCGTAGCGGCGGAGGCTTTGGCAGAAGGAAAAATACAGGAAATCGGTGAAGTGACCTTTGTGAAACGGGAAGTGAAATTTGGCGGTTCCCGTTTTGATGTGTATTATGAAGCGGGCGAGCGGAAAGGCTTTCTGGAAGTAAAAGGGGTAACGCTGGAGGAAGATGGTGTTGCCATGTTTCCTGATGCTCCCACAGAGAGAGGCGCAAAACATTTGCTGGAACTGGCGGAAGCAGTGGAAAAAGGCTATGAAAGCGCGGTGCTGTTTCTGGTGCAGATGAAAGGTGTTTCTGTTTTCCGTCCCCATGAAGCCCGTGACCCGAAGTTTGCGGAAGCATTGCGAAAGGCGGCTCAGGCAGGGGTAAAAGTACTGGCTTATGACTGTAAGGTGTGGGAAACAGGCTTCTGTCTGGATGCACCTGTGCCTGTGGAATTGTAAAACAGACATATCCCGAAGGATTCGGACATAAAGTTTAGTAATGACGAATACGGAGGAAAAATACATGAGGCATAGAGTTTTGACAGCAGTCTTAACGTTGGTTTTTTGTGTTGGCTGCTGTTTGCCTGCATTGGCGGCAGAAAAGCAGTATGAAAATCTGACAGATCTTGGATTGACTTCCAAAAGCGCTCTGCTGATGGAAGAAGATACGGGCACTATTTTGTATGAACAGAACAGTCATGAAGCCCTGCCACCTGCCAGTGTCACGAAAGTTATGACATTGCTGCTCATTTATGAAGGAGAACGGGATGGGAAGTTTGACTGGACGGATACGGTGCAGGTCAGCGAACATGCGGCATCTATGGGCGGTTCTCAGGTGTTTCTGGAAGAAGGGGAAACCCAGACAGCGGCAGACATGACAAAATCCATTGCCATTGCTTCTGCCAATGATGCGGCTGTTGCCATGGCGGAATTTCTGGCGGGCAGTGAGGAAGCTTTTGTGCAGAAAATGAATGAACGAGCAAAGGAATTGGGTATGGAGGATACGAACTTTGTCAATGCCTGTGGTTTGGATACAGAAGGGCATGTTTCCAGTGCTTACGACATTGCCCTTATGAGCCGGGAGTTGATGGAGAATTTCCCGGAGATCAAAGAGTATACCACCACATGGCAGGACAGCATCGTACATAAAACAAGACGAGGAGAAGAAACCTTTGGTTTGACCAATACCAATAAACTGATTCAATGGTATGATGGTGCAACGGGTTTGAAAACCGGCTCCACAGGCAATGCGCTGTACTGTTTGTCAGGAACAGCAGAACGGGATGGCATGGGGCTCATTGCTGTTGTTATGGCTGCGCCGGATTATAAAGTCCGGTTTCGAGAAGTGATGCAGCTTTTGGACTATGGTTTTGCCAATTACGCCATAGAAAAAGGACGGGAAAAAGGCTATGTCATGGGAGAAGTACCTGTGGAAAAAGGCATGACGGATACGGTAGAAGCGGTAGTGGCGGAAGAAATATCCGTATTGGTGCCCAAGGGAAAGGAAGCCCAATGGGAAACCAGAACAGAACTTTTGCCAGCGGTTTCAGCACCTGTGGAAGCAGGTACAAAGGTTGGAGAATTGGTGTATCTTCGTGACGGAGAAGAAGTGGGTCGTGTGGAACTGACTGCTGGAGAAGATGTGGCAAAGGCAAATATGGATACCATGCTGCGGCGGATGCTGGCAGGATGGTGTTAAGGCAAAAAGAAAGGCTTTGAAGTATGAGAACTTCAAAGCCTTTTTCTGATTGATGAAATCAGTATTTTTTAGAATAGTAGAAGAGACATCCAACTATAATCACAGCATTCCCTGACAGCACCCAAGACAGTGTTTTTGCATATTGAGGTGCCACAAAACCACAGATCAGAATGGCGGCAAACAGACCAAACATAGAAAGCATGGTGTAGGCACTATATGCCTGTTTTTCAATGAAAATGTTCCGTTCATCCGTCCGGGAAACTTCCGCTTGTGCCCGCTTTTCTTCGTCACGCAGGAGTGTATCCATGCGGACAAGCTGGACGCCGGAACAGATGGCGCCGCTGAATCCAAGGGAAGAAAAAGGGGATTCTGGTAAGATCCCCATTTTTGTCAGAATGAAGACTGCCACAAAAATCAAAAACAGAACGCCCATGGCATACATATCCCGCTTCAGTTTTTGCTCGAATGATTTAGGTTTCATGGAAATAACCTCCTTTATTCACAAGAATTGCGGATGTTGCAGTAAATGGCAGCCAAAAATAGCAGTGCCACATCTGCCAGCATCAGCAACAGGAAAGGAATCAGCAGTTCCGGTCTCTGCAAAGCTGCCCAAAGGGTCGCTACATAGAGCAGAACCAGTGAAAACAGGCTATGCAGGCTGTAAATCTGCTTCTGAATGAAAATATTTCGCTCGTCATAGAGTCGGATTTTTTCTTTTTTCCGCAGGGATTCATTTTTTAAAAGGCGAATGGACTTGATGATCTGGATGAAGCCCGTGGCAATGAGTCCGCCGCCGGTGCCTGCGCAATAGGTGAAGGGATAACCAGAGGAAACTTTTCCGCTGAAGGCTGCCACACAGGCCAATACGCCTAAGCAAATCCAGAGAATACCGCAGGCAAGCTGTATTTTTAGTTTCTTTTCAAAATTCATGATTCATCCTCCTCCTCGAATAAAAAGACTTCTTCAATGGTCATGCCAAAAAACTTGGCGATTTTATGAGCAAGGAGGAGAGAAGCGGTGTATTTGCCCACTTCCAGAGAAGTGATGGTCTGGCGGGTAACACCTACATGGTTTGCCAGCTCCTCCTGTGATAATTTGCGCTGTTTTCTTAGTTCTTGAATGCGTGTTTTCATAGGTACCTCCTTTGCAAAGCTCACTTTGCAATTTTAGTATAGTTTGCTTTGCAAAAAATGTCAAGTGAACTTTGCAAAAAACAATAGAGATTTTTGCGAAAAACGGACAGCCCTTGATTTGACTTGCCGCGGAAAGTCTGGTATCATACCATAGGGAAGGAATCCGATACAGAAAGGAATTGAATACATGAATAACTATTTATTGGCATTTCTTTGGAGCATTCCGGGGCTGTTGGTGGCCACTACCATGCACGAATTTGTCAGAGCGTTGGCATCTTCCGCCATGGGGGACAACTTACCCAAAAGTCAGGGAAGACTGACACTGAATCCTTTGAAACATTTTTGAACCCATCGGGTTTTTGCTGCTGTTTTACACAGGCGGCTTTGGCTGGGGGAAACCTGTGGAAACCAGTGGACTCTACTACAAAAACAGAAAACGGGACACTTTGCTGGTTGCCATTTTGCCCTCTGTGGTGAATCTGCTGCTGGGTATGGTATTTTTGGGCGTATATGTGAATTTTGGCGGCAATGTCAACGCACATGTAGCAAACATTCTGAATTATCTTTGCTTTTATAACGTGGGCATTGCAGTATACAACCTTGTGCCCGTATCTCCCATGGACTGCGTGAAAGTGCTTTCTGTGGTATTGCCTGCGAATAAATATTACAGCTATTTACAGTATGAAAAAATGATCCAGATGATTTTCCTGTTCCTGCTGTTTTTGGGCTTCTTTGGAAACATTTTCGGTACCATCACTTATGGTGTCATTCAGTTTTTGGGGCATCTGTTCTTTATTCTGTAAGGAAGTGAAACTATGGAACAAGTGACCATACGGCTGGATGCCTTTGAAGGGCCCATGGATTTGCTGTATCATCTGATCGAGAAAAATGAAATTGATATTTACGATATCCCCATCGCTTCTTTGACAGATCAGTATCTTGCCTATCTGGATGCGGCGGAAGACCGCAACATGGATGGTATGAGCGAATTTCTGGTGATGGCGGCAACTCTTTTGGAAATCAAAAGCAAGCTGCTGTTGCCGAAACCTAAGAAAGAAGCTGAGGAAGAAGGGCCAGACCCCCGCGCGGAACTGGTGGAACGTCTGCTGGAATATAAGAAGATCAAGGGCGTAACGGCAGAATGGAAGGTAAGGGCGGAAGAAGCTGCCAGACTGCTGTATAAACCTGCGGATAAAGCCATTGCGAAACTGCGCAGGGAAGAAGATCAGCCTTTGGAAGACTTCCTCATGGGCGTGACCATGGAGGATTTGTATCTGGCGTTTCAGGAAGTCATGCAGCGAAAAGAATCTAAAGTAGACCATGTCCGCAGCTCTTTTCGGGCAGTGGAACGGGATCTGTTTACCATTCAGGATAAAATGGACTATATCCGGGATCTGCTGATTTTGCAGCCCCAGATTACATTTTTCGGCATCTTTCGCAGAAAATCCAGAAAAATGGAAAAAGTTGTGACCTTTTTGGCACTGCTGGAACTGATCAAACGGAAAGAAGTACAAATCACCCAGCAGGGAACATTTTCGGAAATTTATATCCGCAGTTATGAGGAAAGGGATGCAGTATGAGATTGGCGCAGTTAGAAGCTGTGGTGGAATCCCTCCTGTTTATTTCAGGAGAAGCAGTGCCGCTGACAGCTATTGCCCAGACAATTGAAATGGATAAAGCCACTGCCAGAGCCATCGTAAAGTCTTTGGCGGACAAATATGAAGCGGAACAGCGAGGCATCCGCATTGTGGAGATCAATAGCGCTTACCAGATGTGTACGGCGGCGGAATGCTTCACCTATATCCGAAGCATGTATAAAAGCCCACAGCGGCAGGGTTTGACCCAGTCTTTGCTGGAAACGCTGGCTATCATTGCTTATAAACAGCCCATCACCAAAGGGCAGATTGAGGAGATTCGCGGCGTTAGTGCGGAACATGCAGTCAGCAAGTTGGTGGAGAAGAAGCTGGTTTGTGAAGTAGGCAGACTGGATGCACCAGGGAAACCCATCCTCTTTGGTACTACCGAGGATTTCCTGCGGTATTTTGGCTTTAAGTCTGTATCAGAACTGCCGCCGCTGGAAGATGACACAGGGCTGGCAGAACAGGAAGAAACAGAAGAATTATCAGAAAATTAAAAAAGGAAGTGTACCGACAGAGCAATCTGTCGGTTTTTTTATTGTGAAAGAAAAATTTGTCTGATAAGCTATGAATAAGGGCAAAAAGATAAAGGAAATGGGGGATGAAAAGATGAAAAGTATCAAATGAATGTTGTTTGGAATGACACTATTGCTGGTTACTTTTTTGATTCGCTGTATGCTTGATGGGGCGTTGTACACAGATTTTATTGGCATTTTTGGGGCAATCATTGTGATTTATGGCATGTGTAAAAATGAAAAACAGTAAACGAAAAACAAAAAGGAGCCTGATTTTTGCAAGGTTCCTTTTTCTATGGATACCCTTTTCCCAAAAAGCATACAATGATGGGGGAGGGGTACACATGAAAAAATTTTTAAGTTTTTGTGTGGCGTTGCTATTGTGTGGGCACACAGTTCTGGCGGCAGAGCCAAATGTGGCAGCACAGGGAGCAGCGCTTATTGACGGAGAAACAGGACGGCTGTTATGGGGAAAGAATGCGGAAAGTCCTATGGAAATGGCAAGCACCACAAAGATCATGACTGCCATATTGGTATTGGAAAAAGCAGACCCGAAAGAAGTGGTGACCATCAGCAAAAACGCCGCAAAACAGCCGGATGTACAGATGGGATTGAAAGAAGGAGAACAATGGTATGCAGGGGATTTGCTGCGCGCCATGATGCTCAAATCCTATAACGATGCGGCAGTGGCGTTGGCAGAGCATGTCAGCGGTTCCGTGGAAGCCTTTTGTATGGAAATGACGGCAAAAGCGGCATCTATTGGGGCAACGGATACAGTCTTTGGTTCGCCCAATGGTCTGGACAGTCATTTAACCAGAGAACAGCACCATTCCACACCTTTGGATATGGGCATTATTACTGCTTATGCTCTGCAAAATCCTGTTTTTCGGGAAATTGCTGTGCTGCCCAGCCATACTTTTGCGGATGTTTCTGGAAAAAAGGTACATACGGCAGTGAATACAGATAGATTTTTGCAGATGTATGCCGGTGCTCTTGGGGTAAAAACGGGATACACCAATAAAGCAGGGCATTGTTTTGTAGGGGCGGCGGAACAGGAGGATATGACACTTGTCAGTGTGGTATTAGCCAGTGGATGGGGCAACACAGGCAAGGAAGCAAAGTGGACAGATACGAAAAAACTCATGGATTATGGCTTTGCCACTTATGATAAACAGGAAATTGCAGAGGTTGGAGAAAAAATGGGAGAAATCATGGTGACCCGCTCTCCGGTGGAGGAAATCACGGCAGGTCTTGGGGAGGGGTACAGCGGTGTATTCTCAGAAGATGAGGTTTCCCGTTTACGGTGGCAGACAGAATTGCCGGAAACATTGGAAGCGCCCATAGAACAGGGGGAACAGATTGGTACAGCTGCTTTGGAGCTGGATGGAGAAATCATTGCGGAAATTCCGCTGACGGCGCAATCAGAGGCACCAGCATATACATTGGCAGAGCAGTACCGCAGACTGCTTTCTATTTGGTTTGACTGGACAGAATTTTTGCCGGAAATGTGATTTTTCTTTGACTTTCCGCTCTTTCTCCTGTATACTGATGGGACGAAAAGGACGGAGGAGAAGCCATGGAAGAAAGATTGCAGAAATTTTTTGGCGGAGGCAGGCATCGCTTCCCGCAGAAAATCAGAAGAACTCATTGCCGCAGGCCGTGTGCAGGTAAACGGACAGGTAGTACGGGAACTGGGTGTCAAAATCGACCCAGCAAAAGATAAAGTATTGTTTGATAACAAGCCTGTCAAAGCACAGGAAACAAAGAAAGTATATATCATGCTCCATAAGCCCGAAGGCTATGTGACAACAGCGAAAGAACAGTTTGGACGTCCGGCGGTGCTGGACTTGGTGCAGGGCGTAAAGGAACGTATTTTCCCTGTGGGACGACTGGACTATGACACAGCCGGTCTGCTGCTTTTGACAAACGACGGTGATTTGACTTATAAGCTGACACACCCCAAACACGATGTGGATAAAACATATATTGCAAAGCTTTATGGTGTGCCTGATGAAGGGGCTTTGCAGAAATTCCGCAGAGGTGTTGTCATCGACGGCAGAAAAACAAGACCCGCCAAGATTCAGATTCTGGAAAAAGAAAAAGATATGCGGTTCTGCACAGCGGAAATCATCATCCACGAAGGCAAAAATCGCCAGGTCAGAAAAATGTGTGAAGCCATCAAACATCCCGTTGCACAGCTGAAACGTGTGGCAACAGGGGAACTGACATTGGGTGATCTGCCTAAAGGCAAATATCGCTATCTGACAGAAAGAGAAATCAAATATCTGAAAAAACTGTAATATGTCAAAACGGTATGGCTTTAGGGACATCTTCATAAGAAAAACAAAGAAAGCCAAAATCCTGATGATTACAAAGGATTTTGGCTTTTTTATTTCGTTCAGATTATATTTGTTATGTTTTCTTAAGGGGGAGTTGCTTTTGTCATGACGTTTTTGCTGGAAATGAAAGAGACCGCTGTTTTTCCGTAAAAAATGAAAAATGGCGGTCTGAATTTCTTTTATCCCAATCTTTGGGTGCCTAATTGCAGCTGTTCAATATGGAGGATATTGTCCCCGGTTTTGTTTTTGTAGGCTTCCAGTTCAGAATTGTAGATGCCTAAAATGACGCTGTCATCCACCTGCAAGTCCTCCAAGGAAATATCTTTGATTTCGTGGGTGTCATAGTGGCAGTAAAACAAGGGAATGTCGGAACAGGCAATGACGCAGTTTTCACCAAGGACTTCATTTTGATCGGCGTCCTTTACGGTGATTGTCTGGTTTTCTGTGTTGATTTCCGTGATTACGGCATTGACGCCAAGATGGAGCACATCTTTTTCAAAGAAACTGCAAGCAGACAGAAGAACCATACTAAGTAACAGGCATAAAATTCCATTGATTTTTTTCATCCGATCACCTCTGTAAATAGCGTTTATAGTTGGTTTTATTTTACCATAAGGTGTAAGAATAGAAAATAAATATTTGTCAGACATTCCATGTTTTTGAGAAAGAAAGGGAATTCTCGGCTTTATGCTTGAAAGTCCTGCGATTTTCCCATATAATTTAAGTTTAGAGTACATCATAAAGGAAGGCTGAATTATGAGCGAACAGAAAACAAGATTTTATCTGATCCGTCACGGGGAAACATTGTGGAACCGTCAGGGACGGTATCAGGGTTCTACGGATATTGAACTGTCCGAAGAAGGTCTGGCACAGGCAGAATTGGTGGCAAAACGTTTTCGTTATCTGCCCTTGGAAAAGATTTATGCTTCTCCGCTGAAGCGTGCATTGGTGACAGCCCAGACCATCGGCAGAGAAACAGGCATCACTCCCATTGTGGATGAACATTTTAAAGAAATCAACTTTGGCGCATGGGAAGGCATGAGCATCCCTGAATTGAAGGAAGCCTATGGGAAGGCATATATGGATTTCTATGAAAATCCCTTTGCCCATCCATTCCCGGGTGAAGGCTCCTTTGCCAATGTAACAAAACGCGCGGTGGAAGGTTTTGAAGCGGTTCTGGAAGAAAACAGAGGCAAACATGTTGCCATTGTGTCCCATGGCGGTTTGCTCCGTGTTATGCTGGTGGGCATCATGGGCATGGATGTGAATTTTTACCGCAAAACATGGATGACAAATACATCCATCACCACAGTGGATGTTATGGAGGATGGCAGACGTATCCTCATGACACTTAATGACAAAGCCCATCTGGAAATGGCAGATTTATTCAAAAAAGGGGAATGATTATGGCAAAGATCGCAGTCATTGGCGGCGGCGCCGCAGGGATGCTGGCGGCAGGTCGTGCGGCACAGCGGGGGCATGAAGTCCATTTGTTTGAAAAGAATAATCGTTTAGGCAAGAAAATACTCATTACAGGCAAAGGTCGTTGTAATGTGACAAACGACGGGGATCTGGATGCCTTTCTGGATAACATCCCCGGCAATCCTTATTTCATGTACAGCGCCTTTTATCGTTTCGACAATCAGGCACTGCGTCAGCTTTTGCTGGATATGGGACTGGAAACAAAAGTAGAACGGGGCAATCGGGTATTTCCTGTGACAGACCGTTCTTTAGATGTGGTACAGGCTTTGGAAAAATATATGCGGCAGAATAAAGTTGCCCTCCATCTGGAAAGTCAGGTGGAACATGTAGTCATGAAAGAAGGCAAAGTGACTGGAATTCGCTTGAAAAACCAGAAAGAGCTGCCTTTTGACGCTGTCATTGTAACAACAGGGGGACTTTCTTATCCCAATACTGGTTCCACAGGAGACGGCTACCGTATGGCAAAAGCCGCAGGGCATACGGTCACCAAACTGTATCCCTCTCTGGTTCCTCTCAAAACAGCAGAAAGCTGGTGTCAGGAGCTCATGGGTTTGAGCCTGCGGAACATTGCCATTCGTATCTGCAATGAAAAGGATAAAACTGTTTATGAGGATTTCGGGGAAATGCTCTTTACCCATTTTGGTGTGTCCGGCCCTGTGATTTTGAGTGCCAGCCGCCACATTTTGACAGATACGGAAAAAGGATTCCATCTCTATATTGATTTGAAGCCCGCACTGGATGAAAAACAGCTGGATCATCGTTTGCTGCGGGATTTTGAGAAATACAGCAACAAGGATTTCCGCAATGCATTGGGGGATCTGCTGCCCCAGAAACTGATTCCTGTGATTATTTCTCTTTCCGGTATTGATCCTGAGAAAAAGGTGAACGGCATCACCAAGGAAGAACGAAAACAGCTTTTGCATTTGCTGAAAGCACTGCCTTTGACCATCATTGGTGTGACAGGATACAACGAAGCCGTTGTCACCAGCGGCGGCATTTGTGTGGATGAGATTGATCCTTCCACCATGGAAAGCAAACTGGTGAAAAACCTGTATTTCGCAGGGGAAGTGCTGGATGTGGATGCATATACAGGCGGATTTAATTTGCAGATTGCTTTCTCCACAGGTTATACAGCTGGAGACAGCGTTTGTGAGGAAGTATAAGGAGGCAGAACAACATGAAAAATTTGCAGTGGCAGTGGATGGGCCCGCAGGCTCCGGCAAAAGCACCGTTGCAAAGGAAATCGCAAAGGCATTGGGGATTTTATATATTGACACAGGCGCTATGTACCGTACCGTTGGGATGGCTTGTCTGAAAAAAGGCATTGACCCTGCCGATGAAGGAGCTGTTGTGGCTTCTCTGGATGATCTGGATATGAAAATTTTCCCGGAAGCTGGCGGACAGCGTATTCTATTGGATGGGGAGGACATCACTTCCCATATCCGTACAGAAGAAATCGGAAAAGCGGCTTCCAGTGTGGCAGCTTATCAGAAAGTCCGTGAAAAACTGGTGGAAATCCAGCAGGGACTTGCGAAAGAGCAGTCTGTGATTATGGATGGCCGTGACATTGGCACAAAGGTTCTGCCAGATGCGGAAGTGAAGATTTATCTGGATGCCAGCGTGGAGGAACGGGCAAAACGCCGTGTGGGTGAATTGGAAGCCCAAGGGAAAACCGCTGATTTGGAAATCATCCGGGAAGAAATCGCCCATCGGGATTATCAGGACATGCATCGGGAAAACAGCCCTCTTTGCCGGGCAGAAGATGCGGTGAATGTGGATACCACAGGGTTGGATATTCCTGCAGTGACAGAAAAACTGCTGGCACTCATTGCCGAAAAAACAAAATGAGGTGAAAAGATATGTCATTTTATACATTTGCAAGAGGTTTGGTAAAAATCTACTATAAATTTGCGTTCCGTATGGATATTCAGGGGGAAGAAAATATTCCGGCGGAAGGCGGCGTGGTTCTTTGCTGTAACCACATGAGCAATCTGGATCCTACTACCATGGCAGGCTTTGTGAGACGTCCTGTGCGGTATATTGCCAAAAAAGAACTGTTTGAAAAAAGATGGTCTGCAAAACTGCTGTCCGCGTTGGGCGCTTTTCCCGTTGACCGTCAGACCACAGATATGAAAGCACTGAAAACAGCTATCAAACTGCTGAAAAACGGCGAAGCACTTGGGATTTTCGCTGAAGGTACCCGTGTGAAAGAAGGGGAAGCCAAGGCTGCAAAAGCGGGTGTTGCCCTTTTTGCACTGAAAGGGGAAGCACCTATTGTGCCCATCTGTATCAGCAGTAAGTATAAATTCCGTTCTGTCGTTCATATCCGTTACGGCAAGCCCATTTATCTGGATGAATACAAAGGTCAGAAAGTGACAACGGAAATGATGGAAGAAATCACGGAAAAAGTCATGGAAAAAGTAAGAGAAATGAGGGTAGAAGTATGAGCAATATTCGTGTGGCAGAATCCGCAGGCTTTTGTTTCGGGGTAAAACGCGCCATTGAAATGGCTTATGAAGCCATTGGCGTGGAACCAAAGCTGTATTCCTATGGACAGCTCATTCATAATAAAACCGTAACAGACGACTTGGCATCTAAAGGATTGGAAATCGTAGAAAATCTGGATGGATTGACAGAAGGTACCCTCTTGATCCGTTCCCATGGAGTTGGCAAAGCTTTATATGATGAAGCGGAAGCAAAAGGGCTGAAAATTCTGGATGGCACTTGTCCTTTTGTGAAAAAAATCCATAACATTGTTCATGAAAAACTGGCAAATGGCATGGGCATCATCATTGTTGGCGATGGCACACATCCGGAAGTCATTGGTATCAATGGCTGGTGCGAAAATACCGCTGTGATTCTGGAGGATGAAGAAGCGGCAAAAACAAAAGAAATTCCCGAAAAAGACAGATATGCTGTTGTGGTGCAGACCACATTCCGTCAGGCAAAATTCGACAAGATTCTGGAAATTTTGCAGGACAGAGGCGTCAATATGGAAATTCACAACACCATCTGTTCCGCAACGGAAAAACGGCAGACAGAAGCGGAAGAGCTGTCCAAAACCGTAGATAAAATGATCGTCATCGGCGGCAAAAATAGTTCCAATACCCAGAAGCTTGTGGAAATTTGTGCAAAAAATTGTGGAAATACCGTACATATTGAAACAATTTGTGATTTGGTGTTGAATAATTTCGGAAAAGATGATAAAATAGGTATAACTGCAGGTGCGTCTACACCGCCTGCAATAATTAAGGAGGTAGTTGTTACTATGAGCGAAGCATTAGAAAATGCAGTACAAAATTTAGGAGGAAGTGAGGAAGCGACATTTGAACAGATGTTAGAAGAATCCCTCGTTACCCTGCACACAGGTGACGTGGTAAAAGGCACTGTTATTCAGGTTGTAAACGAAGAAGTATCCGTTAACCTGGGCTTCAAATCCGATGGTATCATCGCAAGAGGCGAATTCAGCAGTGACCCTACTGTGATTCCCAGCAAAACAGTTCAGCCTGGAGATGAAATCGAAGTATTCGTAGTACGCGTAAACGATGGCGACGGCAATGTTATGCTTTCCAGAAAACGTATCGAAGCTCAGAAGGGCATCGAAGAAATCGAAGCTGCTTACAACGAAAAAGCTGTTGTTACAGGTACAGTAACAAGCGTTGTAAAAGGCGGTCTGATCGCAGTTGTTAACGGCGTAAACGTATTCATTCCTTCTTCTCAGGTTTCTAATAGATTTATCGAAGACCTGAGCGTATTCAATGGTCAGGAATTGGAATTCAACATTATCGAAGTTGACAGAGTAAAACGTCGTTTCATCGGCGGCAGAAAAGCACTGGTAGAACAGGAAATCGCAGCAAAACGCGCTGCTCTGTTCGAAACAATCCAGGCTGGTTCCAGAGTAAACGGTACAGTAAGCAGACTGACAGATTTCGGCGCATTTGTTGATCTGGGCGGCGTAGACGGCCTGATCCACATCTCCGAAATGAGCTGGGGCAGAATCTCCAACCCCAAAGAAGTTCTGAAAGAAGGTCAGGAAGTAGAAGTATTCGTTCTGGACGTAGATAAAGAAAAAGGCAAAATCAGCCTGTCCCTGAAAGATGCAGACAAGAACCCTTGGAAACTGGCTGCTGAAAAATATGCAGTTGGCTCCATCGTTGAAGGTAAAGTTGTACGTATGGTACCTTTCGGTGCATTCGTTGAACTGGAACCTGGCGTAGACGGTCTGGTACACATCTCTCAGATTGCTAACAAACACGTTGTAAAACCCGAAGACGAACTGAAAGTTGGCGAAGTTATCAACGTGAAAGTTCTGGAAGTGAACCCCGAACAGAAGAAAATCAGCCTTTCCAAGAGACAGGCAGATGCTCCTGTAGAAGAAGCTCCCGCAGAAGAAGCAGCTACAGAAGAATAATTTCTGTTTTCTAACCTAAAGACTAGGTCATTTATACAGAATCATTCAAATGGATAGAACATTGTAGTTGCTACAAGGTTTTATCCATTTGTTTTTATATATGCTTGTGAAAGGAAAGACAATGGTATAAACCAAAGGAGGAAACCACATGGACTGGAGAGCGGCATTCAGTAGAGAGCATCAGCCGCAGCCCGCAGAAATGGAAGCTTTTATCAACAGCCCGCATTGGCAGGCGTTGCGTAGCTATATCGAAGATACTTATAAAATACAGCCGCTATATGATTACAGCACATGCAGCATGCAGGAAGGTTGGAGCATCAGATATCGCAAAGGCGTGCGTGCCATTTGTTCCATGTATCCCATGGAAGGATATTTTATGTGTATGGTCAGCATCGGACATAAAGAGCTGGCAGAGGCGGAAGAACTGATCAAAGATTGCAGTGAGTATATTCAGCACCTTTTTGAAAAAACAGACTTGTTTAACGGCGGAAAATTGCTGTTGGCAAGAGTGCAGGATGAAGAAGTGCTGGAAGATGTGAAGAAACTCATCGAACTGCGTTGCAGAGGAAAGAAAAAGAAAGCATAAAGAAAGGAAAGATGTATTGTGATACGTTTTGAATGTGATTATGCGGAAGGGGCACATCAGAAGATTCTGGAAAATATGATGCGTACCAATCTGGAACAGACAGCAGGTTACAGCGAAGATGTTTACAGCGATCATGCCCGTGAATTGATTCGTCAGGCATGCGGTAAAGAAGATCTGGACGTACATTTTCTGGTGGGCGGCACACAGACAAATCTGACTGTTATCGCGTCTGTACTGCGTCCACATCAGGGCGTGCTTTGCGCTGTTTCCGGTCATGTGAATGTCCATGAAACTGGCGCCATTGAGGCAACAGGCCATAAAGTACTGGCAATGCCCAGCACAGACGGCAAGATCACTGCGGAACAGGTGCAGGAAGCTTATGATGCGCATTGGCGTGATGAATCCAGAGAACACGTTGTGCAGCCAGGTATGGTATATATTTCCCAGCCCACGGAAAACGGTACGCTGTATTCTAAGGCAGAACTGACAGCACTGCGTGAAACATGTCTGAAATGCGGACTGCCATTGTATGTGGATGGTGCAAGATTGGGCTATGGCATGGCAGCGCCTACAAATGATGTGACACTGAAAGATCTGGCAGAACTGAGTGATATTTTCTATATTGGCGGCACCAAAGTAGGGGCACTCTTTGGAGAAGCTGTTGTTATTTCAAACCCTGCTTACCGTCAGGATTTCCGTTATATCATCAAACAGCGTGGCGGTATGCTGGCAAAAGGCAGACTGCTGGGGATTCAGTTCGAAACCCTTTTCACAGACGGTCTGTATTTCGAAATTTCCAAACACGCTGTGGATCTGGCTATGAAGATTCGTAAGGCTTGCGAGGAAAAAGGTTTTGCGATGCAGTATGAATCCTATACCAATCAGCAGTTCCCTATTCTGCCGAACGAATTGGTAGTTGAACTTCGGAAGAAATATGCTTTCTATACATGGCAGAAAGTGGATGAAGATCATACTTCTGTTCGTTTCTGCACCAGCTGGGCGACAGATGCGGAAAATGTAGAACAGCTTTTGGCAGATATTCGTGCTTTTGGCGCGTAAGCAACAGCGGGTTGCTTTCCAAAGTCAGCAAAATCGGGTACAATCAAGTCACAGAAAGGATGTGGCTGGATGGAAACGAAAGAAGTATTGCTGCAATTACGAAAAGACCATGAGCTGACCCAGGAAGAAATGGCAAAGCGTCTGCTGGTTACCAGACAGGCAGTGAGTCGCTGGGAAACGGGAGAAACCATTCCAAACGCGGAAACATTGAAACTCATTTCCAAAGAATTTCATGTGTCCATCAATACACTTTTGGGGATGCCGCAAAGATTGTTTTGTCAGTGCTGCGGTATGCCTTTGGATGATGATGGATTGCTCAGTCAGGAAAAGGACGGCAGTTTCAATGAAGATTACTGCAAATGGTGTTATACGGACGGAAAATTTACCTATACTTCCATGGAGGAACTCGTGGATTGCTGTGTCCCTATATTGCAGGAACAGTTTCCGGAAACAACGGAACAGCAGCTGAGGGACATGATGCAAAAACAATTACCTCAACTGAAACATTGGAAAAAATAAAAAACCAGAAAGAATCTTTTCGATTCTTTCTGGTTTTTTGTGTTTAACCCTGGTATTCTGTATCGTCTACGTCCAGTGCTTCTACCAGCTTCACTTCGGGGTTCTTCTGCATGAAGTTGTTCAGTGTGTACTGGTTTGCAAAGAGCAGGATAGGACGTTCAAAGTGGTCATATACCAGTGTGCTTCTGGCTACCACATAATCTTTTACATCCTTGGGAGAGCCGGGAGCTACCCAACGAGCAACGCTGTAATCCAAAGGTTCCATACGGATTTCGGAGTTGTACTCGTTTTTCAAACGGTATTCGAATACTTCGAACTGCAGCTGACCAACAGCACCCAGAATAATGTCGTTAAATTCGTTATGATATACCTGAATTGCACCTTCCTGTGCCAGCTGCTGTACGCCTTTCTGGAACTGTTTTGCTTTCAGAGAGTTTACGGGATGCACACGGCAGAACAGTTCGGGAGGGAAGGTAGGCAGTGGTTCAAAGAACAGTTTTTCCTTCCGGTCAGTGATGGTATCGCCGATCTGATAGTTGCCGCTGTCGTAAATACCGATGATGTCACCGGCAATGGCTGTTTCTACGGTTTCACGGTCGTTTGCCATCAGGTGTGTGGACTGGCTCAGTTTCATCTGCTTGCCTGTACGGGACAGTGTAACGTTCATACCGCGGTTAAAAGTACCGGAGCAGATACGCAGGAACGCCAGTCTGTCACGATGAGCAGGGTTCATGTTTGCCTGAATTTTGAAAATAAAGCCGCTGAAGAATTCGTCTGTGGGCTTTACTTCGCCAGTTGTGGTTTTTCTGGGGCCGGGAGCGGGAGACCATTCCAGGAAATGTTTCAAAAATGGTGTGATACCGAAGTCAGCCAGAGCGGAACCGAAGAATACGGGAGAAAGTTTCCCTTCTTTGATTGCCTGCAAGTCAAAGGGATTGCCTGCGCCATCCAGCAGTTCCATTTCACCACGGAGAATATCCAAGTTGGCATCGGAAATAACGCCTTCCAGTGTATCACCGAATACACCATTGGCACCCAGTTCTACGACGCCGTCTTTCTGTTTGTAGAGATATACTTTGTTTTCCAGACGGTCATAGATGCCTTCAAAGGTCAAACCGTTACCAATGGGCCATGTAACGGCTGTGGAGGGCAGTCCCAGAGCGTCTTCCAGGTCAGCCATACAATCCAGAGGATCTTTGGACTGACGGTCTAATTTGTTGATGAATGTAAAGATGGGGATTTCACGCATGCTGCAAACTTTGAACAGTTTTACAGTCTGTGCTTCCACACCTTTTGCCGCGTCGATTACCATGACAGCACTGTCTACGGATGTCAAAATACGGTAAGTGTCTTCACCGAAGTCGTTATGACCGGGAGTATCCATGATGGATACCACTTTGCCGCCATACTCAAACTGCATAACGGAAGAAGTAACGGAAATCCCTCTCTGTTTTTCGATTTCCATCCAGTCACTTTTCGCAAATTTTGCGTTTCTTCTAGCTTTTACGGTACCGGCTTCTCGAATAGCGCCGCCGTGGAGCAGCAGTTTTTCTGTCAGTGTGGTCTTACCTGCGTCGGGGTGAGAGATGATGCCGAAAATACGCCGTTTTTGAATGGCTTCCAGATTACTCATGTTCATTTTCCTTTCTGTCCAAAATCTATATTGAAAAGTTGTTGCTTTTTGTATCCATAACATTTCTATTTTAACCGAAACCAGACAAAAAGGGAATAAAAATTTGCAGAATTTCATACAAAAAGTAAAAAAATGCTGTATCTGACACGAAATACATTGACTGTATATTGTCTTTGGACTAAAATAAAGATAGATAAAATACTATGCAAAAATATGGAGGTTATCAACATGTTTAAAGTAACAAGCACAGACAAAGCACCCGCAGCTATCGGCCCTTACTCTCAGGCTATCGAAGTAAATGGTTTCCTGTTCGCTTCCGGTCAGGTTCCCATCAACCCTGAAGTAGGCGATGTTGTAGCAGAAGGCATCGTTGATCAGACAGAACAGGTTATGAAAAACATCGGCGCTATTCTGGAAGTAAACGGTCTGACATACTCAGACGTTGTAAAAACAACATGCTTCCTGGCTGACATGGGCGACTTCGCTACATTCAACGAAGTATACGCTAAATACTTCACAGGCAAACCCGCTCGTTCTTGCGTAGCAGTAAAAACACTGCCTAAGAACGTTCTGTGTGAAGTAGAAATCCTGGCTGTAACAAAGAAATAATTGTTGCATCTGATTTTTGCAAGTGAAAGTGGGACAGGCTTTTGGGTCTGTCCCAACTTTTTTTTAAAAATTTGCAAAAAGTTGTTGACATATGTAAAAAATGTAGTAAGATAGAAAAGGTCGTCGAGGCGTGGCTCAGCTTGGTAGAGCGCTACATTAGGGATGTAGAGGTCGCAAGTTCAAATCTTGTCGCCTCGATCGGACAGACCGGAAATGTCGGAAACGGCATTTTCGGTTCTTTTTTCCAAAACAGCTTCCAAAGAAAAATGTTTCCAAAAAGAAACAAAAAAAGAAGTTGACAAATGAAACGAAATATAGTAAGATAGAGAAGTCGTCGAGGCGTGGCTCAGCTTGGTAGAGCGCTACATTAGGGATGTAGAGGTCGCAAGTTCAAATCTTGTCGCCTCGATTGGACAAACCGGAAATGTCGGAAACGGCATTTTCGGTTCTTTTTTCCAAAACAGCTTCAAAGAGATGTTTCCGAAAAGAAACAAAAAAGAAGTTGACAAAAGAAACAAAATATAGTAAGATAGAGAAGTCGTCGAGGCGTGGCTCAGCTTGGTAGAGCGCTACATTAGGGATGTAGAGGTCGCAAGTTCAAATCTTGTCGCCTCGACTTTTTTAAACTCGTTAAAACGTTGTCTGCAATGTTTTGGCGAGTTTTTTTCTTTTCAAAAAAGAATTTTCACGGTACAATGGAGAAAGAATATCTTTTAGGTAACAACCACGAAATTGGGGTGAGTATGTGGAAAAAAAGAACGATGCCGTAGAAAGCAACGCATTGGTATCCCGCGCAAAAAATGGGGATATGCAGGCATTTGAACAGCTGCTTTTACAGCATGAAAAAATTGTTTTTAACATCGTGCTTCGTATGATGGGCCCTGGTGAAGATGTAAAAGATCTTTCCCAGGAAGTTTTTTTGAAGGTTTATCGAAATCTGTCAAAATTTGATGAAAAATCCGCTTTTTCCACTTGGATCTACCGCATTGCCGTCAATACATGTATTGATGAAATGCGTCGCCGGAAGGGAAAACAAACCTATTCTTTGGAGGCGGAGATCGAGGATACAGAAGGCAGCTATCAAAAGCAGTTTGCCGATACAGGAGAAACACCGGAGGAAAGCCTGATGCGCAAGGAAGGACAGAGCGAAGTCCTTCGGGCGCTGGAAACTTTGTCGCCGGAACATAAAACAGCCATTGTGCTGCGGGATATTCGCGGCTTTTCCTATGAAGAAATTGCAGAAATGACGGATACGGCCTTAGGAACTGTAAAATCACGCATTTCTCGAGCCAGAATACAATTAAAGGAAGAAATTTTAAAAATCAGGGAACGAAAAATTAAATGACTTACGTCAAAAGAGCAGAAAGGAGGGAAGGACATGATGAAATGTAGCCAGTGTCAGGAGAAATTCTGGGATTACTACGACGGCACACTCTCAAAAGAAGAAGCAGCAGAACTGGAAAAACATCTGGAAAGCTGTCCGGAATGTGCAGCCGAAGCAAAAATGGTCAAACAAATGCTGGAAAGCCTGCATACCCTTCCCGAAGCTGCTTTGCCGGAAGGCTATCATGAAGAATTAATGGGAAAAATCGCAAAGGAAAGCTTGGCGAAAGTTTCAGTTGCTTCTATAAATCAGACAGAAAAACAGGAAGCAGGTACGGTGGTACCGTTCCCTCAGAAACGTCGGAAAAACTGGAAGAATTTCGGTCTGGTTGCCGCAGCAGTGGTGCTGGTGGCAGCGGCAGGCGGAATCCAGGGCATTCAGCAGCTGCGGGCACCGCAGGAAGCCATCATTCAGGAGGCTAGAAATACACCGGATGTATCCGGTTATGAAACAGAAGAAACAATGACAGCAGACAACAATATGGCTGATACAACAACAGAAACATTGCAAGATGCAGTTGTGGAAGAAACCACAGGAGCTGTATCCACAGAACCAAAACAGACGACAGTTCAGCCAAAAATCTCTAAGACGACACCAAAAACAACTACCACCACAGAAACGACACAGCCAGCAGACAGCGGGCAGAAAGCACCTGTACAGAGCGTGCAGAAAGAAACAGCTCCAGAATCCACAGTAAATCAGCCGCAGGCAGATGCGACAGAACAGCCTGTGACAGGCGTATATTCCATGAATGCATTATCAGAGGACGCAGCAGGCGCTGGAGCAGAAGAATCCAGCCAGCCGGTTGTTGTTCGTGCAAGTGATATGCAGATGCCGGAACAGGTTTCCTTGGCGGTAAACAATGTTCAAGAAGCTATGGATGGTATCCGTACCATCATTACAGAAATGGAATTGACAGAAAAAGAAGCAACAGAATCATCTATCACAGTGACGATGAAAGAAAATCAGAAACAGACATTTTTGGATGAATTATCCGAAATCGGTACACTGCCTGAAACAGAAGTCACAGAAAGTACAGCAGAAACAAAGATTGATGTGAAGGTTGTTTGTATAGAAACAAAAAATAATAAGAACAGAAAAACCGGAACCAACGGATTTGTTGGATTCTGGTTTTTTTATTGTCTGCTTATGATGTTCAAATATAGAAGGAAATGATTGTATGGAAATTTATACAATTTGTATAAATATTTGAATAAAAACTTGGCGATTTGTATAGACATACCAAACTTTAATAATCTACTTGACTAAAGTGCTAAACTGGCTTAATATGAAGAAAAGCATGTGGGAGGTGCCTTATGACTGATTGGGATGGATTATTGAAAAAAGAAGAACAGACGGTGTTTCGTCTGCGGGCGCTCTTTGAGCAGTATGGCTACCGCAAATTCAAAATGAGCAAGTTTGAAGAATATGATTTTTTATGCAGAAAACAGAAGTTTTTTGACAACGAAAAATATCATCACGTTTCAGGGGTTACAGGGCCATTTGCTGGCCTTAAAACCCGATGTGACATTATCCATTGTAAAGCATACCAAAGGCAGTTATGACTGTCCCGAGAGAGTATATTATAACGAAAATGTATATCGTGCCAGAAAGGACGATGGAGAATATAAGGAAATTATGCAGGTAGGGCTGGAATACATTGGCGAAGTGGATGATTACGCTGTCAGTGAAGTGGTGCTGCTGGCGAAGAAAAGTCTGGACAGCATTTCCAGCCGCAGTGTGCTGAATCTTTCTCACATGGGCTTTGTACAAGGATTATTGGAAGAAACGGCTCTTTCGCCTTCCCAGCAGGAGAAAATTCTGGTCTGCATTGGTGAAAAAAAACGCCCATGGCATTGCGCAGATTTGTAAGGAAAACGGTGTTTCTGAAGAACTTACAAGCCGTTTGCAGACATTGGCATCCCTCCATGGCAGTCTGGCGGAAATTCTGCCAAAAGCAAAAGGATTGTGCGGCAATGAAAAAGCACAACAGGCCATTGAGGAACTGGAACGGCTTTATGCGAACTTGAAAGCTTGTGTTTACGACCATGGCATCCATCTGGATTTTTCCATTGTCAATGATATGGATTATTATAACGGCATTATTTTCCAGGGTTTTGTGGATGGTATCCCCACAGGGGTGCTTTCCGGCGGCAGATATGACAATCTGGTGCATAAATGCGGTAAGAATGCCGACGCACTGGGATTTGCCGTTTATATGGATATGCTGGAACGCTATGGCGAAGAAGAAAAGTCTTACGATGTGGATGCATTGCTTTTATGCGATGAAAATACAGATACCATTGGAAAACTGCGGGCAGTGCAGATGCTTCAAAGCATGGGACTTTCCGTGGCGGTACAGAAACAGGATGACGGTAGACTGAAATACAAACAGCTTTGCCGATTGAGTGAAAGCGGGGTGGAAGTCATTGGCTGAGTATTTGAATATCGCATTGCCAAAAGGCAGATTAGGGGAAAAAGCCTATGATATTTTGGAAGGTATTGGCTTTGGCTGTCCCTCCATTCGGGAACAGAATCGAAAACTGATTTTTGAAAATGAGGAAAACCGTGTGCGGTATTTCTGGGTGAAGCCTTCTGACGTTGCCGTTTATGTGGAACGGGGCGCCGCTGATGTGGGCATTGTAGGCAAAGACATTTTGCTGGAACAGGGGTCAGATGTTTATGAACTGTTGGATTTAGGTATCGGCAAATGCCGCATGGCAGTGGCGGGCATCAAAGGCACAAGACTTACCACAGATAAGACCCTTCGTGTAGCAACGAAATTTCCTAATATCGCAAGGGAATATTTCCGCAGACAGAGCATGGAAATTGAAATCATTAAACTCCATGGCTCTATTGAAATTGCACCTATCCTCCATATGTCTGATGTCATCGTGGATATTGTGGAAACAGGTACCACATTGAAAGAAAACAATCTGGAGCCTTTGGAGGACATTGTGCCCATCAGTGCAAGGCTCATTGCCAATAAATCCAGTTACCAGTTCAACTACCAACGGGTACAGGAAATGTGTGAAAAAATAAAAGAAGCTTCGGCAGGAAGCAAAATGAGGTGATACCCATGATCAAGCAGTATCGTTATGCAGAAATTTCCATAGACGATATTTTTCATAGAACAGAAGAAAAAACAGATGTGGCAGATGCCGTAGCGGAAATTTTGGCAGATGTGCGGAAAAACGGCGACGAAGCCCTGCGGCGTTACAGTGAACGCTTTGATGGTGCCAAGCTGGATGTGCTGGAAGTGACAGCGGAAGAACGTGTGGCGGCTATGGCAGCGGTAGACCCGGAACTCATTGCCATTTTGGAAGAAGTGGCGGCAAACATTCGGGCTTTCCATGAAAAACAGAAACGTACGGACTTTGTCATTACAGAAAAAGACGGTGTGGTGTTGGGACAGAAGATCATTCCTCTGGACAGAGCTGGTGTCTATGTACCCGGCGGTACGGCATGCTATCCCTCTACGGTTTTGATGGATACCATTCCGGCGAAAATCGCAGGGGTAGGGGAAATCATTATGACGACTCCGGCAAAAGGCGGGAAAATCAATCCCGTGATTCTGGCGGCGGCAGAAATCGCTGGCGTAGACCGTATTTTCAAAATCGGTGGTGCACAGGCCATTGGCGCGTTGGCATATGGGACAGAAAGCGTGCCCCGTGTGGATAAGATCGTAGGCCCCGGCAATGCTTTTGTGGCAGAAGCCAAAAAGCAGGTTTTTGGCCGGGTTTCCATTGATATGATTGCAGGCCCCAGTGAAATTTTAATTTTGGCAGATGATACCTGTGACGCGGAAGTGGTAGCGGCTGATATGCTTTCTCAGGCAGAACACGACAAAATGGCAAGCGCCGTGCTGGTAACAGACAGCAAACGACTGGCAGATGCAGTTTCCGCGGAACTGGAACGGCAGATTCCTTTGCTCCCCAGAGCGGAAATTGCCAGAGAATCCATTGATAATTGCAGCAAAATCATTCTGGCGGAATCCATGACACAGGCGGTTGAAATTTCCAATGAAATTGCTCCGGAACATCTGGAAGTCTGTGTGGATAATCCTTTTGCGTATCTGCCGCAGATTCGCCATGCAGGATCTATTTTCCTTGGAAAACACGCGCCGGAAGCCTTGGGGGATTATTTTGCAGGGCCAAACCATACCCTGCCTACCAGCGGCACAGCCCGTTTTTCTTCCCCTTTGTCCGTAGATGACTTTATCAAGAAATCTTCTTTTACATACTATACCCAGCAGGCACTGGAACAGGTGGGAGAAAAGATTGTTCGCTTTGCGGAAGAAGAAGGCTTGCAGGCACACGGCAAATCCGTTTCGGTACGTCTGGAAAAAGGAGGAACGTTATGAGCAGATTTTTAAGCGCCCGTTTTGCGGGACTGGAAGCATATACTCCGGGTGAACAGCCCCAGGACATGCAGTATGTAAAACTGAATACAAATGAATCTCCTTATCCTCCTTCACCGGCAGTATTCGCAAGAATCAACGGGGAAGAGATCGGAAAATTACAGCTTTATCCCGACCCGGAAGGAAAAGTTCTGCGGCAGAAGCTGGCTGACCTTTACGGAGTTACAGCGGAGAATATTTTCCTTTCCAATGGCTCTGATGATATTTTGAATTTCGCTTTTATTGCATTCTGCGATGAAACCCATGGAGCCATGTTCCCAGAAATCAGTTATGGTTTTTATCCTGTCTACGCAGACCTCTATGGGGTACAAGCAAAACAGATGCCCTTACAGGCGGATTTTACCATCTCTGGAGCGGATTACTGCAAGAATGAGGCAATGGTAGTCATTGCCAATCCAAACGCTCCTACGGGGCTGGAATTGCCTCAGAATGACATCGAAAAAATCATCCAGTCAAATCCCGATCATGTGGTTATCATTGACGAAGCCTATATTGATTTCGGCGGTACCAGCTGTGTGGATTTGATTCATAAATATGATAATTTACTGGTAGTACAGACTTTTTCCAAATCCCGTTCCATGGCTGGGGCAAGATTGGGCTTTGCTATTGCATCCAAAGGCATCATTGAGGATTTGAATAAAATCAAATACTCCACAAACCCCTATAACATCAACCGCATTACATTGGCAGCAGGGGAAGCGGCTGTGGACAGCAATGATTACTATATGGAAAACTGCAAGAAAATCGCCGCAACCAGAGAAAGAACCACCGCAGAACTGCGAAAACTGGGCTTTATGGTACTGGATTCAGTGGCAAACT
Source organism: Clostridia bacterium UC5.1-1D10 (assembly GCA_001304995.1). Classification (GTDB taxonomy): domain Bacteria; phylum Bacillota; class Clostridia; order Lachnospirales; family Anaerotignaceae; genus Anaerotignum. Next base: position 33,196 of record BBZU01000010.1, on the reverse strand, counting down.
TTATTTTCGCTAAGTCTGATGCCATCAGCGGCGCGGATTTGTATGCAGGTTTGAAGAAAAAAGGTGTGCTGGTACGGTATTTCGGCAAAGAAAAAATCAAGGACTTTGTGCGTATCACTATCGGCACCGATGAACAGATGGATATTTTGCTGGAAAAAACAAAAGAACTGCTGGGGGAAGGAGGAAAAGCATGAGAAGAAGTGAAATCGAACGGAAAACAGCGGAAACAGACATTTCCCTTTCTCTGAATCTGGATGGCACAGGCAAAAGCAACGTAGATACAGGCTGTGGCTTTCTCAATCATATGCTGACTCTCTTTGCCAGACACGGTCGTTTTGATTTGGACGTGACCTGTCATGGGGATGTGGATGTGGACGACCACCATTCCGTAGAGGATATCGGCATATGTCTTGGTATGGCTTTTGCGGAAGCCTGGGCAATGGCGCAGGCATCCGTCGCTACGGACATATCATTCTGCCTATGGATGAAACTTTGATTTTGTGTGCCGTAGACCTTTCCGGCCGTTCCCATCTGGAATATGGGCTGGAAATCCCCACGGAAAAAGTGGGCACCTTCGACACGGAACTGACAGAGGAATTTCTCATTGCTTTTGTGCGGAAGGCAAATATGACTTTGCATGTGAAACAGCTTTCCGGCAGAAACAGCCATCACATCATCGAAGGCACATTCAAAGCCCTTGCCAGAACATTGGCACAGGCAGTTTCCATTGACGAAAAATATCGGGATGAAATCCCATCAACAAAAGGGGTGCTGTAATGGTAGGAATCATTAATTATGGCGTAGGGAATCTCTTTTCCCTGAAAAGCTCATTGGCATATATCGGAGAAGAAGCAGTGGTGACAAATGATCCTGCTGTATTGCAGAAATGCGACCACATCATTTTGCCGGGGGTTGGCGCTTTTGGGGACGCGGCGGAAAAGCTGCGGCAAAGCGGTATGGCAGAAGTGGTGCTGAAAGAAGCGGCGGCAGGAAAGCCTTTGCTGGGCATTTGTCTGGGGATGCAGCTGCTTTTTGAAAAAAGCTATGAATATGGCGAATATGCAGGTTTGGGGCTCATTCCCGGTGTGGTGCGTCCCATTGCGCCTATGATCGGCGAAGGGCTGAAAGTGCCTCACATCGGATGGAATGGACTGCATTTTCCAAAAGAGAAAGAAAAATCCCCCATTTTTGCGGACTTAGCAGAAAATGACTGTGTGTACTTCGTACATTCTTTTGCAGCGGTTGACTGCGCAGATTTTGTGACTGCGACGGCGGAATATGGTGCAGAACTGACAGCGGCAGTGGCAAGAGGCAATGTATATGGCTGTCAGTTCCATCCGGAAAAAAGCGGAGAAATGGGACTGAAGATACTGAAAGCATTTTGTAACCTGTGAGAGGAGGAAGGCACATGTTTATTTTTCCTGCCATTGATCTGATCGAAGGCTGTGCGGTGCGGTTGGTTCGTGGGGACTATGCCCAGAAAACCGTTTACAGCGATAATCCTGCGGCAGTGGCACAGTCCTTTGCCAAAGCAGGTGCGGAATTTTTACATCTGGTGGATCTGGAAGGTGCAAAAGACGGCACAACACCTAATCTGGAAACCATTCGGGATATTGTGGCAAAAAGCGGATTGAAAACAGAAGTGGGCGGTGGTATCCGCTCTGAAGAAACCATTCAGAAATATCTGGATGCAGGGGTTTACCGTGTGATTCTGGGTACAGCGGCTATCACACAGCCGGATTTTCTGGAAAATATGGTGGCGAAGTACGGCGAAAAAATTGCCGTTGGTGTAGACATCAAAGATGGTATGGTTGCTATTAAAGGCTGGACAGAAGTTTCTGCCATGACCTGTGACGCTTTTTGTGAGAAGCTGGAAAAGATGGGCGTGAAGACCATTATTTGTACGGATATTTCCAAAGATGGACTGCTTTCCGGCACCAATCTGGAACTGTACCGTCACTTAGGCGCAACATACCACATGGATATTGTGGCATCCGGCGGCGTTTCTTCTTTGGAGGATGTAGCGGCTCTGGAAAAAATGGGGCTGTACGGCGCTATTTTGGGCAAAGCTCTGTATACGGGGCATATTGATTTGGCGGAAGCTGTAAAACTGGCAAAGGGGGAAGGCAAATGATTACAAAACGCATCATTCCCTGTCTGGATGCGAAAGACGGACGGGTGGTAAAAGGCGTCAATTTTCAAGGGCTGAATGACGTTTCTTCTCCCATTGAGCTGGGGAAATATTACAGCGACAACGGCGCCGATGAACTGGTGTTTTACGATATTACAGCGTCAGCGGAAGGGCGTGCTCTTTTTACGGATATTTTGAAAAAAGTCGCGGAAACCATTTTCATTCCCCTGACCGTTGGCGGCGGCATCAATACTTTGGAGGATTTTGACCGTGTGCTCAAATGCGGTGCCGATAAAGTCAGCGTCAATTCCGGTGCTATCAAAAATCCTAACCTCATCGCACAAGCGGCACAGAAATACGGTGATCAGTGCGTTGTCCTTTCCGTAGATGTGAAACGGGTAGACGGCAAGTTTACGGTCTTTGCAAAAGGTGGACGGGAAAACACTGGTATGGATGCCATCGAATGGATCAAAAAATGTGTGGCATTGGGCGCAGGGGAAGTAGTAGTCAACAGCATTGACACTGACGGCGTGAAGCAGGGGTTTGACTTGGAAATACTGGAAGCAGTGTGTGATGCCGTTTCCGTGCCTGTCATCGCATCCGGCGGCGCAGGGTCTATGGAGGACTTTGTGACACTGTTCAAAGAATTGCCCAAAGTGGACGCAGGTCTGGCAGCTTCCATTTTCCATTTTGGCGAAGTGAATATCAAAGAATTGAAAGAACGTCTGGCGAAAGAAAACATTCCCATGCGGTTATAAAAGGAGATTGGACGTATGTTTGATATAAATACATTGAAGTTTGACGAAAAAGGGCTGATCCCTGCCGTTGTGGTGGATGCCCTCAGCAAAAAAGTCCTGACAGTGGCTTATATGAATCGGGAAAGTCTGGAAATTAGTATGAAAGAAGGCAAAACCTGCTTCTGGTCTCGCTCCCGTCAAGAATTGTGGCGGAAAGGGGAAACATCCGGCAATTTCCAGCACATTGTCAGCATCACTGCCGACTGTGACAGAGATGCTCTGACAGTGGAAGTGTTGAAAGACGGCCCTGCCTGCCATTTGGGTACAGAATCTTGTTTCAATGAAACGGTGTACCAGAGCGAGGAAAACCATGGTTTTTCCATTGATGGGCTTATGGAACAGCTGGAAGGCAGAAAAGCCGACAAGCCTGAAGGCTCTTACACCACATATCTTTTTGAAAAAGGTCTGGATAAGATTTGAAAAAAGTAGGGGAAGAATCCACAGAAGTGATCATTGCCGCAAAGGCAGAGGATAAAAAAGAAACCATTTACGAAATCGCGGATCTGGCGTATCATGTACTTGTACTGATGGTAGAAGCGGGGATTTCTCTGGAAGATGTGCGGAAAGAACTGGCTTCCCGTCATATCATCGACCATAAAGTAAAACAGGAGAAGATGACAAAATGATACCAAAAGCCAATTATCATACCCATACAAAATATTGTGATGGCAAAAATACTGTGGCGGAAATGACAAAAGCCGCTTTTGACAAGGGATTTACCCACTTGGGATTCTCCGGTCATGGTTATACGGATTTTGACGAAAGCTACTGTATGTCCAGAGAAAATATCCAGAATTATCTGCGGGATGTAGCTGCTGTGAAAGCGGAATATGCCGGAAAAATGGAAGTTTATGCTGGTGTGGAACAGGATTGTTTTTCCACAGGATCTACGGACATTTATGACTACATCATTGGTTCCACTCATTATGTATACAAAGATGGGCTGTACCATACCGTAGACGAATCCGAAGAAAAAACAAACGCCATTGTACGAGAATTTTTCGGCGGTGATTTCCTGAAATATGCCGCTGCTTACTTTGAAGCAGAAGTCCAGGTAGTAGCGAAAACAAAACCGGACATCATCGGGCATTTTGATTTGATTTCCAAGTTTAACGAAGGGAATAAATATTTCAATATGGACGAAAAAGCCTATGGTTTTCTGGCATTGGAAGCCATGGAGGAATTGCTGCGGACTGGGGTGCCTTTTGAAATTAACACAGGCGCCATGTATCGTGGACTTCGAACAGAACCCTATCCCTCCTATGGACTGCTGAAAGAATTGCAGAAACGAGGCGGAGAGATTGTTCTTTCCAGTGATAGCCACGACTGCAACTCCATTGGTTTTGCCTTTGGAGAGGTGGCACAGGCCTGTCGGGAGTTTGGTTTCCGTTATACCAAAATCTGGACGCCGGAAGGCATGAAGGAAATTCCTTTATAAAAGACAAAATAGAAAAGCACAAAATTTCTTTGTAAGAGATTTTGTGCTTTTTTGTTTCTATATAAATTTTATGGTGAGTTGACTTATTTAGTCCCAAAGGACGATTTCGCCTGTTTCCAGAGATTTTTTTACGTCGATGGTACGCTGGTTTTTGCTGCCCTTGAACCGCAGTTCCAAAGAACGCTGATCCATGAGAAAAGGCCCGTCCACTAGAACATCGGTATTTTGAAGGAGTGCCATCCGTTCTGGATTATTTTCCTTCAGAAGGGCTTCCCAAGTGTACCCTGTGTAAGTCCAGACATTCAGACCCAAGGCATGTGCGCCTTCTGCCAAAGCAGTGCAGGGAGCAGGCTGTTCCATGGGATCTCCGCCGGAGAGGGTAATGCCGTCCAACAGGGGATTTTCCGCCGCTACCTTCAAAATATCTTCTGTATCAGACCAGAAACCGCCTTCTGGGTCATGGGTCTGAGGATTGTGACAGCCCGGACAATTATGGTGGCAGCCCTGTGTAAATACCGTTAAGCGAAAGCCTGCGCCGTCAACGATGGAATCGTTGACAACGCCGCTGATTTTGATTCTCATATCAATCTTCCTTTGGTGTCAGTTTTACTTCTGTTACAACGGAGTGTTTCACTCTGTCGCGTACTTCTGCGCGTTTTGCGTTATTGAAACGATCCAGTGTACCTACCAGATAACCTGTAATACGACGGATTCTCTGGAAGCCTACTTCGCCTTCATCTTCTTTTCTGCCGCATTTGGGGCAAGTATCGCCGATGATGCCGTTGTAGCCGCAGATAGGGTCGCGGTCAACGGGATGGTTGATGGATCCGTAACCAATGCCCTGAGCTTTCATGTAACGGATAATCTTTTCGAAAGCATCCAGGTTTGTAGACGGATCGCCGTCCAGTTCCACATAAGTGATATGACCTGCATTTGTCAGTGCGTGATAAGGTGCTTCCAGCTGGATTTTCTTATAAGCGCTGATAGGGTAGTATACAGGAATGTGGAAACTGTTTGTATAGTATTCCCGATCGGTTACGCCTTCGATGGAACCGAAACGTTTCCGGTCGATTTCCACAAATCTGCCGGACAGACCTTCCGCAGGTGTTGCCAGCAGGGTAAAGTTCAGTTTTGTTTTCTGAGACAGTGCATCCAGACGGTTGCGCATATGGCTGATGATGTCCAGACCAAGGTTCTGTGCCACTTCGCTTTCGCCGTGGTGTACGCCGATGAGGGCTTTCAGTGCTTCTGCCAAACCGATGAAGCCAACGGAAAGAGTACCGTTTTTCAGCACTTCACGTACTTCGTCATTGCAGCCCAGTTTATCGCTGTCGATCCAGATGCCTTCGCCCATGAGGAAAGGATAGTTGTGTACTTTTTTCTTTGCCTGGATTTCAAAACGTTCCAGCAGCTGTTCCACAACCAGATCTGTTTTGTGATCCAGTTCGTTGAAGAACCAGTCAATGTTCTTATTAGCCATGATGGCGATTCTGGGCAGATTGATGCTGGTGAAGCTCAGGTTGCCTCTGCCTGGTGTGATTTCTTTTTCGGGGTCATGAACATTTGCCATAACACGTGTACGGCAGCCCATGTAAGCAATTTCTGTTTCGGGATGACCTTCTTTGTAGTATTTCAGGTTGAAAGGTGCATCCTGGAAAGAGAAGTTGGGGAACAGGCGCTTTGCGCTGACACGGCATGCCAGTTTGAACAGGTCGTAGTTGGGTTCGCCGGGATTAAAGTTGACGCCTTCTTTCACACGGAAAATCTGGATAGGGAAGATGGCTGTTTCCCCGTCACCAAGGCCTGCTTCTGTTACCAGCAGCATATTTTCATAACCATTCTAGCTTCTGTGGAAGTGTCCATACCATAGTTGATAGAGGAGAATGGTGTCTGTGCGCCGGCACGGCTGTGCATGGTATTCAGGTTGTGCAGCAGCGCTTCCATTGCCTGATATGTTTCTTTGTCTGTTTCTTCTGTGGATTTTTTTACAGTGAAAGCGTGTGCTTTCTGATAGATTTCCACAGGGATGCCGATTTCTTCCGCCAGTTTGGCTTCTTCCGCATCATATGTTTCGTTTTTGTCCAGTGTAGGTACCAGACCCATATCTTCCAGCTTCACAAAAGCTTCTTTCATCGCCTTAGCATGTTCTTCGCTATCCATCACTTCAATGAAGGAAGCCAGATTGGAACGATAGCGTTTTTTATATGTCTTTGCAACACCGGGAGCCATGCTGTAATCAAAGTTGGGTACAGACTGACCGCCGTGCTGATCGTTCTGGTTGGACTGGATGGCGATACATGCCAAAGAAGCATAGCTTGCAATGCTGTTGGGTTCTCTCAGTACACCATGACCTGTGGAGAAACCGCCTTCAAAAAGTTTTAAGAGGTCAATCTGACAACATGTTGTGGTCAGTGTATAGAAATCCAAATCGTGGATGTGAATATCTCCGTTGCGGTGCGCTTCAGAGTGTTTCGGGTTCAGCACATAAGATTCGTAGAAATGTTTTGCCCCTTCAGAGCCGTATTTCAGCATGGAACCCATGGCTGTATTGCCGTCGATATTGGCATTTTCACGCTTGATATCACTGTCTGTTGCGTCTTTGTATGTGATATCCTCAAATGTTTTCATGAGGCGGTCATTCATGTTACGGATACGGGTACGTTCCGCGCGATACAAGATATAGGCTTTTGCGGTCTGCACAAAGCCATGATCAATGAGTACCCGTTCCACTCTGTCCTGAATTTGTTCAACAGAAGGGGAATCAATATTTTCTTTTTCAAAATAATCAGATACTTCCTGTGCCATTTCCAGGCAAGTTGCATAGCTTTTTGTACCGCTGGTTGCCTGAAAGGCTTTTTCGATGGCATTGGCGATTTTATTGATGTCAAAAATGCCACTCGTCCATCTCGTTTCGTAATCGTTGTAATCATGTCAATCCCTCTTTCTGCCTCAATCCACCTATCGGCTGTAAGTTTTTTTTCGTCCGCACAGAGCGCCATGACTGAAACCATGGGCTTTTCGACTCTAAAGAAATACAATATATTGATTTTTGTGCGGTGATATCGTGCATATATTGTATTACGATTTCCAAAGAGCGTCAAGGGGCAAAAGTCACACTTTTTGATTTTTGTGCAAGTATTTTTCCAGGCAAGGCATAAAGTAAAATAAGACCAAAAAGGAGGAAAAGTTGATGGAAAAATTCTCCGATTTGCAGGAAAAAGAAGTCATCAATATTTGTGATGGCAGGCGGCTGGGTTTTGTGGGAGATTTGGAATTGGATATTCCTTCCGGGAAGATACGTACACTGATTATCCCCGTGGAAGGCTGCCGTTGGAACCCCTTTGGCAGAGGCAGAGCCTACTATATCCCGTGGCGCTGTATCCGCCGTATCGGCGATGATATCATACTGGTGGAAGTGGATGCGGACAGCATGGAACGGGATGAGACCCCCTAGGACGGAAACTGCCCTTTGTGCTTGACCTGCGGGCTGTTCTGCTTTATACTAAAAACCAGAGAAATTGAGAAACACAGGAGGAGGATTGGGCATGAAATGTCCTTTTTGTAATTTTGCGGATACGAAGGTAATTGATTCTCGGGCGCAGGACGATAATTCCGTTATTCGCCGCCGCAGAGTCTGCGAAAAATGCGGCAAACGTTTTACCACATATGAAAGGGTGGATATGATCCCCATCACTGTCATCAAGCGTGATGGCACAAGAGAAATTTTTGATAAGGCAAAACTTCAGAACGGGATCATGAAATCCTGCAATAAACGCCCTGTCACCGCTCAGCAGATTCAGAAGCTGGTGGATGATATTGAAAATACACTGGCAGGCAGCGGTGAAAGAGAAGTGGAAAGCAAACAGCTGGGCAATATGGTTATTGAACGGCTGAAAGATCTGGACGAAGTGGCTTATGTACGCTTCGCATCCGTATACCGTCAGTTTAAGGACATCAACAGTTTTATTGACGAACTGGAAAAAATGCTCCATGAAAAGAACGGCAATTCCTGAGAAAAGAGGCGGCACAATATGGAACAGAAAGTAAAAGCAGTTTTTGCTGCCCATCCGGATGGACAGGAAACAGCGGCACGCATTGCCAGAGCGTATCTGGCGGCAGGTATGGAAGTGTTGGAAAGCCAGCTGGAAGGTCTGGCAGAGAATCAGGCACTGGCAGAGGAAAAAGGCATGAGCCATCTGCTGTACTTCCATGATGCGGAACACATCACCATGGTCAGTCTTATGGACGAAATGGGTGGGTTTACTGTGGACATTCTGGTTTCAGATCTGCAGCTTCCCCGATAAAAAATTTTAAGTAGACAGGCAAGAAAGCAAAAAATACCTCATAAGATTAAATTGTAAGTCGATACAATTTACTTAAGGAGGTATTTTTATTATGTGTGGATTTGGTGGTTGCGGTAATGACAGTTTCATTTGGGTAATTCTGCTGTTGTGCCTGTGCGGCAATAACAACAACAGCAACTGCGGCTGTGGCAATGACAATTCCTGGCTGTGGATTCTGATCCTGCTGTGCTGCTGCGGCAACAACAACTGCGGTGGTCAGCTGAACAACTGCGGTAACTGCTGATACCCTCCGGGATCAGACAGTACAAAAAGCGGGCGGCGGTGCACAGCCGCCTGTTCTTTCAAAAAAGAGTGTTTTGGCAACATGCGAAAACACTCTTTTTTTGTTGTCATTTGCGGTGAAAATTTCCCGTGGACAGGTCTGCTTTCTTTTACAATAGAAAAGAAGGAGGAATTTTCATGCAGTTACATATCAGACAGAAACAGGACCCTGTTACCCTTTATCTGGAAGGGCAGAAAGAAAGCTATCTTGCCCGGGCGGCACAGGAAACACCTTTTTATGAAGCATATTACATGCAGTGTATCGAAAGCACCGTAGCCGATGGCTATGAGATGTTCTTGCTGGATTTCAGCCGGGAGAATTATTTCAGAGCCAATGTGGAACGGCTGGATCTGGAAAGCGGTAAGCGGTTTTTCAAGCTGGCTGGCATCCACCATACCATCCGTGTGGTGCGCCGCAGAAAAAACAATTGGATTGGGAAGAAATGTCCGCGGCAATGGCAAGGGTGTATGAACTGGACGAAAAAGAACGCCAGATGGCAGATATCCTGTACCGCTGCGCCAGTCTGTATCAAAGCGGTTTTGCGGATTTATTTGCCCGTACCACGGCCAGGTATCTCTTTCATACCATTGAGATGACACCTCAGACATTGGCGTTTTTGCTGAACTTCTGGTATAATTCTTACAGTAGCTTTATGGCGTCTTTTGTGGGGTATGTGCCTTTTCATATCCGGCTGCAAAAGGCGTCTGGTTCGTAAGAAAAGATGAGGTGAAACAGCGTGGGAGCAAAGTGGACAACACAGCAGAAAGAAGCCATTGACGCAAGAGGAAGCGATATTCTCGTTTCCGCGGCGGCAGGCAGCGGCAAAACAGCCGTATTGGTAGAGCGAATCATCCAGCGGATTACCGCTGAAGAAGAACCGCTGGATATTGACCGTTTGCTGGTGGTAACTTTTACAAAAGCAGCAGCAGCGGAAATGAGTCAGCGAATCGGTGCCGCCATTACAAAAAACTGGAAGAAAAGCCTGATGATGTCCATTTGCAAAACCAGCTCACCTATTTGAGTCGGGCAGACATCAAAACCATCCATGCTTTTTGTCTGCAAGTCATTCGGGAGTATTATGACAGACTGGATATTGACCCGGCAGTGAAAACAGCAGATCCGGCAGAAATCGCGCTGCTGCAAAAAGATGTTCTGGGAGAATTGTTTGAAACCCTTTATGAAGCAGAGGATGAAGGCTTTCTTCGTCTGCTGGAAACCTATGGAGAAAATACAGGGGATCAGCGTCTAAAAGATTTGATTTTGCAGATCTATACCTTTTCTCAGGGGTATCCTGACCCGGAAAATCTTCTGCGGAAGATGGCAGAGCAGTTTTATATGGCAGAAGGAGATAGCATTGACCAGTGCGCATGGATGCCACTCATTGGAGAAGGCATCACAAATGGGGTGGACTATGCCCTGTATAACTTGCAGAAGGCTTATGACCGCATCTGTGGCAATGGGGAATTTACTGCCTATGGAGAACGTCTGGAGGCGGAATTGGAAGGTGTAAAAGCCCTGCGGCAGGCGCTGGATAATCCTTGTTACGCAGATTGGCATCAAGCCTATGTTGCCGTTGATTTTGCCCGTATGCCTGCTTACCGTGGTCAGGATAAAGATACAGCGGAGTGGGTGAAGAATCTGCGGAATGAAGCCAAGGCAGCTATCGGTAAATTAGGAGAAACCTATTTCTGCTATGGTGCAGAAACCCAGACAAAACTGATTTCCTCACTTTATCCCATCGCAAAAGCCTTGTCAGAAACTGTCATCCGTTTTGCGGAAGTCTTTGCACAGGCGAAAAAAGAAAAACTCTGGCTGGATTTCAATGACTATGAGCACTTTGCCCTGCAAATCCTCACAGAACCTGGCAGTACCAAAGACAACATTATCCCCACAGACGCCGCAAAACAGATGCAGCAAAAGTATGATGAAATCATGATCGACGAGTATCAGGACAGCAACGTGGTGCAGGAAATGCTGCTGACAGCGGTATCCGGTGCTTATGAGGGGAATAATAACCGTTTTATGGTAGGGGATGTGAAGCAGAGCATTTACCGTTTCCGCCTTGCTATGCCCCAGCTGTTCAATGAGAAATACCGCACCTATCCTGTGGAGAAAGGCGGTAAAACCAGAAAAATCATACTATCCAAAAACTTCCGGAGCCGGAAAAATGTGCTGGATGGCATCAACTTCATTTTCCGTCAGACAATGTCAGAAGCCTTTGGGGATGTGGATTATAATGACGAAGCTGCATTGTATGCCGGAGCGGATTTCCCTGTCTTCGATGGGCTTTGCGGCGGCGAAAATGAAATGATGCTGTTGGATTTGTCCTCGGAAGAGACAGAAGAGCAGCTGACAGAATTGGAAGAACTGGATAAACGGCAGATGGAAGCCACTATGATTGCCGGAAAAATCAGAGAAATGATGAAGGCTGGCTATCAGGTCTATGACCGAGGACTGGAAAGCTATCGTCCCATGGAATATCGGGATGTGGCAGTTCTGGTGCGGAGTATCCGCAGTTGGGGCACCACGTTGGATGACATTTTCGGTAAAGAAGGCATTCCGTATTATGCGGAAACGGCAGAAGGATACTTTGATGTGCCGGAAATTGACACCGTTTTGAATTTCCTCCGCCTTATTGACAATCCCTATCAGGATATTCCCTTGCTTTCTGTGCTCCATTCGCCTCTGTATGGTATCAGTGCCGATGCTTTGACGGAAATCCGCCTTTTTGGCGGCGATGGACTGTTTTATGAATGTGTCCTGCGGTATCTTGCAGAGGGGGCAGAAGAGGAAATTCTGGAAAAATTGGAACGCTTCCAAGGGGACTTGCTGGATTGGCGGGAAACAGCGAAGGAATTGTCCCTTTGTGAATTGCTGCGGTATCTTTATCAGCAGACAGGATATTATGATTATGCGGGCATGACACCCGGCGGCAGTCTGCGGCAGGCAAACCTGCGGCTTTTGCTGGAAAAAGCGGAAACGTATGAAAATAACAGCGGAAAAGGGCTGTTCCATTTTATTCGCTTTGTGGAGGATATGAAAACGGCGGAAACAGAATCCTCCGCCGCAAAACTCCAAAGCGAAGCGGATGATCTGGTGCGTGTCATGACCATACATAAAAGTAAGGGGTTGGAATTCCCTGTGGTCTTTGTGGCAGACCTGGGAAAACAGTTCAACGAATCTGATACCCGTGCCGCTGTCATTACCCACCAGGAGTGGGGATATGGTATGGACTATATGGATTTAGACCATAGAGCTTCTTATCGCACTTTGTCTAAAACCGCTTTGGCAGAAGCCATCAAGCAGGAAAACTTTTCGGAGGAAATGCGTGTATTATATGTAGCGTTGACTAGAGCAAAGGAAAAACTGATTTTGACGGGAACAGTGCGCAACCTGCAAAAATCCATGGAAAAATGGGCGGAAACAGCAGACAGTACCGAAGAATTGCTGCCTGTATTCCGTCTGCGCCGAGGAAGAAACTATCTGGATTGGATTATGCCTGCGCTTCTGCGCCATCCTCAGGCAAGGGTATTGCCGGAGCCTTGGGAACCAACAGATCGAGGAGAGGCACAACAGTTTTTGGATGAACCATCCAAATGGAAATTCACCTTTTTGGAAAAGGGTGATATTTACGGAACAGAGCAGGAAAAACAGGAACTGGCGGAAGAACAGCAGAACGTCTTTGAAAGCTGGGATACAGAACCGGATTACAGTGGCAGAAAAGAGGAGATTTTCCGTATATTGTCATGGAAGTATGACTATGAAACAGCAACCATGCTGCCTACAAAAGTTTCCATTTCTGAAATCAAACGGCGGTATCAGGCGGAAATTTCCGGTGAAGAAGCACCTATGCCACAGGAATTGCAGATTCCTCAGTTTGGACAGAAAAAAGAGGGGCTGACAGCTTCAGAAATCGGTACAGCAATGCATACGGTTATGGAGGCGGCAGACCTGCGGAAAATCTATGATGCCGATACTTTGGAAGAACTGCTGGCAGAATTGCAGCAGCAGGGCAGATTGACGGAAGAAGAAAGAGCCGCCATTCGCCGAAAAGAGCTTTTGGCTTTCTTTGCTTCTGATTTGGCAAAACGGATGCAGAAGGCGGATGAAATCCATAAAGAACAGCCTTTTGCTATGCTTGTGGAGCCAAAAGAAGTTTTTCTTGATGATATTTATCGGAATATGGAGGAATTTATCCAGATTAATGGTATTATCGACTGTTATTTCGTGGAAGAAAATGCAGTTGTGCTGGTGGACTATAAAAGTGACCGACTTTGGCAGGAAGATGCTTTCCGTGAAAAATATAAAATTCAGCTGCGGCTTTATAAAGAAGCTTTGGAACGGGTAACGGATCTGCCTGTGAAGGCATGTTATATCTACGCCTTTGCGCCAGGAAAAACCATTCCTATTGATTTTGATTAAAAATAAAAACCGGAAATACCTGAAAAGATCAGGTGTTTCCGGTTTTTTGTGAGAGATAGCGGACAGCTCCTATGGGGAAAGAGCATATGCCCTATGGAAAGGAGGCTGTCCCTTTATATATTGTGCGAGTTGAGGTGAAAGTTCAACTATCTCTTATAGATCGTATGATTATTCTGCGGTTTCAGCAGTTGCTTCCATGAAACGCATGATTACGGAAGCGATTTCTGCTCTGGTTGCTGTGCCCTGAGGAGCCAGCTGGTTGTCGCCCATGCCGCTGATGTAGCCTTCAGCTACTGCCCACTGCATTGCAGGCTGTGCCCATGCGGATACACTTGCGTTGTCAGCAAATGTGGACAGGTCTGCGGAAGCAGTTACATCATAGCCTTTGTATTTTGCGTAGTTGTACAGCATAGCTACCATCTGTTCTCTGGTAATTTCCATGTTAGGAGCGAACAGGCCTTCGCCCATGCCGCTGACGATCTTCGCGTCATTTGCCCAAATAACCGCGTCTGTGTACCACTGACCAACGGGAACGTCGATGAATGCGTTTTCAGCATCACATGCGGGACGGCTTTCCATGTTGTAAAGCATCTGTACCAGCATTGCGCGTGTCAGTTTGCCGCTGGGGTCGAACTGATTTTCGGAAACGCCGCTCATGATGCCTTTATCCACAACGTATTCCACGCCTTTGAAGAACCAGTCAGAAGAAGAAACGTCTGTGAAGTTCAGATCTGTGTTTTCTGTTGTTTCGTCGTCCTTATCTTCTTCTTTGTCTGTATCTTCTGTTGTCTTGCCTTCTTCTTTGAATGTTACAGTAACAGTTACGTCACAGTTTGCCATGCGGAAGGTGTATTTGTTGTCTTTGTCTTCTACTTTCTTTGCGTCGATTTTGTCGCCTTCGTCGTCAACGATTTCGATTTTGTCAACTTCGTAGCCTTTGTCAGGTGTAATGGTCAGTGTGATCTTATCGTCTTCGTCTGCCCATGTGTCGCTGACAGAAACGTCACCGTTCTTGGAGTCGATGACTGTGATGTAGCCGTCGTAACGGTGAGAAGAACCGCCGCCGGAGGAAGTTCTATGCCATTTTGCTGTCAGTTCAACATTTTCTGTCACTGTATAAGGAGATTCAACAAGGTTATTTCCATTATACCATCCTTCAAAGGAATAATGAGAACGGCTAGGAGTAGGCAAGGTGATAGCTGTATTTTCACTGACTGTGTATACACTATCAGGTGTTGTACCATCGTTATATTTCAGTGTGATGGTGTACTGCGCTTCATCTGGAGTAGGGTTTACCTCGGTTACTTTATCACCGGGTTGAGCTGCTTTCAGGGCATCTTCCAGACTTGTATAGTAGCTGAAAGGAGCTTCTGTATTGGAATTACTTTCCAGCTTGGCTTTTACTTCATCTGCCAGGTAGTCTTCATTGACAGGCTGAGCAAAGTTACCGCTGGTAACCTCAATCCCATTCTTTGCCGCTTCTTCAGTATTTTTTGAGCTGTATTCAATAACACCGAAGGTACCATTCCCTTTTATATATAGTTTGTGTGTACTTGCGTTAGGACTGTCATATACAATACGTCCATTAATGGTGCCGGTATAACTTTCATCAAAAGTAACGGTGACGTTCGGATAATTACTGAACTGGCAGACATCGAAAGCGATATTGTTATCATCGGGTGTGATAATATCGGTATCTCCTTTGAAAGTGATGCTGCCGTTGTTGAAGCTCAGAGGATAGTCCAGACTACCAGCTTGATTTTCTGCGTAAAAATGCATATCTTCCAAGGTCAGATTTGCGTAATTCTGAATGATACGGCTGATGGAAGTTGTTCCCTCCGCAATGCGGATGGTTCCGTTTTTGAAAGTAATGTCAGAATTTTGTAATAATTGGAAACCATTGGTTTCTGTACCCGGAGAACCAGCTCCGGGATCTTTCAAGGTGTATGTATGTCCGCCAAAGTCAACGGTAAACTGCTTGTCAGAAGAGACTGTAATGCCAGCTGCATCCGGAACATCTTTCAAGATATGAATGATATCGCCTGCCTGAACCGCTTTAATTGCTTCACCCAATGAGGAATAAGTCGAAGCTCCGATCATTGCAACACTGCCTTCTGCCGTATTTGGAATTTCTTCACCTTTTTGTGTACTGTCAATAAAGGTAATATTGTTGTTCGCATTGTTGTAAGAACCAACGTCGCTTCCGATGATAGCCATTTTACCGTTTTGGGAGTTAGAAACATTACCACTTACTTTTGTGTCAGTCACAGAAATAGAACCAGTACCATTGTTGGTAAGATTACCATTTATGGTTGCACCGGTTACCGTTACATCAGTGAGACCGTCATTCTGGACATTGCCGTTGATAGTAACACCATCAGCAACGGTTACGGTTGCACCGTCAGTTACATCGTTTAAAACAATGTCACCGGTAATATTTCCACCGTTAATTTCAATCTCACCAGTTGTTTTACTTCCGCCCATAGTTTTGATAAAAGCACCACTTTCGTTTGCGGTAAAGGTACCGTTATGAATGGTCAGTTGTCCTTGATCCATTGTACCATTAAGATAGCCATTCAAAATCACGGGTTGAGCATTATTTTCAACTGCGAAAGTACCTCCGTTTACTTCTGCGACATTCCAATTTAAGAAGACTGCCTGTGATACATTGGCGAATTCGCCATCATTGATGGTCAGTTCGCCATAATCGTCATTTTTAATGGTGTTCAGACCACCAGAGAAAGTACCGCCATTGATAGTCATAACAGATGATTCTTTATCTGTATTTTGGTTGCCATTATACCAGCCATTTTCAATCAAACTGGAGAAATGACCATTCTGTTTCACTGTGGTACCATCATTGATGGTCATTTCCCCATGGTTGACGATGTTATAGTAAGAATTGCTACCGGAATCAGAACTATTTTGTCCATTTTCCTGACTTCTTGTGTAGGTGCCACCATCTAATACTATAGTAGCATTAGGTTCGTTTTGAATAGCAGCTTTTCTGTGGGAAACATTATCAATTGTACCAGTTTTTCCTTCGCTGGAATCTTTGATTGTCAGCTTCCCATTATTAGTAATGGTATGATTGGATGTATTTGTGATGGTATAACCATTCAAATCTAATGTGATATTCTGATCTTCTGCAATTGTGAAATCGCCTGTTACATCATTTTTCAAAACAATAGTAGATTCGGTTGTACCGGCGTTTTTCAAAGCATCGGACAATGTAGCATATCCGTTTCCTTGTGTTTCGTCAACGTAGAAAACATTTTCTTTTGCGCTGGCTTCATCATTTAATTCCTCAACAGTAGTGATACCCTCTGTTGTTTCAGTACCTTCATCAGAAAGAACCTCTTCTTCCTCTGTCTTTTCCGCAGGTGTCAGTTCTGCCCAAGCGGTACCTTCTTCGGTTGTTGTTTCCTCTGTCTGATCCGCAGAGGTCAAAGCAGGCGCTTCAATCACGTCTGTTTTGACAGGTTCGTCTGCCAGTGCGGTCACAGGCGCGGCTGTCATTGCCATAGCGACTGCCAAAGACAGGGAAATCATTTTTCCTGTACGTTTTTTCATGATAATCCTCCTTTAATACATAATTGTTTTTTAATATCAAACCAATGTGGTATAGAATCAATTGGATCGATATAAAAATACATGCTCTTATGCTTGCATTATACATTAGTTGTGAAAAAATTACAAGTGTACACCTATGAATTTCGTGTAAATCGTAAAAATAATTATGTTTTGTGATAAAATGAAATAAAAATAGAAATTTTGCCACGTTTTTATAGGGCAATATATTCGCCTTTGTGTTTTATCCCGGAACATGGTACACTATTTTTAACGGATAATTTAATTTTTTGTAAGGAAGTCACCGTTTTTTGTAAAATTTACTTGTTATGATATCGTTGAGAAAAAATGCAATACAGGGGGAACTATTATGGAAAATAAATTCAATATTCTGGTTTGTGATGACGACAAAAGCATTGTGGATGCCATCGAAATTTATCTCAAACAGGAAAACTATAACGTAATCAAAGCCTATAACGGTTTGGAGGCACTGCAAGCTTTGGAAGAAAACGAGATCCATCTGATTTTGCTTGATGTGATGATGCCTAAAATGGACGGGCTGAATACAACAGTGAAAATCCGTGAAACACTGAATATTCCCATTATCATTCTGTCTGCCAAATCTGAAGACACAGACAAGATTCTGGGGCTGAATTTCGGCGCTGACGACTATATCACAAAACCTTTTAACCCGCTGGAACTGCTGGCAAGGGTAAAAAGCCAGATGCGTCGGTATACTTCTTTGGGCAGTATCGCGGAAAAAGCAACGTGATCAAAATTGGTGGTCTGGAGCTGGATAAAGATGCCAAAGAAGTACGTGTGGAAGGGGAACCTGTAAAACTGACCGCAACAGAATATGGTATTTTGCAGCTTTTGATGGAAAATGCCGGAAAGGTCTTTTCCATTGATCAGATTTATGAAAAAGTTTGGAATGAATTATCTTTCGCGCCGGAAAATACGGTTTCTGTGCATATTCGTCGTATTCGTGAAAAAATCGAGATCAATCCGAAAGAGCCAAAGTATTTGAAGGTGGTGTGGGGCATTGGCTACAAAATTGAAAAAATCTAAGCTGTATCAGACTGGCTGGAAGGTTTGTGCAGCATGTCTGCTCTTTATTATGGCTCTGGTGATTTTTTTCTGTGGGGTTGTGTTTTCCAGTGTAACGAAAGACTGGGGCAGGAGCATCCTGACGGAAGAAAATTTTTATGATACTGTGGAACTGCGAAATCTGTTTTTTCTACATTAGATAAAGCGGTTCTGGCAGATGTTTATTATGAAAGTGAAGCCAAGATACAGTCAGGAGAAAAAGTGGACAGAGAAGCACTGCTGGATGGCTTCAAACGATATTACAACATCATTGATGGGGTCATAACGGGCAATACGGAAATCAATGATACCTATGACGGGCTCATTGTGTATGGAGTGATTCCCGAAAGGCTGGAGGACAAGTTCATAGAATATCAGGAACTGGTGGAAACCCGTTTGCCCCAGTACCGCCAGATGTATATTCAGGATCAGCTGGACGAATACCGAGAAGCTGTGCGGTATCTGGAAGGACTGACCAACTTCTATTATTTTGTAGAAGATGAACAGGGGCGTGTCATTGCCGGGAATGCAACCCGGGCAGAAGTCAGCAGCAAAAGCCATACCATTATGCTTTCTGCGGAATTTTCCAGTGACAACTTCAGTGACAAGTCTTATTACGCATACAGCAATGCCTATGTGGAAAACAGCAATTACCGGGTGTATGCCGCTGTGGATGAACCTCTTAGAGAGGGCGATGTGTTCTATGATTTATATCAGGAATTCGTGTTGGCAAAGACCAGTATGCCCTATCTGTTTGTAGTATCCACCATTGCATCTTTGATTTTTATGATCTGTCTGGTGTATCTGATCCGTGTGGCGGGGCAGAGAAAAAAGGGTGGTCAGGTGAAATACCTCCTTGTGGACAGAATCTACAATGAAATACATTTCCTTTTGGTAGCGCTGTTTGGAATCTTTTCCTTTTTTATGGCGCTGACGCTGTTGGAATTTATTCTTTATCGCGGCATGCCGTTCTGGTCATATGTGTTCCTGACGCTGCTGGGTATTTTGTACATTGCAGATGTGGCGGTGGGACTGAGTTATGTCTTATCTCTGAGTAGGCAGATCAAAGGAAAGATTTTGGCACGGAATACGCTGGTTTCTGTATTTCTGCGGAAGATTGCATCTCTGTTCACGGGAGCAACATTCCGGGGCTGGATGCTGTTGGTGATGCTGGCATATGGTGTTGGTAACTGTTTCCTGGTATTTATGATCTGTATGTATTTCAACAGTGGTTTGGTACTCTTGTTCTTTGGACTGCTGATTGCATTCAATATATTTTGTCTGTATCTGTTTTTGCGTGCCCTGCGTTCTTTGAAACGCATCATGATTTCCGCCAGAGAAACGTCAAAGGGAAATCTGACTTATCAGTTGGATCTGGCAGAGATTTCTCCATCCTTCCTGAATTTTGCGGAAGATATTGCCAATATTCAGGATGGCCTGAAAAATGCCGTGGAAGAAGCAGTAAAAGGGGAACGCATGAAAACAGAATTGATTACCAATGTTTCCCATGACTTGAAAACACCACTCACATCCATCGTGACCTATGTAGATCTGCTGAAACAGCAGAAACTGGATAATCCCGTTGCCAGAGATTATGTGGATGTCCTGCAAGTAAAGTCCTATCGTCTGAAACAATTGATTGAAGACCTCATTGAAGCCAGCAAGGTTTCCAGCGGAAATGTGGCAGTAGAAAAAATGCGGATTGATTACCGCCAGCTTACCATGCAGGCCATTGGGGAAATGGAAGAAAAGATCGAGGAAGCGAGATTGGAATTCAGACTCAGTTGTCCGGAACCCGTATTCATCGAAGCCGATGGCAGACATATGTGGAGAATTCTGGAAAACATGCTGTCCAATGTCATCAAGTACTCCATGGAAGGTTCTCGCGTATATATTGATATTTTCCAGACAGAAGAACATGGGATTCTGGTGATGAAAAATATTTCTGCCACACCCATTGACTTTGATGCCACTCGTCTGACGGAACGTTTTGTCCGTGGGGATAGCTCCCGTACGACGGAAGGCAGTGGGCTGGGACTTTCTATTGCGCAAAGTCTGGCGGAAGTACAAGGAGGTACCTTCGGTATCCAAGTAGACGGCGATTTGTTTAAAGCCATTGTCAGCATGCAGCTTTGGAGAAACGATCCCGAAGTTGCAGAGGATGAAGACGAAGAAGATTTGGAAGCAGAGGAACCCTTAGAGGAACACAAAGAAGAAATTTTTGAAGAAGCCTCTTTGGAAAAAACGGAAGAATCTGAAATACCTCAAGAAGAACCCAAATTATAAATGCAATATATCGCATAGATTATATTAGAATATTTAATAGGTAGAAATTTTTCAGAAAAGCAATTTTTTCAGAAGATCGCCTTTTGAAGAAATTGCTTTTTCTTTGCAAAAATTCTCGGTTTTATTTTGCAGGAATGACGGGCTATGGTATAATGACTGCGAACTATTTGAAAGAAAACGAAATCTTCTGCGGATGTTTTCTGCGGAAAGAAGAAATCAGGATATAAAAGGAGAGATTCGGTTTGCTGGAAAGGATCAACAGCTATTTAGAAGGCAGTGAAAAGGGGATCTATGTTTTTTGGTATGGTCTTTTATTGGTGCGATCATTGGCGCTGTTGTTGGTGTAGTCGGTATTGCTTTTCATATACTGCTGGAAGAAGTGACTGCGTTTCGCATGACCCATCCGTGGATTTTGTTTCTGCTTCCTCTGGGTGGTCTTGTTATTGCGGGATTGTACCACCTTCTTCGGATGCAGAATGACCGTGGTACCAATTTGATATTGATTGCCGTTCGTGTCAATGAAAAAGTAAGCCTGCGACTGACACCGCTGATTTTTATTAGTACCATCATCACCCATCTCCTTGGTGGTTCTGCCGGCAGAGAAGGTGCAGCTCTCCAGATTGGTGGCAGTATCGGTTCCTTTGTAGGCAGAAAAATCAAACTTGATGAAAAAGATGAAAGAATCATTACCATGTGCGGTATGAGTGCTGGTTTTGCGGCATTATTTGGTACGCCAGTGGCAGCGGTAGTATTTTCTATGGAAGTGATTACCGTTGGTATTATGCATTATTCTGCCATTGTGCCAAGTATCATTGCGGCCATTACGGCAACGGGCCTTTCCATGGCTTGTGGTGTGACACCAACCTCCTTTACATTGCAGTCTGTACCGGAACTTAGCCCTTCTGGTGTTGGATCTGTCATATTGTTGGGGATGCTGTGCGCCGGTGTCAGCGTATTATTTTGTATGACGATGGAAACGGCGGGGAAATACTATAAACAAATTTTCAAGAATGGATACATCCGTATTTTTGTTGGGGGCTGCATCGTTGTAGGGCTGACATTGCTGCTGGGTACCCGTGATTATAACGGCGCAGGCATGGATGTCATTACCCGCGCCATTGCTGGTGAAGCGGAGTATCCAGCGTTTTTATGGAAAATTCTGTTGACGGCGTTGACGTTGGGAGCAGGATATAAAGGCGGCGAAATTGTACCATCCTTTTTTGTCGGAGCAACCTTTGGATGTGTCGTTGGCCCTTGGATTGGTCTGCCGGCATCTTTTGCGGCAGGAACAGGTATGGCTGCGCTGTTTTGCGGTGTGACAAACTGTCCTATTGCTTCTGTGATCCTTTGTGTGGAACTGTTTGGTGCGGAAGGGATTGCATATTACACATTGGCTTGCGCAGTCAGCTATATGTTGTCTGGCTATTATGGGTTGTATTCGGAACAGAAAATCATGTATTCTAAAATGCAGCCGGAGTTTATTAATAAAAGCGTGCATTGATGTCTGTGCAGAGCGGTATATTTTTCCAGTAAGGAACGAATAGAAGTTTTGAATAATTGGATTTTATGCATTGTTTTATACATAAAAATTTGTTGTCAAAATTACAAAAGTAGTTTGGAAAAATGAAAAAATGGCTCAAAAAAACTTGAAAAACGGGAAAAACTGTGCAATGTGAATAAAAAAAAATGAAAATCAAAGAATTTCTGGTGAAACATTCTGATTGCATTTTATGCATGAGTCTAGTATAATCCTATTTGTAAGACAGCAGTGACTGTAAAGCAAGTTCAAAAAAGAGAAAAGAAGTTTTAGGGAGGTAAATTGGTATGAAAAAATATTTCAAAGGCATTCTTGCAACAACAATGGTACTGTCCATGACAGCAGCTCTGGCTGGCTGCGGCGGCAGTGGTGAAACAGCTGCAACAGATGCAGCAGAAGGCGGCGAAGCAAAAGATACTCTGGTTCTGGCAACCAGCGCAGACTTCCCTCCTTACGAATACTACGAAGGTCAGGAAATCGTTGGTATCGACGCTGAAATCGCAAAAGCACTGGGCGAAAAACTGGGTTGTGAAGTAAAAATCGAAGACATGAACTTCGACTCCATCATCCCTTCCATCGTTTCCGGCAAAGCTGATATCGCAATGGCAGGTCTGACAGTAACAGAAGAACGTTTGCAGAGCGTTGACTTCACAGACAGCTATGCAACAGGCGTACAGGTAGTAATCGTAAAAGAAGATTCCGACATCACAAGCGTTGATGATCTGTTCGCAGAAGGCGCAAACCACACAATCGGTGTTCAGACAGCAACAACAGGTGACCTGTACACAACAGGTGATATCGAAGAAAAAGGTCTGGGTACAGTAGAACGTTACACAAAAGGTGCTGACGCAATCGCAGCTCTGACATCCGGCAAAATTGACTGTGTTGTAATCGACAACGAACCTGCAAAAGCATTCGTTGAAGCAAACGAAGGTCTGAAAATTCTGGATACAGAATATATCACAGAAGACTATGCAATCGCTCTGGCAAAAGACAGCGAACTGACAGAATCCATCAACACAGCTCTGCAGGAACTGAAAGACGACGGTACAGTACAGTCCATCATCGACAAATACATCACAGCAGAATAATTTTTGAAAACAAAATAAAAAACCATAAACCGGGGACGGGAAACCGTCCCTGTTTTGGCATTACAGGAAAAAGGAGGACTTTTTTTGGAAGGAATACAAACCTGGTGGGAAGGGATCCAGCAGCAGTTTTATATCAACTTCATTCAGGATGATCGGTGGAAATATCTTTGGAATGGTCTGGGCGTTACATTGCAGCTGACATTCTGTGCCGTGCTGATCGGTATTGTTCTGGGTGTCATTCTGGCAATGATCCGTTCTACATATGACAAAAACTATCAGGAAATGCGTCCCGGTTTCGGACGTTTTATGCTGAAAATTTTAAATATTATCGCGAAAATCTATCTGACAGTGATCCGTGGTACACCCGTTGTTGTACAGCTCATGATCATGTACTATATCATTCTGGCATCCTCTAATAATAAATTGCTGGTTGGTATGATCGCATTCGGTGTGAACTCCGGTGCTTATGTAGCGGAAATCGTACGAAGCGGCATTATGTCCATTGATCCAGGTCAGTTCGAGGCAGGACGCAGCTTGGGCTTCAACTATGTGCAGACCATGCGTTATGTCATCATTCCGCAGGCTCTGAAAAACGTATTGCCAGCACTGGCAAACGAATTCATTGTATTGCTGAAGGAAACCTCTGTTGCAGGTTACATCGCAATGCAGGACCTGACAAAAGGCGGCGACATTATCCGCGGCGTTACATACAGCCCCTTTATGCCTTTGATTGGCGTCGCGTTGATTTATCTGGTTATGGTTATGTTCTTTACCTTCCTGGTAAATAAACTGGAAAGGAGACTGAGAAACAGTGAGCGGTAATGAATCCTTGATCCGTGTGGAAAATTTACAGAAACATTATAATAAAGGTGCCATCAAAGCGCTGGACGGCATCAATACAGAAATCAAAAAAGGCGAAGTTGTGGTTGTTATCGGGCCTTCCGGTTCCGGTAAATCCACATTCCTGCGCTGTTTGAACCTGTTGGAAGTGCCTACCGGCGGACATATTTATTTTGACGGTGTGGATATCACAGATGTGAAATCAGATATCAACATCCATCGTCAGAGAATGGGTATGGTGTTCCAGCACTTCAATCTTTTCCCTCATATGACCATTTTGAAAAATATGATCATCGCACCTATGAAATTGCAGGGAAAAAGTGAAGCGGAAGCAACCGAGCTGGCAATGAAGCTGTTGCGTCGTGTTGGTCTGGAAGACAGAGCAAATGCATATCCTTCTCAGCTTTCCGGTGGTCAGAAACAGCGTATTGCTATTGTGCGTGCTCTATGCATGCAGCCGGAAGTGATGCTCTTTGACGAACCTACTTCCGCTCTTGACCCTGAAATGGTTGGTGAAGTTCTGGAAGTTATGAAACAGCTGGCAGAAGAAAACATGACCATGGTAGTGGTTACCCATGAAATGGGCTTTGCCCGTGAAGTGGCAACTCGTGTTATGTTCATGGCTGATGGCCGTCAGGTGGAAGAAGGCACACCAGAAGAAATCTTTACAAATCCCAAAAGCGAACGTTTGCAGACATTCCTTGCGAAAGTTCTGTAATGAAAAACCCCTTTTGTTGTATAAACAAAAGGGTTTTTTGATGTGGAGAATTAAGGCTGTAAACTGAAAGAACCACCGGAAAGCCAGGTGCTGCCACCGGCTTTTTCTTTTTTGTAAGAAGTACTGCTCTCACCGCCGGAAAGAACGGTTCCATCAGTTGTTGTTACAGAGAAGGTAATCAGATAATCTGTACCTTCCTCAAATTTGTTTGTAAAGTCCGCGGAAAATCCCAATCGCTGCAAGTTTTCTACATCTGGTGTGGGTGCCTTAGGTTCATCGGTATGAACATCTTCCAAAGCATCATCCGGGTTGTCCATAAGAGACATGGGAACCGTAAAACATTCACCTGTATTAGCATTTTCCACATTAGCTTCTGCTTTTACGATGTCCTTTGCTTCATAGAAAGAATCTGATAGATATACCAGCAAATATAATGTAGAATTATTTTCTCCCCATTGACTTTGGGCGTCTATGTTGCTGTATTGGGCTGTGGAAACGCTGCCAAGTTCTTCTTGCCTGGTGACGCCATTGGATGAAATGGCAATGGAAAGGGTTCCGTCATCAAAGAGCCCTGTTTCCATAGTGGTTTTCCATACACCGTTTTCCAATGTGGCTTTTTGGAACTGCACAGAACCATCTGCTTTTTTTACACGAAATTCAGCTGTTTCTCCGTTTGTAATAGCTTTTGGTGTAGCTTCTGCCAGAAGCACAATGGCACCATTTTCTTTTTTTACAGAAAAATTGGAGTTGGAAAGGAGACTGGACTGTTTCTCTAAAATGTTTTTCATTCGTTGGGTGATACTGGAGGTGTTGACAGAAATGCTGTCCATGACTTGGTTCTGCATATTTTCCATTTGTCGCTCCAGCACTTTTTGCCTGTTGGAAATCTGGAGTAAAAATCCTGTGTTGACTACCAGCAGGCCAGCGCAGATGCCTAAGGCAATATAGGTTTTATTTTTCATATGCTTGCTCCTTTCTGAGTTTATTCTGAGAAAAAGAAACTGCGAAAAAGTTTGGCGTTGGGACAGTCAGGTTGGATGCCGTCGGTTTTGTTTGGCAGAAAGGAAGCCATCTGTGTATCCTCTGTTCCGCAAAGTCCCACTGCCGTATACCGCTCCAGAAAATCTTTGAAAGAATGCCCCAATACACAGAGGTGATATTCAGCGGCATAGAAATCCAGATAAAGAACAGGCGGGTCGAAAGCATCCTGACTGTAATCAAATACCAGAAGATCTCCGCAGGCACCCAGGTCAGCGGGAGTACATTTTGCAGCTGTGCAGCGGAGGGGTGCTCTGGTTCTGCCAGACAGACACGAATCGACTCCTGGCAACTTTCGTTTAATGACGGCAGGTCATCCAGAGAAAGTTCCAGAAAAGCAGAAAATAAACTGTGGATGGCGGGTGGTAATTTTTCTGAAAAATCATCGGAAAAATACGCGGTCAATTTCAGATAGCGTGCATGACAGAGAAAAAATGTCCGCAGACTGTCAGGAAGTCTGCGATTGATTTGTTTTTCCACAGCGGAGATTTCTTCTTCTGTGGCAGGCGGTTCTAACTGAAATAAAGGGGAATCATCTTTCTCACAGATTGGCGTATATGCTTCCATCCAGCAGGATATGGTTTTCAAAATTTCTTCATAGTCCATATAGATCCCTCCTTTCTTCCGAAAAAGCTCTTTTTTTCATCATAAAGAAAAAGGGGGATTTTGTCCAGAAAAAAAGAGCTTTGAGGGTTTCATCAAAGCTGTTTTAAAGGCATCTTCATAAGAAAAAAGAAAGCTGAAATCCTTATCAATTATAGAGGATTTCAGCTTTCTTATTTTATAAGATTTCATTTGATGCGTTTTCTTAAAGGAAAATTGCTTTTTATGTATCTATTATTTCTGTTCTGCTTTTTCACTCTGCAATGCGGTAATAATGTGGTCAATGATCTGGGCGGTCAGTCCCCAGATGGTTTTTCCCTCATAATTATAGAACAGTTCGGGAACCTTGTAATCCCGGAAACCATAGTCTTTGCCGTTTTCAATGCGTTCATAGGGGAAAGGCACAGTCATATCTGCCCGCCAGTACATGTAATGTACTTCCGGCTTCTGTTCCATGAAAAAGGAAATAGGAACTGTAAAGACTTCTGCCACTTCTTCTTTCTGGCAAGTCACATTTTTGTAATGTTCATAGGAAACAAATCCAATGTATGGCTGAATCAGCGCACCATAAACGGTGAGCATGAAGTTGCTTTTGCCTAAGATTTGGATTTGTTCCGCAGGAATGCCGATTTCTTCCTCTGTTTCCCGCAGAGCTGTCTGTTTCAGATTTTCGCCTTTTTCCTGATGACCGCCGGGAAAGCAGATGTCACCGGGCTGGCGCACATGAGCAGCACGTTTTGTCAGAACAAAATGGAGTTCGTTGTTTTTTTCTGTCAGCAGAGCCATGATGCCGAATTTTTTCAGTTTTAGTATGGGCTGCGGTTCCTTTGCGCCAAAAGTCTGGCGAAAGTCCGCAGTAGTGGGTTTTTCTGCCAAAACAATCAGTCCTTTCTCAGCTTGATATAGGAAGCGGCGCGTTTTCGCCGGTTTTCTTCGATTTCCGCATAATGTTTTCGGGTGGTGTTAACATCCGCATGCCCCAATGTATCAGCTACCAGATAAATATCGCCTGTTTCCTGATAAAGATTGGTGCCGTAAGTACTCCGCAGTTTATGTGGCGTGATGTTTTTTGCCGTAACACCATGGGCGTATTTTTTCACCAGATTCTGCACAGCACGAACGGAGATGCGTTTGCCTTGAGAAGAAAGAAAAAGGGCGTCATCATTTTCGTCTTTGGTGACTACCTGATTCCGTTCTTCCAGATAATCGGAAAGGGCTTCTGCCACTTCTTCTCCGAAATACAGCATCACTTCATTGCCGCCTTTGCGCAGGACTTTTACAGCATAATTCTGAAAATCCAGATCTTTCCGATTGATACCAACACATTCTGATACACGCATACCGGTGCCCAAGAGCAATGTGACCAGTGCCAAATCTCGTTTCTTGGTTTTCTCATGGCGGGCTTTCTGGCGGTCTGTCAGATTATTACCGCTTTCCACCGCATCCAGCAGGTTTGCCATTTCGTTGACATCCAGACGGGTGATTTTCTTTTCGTGGATTTTTGGTGTATCCACAATGGTGGCGGGATTGGCTTTGATCTTTCCTTTTTTATAGAAATATTTATACATGGAACGAACGGAAGCCAGTTTTCTTGCCTTGCCTTTTTCGTCATTATGGTGGGCTGTCTGCTGTTGAGGTTGGTTCTGGTCAGGGGCAATATAATAGGAAAGATATTCCAGATAACATTCAATATCTTCTGAAGTGATCTGATCCAGGGCATCCACTTCCAGATGACGGGTTTCCATACCGCCCAGTTTATCATGTTCTTCATAAAGATAGCGGAAGAACACACGCAGGTCATAGGCATAGGCTAGTCTGGTTTTTGTGGAAGTGGTCTGAGCAATACCGCGGAAAAACTCCCGCAAGAATGGCGGCAGGTCTGCTTGTACTTCTCGCAGCAGTTCCGTTTCTTTGATCTTCAGTTCTTCATGGTAAACAGACATCTTAGATCTCTCCGTTCCAACCCTTGATTTGTGAGCGCTTGATGGCGCCAAATACTTTTTCCTGTAAGTTATCATAGTCCTTGGACAGCTCTGCCAGTAATTCTTTTGTTTCCTGACGTTTGGTGTTGCCGTCTGCCAGACAGGGGTTTTTTACGATATCAATGCCGCTTTTTGTCACAAAAGAACGACATTCCCATTCGGGCACATACATGAGTGGACGAATGGAATAGAGTTTGCTTCGATCCAGATAGCTTACGGGGGCGAAGCAGTTGATGCGTCCTTCGTAGAACAAGGACATGAAGAATGTTTCCACTACGTCGTCTTTGTTGTGACCCAATGCTACTTTATTGCAGCCCAGTTCCTCCGCTTTGGTGTTTAAAGCGCCTTTACGCATTTTAGCGCAGAGGGAACAGGGATTTTTTTCTTTTCTTTCTTCAAAATAATCTGTCCGATATCCGTGTTGACAACGGTATAAGGCACACCGATGCTGTCACAAAGTGCTTGAATGTCATCATAAACAGCTCCGGGCAGTCCCAGAGAAACGGTGATGGCTTCCAGTTCAAAATGTTTGGGATAAAAACGCTGCAAATGTTTCAGCGCAATGAGCAGACAGATGCTGTCTTTCCCCCCGGAAACGCCAACAGCGATTTTGTCGCCTTCCTCGATCATGTGGTAATCGTCCACAGCACGGCGGACATAACTCAGTAATTTTTGTAATTTCATAAATGCTTGTTCCTCCTCATTTCATGGTATCCATTATAGCGAATTTTTGCGAAAAATCAAAGGAATACTGTTCATTTTTTTGGAAAAGGGATATAATGAAAGCAATATAGATTTCGAAAAGTATCATGGGAGGAACTGTATGAAAAAGTCAATGACCGTTCTGCTGGCAGCGGCGGTAGCGATGTTCGCGGGATGCGGACAGGAAGAAACGGCAGAGAGGCAGCCGGAAGTGATCGTGGAAAAAACAGCGGAAGAATTGAAAGATGATACCATATCTGAAGCCATAGAGCATATGACTGTTGAAGAAAAAGTTGGTCAGATGATCATGATGGACTTCCGAAAAAATCCTGACGACAGCGGCATGACTGTTCTTTCGGAAGATGTGGCGCAGAAGATTGCGGACTACCATTTGGGCGGGGTCATTTTGTTTGCGGAAAATCTGGATACGGCAGAGCAGACCAAAGAACTTGTAGCAGATATGCAGAAAGCGGCGGACATGCCTTTGCTCATTGGCATTGATGAAGAAGGAGGCATGGTTTCCAGATTGGATAAAAGTCAGATTCCTCATACATCCATTCCCAATGCGAAGGATATGAACGGAGATACAGCACAGGCAGAAGCCGCTGGCAAAGAAATCGGCAGCGTTCTTTCGGAGTTGGGAATCAATGTGGATTTTGCACCCATTGCGGATATTCATACCAATCCGGAAAACACAGTCATTGGTGATCGTGCTTACGGCACAGATGCCCAGACAGTATCAGATATGGCAGCAGCCTTTACAAAAGGACTGGAAAGCGAAGGTGTCAGCGCAACCGCAAAACATTTCCCGGGACATGGTGATACGGGAACCGATTCCCATGACGGTATGGCTGTTTCAGAGCATGACTTGCAGCGGTTGCAGGAAGTGGAATTTGTGCCTTTTCGCCGTTTGGCAGAGGAAGGCATTGATTTGATGATGGTGGGACATATCACCATGCCTAATGTGACAGATGATGGTCTGCCGGCAAGCCTTTCCAAAGAAGCCATTGATTCACTGCGAGAAGAATTGGACTATGAAGGCATCGTCATCACTGATGCCATGAATATGGGCGCCATTGTGGAATATTATCCTGACGGCGAAGCAGCGGTGAAAGCTGTGGAGGCAGGCGTGGATATTGTATTGATGCCTGCGGATTTGGATGATGCTTATAATAGTCTGTGTGAAGCGGTGCAGACAGGGGAAATTTCAGAAAATCGTTTGGACGAGAGTGTGGAAAGAATCCTGTCGCTGAAGTATGATAAGGGAATGTTGGTTCCCTAAATGCAAAGTATTGAAAAACAACAAAAAATTGGTATAATATTTTTTAATCTTTTTTAGAAATCCGAAGAAAAACGGGGGAGTTAAAACATATGAATGAGGAAGAAAGAGGGGTGACAGGTATGGCTGTTGAAGATCAACTGTATCAGGAACTGGTGGAAAAAATCAAAACGTACCATCCTGCAAAAGACTTTGATATGCTGGAAAAAGCATACAATCTGGCAAGAGAAGCCCATAAGGATCAAAAGCGTAAATCCGGCGAGCCATATATCATTCATCCTTTGAAAGTTGCGTATATTCTGGCTGAACTGGAATTGGACATGGAATCCATCGTTGCGGGGATTCTCCATGACACCATTGAGGATACGCCTTATACCTATGAAGATATTTCACGTATTTTCAGTGAGGAAATCGCCGTTTTGGTTGACGGTGTTACAAAATTGGGTAAGTTGTCTTACTCCACAAAAGAAGAAATTCAGGCAGAAAACTATCGTAAGATGTTTTTGGCAATGGCAAAGGATATCCGTGTTATTTTGATCAAACTGGCCGACCGTCTGCATAACATGCGGACACTGAACTATATGACGCCGGAAAAACAGCGGGAAAAAGCACAGGAAACCATGGATATCTATGCGCCTCTGGCACATCGTCTGGGTATTTCAAAGATCAAATCGGAAATGGAGGATCTGTGCTTTAAGTATCTGAATCCCGAAGCCTATTTTGATCTGGCTGCAAAGATTGAAAAGAAACGTATTGAACGTGAAACATTCGTTGCGGACATTGTCAAAGAAGTTCGTGAAAAAATGGAAGAAGCGGGCATCAAAGGCAAGATCGAAGGCCGCAGCAAACACTTTTTCAGTATTTATAAAAAGATGGTCAACCAGAAGAAAACACTGGATCAGATTTATGACCTGTTTGCCGTTCGTGCTATCGTAGATTCCGTTCGTGACTGTTACGCAGTGCTGGGTATCGTCCATACCATGTATAAACCTATGCCGGGACGATTCAAGGACTATATCGCTATGCCCAAGCCCAACATGTATCAGTCTCTGCATAATACGCTGATTGGCCCTTCTGGAGAACCTTTCGAAATCCAGATTCGTACATGGGAAATGCATCGTACCAGTGAATATGGTATCGCAGCCCATTGGAAATACAAAGAAGGCAAATCTGGCGAAAAAGGTACCAAAAAAGAAGAAGCAAAACTGGCATGGCTCAGACAGATTCTGGAATGGCAGAAAGACATGTCCGATAACAAAGAATATCTGGATACCATCAAGTTGGATCTGAATATCTTTACCGACCAGGTGTACGCCTTTACACCACAGGGGGAAGTTATCCAGCTGCCGAAAGGATCTACACCCATTGACTTTGCTTATATGATCCACTCCGCGGTGGGCAATAAGATGGTAGGCGCAAGAGTCAATAACCGTATGGTAACCATTGACTATAAGATTCAGAACGGGGACATCGTAGAGATCATGACATCTCAGAACTCCAAAGGCCCCAGCCGTGACTGGCTGACATTGGTCAAGAGTTCACAAGCCCGTACCAAGATTAAGCAGTGGTTTAAAAAGGAAGAAAAAGAAGAAAATATCATCCGCGGTCGTGAATTGATTCTGGCGGATATGAAGAAAAAAGGCTTGCAGCCGACAGACCTGCTCCGCCCTGAATGGCAGGAACTCGTCATCAATAAATACGACTTCAAGGATTGGAACGCTGTCCTTGCAGCCATCGGATATGGCGGTCTGAAAGAAGGTCAGGTCGTTAACCGACTGAAAGACGAATATTTGAAAGAAAAACGGAAACAGCAGACAGCTGAGGATATTCTCAATGACTTTGAGAAAACTGTCAGCCAGAAACCGTTGAAACATAAGAGCAAGAGCGGCATTGTGGTAGAAGGCGTCGGTGACGTTGCTGTACGTTTCTCCAAGTGTTGCAGTCCTGTTCCCGGAGACGAGATCATTGGTTTTGTTACCCGTGGACGTGGGGTTACCATCCATCGTACAGATTGTATCAATATTCTGAACCTGAGCAACGAAGAACGGGGCAGATTGATTGATGCGGAATGGGATACGCAGTATACCCATGGGGAAGTGGATGCTTCCTATCTGGCAGAAATTCGTGTCATTGCCAACGACCGCACCGGTCTGCTGCTGGAAATCAGCCGTCATCTGGCAGACGAGGATATTTCTGTCAAAGGCTTCAATATCCGTACTACAAAGGATATGACAGCTATTTTCAACATTACTATGGAAATCAGAACAAAAGATCAGCTGGAACGTGTCAATAAACGTCTGAAAGGCATCAAAGGCATCATTGATATTGAACGTGTCAGCGGCTAAATAATAGGAGGATTAACATGCGCGCAGTATTGCAGAGAGTTTCACAGGCAAGTGTAACTGTTGACGGTCAGGTCATCGGTGAAATCGGAAAAGGTGTTATGGTGTTGTTCGGCATGCTGGGAACAGACGACGACAAGACCATCGAATATATGCTGGATAAGGTTGTAAACCTACGTATTTTTGAAGACGAAAACGGCAAAATGAACCTGTCCTTGCTGGATATTGACGGGGAACTGCTCATCGTACCTAACTTCACACTTTACGGTGATGCAAGAAAAGGCAGACGTCCCGGTTACTCCGGCGGTGCGGCTCCTGATGTGGCAACCGTGCTGTTCGATAAGCTTTGCGCAAAAGCAAAGTCCATGCCCATCAAAAAAGTGGCAACCGGTCAGTTCCAGGCAGATATGAAAGTGGCACTCATCAACGATGGCCCTGTAACACTGCTGCTGGATAGTGAAAAATTGTTCTAAAAAAGGATTTTGGATATGATATATTATCGTTTGCGGGGACATGAGCTGCAAAATGACGTGCAGACCATGGTACAGGTGTTTTACCCCAACTTGCATTATTATCGGACAGAGGAAATCTCTGCCGAAGAAACAACAGTAGAAAGTTCCGTGGAAAAAGGCATTGCTTCGGCAATGCTTTATCGGCGTGGAGCGCAGGTTTCCGCATGGTCTGTGCCTTATATGGAACCTTTGACAG
>BBZU01000009.1 GCA_001304995.1 Clostridia bacterium UC5.1-1D10 | reverse complement strand
GAAAACATAACAAATAAAATCTTAATAAAAATAAAGAAAGCCAAAATTCTTTGTAATGATAAGGATTTTGGCTTTCTTTGTTTTCTTCTGAAGATGCCTCTAAGATAGGATTTTGATTTTTGTTAAACATTCAATAAAAAAATATATTGTAGGATTTACAGAGATTAAAACAACAAAATGTTCATTAGGATATGCCAACTACTATGACTGTATTGAAAAAATACTGCTTTATGATTTAACTAAATTCCCATCATTTTCAAGTCCTATCTCCATGCACCAGCAACAAAAATTCTCTCGAAAATGTTTACAGTCCTATGTGTAACTCTCCCTACATAAGATCTAATAAAATTCTTTATTCATAAGCAAAGCTCCAAAGTATATTGGAGCCTTGCTGATTAAATCTTCAAATCATATCTTTTTATTAAAAATTCATCCAATTCTTTATCAGAAAGAATACGCATTTTTTCTTTCTCTTCCTCTGAAACAGTGGTAAAGAAAATTTTTCGATATACTTCTTCTGGTAACAATAGTAGCCACCTTCTATGGCATAGCTGGTATTCGATACATAGTATTGCATTAATACTGAATTCAAAATTCTCTGAAGAAGATCTAAATCTATATAATCATTTTGAAATACAGCATACCCATTACAGAACAAAGCAAATTCATCATCTACAAGTTTAAATCTTGGCGAATTTGCAAAAGTAGGAAACAAAAGTTTTATACCGTATTTATTTAAACCTTGAGTTCGTCCATATGCATACCAAGCCACAGGGTTTGGTTTTCCCTTATCTCTTGAATCTAATTCCGCCTTCTGTTTTTTAAGATATTCGTAGATTTTGGGGTAACTTTGCTGCAGTTCCCCTTCCGCTATAATTTCAAATCCTGTTTTTCCTTTTTTATAAGGGAAAATAATGTATCTACATATGCTTTGCAAATCCACACCATTTTTAAGATCCGGAATCTTATAAAGTCGCTTAATAATCCCATCTTCAAAATCATACCTTTTTCCATCAAAAAACTTATAATAACCCGCAGCATCTTTTTCGACCATATATATATCATTTCTTAAGGTTGCAATTCCAGTCCGAATAAATTCTTTTATACTCTTAAACTGTCCTTCTATTTTCTGCAGATTTTCCATTGTTTTTTTATCTACAAGTTTCCACCCATTTATATCTAACCTATCTATCGGCATAGTATCAAATGTTATTTGTTTCATTCCTTTCTCAATGTCATCATAATTATCCATAACACAATACTTGAATGACTCGTTTGCTAACTTTGTTAGCTGTATTATACAATTGTATGTTCTCACTGGCTTAAACACCATATTATTGGAAAAATCCAATATGAACCTCAAACTTCTTCGCTCAGATATAAATTTTCTTAAATCTGTTGCCGACTTAATTGTCAAAAAGTTGTTTGGAACAATGTAGCTAAGAATGCCATCATCCCGCAAGAATTCATACGCATGCTCAATAAAAGCATAAAAGATATTATATACACCTGTCTTAGTAGTTGTAAAAGAACTTTTCAAGAATTTTGCCGTTTCTTTAGTCATATCATGTGTATTGACATATGGAGGATTGCCAAAAATAAAGTCAAATCCTGTTACACCAAATACCTTTGTCCATTCACACTTTAAGCTATCTGTGCATTTGACATTTATACTTAAGCCTTTATTAGTTTCACCGTATAAAATCGGAAGAAGATTTAAAACAATTTTACACCTTCTTGCATTAGCTTCGTCAAGTTCAATCCCAAAAATAGCTTCTTTCAATATTTTTTTTAATGTCCAGCCTGTAATGGCATGCAATCTAACTGCAGAAGCTGCAAGAAAAATTCCGCACCCACACCCTGGATCAATAATCTTAGGCAACCGTGTAAAATCATATGTCTTTGTTGCCACATCGAAAATATAATTAGCAATGTATTGTGGTGTGAAAACAATTCCATTGGCAGTAATATTATCTTGGTCTAACAAAGCTTCGAAGAATTCAATCACAAACTCTGCATTTACAGGAAATAGCTTTGCTTTAAATTTGTTTACTAAAGCTCTATCAGCTTTATCTTGAAAATGTTCGAATTCTCCTTCATATACGAACTTCATAGCTGATTCTTGGCTGATATACTCAATTACAGAAGCTTCTATTGTTTCATCAGTATATCCTTTTACAGCCTGAAGCAATGCTGAAATAGCTTGTAAATTGCTCCCGGTCATACTATATCCTCCTTATGTTTAGGTTGTTTAATATTAACAGAACAACCCAACAAATATCAAATTCAATTTAATAAAAGAATCCAGAGTTCCCCAATCATCCTTAGGAATCCTTTTATAACGATATAATTCCGACCAGCAAAGGTTTCTTTCATTTTCTTTGAATATTTCTAGCCTGAATTGAATACGCAGATAGATTAATTATTCTATCTGCTCCTCCTTGTTTTTCCGCAATAATTATATAGAGAGATTCTACAAAATTACCCTTCCCTCTCTCTTTATTAGCGCCTTTTCCAGATCTTTCATTAACCTTCCCTTGACAGAATACAAACAGATTCCACATGGACTGTTCTGGGGAACATATCCATGAGCCGTACCCGTTTCACCTCATAGCCAGCCGCCTGGAATTCCTGCAGATCTCTTGCCAAAGATGTGGGCTTACAGGACACATAGACGATTTCCGGCGCACCAAAGTCAATGATCTTTCCGATCGCTTTGGGATGGATGCCTTCTCTGGGAGGGTCAACGATGATAACATCGGGCTTGTCCGTCAATTCGTCCACCATCTTCAGCACGTCCCCAGCCAGGAATGTACAGTTGGTCAAGCCGTTTCTTGCAGCGTTTTCATTGGCTGCCACAACAGCTTCTTCCACCAGTTCAATCCCCATTACTTTTTTAGAGCCAGCTTTTGCCATGATCTGACCGATAGTGCCTGTACCGCAATACAGGTCGAACACCATTTTATTTTCCACATCGCCGGCAAATTCCCGCACGATGCTGTAAAGCTTTTCCGCACCTTCTGTATTTGTCTGGAAGAAGGAATAAGCAGACACTTTGAATTCCAGATCAAAGAGTTTTTCCATGAAGAAATCTCTGCCGTACAGTACTGTCATTTCATCGCTGCGCACCACATCAGCTACGCCATCATTTACGGAATGAAGCACACCGCAGAGTTCTCCCTGCAAAGGCAGTGCCAAAATCATATTCTTAAATTCTTCCATAGAAAAAGGTACGTCAGACGTAGTCACCAGATGCACCAGAATTTCCCCTGTTGCTTTCCCCTTTCTTACAACCAAATGGCGCAGAGAGCCATCGTGGCGCATGCGATGATAGAAGGCAACGTTTCTTTCCTGGAAAAACGCCAGCGCCCCCTGAACGATGGTTACAAAGTCCACATCTACGATATTGCAGTCTTTCAGTGTTACCACTTCATAATGGCTCATTTTCTTACGCATACCCAATGCCAGAGGGCCATCTTTCACTTCATCCCCAAAGGAAAATTCACATTTGTTGCGGTAGCCTGTTTCCAAGGGAGAAGGTGTGATGCCTTCCCAACTTTCCACATGAATACCTGCATCTTCCAGCAATGTTTTCACCTGCTGTTCTTTCATATCCAGTTCTGCCTGACGTTTCATAGTCTGGTAAGTACATCCGCCGCAAATCTCATAATGAGAACAGCAGCCTTCCTGCCGTTCCAGCTCGGATCGTTCTGTTACTTCCAGCAGGCGGGCTTCCACATTGCCGCCACGCTTTTTGATAACCTGTGCAGAAACAATCTGACCAGGCACACCATTTTCACAATCACTTTTTCTCCATCCACAAAACCATAGGCTTTATTGGGAAAGCGTACACCGTCAATTTTCACGGTAATGATATCTTTTTTCTTCATTTTTTCCTCCAAATGCAATATAAATTTATTTGTATTCACATGTATTCTGTGTTATACTGTTCCCGTATTGATTTTTAAAATTACCGAACAGGAGTGTATTACAGAATGTCTGAAAAACCCGAAGTTGGCAGTATCGTAGAAGGCAAAGTCGTTCGCATCAAACCCTTTGGTGCCATTGTTTCTCTGGGAGAACAGGCACAGGGTCTGGTTCATATCTCACAGGTAGCAAACACCTTTGTGCAGGACATCAACGACCACGTAAAAGTGGGCGACATTGTCAAGGTGAAAGTCCTTTCCATTGATCCAGAAACAAACAAAATCGCTCTCTCCATGAAAGAAGCGCTGCCAAAGGAAGCGCGTCAGCCTAAAGGAGATCGTCCTTACAAAGGACACAAGCAGGAAAACAGAACCACAAATCCTGCCGAAGAATATTTCAAACCACAGACCGTCAATCCTTCTGCCGATTTTGAAGAAAAAATGCGGGAATGGATGAAACAGTCCAACGAAAGACAGACCAGTCTGAATAAGAGAGCCAACAAACGCTCTTATTGATTCTTGCTTATGATACCATGAAACGCTGTTTCTGGCAACGGAAACAAGATAGGAGGGAATCCCCATGATGCTTTTCTTTGTGGCAGGCATTTATTTATTTGCCCGGGGCATATTCGCATGGTACGGACAGCCTATTTTTTACAGAAAAGGCACACTGGAAAACATTGACCCTGATCATCTGCCTGCATATCTGCGGGAAGAAGGCGTATGGAACTTCCTGACGGGCCTTGTTCTTGTGGGAAAGGCCATTCTGGATAAAGTCTTTCCAGGCAGCATGGCATTGTTCATTGTCTTTATTTTGCTGCTGCTGGTGTGCGTGGTATTTTTATCCAAATGC
This sequence comes from Clostridia bacterium UC5.1-1D10, assembly GCA_001304995.1. Taxonomy (GTDB): domain Bacteria; phylum Bacillota; class Clostridia; order Lachnospirales; family Anaerotignaceae; genus Anaerotignum. The sequence continues at coordinate 110,479 of BBZU01000009.1, read as the reverse complement.
AATGAAAAATACCGAAAAAATAATCACAAACATAAAGAAGCCGAAAAATCTGCCAAAGATTTTCGGCTCTCTTTTTGTCTATCATCAGGAGGACGTTATGACCGAAATCATCTGCATCACAGACAAACATCATCCTGCCCTGCCCGCTATCATTCAATGGCTCTATGACTGGTGGGGAAAGGACGAAGATTATACAAAAGAACAGGTGGAAGCATACGTACGCAACGCCGTATGCAAAGACCGCATTCCACAGGTATTCCTGATTTTGCAGAATGGCGTTCCTGCCGGCACATTTCAGTTTGCCATGTCCGATATTGACACACGCCCCGACTGCTATCCCTGGCTGCGGGACTTCTGGATAGAGCCTGCTTTCCGCGGAAAAGGCCTGACATATACCCTCATGGAAGCCGTCAAAGACCATGCCGCTCGCCTGCATCTGACAGAGCTTTATCTCTTTACCCGCCATGAGGGGTTATACGAAAAATTCGGCTGGGAATACATCGAAACATTCCCTACCCACCTGAGCCCTGAGGACAAACAGCGTCTTTACCGCCTGTCCATTTGTAAAAATTGATTTTCTCGAAACCAAAAACAGCATCCAAGGTAAAAACCTTTTGGATGCTGTTTCTTTTTTCTCAATCTGCCATCAGGCAGATGAAACATTTCATATTTATCTTATATCAAACAGGATTAGCCCAGAATGATTTTTGTCAGTTCAACGGGTTCAACGATTTTGCCGTCTTTGTAAACACGCATGTTACCGGAAGCGATTTCGTCGATCAGGATAACTTCGTTGTTGTTGTAACCAAATTCAAATTTGATGTCGTACAGATCCAGACCTTTTTTCGCCAGTTCGTCAGCAACGATACGAGTGATTTTCAGTGTCTGTTCTTTCATGCTGTCGTACATTTCGCCGCTCATAACGCCCAGAGCGATCAGACCGTCTTTTGTTACCAGAGGATCGCCTTTTGCGTCGTCTTTGAATGTTGTTTCAACATAACCGCCTTCCAGAACTGTGCCATCAGCGATGTAATCGCCGTAACGACGGATGAAGCTGCCTGTTGCTTTCAGACGGCAGATAACTTCCAGACCGTGACCGAATACTGTTGCGGGCAGAACTTCCATAGTAGCGTTGTCTACATCAGCAGAAACGTAATGTGTTTTGATGCCAGCCTCTTTCAAAATTTCAAAGAATTTGATAGATGTTTCCAGATTTGCTTTACCGATACCTTCAATGGTCAAACCAACGGAGTTTTCACCGGGATCGAATACACCATCTTTACCTGTGCAGTCGTCTTTGAACTTCAGCAGCACGTTGCCGTTTTCCAGTTTGTAAACATCCTTAGTTTTGCCCTGATAAATCTTTTCCATAAATCTTTTCCATCCTTTCTGATTTAAGACCGACATAAAAGCATGCCTGTTATGAAATTTTCTCAACAAATAAAATTTACTGCAAAATCCGCTTGGATACAAGTATTTTTTGCAAATCTTTGAAATCTCGGCAAATTATGCAATTTCCAGGGTACATGTGGAAATATTTTCTCACCAGATGTGTAAAAAATTTCCTGCCTTACCCCCTCCTAACGGATTTTTCTGCACAATCGGCATTAAAAATCCGTCATTTTTCTCTCATTTATTGACTTTTTCGCGATTATTCCACAGGTTTTGCGTCGCCCCAAACATGCTCCAAACCATAGAATTCACGCTGTTCTTCATTGAACAGGTGGATCAGCAGGTTGCCGAAGTCTAACAAGATCCATGTGCCTGTGCTGTAACCTTCGGAATGGTGCATTTTTACACCAGCCTGGAACAGTTTCTGTTCCACTTCGTCTGCCATTGCACGCAGATGGTTGACATTTTTACCACTTGCAATGACAAAGCAGTCTGCCACATTGGACAGACCTTTCAGATTCAGTACCTGAATGTCCTGACCTAATTTATCGTCTAACGCAGCCTGTGCGATTTTTGCAGCTTCTAAAGCGTCCATATAATTCCTCCTTGTAATCTTATCTATTTTTATAGTATTCCAATGCCTCCAAAGACAGAGGATGGAGCAGTCTGCCCCGTTCTTTTACAAACTCAATGGTCTGTTCCAGAATGAAGCGCATTGCCATATCCAGATCCAGATACGCCAGACGTCTTGCTTCATCCAGACCTTCAAACTGTTCTCTGTTGGGCTCAATATAATCAGCGATGAACACAATCTTTTCCAGTACAGACATGCCAGCACGACCTGTGGTATGGTAGCGGATGGCATTGAGGATATCTTCATCTTTGATCTTATATTCCCGTTTTGCCACTTCCGCGCCCAAAAATGGATGGATCAGATCCGGCTGCTGTTCCAGAATGTCGTCCATTTTGACCTTGTATTCCTTGCAGAAACGCTGCCGCAGTTCCTTTGGATAATCCTTGGCGCAGTCATGGAGCAGACCTGCCACTTTGGCTTTCTGACGGTCTGCCTGTGTGCCGTATATTTCTGCCAGCCGCACTGCTTCTTCGGAAACGCCCATGGTATGGATATAGCGTTTCACAGACAGAGCAGACTGAAGTTTTTCCTGCATAACTTCAATGGGCAGCATAAATTTCACCTCGTCTTTTCTTTCGTTTTGATACAAACCGAATTTATGAATATAGTCCTCTACTTCCTGTGGAAGCAGGTATTGAATGGGCATACCTCTTTGTGCCCGGGTACGGATATCCGAAGACGAAATAGCCAATGCCGGCACTTCCATGTAATGGATTCTGCTGGCATATTTTTCCTGAATTTCTCCGATTTCCTCGAACATCTGATTTTTCTGATAACCAGGTCTGGTTACTGCCACAAAGTCGCAAAGGGACAGCAGACGTTCCGGTTCTTTCCAGCTCATAATCTGATGGATGGCATCGGCACCGGTGATAAAATATAGACGCACATCGGGACGGCACATTTTTTCAGCTGTTCAATGGTGTCAATGGTATAGGTAGTGCCGGGGCGGTCGATTTCAATACGGGATACTTCAAAGTTCTCATTCCGCATGGTTGCCAGAACCGTCATCAGATACCGGTGTTCATTATGAGTTACTTCTTTATGAGATTTATGGGCAGGACGGCCTGTGGGAATGAATACCACCTTATCTACATGAAAACGGTGGCGCACCGCTTCTGCCGTTACCAGATGTCCATAGTGAATGGGGTCAAAGGTACCGCCCATGATGGCAATACTTTTGCAGTTTCTGAAATTAGCGATTTCGTTTCGCATGATTTTTCCTCCCTCTGCCTGCTTATTTCTTCACAGGAGGCAGTTCAATGACAGGTTTTGTCTTGGAAGTACGGTACAATACAAATTTATTGCCGATGACCTGCACGATGTCCGCACCAGTTCTGCTTGCCAGCATTTCTGCCGCTTCCGCAGGGCCCAGCATATTATTGTCCAACACACTGATTTTTACCAGCTCTCTTGCCTCCAGTGCGTTGTGTACTGTATCACGCAGTTCTGGTGTCACGCCATTTTTTCCTACCTGAAAAATTGCGTCAATACCGTTTGCCAGAGAGCGCAGATAAGCTCTTTGTTTGCTTGTTAACATAATTTCCTCCTCAAATTCGTCTTTTTTCAATCTATAATCCTAAACATCATAGCACAGACACCTTGATTTTGCAACGAAAGACGGCGAAAAACGGCTGTTTTTTCTCATTTGTCCCCCTTTGGAGAGAGAAAGGAAAAAAATTCCTGTCCCTTGTTCCCTTCCGGAAAAAATGATAAAAATGATAAAAGTTCTCAAAAATCATTTCATCAAGGAGGAACCCATGACCCAATTCAACGGCAGCAAACTGCGTGAACTGCGCAATGAAAAACAAATGAGCATCGCCAAGCTTTCCACCATATCCGATGTGAGTACAGGGCTCATCAGCCAGATTGAACGTGATCTGGTGGTTCCCTCCGCTCTCATCCTCTTTCGGCTGGCACAGGCGCTGGAAACAGACATGTACGCCTTCTTTGAAGATACACCGCCGGAAGATACGCCTGTCATCCGCAAGGGCAGCCACAACCTCCTGACAGCTCAGGAAAATGGCTGTATCCACAAAATACTCTGTCCAGACCACCCCGGACGTATGCTGGATTTTGCGGAACTGACACTGAAAAAGGGAGGCTCTTATGATTACCGCCCTTCATTTGCCCAAGGGGAAACCTGCGGCTATGTGATCCAAGGTGCCTTACAGGTCGTAGTGGAAGGCAGAATCTACACCTTACAGGAAGGGGACAGCATCACACTGGACAGCACCCTGCCCCATCAATGCAAAAATACCAGCGACACGGATTCCGTATCTGTCTGGGTCATCACACCAAAATATTTCTAAAAATCAAAGGAGCCATGCTTCCTGTTTTTACAGGAAGTACGACTCCTTTTTTATTGACTGAAATCGTCAAATCATCTTATTTTTCGTTAGGGATACCTTTGTATACAAAGCCCTTCGCCGCATCTACGGTAATGAGGGTATCATTAGGGATAAAGTCAATGACTTTCGCATTGCATACCACAACAGGGATATCCAGTGCTCTTCCAACGATTTCCGCATGGCAGTTTTCCACATGATCCATGGGGCCAACCACAATGGCGGATGCTTTCTGCAGATAAGGCATAAAGTCATTGTCTGTTGCTGTTGTTACGAGAATATCGCCTTTCTTGAATTCCCGTTCCATTTCATCCCGTACTTTGATGACTCTTGCAGTGCCGCTGACTCTCTGTTTGCCAACACCAATACCTTTGCACAGCACATCGCCAACGATGTCAACACGCAGGGTATTTGTGGAACCGCTTACGCCTACGGGCATCCCCAGTGCCATAACGATGGTATCACCGTTTTTCACCAGACCGCTCTTCTGTGCCACTTTCATGGCAGAGTCAAATACCTGACCTTTGGAAATAGGCGCTTTATGCAGTACGGGACGGCAGCCCCATACCAGGTTCATCTGACGCCATACCTGATCGCACATAGTACCTGCCGCAATGGGGCATACAGGTCTGTGTTTGGAGATCATTCTTGCGGTAAAACCGGATTTTGTGATAGTGGAAATGCAGGTTGTTTTCAGTTCTGCCGCTGTGGTGCATGCCGCAAAGCTGATGGCATTTGTGATATTGGTCAGACCTGTTTCCAGACTCTTTGTCAGGTTTTTGCCGTAGTTGATGCTGCTTTCTGTTTTTTCAGCGATTCTTGCCATGGTTGCCACTGCTTCACAGGGGTATTTGCCCATAGCTGTTTCACCGGAAAGCATGATAGCGTCGGAGCCATCAAAGATGGCGTTTGCAACGTCATTTGCTTCCGCACGAGTAGGTCTGGGGCTTTTTACCATGCTTTCCAGCATCTGTGTTGCTGTGATGACAGGTTTGCCGCGTCTGTTTGCCAGTGCAATCAGGGCTTTCTGTACCAGAGGTACTTCTTCGGGAGGGATTTCCACACCCAGATCCCCTCTGGCTACCATGATACCATCGGAAACTTCCAGAATTTCTTCGATGTTATCCACACCTTCCTGATTTTCGATCTTGGAGATGATCTGGATGTTTTCGCCGCCGTTTTCTTCCAGCACTTTCCGGATCTTCACAACGTCAGAAGCGGAACGGATGAAAGATGCAGCCACATAGTCAAATTCATTTTCAATACCGAATTTCAGGTCGGAAATATCTTTTTCTGTCAAAGAAGGCAGGTTTACCTGCACGCCAGGCAGGTTCACGCCTTTCCGGGAGCTGATGTCGCCGCCGGTAACAACTTCACAGTGCACTTCGGGGCCTACGATGCTTTCTACCCGCAGTTCTACAAGACCGTCGTCAATGAGTACACGGGAGCCTTTCTGCAGGTCTTTCGGCAAGTCTGCATAAGTTACGGAAACACGTTCCTGTGTGCCGGGTACATCTTCTGTTGTCAGGGTGAATTTATCCCCCTGTTCCAGACGGATTTTATTGTTTTCAAAGGTTTTGATACGAATTTCAGGGCCCTTTGTATCCAGAATCAGTGGAGTGGGCGCATTCAATTCTTCTCTTGCCTGTTTCAGTTTTTTGATAATTTCTCCATGAGTTTCATAAGTACCGTGGGAGAAGTTCACTCTTGCCGCATCCAGACCGTTGCGGATCAGCTCTTTCATGATCTCTACATCATCTGTTGCAGGGCCCAGGGTACAAACGATTTTCGTTCTGCGCATGGAATACCTCCTCTTAATTATATAACGATTAAATTGCCAGAATCTTGATTACTTCGTAAATTTCGCGATCCAGTGTTTTTTCCATCTGCAATGCTTTTTCCAGATCCAGAATTTCATATCTGCCTCTGTTGTAAGCTACCACTTTATTCTGCTCCCCAGCCAGAATTGCTTTTACAGCATGGTAACCCATCATGGAAGCGTGCATACGGTCTACTGCAGTAGGGCTGCCGCCGCGCTGCAAATGGCCCAGGATAGTCGCTCTGGTCTGAATGCCAGTGATTTCCTGGATTTCTTTTGCCAGTTTCTGTGTGCCGCCAACGCCTTCAGCCACAACGATCAGGTTATGACGTTTGCCGATGCTTCTGTTTTCCAGGATCTGCTGGATCACTTTGGCACTGTCCACTTCACCCTTTTCTTCGGGGAACATAACGTCTTCTGCGCCGCCGACCATACCGCACCAGATTGCGATATAACCAGCATCTCTGCCCATAACTTCCACAACGGAGCAGCGTTCGTGGGAGCTGGAAGTGTCACGCAGTTTGTTCAGGGCGTCCATACCAGTATTGACAGCAGTGTCAAAACCGATGGTGTATTCTGTGTTGTTCATATCCAGGTCGATGGTAGCAGGGATACCGATGCAGTTTACACCGCGTTTTGCCAGTTCCGCCATACCACGGTAGGAACCGTCACCGCCGATAACAACCAGTGCATCCAGCCCCAGAATTTTGTAGATGGCAGCTGCCTTGTTCTGACCTTCTTCTGTCATCATTTCGGGGCAGCGTGCTGTATGCAGGATGGTACCGCCCAGGTTCATCACGTTGGAAACGTCTTTGCTGTACATTTCCTTGATTTCGCCATTGATCAGACCATTATAGCCTTTACGGATACCAATGACAGAAATGTCGTGATACAGTGCTGTACGTACAACAGCACGGATGGCAGCGTTCATGCCGGGAGCATCGCCGCCACTGGTCAGTACACCGATTTTCTTAATTGTTTTCTGTTCCATGTTCATTCCTCCCAATAAGTGTTACGCCTTCTTCTTCGTCTCCACTGCGAATAATGCCGTAGTGTGTATAAATTTCAGCTTTCCCGCGGATTTTGATCCCGGAAGTATGTTCGGTAAACTGTACGATCAGCACTTCATTGCGGTCAAGTTTTTCTGTGTGATGAATCTTTGTCACTTCTCCCCTGGTGACACCGATAATGTTCACACCCTTTTCCAGTGCTTTCACGCAGACATACGGTGCGTCAGCATAGAATTTGTCATCTTCTTTCATCATTTGCCTCCTATCCGTTCTTTACCGCCACGTTTTTCTCACCCAGCAGTTTTCGCAGTTCCTCCAGCAGCCCTTCTTCTAAGGTTACCCAGAATTTGCGGTCTGCTTTCATCTTTCGTTTTGTTTTTTCTTCATATATATACACAGGCGTATCGCCTTTGTATTTCTCCAAAATGGCTGTGATCCACACAAGGGGCATTTCATTGCCTGCCGCCTGTTTCAGCCAAAGGGACGCAGGTTTATTTTCGTCCTTTTCTTCCATAAGTGGTGTCACCGAAGCGGCAATGACTTTCGCCTCACCGTCAGCGGAAACATTTGCCCGGCCTTTGACCAGTACCACTGCTTCTTCATCCAGAAAGGCACTGCACTGTTCCATGATCTTGGGGAAAACAATGATCTCCATGGTGCCTTGCAGGTCTTCCAATGACAGGAAACACATTTTTTCATTGTTTCTGGTATATTTTACGGATTTTGCCGCAATCATACCGCCAACGGCAACTTTTGTGCCCTCGGCGATCTGCACGCGATCCTCACCTTCTTCCGCAGGAAGAAAATCAATGCTGGTATGGCTTACCTTCCGGCGCAGCATTTTTTCATACTCCGCCAAAGGATGGCCGCTGACATAAATCCCCAGCACTTCTTTTTCCATGGCAAGGCGGTCACGCTGGACATATTCGGAAATAGCAGGCAGTTCGTCTTTCTGGGCAACGGCTTCGTTTTCACCGCCCAAATCGAACAGATTCATCTGTCCGGCAATGTTATTTTTCTTCGCCTGACCGATACCATCCAGAATATTCTTATAAACCGCCATATACTGACTTCTTGCACCGCCGAAAGAGTCCACAGCGCCGGATTTGATAAGGCTTTCAATGCCTCGCTTATTCCATTCGCCGTCGCTCATGCGGTTACAGAAATCTGTCATGGAAAGGAATGGGCCATTCTTCTCCCGTTCCGCCACCAAAGCATCCACGGCATTTCTGCCGATGTTCTTGATGGCAGCCAGACCGAAGCAGATTTTCCCATTGGATACGGAAAAATGTCCAAAACCTTCGTTGATGTCCGGCGGCAGAAGCTGGATGCCCATTTTCTTACATTCTTCGATGTAGCCGGAAACCTTGGAAGCGTTATCCATGACACTGGTCATGAGCGCCGCCATAAATTCCACGGGATAGTGTGCTTTCAGCCATGCCGTCTGATAGCCTACCACAGCGTAGCACGCCGCGTGGCTCTTATTGAAGGCATACTTTGCAAAGTCCGTCATTTCATCGAATATTTTTTCCGCCACTTCTGCGGGAATGCCGTTTTTCACACAACCCGGCACTTCATCGCCGATGCCGTAAACGAAATTCTTCCGCTCCTCTGCCATAACAGAGGCTTTTTTCTTACTCATGGCACGGCGCACCAGGTCGCTTCGTCCCAGACTGTACCCCGCCAGATCTCGTACGATCTGCATAACCTGTTCCTGATAAACGATACAGCCGTAAGTATTTTTCAAAATCGGCTCCAAAGCCGGATGGGTATACTGAATATTGTCTTTGTCGTTTTTCCCTTTGATATACTTGGGAATAAAATCCATGGGGCCCGGACGATAGAGGGAAATCCCCGCAATCAAATCTTCCAGGCAAGTAGGCTCCAGTTCCCGCATGAACTGCTTCATGCCGCCGCTTTCCAACTGGAATACGCCTTCTGTTTTCCCTTGGCTGATGAGCTGATACACCGCCGGGTCATTATCCGGCAGATGTTCCATATCCAGTTTCACACCATGGATACGCTCCACTTCCTGTACGGCATTTTGGATAACCGTCAGGGTTCTCAGCCCCAGGAAGTCCATTTTCAAAAGCCCCAGTTCTTCCAACAATGTCATGGTGTACTGGGTATTGACCTGCCCGTCATTGGCACTGAGGGGCACATATTCCATAACCGGTTCCCGACAAATGACAACCCCTGCCGCATGGGTGGAAGAATGTCTTGGCAGACCTTCCAGACGCATGGACATATCAATCAAATGATGGGTATCTTCTTCATTTTCATAAGCCTTTTTCAGGTCTGGGTTCATTTGCAGGGCTTTTTTGATGGTGATGCCCAATTCTGTGGGGATCATCTTGGAAATTCTATCCACATCGGCGTAAGGCATCGCCAAGGCACGGCCTACGTCCTTGATGGCAGCCCTTGCCGCCAGGGTACCGAATGTGACAATCTGCGCCACATGGTCTTCACCATACTTGGAAATGACATAATCAATAACTTCCTGTCTGCGTTCATAACAGAAGTCTACGTCAATATCAGGCATGCTGACACGTTCCGGATTCAGGAAACGCTCAAAAATCAGGTCATACCGCAGGGGGTCAATGGTCGTAATCTGCAAACAGTAAGAAACCATACTACCAGCAGCAGAACCACGCCCCGGGCCTACGATAATGCCATGGTCTTTGGCATATTTGATAAAGTCCCAAACAATCAGGAAATAATCCACATAACCCATGGTTTCAATGGTATGCAGTTCGTATTCCAGCCGTTCCTTCCATTCGGGCTTCGGGTCTGGATACCGCATGGCAAAACCATCATAACAGATTTCCCGGAGATATTCCGGCGCTGTTTTGCCTTCCGGCACATCAAAACGAGGCAGTTTCAGATCATGGAACACAAAGTCCACATTGCAACGCTCTGCGATTTTTACGGTATTTTCCAAAGCCTCCGGCACATCACCGAAAAGGTCATACATTTCTTCTGGACTTTTCACATAAAACTGCCCGCCCACATACCGCATTCTGTCTTCATCCTCCACAGTTTTCCCTGTCTGGATACACAGGAGGATGTCGTGAGGCACTGCGTCCTCTTTATAAATATAATGGCTGTCATTGGTGGCAATGAGGGGAATTCCCGTTTCCTTGGACATGCGAATCAGCGCTTCATTGACCCGTTTCTGCTCAGGCATGCCATGATTCTGCAATTCCAGAAAAAAATTGCCTTTGCCGAAAATTTCTTCATATTCCAAAGCGGCTTCCTTGGCGTGGTCATAGGACAATGTCAGCACATCCCTTGCCACTTCCCCTGCCAGGCAGGCGGAAGACGCAATAATCCCTTCATGGTACTGCCGCAGCAGTTCTTTGTCTACACGGGGTTTATAATAAAATCCGTCGATAAAGCCATAAGAAACCAGCTTAATAAGGTTGTGATAGCCGTTTTCGTTTTCCGCAAGAAGCACCAGATGGTAATAACCGCCGCCCTTGCCTTCCTTTGTCAGGCGGGAACCTGCTGCCACATAGACCTCACAGCCGATGATGGGCTTGATACCCACTTCTTTCGCTGCTTTGTAAAACTCAATGGCACCATACATGGCACCATGGTCTGTGATGGCAATGCTGTCCATCTCCAGTTCTTTTACCCGCTCAACCAATTCTTTGATTTTCGCGGAGCCGTCCAGAAGGCTGTATTCCGTATGGACATGCAGGTGTGTAAAAGCTCTGTGTTCAGTTGTCTGTACTTCCTGTTCCATGGAAAAAGCCCCCTTTCCGTATTTATCATCTAGGTATTATACCATACTCGCAGAGAAATCAACACAAAAAAAGGTGTAACCCATGAAATTTTTTCCATGTTTTACACCTTTTTCATCAATTTATGAGATTTTTTTATTCATAACGCAGAGCGATAACAGGATCTGCTTTGGCGGCTTTTCGTGCAGGATACAGCCCGAATCCCAAACCGACCATGGCGGAGAATGCCACCGCAATCACGATGACTTGCAGTTTCACCACAGTGGTAATGCCGAAAAGCATACCGCCCAAGGCAACTACCGATATGCCCAGGAAAGTACCGATAAGTCCCCCTGCGGCAGAAATCATGGCTGCCTCGATCAAGAACTGGGTAAGGATATCCTTTGTCCTTGCTCCAAGGGCTTTTCGGATACCGATTTCACGGGTACGTTCTGTAACGGATACCAGCATGATATTCATGATACCGATACCGCCAACCACCAGGGAAATGGCTGCAATGGCGCCAACCACCGCAGACAGAGAGCCCAGCATGCTGTCAATCATGCCCATTTCTTCAGAAGCGGAACTCATGATGATATACTGCTGATCCAGATTTTTCATGCGCGCTATGTAGCCTGTCACACGGGATTTTAAAGCATCCAGCTGGTTTGCATCTGCTGCCACGAAATAAAGAGACCAGTTATAGGAGTCTTCTGATACCAGCAGGCTTTCGGGGATATAAGCAAATTCCATGCTGCCCCCCTGCAAAGCTTTCATCAATGCGGAATCCTGATTTTCATATACACCTACCACCAGAAATTCTTCCTGATCCTCATTAAGCTTCACTTTGACCGTTTTCCCAACGGCGTTGGCATCTCCAAAGAATCCTTCCGCTGTTTCTTTCTGCAAAACAATGTGATGGCGTTTTTCCTGAAAATCTTTATCACTGAGCATTCTGCCATAAATGATCTTCAGATTTTTCATGGCTGTGGGATTTTCCGCCAGACCGGTTACATACAGTGTTTTTGTTCTTCTGCCGACGGTCATATCCTTTCGCAGACTCTGATTGAAGCCCACATAAGCCAAATCGTCACCCATGGCTTCTTTCAGCTTTTCCGCGTCTGCGGTGGTGAAATATGTATTATCTCCATAGGTGTCATCTGGAGGATTGATATACATATACGCCAGACCCAGACCTACATTCTTATACTCATTAGCGACAACGCTGCGCATGGTATCCCCCAGGGAAACAATGGCAATAACGGAGCTGATGCCGATGATCATACCCAGCATGGTCAGAAAAGAGCGCATTTTATTGGCACGGATGGAGGAAAGCGCCAAACGGATATTTTCAAAAATCAACATGAGCCCTTCACCACCTTTTTGTCACTGACGATCTGCCCATCCTGGAACCGAATGATACGGTCTGTATAGGCTGCGATTTCTTCCTCATGGGTAACAACGATTACAGTTGCGCCTTCTTTATTCAGATTGGTAAAAAACTCCATGATTTCATAAGACGCCTTTGTATCCAGATTCCCGGTAGGTTCGTCTGCCAGAATGATGGCAGGGTCATTTGCCAATGCCCTTGCAATGGCAACACGCTGTTTCTGACCGCCGGAAAGCTCGTTTGGCATATGATGGATACGCTGTCCAAGGCCTACTTTTTCCAAAAGGGCAGCGGCTTTCACTTTTCGTGCGTCTGCCTTCATGCCAGCGTAAATCATGGGAATTTCCACATTTTTCAATGCGGACGTTCTGGGAATGAGCTGGAATGCCTGAAAAACGAATCCGATCTTCTGGTTGCGGATGGCAGAAAGCTGATTTTCGCTCTGCTGAGCAATGCTGATGCCATCCAGTTCATAGGTGCCGGAAAACTGTCTGTCCATACATCCCAGAATATTCATCAGTGTGGATTTACCAGAACCGGACTGCCCCATGATGGCAACATATTCCCCTTCATGGATGGTCAGGTTAATCCCCCGCAGGCATGCACCTGAATGGCACCGGTATCATATGTTTTATTCAAATTTTCGATTTTAATGATTTCTTTCATATACCATCACCCCTGCTGTTCCGCTACTGCCATACCTTCTGTCATGGCCGCGCCGGGATTGAGAATGATTTTCTGTCCTTCTTTGATTTCATCAGATTTGATTTCCACCTGCAAATCTGTTTCCAGCCCTGTTGTAACAGGTACAATATGTACAGTTCCCGCATCTGTTACCGTGTAAACAGCTGTGGTACCATCTTCCAATTCCGCCAATGCTTCCAAAGGCACTACCAGAGCATTTTTCGCAGATGCGATCTTGATGGTCGCGCTGGCATTGATGCCGGCAATGAGTTTTTCGTTTTCTTCTTTTACTTTGATATAAACAGGAATGACTCTTTCAGAAGATGTGGAGCTTTTCGCTTCCCCTGTGGGAGAAATCCGTTCCACTACACCGTCAACGGTTTCTTTTCCCAGCACATCCGCGGAGATCTCCACTTCCTGGCTCACCTGAATACGATCAATGTCATTTTCGCTCACAAGAACTTTCATTTGCAGGTTTTCCAGATTTTCAATGACAAACATAGGTTTATTGTTTTCTGTTTCATCAGCAAAACGACCAACTGTTGTATTCACTCTGGTCACAGTACCGCTGATGGCACTGCGAATCTGGCAGTCGCTTAGTGTAGAGGACTGGATGCTGGCTTTCTGCTGGGCATTTGCCTTTGTCTGTTTCTCAGAAGCAGTCAGCACCGCTTTTCCATTTTCATTGGGAATATTGTCCAGCGCACGCTGTGCTTTATCCAGCGCGTCTTTGGCCGCGTCTACATCTGCCTGACTGGCTGCACCAATGGCAAAGAGATCCTGTTTATCTTTATAATCTTTTGCCGCATTTTCCTTTTCCATGATGGCGTTGTCAATCTGACGCTGACGTTCTGTCAGTGTTTCCTGCTGCTGATATTCCAGAAGCTGGATATCCCCTTTTGTCTGGGCAATCTGATCCTGAATATCACCGCTGTCCAGCACTGCCAAAAGCTGTCCTTTTGTAACTTTGTCGCCTTCTTTTACCAGTACCTGTTTCACTTCATAGTGAAGTTTGGAAGCCACTTCCGCACTTTCTGTGCCTTCCAATGTTGCCTTCTGCTTCAGAACTTCTTCCAGATCCTGACGTACCACGGTTCCTGTTGTCACAGGTGTTCCAGCGGGCTCCGCCTGTCTGCTGCCCAAAGCCACTTTCAAACCGCCGGCAATCAAAACAACCGCTACGGCTGCCAATATAATCTTCTTTTTCTTAGTCATGGTGCTTTCCTCCTCTTAACATACGTTCACATATTCTGGTGCCCATTATAAACATAAAATTGGAAGATGCACGGCAGACTTTTTTAATTTTTCTTTAATGTTTCCGCAAACAAAAAAAGACAGAGAAATGATCCCCATTTCTCTGCCATTTTCTGTCGGTTTATCTGCATTTATTTTCTTCTTGCCAGCTCTGCCACTTCCCGAATGTTTTCCGGTGTGGTACGGCAGCAGCCGCCTACGATCTTCGCACCAGCTGCGATCCATTCCGCTGCAAAATCGCAGTAGCATTTGCCGTCTTTATTCCCATGCCATGTTTTTGTAACAGGGTCGTATTCTTCCCCGCTGTTGGGATATACGATGATAGGTTTTGTACTGTTGTTTTTGATTTCTTTGATGAGGCTTGCCACAAAATGAGGGGCTGTGCAGTTGATGCCGATGGCTTTTACGCAGTCATAAGCTTCCAAAGCTTTGGCACAATGCGCAATTTTGGTACCGTCACTGATTTCCGCTTCATTTTTGCAGCTAAAGCTGATCCAGCATGCCGCATCCATTTCCTGAGTCAGTTCCGCCGCCACAATGGCTTCTTCCAGACAAGGAATGGTTTCTACCACGAAAAGGTCTGCGCCTGCGTCCCACAGCAGTTCCATACGACGTTTATGGAAGTTGCGCAGGTCTTCTTTAGAAACGCCATAATTGCCGCGATATTCGGAGCCATCTGCCAGATACGCTCCATAAGGCCCTACGGAAGCGCACACCAGAGGATATGCTCTGCCAGAATCTTTGCCTTCTGCCTGCCACCAATCCGCTCTTTCTTTCACCATGATGTCAACAGAACGGCGGATGAGCTCTTCCGCTTCCGCTTCTGTAAAACCGCGTTTGCAGAAACCGTCGATGGTTGCCTGATAGCTTGCGGTGATGCCGCAGTCTGCGCCTGCTTCAAAATAACTGCGGTGTACTTTTCCGATCAGTTCCGGCTGTTCTGCCAGTACCTTTGCGCTCCAGAGAGAGTCGTTCAGGTCACAGCCCATCCGTTCCAGTTCCGTTGCCATAGCACCGTCTGCCACCATGATGCCTGTCTGTTTCAAAACTTCTTCCAATGTATTTCGTTTCATGCCACACACCTCGTTGATGATCTGTTCATAAGCCAATGCCACTTTTTTGATTTCATCCACATGGATCTGTTCTTCCGGACGATGGGACATACCATTTTCCCCTGGCCCAAAGTATACCACCGGTATGCCGTAAAGATTCATAAAGCCGCCTTCGCCCCAGCCGGTCATGACGGTCAATTCCACTTCTTTTCCCATGGCCTTGGAAGCCGCCTGCCAGATACGACGGAAAGTCGGGCTTTCCCTGTCTGTACAAACATCATTCCATTCTCCAATCTTCGTGATCTTCGCGGAAAAGTCTTCATTTTCTGTTTTGCACAGAACCGCCAGATTCTGCAATACCTTCAGGAATGATTCGGAACTGGTTCCGGGCAAATAGCGGATATCAATGGTAATCTTTGCATAGGGCGGCACCACATTGGGCGTACTGCCGCCTTCGATGGTTCCTACACTCATGGTAGGTGCGCCATAGAGGGGGTGTGCCATTTTTTTCATTTCCGGCAAATATGCCTGCAAATTATGCAAAAATGCTGTTGCCATATAAATGGCGTTTTTTCCCATATGAGGCATGCTGGAATGGGCACTTTTGCCGAAAAATTCCACATCAATCCAGGCTTCCCCTTTATGCGCTGTTGCCATGGTTCCATTGGTCGGTTCCGCAATGAGGGCAAAATCCACTTTGGGCAAATGACCCTTTTCCAAGGCTTTTTTGATTTCTTCCCCAGCATATTCTTCATCTGTGGAAAACATCAGGTACAAATCCCCTTCCAGGGGTTTCTGGCAGGCAGCCACAAAAGCCGCCAGCATGGAGCCACAACCGCCTTTCATATCCACGGAACCGCGGCCATACAAAATGCCGTCTTTGATTTCCGCGTCAAAAGGATATTCCATGCCTTCGGGCGAAACCACATCCAGATGACCTTCCAGCAAAAGCCGGAATTTGGGGTTTTCGCATATTTTCTCCGCAATGATATAGGGTTCTTCTGTATCAGCGTCATAAACAGTGACTGTTGCGTCACAAGATTCTTTCAATATTTTTTCTGCCAGAAACACAGCTTCCCGTTTGCCCGCACCCAAAAAGCTGTTGATGCGGCAAAACTGCTGTGTCCATGTGACAGCGGCATTTTCGTATCTTTCTTCCATTACTCATTCCCCCATTTGTTTTCTTTGCTCTTATCCACATACTGACGGATGGTGCCATCGGAAATGTCTTTGCACAGGACTTTTCCGAAAGACAAGAATAATACTACCAGCGCTACCAGCACAGGCAGAGAGGAAATGGTAATGAGGGACTGGATGGTGCTAAGCACGTTCAGTCCTTCCACATTATGTTCCAGCAGCAAAATGCCCACAGGAATAATCATAAACAGTACGCACCAGAATGTTTTGTACCATGTATGAGGTTCTTCATCGGCTTTCAGGCCTTTAGATGTATACATACTCAAAGCGGTACCGTTTGCTGTGGCGGAAGTTGCCAGATTGAAGAAAATCAAAATCATGAATACGAAAATGCAAAGTTTCGGCAAAGGCATGGTCTGGAGTACCAGCAGTGTAACGCCGTTGTTGCCCACTTCACTGATGACGCCGGAGAAATTCTGGCCATGGAACAGTTCCTGACCCATACCATAGTTACCCAGAATACCGAATGTTACCCAGCATGCCAATACTGCCCAGATGCAGTTTGCCACGGTGATTTCACGGAATGTTCTGCCGTAAGAAGTTCTGGCAATCCACAGACCGCACATAAATGTCAAAGCCACATACCAAGCCCAATAGAAAATTGTCCAGTTCTGTACGAAACCAGTCTGGGCAACAGCGTCAGAGTTGAAGCTCATGCGGACAAATTCACGGATGTTGGTACCGATTGCCATGACGATATTATTCAGAATAAAGCTGGTGTCCCCAACGATGAGTACGAAAACGAAAAAGCCGATCGCCAGCCATACGTTGAAGTCACTGATGCGTCCCATACCCTTTGCAATGGTTTTGGATGTAGAAAGGGTAAAGAACAGACAGAAAATGATGATGATACCGATTTTCAGGGCAAAAGAGTTTTCAATGCCCAGCAAGCTGCTTGCCAGTTCCCCCATAACAGGCGTACCGATGCCGACAGTGGTCATCATAGCCATGAAATAGCAGAATACCATGATGGCATCCAGCACCCAGCGGAAGGCTTTTTTCCCTTTGGAATCACCGCCGATGAGGTTGCTGCACAGAGCGGAAATGCGCAAATCGCCAATCTTTTTATTCCAGTACAAATAACCAATGGCTCCCCCTGCTACCAGATAGAACGCCCATGCGGAGAAACCCCAGTGGAACATACCATAAGCGGAAGCATATTCATAGGCCTGTACGGAATAAGGTTCAATCCCAAAAGGCGTACCTGTTACATAGTACATCCATTCACACATACCAAAAATCAGGATACCTGCTGCCAGCGCGGAGCAAAGGTTCATGGCGATCCAGGTAAATGTCTTATAATGAGGCTTCGCATCTCGTCCGCCCAGACGAATATCCCCAAATTTCGTTGTCAGAAGCACGATGGCGCCCACTGCCATACCAAAACCAATGAGCAGATAGAGCCAAGCCATATCTGTTGTAATAAAGTTATAAACCTGTCCAATGGCTGCCACCATGGCTTCCGGCACCAGCACAATCGGAATGATTACAATTGCCAAAATCAAAAAAGCCGCTGCGATAAGGGCTTTGTTTGCGTGTTCAAACATGTTTTTCCTCCTCCCAAGTAAAAGCCGTTCCCCAAAGAATTATTTTATACAATATGTTGTATTTTTTATGCTGTATCATACCTTTTTTTCATATTGGGAACTGCTTCCGTTTTCCTTTGTTTCATCTTTTTACCTTCTCTTTTGTTGTTTTTTCGCGCTATTTTTTCAGTTGTCCCCCTTTGACAGCCAAAGAAACACTGTCACTGTTTTCAGCCGTTTTTGTATAGATATGCACTACTATGTACCTTATCCAACGCCAACGCAATAAAAAATTTTCCATGCACGAAAGAAAACACAATCTTCCGCCCCTGACGCACAAAACAAAAAGGGAGCATCCAAATTTGGATGCTCCCTTGGAAGTTTTTTTATTTCAGTTTGAAAGAGCTCTTCAGAGGCACAATGCGGTTGAATACCAGATGATCTTCTTTGGTATCTTTGGTATCTACAATGTAGTAACCATTACGCATGAACTGATAACGCTGACCTTTCTGTGCACCGGCGATAGATTTTTCAATGACCACATTTTCCTTCACTTCCAGAGAGTTGGGGTTCATGATCATTTCACCGTTAGGATCGTCAGGGTTGTCCAGCATCATGTAGTCGTACAGTCTCGCAGTTGCCTTCACGTTGTCGGAAGCGCTTACCCAGTGTAGCGTACCTTTGACTTTTCTGCCTTCAAAACCACTGCCGCTTCTTGTTTCAGGGTCATATGTGCAGTGTACTTCTACTACATTGCCGTTTTCGTCTTTGACAAAATCGGTACATGTTACGAAGTAAGCCCCTTTCAGACGAACTTCTTTGCCGGGAGCCAGACGGAAGAATTTTTTCACAGGTTCTTCCATGAAGTCTTCCCGTTCAATATACAGTTCTCTTGTGAAAGGTGCCAGTCTTGTGCCCAGTTCAGGATTTTCGGGGTTGTTTTCCAGTTCCATCATTTCTACCTGATCTTCGGGGTAGTTGGTGATAACCAGTTTCAGAGGATCCAGAACTGCCATCACAACAGGTGCTTTTGCTTTCAGGTCGTCACGGATGCAGTAATCCAGCAGACCGCTGTCTACCATACTATTTGCTTTGGATACACCGATACGTTCGCAGAAATCACGGATGGATTCAGGTGTATAACCTCTACGGCGCAGACCGCTGATGGTCGGCATACGAGGGTCATCCCAGCCGTCAACCAGACCGTCTTCTACCAGCGCGCGGAGTTTTCTCTTACTCATAACGGTATTTGTCATACCCAGACGAGCAAATTCAATCTGTCTGGGAGGATTTACGGTAAAGCCTGCTTCTCTGACTACCCAATCGTACAGAGGACGATGGTCTTCAAATTCCATGGTACAGATAGAATGGGTAATGCCTTCGATGGCATCTTCCAGAGGATGCGCAAAGTCATACATAGGGTAGATGCACCATTCTGTACCTGTGGTATGGTGTGCCGCATGGGAAATACGATAGATAACAGGGTCTCTCATGTTGATGTTTGGAGAAGCCATGTCGATCTTCGCACGCAGTGTATGGGAACCATCAGGGAATTCCCCTGCTTTCATCCGTTCGAACAGATCCAGGTTTTCTTCCACACTACGATTGCGGTAAGGGCTTTCTTTACCAGGTGTGCTCAGTGTACCTCTGTACTGACGCATTTCTTCTGCTGTCAGGTCGCATACGAAAGCTTTGCCTTCTTTGATGAGTTTCACTGCCACTTCATAATATTTCTGGAAATAGGAAGATGCGTAGTACAGTCTGTCTTCCCAGTCGAAGCCCAGCCATTTTACGTCTTCCTGAATGCTTTCTACATATTCCACATCTTCTTTTGTGGGGTTGGTGTCGTCAAAACGCAGGTTGCATTTGCCGCCGTAAAGTTTTGCCAGACCAAAGTTCAGGCAAATGGATTTTGCGTGACCAATGTGCAGATAGCCATTGGGTTCCGGCGGGAAACGGGTATGAATTTTATTCAGTTCCCCTTCCAGGTCTGCCTGGATATAGTTATGTATAAAGTTACCGGTGGCACCCAGACCACTGTTTTCCATTGTTTTTTCTTCTGCCATAGGGTTTTCCCTCCTACTTCCTATTACATTAAAAATACTTGTCTTTCATTATAATATAGCATGGCATCAAACGCAATAAAAATACATGATTTTTCCTTTCCGCCTCCCGCGCATTGTCAAAGAGGGCAAAAAATGTATAATGACAGGCGAAGAAACCAAAGGAGGATACAGCAATGCTTGCTTTTACCATACCAGACACCAGACACTTTATGGCGCTGCTCTTAAAGGGCGATGCCTTTGATGATTTTGCTTTCCGGCAGGGAGAAATCTCCGCTTTTGCTTACCTTTCCATTGACGGCAAACGGGATCTGGATTATTACGACGAAACCGTCACAGAGCCATGGTGCAGCTGGAGCGAGATCAAGCCTCTTGTGTTTCAGGCAGTAAAAGGAAAGAAAACACCCAAGAACATGAAGCTTGTTCTTTCCCTTTCTCAGAAAAAACAGCGGCTTTTCCCAACACAAAGGCGCTGTTCTGGAATCTTTTATTCCGGGAAGATACCTTATTATGTACTCTTTCTGCCGCACAGGAAAGTTTTTCTCTGGATAAGACCCATGAAGCCCAGTGGGAAAGCTGGGTACTGGACTTTTGCCAGAGCCATGGCATTGCCATTCAGAAAGAAAATTAATATTTGAAATTTTGTTAGCACTCAATTTGATTGAGTGCTAATTTCTTCTTGACTTTTGTCCTCCCAGTGTTACAATATTCTTTGTAAAGCAGAAAATATATGGATTTTCCATCTATTATAGGAGGCTGAAAAATTATGAATGAAAAAGGGAATCTTTCCATTAACAGTGAAAATTTCTTACCAATTATCAAAAAATGGCTCTATACCGATAAGGATATTTTCATCCGTGAATTGGTATCCAACGCCTGTGACGCAGTAACCAAGCTGAAAAAGCTCATGATTATGGGGGAAGCAGACCACATCCCTGCTGACGAAGCCTTTTCCGTTCATGTGGTACTGAACAAAGAGGAAAAAATCATGCAGATCGTGGATAACGGTATCGGCATGACTCACGAAGAAATCAAGAAATATATCAACCAGATCGCATTCTCCGGCGCAACAGATTTTCTGTCCAAATACGAAGAAAAAGCAGATGGCGACAACGAAATCATCGGTCATTTCGGTCTGGGCTTCTACTCCGCTTTCATGGTAGCCGATAAAGTAGAAATCAACACACTGTCTTATCAGGAAGGTGCAGCGGCAGCAAGCTGGAGCTGTGCGGACGGCATCGATTACGAAATGGCAGATGGCACCCGTACCGAACGTGGTACCACCATCACACTGCACGTCAGCGAAGACGGCGAAGAATTCCTGGATGAAAACAAGATGTATGAAGCATTGCAGAAATACTGCGCATTCATGCCCGTTCCTATCTTCATTGATGTGATGACCAACGAAGAAGAAAAAGCAGAAGCAGCCGAACCCGAGAAAAAGGACAACACCATCCATATTTCTCAGGAAGAAGCTGCCACACTGACAAAGGATGAAATCCTGGCAAAAGCAAACAAAGACAGTGAAGAAGAAAAGCAAGAAGAAGAAAAAGAAGAACCCAAGCCTTTGAACGATCCTTCTCCCCTGTGGCTGAAACAGCCCAAAGACTGCACCGACGAAGAATACAAGGAATTTTATCATAAAGTATTCTTTGACCTGAATGACCCTCTGTTCTGGATTCATCTGAACATGGACTATCCTTTCCGTCTGAAAGGTATCCTGTACTTCCCCAAACTGGTAGAACAGATGGATGTCGTAGAAGGTCAGATCAAATTGTACTCCAATCAGGTTTATATTGCAGATAACATCAAAGAAGTGGTTCCCGAATTCTTGCTGCTTCTCAAAGGCGTGCTGGATTGCCCTGACATGCCTCTGAACGTATCCAGAAGCGCATTGCAGAACGACGGCTATGTGGAAAAAATGAACAGCTACATCACCAAGAAAGTAGCGGACAAACTGAATCAGCTCTTCAAAGCTGACAGAACCGCTTACGAAGGTTTCTGGGATGACATCGGCATGTTCTTCAAATATGGCTGCATGCGGGAAGAAAAACTCTATGACAAAATCAAAGACGCGCTGCTGTTAAAGACCACCGACGGCGTATACGAAACCGTTGCAGAATATCTGGAAAAGAACAAAGAAAAACACGAAAACAAGATTTTCTTTGTCACCGACGAAGCACAGCAGGCGCAGTACATCCGTATGTTCAAAGAACAGGGTCTGGAAGCGGCAATCCTCACTTCCCCCGTGGATAAACCCTTCGTTTCCTTCCTGGAATACAAGAATCCCGGCGTAAAGGTACAGCGTATCGACGCTGACATCACCGATACTTTGCAGGAAAAAACAGAAGGCGAAGAAAGCGAAGCAAAGAAACAGGCAGACGCTTTTGCAAATACCAAGATGGAAAACCTGTTCCGCGGCGTACTGGGCAATGAAAATCTGAAAGTCAAAGCGGAAAACCTGAAAGCACAGAATGTATCCGCTATGATTCTGCTCAGCGAAGAAAGCCGTCGTATGATGGAAATGATGGAAGCATACGGCGACAACGAAATGTACAAAGCTATGTTCGCACAGGTAAAACCTGACGAAACACTGGTGCTGAACAAATCCAATAAACTGGTGCAGTTCCTTATGGACGCAGCAGGCAAAGAAGATAAGAAAGAAGATTGTGACATGATCTGCCATCAGGTATATGATCTGGCACTGATGAGCCACAGAACATTGACCAGCGAAGAAATGACTGCTTTCATTGACAGAAGCAATCAGATTCTGGAAAAACTGGCAGAACTGGAAAAATAAAAAAACAGCGAATACAAAACAAAAGCCGAAACTTCAAAGCAACTTCCCCTTAAGAAAACATTGATTTTCCTTTCCTTGATTTCTTAAGGGGAATTGCGACGGCTGTCTTCATAAGAAAACATAACAAATAAAATTCGAAACAAAATAAGAAAGCCAAAATCCTTTGTAATCATAAGGACTTTGGCTTTCTTTGTTTTCTTATGAAGATGCCCCCAAAGAAGTTTCGGCTTATTTTTCTTCATAAAACCAGGTTCAATCCCGCTTCATGGTCTGTATCACATGGATGGCATATTCTTCCTGATCTTTGCGTACATAAATGCTGTATTGTGTCACTGCTCTTGCACCAACACCATTGAGTACCATAGGATCTCCCCCAAACAATACATCTCTGGACATTCTGCTCCGTACAGGATTATCTGCTTCCACCTTATAGTCGATGTTTTCTCCTTCCAGTGCCTCCTTGATCTTTCCTACCAGAACCATATCATACCCTTCATAGATTTGTCTCCATCCAATATGCAACATAAACCATGCACCTCCATATCCAATGAAAGATTCTTTTGATCTTACAAAGCAATATCCAATTCCACAGGGCAATGGTCAGACCCCATAATGTCACTGTGGATTTTTGCGTCCTGCAATGCATCCCGCAGACGCTCGGAAACCACATAATAATCAATACGCCATCCAGCATTATTCTTTCTGGCGTTGAAACGATAGCTCCACCAGGAATATGCCCCTGTCACATCAGGATAAAAATGACGGAAAGTATCCACAAAGCCTGCTTCCAGCAGTTCTGTGAATTTACCTCTTTCTTCGTCTGTAAAGCCTGCGTTTCTGCGGTTAGTAGAAGGATTCTTCAGGTCAATTTCTGTATGTGCCACATTCAGGTCGCCGCAGACGATGACAGGTTTTGTTTTGTCCAATTCCTGTAAGTATGCCCGGAAAGCATCGTCCCAAGTCATGCGGTAATCCAGACGGGCATTTTCCTGCTGGGAATTGGGTGTATAAACGGTCACATGATAGAAATTCTCAAACTCCAGTGTAATAACACGCCCCTCTTTGTCATGCTCCTCAATGCCCAAACCGTAAGAAACAGAAATGGGTTCCTGTTTGGTGAATACCGCCACACCGGAATAGCCTTTCTTTTCCGCATAGTTCCAGTACTGATGATAGCCTTCTGTGGGCAGGTCAATCTGTCCTTCCTGCAATTTTGTTTCCTGTATGGAAAAAATGTCTGCGTCCGCTTCTTTGAAATAATCCAAAAAGCCTTTGCCTACGGCTGCCCGCAGACCATTGACGTTCCATGAAATCATTTTCATCTCAATCCGCTCCTTTTCCTGTTTTTCAAAGTATACCATAATCCTTCCCCCTTGTCTTGTGTCTTTTGCACCAATGGAGTAAAATAAAATCAGCAAACCCCAAAGCAGCTTACCCTTTATTTTTTCTTTCTGAAAAGGAGCTGCAACGGCTATCTTCAGAAAAATATTTCTCGCAATATTTTTCACGAAGATGCCCCTAGGAAAGGAGTTTTATATGAATATTCAAATTTACGGTGCAAAAAAATGTTTCGACACCAAAAAAGCGGAACGATATTTCAAGGAACGGAAAATCCCTTTTCAGTCCATTGACATCCACCGTTTCGGCATGAGCAAAAGCGTATTTGAATCCGCAAAGCGGTGCATCGACGTGGAAGACATGATCGACCGCAAAGCGAAGGCATACAAAGATTTATATATGGATTATATTGACGAGAAAAAACGGGAAGGCACCCTCTTTGAAAATCCTGCCCTTTTCCGGACACCCATCGTCCGCAATGGAAAGGAATTCACATTGGGTTACTGCCCGGACGTATGGAAAAACTGGGAATAATAAAGGAGGTTTTTGTATATGAAAATCGCATTGGCACAGCTGGATATGGGTTTTGAGGACAAGGGTTTTGCCATGAAAACCTGCGTGGAACTCATGGAAAAAGCCGCGGCAAAAGAGGCTGACCTCATTGTCTTTCCGGAAATGACACTGACAGGCTTCACCATGTCCCCTGCTACCTACGGAGAATTAAAGGAAAACAGTATGACCATCACTTTCTTTCAGGATGTGGCAAAAAAATTCCAGATGGCTGTTGTTTTCGGCGTAATCTTTTTAGAAGATGGAACGGCACGGAATCACAGCATCGTCATGGACAAAAACGGTCAAATTTTGACAGATTATGTCAAAATTCATCCTTTCTCTTACGGTGCGGAAGCCAAGTATTACAGCGGCGGCGATAAACTGGCATTCTGTCAGGTGGACGGCGTACCTCTGTCCCCTTTTGTATGTTATGACCTGCGGTTCCCGGAAATCTTTCAGGCTGCTTCCAAAAAGAGCCTTGTTATGACCGTCATTGCAAACCGGCCCGTTGCCCGTGTGGGTCACTGGAAAACACTCCTTCAGGCACGTGCCATTGAAAATCAAAGCTTCATCGTGGGTGTCAACCGCAGCGGCAAAGACCGCACCCTCACTTACAGCGGCGACAGTATGCTCGTCTCTCCCACAGGGGAAATCTTAGCTCACCTGACAGGAGGAAATGAATTAGCTGTGGTGGAAATCGATCCCAAAGATGCTGAAGCATATCGGGCAGAATTCCCCCTGAAAGAAGACCGAAAAGAAGACCTTTACAGCCGCTTTTTTGAGGAAACAAAAGCATGATTTGGGAAACACCTCGCCTGTATCTGCGAGAATTGACAGAAGCAGACCTGCCCCAGCTGCTGGAAATGATGAACGGGCAGCGAAATTTTTATGAGCGCCAGTTTTCTCAAGCAGAGTTACAAAACTGGCTCGCCAGACAACAACAGCGATACCAGCAAAACTTTGGCATCTGGGGTATCTGCCGAAAAGATAACGATGTCCTCATTGGACAGGCTGGTCTGACTTTCCAGCGTTTTGGCAGACGGATGCTCTGGGAAATCGGCTACGGCCTCATACCTTCCCAACGGAAAAATGGTTATGCCAAAGAAGCTGCTGCCGCCTGCGCGCAGTTTGCTTTTTCTGTTCGCAAGGAACCTGTTGTCTATGCTGTCATTGCTTCCGATAATTATCCCTCTCTTTCTGTTGCCAAAGCCATCGGCATGGGACAGGAAGAAGAAACATTAGACCGCATGGGCAAATCTTATCTGCTTTTTTCCATCCATCGTTCAAAATCTATATAAAGGAGAATTGATATGAGTTTTTCACTGCGCCCCTATACACCGCCAAATTTCACACAGCCTTTTCTGGCTGACGCGCCGGATGTCTGTTTCCAGCCTGCTCCCTTTGACGGTGTGGCACCGGAACAGTATCACGCCATGAGCATTTTCCCGGAATACTTCAAAGTTAACGGCACATGGCTGCTGGCAGAAGAAAGCCGCATGGACTGTGTGGCTGTTTATGAAAACGGAAAAATCATTGTACGGGAATTCCGTTTGCTGAAAAAAGGCGATCTCATTGCCGTTGGACGTACTGAAGATGGCTCTGATGGCATTTATGTCCACGCCAACGGCTTTTCTGAAGAAGCGGAATTGCAGGAAGTTTTCGCTTTCCGCCAGGGACGTTCCCGGGAAACAGCCTTTTCCAAAGATTATAATGAACTGTACGAAATCCTGCGTCACGACCGTGACCATGGAAAAATCGTCTGGGTGCTGGGGCCCGCTTTCACTTTTGACAAAGACGCAAGGGACGCTTTTTCCAAAATGATTGCAGGGGGATACGTTCACGCCCTCATGGCAGGCAATGCCCTTGCCACTCATGACTTGGAAGGAGCATACTTAAACACCGCACTGGGACAGAACATCTACACCCAGAAAAATCAGCCCAACGGCCATTACAATCATCTGGACACCATCAATCGGGTACGTTTCCACGGAAGTATTCCCGCTTTTCTGGAAAAAGAGCACATCGATAACGGCATCATTTACAATTGCGAAAAATATCATGTGCCTTATGTCCTGGCAGGCTCTATTCGAGACGACGGCCCCTTGCCGCCAGTTTTCGGCAATGTATATGAAGCCCAGAACGCCATGCGTGACCAGATCCGCAACGCTACCACTGTTATTTGCATGGCAACCATGCTCCATACCATTGCCACAGGAAATATGACGCCCTCTTACCGTGTCATGGCAGATGGTACTGTGCGGCAAATTTATTTCTACTGCGTGGATATTTCTGAATTTGCCGTCAATAAACTGGCCGACAGAGGTAGTCTGTCCGCAAGAGGCATCGTCACCAATGTACAGGACTTTATCTGCACCACCGCCAAAGCTTTGGGATTATAAATATTTGCGGCAAAACACACCCTGTTATTCATAAGAAAACGAAGAAAGCTGGATTCCTTACACTGCAAAGGATTCCAGCTTTTTTATCTGGTATGTTTTCTTAAAGGAAATTGGCTTTCTCAGCTTTTTGAAATTTCAAATAAATCTGGCACTAGCTTCTGTTTTCTGAATAGGATAGTATAACTGACAAAATGAAAGCGGGGAGTCATCGTATCCTTTTTTTATCACTGCTACTGGAGAGGCCCCCTTCCGCCTCCCTGCTGTCTGCAAATCTGCTGTATCTGCCCAACAGGCGGAACTGGCGGAGAAACAGGATCGACCGGGGAAACTGGGGCTACCGGAGAAACTGGCGCCACTGGCGAAACCGGCGCTACTGGGGAAACAGGGGCTACCGGGGAAACTGGCGCCACTGGCGATCCTGGCCCTACTGGTATTTCCGGTGATACTGGTGAAACAGGGCCCACAGGGGCAACTGGCACTACGGGGGCAACTGGCGCTACTGGTGAAACCAGCGCTACTGGGGCAACTGGGGCTACCGGTGAAACTGGCGATCCTGGCCCTACTGGTATTTCCGGTGATACTGGTGAAACAGGGCCCACAGGGGCAACTGGCACTACGGGGGCGACCGGCGTTACTGGTGCGGCGCTACGGGGGCGACCGGTGTTACTGGTGCAACTGGAGCGACTGGCCCTACCGGCCCCATACCGGATGACATTTTTGCATCTTATATCAACACCCAGTTTCCCCTGGTTCGCGGCACACAGCTTTCCTTTTTTCCTGATGTGCGAGATCCCACAGGAAACATCGTCCAAACCAGTCTGGAACAAATTTCTCTTGCCCCTGGATATTACCTGATTTCCTACAAAATATCCGCCCTGTTTTCCTCACCGAACTACCTGTAAATCACCCCTTTCTATAATGGGACTTCGCATCTGGAAACAGGCATTTACTTTGCCACTGCCGCCAACGGCTCCACAGCCTGCGGTTCTGCGCATCTGATATTAAACGCCCCTGTGGCTACCACGCTTTTCTTCAACTATTCCGGCTCTGCAAATGCCACCGACGGAGAATTTAACCTAACCATATTAAAACTCCGCCGTTTTGCCTAAACTGCATTTTCCCCTTTCATGGAACTTATTGTGTTCCCGTAAAATCGTGCTATAATAAGAAACATGCAAAGCACAATAAGGAGGGATTTCCCATGAAAGTAATACTGGTAAACGGCGGCCCACACAAAGAAGGCTGCACATATACAGCACTGCGTGAAGTCGCAGACGCTTTGGAACAAGACGGCGTAGAAACCGAAACCTTCTGGCTGGGCAATGACCCCGTTGCCGGATGTATTGACTGTGGCTACTGTAAAAAAACAGATCGTTGCTTCCGCAATGACTGTGTTAACGAATTCCTGGAAAAAGCTGAAGATGCTGACGGCTTTGTCTTTGGCACACCCGTTCACTTCGCTTCCGCTGCCGGGGCTCTGATTTCTTTCCTTGACAGAGCTTTTTACGGCAGAGATTTCAGCGGAAAAGTTGGGGCTGCTGTGATCAGTTGCAGACGCGCCGGCGCTACGGCAACTTTTGATGAAATCAACAAATACTTTGCCATCAAAGGCATGCCCATCGTCACATCCAGCTACTGGAACATGGTTCACGGCAATACTCCCGAAGAAGTCAAACAGGATCTGGAAGGCATGCAGACCATGCGGATTCTGGGCAAAAATATGGCTTGGCTTTTGAAATGTATCGAAGCCGGGAAACAGGCTGGTGTTCCCGCACCGGAAAAAGAAGAAAAAATCTGGACTAATTTTGTTCGTTAAGACCACAAAAAACCGGAAGTTTCTGTTTTTTCAGAAATTCCGGTTTTCTTTTTTTACAGTTCTTTTTCCAGATGGGTAAGGAGGCCTTCACAGCCTTCTAAAATATCATCATAAGTTACATCAAAATTCCCTGTGTACCATGGATCCGCAATGTCTCTGGGATGGTCGGAAAAATCCAGCAGACAACAGATTTTTCCTTCCGGATCTGCGGGAAGAATCCGTTTGATCTCCCGCAGATTATATTTTTCCATGCAGATGATGTAATCATAATCTTCGTAATCCTGTTTTGTCACCTGACGGGCATATTTTCCCTTTGTGGAAATGCCGTACTGCGCCAGTTTCTGCACAGTACCACGGTGAACAGGATTTCCGATCTCCTCTCTGCTGGTTGCAGCGGAAGCAATGGAAATCTGTTGGGACAGACCTTTTTTCATAACCATATCTTTGAATAAAAATTCTGCCATTGGGGAACGGCAGATGTTTCCGTGGCAAATAAATAATACTCTAATCATCTATGTAAAACTCCTTGAATTTACTGTATTTCCTTGATGTATCGGCATTTTCTTTCGCTTGCTGTTTCCTCTCATTCGTGGCATATCGTAGCATAAATTAGCACATCTTTTACCTCAAAAGTAGTACAAAAAGTAGTAAATTAAGGGCTGAATACTCATTTTACTACTCGCCATTTACTACCCGTTTCAGTTCCTCTTTCGCGTCGTCATAGCCTATATGTGTATAAGTATTTAACGTGACGCTAATATCAGAATGTCCCATGAGGTACTGTAAAGTTTTAGGGTTCATGCCGCTTTTAGCCATATTAGAACAAAAAGTGTGACGGCAAACGTGTGGCGTAACCTTTGGCATTTGCACTCTATAAATACTATTATACTTCTCGCAAATATGCTGAAAGTATTTTTCCCAGTGCAAGGCTACCATAGGCATATCGTTTTTATCCAAATATAAGAAGCCACATTTACCTCCTACAATAGGTTCAACCCTCGGTTTCTTTCTACTGGAAATAATACGTTGAAAGCACTTATAAACTTCATCTGTCATAGGGATTTCTCTTGTGCCACAAGAAGTCTTTGTATCTTCAATTACATACTCCATATTCCGTTTTCTTTGTAACTGATGATTGACACTAATTTTTCTATTCTGCATATCCAAATCTGATAATGTCAATCCCACAAACTCTGAAATACGAAGCCCTGTTTTGAATAAGATAAAAATCCCCTCATAATATCTGCAAAAGTGCTTATCATTTGCCACAAATTCAAGAAATGTTCGTTCTTGCTTTCTTGTAATTGCTTCTCTTGTTACGCTGTCGTTTACAACAACCGTAGCAAGCTGAAATTCAAACGGATTTTTGCGTATCAAATCATCATCTACCGCCATTTGAAAAGCTGGTCTTACAACACCTCTGATAGAATGAATAGAGCTATACCCGCGCCCGTCCTGCTGTAACTTTATCAGCCAACATTTTGCGTCGGACAGTTTCACTTTATCTATCCGCTTTTTACCAAAGTCCTCTTTCTTAATAATATTGAGAACAAAATTGTAATTTGCTTCTGTGTTATGCCGTACTCCCGTTTTTTGTAAAAGATATTTCTTTACCAGTTCTAAAACGGTCATTTCCCCACCACGCGGGACGATTTCATCATCAATCGCTTTCATTATCTGCTTTTCCTTTTCCCTTAATGAAAGGTCGTCGCGCTTTCCCTGTGGTGTCTTATCTGTCTTTTCTAATTTCCAACTATAAACAAACTGCGGTTTACCTGTTGTATCAATATATTTAAACGCATATCGTCCGTCCCGGCGTTGGCTCTCTCCATTGCGAAGAATACGATTTTTGCTATCTCGTCTTTTTCCGCTCATGTCTATGCTCCTTTCGTACAAAAAGAGCCTCGCCACGATATATTAAATTATATCATAAGCAAAGCCCTTTTTCTATCCTTTTATCAAGCAGCACTCAAAGCGGAAAGACTATATAGCCTATCCGATATGGCTACTGATTATCCTATATTTGTTAAATTGCTGTCAGGTCATTCAGAAAATCTTCAAATCGTTTCCTTTTGATAAGAAACTTCACTCCATTTTGAATAATAAAACCGGAGTCCAAATTATCTGAAACAAGTTTTCTTAATTTCTTTTCTCCAATATTAAAATAAATTACTGCTTCATCAATCGTTAAACAAAACTTATTTTGTATCTGTACCTGTGTTTCATTATTCATTTATTCTCTCCCCTTTCTTGAACTATAAAACTATTGTAAAATTATAAAGGCTCATCAGACGGTTTTAGCAAACCTCACAAGAATTTCACTTCCGCATGGTTCTCATGCAGCTCTACCCGTTGTCTGCGACGCTTCTAACGCTCGGACTACGGCGGTAAAGGAGTATCATTATACCGATATATGGATTGTGGCGACAGAGTTGCTAAATCTGCTTTGGAACGCTGATAGTTTTCGCTCGTTTTGTCCCTCCTTTCGGTCATGGCGTATCAGCCCAACGGCTCCCCATACATCGAATGTATCTGATTTGCCTTATACTGCGTCGCCGTTCTATTGCACCGCTTTCTTTGTCAAAGAGCAGAGGGCTGTTCTGCGATATGGAACGGAAAAGGGGGAAGCGTTCCAATACCTTGTTGGTTTATTCAGCCCTAAATGTGAGGATTGCCCTCATTAGTTTTGCTTGCAACCTTTCGCGTATTTCTTCGTCTACTCCAAAATAAACATTTCCTCGCTCATCATAGAGCTTCCGCATGGAAAGACTTGCTATGTAGCCGCTGAAATGCTGCAATACAATCTTCATTGCGTCCGGGTCGCCTTTGCTCGCCGCCAAAATAACGGGATAGGGAACAAGGGCATTTTCCGGGTACTCGGTCGGTTTACCATTCAATCCATTCATCAGCGTTTTCCTCCAAATATTTTTTTAACTGCTCAAAGGAGCTTGTCCGGCGATACTGTACCGTACTTCTTGAGATATTGAGCTGCTTTGCGATTTCTATATCAGTCAATCCCTCAAAGTAATACAGCAGTACAATTTTGCGCCGTTCTTCGGGTAAAGCCCGGATAGCTTCAAGCAGCAGTTTTGGGGTTATTTCTTTTCCTGCCATTTGATAAGACGGCTCTGCTTCTTCGTCTTGAAAATACTTATCGACGGTATAAAGCTGCCGTTCCTCATGCAAGGCAAGGTTGGAAAAAGTAACCTCCCGAACTCTGCGCCGACGAATTTCCTCATGGGTGTTGCACGCTTCATTGTGAAGTACTGATTTACAGAACTTTTGAAACGCACATTGCTTTTCAAATTCCCTGCGATTAGGTGTCATGGTGTTCACCTCCTTTCTGCCGAAAGGCGGTAGTACCTCCCCTTTTCGCGGGATAATACAGGCGACTTTTTGCTTTGCCAAAAAGAGGGCAAAGTTTTTGAAAAATCTTCTGTAAAATGCGAAATGCGCCTGCCTGCAAAACGCAGACAGACGCATAGGAAATAACAGCAGTATTTAATTGATTTGACAGTTCATCTACATAGCCGGAATACCCCGTTGGTGGGTAATGGCTTTTTTTGATAGTAACCCATTAGGGCATAGAAAAAAAGACATGGCGATACCTCCTTGATACCGTCGTGTCCCCAAATAGCAGGATTTTAACATGTCCTCTGTTTTAAATTTTAAATAAAGAAAACGACGGTTTTGATTGTTATTTCAAAACCGCCGTTAAAATGGCATGAGAACTTTCTACTTCATAAGCGGTTTTTTTTATTTCATGCTTATGAAGTAGAGAGTTTTTACCTTATCGTAAATTCGCAAGATAAATTATATGTATCGTAATCCCAATCTCTTTCACTTTCAAAGAACGCAAATTGTTTAATCAAACGATAGTGTCCAGCAGGCAATTCTCCATAAAAACTTTTAACATCAATTTCTAATGTTAATCGTTCGTTAGGCTTAATAAAACAATCCTTTTCATTGCTCTTTGAAGGGTCATCAAGCTGTTCAAGTTGATACCAAGTGCCGGATTGTTCAGTTTCTATTTCAAAATAATTTGGTGAATATCGGTATTCTTTATCAGAAGTATTTTCTATTAGAAATGAAAGGTGCTTTAAGTCTAAATCCTTTTCTGCACTCATTGAAATTTTCAAATCGTCCAAAGTGTCAAGTGCTTCTTCACTTCCATAAGGAGAAACCTCATATTCTTCGGAATAATCTTGTACTACATGATTATCACTGTCCTTTGTTTGACTACACCCAACAATACACACCAATAGCAATAAAGTTAGAAACATACATATTATTTTTTCATTTGTCATTATCTCCTTTCTTTTAAATTTATAATAGCAATAAAATGTCTATTTTCAATCAACTTTCATTGCAATTTATTTTCACTGTAACACATGCTCCCCCTGCTTTATTATTAGCAATTTGGATATTTCCGCCATGTCTTTCACTTAAAATCTTACTAATATTCAGCCCTAACCCCAAATGTTCAGTAGATATATCTTTCGATGATTTATAAAATGGTAATGTTACTTTTTCAATCTCAATATTTTTAAACCCGCAACCATCGTCTGAAACAGATATAACCAAATTATTATTCTCTATTACTACGCTAATAGCAATATCACTTTTTGCATATCTAATACTATTAGAGAGTAAATTTTCATAAATCTGCATGACTGTATCTAAATTGATAAACAAGGTTATATTATCACCGCTTGCAGTAATTGAAAAATGTTTGTCATAACAAAGTGCTTCCGCTGTGTTATTAAAATTATCAATAAGTGAATGAAATGTAATCTGTTGTCGTGGAATATCAATATCCTCTAACCTGTATAAGTTCGTCATAGCATTTACATATTTTTCAAGACGTGAAATATTTTTTGACATTACTGATATTTCGTCTAATATTTCTTCTTGTGATACTAAGCCTTTGGGAATAAAGGAAAGCAACATAGTAGCATGACCCTTTAGTAAAGTCAAAGGAGTGCGTAAGTCATGTGAAAAAGCAGCATTCAAACGACGCTGTTCAGCAAATTGTCTAAACATAGTTTCATTATTTTTCGACAAACAATCTTTCATTTTTTCAAAGGCGTGACAGAGTTTCCCCATTTCATCATTTAATGGATATGATAATGTAAAATCTAAGTCATTTGCTTCAATTTTATGATACGCATTAGTTAATAGCTTAATGGGTTTTGATAATTTTTTTTATAAAAAATGTTACACAACATATCATACTAATAGATAATACGATAGGAATAATTGCAATATTTAATGAACCTAAAGCACTGTCAATAAGCCTATCCCGGCTTGTAAAATTAGGTAAAACTTCGATATATGAAACATGGTTCGGATAGACATATTCGTGTACTGGGCGTTCTTTTTGATAATCAACATTGAACTTGCATATCTCGTTTCCTTTCGTGTCAAATATTGTATATTTTGTTTGGTCATTACTATAAGTGGCGGTAAATGAGCCATTTTCCGGTATATCATACCTTGTTGACATATTTTCATACTTATAGTTTAAATTTATTCTGTATCTGTCAACCATTGAAATTAAAAATATACAAATAATTATTCCAATCAACAACGAAAATAAAGCATAAAAGAACAAAGGACATTCTAATACTCATGCTATTTAACCGATTGAACAATCTGCTTCTCTTTAATTTTTCCATTTATATCCGCACCCCCAAACAGTTTCAATGTAAGGTCTATCGCCTAAAGATAAAAATTTTGCCCTAATACGTCTGATATGTTCTGTAACAACTGTATTATCACCAATACCGTCTAATCCCCAAACTTTTTCATAAATAGTTTCCCGGTCAAAAACAATTCCTTTGTTTTGCGAAAGGAAAGATATTATATCAAATTCTTTTTGGTAAAAGCCATATCCTTATTATGATAAAACACAATACGTGAGGAATAATCTATAACCATATCTTCATCAAATTGCACCTTTGAAGATGTATTGTGTCTTTTTTCTCTGCGAAGATGTGCTGCAATGCGAGCTTCTAATTCATCAACAGAAAATGGTTTTATTACATAGTCGTCTGCGCCAATAGAAAATCCTTTTATTTTATCACTATCTTCAATACGTGCTGTTAAAAAATTATAGGGCATGAAACATAATCCCGTATTCTTTCGCAAACAGTAAATCCATCTATATCTGGCATATTAACGTCTAACAAAATAATGTCAGTTTTTTTCTACTTCTTTTAGGGCAGCATTTCCTGCTGTTGCAGTATATACCGTATATCCAAGTTTGCTGAAATAGCAATACAGCATTGATACAATTTCTTTTTCATCGTCTACAATTAAAATACTCTGCGCCATAAATATGCCTCCATTGTGAATATCTGATTTAAGATTATCAAACAAAAATCTATTTCTAATCAATTTCTTTAATTTTTGATGTCACTAGATATTATATATGGCAGTATGAGTTATAGCAACCTTACTCTGCATGTTTTATGCTCTATTACTATCAATACTATGACATGTGTAATCATATCTCAAAAGAAAGGTGAACGGTAAAATGTAATAGGGTGAAAAATATGAAGCAGGACAAAGTGAAGTATGATTTTAAGGCTTTCGGGCAAGCCATTAAAGCAGCAAGAAAAGCAAAGGGAATATCACGCAATCAGTTAGCTGACACACTGAATATTGCACCCCGGTATATTGCGTCCATTGAAAACAGCGGGCAGCACCCAAGTTTGCAGATTTTATATGAGCTTGTAACCCTGCTTGACGTATCAGTAGACCAGTTCTTTTTCCCAAAACGGGAACAAGAGAAGTCCACACGCCGCCGTCAACTTGATACCATGCTTGACACAATGAGCGAAACAGACTTAAAAATTATGTCTGCTACTGCAAAAGGCATAGAGGAAGCCAACAACGACAGGACGGGGGAATAAAGCTCCCTCGTTTTTGTCTGCATAAAGTGATTGAAGCGTCGCATGATTGCGGCGTTTTTCTTTTGCGCTTTTTTGGCATACTGGGAGTTTCGTTGTAGTGATAAGTGAGGAAAAAACTTTCTTAGCAAGCATAGGAAAAGAGTACCCTTTTCCGTATTTTCGCCCTCCCGTCCTGCGGTGCGTCGGTTGAAAATTGCTTGTTGGGAAGTGTCCCAAACCCTCGGAATGGAAAGGAGCGATTGCATGAACGGACGCAAAAGAAAAGTACAAATCAAATTCTATGTAACAGAGGAAGAACGGGCATTGATTGAGCAGAAAATGAAGCTCGTCCCT
Organism: Clostridia bacterium UC5.1-1D10; assembly: GCA_001304995.1. GTDB lineage: Bacteria > Bacillota > Clostridia > Lachnospirales > Anaerotignaceae > Anaerotignum. The sequence continues at coordinate 74,233 of BBZU01000009.1, read as the reverse complement.
ACCCAAAACATGGCGGCGTATCTTCGCAAGATTGCCATTGACGGCTATATCATTCAGACAGACCATAGCGATATAAAAGCCATGACAGCGGAGATACAGAAAATCGGGGGCAACATCAATCAGATTGCAAAGCGTGTCAATGCGACAGGCAGCGTCTACCAAGAGGACATAGAGGAAATAAAGGGGGTGCTTGCGGAGATATGGCGGTTACAAAGATTAAGCCTATTAAAAGCACGTTGAGCAAAGCCCTTGATTATATCCAAAACCCGGATAAGACAGACGGGAAAACACTTGTGTCCTCTTTTGGGTGCAGCTATGAAACAGCAGATATTGAGTTTGAATATACTTTGTCGCAGGCTCGGCAAAAAGGGAATAACTTAGCCTTTCATCTGATACAATCGTTTGAACCGGGAGAGGTGGACTGTGAGAAAGCCCATGCAATCGGAAAGCAGCTTGCCGACGCAGCAACAAAGGGACAGCACGAATACGTCCTTACCACCCACATAGACAAGGGGCATATCCATAACCACATCATTTTTTGCGCCGTCAATTTCGTTGACTACCACAAGTACAATTCCAACAAGCGCAGCTACTACGGCATACGGAATATGAGCGATAAGCTGTGCAGGGAAAACGGGCTGTCCGTTGTCGTTCCGGGTAAAGGCAGTAAGGGAAAAAGCTATGCGGAATATCAAGCGGAAAAGACGGGAACAAGTTGGAAAGGCAAGCTGAAAATTGCCGTTGATACGCTTATCTCCCAAGTAGCAAGTTTTGAAGAATTGTTGCAGCGATTACAGGCGGCGGGCTATGAGATAAAGCCGGGAAAATATATCTCCTGCCGCGCTCCCGGACAGGAACGGTTTACCCGCTTAAAAACCCTCGGTGCAGATTATACAGAAGAAGCAATCAGAGAACGGATTGCAGGCAAGCGCACAAAGGCGGCGAAAGCTCCCAAAGAGCAGCGCGGCGTATCGCTGCTTATCGACATTGAAAATAGTATCAAGGCGCAAGAGAACCGGGGCTATGAACAGTGGGCTAAAATCCACAATCTGAAACAGGCAGCAAAGACCATGAATTTCTTGACGGAAAATAATCTCACGCAGTATGCAGATTTGACCGCAAGGATAGCGGAAATCCAGACGGAAAGCGAACAGGCGGCAGAGGCATTAAAGGGCGTGGAAAGGCGGCTTGCGGATATGGCGGTGCTGATGAAGCACGTTGCCACATACCAAAAGACCAAGCCAGCCTATGACGCATACCGCAGGGCAAAGGACAAGGGCGCATACCGGGCAAAACAGGAAAGCAGTCTGATACTCCATGAAGCAGCAGCAAAGACACTCAAAGCGTCGGGCATTACCAAACTCCCCAACCTCGCCGCCATGCAGGAAGAATACGGACAGCTCCAAGCGCAGAAAGAAGCCCTTTACGCCGATTATGGAAAGTTGAAAAAGAAAGTCAAGGAATACGATGTTATCAAACAGAACATAGACAGCATTTTGCGGCAAGGGAAAGAGCCGGAACGTGGAAAGGAAACAGAGCGCGGATAAAGTCTATATATGGAATATCTCAAAGAATTATGGTAAAATATATTTATTGAAAAATACTGTAAAGGTAGGATAAATTATGTCATTTATAAAACGCCATAAGATACTTTTTATATTATTTGCAGTAAGCATTTTCTTAATGATTAAAAATTCATCTATTCCATATTTTTTTGCTCCTCCTGCAATTATATCATTTATTTTTGACGCTCCGAAAAGCGACTTTTTTTCGGGTATGGCTCAAATGATTGATATATTCACTTCTGCATATGTAACAAGTTTAGTTTTCTATTATATGGTGGATTATCTTCCTGCTATAAAACAAGAAAAGAAAGCTAAAGAAATTATTGCACCTAAATTAGTAAGTTTATACCTGTATATTAGTGAACTCCTTGCAATGATTAAATATGCAGCAGAGCAAGAAAAACTATTGCAAACGGGAAAACCCGAAGATATGGATAAACTTCATTTCAAAAATAAAGTTATTCTATGTAAGCAAAAGTCTTTCAAAAATGAAGTTGAAAACGGAACGACACCATACTCTTTTGATTTGTTGAAAGATTGTGACAACTTTAGGACGCTAATTCTAAATATTTGCAACGAAATATCCGGCACGCCAAGCTTTTCCTATTGTGACACACAAGTAATACATATTATTTCAGAAATCCAACTGTCTGAATTGTTGCGAATTTTACCGAAACCGAATGATTTTTTATTGCAATTTGATTTTGCTGATGTTTCATATTTAGGATTAGGTGAGGGGTATCAACAGCTTCTTTCAATTTACAAAGAACTAGCGGTTTTTGTTGATACAAGACATGGCTACGAAATGATAGACATATCAAAAGAGGAAATACAAGAGTGGCAAGAAGAACAAGTAGAGTCATTGAAAGAACACCCCGAAATAGCTCAAATACTTATTGCTAATCAAAGACAAAACAAATAAAAAGACGGGCAACAGCAGCCATGTAATCATAGCCGCCGCGCCCGTTTTTTGTGGGTACAGATGATTTGATATGTTACGCAGTAGAACCCTAATTTCAAGGGAAAAGGTATTCTGTATCGCCTATGCCAGTTTCACGCCGTTTATGCCCTGTAAATCAAGGCTCTTTTTGCCCTTATTGCGTAACCGCCACGCGCCGCTTCCTCATGCGCTCCGCTGCCTGTCTGCGGGTAATCCGCTTTCGACAGTCCGGGCAGTATTTGACGCTGTTTGATTTTGATACAAAGAACGTGCCGCACTCAGTACAACGCTTTTTATCCTCGGTCTTGAAAAGCTCTGCATACAGCAGCTTATCAAGAGGAAGTACGGCAATCTGAAACCACTTGCATAAAAGCGAATAGGAAATAAGCTGCGGGCAGACACATTCCTCCCCGTCGTCCAGTAAGATACAGTGTCCGCGCTCGCAGTTGCAGCACTCCTTTTTTACAAGGCTGTTGACTTTCCGGCTCTGCGGCGGCGTGAGCCGCTTACCCCCGGTCATACTTCATCAGCGGCGAAAATGGCAAGCTCCGCATACTCGTTTTCTGTTAATGGGGAGATTTTTTGTAAGGTGCGCTCTGCAAAGGGGCGCATATCCTCGTCCATGAACGGCAGCGCAGCCGTCATATTTTCCATAAGCTGTGCCTTGCTTCCCTCATGGTAAATACTCAACAGGTTCATTTCTTCAACGGTCAGTCTAATCATGCTCATACCTCCAATTCGTGATGTTTTGATTTTGCTGTCTTTTTCGGGACTTTTGGGGATTTTTCTGTTTGTAACTGCGCCCGGACAGAGGGACGGGACTGTTTCATCTCTTTCTTCCTCTCGCTTTTATCTATCAGCGCATAAACGCCATGCCTGCCCTCCAACGTAGAAAAGGAAAGGCTTTTGTAAGGGAGCATGGAAAGCAGCCGTTCCATGTCCTTATCCGTTGCCAGTGGAACAAAGTAGGGAGAAAGTTCTACCGCACAATGGGTCTTTTCGGAGCTGTCCGGTTCTCCAAGCCCTTTTACATTTTCCACAATCCGGCGGGCTTCTGCTTCAATCCGTCTGTCATGCAGGGCGGCGATATGCAACTGAAAATCCCCCTGCGTATGCGGTGTTCGTTTTTTCTGCTGTTCCCTCAAAAGGCTTTTTAAGGCTTCCGGGTCGTTTGGCTGTGCTTCAAAACGTATAAACTTTCCAAGCTGCGGGTCAGTGTCCCCGTCAAAATATTGTCCGGCAGGCTTTGTCAGCTCTCCATGCTCATAAATCAGCGTGTAGTTGTCGGCAGGGATTGATTTTTCGATTACTTCCCGGAAATGCTGCAAATAATCCAGTTCATAAAAATTGCCCTTGATTTTTTCCTGCTCTGTGCCTGTCAGTTCCACCGCATAGGCAAGGATAGTATCGCGGGTCTGTTCCCCGTAAAACCGCCATGTATTATGCTGCCTTGTATCCTTTAGAAAAACGTCCCGTTCCCGGAAGCAGCACGTCCCGGACGGGCGGGAAAACCACAAAAGCCGTTTGTCCTCCGGGATAGGGCTTACCGCCGCTTTCTGCAAAATCTGTTTGTCTATGTCAAAATCGCTCTGATAAAAAGCGGTGTTCTGTTTCATTATGGCTTCAAGGGAAGCGATAACGTCCACATTTTCAAATTTTTGTAACTTCATAGGTCAGCTCCTTTCCAAATCTTGTGTTTTCTGTCTTGCCTGTTTCTTCGGTGTCTGTTCTTTCGCTGCTTTAAGCTGCGCCCGGATAGAGGGCTTTTCCTGTTTAGCAGGCTTGCCGCGTCCTTTATCGGTTTTCAATGCTTCGGCGTATTCTGCAAGGGAAATCTGTTCCCCGGCTTTTGCCTTTTCTTCCAGTTCCGCAGCGGTCGGGGTATTGTTTATCTGCCCGTCAATCATGTTGTAATTTTGCTCGGTGGTCTGCTCGGCAGCTTTCAAATAGTTTTTCGGCTGCAAAAACTCTGGCACGTCCTTATACCCCAAGCTGTCTACATAGTGGGCGGTGTCCTGCCCGTTCTGATGAAGCACCACCACGTCGGAAACGGAAAGGCTGTGTCCCTTAAAATCTTTCGGGTGGTCGATATTGAAGCGGGTGTAAATATCTTCAAGGGACATTCCCGGCGTAAGGGGTGCGGAATAGACAAGTGTATAGTTTTTCACGTCTACCCGGTGTCCGGCGGCAATCAGACGGTCGTAAGGTTCAAAACGCAAGTCCCTTGTTTCGTCCCCACCTTTTATCTGATAAATGGAAAAGGTGTCTTTCTCCTGTGCCTTTGCGTAAAGCTCCTTGACTTCCCCCTGCGTCAGCTCCCCGGCGGTAAGCTGCGCCATTAGCTCCCGGCATTTCTCCGGCGTTCCGGTATATAAAACGTCGCCTACCTTTGCTTTCCCGTCCTCCTGTGGAATGTAGGCTTGCAGCAGATAGAGGTTGTCCCGGCTGTCGCTGCGGGGATTTGCGTGTACCTTGTAAATGGCTTCCTGTTTGGGCTCTTTCTGCGCCGCTTCCTTTTGCGCCCGGATATGCGCCCGCTGTATCTCGGTAGGCTTTTCCCCGGTAAGGGGTGCAATCGCCTTGATATAATCAGCCGCATAGTAGGCGTTACTGGCAAGCTGCCGCTGCCATGCCCCGGCTTTTGGCGACCAACGGAAGCCATTACTTTTTAAGGCTTCCCGCGTGGCTTCGTCCGGCTTATCTTCAAAGAAGATTTGCAGGCGGTTCGCTTCGGTATTTGCTTCCACCTTGCCGCCGTCAAATTCCCAACCCACAAAACCGATTTCTTTTTGCTGTGAAAGGGATTTGATACGGTCTTTCACGCGCCGGATTTCTGCGCTGTTGTTGGATAATGCCCAAGTCGCAAAGGGCTTGTCCCCCAAATGCCAACTGCTCGCCATGTCTGCTTTCAGTTTTTCAAGCTGTTCCGGCGACAAATGCGGGCAGCCGTCAAGGGTCTTATGCTTGCGGTAGTAGGCGTTTACGGCTTTCATGGTTTCCTGCGATTTTTCAAGGCTTTCCAGTTTCTTTTCCAACTTCTGTACTGCCTGCGGGTCGTCTGCGCTGATACCGCCCATGCCGGTACTGCGGATTTTATCAAGAAGCCCCTGTATGTCCTGCCATTCCCGGTAATTGCTGTCGCGGGCTGCGTTCTGCTTTTCTTTCTTCCTTGTGGGGAAGTTAGAACCTCCCGCAATGAGGATAGAGGGAACACGCGCGTCAATCTCATAGCCTTTGTTCATGTTCGCTGCCAGTTTCCGGGCGTAGGTGTCAAGCAGGCTGTCGATTTTCTCATGGTACATCGGGTCTACCCGCTGTTTCTGCCTTTCTGCAAGCTGTACGGCTTCATCTACATAGTGCCTGTATTCCGCCGTCGCACTGCCTTGTTTATAATCAGAAAAACTGTTTGCGTCCTTTGCACGTTTGGCGGCAGCTTCGTTGATTGTGTAATAAGGGGCGGCGGGGGCTGCCTGTCCCGGCTGTGTAGTCTGCGGTGCTTCGCTGTTTGCGACTGTATCAGCTTCCGGCTCGGTCTGTGCTTCTTTTTCCTGTACCGGGGCTGTTTCTTCGGGAAGCTCCGGCGCGGCTGCTTCTGCTTCGGGCTGTGCCTGCTCGGTGGTCTGTTCCTTATCCTGTGCCTGCTGGATTTCTACAAAATGTCCGTCTATGGTATCAATCAGCTTCGCGGCTGTGCTGCGGATTGTTTCAAGAGAGCCTTTTAATTCTGCAAGTTCTTTTCCGCTGCTCCACCCGGCGATATACCCAAAAGAATAGTCGGACGTATCAAGCCCGTAGTGTTGGCAGACCGCATAGGCGACGCTTTCCGCCTGTATCTCGCGGGTGCGGCGGTCGGGACGTTCCGGTGCGTCCTTGTCTATGTCATGGAGTGTCGCGTGGGCGATTTCATGGATTGCGGTCTTGATATTCTGCAATTCGTCCATGCCCTCGTTGATGAAGATACGCTTTTCCTCATAATTGCAGCGTCCCTTTACGCTGCCGCCCAAGGCTTCAAAGGAAATGTCAAAAGGAGAAGTCCTTTCAAGGGCAGCGAAAAAATCCTGATACTGTTCCACGTCGCCCGTAAGCTCCTTTATCCCAAGGTCGGGCAACTCCTTACCCTCGGTCTGCGACACGTCAAAAACAGATACCACACGAAAGGCGGGGATTTGGATTTCCTTTTCCTCGGTAACGGCTTTCCCGTTCTTATCAAAAACAGGCTTTTGCGTGTCCGGGTCGATTTTTTCCACCTGTTTCTTAACGGTAAAGGGTGCGGGCGCAATTATCTTGATAGCTTTTTCTCCCGGCTTTACATGGCGGTCAAATTCCTTTTCCCATTGTTTATAACCTTTCACAAGATTGCCGCCCTGCATGGCGATAAGGATTGTATTGTTAAGGCTGTAATCATGGAATTTAGACATAGTACGCAGATAGTCGGCGTAACGGTCGCTTTCATACAGTCCTAAAATTCCCTGTTCCAGTCGGTCGGTAATCTCTTTCATTTTGTCAGCGGGCTTTTCAGAAGATAGGATAATCGGGAAAACCGGGGGCTGCTCTGTGGCGGCGGTCGGTATGGCTGCGGAAGCGTCAAGGTCTGCCTGTTCCTTTTCCTGTACTGGCGGCTGCGGCGTTACCCGGTATTCCTCCGGCACGTCCCGTCCGTCGTACCACTGTGTAAAGGTGTTGCGGTTGTTGTAGATATAGCCCTGCTCGGTAAATCTGCCCCCGTCATTGATAGCAGCGTCCCGCCCGTATTCCTCATACATGAAATAATTTTTTGCTTCTTCGGGCAGCTCTAACTCGTCCAGTTCTTCAATCAGATAATGCCCGTAATCTTCCTCGGTTTTTACAGACGGATAAATCCAGTAACAGTCAAGGTTTTGTGCAAGGTTGATGATGTCCTGCAAATCCCTTGTATGGTCGCCGTATGCCATAGCTGCAACAAATTTTTCCCGGTCGTCGTCAAACTGCATTTTCAAAAGTTCGCTCAAATAGTTCAGTTCGTCAAGGCTTTCAAGCTCGGTCAATTTTCCTGCCAGTCCCGCAATAGAGGACTGGTATTCTGTGATATGCAGCTCCCCGTAGTTTTTGCCGTCTATCCCGATACGGTCAAAGACTTCTTTCAAATGCTCGGCAGTCGTGGGGAATGATACCCATTCGCCCATAGGTCTGCCCTCGGTGTACTTCCCAAGATTAGAAAGATACCCGCTTAAAATCGGTTGTTCCATGTGTTCACTCCTTTCGTTTTCAATCATGCGGTGCATAAGTTCGTAGTCCTCCATGCTCATGCTCCCGTCAAATAGATAGGGGTCGGGTTCTTCGCCGTCCCGGTAGGCTTTTCAGAGAAAGGCAGCCCCGCAGCGTGGGCGGCGGCTCTTGCTTCCTCGATAAGCTCCGGCGGCAGCCTGTCGTCGTGGGCTTCGATAAATTCCCCGATATTGCTATATCCGTTTTCATAGTGGCGGCGCACCCCGGCGGTCAGCTCGTCAAGGTTCCTGTCCTCGCCAAGATAGCCGGAATAATAACCGTTTACCACAACGGCGGCGGGGTCAGCCTGCTTGATTTCTTCCATGCGGCTTCTGTCCTCCGGGGAGAGATAGTCGCCCATTTCAAGGTGGAAATATTCCGCGTTCCAAGAACGTCCCGTTTTCCAAAACGCCACCCAAGCAATACCGTCCCTTAATTCTTCTTGATAGTCCTTTACGGTGTCCCGTAAACTTGCCATGTGTAACCTCCTTTCCAAAGGGCAGCGCGGACGCTGCGCTTTCCAGTTTCATCATTCAGTACCCCGCCCCCGCGTTTTTGCCAAAGATTTTATAGATTTTTTCAAGATTTCAGAGGGTAAAACCCTCCACAAAACAGAGGGTTTGGGACACTTCCCAACAAGCAAAAATCCCCGCCGTTCTCGGTAGAGAAAGCAGGGATTTTACGGAAAGGGTACTCTTTTCCTATGCTTGCTATTCAGTTATTTTTTCTTCGGAAGCTCCACCCGGTAGTTGACATATTTCCCGCCCGTATCAGCCAATACGATAGTTCCGTCGTAGGTCTTGCCCGTCTTTGGGGAATAGAGCTTCTTCACATTTACCTTGCCGGATTGTAAGAGTGCAGCGGCAATCTTCGGGGAAAAGGCTACCTTGCGTTCCTCAAAGAAACGGTCATTTTTCCACATGGTAAAGATACATTCCTTATTGCTGCAATAGTAGTTTTTCTTCCCCTCATAGACAGGAGAACCGCAGCGGGGGCAGCTTCCCAACGCTTCCCGTTCCGGCTTGAACATCTGTGCTTTATCATCAGAAAGAAACGGATAGGTCTTTACCAGTTCCCGCGCATATCCTCGATACCCTCCATAAATGCGGCGGGGTCTGCCTTGCCTTTTGCAATCTGCGTCAGATTGTTTTCCCATTCTGCGGTAAGCTGCGGGCTTGTCAGAGTATCCGGCAGGACGCACACAAGGTTGATACCGTCTTTTGTGGGAAGTAGCTGCTTGCCTTTTCGCTCCACAAAGCCGCCCTTTACCAGTTTTTCAATGACAGCGGCGCGGGTGGCGGGAGTTCCAAGCCCTTTGCGTTCTGCGTCCGGGTCGGTGTCCTCGCTTCCGGCGCGCTCCATAGCAGAGAGCAGCGACGCTTCGTTGTGGGGTTTTGGTGGTGTTGTGTCATGCTCCGTTGCCTTTGCCGCCGGATTTTCAAAGGTCTGTCCCTCGGTAAATGGCGGCAGGGTCTTTTCTGTGTCGCTGTCTGCGTCGTCCGTTTCGGGCTTGCTCTTTAAGGCTGCCCTGTATTTTCGGTCAATCTCTTTCCAACCCTCACAAAGAATGGTCTTGCCCTTTGCGGTAAAGGACTGTCCGGCACATTCAAAAACTGCTGTAACCGCTTCAAAGGTATGCGGTGCAGCGGTCGCCATGAGTAAACGCGCCCCGGCAAGGGTAAGGATATTCCTTTCGCTTTCCGGCAGCGCGGCAAGGTCGGTCTTTGCAAGCTCCATAGTCGGGATAATAGCGTGGTGGTCGGATACCTTTTTACTGTTCAGCACTTTTGCAAGCTCCGGCGTGAAGTCTTTTCCCGCCATAAAAGAAAACTTTCCACAAAGCAGCTTGATAATGCCCGCTGCTGTGTCGCCCATGTCGTCAGTCAGATAGCTGCTGTCGGTTCTCGGATAAGTAAGCAAACGCTTTTCATACAGGGCTTGTGCAAGGTCAAGGGTCTGTTTTGCCGTATATCCGAACAGGCGGTTTGCTTCCCTCTGTAAAGAAGTAAGGTCAAAGAGCTTCGGCGGAGCTGCGGTCTTTTTTTTCTTTCACAAGGGAAGTACAGACTGCTTTTGACACTTCACAAGTCGTTTTTAATGCGTCGGCTTCTGCCTTATCTGAAATTCGTTCACTTGCAGCTTCCGCGCCGCATAAGGCAAGGCGCACATGGTAGTATTTTTCTTTCTTGAACGTGGTAATCGCTGCGTCCCGGTCAACAAGCATTTTTAAGGTCGGGGTCTGTACGCGCCCCACGTTCAAGGTATGATTGTAAAGGACAGAAAAAAGGCGGGTTGCGTTGATACCGATTAGCCAGTCAGCCTTTGCCCTGCATAATGCGGAAGCAAAGAGCGCGTCGTATTCCTCGCCGTTCTTCAGATGTGCAAATCCCTCTTTGATAGCAGCTTCTTCCATTGACGAAATCCACAAGCGGCTCATGGGCTTCCTGCACCCGGCAACTTCATAGACAAAGCGGAAAATGAGTTCTCCCTCGCGCCCTGCGTCGCAGGCATTTACCACTTCGGAAACGTCTGCCCGGTGCATAAGTTCCTTTAAGGTTTTGAATTGCTTTTCCTTGTCAGAAGCAACGGTGTATTTCCATTCCTGCGGCAAAATCGGTAAGCTGTCATAGCTCCACTTTTTATACTGTTCCCCGTAGGCGGCAGCTTCGGAAAGCCCTACCAAATGTCCCACGCACCAAGAAACGATATAGCCGCTTCCTGTGAGAAATCCGTCTTTCTTTTCCTTTGCCCCAAGTACGGCAGCGATTGTCTGTGCCACACTGGGCTTTTCTGCGATAACTAAAATCAATGATAAATCCTCCTTTTATCGTTCGGTCTGTCGTTTGGTTTCCAGTTTTCTGATACAGTACCCCACACAAGGGGACTGCCCCTTGTAAGGGCAGCCCGCGCAGCGTGGGGAAGAAAGCTCCGGCGGGGATTTTTCCCCTTTGCCATAGTCCGGTTTCTGTATCATCATCTTTTCAAAAGGATTGTCGGTAAACAGGGTCATAAGTTTTCTCCCTCCGTTTCTTCATCTTCGGAAGTGTCCCCGGTGTCTGCTTCCGGCTCGTTCTCGTCGTAGTCCTCAAAATCAAAATCTTCAAGGTCGGTACTTCCTTTCACGTTCTGCTTCGGTTTTATAAACTTAAAGTAGTAGAACGCCGCGCCGCCGCCAAGCAGCACAAAGAGGACTAAGGCAAGCACCGCGCCGGGATTGCCGCCTTTTTCTTTGGGTTCTTCCGGCTGCTCGGTGGGTGTTGGGGTAGGCTCTTTGCCTGTGCAGCCTGTCAGAGTGGTTGCACATACCGGGCAGGACATATTTACTTTTCCGGCTTCGCATTTTTCCGTACAGTTGCAGACTTCCGGCTTTTTCGTGGCTTCCCCGGTTTCGGTCAGTGCCATAAGGTCGGCTTCGTCCACTTGATTAAGGAAATGTACGGTCTGTTCGCCCTCGGCGGCGCGGTCAATGAGGATATAGAAATAATTGCCGCCTTTGGTGGTAACAGTGATAAGCTGCTTATTGCCGCCGAAATCGTCCACCAGTGTTGCGTTTCCCTTTGGGGTAAGGGGCGACGTTTCCGGTTCTTCCACCACTACATTGCTGTCGTTGGTCGCGTCCTCTGTGGGTGGCTCTGTGGCTGCGCCCTGTGCATAGGCAGGGACAGAAAAACCGCCCATAAGGATAAGGGCGGCACAAAGGGCAGTCATGGTCTTTTTCAGTTTATTCTTCATCTGCATTGTCCTCCTGTTCTTCGTAGTCTGCCGCTTCATCAGAAGCAGGGGCGGCACTCATACCGGGAATACTGCCGCCGGACAGCATAGTGTTCAGTTCCTGTGGGGTCAAACGCATAGCGCGTACAAGCTGCACAATTTCAAGATTTTCTGCTTCGATTTTCTGTGCTTCCAGTCCTTTCAACTTGTTCTGATACTCTGTGATTTTCTCGCGGGTCTTGCGATTTCCTTATTGATACGGTCGATTTTGTTGTTTGCCATAAAAAATTCTCCTTTCTTTTCGGGGCTGCTTACCAGTTCATCAGCCCGTAGCCTTTGATACATTGATAGTTGAGGTCATAGCTTTTAATCTTGCAGGCGTCGCCGGAATTGCCCTCAACGGTATAGACGCGGCTTCCGTCCCTGCCAAGCACAAGCCCCACATGGTCGGCAACACCGTCTAAATCCCAGTCGAAAAAGATAGCGTCGCCGGGTGCGATATTCTCATAGCCCCGCGCGCCCCATTGTCCCCTTGACTGGAACCAAGGGACGCCCTGCCATTCGCAGCCTGCAAAGCGGGGTTCGCTTTTTCCGGCTTGATTGTAGCACCATGACACAAAGCAGGCGCACCATTCCACGCGGCTGTTAAAGCCATACCAACTCCAATAGGGGTAGCCGCCCACATTTCCGACCTGCTGTTTTGCAAGCTCCATAAGCTCCGGGTTTCCGGGACGTGTGCCGTTTACAAACTCCACGCCGCTTAAATCCTCGGACGGGCTTCCGTCGGGAGAGCCGCCGCCAAAAATCAACGGTTTGTTGCCCTGTGTCTGTAAGTACACCTTGAACATTTCAAACTGCTGTGGGTTCAGCAGTTCTTCCGCAAGGGAAGCAATCGGCTTGTTTGTCAGCTTTACATTTAAGATACGGTATTCGTATTCTTCCTCGTTGCCCTCCTCGTCGGTGGTGGTGCGTATCTCGATTTCTTCCGTCAGCGTCAAGGTGTACTGCATGGCAAAGATACGTTCAAGCTCTGCCTGTGCGCTCTGCGGGGTGTAGCTCTGTAAAAGGGCGGTCAAGTAAGACGCTAATTCGTGAGGGTTATGCCCGATAGTGTCAAGGTCATAGCGGTATTCATCATAGCCGCTGTGGGTGCTTTCGATATTGTCAATTTCCTGTTGCAGCTCATTTTCCATTGCAGCATAGCTCTGTTCCGTTGCCACAAGGTCGCTGTCCTCGGACGTGTAGGAAGTCCCTAATACGCTGTTCATGCTGCCGGAAAACATTGCCCCGCAGGAGGAAAGCCCTACGGATACCATGATGAACAGAAGCAGCGCGGCGATAGCGATTATCACGCCTGCCGGGTGTCGTCCTGCAAAGGCAGCCGCTTTCTTTGCTGCTGTTTGGGACGCTCCGGCGGCAGCTTTGGCGGTGGCTGCGCCGCTTTTCTTTACGGTCTTTGCATACTGGCGTTTGATTTTCTGTTTCTGCATGAAACGGGAAAAGGGATTGCTTGTAAGCTGCGGGTTTTCCTGCAAGGCTTTGTGATACTGGAAGTTGACATTTGCCTTAAGCGCTGCCTGTTCTGCCTTTGCCGCTTCCCGGTAGGGTTTCAGCTTATGGCTGCGGTAGCCCTGTTTTAATTTTCTTGTCCCGTACCTTGCGCCGCGCTCGGCAAGTTCCTCCGATTTATGCGCGCCCTCCACGCCGGAATTGTCTTTCTCGACGCTGTGGATTTTGTTGTGAACAAAAATACCCGCTTCCTGCGCGGGGCGGGATAACGGGTTACTGTGGGCTTTGACGCCGGGTATGGGCTTTTCCTGTTCCTCAAAGTGAAGCCGGGTCTTTGCCTTTCCGGTGGCTTCCTCAAAAGTGCGCTCTTTTACCAGTTTTTTCTGTTTCGGGAGAGCTGCCTTTGCTGCGTCCAGTTTGTCGGCGGCTTTTTCTGATTTTTTGATGTAGGGTTGCAGTTTTGGCGTTTCCCGTTCCTCGTCGGTAAACTGCAAGCGGGAAGTGGAAGTACGCAAAACAGCCGCTTCCTGCGCTTTCTTGACTGCCTTTTTACTTGCCTTTCGGGTATGGGCTGCGTCAAGGTGTTCCATGACGCGCTCGGCGGTAGCGGTGTCCGGCTGTGAAAAGTCGCTGTCTGCTTCCCGGTTGCTGATACGCTCGGCAGTCTGCTGTGTTTCGTTGATTTCCACCGCACCGTCGCGGGTCATTTTCTGTGTGATTTTATCGCGTGGTTTTAACTGTTTCATAGGCTGCTCACTTCCTCCGGTTTCGTCGTCATAATGCGGTAAAGCTCGGTATCTTTCGGGAAATGGTCTACAAAGGGCAGCACCACATTTCCATAAAAGATAAGTCCCTCGCCTGCTTCGGTGTGGGTTACATACTTCATCTGCTGCGGGCTGATATTTAACTGCTTTGCAAGGATAGCCCGGTCGCCCTGTGCCTGATTGAGCATGAGGACAAAATCAGAGTTTTCAAAGATATTTTCCACCTCGCGGCTTGCCAAAAGGTCTTTGATATTCTGTGTAATGGCTGTCGGTATGCCGCCCCATTTACGAAAACGCTTCCAAATCTCCACACTGTAAGCGGCAGTCTGTTCCTCTTTCAAGAGCAGATGAAATTCGTCCATATAGTAACGGGTGGACTTTTTCTCTGCCCGGTTAATGGTAACGCGGTTCCATATCTGGTCTTGCACAATGAGCATACCTAACTTTTTGAGTTGCTTCCCAAGCTGCTTAATATCAAAGCAGACAAGGCGGTTAGAAAGTTCCACATTCGTTCTGTGGTTGAATACGTTAAGGCTGCCGGAAACATACAGCTCCAATGCTGCCGCAATGCGGGCAGCTTCCGGCTCCGGCTGTTTTAGCAGCTCGTCGTAAAGGTCGCCCAAGATAGGCATTTTCTCCGGTACAGGGTCAGCAAGGTAGTCCCGGTACACATTCCTTACAGCGCGGTCAATGACGGTCTTATCAACGGGCTGCAACCCCTCCTTGCCGCCAATGACAAGCTCGCAGAGGGACAGGATAAAATCACTTTTCAGTGCAAGGGGGCTGTCGTCCTCGCTGTAATTAAGGTTCATATCCATAGGGTTTACATACTGGGGCGTACCGTCCATGCCTTTCCCGGTCGGAGATAAGCGTATCACTTGCCCGCCAAGCCGCTTGACAAGGGCAAAATACTCGGCTTCCGGGTCGCAGATAAAAATATCGTCGTCAGTAATGAGAAAGGCGTTTGTGATTTCCCGCTTTGCCGCAAAGGATTTTCCGCTGCCCGGTGTTCCCAAGATAAGCCCATTCGGGTTTTTAAGCTGCTTGCGGTCGCAGAGTATCATGTTGTTGCTTAAAGCGTTCAGCCCATAATACAGGGCAGCCCCGGTCTGAAATAGCTCCTGCGTGATGAATGGGATAAAAATAGCGGTGCTGCTTGTCGTCAAACCTCTCTGAATAGGGATAAGGTTCTCCCCCAAAGGGACAGAGGACATCAGCCCTGCTTCCTGCTGATAGTCAAGACGGGTCAGGGCGCAGTTGTATTTCTGTGCAATGCCCGCCGCCGCGAAAATGTCGTTTTCCAGTTTCCGCTTTGTATCTGCCATGTTTACCACAAGGAGCGTGAGAAGAAACATTCGCTCGTTGCGGCTCTGTAAATCCTGCAACAAGTTCTTTGCTTCATTTCCAAAAGTGGCAAGGTCGGACGGGATTATATCCATATCGTAACCGCTTCTAACCGCTTTTTTCTGTTCCTCAATCTTCATCTTGTCAAGGTCAGTGATTTTGCGCTTAATGGTCTTGATTGCTTCCGAATGGTCGATACTTTTAATGTGGAGATTGACAATACCCCCCGTTTCCAAGTCCAACATATCCGCTAAGATACGGTCGTTTAACTCCGGGGCAAGGATTTCAAGGAACGATACCGCCCCTGTCTTTTTCCCCATAGCAAAGTAGCGTCCCTCCCCAAACTTGAAAGAGGACGGGGCGATAAAGTCCTTTGTGGTAAGCCCTGTCGGGGTCAGCCAGTCATAAGAAAATGAGAACGGCTCGCCTGCCGGGTGGAATACCCCATGCAGCACTTTCAGACGTTCATAGCCGGATAAGGGGTGCGCCGATACCCCAAGCACCTTGAAGTTGTTGAGTACGTCCGTTTCAATACGGGAAAGGCGCGCCCTTGCTGCCGCCGGATTGTCCGCTTCAATGGAAAACGTGATGTACTTGTGCTTTACAAGCCCGTTGTTCCCTTTGGCAAGCTGCGATTTCAGCATATCGGAATACTCGGTGCGGATAGAATTAAAATCGTCATTTTGGGGCGGGATATGGATTGCCCTCGCTGCCTGTTCCTGCTGTGAGCCTTGATTGATGAAAGAAAGCTGCACGTTCACGCTTGCGTCAAAGTAGTTGAGAAAATCGCACCAGTTTTCAAAAATGGCGGTCTTATCGTCTGCCTGTGCAAGCTGATAGTTGATGTCCTCAAAAGCAATGCTCTTTGAATACTTGTGCTGTGCCACTTTGCAGATACCGTCCGGGTACATGGCAAGGTAGGGAATGGTCTGCTGTGCGGTGTGTGCTTTGCCGTCCCCCTTTGCCTGCCGGATAACCGCCGCTATCTGTTTCTTTTCCGCGCGGGTCAGCTTACGCCTGTTTCCTGCGGCTTCCCGCGTCTTTTTTGTCTGTCCTTTTGACAATCGCTGATACCTCCTTTTCTAATGCCCGCTGTTTCTCCAAGAGTGCATACAGGTTTTCCGTCTGATACGGTCGCACTTTGGGGCGGGTCAATTTTGTCTGAATGATGTTCTTTACAACCACTTCAAGGGGCTGCCCATGCTTTTCATACATGGCAACCAAGAAGCAGGGAAGCATGACGACAATCATTGCCATTGCCGCAAGGCTCGTCCCTGCGCTGTCCTTGAGCAAAAAGAAAAGTGGCAGTCCCATAAGAAGTGCCACTGAAAAACAAAGGATTTGCCGCTTTGTCAGATTGAAAGCGACTTTTGTTTTGACTTTGGATAAGTCTTTGGGTACAGGTACATACGCCAAGAAAAGACCTCCTTTCTGCGGGGCTTACCCGCATGTGCTGTGTTAATGTGCATTGAAAATGGATTTTGCCAGTGCGCCGGATTTGAACAGGGAGAAACAGAGGATAACGGTATAGGCTGCAAGGGAAAAAATCGCGCTGTGCAGGTTGTCCGCTAAGACCATTTCTCCTACCAAAACGGCGTAAATGCCGACGCATATCATAATGAGGAAGCCTTGAAACCCAAGTGCAAACAGCCCTTTTAGGTAGTTGTTCCCAATCTGTCCCCATTCCCGGTTTGTCATGGTGGCAAAAGGGATAGGGGAAACGGAACAGTAGGCGTATATCTCAATCATTCTTCCGTAAAGGATAACGGTTATCAGTACAGACATGATTTTCATACAAAGGCTTACAAGGCTCGTTTCCATGACAAGTAACAGTAGTTCGGGGATTTCCATATCTTTTAGTCCCTCCTGCATGGCGGCAAGGGCTTCGGTTACGTCGATATTCGTATCGCCGCCGATAACCCCCGCCGCGCCGGACACAATATGCTGCGCCATATCAAAGACTGCCATAGTAATATCAAAGGTGTGTGTTACCAAGAAAACGGCAACAAAGGCTTTGAAAAACCACTTAAAGAACATGAATGTGTCAACGTCGTGCATATTGTTTTTTTCCGTTACCATGCTGATAAGCTCATAACAGAGGACATAGGTAATGACAAGCCCCGCAATGGGTACAATCACATTTTCCGACAGATTTTGTATCATGTTGAAAATGTTTGCGTTCCAACCCTGCGGGGTCTTGCCTACCTCCGCTGCAATAGTGCCTACTTTTTCGTTTACGTCCCCGAACATCGTTGACAGATTACCGTTTATCGCGCCGATAAGGATTTCCTTTATCCATTCGTTAATCGCGTCAAGTATGCTCTCCATAGGCTACCCTCCGTAAACTTATCCGAACAGACCGGAAAGAAGCGGTACAAGGATAGTGCCGATAAGGGCAACGCCGCCGCCTGCCATAAGCTGCTTAATGCCCTGTGATTTTGCACCCGGATTATCATTTCCATATCCCTCTAAGAGATTGATAACGCCCCAAATGCCTAAGCCTGCGCCCAGTGCGATAACAAGGGTCTGTAATACGTCGATAGCAGAGTTAAAAAATTCCATAAAGCTCCTTTCTGCCGCAAATGCGGCTTGCCCCATAAAAGGGCATAAAAAACGGCGGTCAGTTTTGTAACTGCCGCGGTCATAAGTCCCCGCGCTGTCTATGTGTCTGCCGCGCGGCGGTATTCAGTTGTTAAGTGTGGGCGTTATGAATTTTCCAGTAGGGGCGCGTATTCTGCACCCGGTCATAAGTTTTGTTACTGCGTCAATTCCTCCTTTCGCTGCTGCTCATACAGGGCTTCACACCGTTTTACAAACTGCCGGATAGCTGCCTGTCGCTGTTGCTCCCGTTGCTCGGCAATGAAAATAAGCCCGTTTATGGCTTCTGTGATTTTCTTGTCCTGTTTCTTTCGGATACGTCTATTCATGGTCGGTGTCCTCCTGCAAATCTGCTTCGCTGATTTCGTAATAGTCAAAGGCTTCGTCCGACTTTACAAGGGCGGGTCTGCGCCGTAGGTGCTTTTCCATATCAAAGGTATTTTTCTTGTCATAGTCGGACAGGTATTTGTAGTTGGGGTGCTTTGTAATATCGTACTTATCAGAGAAGAACGGGCGCACCCCTCGTAGCTGTAAAATACATTTCCCGCCGTCCATGACCGCTATTTCATCTTCGGTCATAAGCTGCTTGCCTAACTTCTGATAATTCAGCCCATGCGATACCTCCCGCCCCCGGTTCTCGGAAGTGTTGAAGCTGTCAATGGTTTCTTTCCCCAAGATTTCCGACATTTCTTTGAGGGTGGTTTTCTCCTTGCCGCCCAAGAACAGGGTGGTGTCGCAGTTGCCGACTATGGTATCGGCGTTGTCCTTGTAAATGGCTTTTAGCTGCGACTGGCTTTGCAGAATGATTGAAGCAGAGATTTCCCGGCTTCGGATAGTGGCTATGAGCTTTTCAAACTTCGGTATCTGCCCGATATTTGCAAACTCGTCTAACAGACAGCGCACATGGACGGGCAGCCTGCCGCCGTATTCATCATCTGCCTTGTCGCAAAGCAGATTAAAAAGCTGTGTGTAAAGAATACTCACAACAAAGTTAAAAGTATCGTCAGTGTCGGAAATGATAACAAACAGGGCAGTCTTACGGTCGCCTATGGTGTCAAGCTCCATTTCGTCAGTTTCCATAAGGTCGCGCAGCTCCTTAATGTCAAAGGGGGCAAGCCGCGCACCGCAGGAAATGAGGATAGAGCTTCTTGTCTTTCCCGCAGACAGCAGGAATTTCTTATACTGCCGGACGGCAAAGTGTTCCGGGTCTTTTTCCTCCAACCGTTCAAACATAAGGTCAACGGGGGACTGAAATTCCGGGTCGTCCTCGCGGGCTTCACTGGCATTTATCATTTCAAGCAGCGTCGTGAAGTTCTTTTCTTCCTCCGGGGCTTCGTACCAAATGTAGCCGATAAGGGCGCAGTAAAAGAGCCGTTCCGATTTACCCAAAAATCCTCCCCGGCTTTTTCCCCGTCCCCTTTGGTGTTGGCAATCAAGGTATTTACCAGTTTCAAAATGTCTTTCTCGCTGCGGAGATAGGCAAAGGGATTGTATTTCATGCTTTTTTGAAGTTAATCGTGTTCAGCACTTTTATCCGATACCCGCCCCGCTGTAAGAGCTTTCCGCACTCGACTAAAACCGTTCCTTTCGGGTCGGTTACAACGTATGAGCTGTGCATTTGCATTAAGTTGGGCTTCACAAAAAATCTCGTCTTGCCGCTGCCGCTTCCCCCGATAACAAGGATATTTTTATTCCTTGCATACTTCGGCTGCTTCGGACGGCTATTCATGGTAAGCCGTTCCGTTTGTGTCAGCAGCACATTATTTTGAAATACCGGGTCAGTGTAGGGACGTATATCTTCGGCAGTCCCCCAACGTGCAGAACCGTATTCGATACCTTTCCGGTATTTCTTCGCGTTCTTGCCTTTGACATAGACAATCAGCCGGATAAGTACCGCGCCGAAAATCCCTATCAGTAAATCCGTAGGGGCAAGGCTCGGAAGCGGGGTTGCAAAAGCCATAGAAAATCCCTCCCCAAGCGACAGCACCTTGCCGGACAGGTCAGCCCCCGGCGCAAGGCGTACCGCCTGCCCGACTTTATCAAAGAGATACACAAAGAGCAGATAAGGAATGTTGGGAAGCAGCAGCTTTTTCCAGTTGATAGCGTTCATCTTGCAATCCCCCTGTCTTTGTTTTTTACTTTGTCCCGCTGTGCGTTCAGAGCCGCCGCCTTTTCTTTGAGGGAAACAATCAGCTTGCGGATAGAGGGCTTTTGTTCCTGCGTCAGCTTCTTTGCGGAAAACTCCTTGAAAGCTGCGGTCAGTGCGTCCGCGTCCCGTCCCTTGAAAAACACAAGATAGCGGGGCGGGGTTTCGGTGCTGTCTTTCTTTAGGGCAAAGTCAATCCCGTATTTTTTCGCCGTACTTTCAAAGGCTTTGATATTATCCTTTGTGATTTCAATGTTGGAAACGCCCGCGTTCTGCTTCATAAGCTGTTTTAGGGTCTGCTTTCCATGCGGGATTTTCTGTTTGTCATGCTGCTTTTTCATCTGTGCAAGCAGGGCTTTCATAGCCTTTTGGAGCTGCTGCGCCGTCAGCTTCCCGGTCTTGATGTAAAGGGCTATGGTCTTTTCGTTGGTTTCCTCCTGCAATGGGTGTCCTCCTTTCGTGTCCTATGGTGGTATGCCCGCCGCCGGGAAGCGGGGCAGGCATGAAAAAAGAGCGTCCGTTTTCACGCCGCCCTGTTAAATCCGTACCCGCAACCCGGAGAGGTCTGCCGCCCGAATACCCACAAGATACCAGTTGTCCCCGTACTCCATACGTGTAGGCTTCCATTTGCCCCGCACAAAGACCTCCATGCAGTCGCCGCAATGCAAGCCCCCGTAATAGTCGTTTACGTCAAAGCGAATGTCGTAGCGGTCAGCGGTTTCATCAAAAATCAAAGCTCCTGTTTTCTCTGTCATCATAAAATCCTCCTTTGGGTTGGTTTACAGGCTTTCGCCCTCGTTGCAGGTGTAATCGGGTATGCCCTTGCTTCTTGCCGACTGGATAGTGCGCCCGCCGTACATATCGTGAGATACAAGGGACGTGTAATAGCTGCCAATCGTAGACGGGGCATTGAAAAGGGCAGCTTTCATGTACTGCTTGATGTTGCGGATTTTGGTGGTGTTTTCCTGCATACAGTCCAGTACAAAGCGGATATGTTCGCTGTTCAGTTTCATAAATTTTGCTTTTACAAGCTCTGCCGGGTGGTCGTCCCCGGCGATACGGATTGTTCTTCGTTTGGTGCAGACGGTTTCAAGAATAAGGGCAAGGATTTCCTCTATCCTGTCCCGGTCAAGGTATCTGTCCTGTATCAGATAGTCGTACTCGATATTGTCCTTGATGATTTCTTCATACACGCTATATGCGTCTGTCGTTTCCTTTCGCTTCCGTTCCGGCGGCTGTGCCGCGTCCTCTAAGGGAGAGGGATTTAGGGAATGGAAAGGAATGGAATGGGTACTTGATATATCTGTATTTAATTTTTCTTTTGTTGGTAAGTTAGTCTTTAATAGTTCTTTATTTAATTGCGTTGGATTTTCCGACGTCGGGTTATCCGGTGTCGGATTTTCCAATATCGGCTTATCCGCTGTTGGATTTTCCAATACCGGACAATCCAATGCCGGGGGCTGTGGCTGTTCGTAAATGGTGTACTCGATAGCGGTCATTTTGCCTTTCTCGTCGCGTCCCTGCCGCCTTGTGATATATCCGGCTTTTTCAAGCTCCCATACAGCGGTGCGGATAGCGTCGATACTTTCCCGGTTGATAAGGGACAGTCCTGCAAGGGTGTAGTCCCAATCTTCGGGAAGTGAGAGCATTTGCGATAACAAGCCCTTTGCCTTTAGGGAAAGTTCCTTATTGCGTAAATGGTGGTTGCTCATAACCGTATAACCTTTGTTCTTTTCCACGCGGAAAACTGCCATAGCTTCATCACTCCTTTGGTTGGATTTGTTACGCAGTAGAAACGCGGTTTTGAGGGAAAAGGTATCAACCCTTGTCTTTCTTATTTCTGCGCTCTAAGAACCGCATAAATCAAGGCTTTGTTTGCCCTTACTGCGTAACATGAGGGCATAAAAAAGCGGCGTTCCATGTTTCCCGGTTGGGATAAGGTAACGTCGCTCATGCGAATAATGTTCAATTTTATTTATATCGTGGCAAGGCAATCAATAATTTTGATAGGTAGTAAATAAGTAGTAAATTTTTTCTGTTAGCTTCAAAAAGTCAAGGAATATCAAAGGTTTCCGCGCTCGATTAGTGTACTGCCGTGGCAGATGAATAATACATTTATCATACTTTTTATTCCTTCCTCATCATACATTTTTTGATATTTTATTCTACCACAACTGCCGCTCTTTTTGCAATTTCTCCTGAATTTTCCTCTATTTCACTTCCAATATTTTACATAAATAATACAATTACATAATTATTATTTTGTAAGATATAGAAAACCGATTCATTCCCTATTGTAATTCTTCTTTATATTCATTAAAATATGATTATATTGTGTTATTTTGCATGGTGTGCTTTTGATATTTCATGTATCACAACCGACACCAAGCCTCTCACAAAACATTTGGCTTGCCAAATGGATCAACTATAATGCTTTATTTTTAAAAGGGAGACTATGTAACATGAAAAACGGATTTTTGCTTTGCTGACTATGGTATGCCTTGCTGTATCTTTGGCTGCCTGCGGCGGAAGTGCAACACAGGAAGAAACAACTTCTGACACAACTGCAGAAACAACAACTTCCTCCGACGCATCTGACAGCGATCTGCTTTCTCTGGTAGAATTTTTCGCCGCTGATGGTGAAGAAGTTCAGAGCATGCTGGATGCTATGCTGGATGCTATGCTGGATGCTATGCAGGCACAGTATGAAGATCAGGGTATCAGTGTAAAACTGTATGCTGAAGGCGATGAAATGCATTACAATTTCACAATCGACAGCGTTGTAACAACAGAAGAAACTCGCCCCGAACTGACAGAAGCACTGAAAGCAGGCACAGAAGCATCTGCTACATCTTACTATGAACTTGCAAAAACTGTAAAAGAAAGCGTTTCCAACGACGTTGTAATCGTAGTGCTGACATTCTTCGATGGCGAAGGCAACGAACTGTATACCCAGTCCTTCTCCTCCGCTGAAGAAGCTGCTGCTGAATAAGATTTCTTTTTTGACGCCGCATATTGCGGCGTCTTTTTTTATTGCTTCTCAGCAGAACAAAAAACAGTCTTTCAAAAGAAAGGCTGTTTTTTCTCTATTCTGTTTTTACTTTTCCAGCAGCAGTTCGCCCTGCAAATACAACACAGCTTTTCCGGCAATCTTCACACGTTCTCCAGCATCCACACAGAAAAGTTTTCCGCCGCGTTCTGACCACTGCTCTGCCAGCAATTCTTTTTTCTCCAGCCGTTCTGCCCAGAACGGGATCAAACTGCTGTGGGCAGATCCTGTGACAGGGTCTTCATTTACCCCCATTTTCGGGAAAAAGCATCTGGATATAAAATCACACCCACTGCCTTTTGCCGTAACGACGCAGCCCGTTCCTTGCTCCATATACAGCATTTTTTCAAAATCTGGCGCACAGTTTTTCACCGCATTTTCGTTTTCCAGTTCCAGTACAAGATCTCTGGAAAGATAAGCCCCCGTAATGGGCATACCAATGACTTCTTCCATTTCCTGTGTGACAGGTATCTGTTTGGGCATCCGGCTGGGAAAATCCATTTCAAAATACGCGCCCTTCCGTACAACAGTCAATTCTCCACTCAATGTGGAAAAAGTCATGGTTTCCACTTCCGGGTCTACAAAATTTGCCACCACATAGGCTGTCCCCAGTGTAGCATGCCCACAAAGGTCAATTTCCGCCTTTGGTGTAAACCATTTCAAGTCATATTTTCCCATTTCATGACGATATACAAAAGCTGTTTCGGACAGATTATTTTCCGCTGCAATGCGCTGCATCAATTCCGTATCCATTGCTTTTTCCAGCACACAGACCCCTGCCGGATTTCCCCCAAACACATGCTCCGCAAATGCATCTACTACAAAATACTTCATCAAAAGACCTCCTTCTCTTGTTTTCCCACAAAACATTTCCTATAATCTGATTATAATGACTAAAAATTTACCATGCAATCGAATCATTGTATGCAATACAATTTTGAAAGGATGTGTTTTCATGCCTGTCAATTCATTTGATGATTATCCTATGTCATGGAAACCGAAAAAGGAATTGCTGACAGCCCCTAAGTACCGTGCATTGGCAGACTTACTAGCTGATGATATCCTCACAGGTAAACTGCCGCCTCACACAAAGCTGCCTCCCCAGCGGGAACTGGCAGACTATCTAGATCTGAATCTCAGCACTGTCACCCGGGCATTTCAACACTGTACCCAAAAAGGACTCATCTACGGCATCACTGGGCGAGGTACCTTCGTATCCCCTAATGCTGCCATTGACATTTCCATTGCCGATGAAAAAGAAGAAGCATCTTATATCGAAATGGGCATCATCAAGCCCTTGGACGCTTTTAATACAGAAACCTTCACTGTCATGGAGCAGGTACTCCGAAGAAGCGGTATTTCTCTTTTGGATTACAGTTACCCCATGGGAACTCCTTATCAAAGAGCCGCTGCTCAAAAATGGCTGGCGCATTTTTCCATAGATGTTTCCCAGTCAAACATCGCCATCACTGCCGGTGCTCAAAACGCCCTTGCCATACTGCTTCTGACATTATTCCGCCCCGGAGATAAAATTGCCACAGATCATTATACATACGCCAATTTTATTGAACTGGCAAACCTGATGCAGATCCGACTGGTGCCTATTTCTGGCGACAAAGAAGGGATACTGCCGGATGTTCTGGAAAATCACTGTCGTTTACAGCAACTCAACGGCATTTATCTGGTTCCCAATTACCACAATCCCACAGGGCACATCATGAGCCAGTCCAGAAAAGAAGCCCTGGCTGCCATCATTCGCAAATATCAACTTTTGGCAATCGAAGATGACATTTATGGATTTTTGCTGGAAAACCAACACTGCCTCTGGCACATTTCGCACCGGATCACACCTGTTATATTTGCAGCTTGTCAAAATCCATCTGTTCCGGTCTGCGCATTGCCTATCTGACCTTTCCCACACGGTTTGCCGCAGATATCCGGCGAGGAATTTATAACGTCAATGTGAAAACAGCTTCATTGAACAGTGAAACAGCCGGAGAACTGATTTACAGCGGCACTGCCCAAAAGATCATACAGCAAAAGCGGATAGAAGCCGCTGCCCGCAGTGAAATCTGCAAAAGCTATTTCCCAGAAATTGCAGCCCAAACACTCGGATTCTCCCTGTGGCTGCCTTTGCCAGAAATGTTCTATGAAATAGACTTTGAACATCTGGCGCAAAAACATGGCATTTCCGTCTGTCATTCCCACCGTTTTCTTGTAGGAGATGCAGATGCACAGCAATATCTGCGGATTGCCCTATCCTCCCCTAATTCAAAAGAAGAACTGGCACACGGGCTTTCCATATTGCGTGACTTATTTACTTCCGATATTCATGAAAAATCTTTCTGTATATAACAAAAACCCCTATTCCATAGAATAGGGGTTTTATTCTTATCTGACCACTGCCGGATTCACATGAACCATACAATGTTTTACTTCCGGGAAATTCTCCTCAATGGCATCGTGAACGCCTTCCGCAATGGCATGGGCTGCTGTCAGAGTCAGATTGCCATCAGCGGCGATTTCCACATCCACATAAGCTCTTGCGCCAAACTGTCTGGTCTGGATGCGGTCAATGCCCATAACGCCATTCTGGGCTTCCACAACGGATTTCATTTTTTCCAGTGTTTCAGAATCACATGCAGTATCCATCATTTTATCAATGGCATCTTTGAAAATATTATAAGACGCTTTGATGATGAACAGGGAAATGACTACGCTGGCAATAGGGTCACAGATGGGGAATCCCAGCATTGCGCCGCCGATACCGATCAAACTGCCTACGGAAGACAGGGCATCAGAACGATGGTGCCAAGCATCTGCCATCAATGCGCCGGAATTTACCTGTTTTGCCGCAATTCTGGTGTAATGATACATGCCTTCTTTTACTACGATGGAAAGGATTGCGGCTGCCAATGCCAGTTTACCGGGAACCTCCAGGGCACTTGCTTCCGCACCGAAGATTTTTTCCACACCGCCTGCCCCAATAGCAAAGCCTGTGATACACAATACCATTGCCAGCAGGATCGCTGCCACGCATTCCATTCGTTCATGGCCATACTGGTGGTTTTCATCGGAATCCTTTGCGGACATCTTATAGCCAATCATTACGATGATGGTGCTGAATACATCTGATGCGGAATGGACACCGTCGGAGATCATGGCACCAGAATGGGCAATGAACCCCGCTGCCACTTTAAACACCGATAAGATGATGTTGACGATCATGCTGTTGGTGGAAACCCGCATAACGATTTTCTCATTTTGTTTTGCCAAATCATTTGTCATAAAAAATCCCTCCTAATTTTTACCTCTCCGCCCCTTCTGATTTTACACAAAAAAAGACACCCGTAGAACATAAAACTGTCCCACGAATGTCTGTCATTCGCTGCAAAAATGCCCGACCACACGGAAAAATCCGCTGTCTGCTCAGTTTGTACTGTATGTGCGAAGGTCACTTCGTATGTGCAGTGCAAAGAGTTTTTATGATTTTATCTCAAAAATCGCAGTTTGTCAAGCATAACATTTTTTAGATGATGCCACTGCCAAAAATCTAAAAGATGCTGTTTATGTGAACATCTCTTTGGAAAGTTTCTTATTTATCCTTTTCGAAAAAATCCCGGACTTTTTCACCGAAAGACTTCTTTTCCTCTTCAGGCGCAGAAGCTTCGGTGTTGGCCGCCCCCGCCGGGGCATCACCGTAAAACTGCCGCAGCAGATCTTTCTGGCGTTCCGTCATGCTGGTAGGGATTTTTACCTTCAGTGTGACGATCTGGTTCCCTCTGATCTTCGGGTTACGCAGGTTCGGTACACCTACGCCGCGGAGGGTAACCACTGTATCAGGCTGTGTACCGGGTTTGATGGTATATTTCTGTTCCCCATCAATGGTCTTGATGGTGATTTCTCCGCCCAGTGCTGCCTGTACGAATGTGATGGGCACATCACAGTAAATATCGTTGCCTTTACGAACAAAGACACGGTTAGGCTGTACGTAAACGCTTACCAGCAGATCGCCGTAGCCGCCGCCGTTTTCGCCCAGTTCCCCTTTGCCGCCCAGACGAATGGTCTGACCGTTGTCGATGCCCTGAGGAATCTTGACTTCGTATTTCTTTGTCTTTTTAACTCTGCCGGTACCACGGCATGTGGTACAAGGTTCTTTGATGATCTTACCAGTACCATGACATGCGGAACAGGTACGAACGGATGTAACAGCGCCAAACATGGACTGCTGTACAAAACGTTCCTGACCGGTACCGTTACATTTGGAACAGCTTTCTGCATGAGTGCCGGGTTTTGCGCCGGTACCATGACAGATTTCGCATTCGTCCAGAACAGGTACGGAAATTTCTTTGGTACAGCCAAAAATGGCTTCTTCAAAAGTCAGCTGAATGCTGACATTGATGTCTCTGCCACGTCTGGGGCCATTTCTTCTGGCAGAACCACCGCCGCCAAAGCCGAACATGCTGCCAAAAATATCCCCCAAGTCGCCCATATCAAAGCCTTCAAAGCCGCCGCCGTAGAAACCGCCGCCGCCCATGCCGCCCTGTTCAAAGGCTGCGTGACCAAACTGGTCATACTGCGCACGTTTTTCGGGGTTGCTCAGCACTTCATAGGCTTCGTTGACTTCTTTGAATTTTTCTTCTGCTTCTTTATCGCCAGGGTTCTGGTCAGGATGGTATTTTACAGCCATCTTACGGTAAGCCTTTTTCAGCTCCGCTTCAGACGCACCCTTCTGTACCCCCAGGACCTCGTAATAATCTCTTTTATTAGCCAACTTTCTCACCACCTTGTTTTACTGAAAAAACTGTAAACGTCAAAAGCAGGGGCGGGACGAAACCCACCCTTGCCTTCACTTTATCGCAATCTTATTTATTTTACAGTTCTTTGCCTTCGCCGTCAACCACATTAGGATCGCCGCCGTTTGCTGCGTCGCCGCCCTGCGCTGCCTGTGCCTGCTGGTACAGTTTTTCGGAGATTTTGTAGAATTCCTGTGTCAGAGCTTCTGTTGCGGATTTTACGTTTGCTACGTCTGTTTCTGTCATTGTTTCAGGCTGCATATCTTTTACAGTATCTTTCAGGCTGTTCAGAGCGCCTTCTACTGCTGCTTTTTCGTCGTCGCCCAGTTTGCCTTCTAGTTCACCCAGCGCTTTTTCTGTCTGGAAGATCAGGGAGTCAGCTTCGTTTTTCGCGTCGATGGCTTCTTTTCTCTTCTTATCCTGTTCAGCGAACTGTTCAGCTTCTTTTACAGCTCTGTCGATTTCTTCTTCAGACAGGTTGGAGCCTGCTGTGATTGTGATGTGCTGTTCTTTGCCTGTACCCAGGTCTTTTGCGGATACGTTTACGATACCGTTTGCGTCGATATCGAAAGTAACTTCAATCTGAGGCACACCTCTTCTTGCGGGAGCGATACCATCCAGTTTGAACTGACCCAGAGTTTTGTTGTCTCTTGCCAGAGGTCTTTCACCCTGTACAACATGGATATCAACAGCTGTCTGGTTATCTTCTGCAGTAGAGAAGATCTGTTTTTTATTTGTAGGGATGGTTGTGTTTCTGTCGATCAGTTTTGTTGCAACACCGCCCAGAGTTTCAATACCCAGGGACAGAGGTGTTACATCCAGCAGCAGAACGCTGCCTGCACCTTCATCACCAGCCAGTTTACCGCCCTGAATAGCAGCACCTACTGCTACACATTCGTCAGGGTTGATGCCTTTGAAAGGTTCTTTGCCTGTATATTTCTTAACTGCATCCTGTACAGCGGGGATTCTTGTGGAACCACCAACCAGCAGGACTTTGTCGATTTCGCTTGCGGACAGACCAGCGTCGGACAGAGCCTGACGAACAGGGCCCATTGTGCCGTCTACCAGATCAGCTGTCAGTTCATCGAATTTTGCTCTGGACAGTGTTACATCCAGATGTTTAGGACCATCCTGGTTCATTGTGATGAAAGGCAGGTTGATGTTTGTTGTTGTAACGGTAGACAGCTCTTTTTTCGCTTTTTCAGCTGCTTCTTTCAGACGCTGCATAGCCATTTTGTCTTTGGACAGATCCATGCCTTCTGCTTTCTTGAATTCAGCTACCAAGTAGTCGATAACTCTCTGGTCGAAGTCATCGCCGCCCAAGTGTGTGTTACCGTTTGTGGACAGTACTTCGATTACGCCGCCGCCGATTTCGATGATGGATACGTCGAATGTACCGCCGCCCAGGTCGTAAACCATGATTTTCTGTTCGCTTTCGTTATCCAGACCATAAGCCAGTGCTGCGGATGTGGGTTCGTTGATGATACGTTTTACTTCCAGACCAGCGATACGACCAGCGTCTTTTGTTGCCTGACGCTGTGCGTCGTTGAAATATGCGGGAACTGTGATAACTGCTTCGGAAACAGTTTCGCCCAGATAGCTTTCTGCGTCAGCTTTCAGTTTCTGCAGTACCATTGCGGAAATTTCCTGAGGAGAGTAAGCTTTGCCTTCGATGTTTACTTTATAGTTTTCACCCATGTGACGTTTGATGGAGCTGATGGTGTTGTCAGGGTTTGTGATTGCCTGACGTTTTGCTGTTTCACCGATCAGTCTTTCGCCGTTTTTCGCAAAACCAACTACGGAAGGAGTTGTTCTTGCGCCGTCGCTGTTTACGATAACAACAGGCTGGCCGCCTTCCATTACTGCTACACAAGAGTTTGTTGTACCTAAGTCAATACCAATAATTTTACCCATAATCTATTTCCTCCTAAATTGTCAAATCAAAATTTCAGTTTTAGTTTGCCACCTTCACCATGCTGTGACGGATGACTTTATCTTTATATTTATAACCTTTCAGCATTTCCAGAATGATTTCGTTTTCGCCGTAAGCATCATCATCTTCATGTGCCACAGCCGCATGGAAATTGGGGTCGAATTTTTCGCCCAGGGCTTTGATTTCCTCAACGCCCATGCCATGCAAAATTTCCTGGAACTGCTTCAAAGTCATTTGCACGCCTTTGAAAAAGGCATCTTCGGCGTCTTTTCCTTCCTGTACCGCAACGGCACGTTCCAGATTATCCACCACTGCCAGCAGTTTTTCCACGGTATCTCTCACACCGTCGTCATACATGCTTGCTTTTTCTTTGGAAGTCCGTTTTCTAAAGTTATCGAACTCCGCCAGACATCTTTGATATTTATCCAGATAATCCGCAGCTTTCTGTTCCAGTTCAGCCATTTTCGCTTCGGTTTCATCAACCACTTCCGCTTCCACAGCTTCTGTCACTTCTGCTTCCGCCTGCATTTCAGCGGCTTCTTCCTGCAGATTTTCTTCTCTTAAATCCTTATCTTCCACATCTGCTCCTCTTTTCTCTAGGTATTTTTATTGCCTTTCGACAGATTTTTCAATACTTTTTCCATATTGGTAACCATACCGTTGAGGACGGATACCACCTGAGAATAATCCATTCGGGTGGGCCCTACGATACCGATGGTACCGCGGGTTTCGTCACTCATTTTGTAGGTTGCCGTAATGATGCTGCAATCCTTCATGCACTGGACGCTGTTTTCGCTGCCGATGAGGATCTGCATGTCATTGGTATCGGTACTGCCCTGCAAGAGGGTTACCAGCACATCCTTTTCCTCCAGTGCCTGGAACAGGGACTTGGCTTTCTGGATATCAGAAAACTCAGGAAAAGCCAGAATGTTTTTGGTGCCGCTCATGTGAACCTGTACCTTTTCCGCAGAACGCATGGTACTTTCGATCGCCGATAAGATATGCGGCAGGATCTGTCTGTATTCATGGAGTTCTGCCTGCAAGCGATTGATGACACTTGCATCTATATCATGGAGGGAATATCCCTGCAACACCTGATTCAGCCGCATGCCCATGGTGAAGATCTTATCTTCCTCAGGAACTGTGCCCATCTGAATCACATGATTTTTGATGAAATTATCTTCCGTTACAATGACCAGAAGCACCGAAACGCTGTCCAGCGGCAGCAGACGAATCTGTTTGATGCGTGTGCGCTGACTGACTGGCTCTGAAATGATGGTGGTGTAATTGGTCAGTGCGGAAAGAGCCTTTGCCGTTTCCTCCAGCAGGTAATCAATCTGTCCCACGTTTCTTGTGATGACATTTTGCAGATACCGCTGTTCCTCTGGCCCCAGTTCTTTTTTCTGCATCAGGTGGTCTACATATAAACGGTAGCCCATGTCTGATGGAATTCTGCCGGAAGAAGCATGGGGCTGTAAGATGAAGCCCATTTCCTCCAAGTCACTCATTTCATTACGAATGGTGGCTGAACTGATGCCCAAATTATATTTTTTGGCGATGGTTCTGGAACCGACAGGCTCCGCCGTTTCGATATAGTCATTGATAATCGCCTGTAAGATTTGAATTTTTCTCTCATTCAACGACATAGCCTTTCGCCTCCTCATTAATGAAGTAAATTTCCGGTTATGCGTTTCCGACCTGACACAGAGTGTCACGAGGAAACAAATGGAAATTTACGGAATGGTTTTTCTTCTGACGCTTTTTTCAGAAGAAAAAAATTTCCGATTTTTTGAAGTAAATTTCCGTTTACGCCTTTATCTTTGGGACGCACTTCGTATGGAAATTTGTCTTTTGTTAGCACTCACTCGTTATGAGTGCTAACTCATGTAATAAAGATAGCACTTGCCACCGGCAATGTCAAGTGCTAATCAGAAAAAATTTATGAACTTTTTTTGAATTTTATATTTTGGATTTTTCTTTTTGGTTTTCTAGGGTTTTTCAGGCATCTTCCTTGAGAAATTCCATGAAAACCTGATTGCTCAGATCCAGTCCTCGCTCTGTCAGACGAAGCCATCCGGCCTTTTCTTCCAGCAGACCTTCTTCCTTACATTTTTCGATTTCCATACCATAAACATCTTCCATGTCTACGCCAAAGCGCTGGGCAAATCTTTTTTTCTCGATGCCTTCTGTCAGACGCAGTCCCACGAACATAAATTCACCATACTGGTCTGCCAGAGAAAGTTCTTCCAGATCCTCCATGGAAACATTGCCGTTTTCTGCCTGCTCCATATATGTATGCAGGTCATAGGGATTGTGGAACCGTTTTCCTTCCCAATAAGAATGCGCGCCCAGACCAAAGCCCAAATATCCCTCATCCCGCCAGTAAATGCGGTTATGGCGGCTTTCTTTACCATCTTTGGCAAAATTGGAGATTTCATACTGGTGATAATCTTCCTCCGCCAGAATCTGCACCGCTGTGTGATACATGGCTCTGTCCAGTTCCTCATCCGTTTCCTGATAAACTTCCTTTTCATACAAATCATAAAAAGGTGTTCCTTCTTCTATAATGAGGCTGTAAGCGGAAATATGCTCCGGCTGTAATGCGGTAATTTCCGAAAGGGTTTCTTCCCACTGACCCAAGGTCTGTTCCGGCAGGGCAAACATCAAATCTACATTAATATTGTCAAAACCGGCTTCTCTGGCGCTGGCAAAGTTTTTCAGGAACTGCTGACGGGTATGAATTCTGCCCAATCTCTCCAGCAATTCATCCTGCCATGCCTGCACACCCATACTCAAGCGATTGAATCCCATTTGCCGCAAAGCAACACACTTCTCCAGACTCAATGTACCAGGATTGGCTTCGGTGGTGATTTCCGCGTCACCTTCCACATTGAAACATTGAAAAACGGTATCCAAAATCCGCTTCATCTGCTGTGCAGAAAGCACCGTAGGCGTACCGCCGCCAAAAAACACGGTCTTGATCTTCCAATCCTTTGCCAGATGGCTTTTGGCTTCGATTTCCCGGCACAAAGCCGCTGTATACCGCTCATATTCCTTTTCCTGTCCGCCAAAAGACGGAAAATCACAGTACAGACACTTCTGCACACAAAAAGGAATATGAATGTAGATTCCTGTTTCCCTCATAAAATCCCCTCCTTCTCTTTCCAAACAGTGTACCATATCCGGCAATATCCGCGCAAGATTCCCTTTTTTCCTCCATTGCGCCCTACCAGAAAATGTGATACATTTTATCCTTAGGAAGCAAAGCATTTTCCTGATTTCAACAAAAGAAAGGACATCATATATGGATATTTTGAAAATCATGGGACTGCCGGAAGGCTACTGCACACGCCACACCGACATGCCCAACCACTTACAGACAAAAGCAAAAACCCTTTGCTGGGAATACAACCAGACCGCTCCTACGGAAACAGAAAAGAGAGCTGAAATCTTACAGCAGCTTTTCGGCACCTGCCATCCCCTGACATTTATCGAGCCGTCTTTCCGCTGTGATTATGGGTTCCATATCCATACCCACGGACTAACCTTCATCAATTACAATTGTGTCATTCTGGATACTTCCCCTGTGCATATCGGCGCCAACGCTTTCATCGGCCCCGGTGTTTGCCTTGCCTGTGCGGGACATGCCATGGATGCAGCTCAGAGAGGGGAAGGCATCGGCACTTCTGCCCCTATCACATTGGAAGATGATGTATGG
Source organism: Clostridia bacterium UC5.1-1D10 (assembly GCA_001304995.1). Classification (GTDB taxonomy): domain Bacteria; phylum Bacillota; class Clostridia; order Lachnospirales; family Anaerotignaceae; genus Anaerotignum. Next base: position 40,916 of record BBZU01000009.1, on the reverse strand, counting down.
ATCGGTGCCAACGCTACCATCTGCGGCGGTGTCACCATTGGTGCGGGCAGCGTCATCGGTGCAGGCAGTGTGGTAACCCACGACATTCCCAGCGGCGTTCTTGCTGCGGGCAATCCCTGTCGTGTTTTACGTCCCATTACAGAAAAAGATCGTATCACACCTCTGGAAATCACACCTGCTAAAAATAAAATTCTTTTCATTTCTCCCGCCAGCGTTGAAAATACGCCTTTCCCATGATAAAATAAAACCTCGGGGTAATTGAAAAGAAAGAAGGCATTGACCCATGAAAACATTTTCCACACAATCGAAAAAACTGCGGAAATTTTTCCATTCCGCCCCATTGCCCAGAGCCATATTATGGATACTCACCCTTGTGTTTCCTATTTATATGACCCTTGTGGCAAACTACATTTCTTTTGGCTCCCGTTCCATGCTGTCTACGCTCATCACAGCACAGACAGGCGCCTTTGTTCTGGGATTGCTTCTGGTTTACGGCGTATACTTCACATTTGTATTTCTATTCCGCCGTTTTTCCACAGCCGCAGGCATCACAGGATTTTTGTTCACCCTGCTACCCCTCATTGACCACTTCAAATCCATTATTTTGCAGGATCATTTTTATCCCTGGGATTTGGCCCTGGCACAGAACGCAGGCAGCTTCACTGAGTTTTTAGGCTCCATTTCATTCCCATGGCAGTATATCCCGCTCTTTTTGGTAACCATCCTTTATTGGCTATTCCTTCATGTAACCCGTCCTATGCTGCCTATCCGCAGCAAAGTACATTTTGTAGGGGTTCCGGTACTGGCAGCCCTTCTGGTGGTATTTGTTACCAATACAACCGTGCGGGGATGCTATGAACCCCTTTTCGGCATCGTTATCAACGAAGAAACCGATCAGGATTATATTTATGACAATTATGGCTTTTTGACAGGCTTTGCCCTGAACTTCGGCACCGTAGATACACTGATGCCGCAGGATTACAGCGAAGAAGTCATGGCAGAGATGTTTGCGCCTTTTGTTCCCACTGGGGAAGAAAATACTTCTGATTTCGAAAATCCTGACGTCATCGTGGTACTGTCCGAAGCCTTTTGGGATCCTACCAAACTGGAAGGCGTTACCTTCTCTGATGATCCATTGAAAAACTACCGCGCCATTGCGGCAGAACATCCCAGCGGTGAAATGGTTTCCTGTACCTTTGGCGGCGGCACCATCCGTCCAGAATTTGAAATCCAGTCCGGCATGTCTACCAGCACACTGCCTTCCGGCAATATACCTTATCAGCAGTATTTAAAGGAAAAAACATTTGCTTACGCGCAGCTGTTCAAAAGTCTGGGATATGACACTTTGGGCGTCCATACCTACCAGAAAACATTCTACGAACGTGACCGGGCTTATCCTCTCATGGGCTATGATGATTTTCTGGGTGAAAACGACATGCATGCGGAACTCCACTGGAACAGCGGCCCTTACATTACTGACCAGACTGTTGCAGAAGAAATCATTTATCAGCTGGAACAGCCTCACGAAACCGGCCTGTATCTGACTGCCATCACCATGGAAAATCACAGTCTGTATACAAACAAATTCGATTCTTCCGACTGGGACATCAAAGTCAGCGGGGATAATCTGTCTGAACAGGAAGTCATTTCTCTCCAGAACTACGCCAAAGGTGCCAGCGATTCCGACGCGGCACTGGGTATGCTCTATGATTACATCATGCAGAGAGAAAAACCCACGGTACTGCTCTGGTACGGTGACCACCTGCCTACACTGGGGGATAATTTCACCCCTTACACATCCACAGGCACCATCCATGCGGATAAAGCCGCGGAATGGACAGACGAGGAAAAATACACCATGTTCTGCACCCCTTATGTTATGTTTGCCAACTACGACACCGGCAATGAATATCGTGCGGAAGACCAGAAGGTTTCTCCTTATCTGCTGCCGGCACTGCTCTGCGACTACATCAACGCACCTGCATGCCTGCAAACCAATTTCCTGCTTCATGTATACGAAACCTGCCCCGTTATGAGTCCTTATTACAATCTTTACACACCTGGAACCACAGCGGAGGAACGGGAAGAAATCCAGAAACTCCATCGCTATCTGACCTATGATGAACTCATCGGAGAAAAATATCTGGATAAAATGCAAGGATTTGAATTTTAATCACAAATTATACAAAAGCACCTGACGGAAAAATCGTCAGGTGCTTTTGCGTTTCGTGTTATTTATTTAGGATTGAAGGAAATTGTATCTTAAATCACTTCTTTGATAGAGCGCCAGCGGGAAGCCACTTTTTCCCTTTTTTCTTTATCCAGTACTTCCACAGTACATTCTTCCAGCTGTTCCTCCGCCTGGTCTTTTTCCTCTGTACGGATTGCCCAGTGGATCAGGAAGGACAAACCTGCTCTCAGAACAATGATGCAGCCAACCAACGCGATTTCAGAAAACTCACGCACGATAACCGTACGCAGGATTTCGCCGCCCAGCTTGAATTCCAACGCCATTGCCATGGCACGACATAACTTTACACGAGTATGGGGATCTCCCTTGATATAGTTAACTGTGGCACGCAAAGCGCCTGCCAGCAAAACCAATACGCCAATCAGTTCCAGCAAAATGATGGAATATTCGATTAGTTCTCTCATAAAGTGGTGTAAAATTTCTGTCATATAAGCATTTCCTCCTCTTATCGTTCCATTATCTTTTCTTATATAAAATCTTAACAGAATCTTTATGACCTGTAAATAAAAATATTCACTTTTTTAAAATTTCTTGCATATTATCAAAAACCCTACCATTTCAAAGGGATATTGCCGTACAAATTGTATGTTACATGCTAAAAATCCTCCAATTCTCACCCATTTGTCTGACATTTACCACATTTTGTTGCCATTCCGTCTTTTTCCCATACATTTTGCAGTTTTCGCCGTTTTTTCGTTTTTCGAAAAAGGTTCTTTCAAATTCCTTAAGTTAGCTGTAAGTTTCTATTCACAAATTAGACACATTTTCCCGATATACTATAAGAGAAGTCAAAAGGACGCCCCCTTTTACTTCCCGCCTGAGGTGATTTCCCCGAGTTGCCTCAGGCACCCCTTCCCAAAAGCTAATTTCCAAATTATTTGTAAACATAGAACATACCCCTCCCCTTACTCGATGAAAAAACATCGAACGTGAAAAGGCTCTCGAACAGAGAGCCTTTTTTCTTGCAAAAAAAGAAATTGCTTGTTACACTGAAGATAATCAATCCGAAAGCGGTGAAAACAATATGACACGAGAATATGAAACCTTATTTGCAGAAAATTTTTCTTTCTGGGAACATCTGACAGAAGATCAAAAAGATATGCTCTGCCGCAGTGCCACACTGGCCACCTACCCCAAGGGGGTCAATCTGCACAACGGCAGCGAAGAATGCGCCGGTCTGCTTTACATCAAATCTGGACAGCTGCGGGCTTACCTGCTCTCTGAAGATGGACGGGAAGTTACCCTTTACCGTCTGTATCCCGGGGATATCTGCATTCTTTCCGCTTCCTGCGTGCTCGATGCCATTACCTTTGACGTTTCCGTGGATACGGTGGAAAAGTCAGAGATCCTCACCGTCAGCGCCTCCGCTTTTCATAAACTGGTAACGGAAAACGTCTATGTGGAAGCATGCGGCTACCATATGGCGGCAGACCGTTTTTCCGACGTTATGTGGGCCATGCAGCAAATCCTTTTCATGGCCATGGACAAACGGCTGGCAATCTTCCTTACGGATGAAATGTCGAAAACAAAGTCTGATGAAATCCATATGACACAGGAACAGATTGCCAAATACATGGGCACTGCCAGAGAGGTGGTCACCCGTATGATTAAGTATTTTGCCGAGGAAGGCATTGTGGAAACCTTCCGGGGCGGTATTCGCATTCTGGACAAAAAGAAACTGCGGTCTTATCTGTAAACGAAAAACAGAGCGGTATTTCCTTTCGGAAAACCGCTCTGTTTTTATGTTATAGGAGAATCATTTTGTTGAGGAATACCACAGGCGCCATTGCATCTGTGCTTCGCCTTACAGATGGTCTGGGTCATGGTTCCCATAGGACAGTATACACACCAGGAGCGTGGTTTATACAAAATCATGGTAATCAATCCCAAAACGGTGGATGTGAGCATCACGCTGTAAAAACCAAAGGCAAACTGTGCTACCCACTCTGCAACAGCAGTGCCGTGGTATGCCCAATTCCAAGGCAGTTTAATTGTCCAAAGGAGTGTCACCACTTCTTTCAAGTTTCTTGTACCTTCGAACACCAGATAGGTGCTGAAAAGCATGTTAAAGAACATGATGAAAAAGAAGATCAAAAATCCATAACGGAACCACTTGCTCCGCAGGAATTTGGGAATATCATTTTTCCGGGAAAGTCCCAGTTTGTTGCCCAGCAGGTCAAAGAGCTGGCCTCTGCCACAGAATTTATTGCAGTACATTTTATCTCCGCCAAAAATGGCAATCAGCAGCGGAATAAAGAAGCACAGCAGCCCCATCCATGCAAAAAGGATATTGAAAAAGCCCAAAATCAAATAGGCAGCGGAAACGATCCATAAATAATCATACCATTTTTTCTTCTTTGTCATGGTGTCACCTCCTGCATTTCAATGACCGACGCGGGACAAGCCACAGAACATCTGCCGCAGCCCACACATTTCGCGCTGACATCTGCGTAAAGTCCTTTATAAACAGAAATAGCGCCCACCGGACAGACCTTCACGCAGGTACCGCAGGCAACACATTCTTTGATTTGTACACTTGCTTTTCTTTTTGCCATGATATTTCCTCCTGTTGTTTTATCTGTAACCAGTATACACCATGCCTTTTTCTTCTTCCGTGATGGAGTCACATAAAAAACGGATAAATCTAAAGCAATTTCCCCTTAAGAAAACATTGTTTTTCCTTTTCCTTCATTTCTTAAGGGAAATTGCGAAAGCTGTCTTCACAAGAAAACATATCAAATATCATCTTATAAAAACAAAAACGCTGAAATCTTCTGTATATAACATAAAAATTTCAGCGTTTTTTGTTTTCTTGTGAAGATGCTCCAAAGATTTATCCGTTTCTTATTTCTCTGCTTAAGCTTTTCGCCAGATAGAAGGCGAGAACAGCATAATCATAGGGAAAATTTCCAGTCGTCCAAAGAGCATGTCCAAACTCAGCACGATTTTAGAAAAGTCCGAGAACAAAGAGAAATTCTCCACAGGGCCTACCAATGACAACCCGGGCCCTACGTTCCCCAGGGTGGTGATGACCGCCGTAATGGATGTGGTAAAATCGTAATTGTCTATGGAAACCAATATAAAGGAACCAAAGAGCAGCATAATATAGGTGATGAAATACCCTGTTGTGCCTTGGATGGTTTCGTCACTGACACGCTGTCCTTCCAGTTTGATGATATTGACAGAACGTGGATGAACAATATGACGGATTTCCCGCAGCGTCAGCTTCAGCAGAATGATGAAACGGGAAACCTTGATACCGCCGCCGGTGGAGCCGCCGCAGGCACCCAGCATGGTCAATACCACCAGAATGGTCTTAGACAGTTCCGGCCATTCTTCATAGTTTGCCGTAATAAAGCCTGTGGTACTGGTGATGGTCGCTACCTGGAACACCGCATGACGGAAAGCGCTTTCAACGTGGGATACAAATGAACGATATTGGCAGTGATCACCGCTGTGGAAATCCCCACAATGACCAAATAATACCGCAGTTCTTCGTTCTTAAACACTGCTCTGAAATCCCGCACCAGAAGCAAATAGAACATGTTGAAGTTAATACTGAACAGCAGCATGAAAACCGTAATGACGTATTCAAAATATGGACTGTTATAAGCGGCGATACTGCTGTTTTTAATGGAGAAACCGCCAGTACCCGCTGTGGAGAGGGCATGGTTGACGCTATCGAAAAGCGGCATTCCCCCAGCAAAAAGGAAAATCATTTCCAGTATGGTCATAACAATGTAAATGCCATACAAAATTTTTGCTGTGGATTTGATCTTTGGCACCAATTTGCTGACCACTGGCCCCGGAGCTTCCGCTTTCATCAGATGCATGGAACGGTCATCCCCCAAAGGCACGATGGCAAGGACGAATACCAGAATCCCCATACCGCCGATCCAGTGGGTGAAACTGCGCCAGAACAATATGCTCATAGGCAAGCCTTCGATTTCCGAAAGCACCGTTGCACCTGTTGTGGTAAAGCCGGATACGGTTTCAAAAAAGCAATTGACAGCGCCATCAATGGCACCGCTGAGGTAAAAAGGCATTGCCCCAAAAATAGACATAACGATCCAGGAAAGAGCAACGATGACAAAGCCTTCTCTGCCATAAATCCTTTTATTCTTTGGTGCAAAATGCTTCATGGCTGTCCCAATGACCAAAAGCAGTATAATGGTAATCAGAAAAGCCCGTAATTCGTTTATTTCCCCTTTGTATAACGCAAGAAGCGCCGAAATAGACATGAGCAAGCCTTCTGCCTGCATAATATTGCCTAAGATATAGGCCATCATTTTATAGTTCATAATAACTTCCTACCCTATCAATTTCTGCTGGATTTCCCGCAAATCGTTCAAGTGACGGCCTGCTGTCACGATGATAACATTATCACCGATCTCAATGGTGTCATTCCCGCCGGGGATGATGATTTTGCCATCACGGATGATGGTGGCTACCAGTATGTTTTCTTTTGTCTTAAGGTTCTTCAGCGGTACACCCACAACGCCGGATTTTTCCCTTACTTTAAATTCCACCGCTTCCACCTGTTCATTGATGAGATGGTGCAGGGTTTCCACATTGCTGCTGCCCACAGAGTTCTGCATAGCCCGGACATAGCGCACAATGTTGTTTGCCGCAATGGCTTTGGGTGAAATAAAGCTGTCGATATCCATTTTATCCAGAATTTCCGTAAAGGAAAGTTTATTGATCTTCACAATAACCTTGGCAACCTTCATTGCCTTGGCATACAGCCCAACGATGATATTTTCCTCGTCCATACCTGTCAATGTTACCAAAGCGTCTGTTTTTTCCAGACCTTCTTCCTGAAGGACTTCCTTATCCGTACCATCCGCATGGATGATAACCGCTTCCGGCAGCATTTCACAAAGGTATTCGCAACGTGCTTTATCCCGTTCGATGATTTTTACCCGGACTTTAATGGAAATCAGTTCCTTTGCCAGATAATAAGCCAAACGGCTGCCGCCGATGATCATAACACTGCGGGCACGATTACGGAACAGCCCCAATACACGGAAGAACCGTTCAATTTCAATATGTTCCGCTGTGATATGGATACGATCGCCGCTGTGGAGCACAAAATCCCCGGAAGGAATGATGACTTCATCTTCCCGCTGTACTACACAGATCAGGATCTTTACCTGGAATTCTTTGTACAGCGCCCACAGAGGCATGCCATCCAGTACACTGTTTTCCGGTACCTTCAGTCCTACCAGTTCCACACGTCCCCTTGCGAAAGGTTCAATCTGCAACGCGGACGGGAAACGCAGCAGACGGGAAATTTCCTGGGCTGCCGCTGATTCCGGGTTAACTGCCATACTCAGCCCCAGTTCTTCTTTCAAAAGGTTAATCTGCGCAAAGTATTCGGGATTGCGGACACGGGCAATGGTGTGTCTTGCCCCCAGTTTTTTCCCGATGAGACAGCACAGCATATTCACTTCATCGGCGGAAGTTGCCGCAATGAGCAAATCTGCTTCCGGCACCCCTGCTTCTTTTTGCAGTGCCGCACTGCATCCGTTGCCTTCCACACAAATGATATCCATTGTGTTGCCTGCGTTTTCCAATGCGGTGGCATTGCTGTCTATGATGATGATATCATGACCTTCGGTAGACAGCTGGGCCGCAACAGTACTGCCAACCTTACCGTCCCCTACAATTACAATATGCATAGTATCCTCCCTTGCTCTGCGCCCTGCGCAAAGTTTCCTGTGTTTTCATACATTTGCCACTATCTTAACATCTTCCCCCTGCAATTACAAGACAGATTACGCTAAAAAAAGCACCGACCTTGTCTTTTGCGCCTTTATATCCAAAGAAAAAGACTGTATCCTAACCGCTTCATAAGAAAACAATATAGCTGGAATCCTTAAAGCATAAAGAATTCCAGCTATCAAATTTTTACAATGATTGTTTTCTTTAGAAAACGGTCAAATACAATCTTTTTGTTTTCCGATTATTTCTCGTGCTGAGGCAGCAATACATACCAAACGGAACCGGAAATGCAAACGGAAGAATATGCCCCTGCCAGAATACCAATCATCATAGGCAGCGCAAATTCTTTCAGCGCAGGCACACCCAATACATAAATAGCCCCAACGGTGAGGAATGTAGTCAGGGATGTATTGATGGAACGTGCCAGTGTCTGACTGATGCTCTTGTTGATTTTTTCCGCTGTCTGGTTTGCATGGAATGCGCTCTTGTTTTCACGGATACGGTCAAAAATAACGATGGTCGCGTTGATGGAGTACCCCAGAATGGTCAACAGAACGACAATGAATGTGTTGTTGACCGGGATACGGAACACCGCATAAGCTGTCAGAACGATGAGTACGTCGTGAAGCAGCGCAATGATAGCACTGCCGCCGGCGCGGAAATCGTGGAACCGCAGGGAAATATACAGCAGCATTGCCACTGCCGCAATGAGTGTTGCTTTGATGGCTGCTGTCTGCATTTCGTGGCTGACAGTACCGCTGACGTCATTGACTTCCCCCATACTGCGTTGGGATACGCTTCCAAAATGGCATTGGTCAGTGTTTCTCTTGTTGCACTGTCAATGGACTGAATTTTTACAGTTACTTCGTTTGTACCAATAACCTGCTGAATCTGTGGACTATCCTGTCCCGTTACATCTGTGATGATTTTCTGCAGATCTTCCTGTTTATATTCCTGACCCAGATCCAGGTCAAAAGAGGTACCGCCGGTAAACTCAACGTCATACTGGAAAGCGCCTCTGCCTGCCTGAGCATTGAAGATCATTGCCGCAAAACCAATGATGATGACAATCAAAGAAGCGGCGAAGAATTTTTTTCTGTTTTCTACAATTTTCATCTGCTCCGCCTCCTTACTTACTGCGCATGCCATAATACTTCGGGTTGCTGCATCCGCCCTGCATCAAGCCGTTTACGATCAGTCTTGTTACCACCAGGGCTGTGAACATGGAAATGATGATACCCATGATCAGTGTGGTCGCAAAGCCTTTGACCGTACCGGAGCCAAGGAAGAACAGCACCACTGCTGCAATGAGTGTTGTTACGTTGCCGTCCAGAATAGCAGGCAGCGCACGGGAGAACCCGTTTTTGATGGCAACACGAAGTGTTTTGCCCTGTATCAGTTCTTCTTTCAGACGTTCAAAGATAACGACATTGGCGTCTACCGCCATACCTACGGAAAGGATGATACCCGCAATACCTGGCAGTGTCAGCGTAATGTTAAAGGCATTGAGCAAGATCAATTCCAGACCTACATAAATAATCAGCGCAAGGTCTGCCGCAAAGCCCAGTACTTTATAAACCACCAGCATAAAGATCAATACCAGAGCCAAACCGATGGCACCTGCTTTCACGCCTGTTGCCAGTGCGTCCGCACCCAGTCTAGCACCTACATTCTTCATCTGGATGACATTCAGGTTAAAAGGCAGAGAGCCGGCACGAATGAGGGATGCCAGTTCTTCCGCAGATTCCCCGGTGAAATTACCTGTGATGGATGCTTCCCCTGTGGTAATGGCAGACTGCACCATAGGTGCGCTGATCACTTCGCCGTCCATCACAATATAAATGGGTTTGCCGATATTTGCCGCTGTCGCTTCTGCGAAAAGCTGTTTGCCTTCATCGTTGAATTTCAAAGCAACATAAGGCTGCGCATTGCCGCCCTTTTGGATAGCGCCTACCTGTTTGGTTGCGTCAGCTACCATATCACCTGTCAGCAATACTTTTCCTGTTTCATCCACAAAGGACAACTGAGCAGTTTGTCCAATCTCTCGAATGGCTTCTTCCGCGTTTTCCACACCGGGAATATCCACACGGATACGATTTGTGCCTTCCTGGGCAACTTCCGCTTCTGTCCAACCGTTCCAGTCCATACGCCCCTGGATCAAAGAAACAGCCGCCTGCATTTCTTCTGCTGTGACATCTTCCTTGTCTGCTTCATAAACGATGTACACACCACCGCTCAAGTCAAGGCCCTGCTTGATGTTTCCGGCGCTGAGAATTTTCCCTTCCCCGATCCCCTGGTAGGAAACAAAGCTCAAAGCCGCCGCGATGACAAGCATGATCAACAGCATGAATCTTCCTCTTGCTTTCATCTTTCTCCTCCTGATTTCTGTCCGTCAAAACTGGCGAAACTGTTTTTTCCAAAAGAAAGACGGTTCTTCCTTTATTCGCCCCTGAAAAAAGAAAAACCGTTCTTCCTTTTTATTATTTTGATAGTATAGCACAAAATAAAAGAGATGCAAAGATGAAATGGCAGGAAATGATGTATTTTTCAAGAAATTTTGTGTATACCCAGCAAACCGCCGGCGGCTCCCCCTGCCAAAGCCACTGCCATCATCCGCCAAAAAGTGGTGTGCAGAGCAAAATCTCCGCTGCCAAAACTGGTAATCGCCCACAGCAAAAGTCCGTATACCAGCCCTGCCAAAAGCCCCCAAATGAGCCCGCGGCGTTTGATGCATTTCGCCCAGTCAAAGCCGGCAATGCCTGCGGATAATGCCGTACAGCACAAAGCAACAATGGGAATTGTGCTTTCTGCAAGAGCCGTGTAAGTCAGCACAATGCCATAGGCAATGAAAAAGATGCAGCTTACCGCCAACGCCACTGCCATTCCTTTCAAGAGACACAGGCCTTTATTCCCTCCTGTTTCTGCCTGACAGCAGTCCTGTTTTTCCTTTCTGCAAAACTTCAATGGTTTTCACTCCTTTTTCTATATCTGATTTATTTTATGGGACTTTCCCGCCGCTTATGATATACTGATACAAAAGGAAGTGATAACTATGTGTAAAACCATTGATTTACATACCCATTCTTACTGCTCTGACGGCACGTTTTCTCCAGAAGGTCTGGTGATTCTTGCCAAAAAGCAGGGTCTTTCCGCCATTGCCCTCACCGACCACGATACCATAGACGGGCTGGAACTGTTTCTGGAAGCAGGGGAAAAACACGGCATGGAAACCATCTGCGGCATTGAGTTTGCTGCCCTTTATGAAGGCTTTCACCGCCCGGAAATCCACATCGTTGGTCTTGGCTTTGACCGTCATGACCCCATGCTGCTGGAAAAATTGGAGAAAATCCGCCAAAGCCGCGACGACAGAAACGAACGCATGGCAAAACAGCTTACCGCCATCGGTCTGCCTGTTTCTCTGGAAGAAGTTGCCCAAAACGCTGGCGGCGAAATCATCACCCGTGCCCACTTTGCCAATGTGCTGTTGGAAAAGAAACTCATCAAAGACCGAAAAGAAGCCTTTTCCAAATATCTCTCTCCCGGCTGCCCCGGCTATGTGGAGCGGCAGTTCCTCACACCAAAAGGCTGCATCGAAGCCATCAAAAACGCCGGCGGTGCTGCTGTTTTGGCGCATCCTACCCTATACGACTTGGACATGACTCAAGTGGAAACTCTCTGCAAAGAATTGATTCCCTTTGGTCTGGACGGCATCGAATGCCGCTACTCCACCTATACGCCAGCCCAGACAAAAGCCGTGGAAAAAATCGCCCGCACTTTGGGTCTGCTTCCCTCCGGCGGCAGTGACTTCCATGGAGAAAATAAACCTGACATCCGACTGGGCAAAGGTATGGGCAATTTGCAGATTCCCTACACTTACTGGGAAGACTTGCGCACCCGCTGCCGCTAATTCTCTCTGACAAAAAACAGAGCATCCTCTTTGCAGAGGACACTCTGTTTTTTATTTTGCTTTTTCTGTTTCTTTTCAATCAAACATTCATCTCAAAATTGCGGATTTCTTATTTTACGATGGTTGCTACATGCTGTCCATCTGTATTGGTGTAAGTTACCTGATAGCCCAGTGCTTCAAAGCCGCGTACACCAATGTAGGATGTGCTGTCAACCAGAATACCATCCATAGGGATGACAGTTTCGCCCTGTACAACAGAGGCTGTCTTTGTTGCCTGATCCCATGTTACAGTTTCACCCAGCATATCGCAGATGCTGCGCAGAGGCAGGTAAATTCTGCCGTCCTGTACCACATATTCTACGATAGGAGAAACGCTGCCGCCCCAGTAAACGGGTTCTGCACGTTCTTCTGTCAGGAATGCGGTAGGTTCGTCATAGTACCATGTTGCGCTGACACCTGTTACAGGATTGTATTTATCTGTCAGTGTTTCCAGTTCTGTTGTGATGGCATCAGGTCTTACACTGATGGAAGGGAATACCACGGAGCCTCTGGCTTCTTCCATACGCATGGAGGAAGTGATTGCGCACATGGTGCTGCCTTTGTATGCCATCTGATAGTTTTCACTGCCATAGTATCTGTCATTTACTTTTGTAAATTCGCTTGTGTAATGGAAACCATTCAGCAGTGCTGCAACAGTTTCATTCTTCATACCTGTTTCCACTGCGTCTTTTACATCAGCCAGTACTGTGCTGAATGCTTCCACATCTTCTCTTGCTGCCTGCATGGAGCTTGTCAGATCAGCAATTTCCGCTTCTGTTGCGCCGCTTGCCTGCATAGTCACTTTCAGGTATTCTTCCAGTGCATTGATAACAGGTTCAGGATTCTGTGCCATGTAGTCCAGCAGAGAAACCAGCATCCGACCTACTTCTGTACCAGTAGCTTCTACCTGATAGCCGTTCTGGATTCTTGTCACCATGCCTGTGCTGAAGCCACTGAAACCATCTTTATACATGTTGATGGCTGCTTCATAAACGCTGTCATAGCCGCTGGGGATCAGAGCATCCAGTTCTTCCTGGGTCAGACCCAAATCTTCTTTCATATCCAGAACACAGATATACTGGTCACGATCCAGCATAGATTTCCATTCCTGAGCGAACGCATCGCTGAAGAAATAGCTATCTGTATCTTCTGTCATATTCTGCATCAGACGGTATGCGCTCCATACGGTTTCTGTGGAAACATATACGCCGTCTTTTGTGCCGTAATACCATCTGCCGAAAGAATATTCCTGATTTTTATATTTGGCGTCCACATCAAACATAAAGGACATATCATCCATATTCATCAGCATGGTATAATTCAGCTTCACATTCTTTTTGCCGTCAAAATCTGTCATACCAGCCATGGCAGCGTCCACATCTTCCTGTGTCATACCGCTTGCCAGCATTACGTCTGCCGCAAATGTTTTCATGGCATCAAAGTCCAGTGTAATATCAGCTTCCCCTGTTGTTTCACTGACTTCCATGCCTTTGAATATGTCCGCGCTCATTTGCAGGTAGCCCACTTCATCAGCGGAACACCCTGTAAAAGCAGTCAGACACAGCAGAGTACACAATACTGCCGCTAACTTTCTTCTCATACATACTCCTCCTTCGTTTTTCCGCAAAACTGTCGAAACAGAAAAAGTCCACACCAAGAAGACATCTTTTCTCGTGTCAACTTATTTTTTATTATACCATCGGAAAGCCATCCTATCTACCAAAAAAGAACAATCAAATATTAAGATTTTGTTTATTTTTTCTCAAAGCAAAAAAGAAGATACCCAAAACAGGCATCTTCTTTCCCATTTCTTCATTTTTCCGCGTCTTCCAGACAGGCACTCACCGCGTCCAGCACCGCCTGTGCGGAATATGTATGGGTATCCGCCACGGTGATATTTTCCACAGACTGGTTCTGTACCACCTGCTGTGCTACTTCTTCCGCAGCATCCTCCACCATGGGATACATGACGGACACTGTTTCCGCATCATCGGTCACTGTCACATCGGCGATGCGTCCATCCCGAATTTCCACAGAAACGGAAGCGGTGCCCTGTCCTAGAGGCAGTTCCGCCTCATAAGTGCCGTCCCGGTAAAGCCCTGCGGATTTGCCATCTCCCATACGCAGGAAAAAGGTAATGAGCCCCACCAGAATGATGACGCCCAGCACCGCAAACAGGGCTGTTTTCAAAAGCTCACGCATTTTTACCACTACAAATCTTGTATGCCGCACCCTCTTTTCTCCCTCCAAACATATCGTTATCTTACCTTATGAAAAAAGGTCTGCCGATATACCTGCCGGGAACTTGTCCTTGCAAAAAATACTGCCCTTTTGTATCATGTAACTAATGAAGGAGGGACAGACATGGCATTACGTTTTCTCATTGGTGCCGCAGGCACCGGAAAAACCGAATACTGTATGAAGGAGATCATCACTGCCCAATCCACCCACAAAGGACGGCAGATTTTTCTGGTGCCGGAGCAGTACACCTCTCAGGCGGAACGCGACCTGACAGCACGAACAGAGCGCAAAGGCATCCTGACAGCGGAAGTCCTCAGCTTCGGCAGACTGGCACACCAGTTTTTTGCCAAAAACGGACTGAACAGAGCCGTGATACTGGGGGATGTGGGCAAACAGATGGCATTGCAGAAAATTCTCCTGGAACAGCGGGATGACCTGCCTTATTTCTGTCATATGATGGACAAAAACGGATTCGTGAGCCGTCTGGGAAAGACCATCACAGAATTTTTCCGCTACCGTGTCACACCGGAACAGCTGGAAACCATGTCCAATCTGGAAGGACTGTCCCACAGCGTACAGGACAAATGTCGGGATATGGCAAGCATCTACCGCCGCTATGAGGAATTCCTCTCTCAGACTTATCTGACTGGGGACACAACCCTTTCCCTGTTAGAAGAAAAACTGGCTTCCTCTGCCGCTTTCGGAGATACAGAAATCTGGCTGGATGGCTTTTACGGCTTCACACCACAGGAATACGGCGTCATTGCCCAGCTGCTCCGTCTATGCAAACGGGTCAGCATCACACTGCCCATGGACGAACACAGCTATTTCGCTTCCAGTCTGCCTCCTGCCGCGCCATTTTTTGAACCACATCTGACAAAACAAAAACTGGTCTCTCTGGCAGAAGAAATGGGCATTGCCATGGAATTCCCTGTCTTTTTCAAAGAAAACCCTCGGGCACAAACACCTGCCCTTGCCTTTTTGGAACAAAACTATTTTTATGGTTATTATAAAAAATCTCCCGACCATGAGGGCATCCATATCTGCTCCTGCGCCACAAGGGAATCGGAAATGACATACGCCGCAGGACAAATTCTTTCTCTGGTACGGGAAAAGGGCTTGCGTTATCGTGACATTGCCATCGTTACCAATGCCATGTCCGCTTACGAAAAAGGGCTGAAAGGCATCCTGTCAGAAGCCGGCATCCCCTGTTTTGTGGACAGCCGTCGTGACATTTCCTCTCACCCCCTCATTTTGCTGGTGAATAGCCTGCTGGAATGTGTGTCTATGACTTCCGCTATGAAGCCGTTTTCTCTTATCTGAAAACAGGTCTGACCCCCATGGCACAGGAGGACATGGATATTCTGGAAAACTATGTTCTGGCATACGGCATCAAAGGTTATAAATGGAAAAAAGACGTCTGGACATACGGCTTTCAGCCGGGACAGGAAGCAGAACAGGCGTATCTCAATGACCTCCGCGTACAGGTCATGACGCCATTTGCTCCCCTCCTTGCCCTGAAACGGAAGAAAAATCTCCCTTTACGGGATTGGGTAACGGCCCTTGTTGTTCAACTGGACACCTTGGGCATTGCCCAAAAACTGACAGCTCTTTCCGAAGCAGCCGCTGCCAAAGGCAATGCCGCCAAAGCCGAGGAACATCGGCAAATCTGGCAAATCCTCATGGATGTGCTGCAAAAAGCTGTGGAAATCCTGGGGGACGCGCCTATGTCACTGGATACCTTTGCCCGTATTTTGTCTGCCGGGCTGGAAGAAAGCTCCATGGGGCTCATTCCGCCGACGCTGACAGCTTGCTAGTGGGGGATATTGAACGAAGCCGTCTGCCGGACATCAAAGCCTTGCTAGTTTTGGGCGTCAATGACGGCATTTTGCCCGCACCTGCGGAAAACACAGGCATTTTCACAGAAACAGAACGAGAAGCCCTGACAGCGGCAGGTATGGAGCTTGCCCCTGATGGCAAACGGAAATTATTTGAAGAACAGTTCCTCATTTACAGAGGATTGACAAAGCCTTCTCATGCCCTGTATCTCACCTACGCCAACGGGGACACAGAAGGGAAAGCATTGTTCCCCTCTTCTCTCATTGCCCGCATTGGGAAGATGTATCCCACATTGACAGAAGAACGGGACGACGTTCTCCCCCTTTCTGCTCTGACTCCAGGCGGATGTTTCCACCAGTTAGGGGCACAGATGCGCAAACACGTGGAAGAATCCCCCATGGAACCCATGTGGCAGGATATTTACAGTTATTTTGCCACCACACCCCAATGGCAGCAGCGGCTTTCTCTCCTGCGACAGGGATTTTCCGTTCATGACAGACGGCAAAAACTTTCCCCAAAAACTGCCAAAAGCCTTTACGGCAAAAACATTCTTTCCAGCGTATCCCGTCTGGAACGGTTTGCCGCCTGCCCCTTCGCTTATTTTGCGGAATATGGACTGAAAGCAAGACCTAGGCAGTTGTACCAGCTGCGTACGCCTGATTTAGGGAATCTGTTCCATCAAGTATTAGAGCAGTTTGCAGCCACACTGAAAAAAGACGGCATTTCCTGGCAAACCTTAACACAGGAAGAAACAGAACGCCGCATGGATGCCGCTGTGGACGAAGCAGCTCCCCATCTGGGTAATGAAATCCTGCTGAATTCTGCCGCCAATCGGTACCTCATCAAACGACTGAAGCGAATTTCCAGACGTGCCGGTTGGACATTGGTGCGCCATATCCAGAGCGGTATGTTTGAGCCTGCTGGCTATGAAGTGGGCTTTGGCCCCCATGAAGCATTGCCGCCCATCGTCATTGGCATGGCTGACGGCAGCAAGCTAATTCTGCGAGGGAAAATCGACCGCGTAGACCTACTGGATGCGGAAGGCAATAAATTCGTGAAAATCATCGACTATAAATCCGGCACAAAAGCCTTTGATTTCCAGGACATTTATTACGGCCTGCAATTGCAGCTGTTATTATATTTGGACGCTTATCTGAAAAACCATGGAACGGAATCCTACCGCCCCGGCGGTGTATTCTATTTCCGCATCACAGACCCCACATTGTCTGTAACAGAAGAATTATCTACCGAAGAACTGGAAACCATGCTTTACAGCAAAATGCAGATGTCCGGTCTGGTGCTGGAAAACGAAACGGTCATCAAAGCCATGGATGAAGTCTTTATTGACCCTGTCAGCGGCGGTATGCGGCTGGGTTCTTCGGACATCATCCCACTGAAATATACCAAAAAAGGAACGCCCACAGCATCTTCCCTGCTGGCTACGGAAGAAGAATATAACGCCCTTATGGCATTTACGGCAAACCGTGCCGCTGCCATTGGCGAAAGCATGAAAGCAGGCGTCATCACCCCTGCCCCGTATCGCAAACAGAACAGCACACCTTGTGATTACTGCGTATTTTCTTCCATCTGCCGCTATGAATACAAAGACCGTCCTTATTACCGCAATCTGAAAAAATCGGCAAAGAGGACTTCTGGGAAAATCTCAATGAAACAGACGAAAGGAAATAAACATGATAATCAGACAGGAAACAACCTCTGACGCTTCTGCCGTATATGAGCTGGTGAAAACCGCCTTTGCTTCTGCGGAACACAGCGACGGCAACGAGCAGGATTTGGTGGTGCTACTCCACAAAAGCCCCGCTTTCCAGCCAGCTCTTTCTCTGGTGGCAGAGGAAAACGAAAAAATAATAGGCTATATTCTATTCTCTGAAATCAAAATCGGAGAAAAAACAGCCATCGCCCCTGCGCCGCTGGCAGTATTGCCGGAACACCAACGAAAAGGCGTTGGGCTTGCCTTACTGGCAGAAGGTCACCGCATTGCCAAAAAACTTGGCTACGGTATCAGCGTCGTACTGGGCAGTGAAACATATTACCCCAAAGTCGGCTATGTGCCTGCCTCCCGTTTTGGCATCATCTGCCCCTTTGAGGGTGTGCCTGACGAAAACTATATGGCACTGCCTTTGCAGGAACCTGCTGGGGACTGGAATGGCACTGTTACCTATGATAAAGCATTTTTTGAAGTATAAAGGAGAAAATCATGGATACAAAAGCATTTACTTCCTTTTTGCACAGCAATATTCCACTGACAGAATTTATGGACATTCAGGCGGAAACATACACACCAGAAAAAGTGGTGCTTTCCGTACCTTTTGCCCAGAATAAAAACGACAAAAACACAGGCTTTGCCGGCAGTATCAGCGCCTTGATGACGGTCTGTGGCTGGTCTGTCATGTATGCCAATTTCCACGAACTTCTGCCAAAGGGCAATATCGTCGCACAGAAAACTCAGCTGCGGTATATTGCCCCCATCACAGGCGATTTTCGGGCAGAATGTATCTGCAATGACCCCGAAGGCAAACAGGCTTTGCTGGATTCTTTCGCAAAATTCCAAAAAGGCAAACTAATCCTCCATATCCAGTGTTTCTGCGGGGATTTACTGACGGCGGAAATGGAAGCCACCTATTTCATCACAAAATAAATACAAAAAAGCACGAAACTTCTTTCCAGAAATTTCGTGCTTTTCTTTTTCAGATCTATCAGAATTTTTCCCAATACTGTTTTACACTGCCTTCATCCAGTGCATCCATATAGGAATCAGCGATTTCAAAGATTTCTTCTTCGTCACGGATTTTCAGAGATACCTGACCGCCATCTACGATGATGTCTTTGTCTTTGCCTTTGTGTTCTTCCACCCACTGCAAAAATTCCTTTTCCCAGCGTTCTGCTGTCTGTTCTGCCCCTTCATAGCACAGCAATTCATCTTTTACGTTTTCGATCACTTCAGTGATTGGTAATTTCATATTGATTACTCCTTTCCCTCGGGATACGTCAGACCAAAATGGTCATATCCCCGTTTCGTCACAACTCTGCCCCTTGGTGTCCGCTGGATATAGCCCAGCTGGAGCAAATAAGGTTCATATACATCTTCAATGGTTTCGGATTCCTCGTTGATGGAAGCCGCCAAAGTATCCAGCCCCACAGGTTTCCCGCCGAATTTATCAATCATTGCCATGAGCATTTTCCGGTCGATATAATCCAGCCCCATTTTATCCACTTCCAATAAATCCAGCGCAAACCGCGCCACTTCTCCGGTGATTTTGCCGTCGTATTTTACCTGAGCAAAGTCTCGCACACGTTTCAAAAGGCGGTTGGCAATTCTGGGTGTTCCTCTGGATCGGCGGGCAATTTCTTCCGCACCGTCTTCATCCAATTCCACTTTCAGCACATCTGCCGAGCGCAACAGAATCACTTTCAGCTGTGCCACGCCATAAGGCTCCAGCCGATGTACCACGCCAAAACGATCCCTAAGCGGTGCTGTCAAAAGCCCAATACGAGTGGTTGCCCCAATCAGTGTAAATTTCGGCAAATCCAGCCGCACAGACCGTGCGCCGGGGCCTTTGCCGATCATAATATCAATGACATAGTCCTCCATGGCAGGATAGAGGATTTCCTCAATCATGCGATTCAGCCGATGGATTTCGTCAATAAAGAGGATGTCCCCTTCTCCAAGGCTGTTAAGCACCGCCGCCATGTCCCCCGGACGCTCAATGGCAGGGCCGGAAGTGGTCTTGATCTGCACGCCCATTTCATTGGCAATGATATTGGACAATGTGGTCTTACCAAGTCCCGGCGGGCCGTAAAGCAGCACATGATCTAAGGCTTCGCCACGCTGTTTTGCCGCTTCAATGAACACTCGCAGGTTTTCTTTTACATTCTCCTGCCCGATATAGTTTTCCAAACGCTCCGGCCGCAGTTTCGGTTCTGTATCCCGATCTTCCTCCCGCATGCCGGCAGTCAATATCCGTCTATCTTCCAATGCTTCCACCTGTTTCTACTCAAAATGTGACCATTTTCTTGAGGGCAGCTTTTAAGATGTCCTCTGTGGTCATGCCTTCCGCTGCCACGCCGTTGACAGCTTTTGCCGCTTCGCTGCGGCTGTATCCCAGTGCCGCCAATGCGTCCATGGCTTCAAACTTGGCGCCGTTGCTGCCCGTAGGCATCAAATCGTCTGCTTCCATTTCCATGGCAATGGCATCTGCTGTCTGGAATTTATCTTTCAGTTCCAAAATCACCCGCTGGGCAGTTTTTCTGCCGACACCAGGGGCTTTGGACAATGTTTTCACGTCATCAGAAAGGATGGCAAGAATGATCTCCTGGGGTTTCAGCTGAGACAAAAAGCCCAGTGCCCCCTTGGGCCCCACGCCAGTAACACTGATGAGCCGATGGAACAGCTCCAGTTCTTCTGCCGTAGAAAAGCCATAAAGAGAAATGCCGTCTTCCTTTACATTCATGTGGGTATGGATTTTCACCGTTTCCCCCACTTCCGGCAGCACCGAAAGGGTTGCCGCGGAAACAAAAATTTCGTAGCCCAGTCCACTGGCTTCCACGACTACCACGCCGTTTCCTCGGTGAACCAAGGTACCTTTGATATATGAAATCATAGTTTGTCCTCCTGTTTACCCTTTCCATTATAAAGGAGGGCGAAAAAAAGGGCAAGCCCCATCAGAAAATACGTTCGCATTTCTTCTGTGCTGCCCAAATGATTTTTTATACTTCTTCGTGTGGTGTACGGAGTGACAAAAGCAGGACTGTGCCCAAAATCAATACAAATCCCAACAGGTCGATCCACTGGAATTTGGAACCCAAAAAGAGAGCTGATACCACAATAGCGGTCACTGGTTCGATGGTTCCCAGAAGGCTGCCCATAAAAGCGCCTACAATGCTGACCCCTTTCAGATATAAGGAGAAAGCAATGGCTGTACCAATGACGATAACGCCAAAGAGGGCAAGGAGCGTTTCTCCATCCAGCGGAATCATATGCTCCCATGGGCGCACAATGGCGCAGAGCACTAAACCGCCAAAAAACATACCAAACCCTACAACCACATAAACGCCATATCCCCGCAGCAAATCAGCTGCCAGCAGATTATAGGACGCTGCCCCTACGGCAGAAGCCAGACCGAAAAATAATGCCTGTTTTGTCAGCATCATATTATGAATATTCCCATGGGTACTCAAGAGGAATACCCCTAAAACAGCCGAAATAACCGCCGCCAGTTCAAATCCTCTGGGCAGCTTCAAGTTACGGATGCAGACAAACGCCAGAATAACCGTAGGAGCCAATGCCTGAAGCACCGTTGCCGTACCAGCATTGGAATACTGCACCGTTACAAAGTATGTATACTGGCAAAACAGCATGCCAAAAATAGAAAAGCCCAATAATTTCTTGGCATCTGCTCCTTTATGAAATACTTCATTGAGTTTTTTCCCTTGATGGATATAGCCGATGATCAGCAGCAAAATCCCTGCAGTCAGCAGACGGATGGACACCAGCCAGTTTGCCGTAGCCCCCTTTTCCTGAAACAAAAACTGACCAAAACAGCCGGAGATCCCCCAGCACATCCCCCCTGCCAGTGTCAGGAAAATGCCCCGTCTTTTTTCACGATTCCCTTCCATAACTTTCCTATCCTTTCTTTTGCATTAGTATATCTATTATACGACGGAGCACATCACACCACAAGGATTTTTCCTGTTCCTGCAACAGAAAAAGGGACAGTGCCGCATTTCTGCCGCAATGTCCCTTTTTATCGTTATGATTTATGTTGCTTTTGTAGATACTGCGAATTACAGTACCTGGAAGCCTTTTGCTTTGATTGCTTCGATCATCTGTTCGCTGTGTTCTTTGTTTCTTGTTTCAGCAACGATGTCTACGATACATGTGCTTACTGCGATATCCTGTACCATACGGTCGTGGTTTACGCTGAAGATGTTAGCGCCTGTTTCAGCGATAGCTGTCAGCAGCTGTGTCAGCTGACCGGGTTTATCCATAACCATTACGGACAGTTTTGTGATTCTGCCGTTAGCCTGCAGAGCTTTGTCGATGATACGGTCCAGAACGTTAACGTCTACGTTACCACCGGAGATTACGCATACAGCTTTTTTGCCTTTGATGTCAACTTTGTTGTACATAGCAGCTGCTACGGAAACAGCGCCAGCGCCTTCTGCTACCATTTTGTGTTTTTCGATCAGTTTCAGGATAGCGGAAGCGATTTCGTCTTCTGTTACTGTTACAACGCCATCAACATATTTCTGGCACATAGCGAATGTCAGGTCGCCAGGCTGTTTAACAGCGATACCGTCAGCCATTGTGCTTACGGAAGCCAGAGCTTCTGTTTTACCAACTTTCAGAGCGTTCTGCATGGAAGGAGCGCCTGCTGCCTGTACACCATATACTTTACAGTTAGGGTTGATCTGTTTTACAGCGAAAGCAACGCCGCCGATCAGACCGCCGCCACCGATGGGAACCAGAACAACTTCTGCGTCTTTTACCTGTTCCATAATTTCCAGACCAACTGTACCCTGACCAGCCATTACGTATTCATCGTTGAAGGGGTGCAGGAATGTGTAGCCTTTTTCCTGCTGCAGCTGTGTAGCTTTTGCAGCA
The DNA here is from genome assembly GCA_001304995.1 of Clostridia bacterium UC5.1-1D10. Lineage (GTDB taxonomy): Bacteria > Bacillota > Clostridia > Lachnospirales > Anaerotignaceae > Anaerotignum. Next base: position 18,290 of record BBZU01000009.1, on the reverse strand, counting down.
GCATCATCATATACGCCGGGAACCAGCACTACTTCTGCGCCATAGCTTCTTGTAGCTTCTACTTTAGCCATGGGTGCGGATTCGGGCATGCAAATTACAGCAGGGATACCTTTTTTCTGTGCAGCCAGAGCTACGCCCTGAGCGTGGTTACCTGCGGAGCAAGCGATTACACCTTTCTGTGCTTCTTCGTCTGTCAGGCTAGCTGTTTTGAAGTAAGCGCCTCTCAGTTTGAAAGAACCTGTTACCTGCATGTTTTCACATTTGATATAAACATCAGCATCGGGGTTGATGTAAGTGGACTGGAATACGGGTGTTTTTCTAGCTACGCCGTCCAGTACTTTTTTTGCTTCCTGCAGCATTTCCATTGTCAACATAAAATATCACTCCTGTAAATTTAAAAGTTTTTAACTCACGGACAATTGTTTTTAATTGTCCCTCTCTCATGTACGAGTTAATTATAGTCCTCCTTTTTTCCAACGTCAATACAAAATTGTGATCTTTTTGCCGATTTTCTCGATTTTTCCAGGTTTTTTCGGCTTTTCCCCAATAGAAAACCATCTATCCACCAAGGGTGTACGCCGTGTATACAATCCGCAAAATTTCCCATATTTACAGGCTCCTGTCAATTTTTTCCTGACGGTAAAATAAAAGTTTCCAATGGAAACCACCGTATTTTTGTATAAATAGACATACAACCCTTGCCGAGAAAATAACAACCTTTCTCTTTTATTTCATCTCTGCCAAAACACGGCATCTCAGCCCTGTCATCTGCGCATCATCCAACCACATGGTATAAACCGTAAAGGTTTCTGATGTAATGCCAGAAAGATTTTTCAGGTTCTCAATGACATAAACACCATGTCTTTCGCAAAAACGGTCTGCCTGCTGATGCTCTTCATGCTCCCGGATACCGGGACAATCCACAACGATAAAATGAATCTGCTTTTCTACCAATTTTTCAATCAAAGACAGAGAAAGTTTGGGATGATTGGGAAAGTATTCTTTTTCACCATAGGCGTATTCCTCACTTCTTCCGGTGCGGAATAAAACAAAATCTCCTGCTTGAACCTTTGTCAGATCAATATCCGCCTCTGTCACTTCCCCAATTCCAACGACCTGAAACAAAACTCCACGGGAACGGAAATACTCCAGCGGAATTTTTGTTTTTTCATAGGTATCTAAATGGGTTCCCACATGGCCCATGGCAATATGGGGATTTTCCTTTGTTTTTGCCCATGCGATCATGGGATGGTCCGGTGTGAGCATGGTTGTCAAATCCAAAATCATGATGATCCCTTCTTTCTTTTCTTCCTAAAAAACAAGAGCACGAAACTGCTATTTCTAAAAGTTTCGCGCTCTTTTCCATTCTTACTTTATACAAACAGTTATGCGCTTGCGCCTTTATCCTGTTTTTTCTGACGGGAACGGTGCAGGGGCTTTCTGTTTTCGTTATAGATATACTGGGGCTGTGCTTTGCCTTCCACCACATCTTTGGTGATGATGCATTTTTCCACAGTGGTTTCTGTGGGGATTTCGTACATCACAGGGTTGATGAATTCTTCCAGAATGGCTCTCAGACCTCTGGCGCCGGTTTCCCGTTCCATAGCCTTATGCGCAATGGCTCTCAGAGCGTCTTCTTCAAATTCCAGAATCACATCATCCAGTTCAAACAGATATTCATACTGTTTGGTCAATGCGTTTTTGGGTTCTGTCAGGATATGAACGAAAGCATCTTCATCCAGATTATCCAGTGTTACCACAACAGGCAGACGACCGATGAATTCAGGAATCAGACCATATTTCAGCAGATCCTGAGGCATCAGGCTCTGCAGCAGTTCATCGTTTGTTTTATCCAGCTTGCTGTGAACATCTGCGCCAAAACCGATGACTTTGTGACCCATACGGTTCTGGATGATCTTTTCGATGCCGCCAAAGGCGCCGCCGCAGATAAACAGAATGTTTGTAGTGTCAATCTGGATAAATTCCTGATGAGGGTGCTTTCTGCCGCCCTGAGGAGGCACGCTTGCTGTTGTGCCTTCCAGAATTTTCAGCAGTGCCTGCTGTACGCCTTCACCGCTGACATCACGGGTGATGGATACGTTTTCAGATTTCTTAGTGATCTTATCGATTTCGTCGATATAGATGATACCGCGTTCCGCTTTTTCAATATCGTAATCTGCTGCCTGAATCAGTTTCAGCAGGATATTTTCTACGTCTTCACCTACATAGCCGGCTTCTGTCAAAGAAGTAGCGTCTGCAATGGCGAAAGGCACCTGCAATACTCTTGCCAAAGTCTGTGCCAGCAGGGTTTTACCAGTACCGGTAGGGCCTACCAGCAGGATATTGCTTTTCTGCAGTTCCACATCGTCTGTTTTGGCGTTGCGGAAAATTCTCTTATAGTGGTTATAAACTGCCACAGACAGTGCCTGTTTTGCTCTGTCCTGACCGATGACATACTGGTCAAGGATTTCCTTGATCTGCTTGGGCTTGGGCAGTTCTTTCACTTCGTCCTCTTTTGCGAGGGTTTCGTATTCTTCATCAATAATATCTGCGCAAAGGTCGATACATTCGTCACAGATATACACATTGGGGCCGGCAATCAGTTTTTTTACCTGATCCTGTGTTTTGCCGCAAAAGGAACACCGTAATTTGTTGGTTTCATCGTTTTTACCGGTCATTCCATTCTCACTCCTTTGTCTGAGGCTTTGTGATGACAGCGTCGATCAAGCCATATTCTTTTGCTTCTTCCGCTGTCATAAAGTTATCCCGTTCTGTGTCATGGGCGATTTCATCAAAGGATTTGCCTGTATTTGCTGCCAGAATTTCATTCAGTTTCTTTTTGGTGCGCAGGATGTTTTCTGCGTGGATCTGAATGTCTGTTGCCTGACCTCTTGCGCCGCCGCTGGGCTGGTGAATCATCACTTCCGCATTGGGCAGAGCGTAACGTTTGCCTTTTGCGCCGCCTGCCAGCAGGAACGCGCCCATGCTTGCTGCCATACCGATGCAGATTGTGGATACATCGGGGCGGATATACTGCATGGTGTCATAGATGGCCATACCTGCGGTTACGGACCGCCGGGGCTGTTGATATACAGGTTGATATCCTTATCGGGATCTTCCGCAGCCAGGTAAAGCAGCTGTGCAACAACCAGGCTGGCTGTTACGTCGTTGACTTCCTCGCCAAGGAAAATGATTCTGTCTTTTAACAGTCTAGAATAAATGTCATAAGAACGTTCGCCGTGGTTGGTCTGATCCACGACCATAGGTACTAAACTCATTCGCAATCCCTCCTGTTTCGTTCTTTTCGATATGAAACAGGCACAGTATCCTGTGCCTGTTTCCATTCACGCAATTTGATTTGCGAATCTTACTTTTCGGGTTCAGTTACGATAGCTGTTTCTTCGATCAGCTTCATAGCAGCTCTTACCAGCATATCCTGTCTCAGAGCTTCTTTGTCTTCGTCTTTCATCATTTCCAGCATTACTTTGCCGTCGATGCCGTAGCTTTCGCCGTATTTTACAACTTCTGCATCCAGATCTTCCTGAGAGATTGTCAGGTTTTCTTCTTTTGCGATCTGTTCCAGCATCAGTCTAGCGTTTACGCTCTTGATGCTTGTGTCTTTGAATGTTTCTTTCATAGCTTCTTCGGAAGTGCCCATGTACTGATAGTAGATGTCCATGGTCAGGCCCTGCTGCATGATGTTCTGTTCGAATTCTCTCATCATGCTGTTGATTTTGTTATCATACATAACCTGAGGTACTTCCATTGTGCAGTTAGCTACTGCTGCATCCAGCAGTTTGTCGCCCTGGAGCTGTTTTGCTCTTTCTACTTTGTCTGTTGCCAGTTTGCCCGCGATGCTTGCTCTGTATTCATCCATTGTGGAGAATTCGGAAACATCTTCTGCGAAAGCGTCGTTCAGTTCAGGCAGTTCTTTTGCTGTGATGCCTTTCAGTTCGATAGCGAATACTGCTGCTTTGCCAGCCAGTTCAGGTGCATGGTAAGCTTCAGGGAAAGTTACGTTGATGTCGAATTTTTCGCCTACGCTGTGACCAACGATCTGATCTTCGAAACCTTCGATGAAGGAATGAGAACCCAGTTCCAGGTCATGTTCGTCGGATTTGCCGCCTTCGAAAGGAACGCCGTCAACGCTGCCTTCGTAGCTGATTTTCGCAACATCGCCCATCTGAGCGGGTCTGTCTGTTACTTCTACCAGTCTAGCGTTCTGTTTCTGAACTTTTTCCAGTTCTTTTGCGATTTCTTCGTCTGTTACTTCTGTGGGAACTTTTTCCACGGACAGACCTTTGTACTGACCCAGAGTTACTTCGGGTTTTACAGTTACATCAATGATGAATTTAATGCCTTTTGCTTTGTCGATGTATTCAACATCCAGAGTGGGAGCGGAAACAACGTCCAGACCCAGTTCTTTGATTGCTGCCATGTATTCATCGGGGAAGATGTGGTTGATTGCATCTTCGTAGAAGAAGTTTTCGCCGTACTGCGCTTCGATGAGCTTTCTGGGCACTTTGCCTTTTCTGAAACCAGGCAGAGAGATCTGGTTTTTGTTTTTGTTGTAAGCGAAAGCCAGACCTGTTTCCAGTGTTTCAGGGCTTACTTCGAAAGAAAATTTTACTTCTGTTTTTTCTTTGCTGATCAGTGTTGCATTATTCATGGTTAGAAGTTCCTCCTTAAAAAATATCTGTATCTGACAACTTCATTTTTTCTGTTTTGTATGCTGTCATTTTTCCGGCAGTCCTTGAAAACTGCACAATCAAAGCATATTATAACACAGCAAAATCCGAAAATCTACTGCTATTTATAAAAAATCCCTTTGTTTTCGGGAAAAAAGCGTCAAATGATTTCCCTTTCCGCAAAAATCAGCTCCGCCTCTGTATTTTTTTCCATAAAATCCAGCACATGCTGCACCATACTGTCTGCGTGGCGGCTTTCGTTGGAGACGCAGGCAAAGCCAATGGTCAACAGTTTATGGTTATCCTGATTGTCCACTTCCGCAATGGAAATATTGAATTTGTGCCGTGTCTTTTCCATGAGGCTTTTGAGCACCATCCGCTTTTCCTTCAGGCTGGTGACCCAGTCAGCCCGAAAAGTCACTTCGCAGGTACCAATAATCATTTCCATCATCCTCTCTGGCGCTGATTTTTATACATGGTATACCATGACCCATGTGTCTGCCTGTTCTTCGACGATTTCAAATCCCAATCGTTCATACAATCTATGGGCAGGATTTTCTTTCTGAACGGAAAGAGAAATCCCCGGTAAGTTCCTTTTTTGAATTTCTTCCAAAAACTTCACCAAAAGAACTGTGCCAATACCCTTGCCCCGAAAGGACGGCAAAAGGGAAACTGCCAGCTCTGGCATACCCTCCACACTGCCGTATCCCTGCAAATATCTGCACCATGCGGCACCAATGACCCGCGTTCCTTGTACCGCACACATGCAGAAATCTCCATCTTTGCCAAAATCCACAATATAGGACTGCAATTCCGGCATCTCTACCACTTCTCTGGGCGGGGGTGTGACGCCCGGCGGCAGAAAAATGGCTTCATAGAGAAAATCTGACAGCAAGGGATGCTCTGTGGCTTTCATGGGCCGAAACTCAATTTCTTCCAGAAAGTTCCCGCAGTTTTTCCCGCAATTTTCCATAGGCTTCCTCCACATCTGTCACAGAAAGCACCGTCTGCTCCATGGGGCACATGCCGTCTTTCTTCCGATTGATGATATAAGGCACTTTTGTTCCATAAGAAACAGCAATACCACTATCTTTCAGTGTTTCCAAAGCATGTTCGCTGATGATTTTGGCATACAGGTATTTTGCGCCGCCCTTGCGCAGGAGAAATGCTGCCGCTTTCCCAATGACCTGGTCAGCCACTGCCGCTCCCTGCAAAAATTCCGGGCACTCTGCCAAAATTTCCATCATAGGAGCAATGCCTTTTTTCTGTGATGTTTTTTGCTCGCCAGAGGTGGATACTGCCGCAAAAGTCACGCCTTCCGCCTCCAGTGCTTTTTTCGCCTGTTCCAGTAAATCCAAGTGCTTCTCTCCTTTTATTTCCAAATGCGTTCGTCGAAATCTTTCTGCACCTTCTGCAAATCCATGGGAATATTGATCTTCTGAGGGCAATTTACCATGCATTTTCCGCAGGAAACGCAGCTAGTGGGTTTTTCGCTTTCCGCCTTGCCTTCCCAGCCAAAACGAACGCTTTCGTAACGCTGATACATATGATACGTATTCCACAGCTTAAAGTTCCCAGGAATATCCACTCCATGAGGACAAGGCATACAGTAACGGCATCCTGTACAGCCATTCTGTACACGAGCCCGCAGCGCCGCCGCCGTATTGGCAATGGCAACTTCTTCTCTGATATTGAGCGGACGGAAAGGAGAGAATGTTTTAATGTTGTCCTCAACCTGTTCCATGGTGCTCATGCCGCTGAGGATGACTTTCACATTGGGCAGGCTGCCCACATACCGCAGAGCATAAGAAGCGATGGATGCTTTTTCGTCCAGTGCGTGGAATTTTGCGTTCAAATCTTCTGAGAAGTTCGCCAGAGCGCCGCCGCGGACAGGCTCCATAATCACCAGGGGCACACCAAGTTTTTCTGCCAGACGGTAGCCTTTCATGCCTGCCTGTTCTTCTGTGTCCATATAGTTCAGCTGAATCTGGCAGAAATCCCATTTCCGGTACTGCAAAATTTCCTCAAACACTTCGTAATCGTCATGGAAAGAGAAACCGATGTAGCGGATCTTGCCTTCTTCCCGCAGCTGTTCCAGCACATCAATGACACCCTGTTCCACCAGTTTTTCCCATCTCTCCCGATTCAATGCATGAAGCAGATAAAAATCCACATATTCTGTCCGCAGGCGGGAAAGCTGTTCCATACATACCCTTCTGGCGTCCTCCCCGTCTTTCAGTATCCAAACAGGCAGTTTGGTTGCCAGATAAAAAGAGCTTCTGTCCCGTTTTTCCAGCGCCTTGCCCACAAAAGGCTCGCTGGCGCCATCATGGTAGAAATACGCTGTATCCACATAGGTCACCCCATGGTCAAGGGCATAGTTCAGCATTTTTTCTGCTTCCGCTTCATTGATGCTGCCGTCTTCCAAGGTAGGAAAACGCATGCAGCCAAAACCCAACATAGACGGCTCAGCACCGATATTTTCCATTTTTCTTTTTTCCATCTAAAAAAATCCCTCCTGACATAAACTCTGTCAAAACGCTTTAACAGCATACTATCATATTCCCACCATTTTTGCACGCAAAAACGCAGGGAATCCCCCTGCGCTTTCCATGAACTAACCAATGGTTTCCATATATTTCAGCCATTTTTTTGCAAGGATTCTTTCTCTGCCTGAATCCCATCTGCTTTTTGCCGCAAAGATTTACAAATCCTTTCCGTCTGTTCATAAAGACGTTCCATTTCTGCCTGACAATCCACAATATCCACCTGCACCAATGCGTCTATGACAAACCCATCCAGCAGAAAATCAGCGGCAAACAGGTCATCGCCCCATTCTTCATAAGAAATTTTGCTGACAACAGGTGTTTCCCGGAATTTCTTCCGAAAATATCCCAGAATCACATCCAGCTCCGCCAGTGCTTTTCTGGTTTCCTCCATCCGCTCCCGTTTCAGGGCGCTGGAAGTCGAGCCGCCTCCAATCAAATCCACCCGTCCCCAGTTACGGGCAGACTGCAATATTTCCATGATGCGGTGAAGCTGCCACCGCAGGGCATTTCCCAGCTGTAAAACGTCTGTCACTTCTATGGATTCCGTTTCCAAAATTCCCAGCTTTTCTTCCAATTCTGAGAATCCTGTTCGGATTCCCGCCGCTTCCATCTGAGCCGCCTTTTCCTTCAGCGCAGTTTCGTACTTTTCCTTGCTGCCCCGAAGCTGCCGCACTTCTAAATCCACAGACTGCAGTTCTCTTTCCACCTGTTCCAGAACCTTTTTGGCCTCTTCCAGCCGCAAAGCTGCTTCTTTGGCTTCTCTCCGCTCTTTTTCCAAGTTTTTCTGCTTCGTACCGGACAGAGAAGACAACAAAGATGTCATGGTCAAACCTTCCAACTCTTTCACGTCCTGAGTTTCGCGGCTGTACTGCACAGACAATTCCAGCATTTTTTCTTCCAACTGTTTCTGCTGTGCCCGTAGTTCTTCTCTTTTCTTGCACAGCATTTCTTCCATACGACAGTTTTCACGCAGTTCCCACAAATTTTGTTCCATACGAATCCCTCATTTCACAGCTGTTCCATCTGTGTCTGCCATTCCTGTCTCAATTCCGTTTTCTTTCTCTGATTTTCCTCTTTTCGCTGCTGGATAGTTGCACAGACGCGCTCTATTTCCTTTTCCAGACGCCGCATATTAGAAAGGCTTTCTGTAATCTCCTGTTGCACCATATAATCGATGAAAAAGCCATCCATGAGATAATCCATCATAGACCATTCTTTGCCAAAATTTGCAGCGCCTACTGTATCCGCTCCGGCAATGTCAGACAGTTCTGCACGGAATTTTCTAAGGAGATATTCGATTTCTGTCATGGCATTTTTCGCCTGATTCATCCGATCCCGTTTCATCATGGTCGTCATCATGCCGCCGCCCATCATATCCACAACGCCCCAGTTTTCGGCAGAATCCAGCGCATTCAAGGCTTGCTGCACTTGGACATGCACGTCTCTGCCTGCGTCCAACACTTCCTGTAATTCTTTATCCTCAGCTTCCAGCCTTCCAATTTCCTTTTGCAGCTGCAAAGTCCCGTATCCTGTCCCATGGCTTCCAATTCTGCTGCTCTTTCTTCCAGTGCTCTCTGATACTTGATTTCGCAGTCCTGCAAACGAAAAAGTTCATCCCTGTTTTTCGGATTTCTTCTTCCAGCTTCTGAAAAGCATTGTCTGCCGCCTCTTTTTGCAACAAAGCCTCCTGGGCTTCCTGCCGTTCTTTTTCCAGCTGTTCTTCTTTCCTGCCAGACAAAGCAGAAAAAATCCCAGCCAGACTGATGCCCTCCAGTTTATCCACATCTTTTTGTTCTTCCTGCCAACGCTGTGTAGCAGTGTCCAATTCCTCTTTCAACTTACGCCGCTGTTCACAGAGTGCCTCTTGTTTTCGTTCCAAAGCTGCTTTGCGATGTACTTGCTGTTGCAATTCCTGCCAATACTGTTCCATATGAATCCCCCATTTTTACAGCTGTGCCACACTGTCCTTCCACTGTTTCTGCAAAATTTCCTGTTCCGCCCGGATACGCTGCAATTCTCCCAGAATCACCCGTTCTTTTTCTTCCAGCGCGCCGCTGAAATGATGCAGACGGGCAAGAGCCATTTCAATTTCATCCTGCACAGACCAATCGATGAGGATATTATCCAGGAAAATATCCCATCCTCTCTGTCTTCTGGCTTCCTGTAAATGATCCTGGGCTGCGGAAAGCTGTTTATCCTCTACGTCTTTGGCACGTTGGACAGCTTCCTGTAAGCCAATCATAGCTTCTTTGGCTTTCTGCACCCGTTCCTGCTTCAAAAAAGAACTGAGCAGACTGCCGCGTCCTGCATCCCAGCGGCCATACCCTGCCGCATCCTCCAAAATGCCCAGCACGTTTCTTACTTCCCAGCGTACATCAGCCAGCCGGTTTCTTTTTTCCAGCAAAGTCCGCGCCTGTTCTTCCAGAGTGCGGATCCGCGCCTGTAAATCCTTCGTGCCGCTGTCTGTGCCCGCCCCTTCCAGCTCTTCTGCCCGCTGAAGGATATAAGCATCATAACGCGCCTGACTGCCGCTCAATTCTCCGATACGTTTATCCAACTGCCGCAAAGTATCCTCCATCTGGGCAAATTCCTGCTGTACCTTCTGATACTTTGTCTCAGTCTCAGCGGCTTCTGCCTGCTCCTGTGCCAGTGCTTCTCCATATTTTCCGGTCACTTTCGTAAAGAGATTCCGTACGCCTCCCTGCTCCATCCGCGCCACGTCTTCCTGTCCCTTCTGACGCAGCACCGCCAATTCCCTTTCATAACTGCAAAGACTTCTGTATTCCACTTCCAGGCTGTCCCGCTTCCGACGCAAAGTCTGTTCCTCTTCCGTTTCTGCCTGCAATGTGCGCAGTCGTTCATCCATACTGGACACCCCCTTCTGACAAAAAACTATTTTTTCCATCATATCATAAAATACAATGCAAAAGTGTATCATTGCCCCAGAAAATTCTTACGAAAAAATTAAAATAAAAAAGAGAGCATCCAAAAGATACTCTCTGAAACAGCGCGAGACGAGATTCGAACTCGCGACCCTCGCCTTGGCAAGGCGATGCTCTACCACTGAGCCACTCGCGCATATGATATAAAGTTTTTCCAGAAAGCAGGATACGTAGAAAGCGCGAGACGAGATTCGAACTCGCGACCCTCGCCTTGGCAAGGCGATGCTCTACCACTGAGCCACTCGCGCATAAAGTATCCATGCTTCCTATGAAATTGCTTCTGTGCCAGATGACACAAAAAGCGCGAGACGAGATTCGAACTCGCGACCCTCGCCTTGGCAAGGCGATGCTCTACCACTGAGCCACTCGCGCATATAAAGTGCCCAGAACCGGAATCGAACCAGTGACACGAGGATTTTCAGTCCTCTGCTCTACCAACTGAGCTATCTGGGCATATACAGATTTCTACCATCAAAAAGAAGTGCCCGAGACCGGGATCGAACCGGTACGAGTGTTACCTCGCAGGATTTTAAGTCCTGTGCGTCTGCCAATTCCGCCACTCGGGCTTATCCTGTCGTCGTTTGACGGCTTGTTAATAATACCAAAAGAAAAAGACTTTGTCAACGGTTTTTCCCAAATTTTTTTGAAGAAGTTTTTCTCACCTCAAATCATAGCCAAAAAAACTGTAATTTCCGGCAAAAAAGGGGAATCTGCCTTTTTCATTCCCCTCTTACCATGTATACTCTGCCAAAACGTTACCCTGCGCATCTGTCCCGATCATAGATGATATTCCATACTGATTTTTCTGATATTCTTCCAGTATATGATTTCCATAAAAATAGCCATCCTCCCGCACCGGCAGCGTTCCCTCATAGTACACTTCGTTGTTTTCCAGTCTGCTCAAGGTATACTGTACTTGTGTCACACCATCTACCTGACAGATACCATAGAGTACGTCCATATCACTCTGATACTCTCCCCAAAGGGGCGGCAAACGCAGTCTGTCATCCTCTGGCAAAACATAATGTCCGCCGCTTCTGCTGCCCCAGAAAATCCCCATGTGGCGTTCCATGACACAATAATTCAGATTCTGTCCCCATTTTCCCAGTATGAAATATGTACCTTCAGCGCCTTCCCCTTCCAATAGGATTTCCTCTGACGGTCCAACATGTTGATACTTTTCCTCAGCGGCAAAATATTGATGGGGTGTCAGCCTGTAATCAAATAATTTCATAGACCCACCCACACAAATTGCCATCAGCAGCAAATACAAAAGAATCTGTTTTTTCCGTTTCATAGGTCTTCCTCCTTTTGGAGCAGGGGAATTTCCATGTCAAATTGACGTCCTTCCCTGTCATAAATAAAATGGCCCTCTTTTGCGTCAGCTGGAAAACCTGGATAAGTTATGCTGCCCGCTTCGTAATAAATTCCGCTAACTTCAATCTGTGTATCACGGGGGCGAAATTGGCTGGTATAAATTTCTCCGTCTGTCAGATAGCAGTCATAAAAGTCAAAGGTTCCAGTCAATGCTGTAGAAAACAGTTCCTGATAGGTAATGTACTTTAATTCCATATCGCCATTTTGATAATACCGGAGTTCTTCCACACCCACGACCATATCATCTACTTTTACCTGTCGATTCACTTCCACGGTATAGACCAGATTCTCCGGTGTTTCTTCATATAGTTCCGTAAAAAACCGGTCCACAGCTCCATATCCCGTACCAATGGCACGGCATCCACCCACGGAAATCACAGGCAGACCAAAGGCAATAAAAATCAGTATAAACATCCTTCGTACCCACAGCCACACGTACCCCAAAACAGGATTATGGGCTTCGTTCAGTTCTTTCCCCAGCTCCTCGCTATCCCCCATATAATCCACCGTCAGCTGTGCCGCCTGTTCCTCGTCAATGTCCTGCGAAAGCAAGTCTTCGTATAAATCCTCCATGTGCTCCCGCAATTCCTGCCCGATGTCATAACGGTCAAAGCGGAATTTGACATGGGAAGTCACCGCTTTGATGTAATTTTCAAATAGTTCCTTAGCCATGTCATTTCCCCTTTCTGTCTTACGCCTACTAGCTGTCTTTTCCTATCACTTCTCCGGCGGCATTTTTACAAATGACCTCTTTCACCACACAATCTATTGTTTCTGCTGTATCAGAACCCAATGTCATACTGAAAAATCCATTTTCCCCCACAGGAATGGTATACCGTCCAACGTCCTGCCAGTCATTTTTCTCAATGTTCCAACCTTCCAAAACACAGGCTACTTCCACAGCATCCGTTTCCCTTGTCTGCCCCACGATAATGTCCTCTGAAACCCATGCTCTTGTCTTTACTTTCACCGGAAAATAACCATCCCAGTGTTCATTGGTATGCTTCCAGAAAATCCCCAGAATTGGCTTTGCCGATACCATATAAAATCCCTTTTCCTCCATCCCTGCCAAACACAGACAGCCATCATCCCGCTGACCAACTTCTATGACCTCTGCCGCAGGTCCCAGCCACTCTGCTTTTTCCGCACTGCGAAAAACAGCTTCCAGTGTTAGGTGATAGCCTCCTTGCCACAAAAACAGCAAAGCCGTCAACGCAATCAGAATGATATTTCTTACAATCTGCTTTTTCCGTTTCATTCTGCCATCACCCGCCCTTCTGTCAGGGAAACCTCAACTTCTTTTTCATATCCTAAGAAAAATATAATCCTGTCCGCTTCTGGCGGCACATCATATATCCACTCTCTGCCTTTTTTATAAAACAGAGAATTGCTGGCAAACAATCCACCATCTCCAGTGCAAACTTCTTCTCCTGCATAAATTTCCGCACCAATGCCGCTTCTTCCCAGACCGCCACTAAGCCATGGATTCTGGCGGATGGTATAGGTATATTCCAAAGTGCCGTCGTCGTAATATCGAATTTCCTCTATCTGCACCTCGCTGCCATAAAGCTGCGCTTCCAATACTGGTGAAATGGTATAAACCACATTCCCATTTTTGTGTTCTATCTGCTGAAGGTAGGTTTCTCCAAAACTAATACCTTGGATAAGCCCCCATAAAACCAATACCACCACGCAGAGCCTTGCAATCCACCTTGTCACCAGCCAAATCCAGCCCCAAAGGGGATGATGGACTTCGTTCAATTCTTTTCCCACTTCCTCGCTGTCCCCCATATAATCCACCGTCAGCTGTGCCGCCTGTTCCTCTTCGATATCTTGGGAAAGCAGGTCTTCGTATAAATCTTCCATATGCTCCCGCAATTCCTTAGCAACGGCACGGCGGTCAAAGGGAAATTTCACATGGGAAGTTACCTCTCGGATATATATTTCAAATTTTTCTCTCTCCATGACTTCCCTCCTTTAAGGTCTTGCCTTTCGTTCTTTTACATCTTCATATGCCCAGCCGCCAACAGAAGAAATCTGCGGCTGATGTCCTTCCACATCATATTCCTTTCCGTCTTTGTCCAAACCTTTTCGGTATATCACTTCGCCTGCTGACGTTCTGCCTTCTATATATCCCACATAAAACATGCCAGCATTTGCCTGGGGAAAGTCCATTTTTCCGTGGAAAAAACCATTCTCCGCAACAGGCAGCGTGATTTCCTTTACAGGCTTCAAATCCTCCACTTCATCTGCCATGGAATAAAACAGACAGGTCACATCTGTAACTTCTGGCAACAGAGAAAGCCCCACCAGCACATTTTCCTTTGTGAGCATGGCATCCACATCCCCATACAAAGAACGGTATCCTTCCACGGATACTTCCGCAGGCATCCGCCAGAACATCCCCAGATATGGTTCCACCGGAATCACTGAAAATCCATGGTTCCACTTTCCCACATAAATCTGACTGCCATCTCCTCTGAGATAGGTCAGGAGGATTTCTTCCGATGGGCCATAGCGAAGCCCTCGTTCTACCCCGTGAAAGGCAGCTTCCGGTGAAAAATAAAGTCGGTTGCTCCTGACCCATAGACCGCCGCAAAGAATCAGCACCAACAAAAACAAAATACATTGTCTGATTCGTTTCATTTTCTATCACCTGCTCTCAGGTTTCTCTTTCCAAATCTTTTATGATATAGCCCTCACACTTGGGATAAGCTGTCAGTTTTTTCTTTTCTCCATTTTGAAACACAACTTCTCCTGCCGCGTTTCTGCCTTCCAGATAACCAATAGTGCATCCATCCCAAATTTCATTTTCCGAAATATTTACTTCTCCAAAAAAGAAGCCATTCTCTGCCACTTCCATCGTAATTTCCTGCAGAAACAAATCCTCGTGAACCTGTTGTGACCAGATATTCAGATAACAAGTAACCTCTGTCACTTCCGGCAGGCAGGAAAGCCCTGCAATATAACTCCTGTCAATCAAAAATGCTCCCATATTTTCCGTTATAGGTAAGCAGCGGGAAAATCCACTTTCCAAATCAGCTGTTCTCCAGAACCTTCCCCATTTTGGCTCTACACAAACCGCAGAAAGCCCTTTTTCCCAGCGTCCTACATAAACAAAATCCCCGTTTTCTTTCTCATAGGTCAGCAAAATTTCATCTGATGGGCCATACAGCAGCCCCCGTTCTTCTGCTGCCATAGCAGCTTCCGGTGACAGATGCAAACCACTGCGCCAAAAAGCATATCCGCCGCAAAGCAATAGAATCAGCAAGAAAATAAAAATCTGTTTTCCACGCTTCATTCTGCCATCACCCTGCCTTCTGTCAGGGAAATTTCAATGGGTTCTCCCCAACCATTGCCCAAATCCGCATTTGCCCGAATTTCCAAGCGGTCTGCTTCTTCCGGCACATCTCTCAGTTTGATCTGCCCTTTGCCATAATAACGCCCGTCTTTATAGCTTCCTTCCCCCATTGTAACACTGTGTTTCTCCTACATAAGGAAAGGCACGGATTTCAAAAGTCCAATATTCATCTCTGGAAAAAGGGTTCCGCCATGTGGCATAGTCCACTTCCATCATGCCGTCCTCGTAATACACGATTTTGTCGATATACAAGGTATAATCATAAACCTTTTTTTCTACATCAGGAGAAATGGTGTATACCACTTCGCTGGCAGAAGCCGGACGTACTTCCGCGAAATATCCTTTGGCAATACCGATACCTGTATCCAGAAGCCCAAAAGCTGTTTTTGCAGCCACCACAATGCAAATGATGCCTAATGTCAGCCAAACATATCCCAGAACAGGGTTATGGACTTTATCCAGTTCTTTTCCCAGTTCTGCACTGTCTCCCATATAGTCCACGGTCAGTTCTGCCGCCTGCTCCTCGTCGATATCCTGAGAAAGCAGGTCTTCGTACAGATCCTCCATGTGTTCCGCCAATTCCTGCCGGATTTTCCTGCGGTCAAAAGCAAAACGCACATGGGAAACCACATCATTCAAGTACCGTTCCCAAGGTTCCCGCATAGCCACTCCCCCTTATGACACGCTCCACAGAACCGCAGAAGGTTTCCCACTGCTTCTTTTCCTCTGCAAGCTGTGCCTTACCTGTCGCTGTAATACGGTAATACTTCCGTTCCTTGCCGCTTTCCGTTTTGGCACGATAAGACTTCACCAGATTCTGGCTTTCCATGCGATGAAGCACAGGATACAGTGTACCTTCTTTAAACTGGAACACATTCTGACTTCTGGCACTGATCTCCTTGATGATTTCATAGCCATAACAATCTTTTTCCGCCAACAAGGACAAAAGCATCAACACCGTACTGCCGCCTACCAATCCTTTATCTACTGCCATACTGATTCCCTCCTTTATACTTAGATTCTCTAGGTATATTATACCTTGTACCTCTAGGTATCGCAATGGACATTCTGTGGAAAAAAACGCCTCTTTCTGTGTGCATTTTGCTATATGCTGTGGAAAACAGTCTTTTTTCTGTGGAAAAATCCACAGAATTTGTGGACAACCCTGTGGAAAAAACGCAGCAAAAAGGGATTCTCTTTAGGGGCATCCTCATAAGAAAACAAAAAGCTGAAATTCTTATATATAAAAGAATTTCAGCTTTCTTATTTTTATAAAAGTTTTATCTGGTATGTTTTCTTATGAGGACTGCCGTCGCAATTCCCCTTAAGAAATCAGGGAAAAGAAAAACTATGTTTTCTTAAGGGGTGCTTTCGAAAATCCCTTTTACTGTTCCCTATCTCATTTTTACTTTCAGAAAATATCAATCGTCATAATCTTTTTCTGCTTTCAGAACATTGCCGTTTGTAGCATCGATTTCATAATCGTATTCCATATTGCCTACGCGGAATTCGATTTCATATTTCTGTCTGCCGTCATCATAATCCAGTTCGGTTTTTTCATACCGTACATTGGAAGAGGAAACACCAGCATGTTTCAGAGCGATTTTTCTCGCTTCGTCTGCGGAGATCACTTTGCTTTCGGGTTTTGTTGTCGGTTTCCAGGATTCTGCATCATAGTCAACTTCTACGATTTTGCCTGTTTCCGCATCGATGGTGTAATCATATTCCCGATTGCCTTTGTAAAACTCTACTTCGTAGTATTTTTTGCCGTTTTCATAATCTGTGCCCGCTTTGACAAATTTCACCTGATTTGCTTTCAGACCAGCATCTTTCAGAGCAACTTCTTTTGCTTTTTCCAGGCCGATGTCTTTTGTTTCTTCAGGACGTGTCCAGCCGTCTACATCGTAGTCATGATCCAGAACTTTGCCATTTGTCGCGTCGATTTCAAAGTCATATTCTTTCTTGTCAGTGTAGAATTCCACGTCATAGATCCAACGTCCATCTTCATAATTCAGCTCTGTGCGGATGAAGGTAACATCTTTCGCCAGCAGATTGCTGTATCCCAGTGCGATATTCTTTGCGGATTCTTTGCCAATGAAATCTTCTTCAGGACGTGTCCAGCCGTCTACATCGTAGTCATGATCCAGGACTTTGCCGTTTTTCGCGTCAATTTCAAAATCATATTCTTTGCTGTCGGTGTAGAATTCCACGTCATAGATCCAACGTCCATCTTCATAATTCAGTTCTGCACGGATGAAGGTAACATCTTTCGCCAGCAGATTGCTGTATCCCAGAGCAATGTTTTTCGCGGATTCTCTGCCGATATATCCTTTTGCGATTTCTTCTTTTTCTGTTTCAAAACTGTCTGCGTCAGTTACAGTAAAATCACCGCTGAGGGTAATGGTCTTTGTGCTGTTATTCCATACCACGTCTTTATTCATGATCTCGCCGATAGCACGCAGAGGCAGGTATGTGCTGCCATTGTACAGAATCGGATATACCCGCTGACCAGTTACAGAATAGAATTCTTTTTCATCGTCTTCCACTACAATGGTGAAGTCAGGGCGTTCCTGCACACGGATATCTTTTTTGCCAATATAGGGATTGTCTTTGTTAGAAGAAGTGGAATCCCTTTCGCCGCTGATGGTGATGACTTTATTCTTTTCATCCCAGTTTACATTTTTGCCCATCAATTCGCCAATGGCACGCAAAGGCAGATAGGTTGTGCCTTCATACAGGATAGGATATACCGCATCGCCGCTGGATGTTTTAAAATCCACTTCGTCCCCATCCACAACGATGGTAAAATCAGAGCGAAGCTGTGCATCTGCGGTACGGATTGTTGCCCCAAAAGTCGGTACTGCCATTGTTGCTACCAAAATTGCTGCCGTTACAATCGCAAAACGTTTCTTCATAAACAAGACCCCCTTTTCCAAACTCATCTCCTAGTTTTTTGATATAATTTATTTGACATCATTATATCATACTGTGGGATTAATTTCCAGTCACTTGTATATTTTGAAATACAACTTCAATCAATTTGTAATCTGGTTGTAATATAACAAAAAAAAGACAAGCATTTCTGCTTGTCTTATCAGTGGGCGGAGAAGGATTCGAACCTTCGAAGCTATCGCAACAGATTTACAGTCTGCCCCCTTTGGCCGCTCGGGAATCCACCCATGTAGTGAAGTTATTTTTCGTTTATAAAATTCCGACCTGACATTGCTCGCAATGTCACGAGGGATTTTATGAAAAATGACGGAACGGTTTTTCTTTCGCCAGAAAGAAAAAACATACCTTAGCAACGTAGTGAAGTTATTTTTTATAAAAATCCTGCACTGTGAACGCTCAAAATAGAATAGTGATGATTTTT
>BBZU01000008.1 GCA_001304995.1 Clostridia bacterium UC5.1-1D10 | reverse complement strand
GTGAAAGAATTGGTCATATTCTGATTTTTGCACAGGCTGATTTTTGCAGATAATTTAACAAATTCTAGTGTTTTAGAAGGATTTGGAATACAAATAATTCGCATACAAAGCAATTTTGTATGGAAAGTGTATACACTCTGACATTTCCATCATTCGGAAAAATGTTAGGATTCCTCTGCTGTTTTGCTAAAAATTAGAGAAGATTTTAAAAAATCACACGAATTTTTACAAAAAGTGGAAGGAAAAAATAGGAAAGAGAACTAAATTGTATACAGAATCCAGCATTTTTGAAGGTGTGTCGTTTTTTTGTTTGATTTTTGAAAAAATATAATAAAATTTTTAACAATATGGTTGCAATCAAAAAGTAAAGATGTTATAATCAAGACAAATGCAGGGAGTGAAATAAGCCATCTGCATTGCAAAACGACGAAAACTTATATGTAAATATAGGTTTTTTGTAATGTGATTGGTAACACAATCATGAAGTTGCTCATCAAAACGGGGAAGAGCAATGGTTGACAAAAAAATTACATTTCATTTTGTTTTTATCGCATGGTCAAATATATAGATCAAAGGAGGACAAAACATGTACACAATGGGTGTTGACGTTGGTTCCGCTTCTTCCAAGGTTGTTATCCTGAAAGATGGGAAAGACGTTGTGGCCGCAGAAGTTGTTCAGGTCGGAACAGGTTCTTCGGGTCCCCAGAGAGCTTTGGAACAGGCTTACAAAGTAAGCGGCCTGACCAGAGAAGACATCTCTTATTTGGTTGTAACCGGCTATGGCAGATTCGCTTTTGAAGGCGCTGACAAACAGATCAGCGAAATCAGCTGCCATGCAAAAGGTATTTATCACTTGATACCCACTGCACGCACCATCATTGATATCGGCGGTCAGGATGCGAAAGCAATCAGACTGGACAGCAAAGGTGGCATTCGGCAGTTTTTTATGAATGATAAATGTGCAGCAGGTACAGGTCGTTTCCTGGAAGTTATGTCCAGAGTTTTGGAAACGACACTGGATCAAATGGCAGACCTTGACGCACAGGCAACAGATACTGCTCCTATCAGCAGCACCTGTACCGTATTTGCGGAATCTGAAGTTATTTCCCAGCTGTCCAACGGCGTAAGCAGAAATAACATCATCAAGGGCGTTCATTTGTCCGTAGCCAGCAGAGCATGTGGCCTTGCTTACAGAGGCGGCCTGGAAAAAGACGTTGTCATGACTGGCGGCGTTGCCCAGAATGCCGGCGTTGTAAGAGCGGTTGCAAGCGTATTGAAAACAGACGTAATTGTGGCTCCAAACCCACAAACAACAGGCGCGCTCGGTGCAGCACTGTTTGCATACGAAGCGGCTCAAAAAAATAAGAAAGAGGGATTAGAATGAGTTTAACACAAGGCATGAAAGCAAAACAATTGTTAGGCTACTATCAGAACAAAGCCGATCAGGACGCTAGAGAAGCAAAAGAAAGAGGCGACCTGGTATGTTGGTCTGCTTCTGTAGCTCCTCCGGAATTCTGCGTAACCATGGGCATCGCTATGGTTTATCCCGAAACACATGCAGCTGGTATCGGTGCTAGAAAAGGTGCTATGGATATGCTGGATGTAGCAGAAAGAAAAGGCTACAACATCGACTGCTGTTCTTATGGTAGAGTAAACATGGGTTACATGGAATGCTTGAAAGAAGCTGCAATCACAGGTGTAGAACCTGAAGTTCTGGTTAACTCTCCCGCAGCTAGAGTTCCTCTGCCCGACCTGGTTATCACATGTAACAACATTTGTAACACACTGCTGAAATGGTATGAAAACCTTGCAGTAGAACTGGATATTCCCTGCATCGTAATCGACGTACCTTTCAACCACACAATGCCTATTCCTGAATATGCAAAAGCATATATCGCTGACGAATTCAGAAATGCTATTTCTCAGCTGGAAGTAATCTGTGGCAGACCTTTCGATTGGAAGAAATTCCAGGAAGTTAAAAACCAGACACAGCGTTCCGTATATCAGTGGAACAGAATCGCTGACTTCACAAAATATAAACCCTCTCCTCTGAATGGTTTCGACCTGTTCAACTACATGGCTCTGATCGTAGCATGCCGTTCTCTGGACTATGCTGAAATCACATTCAAAGCTTTCGCTGACGAACTGGAAGAAAACCTGAAAGCAGGTATCTACGCATTCAAAGGCGCAGAAAAAACACGTATCCAGTGGGAAGGTATCGCTGTATGGCCTCACCTGGGTCACACATTCAAGACTCTGAAAAACATGGGTACAATCATGACAGGTTCCGCTTACCCTGCAATCTGGGATCTGACATATGATGCAAACGATGAATCCCTGCACTCCATGGCAGAAGCTTACACAAGAACATACATCAACACATGCCTGAGCAACAAAGCAGACGTGCTGATGAAACTGATGGAACATGGTCAGGTTGACGGTGTTGTTTACCACCTGAACAGAAGCTGTAAGCTGATGAGCTTCCTGAACGTTGAAACAGCTGAAGCAATCAAAGAAAAGAACGGCCTGCCTTATGTAAGCTTTGACGGCGACCAGACAGACCCTCGTGTATACTCTCCTGCACAGTATGAAACTCGTGTTCAGGCTCTGGTTGAAATGATGGAAGCTAACGTAGCAGCAGAATAAGGAGGAGAAAACAATGAGTAAAGTTGAAGCTATCTTATCTCAATTGAAAGACATTGCAGCAAATCCCAAAAAAGCAATGGATGACTATAAAGCAGAAACCGGTAAAGGCGCTGTAGGTATCATGCCTATCTACGCTCCTGAAGAAATGGTTCATGCAACAGGCTACCTGCCTATGGGTATCTGGGGCGCACAGGGCAAAACAATTTCCAAAGCTCGTACATATCTGCCTCCTTTTGCTTGTTCCATTATGCAGCAGGTTATGGAACTGCAGTGCGAAGGTGCTTATGATGACCTGGCAGCTGTGCTGTTCTCCGTACCTTGTGACACTCTGAAATGCCTGAGCCAGAAATGGAAAGGCACATCCCCTGTTATCGTATTCACACATCCTCAGAACAGAGGCCTGGAAGCAGCTAACAAATTCCTGGTAAAAGAATACGAACTGGTTAAAGCTCAGCTGGAACACTACCTGGGCGTTACAATCACAAACGCAGCTCTGGAAAGATCCATCGCTATCTACAACGAAAACAGACAGGTTATGCGTGAATTCGTTAAAGTAGCGGCTGAATACCCTCAGGTAATCGATGCTGTTAGCCGTCACGCTGTATTCAAAGCTAGACAGTTCATGCTGAAAGAAAAACACACAGAACTGGTTAAAGAACTGATCGCTGAAGTAAAAGCTATGCCCGTTCAGCCTTGGACAGGTAAAAAAGTTGTTGTTGCTGGTATTCTGCTGGAACCCAACGAACTGCTTGACATCTTCAACGAATTCGGTCTGGCTATCGTAGACGACGACCTGGCTCAGGAATCCAGACAGATCCGTGTAGACGTTCTGGATGGCGAAGAAGGCCCTCTGTACAGAATGGCTAAAGCATGGCAGCAGATGTATGGTTGCTCCGTTGCAACAGACACCAAAAAAGGCCGTGGCAAAATGCTGATCAGCAAACTGGCTCAGACAGGCGCAGACGCAGTTATCATCGCTCAGATGAAATTCTGTGATCCCGAAGAATGGGATTACCCTGTAATGTACAGAGAATTCGAAGAAAGAGGCATTAAGAACCTGATGATTGAAGTTGACCAGGAAGTTACATCCTTCGAACAGGTTAAGACAAGACTGCAGTCCTTCGTTGAAATGATGTAATTTACATCGATTTCGAAAAAAATAAATAATTTGAACCCTTTGACACTGGGGCAGTGGTCTGCCCCAGTGTCTTAGAATTATGCAAAAGAGATTTAGGAGGATTTTAACGATGAGAAAAGTTAAAATTATTACTGCTGATGAAGCAGCTAAACTTGTAAAAAATGGTGATACCATTACTACCAGCGGTTTCGTTGCAAGTGCTATTCCTGAAGCACTGAACAAAGCAGTTGAAAAAAGATTCCTGGAAACAGGCGAACCCAACAACCTGACATATGTATACTGCGGTTCTCAGGGTAACAAAGACGGCCGTGGCGCTGAACACTATGCTCACGAAGGCATGCTGAAAAGATATATCGCAGGTCACTGGGCAACAGTTCCCGCTCTGGTAAAAATGGCTCTGGAAAACAAAATGGAAGCTTACAACGTATCTCAGGGTGCTCTGTGCCACCTGTTCAGAGATATCGCTGCTCATAAACCCGGTACTTTCACAAAAGTTGGTCTGGGTACTTTCATCGACCCCAGAAATGGCGGCGGTAAAGTAAACGATATCACAAAAGAAGATATCATCGAACTGGTTAACATCAAAGGTCAGGATTACCTGTTCTACCCTGCATTCCCTATTCATGTAGCTATGATCAGAGGTACATATGCAGACGAAAGCGGTAACATCTCCTTCGAAAAAGAAGTATCTCCTCTGGAAGGTACATCCGTATGCCAGGCTGTTAAAAACAGCGGCGGTATCGTTATCGTTCAGGTAGAAAGAGTTGTGAAAGCTGGTACTCTGGATCCTAGACTGGTTAAAGTTCCTGGTATCTATGTTGACTACGTAGTAGTAGCTGACTCCGCAGATCATCAGCAGACACTGGATTGCGAATACGATCCTACTCTGTCCGGTGAAAAACGTATGCCTGACGTTGCTCCCGAACCCCTGCCTCTGAGCGCTAAAAAGATCATCGGTCGTCGTGGTGCAATGGAACTGGAAAAAGACGTTGCAGTTAACCTGGGCGTAGGTGCTCCTGAATATGTTGCATCTGTTGCTAACGAAGAAGGTATCGGCGACTTCATGACACTGACAGTAGAAGGCGGCGCTGTTGGCGGCGTTCCCGCTGGCGGCATCAGATTCGGTTCTGCTTACAACGCAGACGCTCTGCTGGATCAGGGTTATCAGTTCGACTTCTATGATGGCGGCGGTCTGGATCTGTGCTACCTGGGTCTGGCAGAATGTGATGGCCATGGTAACATCAACGTTTCCAGATTCGGTCCTAGAATCGCTGGTTGCGGCGGCTTCATCAACATCACTCAGAACACACACAAAGTATTCTTCTGCGGTACTTTCACAGCCGGCGGCCTGAAAGTAAAAGTTGAAGATGGTAAAGTAATTATCGCTCAGGAAGGTAAACAGAAAAAATTCCTGAAAGACGTTGAACAGATCACATTCAACGGCGATATCGCTCTGCAGAACAAACAGGAAGTTATGTACATCACAGAAAGATGCGTATTCCAGCTGAAAGAAGATGGTATGCACTTGACAGAAATCGCTCCTGGTATCGACCTGCAGACACAGATCCTGGATATGATGGATTTCGAACCCATCGTTGACAGAGATGCTAACGGCGAAATCAAACTGATGGATGCAAAACTGTTTGCAGAAGGTTTGATGGGTCTGAAAGAAATGAAAGAAAGCTGCTAATTCCTTTATTTCTGCATAATGGAACACAAGGAACTCTCGTAAGAGAGTTCCTTTTTTATGGTAAAAAGGAGTGTTCTGTGGTATGCTGAAAAGAAAAGAATGGTATGAATTTTTTATGGATAAAGGAGGATTTGAAATGCAGTTTTCATCCGCTAAAATTAGAAATTTGGAATTGAAAAATCGCTGGATCATGCTGGCTATGCATACAGGTTTCGCCGAAGGCGATGCATTGACAGAACGAGAATATGCTTTTTACGAAGAACGCGCAAAGGGCGGTGCAGCAGCAGTCACCATGGTTTTGGGTGTAAATGATGCAGGCTCATTGAAAGGTATGTATCATGCAGACACATTAGATGGAAATAGTCTGCAAACATTGGCTGAACGTCTGCACCAGTATGATTGTAAGTTGATTGTGCAGTTATTCCATTGCGGCAGAAACGAAAGTCGAAAAAATCATGGAGAAAAGCCGCTTCTGGCACCATCTCCGGTGGCTTCACCCATTTTCCGTGAAGAACCTCTGGAAATGACAGAGGAAGATTTGCTGCAAACAAAAGTGGATTTTGCAAAAGCAGCGGCTTTTTGTAAAGAGAATGGCGTAGATGCAGTGGAAATCAGTGCTTCCGCAGGTATTTGCTTTCTGAATTTCTGTCACCTATCACCAATTTGCGAACAGATAAATATGGCATGGGAGAAGACAAAGGAATGACGTATCCTTTGGAAGTTTTGCAGGCTGTGAGAGAATCTGTTGGAGATTATCCCGTTTTGATAAAAGTTTCTGGAGCCCAGATGTTGGATGGCGGTTATGAACTGACAGATACCATTGTTTTTGCAGAAAAGCGGAACAAGAAGGATTCATTGATGCCATTACAGTAACAGGTGGTTGGCATGAATCCCCTGTGGAACAGATTTCCTTCTATGTATCCAAAGGGGCTTATGCACCTTTGGCAGGAGCTGTGAAAAAATATACTTCTGTGCCTGTCATTGCATGCAACCGTATTCAGGACGCAGAAACAGCAGAACGGATTTTGGAAGAAGGTATGTGCGACTTTGTTGGTTCCGCAAGAGCTTTTCTGGCAGATGCTCATTATGTGGAAAAATTGCAGAAACAGGAAATGTTTAATCCTTGCCAGGCTTGCAATCACTGTATTATGGATGTTTTGAAGGGAAAAGAACTGCACTGCGCTTTCTGTCCCGAAGCAGGCAATGAATATATGGAAAATCAGCGTCGGAAAATTGCTACCAGGAAAGAAGTCATTGTCATTGGCGGCGGCCCCGCAGGGATGTATGCAGCGAAAAAGTCGGCAGAACGTGGCTTCTTGACAACTTTGGTTTGTAAGGAAGATCAGCTGGGCGGTCAGCTGAATTTAGCAAAACTGCCTCCTAGAAAAGAAGAAATAGGTACTTTCGTTTCTTATCTGGAACATACGCTAAAGGAATTGGGTGTGAATATCATTCTTGGAAAAGAAGCCGATGTGGATTTTGTTATGGAAAAGAAACCATATCTCACAGTGTTGGCAATGGGAAGTGAGCCTGTGATTCCTCAAATAGAAGGTCTGGATACCACGACTTATGCGTTGGCACAGGATGTGTTGCGAATGGACGCAGAAGCACTGAAACCTTATGGAGAAGGGCAGATCGTCATTGTAGGCGGTAGCTCTTTAGGTTTGGAAGTAGCAGAGTTTTTGGTGGAAAAACTGCCTGAAGCGAAAATCAAGATTTTGGAAGAAAACAGTCGTATGGGAACGGAATTGGGGGCTATGGCAAGACCTTTGCTCAACGGTTTGAAGCAAGCGGGCGTTCAGACTATGTGTGATACAAAAGTGACTGCTTTTGATGGTAAAAAGGTTATGATTTCCATTGGTAGTCAGCCATTTTTTGTGACGGCAGATCATCTGATTCTGGCGTGTGGTTCTGAGCCTGTTTCTGCTGGTGAAATCGCTATGGCTTTGATGGATGAAAGACTTTCTTATGCCGTTGTAGGGGATGCAGACCATGTGGCAGATGTGGACGAAGGCCTGCAAAGTGTCTTTGAGCTGTTCTCACGTTTTTACCTTGCGTAAGTTAATTTTCTGTTAATTTTGCCTAAAAGTTGTCATACATCAACAAATAATTTAGTCCATTATTGCAAAAAAAATCATTGTATGTTATAATGTACATGCTAAAACAAAAACGTTTGTCTTTGTTTAACAGACAATTCAGAAAGGAAGCGTATGAAGATGGATTTTATTAGAAGAACTTGGGCAGAAATTGACTTGGATGCGCTGGATTATAATATCAAAAGCATCAAAGCAAAAATGAAAGATGGTCAGAAAGTTATGGGTATCGTCAAAGCCGATTGTTATGGTCATGGCGATGGTTTTATAGCTCGTAAACTGGACGCGGCAGGTTTTGACTGGTTTGGTGTTTCTAATATCGAAGAAGGTATGAGCCTGCGTACAGAAGGCATTACAAAGCCCATTCTGATTTTAGGATATACTCCTGTTGACTGTGCAAATATTCTTGCAGAACAGAAGATCACACAGGCGCTGATCGGCATGGAATACTGCAAAGCCCTTCAGGCAGCGGCAGAAAAAGCTGGTGTTGTTGTAGATGGTCATATCAAACTGGATACAGGTATGACACGCGTTGGTTTCCAGACAGACGATGAAAATTTCGAAGAATCCCTGAAAGAAATCATTGAAGTGAGCAAAATGCCCAATATCCATATTACAGGTATCTTTACCCACCACGCTGTTGCAGATGCATATCAGGGCGATAACCCTGCGTTTACAGATATGCAGTTCCATCGTTTCATGAAAATGACAGACGCACTGAAAGAAGCAGGCGTAGATATTGGTCTGCGTCATTGTGCAAACAGTGCTACCATCATTTCTTATCCTGAAAAACATCTGGATATGTGCCGTTCCGGTATCATTACATACGGTATGCTTCCTTCTGATGAATGCGAAGGCAGAATTGATCTGAAACCTTTGATGACATTGAAAACAACGATCGGTCTGGTAAAACATGTTCCAGCAGGTTCTCAGCTGTCTTACGGCAGAACTTATACAGCAGAAACAGATAGAGTGATCGCAACAGTACCTATTGGTTATGCAGATGGTTATAACAGAAACCTGTCCAACGATGCAAGAATGCTGGTAAACGGCAAATTTGCTCCTGTTGTAGGCAGAATCTGCATGGATCAGTGTATGCTGGACGTAACAGATATTCCCGATGTAAAAATGGGTGATGAAGTAGTTGTATTCGGTAAACAGGGCGACGAAGTGCTTCCTATCGAAGAACTGGCAAATAAACTGCATACCATCAACTATGAATTAACTTGTGTAATCACAAAGAGAGTGCCTCGTGTATATCTGGAAGGCGGAAAGATTGTTGGTATCGTAGACCATGTTCTGCATCGCTATAAATAATTGATGGAATAATGGAAAAGCCTGAAATTCTTATTTAAGAATTTCAGGCTTTTTTTATTGAACGGCTGTTTGCTCTTTTTTCTTTGGCTGAATAGAAAGAAGGAATACCGTTGCGATGATGCAGCCAATTCCTATGTAGTCGATCCACTCCAAATGCGTATGGAGCCAAAGAACAGAGGCTACTGTGGAGGAAAGGGGTTCTACGGAAGCCAGCAGACTGGATTTGGTAGGGCCAATATATTTTACGCCATACAGAAATGTTAAGTAGGGCAACATGGCACCAAAGAATATAACAAATAAGATGCAGCCAATGGAGACTGGATTTAAGACACCTTCAAAGCGCCAGAACGGTGCAACAAAGTTGGTGCAGAAGCCACCGATAAACATCCCCCAGGCAATAAGCAGTATAGTATCGTATTTTTGCAGCAGTCTTTTGGGAAAGGCTGTATAAAAAGCCAGAGCAACGGCAGAAACCAATCCCCAAAACAATGCCAATGGAGAAATAGTAAGGCTTTTTACATTTCCGTGGGTTGCCAGTAAGAATGTTCCGAGCAGTGCGCAAAGCACAGCAAAGAATTCGAAAAAGGAAGGCATTTTATGATAGCGTATGGAAATGTAAATAACGATTATGACAGGGGCAAGATACTGCAGGACTGTTGCCGTAGCGGCGTTGGAATGTCCAATGGCAAGAAAATAACCATACTGTGTGAATAACATCCCGATTAAACTGAACAATAACATGTCCTTCGCATCTTTTTTGTTTTTCCAAATGCTGAAGATTTCTTTTCCTCTGCGCCAATAAATGTAAAGTAAAAGTAAAATCCCCGCTGCGAACATACGATTAGAGGCCAGCCATTTAGAGGAAACGCCCATTTCCTGAAAGAGAAATTGTCCCACTGTGCCAGTGAACCCCCATAAGCTTGCGCTGAATATACAAAGAAGCGCTCCCCGTGTACTTCTGTTATTTAACATAAGAAAAAAGAACCCCCTTACTTTTGTAAAATATTTTACATTAGGATAAAAATCCCATTTCTTCTTTTTATAAAGTGAAAGAAAACCTTGATATCCTCTGGAATCATCCGATGCGTTTACGTTAATTCTGAGAAAAAAATAGATTTGGTTTTTTGGAATGGTTTTGTAAAACTCTCCCATAAAAACCTGAATTTGCTGCTTTATGCTACCATATCGTGGTAACAAAGTCAACTTTTTCACAGGAATAAAACTTGGCATTTAACATAGATTTAACATAAACAAGATATTTGATTTAACGTAAGAACTGTATTATGAATTTGCAAACAAGGAAAGAAGAAACAAAAGGAGAGAAAAATATTATGAAGAAATTTTTAGCACTTGGTTTGGCAATGATGATGTCTGTGGCAGCACTGACAGGCTGCGGCGGTGGTAGTGAAGAAACAGCAGAAGGCGGCGATGCAGCTGCAACAAGCGGTGCCATTTCCGTAGTTTCCAGAGAAGATGGTTCCGGTACAAGAGGTGCTTTTATTGAACTTTTCGGCATCGAAGAAAAAAATGATGCAGGCGAAAAAGTTGATATGACAACAGAAATGGCGGAAATCACAAACAGCACAGCTGTTATGATGACAACCGTAGCAGGCAACCCCAACGCAATCGGTTACATCTCCCTGGGTTCTTTGGATGACAGCGTAAAAGCACTGAAAATTGATGGCGCTGAAGCAACAGCAGAAAACATCAAAAACGGTACTTACAAAGTAGCTCGTCCTTTCAACATCGCAACAAAAGCAGATGTTTCTGAAGTAGCAAGCGACTTTATCACATTCATCATGAGTGACGAAGGTCAGGCAGTTGTTGAAGAAAACGATTGCATCAGCCAGGGCAGCGCAGGCGCTTACACAGCATCCGGCATGAGCGGCAAAATCGTTGTTGTAGGTTCTTCTTCCATCACACCCGTTATGGAAAAACTGAAAGAAGCATACATCGCTCTGAACCCCGATGTAACAATCGAAGTACAGCAGAACGACTCCACAACA
The DNA here is from genome assembly GCA_001304995.1 of Clostridia bacterium UC5.1-1D10. GTDB lineage: Bacteria > Bacillota > Clostridia > Lachnospirales > Anaerotignaceae > Anaerotignum. Next base: position 108,669 of record BBZU01000008.1, on the reverse strand, counting down.
GGTATGACTTCCGTAGCAGAAGGTACATGTGATATCGGTATGGCTTCTAGAGAACTGAAAGACAGCGAACTGGCAAATGGTTTGCAGCCCACAGTTATCGCAATGGATGGTATTGCAGTGATCGTAAACCAGGAAAACACAGTAAGCGATATGACAAGCGATACAGTAAAAGCAATCTTCACAGGTGCAACAACAGATTGGTCTGAAGTTGCTTAATCAACAAAAGAAAAAGTGAAAAGAGAAGGAATGTGTTATGCCGAAAGAGAATCCTTTCGGCATAACTTTTGAAAAGAGGAAAGGAGAGGAGAAATACCAATGAAAGAAGGCGTAATGAAAGTTGTTTTCCTGTTGGCAGCGTGCATGTCCATTCTGGCAGTCGCACTGATCTGTATCTTCCTGTTTGCCAATGGTGTGCCTGCAATTCATAAAATCGGTATAACGGAGTTCCTGTTTGGTCAAACATGGAAACCCTCCAATAACATCTATGGAATTTTCCCCATGATCATCGGCAGTATTTATGTTACAGCCGGAGCGGTTATCATCGGTGTTCCTATGGGGATTCTGTGTGCTATTTTTCTTGCAAGATTCTGTCCTGATAAATTATATAAAATTGTAAAGCCAGCGGTTTCTCTGCTTGCGGGGATTCCTTCCATTGTATATGGTTTCTTTGGTTTGGTTGTAATCGTACCTATCATGCAGGACTTGACAGGTACAAATGGTAAAGGTATCTTGACTGCCTCCATTTTGCTGGGAATTATGATCCTGCCCACGGTTATCGGCGTTTCTGAATCCGCCATTCGCGCGGTGCCTAATTCCTACTACGAAGGCTCTCTGGCACTGGGTGCAACCCATGAAAGAAGCGTATTCTTCGCAGTTATGCCTGCGGCAAAACAGGGGATTTTGGCAGGTGTTATCTTGGGTGTTGGCCGTGCCATTGGGGAAACCATGGCGGTTATCATGGTTGCCAGCAACAACACGGTAATGCCAAAGAGCATCTTCAGCGGCGTACGTACATTGACAGCAAATATCGTAATGGAAATGGGTTACGCAACAGACCTGCATCGAGAGGCACTGTTGGGTACCGGCGTAGTCCTGTTCGTATTCATTTTGATTATTAACTTGTCCTTCTCCGCATTGAAAAGGAGGAATCATTGATGGAAGCAATAAATAAAGAATCAGCTTTACAGAGACTGAAAAGCTATCGCAAACATCCGCTTTCCGCAATCCTGTTTTTACTGGTTGTGATTTCAGCGGTGATTACATTAACCGTATTGATTGCACTGATTGCTTATATTCTGATTAAAGGGATTCCCAATCTGAGTCCTGAACTTTTTGAATGGGAATATACAACTGAGAACGTTTCTATGATGCCGGCAATCATCAATACACTGATTATTACAGCATTATCTTTGCTGTTTGCACTGCCAGTAGGTATTTGCTCCGCCATTTACCTGGTAGAATATGCAAAACGTGGGAATAAGCTAGTTTCCATTGTGCGTATTACAACAGAAACACTGTCAGGTATTCCTTCCATTGTATATGGTTTGTTTGGTTATCTGTTCTTTAATATCTTCCTGGAATGGAGCTATACCATTCTGGGTGGTGCGCTGACACTGGCAATCATGATTTTGCCTTTGATTATGCGTACAACAGAAGAAGCCCTCATTGCGGTGCCTGACTTGTATCGTGAAGGCAGTTTCGGTCTGGGTGCAGGCAAGCTGCGTACCGTATTCCGTATTGTACTTCCTTCTGCGATTCCTGGGATTCTGGCAGGTGTCATCCTGGCAGTCGGCAGAATCGTCGGTGAAACAGCTGCACTGCTGTATCCCGCAGGTACAGCCACAAAGGTTGCGGATGGTCTCATGTCCTCCGGCCGTACACTGGCAGTTCATATGTACGCACTGCTGAATGAAGGTCTGTACATGGATCAGGCGTATGCAACAGCGGTCGTACTGCTTGTAGTTGTTATCGGTATCAATGCTTTGTCTGGATTGATTGCGAAAAAGGTAGGAGTGAAAGATTGAGTATGAATAAATTTGAAATTTCCAATCTGGATTTGTTTTATGGCGATTTCAAAGCCTTGAAAAACATCAATTTGAATATTACAGAAGGGGATATCACAGCATTTATCGGGCCTTCCGGCTGTGGTAAGTCTACACTGCTGAAATCCCTGAACAGAATGAATGACTTGGTAGAAGGCTGCCGCATCACAGGAAAAGTGTTGCTGGATGGGGAAGACATTTATGGCAGCATGGATCTGAACCACCTGCGCAAACGTGTAGGTATGGTTTTCCAGAAACCCAATCCCTTCCCTATGAGCATTTATGATAATGTCGCTTATGGCCCCAGAACACACGGCATCCGTTCTAAAGTGAAACTGGATGAGATTGTAGAAAAAGCACTGCGTGACGCAGCCATTTGGGATGAAGTAAAAGATCGTCTGAAGAAAAACGCGCTGGGTATGAGTGGTGGTCAGCAGCAGCGTCTTTGCATTGCAAGAGCTTTGGCTGTTCAGCCGGAAGTTCTGCTCATGGACGAGCCCACATCTGCCCTTGACCCTATTTCCACTTCCCGTATCGAAGAACTTGCGGTGGAATTGAAAAAAGAGTACACTATCATTATGGTAACACATAATATGCAGCAGGCTGCCCGTATTTCTGATAAAACGGCGTTTTTCCTGCTGGGTGAAGTTGTTGAGTATGGAGATACAGAACAGATCTTCTCCATGCCTAAGGACAAACGTACTGAAGACTATATTACGGGGAGGTTTGGTTGATATGCGTACAAGATTTGATGAACAGCTGGAACAGCTGCATGTAGAACTGATTACCATGGGTGCTTTGTGTGAGGAAGCCATTACATTGGCATTGAAATCCCTTTTTGATCGGGATCGCAGCTTGGTACCTGTTGTGTTGGAAAAAGACGGTGAAATTGACCGAAAAGAAAGAGATATTGAGGCTTTGTGTATGCGTCTGCTGCTTCAGCAGCAGCCCGTTGCGAGAGACTTGAGAACCATTTCTTCTGCACTGAAAATGATTTCCGATATGGAAAGAATCGGCGATCAGGCAGCAGATATTGTGGAACTGACAGATCAGATGCATGATAAACAGCTGGAAATGTCCAGTTCTCTGCATATTTGTTCCATGTCCGAAGAAGCTGTGAAGATGGTTACACAGAGTGTAGACTCTTTCGTAAAAGGTGATTTGGAACTGGCACACAGCGTTATTGCTTATGATGATGTTGTGGATAATCTGTTTTCCAAAATCCGCGGTGAAATTATCGAGCAGATTGCAAAAGATGGTACAAACGGCGAAGTTTATATTGATCTGCTGATGATCGCGAAATATCTGGAAAGAGTTGCAGACCATGCTACCAACATCGCAGAATGGGTTGAATATTCCATTACAGGCATCCATGGAGAAATGGATGGTGAATAAATATGATTACATTTGAGGATATCAAAAATAACGCGGATATTCGCACTTACATTCAGTGTGCGGACGAGTCTCTGGCAGCACTGGGCTTTACGGAACATTCCTTTGCCCATGTGACAAGAGTGGCAGAAACAGCAAAGTATATTCTGGAAACACTGGGATATTCAGAACACGAAGTGGAATTGGCGCGGATTGCCGGATTCATGCACGACATCGGCAACGTGGTCAATCGTGTAGACCACTCCCAAAGCGGTGCTGTTATGGCATTCCGTATTCTGGATAAACTGGGTATGCCGGCAGAGATATTGCGACGGTGGTGACAGCCATTGGGAACCATGATGAAGGTCATGGTGTGCCTGTCAACGCCATTGCCGCAGCGCTGATTTTGGCAGATAAATCGGATGTACGTAGAACCCGTGTACGCAATCAGGAAAAATCAACCTTTGATATCCATGACAGAGTAAATTATTCCGTAGAAAAATCTGTCTTGAAAATCAATGAAGCCCATACGCTCATCAAACTGAAATTGACTGTTGATACCCATTACAGTTCCGTTATGGACTACTTTGAAATTTTTCTGGAACGTATGACACTGTGCAGAAAAGCAGCAAAAAAACTGGGATTGAAATTTCAGTTGATGATCAATGAAAATTCTCTGATGTAAGGAGTGAGGCTGTAAATGATTTATCTGGTTGAAGATGATAACAGCATTCGGGAATTGGTGGCATACACATTCAATACAGCCGGACTGGAGGCAGAGGGATTTGATAGACCTTCTCTGTTTTGGGAGGCGTTGGAAAAGCGCAAACCAGATCTGGTGTTGCTGGATATTATGCTGCCGGAAGAAGATGGCATACAGATTTTGCAGAAACTGCGGCAAAGAAAGGATACAAAAAAACTTCCTGTGATTATGCTGACAGCAAAAGGCAGTGAGTATGACAAAGTCATGGGGCTGGAAAGCGGCGCAGACGACTATGTATCCAAACCCTTTGGCATGATGGAACTGCTGGCAAGGGTGAAAGCATTGCTGCGCAGAACAGAAGATCTGCGTCCTGCCCAGGAAAGCAGATATGTCATTGGCGATTTGACCGTAAACAGAAAACGCCATGAAGTTTTTGTAAAAGGAGAAGCTGTTACACTGACAAAAAAAGAGTTTGATATGCTTTGTTATCTGTTGGAAAACAAGGGCATGGTTTTAACAAGAGATCAACTTCTCAATCAGATCTGGGGATATGATTTCGATGGGGAAAACCGAACCGTGGATGTGCATATTCGGACATTGCGGCAAAAATTAGGTGATTGCGGTACATACATTGAAACCATACGAGGTATTGGGTATAAGATTGGAGGCAATCCATGACAAAAAGAATTTTTCGTGCGATATTCAATGTATCGCTGTTAATTTTAATCGCATCCACTCTCATTCTGGTTGCTTTTGTAGGGGATTATAACAGCGACCAGACAAAAGAAGCGATGCACGCAGACGCTGTCTATATTGCAAAGGCCATGGAAACGGAAGGAATTTCGTATCTGGAACAGTTACCAAAACAAAGCCAGAGAATCACATGGATTGATGCAGATGGTACAGTTCTGTTTGATTCTTATGCTGATGTTTCCCAGATGGAAAATCATGGGGAACGTGAAGAAGTCGTTGAGGCTTTGAAAACCGGCAGAGGTGAGAGCACACGTTACTCCACCACATTGGCAGAAAAAACAGAAAACTATGCGATTAAACTGAGTGATGGCACTATTTTGCGTTTGTCCGTTACCAGCTTGAGTGCGCTGAGTATTTTCCTTTCCATGACACAGCCGTTGGCTCTGGTTCTGGTGATCGCATTGATCCTGGCAGGCTTCCTGGCAAGCAAAACATCCAAGAGCATTGTGAAACCTTTGGAAAATGTGGATCTGAAACATCCCGAACAGGCAGAAATTTATGATGAAATGGCACCTTTTCTGCGCCGTATCGCTGTGCAGAATAAGCTCATCAGTAAACAGATGCAGGATCGTCAGCGCAGACAGCGTGAATTTGAAACCATTACTGAAAATATGCAGGAAGGGCTGTTGGTTCTGGATGCAAAAGGCGAAGTTCTTTCCTGTAATAAAGGCGCAAGACGTCTGCTTGGCGTAGACCATGTGCCTGAAAAAGAAAACGTATTTGCTTTGAACCGTACAGAAGGTTTCAGACGCTGCATTACAGCAGCTCTGGCAGGCAATCATGAAGAAGTGACCATGGAAAGTGATAGCAGAAGCTATCAGCTGCTGGCAAACCCTGTCACAGAAGATGGTCTGGTAGCAGGCGTGGTACTGCTGCTCTTCGATAACACAGAAAAGGCAGATCGTGAAAAACTGCGCCGTGAATTTACGGCAAATGTTTCTCATGAACTGAAAACACCTTTGACCAGCATTTCCGGTTTTGCGGAAATTATGAAAAACGGTATGGTCAAAGCAGAGGATGTACCTCGCTTTGCACACAATATTTATGACGAAGCCCAGAGACTGATTTCTATGGTACAGGATATCATTCAGCTTTCCAGATTGGATGAAGCCCAGGAAACCATGGAAAAGACTGAAGTGAATGTGGCTTTGATCGCGGAAACGGTGGCAAAACGTCTGGAAGGGCAGGCTGCTCAGAGAAATATTGTTTTCCATATCGAAACAGAATCAGCAGTGCTGTCAGGGGTGCCGCATGTGCTGGAAGAAATGATCTATAATCTGTGTGACAATGCAATCCGCTATAACAAAGATAACGGATCTGTTACACTGAAAGTAGAAAAACATCCTGACGATATTACCGTAACTGTTGCAGATACAGGAATTGGTATTCCTTATGGCGAACAAGAAAGAGTATTTGAACGGTTCTATCGTGTAAGCCGCAGCCGCAGCAAAGAAATTGACGGCACAGGCTTAGGACTTTCCATTGTAAAACATGGTGCGCTGCTCCATCAGGCAACTGTAAAAATGGAAAGTGAAGTGGACAAAGGTACAACGATTCGGTTGATCTTCCCGAATAAATAATTCTTCATAAGAGAACAAATATAGCCGGAATTCTTACAACAAAAAGAATTTCGGCTATTGTATTTTTATTGGCATCGTTATTTCTATTCTGATCAGCCATTTGATACTATGGGACTGGTGACAACACTCGTTTGATTATGATATGATAAAGTGAAATATGAAATGGTTTTCTGTTTTTGTCCTTGCAGATAGAAGCATATTCTAATGACGAGGCGATAAAAAGCGTTTGTTGATTGATTTGGTTAAGCACATAAAGAAAGGCAGTTAATTCGGCAAGGGACTGTGATTATATGTATAAGAAGAAAATTTTTGTGACTGTGACAGTTGTTGTCTGTGCAGTTGTATTATGGTTTGCTGTTGGTATTGTTGACTATTGCAGACTGCATAGGTTTCAAAAGCCTGTCTTTTGTATTGGAACGAATTTATGTCAAGATGGAAGTTCTGGTAAATATGTCGGGCTTGGATATTCCTATGACATTGAAGGGAATTTTATGCCTGAAGATGAATTTCCAGGAGTAACAAAGTGGACATACTATTTGTTTGGAGTGGAAATGGAAACACAAATAAGAGATTAACTGAATTTGATTGAAAGATTTCTATTTTAGCGGAAAATTGCCAAAAAAGTGCAAGACCCATATTGTTGGTCTTGCACTTTTTGTATATTACATATTTTCAATTTCTGTCCGTACCAATGCACCAGCTTCTTTGGTACCAACAACTTTGGTGCCTTCTGTTGCAATGTCCGGTGTACGGTATCCTTTTGCCAGAACGGCTTTGACAGCTGTTTCGATGGCATCCGCTTCTTCGGAAAGTCCAAATGTGTAGCGCAGCATCATGGCAGCAGAAAGGATAGTTGCCAGAGGATTTGCTTTGTCCTGTCCGGCAATATCCGGTGCAGAGCCATGTACTGGTTCGTACATACCGAAATTTCCTTTCGCAAGGCTGGCAGAAGGCAACATGCCGATGGAACCGGTAATCATGCTGGCTTCATCAGAGAGGATATCCCCAAAGATGTTGCCTGTGACAATGACATCAAACTGTTTTGGATTTCGTACTAGCTGCATCGCTGCATTGTCAATGTAAAGATGCTCCAGTGTAACTTCCGGATAATCCTTTGCCACTTCTGTTACGACTCTTCGCCACAGACGAGAGCTTTCCAGTACATTGGCTTTGTCTACACTGGTAACTTTTTTGTTCCGTTTTATAGCCATATCAAAGGCTGTGACAGCAATTCTTCTGACTTCTTCTTCCGCATATTGTTCCACATCGTAAGCGGCAGGCCCCAGATCTGTTTCTTTGGTGCCTCTTTCGCCAAAATAGATGCCGCCAGTCAATTCACGTACTACAACGATGTCCAGTCCGCCTTCCACGATTTCCGGTTTCAGTGGACAAGCATCTGCCAATGCGTCAAAGAGCATTGCAGGGCGGATATTGGCAAAGAGTTCCAGTTCCTTGCGCAGTCCCAGCAAAGCTCGTTCAGGACGTTTGTCGCCGGGCAGCGTATCCCATTTCCAGCCGCCCACGGCACCCAGCAGCACAGCGTCAGCTGCTTTGCAGGCGTCAATGGTTGCCTGAGGCAGACATTCTCCTACGGCGTCGATGGCACATCCGCCTGCCAATACAGGTGTATAAACAAATTCATGATGATATTTCGCGGCGATGGTATCCAGTACCTTTAATGCTTCTCCCACTACTTCAGGGCCGATACCGTCGCCGTGAATGACAGCAATATTATATTTCATAGGACATTTCCCTTTCTCTTTTGTACTTAACGAATGGAATTGAGCAGACCGCCTTTGGCAATGATTTCTTTGATGAAATCAGGGAAGGGCAATGCCTGATAAGTTTCGTTTCTGGTGACGTTTGTGATGATGCCGGTATCAAAGTCAATGGCAACTTCGTCACCATCCTGAATTTTATCGCTGGCTTCTTCACATTCCAGAATGGCCAAGCCAATGTTGATGGCATTGCGGTAGAAAATCCGGGCAAATGTTTTGGCAATGACGCAGGAAATACCGGATTCCTTGATGGCAATGGGAGCATGTTCTCTGGAGGAGCCGCAGCCAAAGTTCCAGCCGCCTACCATGATGTCTCCGTCTTTTACTTTGTGGATAAATTCTGTATCAATATCTTCCATGCAATGACTTGCCAGTTCTTTGTGATTGGCAGTGTTCAAATGTCTTGCGGGAATGATGACGTCTGTATCAATATTATCGCCGTACTTGTGTACGCGTCCGTTTGCTTTCATTGTTCAAAACCTCCTTACACTTCATCGGGACTGCTGATTTTGCCTGTGATGGCAGATGCTGCTGCAACGGCAGGGCTCGCCAGATATACTTCAGATTTCACGTGACCCATACGTCCAACGAAGTTTCTGTTTGTCGTTGCCACACAGCGTTCACCTTCTGCCAGAATACCCATATGACCGCCCAGACAAGGGCCGCAGGTAGGTGTGGAAACAACGCATCCGGCTTCTACGAAAATATCCAGATAACCTTCTTTGATGCATTCCCGATAAATTTTCTGAGTAGCAGGAATGATGATGGCTCTCACGTCTTTATGAACCTTGTGTCCCTTCAGGATTTCAGCCGCTGTTTTCATATCGGACAGTCTGCCGTTTGTGCAGGAACCGATGACAACCTGCTGGATAGGAACGTCGCCCACTTCGTCAATGGTTTTGGTGTTTTCCGGCAGGTGAGGGAAAGCAACGGTGGGTTTGATGGCAGACAGGTCAATGTCATAAGTCTGTACATATTCTGCGTCTGCATCGGGTTCATATACGGTGTAAGGACGGTTTACTTTGTCCTTCATATATTCTTTTGTGATTTCATCTACCATAAAGATGCCATTTTTGCCGCCGGCTTCAATGGCCATGTTGGCAATACACAGACGGTCATCCATGGACAGGCTTTTCAGACCTTCGCCCATGAATTCCATAGAACGGTACAGGGCACCGTCAACGCCAATCATACCGATGATATGCAGGATGACGTCCTTACCGCTGACATTTTTCTGTAATGCACCTGTCAGGTTAAATTTGATGGCTTCAGGCACTTTGAACCAAGCCTGACCTGTTGCCATGCCGGCAGCCATGTCAGTGGAACCAACGCCCGTAGAGAAGGCACCCAATGCACCGTAAGTGCAGGTGTGGGAGTCTGCGCCGATGATACATTCCCCAGCGGCTACCAGTCCTTTTTCCGGCAGGAGAGCATGTTCAATACCCATATTGCCTACATCATAGAAGTTGTCCAGATCGAATTTTCTGGCAAATGTGCGGCACTGTTTACACTGTTCCGCCGCTTTGATATCTTTATTGGGTGTAAAGTGATCCATAACCATAGAAACTTTGCTTTTATCAAAAACACCGGAGAAACCGGCTTTTTCAAATTCATTGATGGCAACAGGGGAGGTGATGTCATTCCCCAGTACCATATCCAGATTGGCACGGATGAGCTGTCCCGCAACAACGGAATCCAGGCCCGCGTGGGCAGCCAATATTTTCTGTGTCATTGTCATTCCCATAAAAATCGCTCCTTTTGTGTACAAAAAGGGACAGGTGTGACAAACTGTCATGCGGCACCTGTCCCTGCTCGTTCATTTGTTATTTATTTTGTGATGAAATGGCTTACCTGATTCAGACGGTTGATAGCGCTGACCAAAGCGTTGATGGAAGCCAGAATGATGTCTTCATGCATACCTACGCCCCAGTAAACTTTGCCGTTGGCATCAGCAATGGCAACATAAGCAGCTGCACGGGAGTTGGATTCCGCTTCCAGCGCATGTTCTGCGTAAGTTACGAAAGTATAGTCGAAGCTGTAAAGCTTGGACTGACGCAGGGCGTTGCTGACAGCGTCCAGACGACCGTTCCCGCTTGCTGTGAAGAAATATTCTGTACCAGCAATGTTTACATGAATGTCAACAGTATATCCATCTTCACCTTTATAGGTAGAATTTTTGCGGAAGGTTGCATCAGTAATGTCGATGGGATTGAATTTGTTGATATATTCGTTCTTGAATGTTTCATATACTTCCGCAGGTGACAGTTCCTTATGACTGTGATCGGAGACACCTTTAACCATATAACCGATTTCTTCACGCATTTTTACAGGAATGTGGAAGCCGTAATTCTGTTCCAGAATATAAGCGATACCGCCTTTGCCGGACTGGCTGTTGATGCGGATAACGTCCGCATCATATTCCCTGCCGACATCATGAGGGTCGATGGGCAGATAGGGCACCATCCAGCGATGCATGTGTTTATCTTCGCGGTATTTCATACCTTTGGCGATGGCATCCTGATGAGAACCGGAGAAAGCAGCAAATACCAGCTGGCCGCCATAAGGCTGACGAGGATGCACTTTCATATCTGTATATTTTTCGTAAGCTTCTACGACTTTCGGCATGTTGCTGAAGTCCAGTTCGGGGTCAACGCCGTGAGAGAACAGGTTCATTGCCAGTGTGACAATATCAACGTTGCCAGTTCTTTCACCGTTGCCGAACAGTGTGCCTTCGATACGGTCACCGCCTGCCAGCAGACCCAGTTCCGCATCGGCTACGGCAGTGCCGCGGTCGTTGTGAGGGTGCAGAGAAAGGATTACGTTTTCTCTGTTGTGCAGGTGTTTGGACATATAAGCAATCTGTGCAGCGTAAACATGTGGCATAGACATGGATACGGTTGCGGGCAGATTGATAATCACTTTCTTTTCAGGAGTAGGTTCCCAGATGTCGATGACAGCGTTGCAGATGGCTTCCGCAAAGTCGATTTCTGTGCCGGTGAAACTTTCCGGAGAATATTCAAACTGGAATTCTGTTTCCGGCATTTTCTTTGCGTATTCGTTCATCAGTTTTGCGCCGCTGACAGCGATGTCGATGATTTCCTGGCGGTCTTTTTTGAAGACCTGTTCCCGCTGTGCCAGAGAAGTGGAATTGTACAGATGTACAATGGCTCTTTTGGCACCTTTCAGAGATTCAAATGTTTTTGCGATGATATGTTCTCTGGATTGTGTCAGTACCTGTACGGTGACATCGTCGGGAATCATATCCTTTTCAATCAGTGTACGCAAAAATTCATACTCTGTTTCAGATGCGGCGGGAAAGCCAACCTCGATTTCCTTGAAGCCAAGGGAAACCAGGAAACGAAAGAACTCTACTTTTTCATTTAGACTCATGGGAACGATTAGGGCTTGATTACCATCTCTTAAATCTACGCTGCACCATGCGGGTGCTTTTTCCAAATGATCTTTGCTGATCCATTCCATTGAGGGTTCAGGCGGCATAAAGTAACCGACCTCATACTTTTCGCAATTCTTCATCATCATAATAATCAAACCTTCTTTCTTCCATGAATTGGAGTCTTTTGTAATTTACGGACGTTCCCGTGTCCGTTTTTGTTTGTCTGTCTGATGGAGGTGGCCGATTGGCCGCAGACAGACAAACAAAAATGTTTCGCAAGCGAACTGCTTTTGAATGATATGCATTGTACTAAAATAAAAACAATTTGTCAAGTGTATTTTTGTAAATACAGTGTGAAAAATTTATTATGCACTTGCGCTAAAAAAAAGTTATTGACATTTGTAAAAAGTGTAATATAATGGTGTGTATCAAAAAAATACAAAAGAGAAATAACGACGAAATAACAAAAGACAAAAGAAAGAGAGGGACTGCCACATGAAAATGACAGGTTCGCAGATCATTATGGAGATTCTGCTGGAACAGGGTGTGGATACAGTTTTTGGGTATCCCGGCGGCGCTGCATTGAATATCTATGACACATTATATCAATACAGCGATCGAATTCGCCACGTGCTGACAGCCCATGAACAGGGAGCAGCACATGCGGCAGACGGTTATGCCAGAGCAACAGGGAAGACCGGCGTTGTTTTTGCCACAAGCGGCCCTGGGGCTACCAATCTGGTAACAGGAATTGCAACAGCTTTTATGGATAGCATTCCCATGGTAGCTATTACATCAAATGTAGCAAACAGCCTGATTGGCAGAGATGCCTTTCAGGAAGTATATATCACAGGCATTACGATGCCCATTACAAAACATAATTTTTTCGTTAATAAAATAGAAGATCTGGCACATGCTGTCAGAGAGGCATTCCGCATTGCTGCAACAGGCAGAAAAGGGCCTGTGCTGGTGGATGTGACAAAAGATGTTTCTGCTGCTCTTTATGAGTTTGAACCGAAGGAGGCAGAACATAAAGTAACAATGTCCACAGCTTCTGATGAGGAAATCCAGAAAATCGCGGATATGATCAATCAGGCAGAACGGCCTGCTATCTACTGCGGCGGCGGTGTTCCTGCTTCAGATGCTGGACATGAATTGACAGAACTGATCCATAAGGCAGATATTCCCATTGCCTATACTATGATGGCTGTTGGGATTGTCGGCTATAACGATACCCATTCTTTGGGCATGATCGGTATGCATGGCAGTGTCGCTGCCAATAAAGCAGTGGATCAGGCAGACTTGGTATTGGCATTGGGCACACGTTTTTTCAGACCGCGTAGCGCTGAATACAGAAAAATTTGCCCATAGAGCCACAAAAGTTCAGGTTGATATTGATGAGAGCGAAATCAACAAGAACGTTATCGTAGATATGAGCGTCATTTCCGACGTGAAATATTTCTTGGAAAAACTGCTGCCTTTGGTTGAGGAGAAAAAACGTACAGCTTGGCTGGAACAGGTAGCGGTGTGGAGAGATGCTTCCATTGCATCCCAGTGTCCTGCGGCGAAAATGCATCCCAGAGACATTATTGGCGCCGTTTGTGATATGACAGATAAAGAAACCATCTATGTCACCGATGTTGGTCAGCATCAGATGTGGGCGGCACAGTTTATCAAACACCGCAACACAAAAGCATTTTTGACCAGCGGCGGCTTGGGTACCATGGGGTTTGGCTATGGCGCAGCCATTGGTGCACAGGTTGGATGCCCGGATAAACGGGTAATCCACTTCACAGGCGATGCTTCTTTCCATATGAACTTAAATGAAGCTTGTACCGCAGTCAGTGAAGAACTGCCTATCATCACCGTTATCATGAACAATCATGTGTTGGGGATGGTTTATCAATGGCAGAGTTCTTTCTATGACAGACGATATTCCGCGACAGTACCTCAGCGGAAAACAGATTTTGTGAAGCTGGCAGAAGGCTTCGGCGCAAAGAGCTTCCGTGCGGAAACGCCGGAAGAATTCAAAGAAGCTTTTGCGGCAGCCTTGCAGGAAAAAGGCCCTGTATGGATTGAATGCATCATCGACCAGGAAGAAAAAGTACTGCCTATGATTCCCAATGGTGGTACTGTGGAAGACATCATCTTGAACTAAAGAGGAGGCGATAGGCATGACAGAGATCAAAGTCAACAAAGACGCCCCCCGTCAGGTGGTGCGTATGCTGGTAGATAACCAGCCCAATGTACTGGCTCGGATTTCCAGCCTGTTTGGCAGAAGAAATTTTAACATCAGCACCATTACCGCATCAGAGACCCATATTCCTGGGCTTACCAGAATTACAGTAGTTACTGGAGAAAATGATGAAAATGTACTGCATCAGATCATTGCCCAGACAGAAAAACTGGAAGTGGTACGGGAAATCTATCTGCTGGATATGAAAAACAGCGTATATCGCGAATTGCTGCTGGTGAAAATCCGCACAGATAAAAATGAAAGAAGTGCATTACGCGAAATCGTGGATATATATAGAGGAAAGATCATCGACCTTTCCAAAAACAGTATGATTGTTGAACTGACAGGCTCTCCTGAGAAACTGGACGGCTTTATGGATATGGTATCCTGCTATGATATCATTGAAGTTTGCCGTACAGGCATCACAGGCATCGAACGGGGCCTTGCAGAATAAAAAAAGTCACAAAAGAAAAAACGGGAAAAACCCGGAAGAAAAGGAGACGATACGAATGATTAAAAAGTACTATGATCAGGATTGTAATTTGGCGATGTTGGACGGCAAGACAATTGCTGTCATCGGTTTTGGCAGCCAGGGCCATGCCCATGCACAGAACCTGAAAGAAAGCGGTATGGATGTTGTTGTTGGTCTGAGAAAAGGCTCCGCTCATACAGCAAAAGCAGAAGCAGCTGGTCTGAAAGTTATGGAAATCGAAGAAGCAGCAGAAGCAGGCGATGTAGTTATGATGCTGGTACCTGACGAACTGGCACCTGAAATCTACAAAAACCAGGTTGCAAAACACATGAAAGATGGCGACATTCTGGCATTCGCCCATGGTTTCAACATCCACTACAACCAGATCCAGCCCGCAAAAGGTTTGGACGTTATCATGATCGCGCCCAAAGGCCCTGGTCATATTGTTCGTAAACTGTATACAGAAGGCGCAGGCGTACCCAGCCTGATCGCTGTTTATCAGGATGCTTCCGGCAAAGCAAAAGACTACGCACTGGCTTATGCTTCCGGTATCGGCGCAGGTCGTGCAGGTATCCTGGAAACAACATTCAAAGAAGAAACAGAAACAGACTTGTTTGGTGAACAGGCAGTACTGTGCGGCGGCGTAACAGAACTGATGAAAGCTGGTTTCGAAACACTGGTAGAAGCTGGCTATGAACCCGAAATGGCTTACTTTGAATGTATTCATGAAATGAAACTGATTGTTGACCTGATCTATGAAGGCGGCTTTGATAAAATGCGTTATTCCATTTCCAATACAGCGGAATACGGCGATTATATCGCAGGCAAACGCGTTATCACAGATGAAGCAAGAGCTGGTATGAAGAGCCTGCTGGCAGACATTCAGGATGGTACTTTCGCAAGCACATTCGTTCAGGAAATGAACGCAGGCGGCAAAGCGAAATTCCTGGCATCCAGAAGAGTACAGGCAGATCACCAGCTGTGTCATGTAGGCGCAGAACTGCGTCAGATGATGAGCTGGCTGAAGAAATAAGAATAGAATAGAAAAGTTCAGCAAAGTAAAGAAGAAGGAGGAAGGGGAATTCCTCGTGGAAAAGCACCCGATAGGGTGCTTTTCCTGTATATGGAATGTGCCCTCATACATATATGAAGAATCTGAGAAGTGCAAGTGTAACACAAGGTGTGGAAAAAGCCCCTATGCGTAGCCTGTTTTATGCCATGGGGTATACAAAAGAAGAACTGGATCGTCCATTGATTGGCGTGGTTTCTGCCCATAGTGAAATCGTTCCCGGACATTTCCATCTGGATAAAGTGGCAGAAGCCGTAAAAGCCGGCATTCGTATGGCTGGCGGCACACCCATCGAAGTGCCTGCCATCGGTGTTTGCGACGGTATCGCCATGGGGCATATCGGTATGAAATACAGCCTTGCCAGCCGTGAACTCATTGCGGACAGCGTGGAAACCATGGCAATGGCACATTGCTTTGACGGTCTGGTATTGGTGCCAAACTGTGATAAGATCGTTCCAGGTATGGTTATGGCGGCAGCAAGAATCAATCTGCCTGCCATCGTTTGCTCCGGCGGCCCTATGATGCCTGGTATTGTGGATGATACCCATAAGAGTCTGTCTGAAATGTTCGAAGCCGTTGGTGCTAGAAAAGCAGGGCTTATTGATGATAACAAATTATATGAATTTGAAAATAACGCATGTCCTGGCTGTGGTTCCTGCGCAGGTATGTTCACTGCAAACAGCATGAACTGTCTGTGTGAAGCCATTGGTATGGCGCTGCCCGGCAATGGTACTATTCCCGCGGTACACAGCGGCAGATTGCAGTTGGCAAAACACGCTGGTATGAAAATTATGGAATTGGTGGAAAAAGACATCAAGGCCAGAGATATCATCACAGAAGCTTCTATTTGTAATGCTGTTGCCTGTGATATGGCGCTGGGATGTTCTTCCAACAGCGTACTGCACCTTCTTGCTATTGCAAACGAAGCAGGTGTAGATCTGGATTTGAACGTATTCAATGAAATTTCCGCAAAAGTACCGAATCTGTGCCATTTGGCACCTGCTGGGGATACTTATATCGTAGACTTGCAGCAGGCAGGCGGCATTCCTGCGGTACAGGCAGAATTGTCTAAAAAAGGACTGCTGGATTTGAGCTGTATGACAGTAACCGGCCATACATTGGGCGATAATATTGCAGGCGCATATAACCGCAATCCTGAAATCATCCGTCCTGTGGAAACACCTTACAGCGAAACAGGCGGTATCGCCATCTTGTGGGGCAACATCGCGAAAGAAGGCTGTGTTGTCAAACGCAGTGCCGTAGCAGAAGAAATGCTTTGCCATACAGGCCCTGCAAGAGTATTCGATGATGAAAGTTTTGCTATCGAAGCCATTTATAATGGCGAAATCAAAGCTGGAGATGTGGTTGTGATCCGTTACGAAGGGCCAAAAGGCGGGCCTGGCATGCGTGAAATGCTGAATCCTACCAGTGCATTGGCAGGTATGAAGCTGGATAAATCCGTTGCACTGATCACAGACGGCAGATTCTCTGGTGCGAGCCGTGGCGCATCCATCGGTCATGTTTGCCCAGAAGCGGCGGCAGGCGGCGAAATTGGTCTGTTGAAAGACGGCGATTTGATCGAAATTGATATCCCGAACGCATCCATCAATGTCAAACTGACAGATGAAGAACTGGAAGAAAGAAGAAAAGCCTATGTGGCACCTGCACCTAAGGTAACCAGCGGATGGCTGGCAAGATACGGCAGAATCGTTTCTGCGGCAAGCAAAGGTGCTGTCATGAAATAATAAAAATAAAAGAAAAAGGGAAACATTCAAAAATGTTTCCCTTTTGTTTTGTGTCGTTAAATTCCAGCCTTTTGCAGTTCAATAAAATGTTTCGCTGTCCGAGGGCTTCTGCCGTTGCAGCGGATGGCAAAGGCTTCCGCTTTTATACAGAGTTCTTCTTCGTCCATGGAAACACCATATTGTTTTGCCAGGTTTTTTACAATAGATAAGTAATCGTCTTTTCCGGGTTTCTGGAATGTGATGGTCAGACCGAAACGGGCGGCAAGGCTCATAGTTTCCTGTAAAGTGTCATTCAGATAAAATTCATCGCCCTGTCGTTCTGTCATGGTTTCTTTTACCAGATGCCGACGATTGCTGGTGGCATAAATGAGTACATTTTTGCCACAGGAAGCAACGCCGCCTTCCAATATGGCTTTCAGTGCCGCGAAGTTATCATCATTGCTGGAAAAACTCAGGTCATCAATGAAGATAATAAATTTCAGAGGATTGCCGGAAAGTTCATCCAAGATGTCAGGAAGTTCATAAAGCTCGTTTTTCTTTACTTCCAGAAGTCGCAAGCCTTGTTTTCGCAGGGAATTGGCAATGGCTTTTACTGTGGTGCTTTTGCCTGTGCCTGCGTCGCCGTAAAGCAGTACATTGGAAGCGGTTCCGCCTTCTACAAAAACCTGTGTATTGCGCAGTACTTGATTTCTTTCCCGTTCGTATCCAGTCAGGTCTTCCAGTGTCTGCATGTCTGGATGCTTTACCGGATGGATTGCTCCATGACGGAACAGGAAGGTGTGGTATTGTGCGTATATGCCATAGCCTGTATAGGGCAGGGCATCCAAGTGTTTGCGGTAATCCGCGTGGAAATCCAGTACAGATGTTTCCCAGCGTGGCAGAGGATGAGTAAATCCCGCGTCTTGCAAAGATTTTTGTACTTTTTCTGCTGTCAGAAGAGATAGATTCTGGAGGATTTCCAGTTCTTTGTCCAGCTGCTGTTCCAGAAAAGGAGAAAAATCTTTTTTTCTGGCTTTGGCTTTCAAATAATCGGTTTCTGTGCGGAAAAGCAGTCCGTACAGACAGTGAGAAAAATTACCAGAAATTTCTCTTTCATTTTCAGCATAACAACGATAGATTTCAGATGTAAAGTCACAATATGCTGAAACTGCGGCAGACAGCGGAGTTTTGTTTCCGTCTGCCAAAGAAAGCATGGATTCCATCATTGCAGAAAATGATTGGAGCAAAGGTTCCCGCAGCAAAGGGCGCAGGAGGGTCAGTGTTTGTAATCTCTCATAAAGTTCTTTTGTATGTTGTTCCATATCGCACATCCTTTGTATGAAAATAAGTACAATTTGTAATGGGCTTAGTATAGCATGTTTTGTACGGAATTGTAAACAAAAAAAGTGCGAAAAATAGTATGTGGAAGCAGTTTGGTCTTTATGAGATTTTCTGAATAATGTTGCAAAAGCAACTTGAGAAACTGTGAAAATGAGAGTAAAATAAGGACAAAATCATAAAAAATTTTGAATGAAAAGGAAGGGATATGATATGAAAAGAGCAATTTCTTTATTGCTGGCTGCGGTACTGGGGGTTTCTATGCTGGCTGGCTGCGGCGCAAAAGAAGCAGACCCTGTTGCGGTGAATGTAGGTGCCATGAAAGGCCCAACAGCCATGGGTATGGTTAAAATGATGGAAGATGATGAGAGCGGTGCAACGGCTCCCAATGATTATAATTTTTCATTACTGGCTTCTCCCGATGAAGTGACCCCCATGCTGGTGAAAGGGGAATTGGATATTGCGGCACTGCCTGCGAACTTGGCAGCAGTTCTCTATCAGAATATGGAACAGAATTTGAGTGTACTGGCAGTCAATACACTGGGTGTTATTTACATTGTGGAAGATGGGGACACCGTACAGTCTGTGGCTGATTTGAAAGGAAAAACAATTTATGCTTCCGGGAAAGGTTCTACGCCGGAATATGGTTTGAATTATATTCTGGAAGAAAATGGTCTGAATCCTGAAACAGACGTGAATATCGAATGGAAAACAGAACATGCGGAATGCGTAGCCGCGCTGGCTGCAAATCCCTCTGCCATTGCTATGCTGCCTCAGCCTTTCGTAACAACAGCGCAGATGCAGAATGAAAATCTGCGTATCGCATTGGATCTGAGTGCGGAATGGGATGCGCTTCAGGAAGGAAAAGAAAATCCCAGCGGTATGATTACAGGTGTGGTTGTTGTACGAAATGATTTCCTGGAAGAAAATCCCGAAGCAGTGGAACTGTTCTTGGAACAGTATGCTTCTTCTGTTGACTATGTGAACGCCAATACAGCAGAAGCGGCTGCACTCATTGAAAAATATGACATTCTGAAAGCAGCCGTAGCAGAAAAAGCTCTGCCTTACTGCAATATCGTCTGCATCACAGGCGATGAAATGCAGGATAAACTGGGTGGATATCTGGAAGAACTTTATGCACAGAATCCCAAAGCAGTAGGCGGCGCACTGCCGGAAGATGGTTTCTACTATCATGGTGCGTAAAGGTTCTATGAAAATATGGGCGATTCTCTTTTGGCTGGTGATCTGGCAAATCGGAAGCATGTGTCTGGGACAGGAGATACTTTTGGTATCTCCTGTTGCTGTAAGTATGCGTCTTTTCACTCTTTTGCCGGATCCATCTTTCTGGAGGAGCATCGCTTTTTCGGCATGCAGAATTTTAGGTGGTTTTGGATTGGCGGCTCTGCTGGGAATATTGGCGGCAGTTGGAGCGGCAAGATACACCAGATTTCGGGAGCTGATGGCACCGCTGGTATCGGTGATAAAAACAACACCTGTGGCATCTTTTGTGATATTGGCACTGTTCTGGTTTTCCTCCCGAAGTCTGTCGGTTTTCATTTCATTCCTGATGGTGTTTCCCATTGTGTATACCAATATTTTGCAAGGTATATTACAAACAGATACGCAGTTATTGGAAATGGGACAGGTTTTTGGCCTGTCTGTGAAAAAGAAGATAAGGTATATTTATTTCCCCCAGGTATTTCCTTACCTTCGTTCTGCTTTTGCCATAGGGCTGGGGCTTTGCTGGAAGGCAGGGACAGCGGCGGAAGTCATCGGCATTCCGGACGGTTCCATTGGGGAACGGTTGCAGGAAGCGAAAATTTATTTGCAGATGCCGGACTTATTTGCATGGACTGTGACCATCATTGTGGTAAGTCTGCTCATTGAAAAACTCATATTGTGGCTTTTGGATATTATTGACCGTAGGAATAGGGGGATCGGAAAAGTATGATCGAAATGAAGCATATCACAAAAAATATGGTGATTTTACAGTTTTTTCTGATTTCTCCATGGAAATTCCAGAAGGAGAAGTCCTGTGTCTGATGGGAAAATCCGGCAGAGGCAAGACCACACTGCTGCGAATGCTTATGGGCTTAGAACAGCCGGATGCAGGCAGCATCAATGGTTTGGAAGGCAAGAAGATCAGTGTTGTTTTTCAGGAAGATAGGCTGCTGCCGGGCTTTACCGTCCGTCAGAATTTATATAGTGTCTGCGATGGTGCTTTGCAGCAGGAACGCATGATGCAGATATTGTCTGTTCTTGGCTTAGCTGAATGGATAGACCGAGAGGTTGCTGTCCTCAGCGGCGGCATGCAGCGGCGAGTAGCCATATGCCGGGCACTGTTGGTACCTTATGATTTTCTGATATTGGATGAGCCTTTCCGCGGATTGGATGATAAAACAAAAGAAATTGCCATAAAATTGGTATTGGAAGAGGCGAAAGGACGTACGATTTTACTGTCTACACATGATGCTGAAGAAGCAAAAATGATGAAGGGAAAAATACTGAATTTAGATGCATTTTTGGGGTGAAAATTTTGGAAGATTTTACCTTTAATCTTCCTGGGAATTGCTTGCATGCGAACAAATTTTATGTTAAAATGAGTGGCGTAGAGGGAAAAAATGGAATGTGTGTACAAAGAGGTCACTTAGGAAAAAGTGTCTCTTTTATGACGAATACAAATGTATACAGTGTGCTATATCGAATTTGCTCCAATGAGATTGGAAAGAAATTTGGAAAAGAGGTAACGCAGTATGATTAATAATTTTGAAAGCAACGTGCAATACATCAAGTACTTGGTAAACAAGGAAGTAGCAAAACGATTTTTCTTAGGAAATCTGGATAATTCTATTGATTCTGTCAGAGAAATCGCAGAGGAGATTATTCCTGGCCCCAAAGCCCTGTTCCGCTGCTGTATTTATAAAGAACGCCATATCATTGAAGATCGTGTGCGTCTGGTAATGGAACCCACAAAGGATAATCGTGTCATCAATGTGTTGGATTCCGCATGTGATGAATGTCCCATTGACCGTTTTGTTGTAACAGAAGCCTGCCGTGGCTGTCTGGGACATAAATGTAAGGAAGTATGCCCCAGAGGCGCAATTACCATTGTAAATCATCGTTCTTACATCAATCAGGAACTTTGTATCGAATGTGGCCGCTGCAAACAGGTTTGTCCTTTCAACGCTATCAGTGAAGTAAAACGTCCTTGTATCCGTTCCTGCTCCGTAGGCGCGGTGAAAATGGATGAAAACAGAAAAGCAGTCATCGACCATGATAAATGTATTTCCTGCGGCGCATGTATTTATCAGTGTCCTTTTGGTGCCATTGTAGATAAATCTTTCGTTGTGGATGTACTGAATCTGCTGAAAAACTCCTGGAACAACACAAGCTATCATGTATATGCAGTTGTTGCGCCGGCAGTTTCCAGCCAGTTCCAGGGCGTAAAGACGGAACAGGTTTACGCAGGCATCAAAGAACTTGGTTTCTATGATGTGGTAGAAGCAGCCATCGGTGCAGATATGGTATCTGCTTTTGAAGCAAAAGAATTGGCAGAAACCGTGGAAGAAAAAGGCTGGAAAACATCTTCCTGCTGCCCTGCATTTGTAGATTATGTAGAAAAGAACTATCCTCAGTTTGTAGATCATATTTCCACTGCTGTTTCTCCTATGATTGCCACAGCCCGTGCCATCAAGGCAAAAGATAAGAAAGCTCGTGTGGTATTTGTAGGGCCTTGCACAGCGAAAAAAGTAGAAATGAAACGAGAATCCCTGAAAGATGCAGTAGATATTGTTATCACATTTGAAGAATTACAGGCGATTTTCGATGCCAGAGAAATTGAACTGACCAGTCTGGAACCCAGAATGGCAGGGGAAGCATCTTCCTTCGGTCGTAACTTCGCAAGAACAGGCGGCGTAACAGAAAGTGTTGCCCATACACTGGAATTGAGTGGTCTGGATCTGGATGTGAAAGCAGTACGCTGCAATGGTATTGATGAATGTATCAAAGCAATGAAAATGGCATCTTTTGGCAAACTGGATGCAAACTTCATCGAAGGTATGGCATGTAAACATGGCTGTACCGGTGGAGCTGCTTCTTTGCTCCATGATGCAAAAGGCATTGAAATGATCAATCGCTATGGTAAAGAATCCAAAACAGATAATCCGCTGGAAATTTTGGAAAAATATCCCATTGACAACATCAATATGGAACGTTTCAATCACGAAGATTAAAAATCAGAAAGCCCTTACGGTTGGGGGCATCTTCATAAGAAAACAAAAAAACCGAAATCCTTTGTATAATAAGGATTTCGGCTTTTTTGATTTATAAAAATTTTTTGATAGGTTTTCTTCTGAAGACAGCTGTCGCAACTTCCCTTAAGAAATCAAGAACAAGAAAAAACAATGTTTTCTTAAGAGAAAGTTGCTTTCACGTAAGGGCTTTTTTTAAGATTTGTTTTGATTACGCAAATGCATGTAAACGGTATTTTTGGAGATTCCCAAATGATTTGCGATGGTGACAACAGAATCTTTCAAATTGAAAATACCTTTTTGCGCTAATAAATAAATGATTTCCTTATTTTTATTGGAAGAGGTGATAGTGGGGTTGGCATAAACGGTTTTCTTGGCGTTTTCCAATGCATCTAGCATCAGTTCTTCCGTATTTTCCACAAAAGTTTCGGATATGTTTTCGTGATCCGAGTGAGACTGCGGATAAAATGACTGCATAAAGGACAGCAGAGAAATATTCAGATAAAAATTGATGCAGAACAGACCAATGATGCGATTGTTTTCTCCCAGAATGGCAGAAGTAAAAGCTTTAAATGTTTCTCCCCGTTTGTTTTTGGCAAAATAATTGATGTGGCGCAGACTTGGATCTGCCAGCATCTGATTCAAAAAGGAGAGGGTCAGCTCTGAAATGGGAGCGCCTGCCTGACGTCCGGAATGATATCCGTTGACGATCATCATAACTGAGGCATCCAGCCGTTCCAGATTATGGATAATGATCTCGCAGTTTTCGCCCCAAAATTCAGCCATACCTGTTGCAACAGTGCAGTAAGAGTTGAGAATGCGACGGTCTTCTGTTGTGAGTGTGATATTATAGTGCTCCATGTGATGATTCCCTCCATTTGTACTGTTCTCAGTATACTTGGTTTTGGAGGCTATTTCAATAGAAGAACCGTATTTTGTCTGACAGAAAAAACAAAAGCCTTTGTCAAAAGACAAAGGCTTTTTTCAATGAGTCACTCGGGACTCGAACCCGAGACACCTGGATTAAAAGTCCAGTGCTCTACCAACTGAGCTAGTGACCCGCACCAACGAAAATAAGTATACATAAAAGAAGGGATTTTGTCAATGAAAATTTTTGTATTTCTTTTCAAACAAGAAAGGCAGCCTGGAATTGACTGCCTTTTTGTTGCTTCAAATCAATATTATTTCTTTTCCGGAACGATTTCCAGCCAGTAATTGTCAGGGTCGTTGATGAAATAGATGCCCATTTCTGGATTCTCAAAACAGATGCAGCCCATTTCTTTGTGTTTTTCATGAGCGGCATCGTAATCTGCAACGGTGAAAGCCAGATGGAATTCGTTTTCACCCAGGTTATAAGGCTCTTTTCTGTCACGAAGCCATGTCAGTTCCAGCTGAAAATCTGTTACGCCGTCTCCCAGATAAACCAGTTTCCAGCTGCCGTCAGGCGCTTCTTTCCGGCGTACTTCCTTCAGACCCAGAGCTGCTTCGTAGAAAGCCATGCTTTTTTCCAGATCCAGAACGTTATAATTATAGTGATTGAATACAAATTTCATGTTTTTCCTCCTTTGTATCAGTGGTGGTTATGATGGTGGTCATGTCCGCAACCACAGTCATGATCGTGGTGATGATGTTCGTGGTGGTCATGTCCACAACCACAATCATGGTCATGGTGATGATGTTCGTGGTCGTGTCCGCATCCGCAGTCGTGATCGTGATGATGTTCATGAGCGTGTTCTGTCAGGGACTGATAATGGTTATCCTGGAATACCATACCCACTTTGTCTACGATCAGTGCTTTCTGTTCCAGAGAAGAAGCGGAGTCGATGGCGTTTGTAACCATTTCCATGACTTCAGATACACTGTAAATAGGAGGCAGTGCGCCCATCAAAGTCTGCATTGCGATTTTTCTTGTCTGCACAGGCAGTGTTTCCAGAGAACTGCGTGTTTTCTGGATAAAATCAGCAAAGAGTTCTTTCTTTTCTTCTTCTGTTGCCACGGGCAGATCTTCCGGCAGATGGAACTGGAATAATTCGTCATTGAGATCGCCGAAGAAGCATTCCCGAATGAAATCTTCTGTCATGAGGACTTTCTGGGTGTCTTCTGCGAAGTCAGCAAATGTATTCACCTTCTGCAAAAGTTCGTATTCTTCTTTGCCAATGGCGTTTGCTTTGTCAATAACAGGTTCTACGGCCTGTTCCAGCTGTTCGTTCAGAGTATCCAGATAAGCTTCCCGTTCGGTTTCATCCAGTTCGCCTGTCAAAAATTCGCAGACGGTATGATACAGGTCGCTGTATGTAGCGTTGCTTTCTGTCAGGTCTGTAAAGCTGTATGTCAGGTAGAACAGCAGAATCAGAGAGTTCAAGTCATGAAGGATACAGGAGAAATATTCTTCCACATCCTGCAAACTTTCCAGAACCACTTTCAAATCTTCGTAAAGATTGCTCAGTTCCTCATCTTCCATTTTATGAGGCATGAGCATGCGTTTTTCGCCCAGCCATGTGGCAACTTCGCCGAAGTATTTGCCATACAGGGGATTGGTTTCGGGGCAGCAGAAGCCTTCAAAAGCGCGAAGGGATTTTTCAATAAATTCTTTGCTTTCACCTGCAAAGGCTGCTTCCAGACTCTGGGTGATGGTGTCGTAATATTTATCACGCGCCATATGCAAAGGCAGGCATTTCAAAATCTGGCCCATGTAGTTTTTCTGTTCCAACAGGTTGTTGCCGCTTTCCATAAAAGCGTGGCAGTCCGCAAAGAACAAAGACCAGTCGATTTTTTCTACTTCAATGCCTTCTTCTTTATATTTGCGCAGGGCAACCTGATCGCTGACCAGTGTGGAATAGAGATTCCACTGGGAGAAGTAGCTGTAAACGGTTTCATAGATGGATAACAGTTCTTCTTTTTTGCCATGCAGGCTTCCAGAGCAGCTGCGCGGTTTTCCTGTTCGCCTTCCAGAAGGTCTTCCAGAGACAGAAGGTAGGAACGGATGTCTTTTTTGATAGCCAGCAAATCTTCATGTATGGTGTAAGGCAAAGGCGCATCGCCTTTTTCCACATCTTCCATGGCGCTCATGAGCATCAGCAGTAAACTGCCGACTGCCTGTTCATAAATATAATCTGCGGAAAGTTGTTTGATTTTTTCTTCCAAAGCTGTTGTCTGCAAAGGGCAGGACTCCTTTCTTTTCATATCGCATTTCATTATAAAGGAAACTGAAAAAGAGTACAAGTCCGCATTTCTTTTAAAACACAAGAAAACAGCGAAAAATCATGGCTGATTCTTCGCTGTTTGCAAAATGGCGCCCCAAATAGAGCCAGTAGGGGTTATTTACAATCGTTGTGATGGGCACATGTTTCGCATTGTGCTTTCCACAAAGCATCGGCAGTAGGCTGCCAGTTCTTTGCGTAAGGTGTTGTGCGGTCACACAGGGTATCCACATCTTCGGGGGATTCGTAGTCAGTGGACACCGCTCCGGTCTCTTTGACAATGGTACGGAGTTTTTCTGGATTTTCCAGCATAGGACAAGGCTGGAGCATATTTTCATTGAAAGGCTGCTGTCTGTGGTAAGCCATGAAAATAGGGGATTTCAGAGCTTCCAGCAATGTGCAGTTGCGGATGTTGCAGTTGGAATAATGAATGAATACGCAAGGTTCCACATCGCCTCTGGCGTTGATATGCATATAACGACGTCCGCCGGCAATACAGCCGCCTACATACTGGCCGTCGTTCTGGAAATCCATGGCAAAAATAGGTTTGCTCTGACGGAAATTCCGAATACGATGGTAAACTTCTGCACGCTGTTCTGGTGTAGGCAGAAGTTCGGGCACAGCGCCGCTGCCCACAGGCATGTAATGGAAAAACCATACAAAAAGGGCACCTGCTTCGATAATCATATCATAAAATGCTTCACTGCAAATATCGTTATAGTTTTTGCTGGTGTAGCAAGTAGAAATGCCGAAAGGCAGTTTGTGGGATTTCAGCAATGCCATGGCTGCTTTAACTTTCTCAAAAGTACCTTCGCCTCTGCGGCTGTCGTTAGCTTCGGCAAAGCCCTCCAGACTGATGGCAGGTACAAAGTTTTTTCACCCGCAGCATATCTTGACAGAACGTTTCGTCAATGAGGGTACCGTTTGTGAAAGAAAGAAATTCACAGTCGGAATGTTTTTCGCAAAGGGCAATGACGTCTTTTTTACGTACCAGGGGTTCACCGCCAGTAAAGATGTACATATGAGTGCCTAACGCTTTCCCCTGGGTAACAATGTTGTCCAATTCGTCGAAAGTCAGATTCAGACGGTTCCCGTATTCCGCAGCCCAGCATCCGATACAGTGCATGTTGCAGGCAGATGTAGGGTCTAACAGAATTGCCCAAGGCACATTACAGTCTTCCCGTTCAGAAACTTCTTCCTGGGTTGCACTGCCCAAAAGAGCGGCATTCATAATAAAGTTTTGGAAAAATGTCTGCCGCACACCAGCATCCAGATCATATACTTTCAAAATCAGGTCATACCAATGGCTTTTGGATTCGATGACATTGCGGAAAGCATCCCGCTGGGCACGGTACCAGTCGTCCGGCGTCAATTTATCAATTAAATGCATCAGTTTTGGGATATTTGTTTCGGGATCCTTTTCCAGATAATGCAGACCCTGCCCGATGGCAGTCTGTAAAGCGGCATTTTTTGCTTTTTCTGTAATACGCATAACGGATAACCTCTTTTCTTTTGCGGTTGCATTTGTTATTTTTCTATCTATCTTTTCTTTTACAGTATAGCAAAAAGGAATTTATTTTCATTGGACACTTTTGTGTTTTTGTCCTAAATTTATACAAAAACAATGTTTTGTTGTCTTTGCTGACAGCATATTTCTATGTGGTTTTTTCAAAAGAAGATAATTAGGATAGAAAAAATCAGGTGATTGCTTTGTATTGATTAGTGGACATAAGAATGATAAAATAATATCAAAAAAGAAAGGAGGAGTTCTATGCCTAAGTCAACCAGAACGAAGTGCATGATTGCGAAAGGTGTTAAGAAATTGCTGGAGACGGTCTCTTTTGGGGAACTTTCTGTGGGAGAAATCTGCAAACAGTGCCAAATCAGCAGAAATACCTTTTATTATCATTTCAAAGATAAATTTGATGTGATTCATTGGATTTTTTATACGGAAATTACACCCATTTTAGAGGAATCGTTTTCCATAAACCATTGGGAAGAAGGTCTGCTGGCGTTATGTCATTATATGCAGGAGAACCGGAAATTTTATGTGAACATCCTGCGATTTCATGGCCAGAACAGTTTCATAGAATGTTTGATGGAGTTTTACGAAAATCTGGCAAAGAAAATGCTTGTGGAATCCAATCCATCCAGAAATTTTTCCCAACAAGAATTAAAATGGATTTCCAGATTTTATGCCTATGGACTGACCGGCGGAGTATTGGACTGGGCGAAGAGTGATACGGAAAAAGACCCCACGCCCATGGTGAAAATGGTCAGCAATCTGTTTTCTGGGGAACTGTTTGCAAGAGCAATGGTTTTAGAAAAAACAAAATAGACCCAATGGTTCTATTCTGCATTTCCACTCCATAAATTGTATTGTATGGATACGATTTTACAGGAGGGAAGAAAATGGGAGCTTATGATATTTACCGCGACATTGCGGAAAGGACAAATGGTGACATTTATATTGGTGTAGTTGGACCTGTGCGTACAGGAAAATCCACATTCATCAAACGGTTTATGGATTTGCTGGTGCTGCCAAACATCGAAAACAATTATATTCGGGAACGGGCAAAAGATGAATTGCCCCAGTCTGCTTCCGGCAGAACCATCATGACCACAGAGCCCAAATTTGTGCCCAATGAAGCAGTGGAAATTTCTCTGGGAGAGAATACAGATTTTCGGGTGCGGATGATTGACTGTGTAGGCTATCTGGTGCCAGAAGCGGAAGGGCATATGGATGGGGAAATGCCCCGTATGGTACATACCCCATGGTCAGAAGAACCCATGCCCTTTGTGGAAGCGGCAGAAGCGGGAACGAAAAAAGTCATTACGGATCATTCTACCGTAGGTATTGTGGTGACCACAGACGGCAGTGTAACGGAATTGGATCGAGAAAACTATCTGGAAGCGGAAGCCCGTGTTATCAAAGAATTACAGGCGATGGGAAAACCCTTTGTGGTACTGCTGAACACTGCTATGCCTTATGGAGAAGAAGCTCGCAGTCTGCGGGAAGAAATGGAAGAACAGTATGGCGTGCCTGTGCTGGCAGTGAATGTGGCTCAACTGAAAGCAGAGGATATTCGCAATATTCTGGAAAAAATCCTCTACCGTTTCCCTTTGAAAGAACTGCGTTTTTATTGCCCCGGATGGGTGGAAACATTGGAGGATGACCATTGGCTGAAACAGGAAATGATTGAAGCCCTGAAAAAACTTATGACACAGACAGAGCGGTTGGAAGATGTGGAGCCGGCACTGACAGGATTGTCTGAAGCGGAACATCTGAAAAATGCCCACACAGAACATATGCTGCCGGGAGAAGGCGCGGCGGATATTGGATTGAATTTCTGCGATGGATTGTTTTATGAAATCCTCAGTGAAACAGTGGATTTACCCATTGAAAACGATTATTCATTGGTGGAAACCATCAAGCTCCTTTCTCAGGTGAAAAAGGAATACGATAAGATTTCCGGCGCATTGGGAGATGTACGGCGGAAAGGTTATGGCGTGGTGACACCGGCATTTGAAGAAATTACACTGGAAAAACCGGAAGTATTCAAACAGGGCAATCGTTATGGTATCAAACTTCGTGCCAAAGGGGAATCCATCCATATGATCAAAGCCGATGTGGAAACAGAAGTTTCTCCTATTATTGGCAATGAAGAACAGTCCCATGAATTTATTGATAAACTCATTGCGGATTATGAATCAGAACCGGAAAAAATCTGGGATTTGAATATCTTTGGGCGCACATTGAGTGCTATGGTCAATGACGGCATGCAGAACAAAATTTATCGTATGCCAGAAGATGCCCAGATGAAATTACAGGAAACCCTGCAAAAGATCGTCAATGAAGGCAGCGGCGGACTGATTTGTATTATTTTATAAAAAAAGAAAGATTCCGACAATTTGCCGGAATCTTTCTTTTTTATTTAATAGGAGAATAAGAGGGATTAGTGTAAGCCTAAAGCCATCTGCATTCCCAGACTTACCAAGGAGATGCTGATCCAGCAGCACAGACCCATGAAGATGGGTTTTCCGCCGGATTTTACAAGTTTTACGATATCGGTGTTGAAACCGATGGCCATCATTGCCATGACGATAAAGAATTTGGATAATGTTTTCAAAGGATTGAAAACACTGCTGTCTACACCGCCCATGGTGCACAGTGTGGTGATGATGGAGGCAAGGACGAAAAAGAGAATGAAGAAGGGGAAGATCTTTTTCAATTCATAAGAACCGCCATAAGCCTCTGTTTTTTGCTTCTTGCTTTATATACTGCCAAGAACAGTGTGATAGGAATGATTGCCAGTGTACGAGTCAGTTTTACAATGGTTGCAATTTCCAATGTGTTTGCACCGGGGTGCATGCCATCCCATGCAGCAGCTGCTGCAGTTACGGAAGAAGTATCGTTGACAGCAGTTCCTGCGAAAAGTCCGAAGCCTTCGTTTGTCAGGCCCAGTGCGCCGCCCAGAGAGGGGAAGATCAGGGCAGCCAGTACGTTGAACAGGAAGATAACGGAAATTGCCTGTGCGATTTCTTCGTCGTTGGCATCAATGACAGGAGCTGTTGCCGCAATGGCAGAACCGCCGCAGATGGAGGAACCAACGCCAATCAGAATGGAGCTGTTTTCATCCATATGCATCAAGCGATGCAGGACATAAGATACGATGAGGGATGTGGCAATAGTGGATACGATGATGGGCAAAGAAGTTGCGCCAACCATTGCGATCTCAGACAGATTCAGTCCGAAACCAAGCAGAATAACTGCATACTGCAGAATCTTTTTGGATGTGTATTGAATGCCTTTCTGAAACATCCCTTTCTGGCGGAAGATCTGTGTGAGGATCATCCCAAGAACGATGGCAAAAACGGGAGCACCTATGACAGGAAACTTATGCCCTAGCCACCAGCATGGCAGTGCAAGCAGAAAACATAACAGTACGCCGGGAAATTTTTCTTTTACTTGTAACATAATCGCAACTCCTTTTTTATTCTGGAAAATTCAACCAATCTTTTTGTTGTGTTTAGTATAACATAAAATAACAATAATGAAAAATTATTAATAATTATTTAACGATAATATAAAATTATTGACAAAACAAAAAAAGACATTTGGAAAAAATGTCTTTTTTGGCGGAAATTTTTACTTGTTTTTTACATACAAGTGCGATAGATATTACAAAGCTCATCCAACAATTGTTTCTGACTGAAATCTTCCCGACATACCAGATTGATTTCGCGGAATGTCTGGAAATTGACGATGGGAATGACTTTCAGACGACCACTGCGTTCCTCGGAAATACAGGTGGAGTGGGCAATAACAGAAACCCCCAGATTGGATTGTACCAAATCTTTAATAGTAGAAACGCTGTCGATTTCCAAAATGACATGGAAATTTTGCAGGCTTTCCCCACAGCCTTCCAGATAGGTTTCGAACATATGACGAGTGCCGGCACCTCTGGGGCGGACAATGAGTCGTTCTTTTTTGACTTCTTCCAGAGAAACATCTTTCCGGTCTGCAAAGGGATGATCTGGGGATACAATCAGACAAAGATAATCTGTATCCAATAATATGGAGGAAAGTCCCTTGTCCGGAATATGTCCTTCCACAATGGCAATATCTACTTCATAAGCCTTTAATTTGTTGGTGATGTTTTGAATGGTATCTGTCAGTATGGTAATTTTGGTATCGGGATATTGGTTACAGTATGTGGCAATGACACGAGGTACGATATTTTCTTCCGCAGAAGGGGTAATGCCAATGACAAACCGATTGACACCGTTGCGGTATGCTTCAAAATCATTGAGCAGATTGGAGTAAAGGGCTTTTTCCCGACGGGCATATTTTTCCAGAATTTTACCCTCTGGTGTCAGTACCATACCTTTAGTGCCTTTCAAAAAGATTTTGATGCCATATTCCTGTTCCAGTCCACGAATGTGCTGGCTTACAGCCGGCTGTGTCAAAGAAAGCATCTGTGCTGCTTTTGTATAACTTTGTGCTTCAATCAGTGTTAGTAATGTGGTTAATTTTGCGTCGATCATAAATCTCACCTGCCTTCAAAAAATATTAAAAAAATTTTATATAATTACAAAAGAATATAATTTGATTTTATCATGAAAAGCTGATATAATCAATACAATAAAGTGCAGGACTTTTGAAACGGGGTGAGAATATGCTCTGGGAATATATTTCTTTTGCCATTGGAAGGGAAATGGAATTTGTATTGCGGCTTGTGATCTCCTGTATCTGCGGCGGTTTGATCGGGTTTGAACGTAGCCGAAGAAGAAAGGAAGCTGGTATTCGGACGCATATTCTGGTGGCTTTAGGGGCTTCTATGATGATGATTGTATCCAAATATGCCTTTTTTGACGTATTGGCTTATCGGGACATTACCGTAGACGCATCCAGAATTGCTGCCAATGTTATTACCGGGATTTCTTTCCTGGGTGCAGGCGTCATTTTTGTACGGGGTGTATCCATTCGTGGGCTGACCACAGCCGCAGGCATTTGGACCACAGCTGGCGCAGGGCTTGCCATTGGCGGCGGGCTGTATGTTGTGGGGATTTCTACGACAATTCTGGTACTCGCGATTCAGGTTATTATGCATAATGTGCTGAAAAAATGGGATGGCCCTGTTTATGAAACCATTTCTGTCACCTTTCACGGAGAACTGGCAGATGGCTTGGATTTGATCAAACGGGAGCTTGCCATCCGAAAAATTATGATTCATAACATCCGTATGGAAAAACAGGACGATCAGACCATCACTGTAACCCTTCAAGTCAGCAGGGATAATGACGCCAACTGTGCGGAGCTGGCAGAAATGCTTTCCAAAAATCCGCGGGTGAAAGGTTTTAGTTTGTAAAACAAAAACGGCATTTTCGAAAGCAGGTTTCTATTCAGAAAACATTGTTTTTTCTTTTGCCGGAACTGTAAAATCTAGAAAAATAAGAAAGCTGGAATCTTTATGTAAGGATTCCAGCTTTTTATTTTCATATAAAGGGTTCAGGCTTAGGAAAGACCAGCTGCCGTTACTTCTTCCGCAATGGAATTGTCTACGAAATTTTCAAAAGGCACTCTGCTTTCCAGTTCGCCGCCCTGTTCCATAATATCTTGCAAGCGTTCATAGCTTTCTTTGGAGAAAGTGGGGTCTGTTTTCCATGTATCTTGTGCCTGATACCGTTCCAGAATGGATGTGAGTGTTTCCAGATCAGAATCGGGGAACTGAGGCAGAATTACTTCCGCGATTTCCGCCGCTGTGTGGGTATCTACCCATTGCTGCCCGCGGTAGATGGCACGGGTAAAGGCTTCGATGACTTCTGGATTTTCCTGCATATAAGCGTCGTTTGCCATGTAAACGGTATAAGGAATTTCCCCGCAGGCAGCCCCCAGAGAAGCAACAATATACCCAGCACCGCTGTTTTGCAGGGCAGTTGCGGTAGGTTCAAATTCAACGGTGTAGTCACCGATGCCGCCGGTAAATGCCCCTGCTGTGGAAGTGAAGTCAATATTATTGACAATTTCCACATCGGTGAAAGGTTCCATGCCGTTCTGCCGCAGTACATATTCCAGTACCAGTTCCGGCATGCCGCCTAATCTGCCGCCAATGACATCGCTTCCTTCCAGATCAGTCCACTGGAAGTCAGGAGAAGGTGTGCGGGATACCAGGAAATTCCCTGCTTTTTGTGTCAGCTGTGCAAAGGCTTTGGGATAGGCTTCTTTGCCTTCATTGTAGACATAGAGCCCGGCTTCAGTACCCAAAAGGGCGATATCCGCAGAGTCGGAGAGAAGGGCAGTCATGGATTTATCTGCGCCGTTGCCAACGGAAACAGTCACATCCAGTCCTTCTTCTTCAAAAAAGCCCAATTCCTGTGCTACATATTGTGGTGCATAAAATACGGAATGTACAACCTCATTGAGCCGAACAGGTGTTAAGTCTGCGGATGCTTCCTGCTGACTGCACCCGACGGTAGAGCATACAGTCAGTACAGCCGCTGTCAGTATTGCCATTTGTTTTTTCATGTTTTTCCCCCTGAAACATTCTGTTTTTATAGCTTATGCCCCGGAGAGAAAAATGTAAGTTGTCTTTCGTTCTTTTTTTGTAAAAATTTTTTTCGGAGTTTGTCATACTTTTCTTTACTTTTTGGTGTATAATAAATTTTACTATGGAGGTTTCTGGGCATTTTCCGGAAATCCGAAGAAATAAGGAGGTCAATATGGCTGAAAAAATCATGCTCATTGACGGCAACAGTATCATAAACCGGGCATTTTATGGGGTTCCTCTGCTGACAAACGCAGAAGGACGCTACACCAACGCGGTCTATGGTTTTTTCAATATTTTATTCAAATTGTTAGATGAAGATCAGCCGGATTATCTGGCGGTGGCATTTGATATGCATGCCCCCACATTCCGGCATAAGACTTTTGATGGATATAAGGGTACCCGAAAGGGGATGCCAGAGGAACTGCGGGAGCAGATGCCTTTGCTGAAAGAAGTCCTTACTGCTATGCGGATTCCCATCTACGAACAGGAAGGCTATGAAGCCGATGACATTCTGGGAAGCCTTTCCAAAAAGGCAGAGGATGCTGGGCTGATTCCTGTTGTGGTTTCCGGTGACAGAGACTTATTGCAGATTGCCGGAGAAACTCTGAAAGTGCGTATTCCCAAAACAAAAGGCGGACGCACAGAAACAGAAGATTATTACGCAAAAGACGTTATGGAAAAATATGGCGTGACACCATTGGAATTTATCGACGTAAAAGCCTTATGGGGGATACTTCCGATAATATTCCCGGTGTGCCTAGCATCGGTGAAAAAACTGCTGTGAAAATTATCCAGCAGTACCATGATATTGAAAATGCCATTGCTCATGCGGCAGAAATCAAGCCCAAAAAGGCTTCAGAAAATCTGGCAGAGTTCCAGGAACAGGCAAGACTGAGCAAGTTCTTGGCGACCATCATTCGGGATATGCCTTTGGAAATGGATCTTTCCAAAATGACAACGGCAGATATTTTTACACCAGAGGCTTATGAACTGATTAAACGTCTGGAATTCAAAAGCATGTTTTCCCGTTTTGAACAGAAAACAACCCAGACAGAAGCAGTGGAAACAGCTTTTGCACATATCATAACAGGGGCAGAAGCGAAAAATTTCTTTGAAAATCTGAAACAGAAAGAAACAGCCTATATCCTGCTGGTAGATGATGGTGTATGGAAAGGTATGTCTGTTTGTCAAAAAGAGGGCGAGGGTGTTTTTCTGGAAATCACAGAAGAACTGCCCCCTCAGACTTTGGCAGACTGTGCGAAAGATTTCTTTGTCACAAAGAATATTGTAAAAATTGGTCACGACGTAAAACGGGATATCCATACAGTAGCCCCTTTTGGTGTGGATGAAATTTATGCTTCTTTCGATACAGCACTGGCAGCTTATTTGCTGAATCCCACAGGTAATTCTTATGAATATGACGATCTGGCAAGGGATTTTCTGGAGGAAGTCTATCCCTCCGCAGAAGAAGTGCTGGGTAAAGGCAGAAGCAAACAGCCTTTGGAAAGCCTGCTGGAAGGGGAGCGTGTGGCTTTTGCCGCAAGACAGGCTGAAGTTGCTTTCCGCAGCAAACAGATTATGACAGAAAAAATCAAGGAAAATGAACAGGAAGAACTGTTTTATGAAGTAGAAATGCCTCTGTTGTATGTGCTGGCGGATATGGAACGCTGGGGCATGAAAGTAGACCGTCAGGCCCTTTTGGCCTACCAGAAACAGCTGGCCGAAAGCATTGAAACCATCACAAAGGAAATCTATGAACTGTCTGGGGAAGAATTCAATCTGAATTCTCCCAAACAGCTGGGTGTGATCCTTTTTGAAAAAATGGGTCTGAAAGGCGGCAAAAAGACAAAAACCGGTTATTCCACTGCGGCAGACGTACTGGAAAAATTGAAAAATGAAGCGCCCATTGTAGAAAAAATTCTCTATTACAGACAGCTGGCAAAACTGAAAAGCACTTATGCTGATGGCTTGTTGGCAGTGATGGATGATAAGACAGACAAAATTTACTCCACCTTTAACCAGACCATTACAGCCACAGGACGTATCAGTTCCACAGAACCCAATCTGCAGAACATCCCTGTGCGTCTGGAATTAGGACGGGAACTGCGTCGGGTATTTGTGCCGACTTCTGATGAATTCTGCTTCCTGGATGCGGACTATTCTCAGATTGAACTGCGTGTATTGGCGCATATTGCAGGGGATGAAACCCTCATTGATGCTTTTCGTCATCAGCAAGATATTCATCGCCTAACAGCTTCTCAGGTGTTCCATGTGCCTTTTGACGAAGTGACATCTCTCCAGAGAAGCAACGCAAAGGCAGTAAACTTCGGTATTGTTTACGGTATCGGTTCTTTCAGCCTTAGTCAGGATTTGGGTATCACCAGAAAAGAAGCGGAACAGTATATTGCGGCATATTTTACAAAGTATCCGAAAATCAAGGAATATCAGGAACGGATGATCAAAGAAGCCACAGAACAGGGATATGTTTCTACCATTTTCCATCGCAGACGCGCTATGCCTGAATTGCAGAGCGGCAACTTTGTCCAGCGTTCCTTTGGGGAAAGAGTGGCAATGAATATGCCCATTCAAGGCAGTGCCGCCGACATTATCAAAATTGCTATGGTGAAAGTTCATCGTGCCCTGAAAGAAGGGGGATTCCGTTCCCGTCTGATTTTGCAGGTACACGACGAACTGCTTATTGAAACAGCCTTGGAAGAAAAAGAAGCTGTGGCAAAAATTCTGAAAGAAAATATGGAACAGGCAGTGGCTTTGTCTGTGCCTTTGGACGTGGATGTCCATGAGGGGCAGAACTGGCTGGATGCCAAATAAAAAGAGGGATAGAAATGAAAGTCATTGGATTGACTGGCGGTACTGGCAGCGGCAAAAGCGTTGTCAGCCGCTATTTGAAAGAAATGGGTGCTGTGATTGTAGATGCGGATCTGGTGAGCCGCCAGATTGTTGAGGTTGGAAAACCTGCCTATGAGGAGATTGTGGCGTATTTCGGCAAAGATATTTTGCAGGAAGATGGAACCATTTTCCGTAAGAAACTGGGAGAAATCGTTTTTCATGATGAAGAAAAACTGGCTTTTCTCAACCGCTGTACCCATACATATATTGTGACAGAAATGAAAGACCAGATTGAACAGGCAAAGACAGAAGGAACTGCTTCCTGCATTGTATTGGATGCGCCGCTGCTCTTTGAAGTTGGTCTGGAAAAATTCTGCGATGCTGTCTGGGTGGTTTATGCCGATGCGGAAGTTCGCGCCCAGAGAGTTATGGAACGGGATGGTGTCAGCCATGAACTTGCCGTGGCGCGCATTGCCAACCAGAAATCCTGGGAAGAATACAAGGCATTGTCCGATGTTGTTTTGGACAACAGCGGTGATCTTGCCCATTTGCAGGAGCAGCTTGCTCTGGCATGGAAAACATTACAAGAATAAACAGGTGAAGAAAACATGATTCGATTTTTGAAAAAATTGCTGTCACTGGTGTTTTTTCTCTGTGTTGTGGCAGCAATCGGATATTTTGTGGTGGTTCCGCGGTTTGTGCCGTTGGAATATGAGGAATATGTGGAAAAATACGCATCACAGTATCAGGTAGAGCCTTCTTTGGTGTATGCTGTGATCTTCTGTGAAAGCGGTTATGATCCCCAGGCGGTTTCTCACGCAGGAAGTAAAGGGCTTATGCAGATCAGCGATGATACGGCGGTATGGGCAGCCCAGCAGATTGAAGGTATGGATGCGGAGAACCTGAATGTGATGGATCCGGACGAAAATATCCAGATCGGCTGTTGGTATCTGCATTGGCTCCATGATAAATTCAATGGAAATACCCAGACTTGTCTGGCGGCATATAATGCTGGACACAATAAAGTTGCCCAGTGGCTGGCAGATGAGGAAAAAAGTGCAGATGGTCTGACGCTGGAGGAAATCCCCTATGCGGAAACAGATCAGTATGTCAAAAAAGTGACGCTGATGCAGAAAGTGTACCAGTGGCGCTACGGTGTATAAGGAGGAAAATGGCATGAAAAAGAGAATATGGGCTTTAGCTTTGACGGCTGTTTTCCTTTTGACAGCCTGCGGCGGCGGAGAAAGTACAACAGGAGATTTTTCAGTTACTGCCGGGGAAGATGTGCAGACAGCAGCGGCAAGTGGTCTGACCCTTTCCATGCGTGTGCCGGAAACATTGAATCCTTTGCGGAATCGGGATGAATCCGTTGACCGTATTTTGAAACTGATGTTTCTGCCTTTTATTGGACAGGGGGAAAACGGAAAACCGGAAGGCGGCGTTGCGGAAAATTGGACGCTGTCCGCAGATGGTATGAGTCTGACAGTAAACCTGAAGCAAAATATTAAATGGACAGATGGTACCAGTTTGACTGCGGATGATGTGGTATTTTCTTATGATACCATTGCTGGTTCAGAGGAGGATGCCGTATATAAGAATGTGACCAATTATGTAGCTTCCTGTACGAAAACAGGCACTTACAGTGTGACTGTCAATTTCCGGGAAGCCTTCAGCAATAACATTTCCGCACTGTATTTCCCCATAATCCCGGCTGCTCATTATCGGGGACAGACGGAAATGGATAGCCCTGCAAATATGAATCCAGTAGGAAATGGCCCTTATCGTATGGAAAGCTATACCATGGCTTCTTCCATGGTTTTGGTGCCAAATGAAAGTTACAGCGGTACTGTGCCGAATATTTCCAATATCACAGTGAAAATTACAGGCAGTGCGGATACAGATGATTATTCCTTTAGTCAGGGGATTCTGGATACCATGGTGACAGACTCCACATCAGCGGGCAGGTACTTGGCTGCCGATGATAAAATGAAAGGAACTGCTTTCGATGCAGGTGTTTATGATTTTATTGGATTTAATTTTGGCAGAGATTTGTTTCAGGATAAAAACCTGCGTCAGTCAGTGGCCTATGTGGTACCGAAAGATTACATTTATGAAAGCGTGTATCTGAAATACGCGGAAATGAGCAATACCCCCCGTCAGTCCGGCGTCTTGGCTGTATGAGGAAAACGTGGCGCCTTATAATTACGATGCGTCTATGGCGTCTACGCTTTTGAAGAACGCAGGATGGGCAGATACAAATAATGACGGTGTGCTGGAGAAAGAAAAGGAAAACGGCACGAAAGAGGAATTGCGCATCACAATGCTGGTGAATAAAGAAAATACAGCACGGAATCAGATTGCCAGCCGTATGGAAGAAGAACTGGAAGCCATTGGCTTTGAAGTGACCATTGATGCCCAGCCCTATGACGTTTACAGTGAAAAATTCGCATCAGGAGACTTTGATCTGGTGGTAGGCGGCTGGAAAATGTCAGAAGTGTTGAATCTGGCGCCATTTTTCGTGACAGATGGCGATTATAACTATATCGGCTATTCCAACGAAGAAGTGGATCAGCTGCTGCAAACAGCAAATAGTGCTATCGGGGAAGGGCAGACATTGCTGGCATACAGCAATCTGCAAAAGAAACTGGCGGAGGAATTGCCATATGTGAGCATTGCTTACAGACAGGATGTTTTGCTGACTTCTTCTTATGTAGGCGGTGAAATCCATCCCACACGAATCAATGTGTTTGATGGTATCGAATATTGGACATTACAGCAAAAAGGATGATAACAGGGGTGTGAGAAGATGTCAGAATTCCGAAGGAATCCTTTTACGGGAGAATGGACTCTATACGCAGAAAACAGAAAAAACAGACCTTATGAATTTACTTGGTCAAAGCCGGAGCGGAAAACCGGTGAGAAATGTCCTTTTTGCAGAGGACACGAAAGCTGGACAACACCTGCTGTTTATCAGGATGGCGCTGATGGTGTATGGAGTATCCGCGTGTTTCCAAATATGTATCCGTCAGTCAGTGCCAGTGGATTTTACAGTGAAAGGGAATCTTTTTATGAGCAGACCGTTGGCACAGGCCGTCATGAAGTTTTGGTGGATACATCTACCCATGGGGAAACCATTGACGAATTTTCTCTGGGTCATATGCAGGAAGTGTTGATGGTTTTGCGTATGCGGTATGTGAGCATCCGAGCAGAAGAAAATACGGAATATGTCCAGATATTCAAAAACTGCGGTGCGGAAGCCGGTATGAGCATTCAGCATTCCCATTGGCAGTTGGTAGGGGTTCCCATTGTGCCGGAACGTATCCGTAAAATGATGGATTTAGGCATGGGAAAAAGCTGCCGTTTCTGCGAAATGCTGCTTCATGAACAGGAACAGAAAAAACGGATTGCTTATGAAAATGAAACATTTCTTGCCATTGCGCCCTATGCATCCCGTTATCCTTATGAAGTTTGGGTGATGCCAAAAGCACACCGCAAAGCTTTTGGAGAACTGACAGCGGAAGAAATGTCAGATCTGGCGGAAATGCTGCATGTTCTGCTGCCGAAGGTGGCAAAACTGCGACAGGATGTGGGGTATAATCTTTGTTTGATGGATAGTCCAAAATTTGGAGATTTCCATTGGCATTTGCAGATTTTGCCTCGCATTGGCGGATTTGCGGGATTTGAAAACGCTACGGATTGCTTTATCAATACCGTTCGACCAGAAGATGCGGCAGCGTATTATCGCGGCGATGGAGAAGAAACAGAAGCATAATTTTGCAATTGACTTACAGACAGGGAGGATTTTGTAGGAAAAATCCATCCCTGTTTTTTTCTGCAAAAAAATTTCTTTTCAGAATCCATTTTTTTCGTTATAATCGAACTGCAAAGAGAGGGGGATTTCATTTGAAAAAACATGCTTTTATTTTTGATATGGACGGTGTGCTCATTGACAGCCAGCCTGTCCATTATGACGCTGACCTGGAAACTCTGGCGCATTTTGGTGTACAGCTGACACGGGCAGATGTAGAACCCTTTGCAGGTACTACAAATCCTGTGCGTTTTCCCATGTATCAAGAAGCTTTTCAGGTGCAGGCAACGCCGGAAGAAATGATGGCATACCGTGAAGTTGTTGTTCGCCGGATGTTTGTGGAAAGCAATGCCCACGCCATTAAAGGCACCAAAGAACTGCTGGAAAACATTCACGCAGCAGGCTATCCCGTTGCGCTGGCGTCTTCCACAGATCCGGAGCTGATCCGCTGGATACTGGAAACCATTGGATTACTGCCATATTTCGACAAAATCGTCAGCGGAGAAGAAGTGCCTAAGAGCAAACCGGAGCCAGATGTTTTTCTGGAAGCTGCAAGACAATTGGGGGCAGCGCCGGAAAACTGCTTTGTGATTGAAGATTCCACCAATGGTATTCGTGCTGGTAAAGCCGCAGGTATGTGGGTACTGGCATATAAAAATCCTACCAGTGGGGAACAAGATCTTTCTCTGGCAGATAAAGTGACAGACGATTTTACAAAAGTGAACGTGAATACATTTCCGGTAAATGAGGAGGAAAATGCATGAAGATAGAACAGGTAGCTTTGTTTGGCGCAGGCTCCGTTGGGGGCAGCCTGCTGTGCAGACAGAGAGAAAATTTGGATAAGATCAAAGTCATTGTCCACGGTTCCAGACGGGAACGTATGGAAAAAGAAGGATTGCTCACCCGTGGGGAAACATTCTTCCCTCAAATCTGGGAAAAAGGTTCTTACCCTGATTTGCTCATGGTGGGATTGAAGAATACACAGCTGAAAGCATCTATTGCAGAACTTCGGGATTATGTAGGGCCCAATACTATTCTGATGCCTTTGATGAATGGTATTTCCGCTTCGGAAGAACTGCGGGAAGCTTTTCCGGAAAATACAGTTTTGACCGCAGTGGTTTATGTGGATGCCAGAAAAATCGGCAACGAATTGTTCTGCGGAGAAACATTCCTCATTCAGATTGGAGATGCAGAAGAAGCGGTATTGGAATCCATAAAAGAAGCGCTGCTTTCCTGGGGAATTTCCTGCCAGATCTGCGCAGATATCACCAGACGTCAGTGGCGGAAATGGATGATGAATGTAGGCACCAATCAGGTTTCTGCTATTTTGGGTGCCAATTATGGACAGTTCCAGCAGAAGGAAGCAGTACGAAATATGGCGCTGGCTGCAATGGCGGAAGTGGTTGCTGTTGCGGAAGCAGCAGGCGTAGATCTTCATGCGGCAGATGTGGCTGCGGCGGGAGACAGTGTAAACAAGTGGAGTGCAGAAGGAAAATGCTCTATGCTGCAGGATGTGGAAGCACACCGCCTGACAGAAGTGGAATCTTTCTCTGGCAAACTTGTGGAGCTTGGCAAAAAATATGGTGTGCCTACACCTATTAATGAAACTTTATATGCTTTGATTCGTGCGAAAGAAGCGATGTATTCTTAAATAAAAAAGTCTTTCTTCATTTTTGGAGAAAGACTTTTTTATTTTTGTTTTTCTTTTTCACTTTGTGGCTGGTGCTGTATAATCGGAAGGAGAACAGGAGGAACCAAGATGGACTTACGAGAACGACTGAGAACATATGGGGCAGGAAATGCGTACCCTTTTCATATGCCGGGACACAAACGGCAGAAACAGCAGGGCAGCCTGTTTCCTTATGATTTAGATATTACAGAAATTGATGGCTTTGATAATCTTCACCATGCGGAAGGTATTCTGGAGGAAGCCATGGAACGAGCAGCAAAACTTTGGGGCAGCAGAAAAAGCTTTTTTCTGGTAAATGGCAGTAGTTCCGGCTTGCTGGCAGGCATTCGGGCTGTGACAAAGCGCGGTGACAAAGTTTTGATGGCAAGAGGATGCCATCGGGCGGTGTACCATGCTGTGGAATTGTGTGGCCTGCATCCTGTTTATATGCAGGCGGAATGGGTGGAAGAAATGCAGATTTCCGGCAGCATCCAGCCGGAAACCGTAGAGAAGCACTTGCAGGAACATCCTGACTGCAAGCTGGTGATTCTTACAAGTCCTACCTACGAAGGCGTGGTCAGTGATATTGCCGAAATAGCGAAAGTTGCCCATCGGTATGGTGCATACCTTCTGGTGGATGAAGCCCATGGCGCGCATTTGGGTTTTAGCAAAGGATTCCCGGATACGTCAGTGCATTTGGGGGCGGATGTGGTGGTACAGAGTCTCCATAAAACTTTGCCTTGCCCCACCCAGACAGCTATTTTGCATGTCTGCACAGCACAAGTGGATGTGACAGAGGTTGGAAGACAGCTTTCTGTATTCCAAACCAGCAGTCCTTCTTATGTGTTCATGGCGGAAATCGATGGATGCGTTTCTTTATTGGAACAGAAAAGAGAAAGTCTTTTTGCAGCTTATGAAAGAAGATTGGCATCTTTTTATGAAAAATGGAGAAGCTGAAACATATCAGACTTTGTCAGCCGGCAGTTTCTCCAGCAGTGTTTGGTCATGACAGGGGAAAACTCCTCTTTTTTACAGGAAACAGCAATTTGTCAGGGGTAGAACTGGCAGAAATTCTGCGGGAGAGATATGAACTGGAAATAGAAATGTCGCAGCCCCTGCATACATTGGCAATGACCAGTATTTTTGATACAGACGAAGGTATGGAACGGCTGGCAAAAGCTATGCTGGAAATTGACAAAGAAGTAATGCCGGCAAAACAGCCATTGGCAAAAGGGCAGATGGTGCTTCCGCAGATGGTATGCGGTATGGAACAGGCTTTGCGGGGAGAAACGACAGAAGTAATATTGGATGATAGTCTTGGGAAAATTGCGGCTGATTTTCTTTGGGCATATCCGCCGGGGATTCCCCTTGTTGCCCCTGGAGAACGAATTTCAGAAGAGGTATTGGCTCAGGCTTTTTATATGAAGGAAAACGGTGTCAATGTCCAGTGCGCTTTTGCAAAAGACGGAAAGATTCGCGTTTGTTTTTGTGAATGATGTGACATTTTTTGGTTCAAACTTGAAACACGGCTTTTTTTGTGATAGAATATGAACAGGTATGTCTTAAAGGAAAAGACGTCCGTAAAAGCAAAGGGGTGATATACATGAAACACATTCAGACATTGAATACCCGTGATCTGGCTGCAAGTGTAAAACACGGCGGCTGTGGCGAATGCCAGACATCCTGTCAGTCTGCTTGCAAAACATCTTGTGGTGTTGCAAACCAGCAGTGCGAAAACAAATAAGAAGCGACAGGATAAGTCGCTGCCCGTTTCGGGCGGCGACTTTTTACGCATAATCCCGAAGATGGCTTCGGATCAAATAGTATATAAAATAGAAAGAGGATTTTTATGATTCATCAGTA
This sequence comes from Clostridia bacterium UC5.1-1D10, assembly GCA_001304995.1. GTDB lineage: Bacteria > Bacillota > Clostridia > Lachnospirales > Anaerotignaceae > Anaerotignum. The sequence goes on along the minus strand of BBZU01000008.1, from coordinate 64,521 downwards.
CAAGTTAAATGGTTACAACATCGTGCTGGACGTTTACAGCGGTTCCGTACATGTTGTGGATGATGTGGCGTACGACATCATCGGTATGTATGAAGGACATACAAAAGAAGAAATCACAAAGGCGATTCTGGAAAAATACGCAGATAATCCGGAAGTTACAGCTGAAGAAATCGCAGATATTCTGGAAGGGGTGGAAGAACTGAAGAAAACAGGCAAACTCTTTACAGAAGACCTGTACGCAGACATTGCGGCAAATTTCAAAATGAAAAACAACGACATCAAGGCACTGTGCCTTCATGTAGCACACACCTGCAACCTGACATGTGATTACTGTTTTGCAAGTCAGGGTAAATATCAGGGGGAACGTGCTCTCATGAGTTTTGAAGTTGGGAAACAGGCACTGGATTTCCTCATTGCCAACTCCGGTAACAGAAAAAATCTGGAAGTGGACTTTTTTGGCGGCGAACCCCTCATGGACTGGGATGTGGTGAAACAGCTGGTAAATTATGCCCGCAGCGTGGAAAAACAGCACAACAAAAATTTCCGCTTCACACTGACCACCAATGGTTTGCTGGTTGATGATGATGTCATCGAATTTGCAAACAAAGAAATGCATAACGTGGTACTGAGTCTGGACGGCAGAAAAGAAGTCCATGATAAACTGCGCCGTACCGTTGGCGGTCATGGCAGCTATGATGTGATCGTACCCAAGTTCCAGAAGTTCGTTCAGAGTAGAAACAACACTGGTTACTATGTGCGCGGTACTTATACACATGACAACATTGATTTCACAAAGGATATTTTCCATATGGCGGATCTGGGCTTCACAGAACTGTCTATGGAACCTGTTGTTTGTGATCCCAAGGAACCTTACGCACTGACAGAAGCAGATTTGCCTGTACTTTTCGAACAGTATGAAATTCTGGCAAAAGACATGCTCCGCAGAGAAAAAGAAGGCAAGCCCATCACTTTCTATCACTACATGATCGATTTGACAGGCGGCCCTTGCGTATATAAGCGTGTAACTGGCTGCGGCAGCGGTACAGAATATATGGCAGTTACCCCTTGGGGCGAACTGTTCCCTTGCCATCAGTTCGTAGGCGATCCTGCTTATAGTCTGGGTGATATCTGGAAAGGCGTTACCCATCCTGAAGTGCAGGACAAATTCCGCAAATGCAATGCTTATGCACGTCCTGACTGCAAAGGCTGCTGGGCAAAACTGTACTGTTCCGGCGGCTGCGCTGCCAACGCTTACCATGCAACAGGGGATATTGCAGGCGTATATGAATACGGCTGTCAGCTCTTCCGCAAACGTATGGAATGTGCCATCATGATTCAGGTAGCAAAACAGGTACAGGAATAATTCTCTGAAAACATAGAGCTGGAAATTTTTTGAGCAATCGAAAAATTTCCAGCTTTTTTTACATAAAAAACAGATTGTATGTTCTGATATACAAAGTCAACAAAAAGAACATATGTTTTTATAATGCACTTGCACAAAAAAGAAGAGAATCCAGAAAGTACATTGAAGCATATTTCGAAGTGTGATATAATCTGACAAAACACCTAAGGAGGGGATAGGATGAAAAAGAAGATTGGTCTGCTTCTAATCGCGGCTTTGCTGATTTCTGTGCCAAACTGCACCAATGCGGATGGAACCACAAAAATTGAAATCAACGGAAAACAGGTGGCGTATACCAAAGAAGCAGGCACACCTTTTGTGGACGATGCAGGAAGAACACAAGTTCCTTTTAGACAAACCATGGAAACGTATGGTTGCACAGTTTCTTGGGATGGAACCGAACAGATGGCAATTGCCCAAAAAGACGGCATTACAGTAGAAGTACCCATTGGACAGCCTTATATTTATCGAAACGGGACAAAGGTGGAGAATGATACTGCTGCATTGATACAGGATGGCAGGACATATCTGCCCATTCGTGTGGTGCTGGAAAGTTTTGGTGCCAAAGTCCAGTGGAATGGAAATACCAATACAGTTGTTGTGACTTCTGGTGGACAAACAGCAGAAAATGGAGATATTCAAGTGCACTTTCTGGATGTGGGGCAGGGGGATGCGGCACTCATTAACGATGGAGAATTTGAAATCCTCATTGACGCTGGTGTATCAGCGGAAGGCGGAAAGGTAGTACAGTATCTTTCTGATTATGTAGATGGTGATTTGGATGTGGTTGTTGCCAGCCATGAAGATGCTGACCATATTGGCGGTCTGCCTGCGGTATTTGACGCGTATACCGTAGAAGAAGTGGTGGATAATGGCAGAACCAGTACTACAAAGACATATAATACCTACCATAATAAAGTACAGGCGGAAGGATCAGATTATGCTGTGGATACAACGGCACAGAATATTACACTGCCCAGCGGGGCTACACTGGAATTTCTGCCTATTACAGCTGTTTATGATAACGCTAATGATAACAGTGTTGTGACGATGCTCACCTATGGCGATGTGGAAGTGTTGTTTACGGGAGATCTGTCTGCGGATGTGGCAGATGCTAACGGTGGTTTGTTTTCCGATGTGGAAGTGCTGAAAGCAGGGCATCATGGTTCCAGAACCTCTGTCAGCAGTCAGTTCCTCCAGGCAACGAAACCTGAATATGTAGTCATTTCCGCAGGTCTTGATAATTCTTATGGCCATCCCCATAAAGAAGCGCTGTCTGCTTATCTAAATACAGGCGCGGATGTTTATGGAACATTCCGTTCCGGTGACATTGTCATGACCACAGATGGACAGAAGATTTCTTTTAATACCACAGATAAATTGACACTTTCTGATGTGGGGGCGAAATCCAAAGGGACAACCCCTGTACAGAAACCGGTTACACAGCCAGAGCAGCCTTCAAAGCCAGTGGCGGAAACAACGGTGACTTATGTAGGAAATAAAAATTCAAAAGTATTTCATCGTGCTTCCTGTTCCTCCGTTTCTCAAATGAAGGACAGCAATAAAGTGTCTTTAAGCAGTCGGGACGCTGCCATTTCTCAGGGATATCGTCCCTGTGAAAATTGTCAGCCATAATAGATATAGAAGAAAGCAGGGCTTTAAGGGCATCTTCATAAGAAAACAAAGAAAGCTGAAATCCTTATAATGCAAAGGATTCCAGCTTTCTTATTTTTACGAAAGTTTTATCTGTAATGTTTTCTTATGAAGCCAGCCGCAGCAATTCCCCTTAAGAAATCAAGAAAAGAAAAACAATATTTTCTTAAGGGAATTCTGCTTTCCTGCTTTTTTAATTGCCTTTGCTGCTCAAAGGATTGCTGCGTTCTTCCCAAAAGATGTTGTTGTCCGGTTCCGCTTTGCCGCTGTCACTATAATGGGCATTTTGGCGGATCTGGTATAAATCATTGCCGGAAACCGTGTCCTTGGGTGTTTTTTTGTGTTGTTGATATCTCTTTTTTGTCATGTTTATCACCTCTTTTTATATTGTTTGCGATGGTTTCTTTTTTTATCAAGGAAAGTGTTTGGAATTTTTCAGCAAAAAAAGAACATAAAATGTTTAAGCTTTGTTTATGTCATGTTCATATTTTGTTCAAAATAGTAGAATATACTAATTACAACAGAGAAAATAAAGAAAGCAAAAAGCAATTCAGATATAACAGGAGGAATGAAATATGTATAATCCAAATGAAGATAAAAGAGAAAATGATAACAACATGGAGCCTATCCATGGACACGGTGAAAATGAACGTGAAGAAAAGGTATTCAGCGAAAACGAATCCCATGTACAGGAATCCAGAGAATTGGAACAGAATGTAACAGCGGAGGATGCAAAGGCAGAAGAAGTAAAAAATGAACACCCCCAACAGACATATCACAGTGAAACACTGCGGGACTACACACCGGAAGATGCACAGCCCATGTGCTTTGAATCTGAAGCGGCAGAAAAGACAGGCAGCGCAGGAAATGCGCATCAGGAATCTGTCAGAGAAGAAAGAACAGAAGAATCTGTTCATGCAGCTGGCCCTAGAGAAGAACGCAGAAAACAGGAAAAAATAAAAATTGCTATGCGGAACATGTGAAAAAACACAGCAAGAAGAAAAACAGCGGCTGGGCAAAACTTATCGCAGGTTGCTTAATCATTGGCTTGGCTGGTGGTACAGGTATTGGTGCCGGCTATGGTGTAATAGAACAGCATTACCAAAATGCAGGTGGCAGTACAATGACATCCAGCGGAAATGTGAATGTAGAAAAGACAGCAACGGGAACAGGTATGTCTACCATTGATGTGGTGCGTGCCGTAAAACCTTCCGTTGTCAGCATCACCACAAAAATTGAAGGTGTAACTTCTTACTATGGTGCTTTTAGTGTGCCTTATGAAGGCGAAGGCGCCGGAAGTGGTGTTATTTTCTATTCCGATGATGAAAAAATCGCTATCGTAACAAATAACCATGTTATTGAAGATGCCACAGAAGTATATGCTACCATTAACGATACAACTAGTGTGCAGGCGAAAGTCGTTGGCACAAAGAGCGACTCTGATCTGGCTGTACTGACCATCTCCTGGGATGATCTGAGAGCGGCTGGCATTGATGAAGTAACAGTGGCAACATTTGGTGATTCCGATAGTCTGGAAGTTGGCGAAAGTGTCATTGCCATCGGGAATGCCATGGGCTTGGGCCTTTCTGCAACAGATGGTATTGTCAGTGTGAAAAATCAGACCATCAGTGTGGATAACAACACATTGAATGTAATACAGACAAGTGCTGCCATCAACAGCGGTAACAGCGGCGGTGCCTGGTAAACAGCCGTGGCGAGGTAGTTGGTATCAATACAGCAAAATATAATTCTTCCATGGCAGAAGGTATGGGCTATGCAATTCCAAGCAATGAGGTTATTTCCGTAGCACAGGATCTGCTGGAAGACGGTACGGTAACAACACCTTATATTGGCATCATGGGTACAAGTATCACTTCTGAAAATGCATCTTTGTATAAACTGCCAGTGGGCGCACTGATTGTAGAAGTAACAGAAGGTGGCCCTGCGGCCAAAGCAGGTATCCAGGCAGGGGATATCATCACAGAATTCAATGGAAAAACAGTCATGGATATGGACTCCTTATCTGAACTGGTAAAAGAAACAGAAATTGGCCAGACAGTTTCTGTGCATATCATCCGCAATGGTGAAAAGGCCATGGATGTGCAGCTGACCGTTCAGGACAAAAACGCATAAAGCTTTTTCGAGGCTTTTCATATAGATAAAAGGGCAGGTGTAAACGCATCTGCCCTTTGTGGTTTTGTGAAAAACGGCGGAATTTTTATAAAAATAAAAAGACAGAAAATAGGCAGTGCCCTTTACCCGAGAGACAAAATGTATTATAATAAAACGATGCAATAGAGTAAAAAAGAAAAAGGAGGATACCAATGCAAAGAGGCTCCTCGGGAAATAAAAACCAGAAAAAAGAAAAAGCGTCCCAATGGGCCGCCGCAAGGAAGGGCGCAAAGGGATAATGTATATGAGTTAAACCGCATCCGGCAGAAGCGGGAAAGTGAAAATCGTTATTATGGACGAACACAGCCCCAGCCAGCGCCACGGGTGCATCAAAGACCTGTGCAGCCGAAAAAGGCGCAGCATAAAACAGCACAGCCGAAGAAACCGTCCAAAGCAACTGTGAAGCGCCGTAGAAATTATGCGGGACGAATCTTGCCGTTGTTTGTCTTTGGTGTCATTGCCCTGTACTTGGTAGCGCAGCTGATGATGATGGCGGTGAAAAAGCCGGAAACCAATGTAGAAACGGTGACTTATGGCACCATTGACACACCGGTAAGCAGACAGGGTATTATTGTGCGTGACGAATATGTGGTCAAGAGTGATCGCGCAGGAACGCCTTTCTATGAGTATTCAGAAGGGGATTATGTTTCCAAATCTTCTGTGGTATGTCAGGTAAAAGACACTGCTTCTACGGATGTGCTGGAAAAGAAATTGCAGTCCATTGACAAAGATATTCTGGAAACACAGAAAAGCCGCAGCGATCTGTCGGCATTTTCTGAGGATATTACACGCATAGAAAATAATATGGGAAATACTGTGGAAATGTTTGGCAGCAGATCTATGAAAACAGACGCTTCCTATTTATACTCCATGCGTACACAGCTTGACAGCTATATGATGCAGAGAAATGAAATCTGGCTGTCAGAAGATGTTGAGAGCCTTTCTCAGCTCAGTGAAGAACGCAGTTCCTATGAACAGCAGCTTTCTCAAAGCATGAGTTCCGTAACGGCACCGGAAAGCGGCGTTGTAGCGTTCAGTTATGATGGGTTGGAAGAGACATTGAAACCGGATGCTTTGGAAGAAATTACTGTTGGTCAGCTTAGCGGAAGCGAAAAAATGACTTACATTTCCAAAGTGAATAACGTAAAAGAAGGAGATCCGCTGTTCCGTATTGTCAGAAGCAATCAATGGTATATCGTATCTAATTTCCCGGCGAATGAAGTGCTGGATTGGAAAGCAGGCGATACCAAAAAGCTGAACTTGATTAGTGAGGACAGCACAACGGCAGTGTCCGCAACCATTCATTCCATCACACCGGGTGAGACAGAAACAAAGGTTGTATTCTCTTGCTTTACATATATGGATGAATTTATGGACAGCCGTACCATTTCGTTCAGTCTGGAAAGTGAAACAGTACAAGGACTGAAAATTCCCAATAATGCTATCGTTGAAAAATCTCTGCTGAAAATTCCTTTGGATTGCCTGACAGAAAGCGGCGGCAACCAGGGGGTTCTGCTGGTCAATGGGGAAAATTCCAAATTCATTGCAACGACCATCATCAGCAGCGATGATTCTTATGCATATCTGGCACAGTCAGACCAGACATTGAAGCTGGGCGATGTGATCCTCCAGGGAACAGGAGAAAACGCTGGACAGTATACTGTGGCGGAAGTAGAAACGATGCCAGGTGTATATGTGGCAAACAGTTCCATGGCAAAATTTGTGCCCATCACAATTTTGGAGCAGAATCAGGAATATGCTATCGTAAGATCTAACAGCAGTTATGGTCTTCAGGTGTATGATACCATCGTATCTGATGCGAAAAATATTACAGAGGGACAATCCATTTATTGATAAAAAGGAGATGCACAAAATGGGAACGATACAGCAAAATATTGCAGAAGTAGAAAAACGGGTGGCTGACGCTGCGCCCGTGCAGGCAGAAAACGGGAAGATGTCCTGCTGCTGGCTGTCAGCAAGACAAAACCTGTGGAACTTATAAAGGAAGCCGTTGCCTGCGGACTGACTTCTTTGGGTGAAAATAAAGTACAGGAGATCATGGAAAAATATGAACCCATGGGCCCTGGCGTTCATTGGCATTTAATTGGACATTTGCAGACAAATAAGGTAAAATATATCATTGACAAGGTAGACATGATTCATTCTGTGGAAAGCCTGCGTCTGGCAGAAGAGATCAATAAACGGGCAGCAGCCAAAGATCTTGTGATGGATATTCTGGTGGAAGTCAATATGGCTGATGAAGAAAGCAAATTTGGCGTAAAACCGGAAGAAGTAGAGGCGTTTTTGCACGATCTGTCACAGCTTCCCAACATTCGTGTCAGAGGGTTAATGACAGTTGCGCCTTTTGTAGAAAATCCTGAAGAAAATAGGGTATATTTCCGTAAAATGCGAGAATTACTGGTTGACATGAACGGCAAAAAAATTGATAATATAAACATGGATATGCTTTCCATGGGGATGACTGGTGACTATGAAGTAGCCATTGAAGAAGGTGCGACCATCGTCAGAGTGGGTACCGGCATTTTTGGCGAAAGATTCTACCCCAACAAGGCTTAAGCAAGAAAAGAAATCTAGGAGGATAAGAAAGTGGCAAAGTTTATTAATAAAATGAAAGATTTGATGTTTGGTGAATACGAAGACGATGAAGATTACTATGAAGATGATTATGAATATGAAGCTCCTGCCAGAGAGGCAGCTCCTGTAAGCAGTAGCTATGGTCTTCGTGACGTCAGCCGCGAATCCGATTACAGCACCACATCTGCGCCTCGCAAAACAACAAGAAACAATCCGCAGGTTTACAGCATCAACACAAACGTTCAGATGCAGGTAGTGATTATCAAACCGGAATGTTATGAGGATGCACAGGAAATTTGTGATCAGATCAAGACCAAAAAACCTGTTGTGGTAAATCTGGAAAAAGTAGAATACCCTGTTGCACAGAGAATCATGGACTTCCTGAGTGGTACCTGTTACTCTCTGGAAGGTTCTATTCAGCGTGTAGCAAATAATATTTTTGTCATTGCTCCTGAAAATGTAGATATCAGCGGCGATTTCAAGGAAGAACTGAAAACAAAAGGTGTCATTCTTCCCTGGATGAGCAGTGGCAGATAAGGAAGGAAGAATCATTTGACGAGTTTACAAGCATTGTTCATACAAGCCATTGATGTTTTTTCAATGTCATTGAATGGCTGATTTTTATTCGGATTTTATTATCCTGGATTCCCATGTTTGGATATAGCAATCCTTTGGGACGCCTCATTTACAATCTGACAGAACCCATTCTGGGGCCTTGTCGCAGTATGCTGGAAAAATCTCCATTGGGCGGCGGCATGATGCTGGACTTTTCTCCCATCATCGCACTGATCCTGATGGTACTGGTAAAACAGTTGTTGATGGGTCTGGTGCTTCTGTTCTGATGGAACGAGGTGACGGATGTGAATAAACAAGCGTTATTACAAGGAATGACACAGCCTGAGGAAAGACTTTTGTTTGCGAAAGTGCTGGATCAGGCTGCTTTCAGTTATAAGCGCCATACATCGGCGTTTACGGATTTCCTAGACATGGCAAAAAGTGGGAAGTTTCTGGAAAAACTCCGTTCCCTTTCAGACTTAAATGTAGTCGCTTTTGGCGGCACAGAGGACTGTGAGCGGCGCATGATTGGTTTTGCGCCGGATTATATGGAGCTGGAAGGAAAAGATTTTCCCATTTGTGCCTTGCGTATCACAAAGCATAAAAAATTTGGTCAGACAGACCTGAGCCATCGGGATTATCTGGGCTCTATTTTGGGTCTTGGCATTGACCGGGGAAAAGTTGGGGATATTCTCGTATCTGAAGAACAGACCCTTTGCTTTGTATCAGAGGAAATCGCGGATTACATTCTGGTGAATCTGGAAAAAGTATCCCGTACGCCTGTGCAGGTGGAAAAAACAGATTTGTCGGAAATTGAGGCAAAAAAGAAATTGAAGTTCGCAGGCTGACAGTGGCTTCCGTGCGGCTGGACGCTGTGGCGGGAGGTGTGCTTCATCTTTCCCGGGGAAAAGTGCAGGCACTCATCGCTGGGGAAAAAGCCAATGTGAACTGGAATGTGACAACAAATCCTTCTCTTTTGTTAAAGGAAGGGGATATGGTTTCTGTTCGGGGATTTGGGCGGTTCCGCCTGCTTTCCATCGGCGGAAAAAACAAAAAGGACAGAACCGGCATAGAGGTAGGCGTATATATTTAAGGAGGTTTTTTGTGGTTACACCCAACGATATTGCAACAAAGGATTTCAAAAAAGTAGCCGTTGGCTATTCTCCCGAAGAAGTAGATACTTTTTTGGATGATATTTATGAAGATTACGAAAAACTCTATAACGAAAGTCTTCAGTCCAAAACAAAAACAGAAGTGGTTCAGGAAGATACAGACCGCTTGCGGAATCTGGAAAAAACACTGGAACGCACACTGAGCCTGGCAGAAGCTGCTGCGGAAGAAACCAAAGAAGCTGCAAAAGCGGAAGCGGAACAGATTATTGATAAGGCAAAGTTGGAACGTGATGAAATCCTCTCTGCTGCAAGAACAAAGGTGTACGAACTGGAACAGGAGATTGCTGCCCTGCAGAATCGTTATGAACTCATGCGTGCCCGCGTGAAACTGCTGTTGTATGCGGAAATCGAACTGTTGGACAAAAATGAAATCCTGGCAGAAAAAGATGCTGCCAAAGCAGCTGATAAAGAAGCTGCACACAAAGAAGCGACTCATAAATAAGTATGGAATGAAAACGGCTGTAACGAGGTGCCTGCGATGCGGGTGCCTTGCTGCGGCTGCTTTTGTTATGTAGAAATGAAAAAACGGGAACATTTTTCCCGGAAAGGCAGGAAGATTTGAAATGTGGATCATAGCTATCATTGCAGCGGCGGTATTGGTGGGGATCGACCAGCTGACGAAATATTTGGCATTGGTGAACCTGAAGCCCATCGGTTCCACTACTGTGGTGGATGGATTTCTGGATCTGACCTTTGTGGAAAACCGAGGAGTAGCCTTTGGTATGTTTTCCGGTAAGAAATGGTTTATTCTGCTGCTGACACTTTGTATTGTGGCTTTTCTGGTTTATTATTTTGTGAAAATGCCCCGTACGAAAGAATATCAGTGGGTACGCTGCGCTATGGTGCTGGTTTTGGCTGGTGCCGTAGGCAATATGCTTGACCGTGTATTCCGTGGATATGTGGTTGACTTTTTTGAATTTACATTCTTCAGCTGGCCCGTATTCAATGTGGCTGATATTTACGTTGTGGTGGGGGTCATTGTTTTGGCAGCACTCATTTTGTTTGTCATCAAAGAAGAACCTAAGTTAGAAAAGAAAAAGGACGAGAAATAATGGAATATTTTACATTTGCGGCAGAAAAAGAAGACGTTGGCACCAGATTGGATGTGTTTCTGGCTGAGAATATGGAAGACCTTTCTCGCAGTGCTGTACAGAAACTGGTGGAAGGCGGACATATCCAGCTCAATGGCGGCAGCGTGAAATCCAATTATAAATTGCGTGAAAAAGACGTGATTGATGTGGAAGTGCCGGAAGCAAAAGAAATTGAAATTTTGCCGGAGGATATTCCGCTGGATATCCTTTATGAAGATGCGGACGTGATTGTGGTAAATAAACCCCAGGGAATGGTTGTCCATCCTGCACCAGGGCATTATACAGGCACATTGGTCAATGCTTTGATGTATCACTGCGGCAGTGAACTTTCCGGCATCAATGGGGAAAAACGCCCCGGCATTGTGCACCGTATCGACAGAGATACCTCCGGGGTATTGATGGTGGCAAAAAACAACGCTGCTCATCAGGCTTTGGCGGCACAGCTGGCAGAGCACAGCATCACAAGAAAATATAATGCCATTGTATTCAATGGTTTTAAAGAGGATGAGGGTACCGTTGACCAGCCTATTGGCAGAAATCCTTTGGATCGCAAAAAAATGGCGGTAACTCAAAAACATAGCCGCCATGCAGTGACTCATTATCGGGTATTGCAGCGCATGGGGAATTTTACTCTCATCGAAGCACAGCTGGAAACAGGCAGAACCCATCAGATTCGTGTACATATGACATATATTGGGCATCCCTTGCTGGGGGATCTGGTGTATGGGCCTAAAAAACAGCCCTTTGCTTTGCAGGGACAGGTACTGCATGCAAGGGTTCTGGGATTTGTCCATCCCACAACAGGAGAGTACATGGAATTTGAGGCGCCCCTTCCAGAATATTTTCAGAAATTGATGGAACGTTTGGAGGGCTGACAGGAGGCGAAACAAATGGCATTGCATCGGAAAGACTTTTTCGGACTGCGGGATTTAACAGCAGATGATATTCGCTATATCCTCAGTACGGCAGAAACCATGAAATATATTTTGAACCAGAAGAATAAGAAGGCACCCCATTTGCAGGGGAAGTCTGTCATCATTTTGTTCTATGAACAGAGTGCTCGTGCGAAACTGTCCTATGAATTGGCAGCACAGCATTTGAGCGCCAATGTGGTAGATATGACAAACTCGGCTCATTCCATGGAGCGGGAAAGCCTCCAGGATATGGGGCAGCTGGTGGACCAGATGGGTGCAGACTTCATCATTCTGCGTCATCCTATGGCAGGCGCAGCCCGCTTGCTGGCAGAATGCGTTGAGGCATCTGTTATCAACGCTGGAGATGGTTACAACGAAAATCCCGGGCAGTCTTTACTGGATTTACTGACCATCAAAGAACGCAAAGGCAGTTTTGAAGGTCTGAAAGTTGCTATCATTGGTGACTTGCTCCATAGTCGTGTAGCAAAAAGCAATATCTGGGGATTGACGAAACTTGGTGCGGAAGTCTGTGTATCCGGGCCGCCGACATTTCTTTTGCCAGGGATCGAAAAATTCGGTGTGCAGGTGCATTATGATGTGCGGGAAGCAGTAAATCAGGCAGATGTTATCCTGACAACCCGTATGCGTATGGAAGCCCAGGATAAAACATTCCTGCCTTCTCTGGATGAATATAAGCGGTTCTTCCGTATTGATCATAATCTGCTGCGTTATGCCAAAGAAGATGCCATTGTCATGCATCCCGGTCCCATTCAGCGGGGGATTGAGATTTCTGACGGCGTTATCGACAGCCCTCAGTGTATCATCAATGACCAGATTGCCAACAGTGTAGCGGTGCGTATGGCCATGTTCTATATTCTGTCACAGATGGGAGGCGCTTTGGCATGAAAACCATTCTGAAAAATTGTAAACTCATTACACCGCCTTTTTCTGAAGAAAAACTGTATGATATTTTCATTGAAGGCGGGCTCATTGCGGATATTGGCGAAAACCTTCATGTAGAAGATGCAAAAGAACTGGATTTGGACGGTCATGTGGTATTGCCCGGTTTTATTGACATGCATTGTAATATTTGTGAACCAGGGTTTGAAAATATCGAAGATATTTCCACCGTTTCCCGCAGTGCCGCAAGAGGCGGTTTTACATCCATTACCTGTGAACCTAATACAAAACCAGTGATTGATAATAAAACCGTTGTGGAATACATCATTTCTAAATCCAAAGCACAGGCTTCTGTGAATATTTATCCTTATGGCAGTATGTCCATGGGATGCGAAGGAACAGCCATTGCAGAAATCGGTGAAATGTACGAAGCTGGCGTGGTTGCCATCTCTGATGGCGACGAATTTATTGATAGCGCGGCACTTATGCGGAACGTTATGCGTTACAGCCGCATGTTCGATTTGCCTATTATGACCCATTGCGAAGATCGGAGCCTTTCTGGCAAAGGTGTCATGAATGAAGGTTATACGGCAAGTTGTCTGGGTCTGTCTGGTATGCCCAGAGAAGCAGAGGAACTCCAAGTGGCAAGAAATATTTTGCTGGCGGAGATCACAGGTGCCAGACTGCATATTGCCCATGTGAGCACAGGCGGTTCTGTGCGCATGGTTAGGGACGCGAAAAACGTGGTTTGCAGGTAACCTGCGAAACTTGTCCTCATTATTTTGCGCTGACAGAAGAGGCTGTGGAGGATTATAATACATTCGCGAAAGTTAATCCGCCTTTGAGAACACAGGAAGATGTGGAAGCTATTTTGGAAGGCATTGCCGATGGCACCATTGATGCCATTGCTTCCGGACATAGTCCTACAAGTCGGACAGATAAAGATAAAGAATTCGGCAATGCGGCATATGGCATTTCTGCGCTGGAAACAGCTTTTTCTATCAGTTTTACAAAACTGGTGGAAACAGGTATCATTTCTCTGGCGCGTCTGGTGGAATTGATGTCTAAAAAGCCGGCAGAAATTTTGAAACTGGAACAGAAAGGTGAGATTGCTATTGGCAAAGACGCCGATCTGATCGTCATTGAAACAAAAGGTACCCAGATCATTGAGCCGGAACTTTTTGCGTCAAAAGCAAAATTTTCTCCTTTTGCGGGACAGGAAGTCAAAGGCAGAGTGGTTTATACCATCGTTGGCGGAAAAATTGTATCGTAAGGCTTTTGTGAAGAAAGCCAAAAACGAGGTGTAACATGTATTTAAAAAGATTGGATTTACAGGGTTTTAAATCTTTCCCTGAAAAAGTCAAACTGGAATTTAATCCGGGTATTACGGCAGTGGTAGGCCCTAACGGCAGCGGCAAAAGCAATGTTTCCGACGCTGTTCGTTGGGTGCTTGGGGAACAGCGTGCAAAAAGCCTCCGTGGGGATAAAATGGAGGATGTTATTTTTGCCGGTACCGAAAGCCGCAAGCCTCAGGGTTTTGCGGAAGTTACCATTGTCATTGACAATCAGGATGGGCGTATGCCAGTGGAGTTTACGGAAGTGCAGGTAACCCGTCGGGTGTTTCGTTCCGGTGAAAGTGAATACCGCATTAACGGCGCTGCCTGTCGTCTGAAAGATATTCAGGAACTATTTATGGATACAGGTGTGGGCAGAGAAGGATATTCCATCGTTGGGCAAGGCAGAATTGATGAGATTCTCAATGCCAAAGGGGAAGAACGCCGGCGAATTTTCGAGGAAGCCACAGGGATTGTCAAGTATAAGACCCGTAAAATAGAAGCAACCAATAAACTGGAAAAAGAGCAGCAGAATCTGCTCCGTGTGGAAGATATTATTTCGGAGCTGGAGGGACAGCTTGCGCCTTTGGAAGAACAGAGCGAAACGGCAAGACAGTTCCTTTCTCTGCGAGAACAGCTGAAACAGGCGGAAATTGCTATGTTCTGCACAGAAGCGGAGCAGATGGAGCAGGAGTTTGACCGCTTGACAGAGCAAATGGCGTTGGCTGCGGAACAACAGGCAGCAGCCCAGAAAGAAGGCAATACTGCCAAAGCGCAGATTGCCGAAAAGAAACGACAGAACGAAGAGAAAAATGCTGCTTTGCAGACATTGAACGATACCATTGCACAGGTAAAGGCAGATATTGAAAAAACAGAAGGGCGCATTCGTCTGGCGGAAGAACAGAGCCAGAACGATGCGGCAAACCTGACCCGTATGGAAAAAGAAGTCGCCGCAAAAGAGAAGCAGCAGGCGGAAAAACTGCAGGAAACAGAAGTTTGCCGCAGCCGCATCACAGCCCTGAAAATGACTATGGATCGGGAACAGGAACAGCTGGATACCCTGGAAGCATCTTATGAAAACTTGAGCAGTACATTGCAGCTGCATGAAAGCCGTGCAGAAAGCTTTAAGGACGAAATTTTTGAGCAGATTCGTATTGGTACAGAAGCCAAAGGGGAAATTGCCAAACGAGAGGCTATGATGGAGCAGTTCTCCGGCAGAAAAGAACAGCTGGAAACAGAAATTGCCCATACCCAGAGCCGTTTGGAGCATCAGGAAGTCCATCAGAAAGTGTTGGAGAAAAAGGCGCAGGAACAGCAGGAAACAGCGGAGTTTCTGGAACAGGAACTGGATGCCTTGGATCAGGACAGCCGTCATGCGTCGGAAACCAAAGCCAAGGCAGAACGTGCGCTGGCACAGCAGGAAAGATTGGTTTCTGAGAAAAAGTCCCGTTTGCGTTTGCTGTCTGAATTGGAGCGGGAGCATGAAGGTTTTTACAACAGCGTTAAAAGCCTTTTGAATCTGCCTGACCAGAAAGAGCGTGGTATCTGCGGTGCCGTTGGGCAACTTTTGCAGGTGGAAGAAGCCTATGAAACCGCCATTGAAGCGGCGTTGGGCGGTGCCATGCAGAACGTTGTCACCAAGACAGAAGAAGATGCCAAAAACGCTATCCAGTATCTGAAACAGCGCCGTTTGGGACGTGCAACCTTCTTGCCTATCACAGCGGTGAAGGGCAGAGGTTTGGAAGGTCGTCCTGCTATTTTGGAAGAACGGGGCGTCATTGGCACAGCAGATACGCTGGTGACTTTCGCGGAAGAATACCGCGGTATCATGACCTATCTGCTGGGAAGAATCCTTATTGTGGAAAATCTGGATGAGGCCGTAAGATTAGCGAAGAAATATCGCCACCAGTATAAAATGGTAACGCTGGAAGGGGACATCATGAATCCCGGCGGTGCCATGACCGGCGGTTCTCAGGCAAAGAAAACAACCAATATCTTTGGCAGAACCAGAGAAATCCATACTTTGCAGAAAGAATTGGAAGATGCAGGCAAACAGACCGCATCTCTGGAAGAAGCTTTGCAGCTTGCGGAAGAAGATTTGCAGGAAATCGCAGAGCAGATTATGGAAAAGAAACTGGAACTGCAAAAGCTGACAGTGACCATTCAGACAGGCAAAGGCGAAATGGCGAAAATGGAAAGCGAAATCGCCGAAACCAATTCCCGTTTGAAATTGCTGGAACTGGAAGAAAGACAGCTTGCAGACCAGTTGTCTCGGGCTGAAGGGGATATTGCAAAGAGCAAAGAAACCTTGGCGCAAAGTGAAGCTGCTATGGCACAAGCAAATGAATCCTTGTCCGCTTTCCAGGAAAATCTGGCAGAGGAAAAAGAACAGCGGGATCACCTGATGGAAGAAATCACTCAGGTGAAAATTCGTATTTCCAATAGCGGACAGCAGATTTATGCCGCAGAAGAAACGGTACTGCGCTTGCAGCAGGAAGCAGAAAATCTGCAAAAAGAAACCCGTCAGCTCCATCAGCAAATGGAGCTTTTGAGAGAAAGCGGCGATAAACGGGGAGAAACTCAGGAAGCCCTTCATGCGGAACGGGAAAAACTGGAACAGCAGGAAGAAACTCTGCGCCAGCAGTTGGAGGAAACCAATGCCCTTATTGCATCTTTGACAGCGGATACTGCTGAACTGGAGGAAGCTGTTCAGACAGCGGCTGATACAGCCACCAAGCTGGAAAATGAGCTGTTCCGTATTGAAACGAAACAGGAAAAGATCAATGAAGAAAAACAGCGCATCTTTGACCGTATGTGGGAAGAATATGAAATCACCATTGGTGCGGCAAAAGAAGCGTCTAAAGAAGAAAAAACGACCTTATGGTGAATTAAAACGCTTATCCAAAGAATGGAAAAATGATATGCGTGCCCTTGGGAATGTCAATGTAGGCGCTATTGACCAGTATCGGGAAGTGAAAGAGCGTTTTGACTTTTTGACAAATCAGCGAGCGGATATTCTGGAAGCGGAAGAAAAACTCCGCCAGATCATCGCGGAATTGACAGAGCTCATGGAAAAACAGTTCCGGGAACAGTTTGCGGTGATTTCCAAGAACTTCAGCGAAGTATTCCAGGAAATGTTCGGCGGCGGGAAAGCTTATCTGAAACTTTCTGATGATGCCAACGCCTTGGAATCATCTATTGATATTGTGGCACAGCCGCCCGGCAAAAGTTTGCAGAATATGCAGCTGCTTTCCGGTGGGGAACGTGCGTTAACTGCCATTGCCATTTTGTTTTCCATTTTGAAAATGAAGCCGTCACCTTTCTGTATTCTGGACGAAATCGAGGCGGCGCTGGACGATGCCAATGTCAGACGTTATGCCCAGTATTTGACACGGTTTTCCAAGGAAACCCAGTTTATTGTCATTACCCATCGTAAGGGTACCATGGAATATGCTGATGTCATGTACGGTGTCACTATGCAGGAAAAAGGTGTTTCAAAATTGATTTCTGTGGACTTTTCTAAAGCACAGGAAGATGTAGTTTAATTTGAGGTGAAAATATGGGATTTTTTGATTTTTTGAAGAAAAACCGCAGGAACAGCCTGTGGTGGAACAGACAGAAGAAAAAGATGTAGTGGAGATTGCTGGCATTGAGGTAAACACCACTCCAGAAAAAGAAGAAGACATTGTACTAAATGTCAATGAAAATCTGGGAACCACAACCGCAATCAATCAGGCAGTCCATGAGGTGATGGACGAAGAAGAAATTGAGTTCCACGAAAAAGCCTTCGGCACACTGTATCAGGAAAATGATGATATTGCCGCTGCGGAAGAAGAACCCGAAGTGGAAATCGAACTGACCACAGAAGAAACTGTTGTACCAGAAGATGCGGAAGCCTTTACAGAAGAACTGACAGAGCTGGTGGAAGAAGGTCTGGAAGCGGCAGCGGAAAGCGAAAGAGAATTGCAGGTGGAAACAGCTGAAGAAAAATTTGTGGAAGAAACTGACGCGGAAGGTCAGCAGTTTGTGGAAGAACTGGCTGATTTTGTGGCAGAAGAATTGGAAGCGGAGCAGGAAGAAGAAGCTGTGGAAGAAACAGCAGCTGAACCTGAAGCTGTTCCCGAAGAAGCTCCTGTACAGGAACCTGTGAAAGAGAAAAAAGGCTTTTTGCCCGTCTGAAAGAAGGTCTGGATAAAACCAGAAAGAATATTCTGGGCGGTGTAGACACCGTTCTGGGCAGCTTTACCAAGATTGATGAGGATTTGTTTGAAGAACTGGAAGAAGCTCTCATTATGGCGGATATGGGTGTACAGACTACCATGGACATCGTGGAAAACCTGCGTCAGCGCGTGAAAAAAGAACGTGCCACAGACCCTGCGGTTATCAAAGATATGCTCATTGATGAAATTACAGCGATTTTGCAGGATGGGGTAGAGGAAGAAGAAAATCTGCCTTCTCCCACTGTGATGCTGGTCATCGGTGTCAATGGTGTTGGTAAGACCACAACCATTGGTAAACTTTCTCATAACTTCAAAAACGAAGGCAAGTCTGTACTGCTGGCGGCAGCGGATACTTTCCGTGCGGCAGCCATCGACCAGCTGGAAGTTTGGGGACAGCGTGCCGGTATCGAAGTCATCAAACATGAAGAAAACGCAGACCCTGCGGCTGTTGTCTTTGACGCAGTTCATGCGGCAAGAAACCGCAAAACAGACCTGCTTATCTGCGATACAGCGGGACGTCTCCATAACAAAAAGAACCTTATGGAAGAACTGCGGAAAATCTCCCGTGTCATTGAACGGGAATACCCTGCGGCACATAAAGAAACTTATCTGGTACTGGATGCGACCACAGGTCAGAATGCTTTGCAGCAGGCAAAAGTATTCATGGAAGTGGCAGACATCACAGGCATTATTCTGACAAAACTGGATGGTACCGCAAAGGGTGGTATCGTTGTTGCCATTAAGAGTGAACTGAAAATCCCTGTACGCTATATCGGCGTTGGGGAAGGCATCGAAGATTTGCAGAAATTCCACGCAGAAGATTTTGCCAAAGCGTTGTTTGGTGAAGAAGCATAAGAGAGGACAGAAAAATGGAAGAAAAGAATTTGCAGAATGAAGAAACAACGGTGGTACGCCATCAGGAACCCAAAAAGAATGAAAAACAGCGTCCTGTGCATACCACACCTTATAGTCAGGAAATCCAGAAGCATATGAACAAATGCTTCCCCGGACGCACAGAAAGGGTTTTCTTTGATAAACTGAATGATTATTTGCAGGTAGATATTCATATTCTGGAAGCACCTACAAAACAGGACTTCCATGTACTCTATACTGTTGGTATGAGCGCATTGCCCATGAAACTGCCTGATGAATTTTATCCTGATTATCAGATGTTGGAGAGGGCAGAACTCATCGCCCTGTTGCCTGCGGAATGGCAGTTGCCTGAACCCGCGGAAGGAGAAACATATAACAATACCTTCTGGTGGCCTGTGGATCTGTTGCAGTATCTGGCAAGATTCCCTCATGAATACAAAAGCTGGCTGGGGTGGGGACATACAGTTCCAAACTCCGATAAATATGTATCCTATGACGAAGCAAGTACAAAACTGTGCGGTGTTATGATTTCCGCATTGAACGAAGCCATCAGCATGTTCCATGCGAAAGATGGTACGCTTATCAATCTGTACGCGCTGCTGCCTCTGTATAAAGAAGAAATTGATTTCAAACAGCAGGAAGGCGGCGAAGCATTATTGCAGAAGATGGTTGGTATCAATGGCTTTGGTATGATCATTTTCCCTGACAGACCTAATGTATGTCTGGAGGAAGACACAAAAACAGAAGAATAATAAAGCGATACCCTCATTACAAGTTGATTTTTTGGATGGACTTGCAATGGGGGTTTTGTTTTGCGAAAAAATAGGGCGGCGTTTATTTTTTTATTATTTTGTCTGGAAAATAAGAAAAAAATTTCGGAATATATGAGTGACAATGAAGAAAACAGCATAAAAAAGAAAAACAGAAGAATAATGAAACATACAAATACTTCACGAAAAAATATTATAGTTAATATATGAATTGCATAATATAATTTGACAAATTTTATATAATATAGTAAAATATGCTAAATATTATGCAAAGGGGAATAGCAATATGAACAAAAAACAAGTTTTGACAAGTGCGGTAGTCATTTCTTTGGCATCAGCGGTTATGGCACCTAGTGCCTATGCATTGAACTGGAAAGATGGTGCGCCTGCAAAGTATCACTTTACTTATGAAGCAGGTACAGAAGGCATCGAGTCTGTTACATGCAGCGATACAAATGGCACAGCATCATTGGAAACATTGCAGGTAGGGGAAACAACAACTACACAGACAGGTACCATTGTTTGGAGAGACAGCTACACAAACGTGACAACTTTTACCGTAGATGTGGCTCCCGGTTATGAACTGACATCTCTCACTGGGAAAAATGTCGTAGAAAATGATTTTAGAAAAAATGGTAATGGTGACTATGAATTCAGCTTTGCAGATAAAGGCGCGGAAGCATGGTGCTTTGGCAAAGATGTTGCCTTTTATCTGGGAGCAGAAAAAATTACATATCACTTTGTAGATGAAAACGGTAATGAAATCGGTGCAGCTAAAGTGGGTGAAAGCATTACACTGAGCGATCCTGCTGACAAAGAAGGCTATACATTTGAAGGCTGGTATCTGAATGGCGAAAAATTTGAAGGTTCTCTGACAGAGGATATGATTGTTTCCGCAAACGAAGACAATAAAATCAAACTGGAAGCAAAATATTCTGCCAATGAGTATCTGTTGACCATCAACTACTACACCAATAATAATGACGGACAGTATGGTGGTGCTTTGGTAAATACAGAAACCCATAACGTTGTGTTTGGTACAGAATTGAAAGTAGAAGATCTGGAAACAGATGGCTACAAAGTTGTTGGTGGTCAGGGGATTACCATTGGTACAGAAAATAACGTTGTAAATTTGGTAAAAAGTGAACCCGCCGAAGAAGGTGCCGGCAGACGTGATTACAGCTTCACTTACGCAGATACCGATGCAGGCATTGAATCTGTGACATGTTTTGTTGATGGTGGTGAAGCGATCACAATTGATAAAAATGAAACTGTAAAAATTGAAACTTCCATGAATTTGAAAGATAAAACTGTTGTTTTCACAGTGAAAACGGTTGATGGTGTTATGCCTGTACTGAACTGTGACACAGGGAATCCAACCTGATGGATAATGGTGATGGTACATACAGCTTTACTTTTATACGTTTTGGATACAATAATACGAGTGAAAAAGTGCCCCATGTAAATTTCAGTTTGACAACAAAATAATAGGAACAAAAATGAAGTATTAGGGACATCTTCATAACAAAATAAAGATAGCTGGAATCCTTAGGATAAAAGAGGGTTCCGGCTATCTTTTTTTAGCTGAAATTTTTCTTATGAATACAGTTGTCGCCGTTTCCAATCAGAGATCAACAAAAAGCGATGGTTTCTGAATAGGAATCTGCTTTTGATTCAGGCTTTTTATGCTGATAAAAAGGCATGGGATTTGCAATGATCCCATGCCTTTGAAATTTTTATATAATTCAGAAATTAATATGCTCTGCCCCAGTAAACCATGTGTTTTGCAGGTTTGCCGCAGCATACGCAAATGGAGTCGATTTCTTCCTGTTCGAAAGGAATACATCTGCTGGTTGCAGCTGTTTTTTCTTTGATGGCATCTTCACATGCCTGATCGCCGCACCACATAGCTTTGATGAAACCAGGTGTTTCGTTGATTTCTTTTTCAAATTCTTCCATGTTGTGTGCAACGTATGTTTTGGAGTCACGGCGTTCTGTTGCTTTCTGCAGCAGGTTTGCCTGAATGTCTTTCAGCAGTTCAGGGATCTTTGTTTCCAGTTCATCCAGAGAAACGACGATCTTTTCACCTGTGTCACGTCTTGCCAGAACAGCCTGGTTCTTTTCCATATCCTTAGGACCGATTTCCAGACGCAGAGGCACGCCTTTCATTTCATATTCGCTGAATTTCCAGCCAGCGGATTTGTCGGAGTCGTCCAGTTTGATACGGCAGATGGAAGAAAGTCTATCTTTCAGTTCGCCAGCTTTTTCCAGTACGCCTTCTTTGTGCTGTGCGATGGGGATGATTACAACCTGTGTAGGTGCGATCATAGGAGGCAGTACCAGACCGCTGTTGTCACCGTGTACCATGATGATGGCACCGATCAGTCTGGTGGTCATGCCCCAGCTGGTCTGGTGAACATACTGCAGTTTGTTGTCTTTGTCTGTGTACTGGATGCCGAATGCTTTTGCGAAACCATCGCCAAAGTTGTGGCTGGTACCGGACTGCAGTGCTTTACCGTCGTGCATCAAGCTTTCAATGGTGAATGTGTGTGCAGCACCTGCGAAACGTTCTTTTTCTGTTTTTTCGCCTTTGATAACAGGAATAGCCAGTACGTCACGGCAGAAATCAGCATATACGTTCAGCATTCTCAGAGTTTCTTCTTGTGCTTCTTCCGCAGTAGCGTGAGCTGTGTGACCTTCCTGCCACAAAAATTCCATAGTACGCAGGAAAGGACGTGTTGTTTTTTCCCAACGTACAACGGAGCACCACTGGTTGTAAAGTTTAGGCAGGTCGCGGTAGGACTGGATGATGTTTGCGTAGTGTTCGCAGAACAGTGTTTCGGAAGTAGGGCGAACGCAGATACGTTCTTCCAGTTTTTTGTCGCCGCCGTGGGTTACCCAAGCAACTTCGGGTGCGAAGCCTTCTACATGGTCTTTTTCTTTCTGCAGCAGGCTTTCGGGGATGAACATGGGCATGTATACGTTTTCATGACCTGTTGCTTTGAAGCGTTCATCCAGTTGTTTCTGGATCAGTTCCCAGATTGCGTAGCCATAGGGACGGATGATCATGCAGCCCTTCAGAGAAGAATATTCTGTCAGGTCAGCTTTTTTTACAACGTCCGTATACCACTGGGGGAAATCCAGCTCCATATCGGTGATGGATTCTACAAATTTCTTTTCTTTTGCCATTGGTGTTTCCTCCTCTATGAAAATCATTCTGTTTTTTTCGGATACCAGAGGGACATTTTTCCATAAAAAAAGCCTTCGTCCCCACACAAAGGGACCAAGGTATCATTGGCGGTGCCACCCTCCTTGACAGCTCATATTGCTGTCCGCTCGAAATCCGTTAACGCCGGAATACGCCGCATTTTCCCTGCGGAGCTTTCGGGGCAGGTTCCAAAAGGTTTGCCAAGGCTCGCATCAACCGCCTGTTTTCTGAAGACAAAGGGCTTTTGTACTATTCCCGGTCATAGCCGATATCAGCTATTATCATAAACCGAAATGCCTTGTGCTGTCAAGGAAAACCGACGGAAAAACGTAAGAATTTTGTAATGACGCTGCAACGCAAATGTGCTACCATAAAAACAGGGACAAGATGTAATAAAAACGGAAAAGGGGGATTTGTATGAAAGTGTTTGCTTTATGTATGGCGGCTGTATTTTTGATTGGAAATACGGTCTATGCAGCAGAGAAAACAGAAATAAAGGAAAAAACAGCAATTCCTGTCCATCAGACGGTTGTTTGGGATGGTACAGAAACCAAAATGCCGGGCTATAACATTGATGGGTATGCCTATTTTCGCCTGCGGGATGTTGCAAAGATGGTATCTGCTTATGCAGCAGATGAAAAAAGTTATTTTGATCTGGATTATCAGAAAGAAACCAATACCATCTCCATTGTTACGGGAAAAGGGAAATATATGGATCCTGCCAGAGAAAAAGTTTTTGATGTAGGCACAGAGGAGAAAAAGGCTTTCTTAGCGGATACTACTGTTGTGGTAGATAGACTGAATGGGCTGGCTGATAAAGGAATAGGCGAAGGATATGTAATTGATGGGTATAACTTTTATAAATTAGGCAGGATAGTTGGGGCACTTGGCATGCAGCTGAATTGGTGCAAAGAAGAAAATGTGGTAGAGATCGTTTCACTACCCAAATGGGATCCAAACGAGCCAGTTGTCTATCGAAAACCTGTCATCTATCTTTACTCTGAAAAAACCATGGATGTATCTGTGAAACTGGATTATGCCGGAGATTTGACAGTCACATATCCCACTTATCAAGATGGCTGGCAGGTAACGGCACAGCCCGATGGTACATTGACCAATCATGCCGACGGGCTGGAATATTCCTATCTGTTCTGGGAAGGCAATGGACAGCTGGATGTGGATTTCTCGGAAGGTTTTGTGATAAAAGGGGAAGATACGGCGGCATTTTTGCAGAAAACTCTTTCTGATATGGGATTGACTCCAAAGGAATATAATGACTTTATTGTTTACTGGCTTCCTTATATGCAGGATAATGCTTATAACCTGATTTCTTTCCAACAGGAAAACTACACACAGCAGGCGAAGCTGGATATTCAGCCTGCACCAGATAGCGTCCTGCGAGTGTTTATGGCATTCCGTCCTCTGGAAAAACCTGTGGAAGTAACACCACAAAAATTACAGCCTTTTGAACGCAATGGATTCACGGTTGTAGAGTGGGGCGGTACGGAAGTCAAATAAGTTTTCAACAGCAGCACGGTATTTTGCCGTTGCTGCTGTTTTTGTATTGATTCTTTTGTTTTTCTGGAAAAAAGTATTGACTCTCGCATGATGGGATGGTCTATGCTGTATTTGTGCACAGAAAGAAATAGAAAGGTGGTACGGTACCATGTTAAAAGTCGGTGAATTTTCCAGACTGTCCAGAATCAGCATTCGTATGCTGCGTCATTATGATGAAGCGGGCATATTAAAACCCCAAAGCGTAGATCCCGTTACGGGATATCGTTTTTATGGAGAACAGCAGCTTCTGCATGCCTGTAAAATCCAAATCCTGCGCCAGATGGGGTTTGGTGTCAATGCCATTGGTGCGTTTTTAAGTCATTATCACGACATCGACGCGCAGGAGTCATTTTTGCAGGCGCAGAGGGAGTGTTTACTGCAAAAACAGGAAATATTGAAAGGGCAGCTTCGTTTGCTGGACAGTACCATGGAATGGTTTCGAAAGGGTGGTATCAATATGGGTTATGAAGTAGCTTTAAAAACATTGCCAAAACGTTATGTAATTTCTGTGAGAGACGTAATTCCTTCTTACAGCGCGGAAGGATTGCTCTGGGAGATGCTGCACAGAGAAATGCAGGCGCAGAATATTGCAGAAAATCCGTCAGCTATGCACATGACAGTGTTCTATGATGGGGAATATCGGGAGAGTGATGTGGATATTGCAGTACAAGTGACAGTGCCTTCCCGCATGGAAGCAAAACTTCCATTGCTGGCAGATGAATTGCCGGAAGTGACCTATGCAGGGGTTGTTTTCCGTGGGCCTTATGAACAGATCACACAGGTAACCATGGCGATTGCGAACTGGGTGGCAGAGCAGGACTATGATTGGGATGGCAATTATTTCATGATTTATCATGTCAGTCCGGCAGAAACGGAGAATCCAGCAGAATATGTAACGGAGTTCTGCTGCCCTGTGAAGAAAAAGAAATAATGAATTGTATATACATGTGTAAAACAATCTGTCCTTTTTGGTTGAAACCCATTTTTTACCGTGGTACAATAATACAGAATCCTATTATTTTGAACCGAAAGGACGGAATACGACATGAAAAAATTACTGGTTGTTATCGATATGCAGAATGATTTCATTGATGGCGCACTGGGGACAAAGGAAGCGGAAGCCATTGTGGATAACGTAGTGGCAAAAATCAAAGAATATCCGAAGGATTGCATTTACGCCACCAGAGATACCCATACAGCTGATTATCTGGAAACACAGGAAGGCAAATTCCTGCCCGTTGTTCATTGTGTGGAAGGCACAAAGGGCTGGGAAATTAATGAAAAAGTGGCAAAAGCACTGGAAGGCGCAGTGATTGTGAACAAAGGCACATTTGGTTCTGCGGAACTGGCGGACATGCTGTACTTTGAGACCATTGGACAGGATGAAGTGGGAATTGAGCTCATCGGTCTTTGCACAGACATTTGCGTGGTATCCAATGCTATTTTGATTAAAACAAAACTGCCGGAAGCCAAAGTAACCGTAGATCCTTCCTGTTGTGCAGGGGTTACACCAGAAAGCCATAACGCAGCTTTGCAGACCATGAAAATGTGTCAGTGCGTGGTAGAGTGAGGTGAAGGGCATGAGAGATGAAAGACTGGAAAAGCTGGCAGAAGTGCTGGTAAACTATTCTACCAATGTAAAAGCAGGAGATAAGGTTGCCATTTCCGCAGAAGATTGTGCTCTGCCTTTTATCAAAGCGGTAGCACGGGCAGCGGTGGCAAAGGGGGCTCTGGTGGAATATTATGTGGATATTCCTGATGTAGATGCAACTATACTGAAAAATGGCACAGTAGAACAGTATGCACGTCCCAATATCCGTTTTGGTGCCTGCGCATCCTCTGATGTCTGGATTAGCGCATGGGGAAGTGAAAATACCAAAACCATGCAGTCTATCCCCGCAGAACGTTTGAAAGAACGCAGACTGGCCAACAAAGATAACCGGAAAATTTACTCCGACCGCATGGGCACAGGAGAACTCCGCTGGTGTGGTACACAGTTCCCTACAAATGGCGATGCCCAAAACGCAGGTATGAGTCTGGAAGAATATGAAGATTTTGTATATCAGGCAGGCTATCTCTATGAAGCCGATCCCGTTGCCAAATGGAAAGAAATGGCGGCAGAACAGGAAAAATGGGTGAAGTATCTGGATGGCAAAAAAGAACTCCATATCCTTTCCAAAGACACAGATATTCGTGTCAATGTGGCAGGCAGAAAATGGATCAATTGCTGCGGGCAGGAAAACTTCCCTGATGGAGAAATCTTTACTTCTCCCGTAGAGGATGGCGTAGATGGATATATCACATTCTCTTATCCTTCCATCATCAATGGCCATGAGTTTGAGGAAGTGCGTCTGACTGTGGAAAAGGGCAGAATCGTGGAAGCGGTCTGCAAAGGCGCGGAAAAGAACGCAAATCTCCTTTCCTATATTGACACAGATGAAGGTTCTCGGTATTTTGGGGAAGTTGCCATCGGTACCAACTACGGCATCCAGAAACACACCAAAAACATTCTTTTTGATGAAAAAATTGGCGGCTCCATGCATATGGCAATCGGTGAAGGTTTCCAGGAAGCTGGCGGCAAAAACACTTCCGCTATCCATTGGGATATGATCAATGACATGACAAAAGAGGGGAAGATTTACGCAGACGGAGAGCTGTTCTATGAAAATGGACATTTTCTGCCGGAAGTATTGAAATGATGAGAAACA
Source organism: Clostridia bacterium UC5.1-1D10 (assembly GCA_001304995.1). Taxonomy (GTDB): domain Bacteria; phylum Bacillota; class Clostridia; order Lachnospirales; family Anaerotignaceae; genus Anaerotignum. The sequence continues at coordinate 37,397 of BBZU01000008.1, read as the reverse complement.
GGAATCAATCGATCAGGTTGCTTCCTGTTTTTTTCATGGAATTTGCCCATGACAGAAGGACAGGATTGCGCTAAAATAAGGACAGAATTTTGTTGGAAACCTTTAGAGGTGAAATCATGGATAAACACCGTACAGCCGTTGCTGCCGGGCATATCTGTCTGGATATTACGCCTGTTTTTTATGGCGGCAGAGGAACCCAGATGGACAAGATTTTGGAACCGGGCAAGCTCATTGACGTAGGCGCGGCGGACATTCATACAGGCGGTGCCGTAGCCAATACAGGACTTGCCATGCAGAAATTGGGCATTGATACAAAGCTCATGGGCAAGATTGGTGATGATGCATTGGGAAAAACCATATTATCTATTTTGGAATCCCATCATGCGGCAGAAGGGATGATTGTGGATGCAGATGCTACTACATCTTACAGTATTGTCCTTGCTATTCCCGGCATTGATCGTATGTTTCTGCATCATCCCGGCGCGAACCATACTTTTTCTTATGATGATCTGGATTTTGCGGAAATTGCCAAGGTAGATTTATTCCACTTTGGGTATCCGCCCATCATGCGGAATATGTATGTGAACAATGGGAAAGAGCTGGTACGTATATTTCAGAAAGTTCACAAATCAGGTGTGCTGACTTCTTTGGACTTGGCGGCAATAGATCCTTCTTCTGAAGCGGCTCAGCAGAACTGGGAAGAAATCCTGCGGCAGGTATTGCCTTATGTGGATTTCTTTGTGCCTAGCATTGAGGAATTGTGCATGATGATTGCACCGGAAACCTATGCAAAGTGGCTGGAGAGAGCAAATGGCAGCGATGTAACGGGGATTTTATCCTTATCGGATATTTTGCCTCTGGCAGAAAAACTGCGGTCAATGGGCGCGAGAAATTTTCTCATCAAATGTGGCGCACCGGGGTTGTATTATGACATGGCGAATGCAGAAGTACAGCAGGAACTAGAAGAAAAAAGCGGATTATCTTTCCTGAATTGGGCGGGAAAATCCGGTTTCGAGAAAAGCTATACACCCGATCAGGTGCTTTCTGGCACAGGAGCAGGGGATACTACCATTGCGGCGTTTCTCAGTGCACTTTTGCAGGGATATGACTTGGAAACCTGTCTGCATTTGGCGTCAGCCACAGGCGCAAGCTGTGTAGCGGCTTATGATGCCCTCAGCGGCATCAAACCCTTTGCGGAGCAGTTGGAACATATGAAGAATGGATGGAAAAAACAAGATTTGTTGAAAATGGAGGAAAAAACATGTTAGCAAATTTGAATGATGTATTGCGTCCTGCAAGAGCAGGGAAATATGGCGTTGGACTTTTTAATGCAGTGAATCTGGAAATGGCAAAAGGTGTTTTGCAGGCAGCAGAAGAAAATCAGTGCCCTGTCATTATTGGTACAGCGGAAGTGCTGCTGAATACAGCTATATTGGAAGAAACAGCAGATATGCTCCTGCCTATGGCAAAACGGGCATCTGTGCCTGTGGTGCTGCATTTTGACCATGGTTTGACTCATGACTTGTGTGTGAAGGCATTGGAACTGGGATTTACTTCTGTGATGTATGACTGTTCCACAGATACATATGAAAATAATCTGAAGAAAGTGAAAGAAATGGCAGACATTGCCCACAGTTACGGCGCAACACTGGAAGCAGAACTGGGACATGTAGGGGAAGCAGCCGGACATGATCCTTCTGCTTTTTACACAGATCCTGCACAGGCATTGGAATTTGTTCAGCATACAGGCTGTGACGCCCTTGCCATTGCAGTAGGCACAGCTCATGGGGCTTATAAATTCCCTCCGAAACTGGATTTCGCCCGTATCGAAACCATTGCGGCACAGATGGATACACCTCTGGTGCTTCATGGCGGTTCCGGTTTGACGGATGAGGATTTCCGCCATGCCATTGCCAGTGGTATCAGCAAGATCAATATCTTTACAGACATCAATGTAGCATATGCGGAAGGTGCCAAAAAAGCACTGGCAGCAGGAGCTGTTTCTGCAACAGATATGTTCCCTTATCTGGTGGAAGCTGTAAAAGAAGCTACTGATAAAAAAATGAAGCTGTTTTCTATGAAATAAAAAGAAATAAAAAAAGAGCAGTCCTAAAGCAACTTCCCCTTAAGAAAACATTGTTTTTTTCCTTGATTTCTTAAGGGGAATTGCGACGGCTGTCTTCATAAGAAAACATAACAAAAAATCTTAATAAAAAATAAGAAAGCTAAAATCCTTTGGTATGATAAGGATTTTAGCTTTCTTTGTTTTCTTATGAAGATGCCCCTAAATTTTAGGATTGCTCTTTTTGTTTATGAAACAATCAGGCAGAAATTAAGTATCGCTCTTTGGAGCTAATTTTACAAAGTGATAACTTTCCAAAATCTGAAAATACTTAGCGATACGGGGGTAGAGGGGTTCTGCCTCTTTTCCGAATTCAGCCTTTACTTCCAGTGCCAGATCCGCAACGCTTTTCTGTCCATCCATGCGGGGCCAGAGAAAACTGCCCATGGTATCCAGATGAACCTGTGTGTATTTCGGTTTTTTGAATACCTTCTGTGCGATGCTGTGGAACAGGCCGCTGTTTTCTACCATCAGGGTTACGACTCCATCCTCTGCTGTTTGCCAATTCTCGATGTTATGGGATGGAATCATATCCAGATAATTGATTTGTGGTGTTTCTTTTTTCTTTTTCATGCTTATTTCTTCACCCTGTTTTTACCCCAAAGGGAGGATTTCAACAGTGTCAGAATGATCAGAGCCAGTACAACAATGCTGCCGATTACGCCCTGGCTGAAGCCTTTCAGGATGCTGGAAGGATCGATTGTGAATACTGCCAGAATTGCCAGTGCGATACCAACCAGACCTTCGCCGGCGATCATACCAGCGCAGTACAGAGTACCGTCGTTGAGCTGTGCGTCTTTTGTTTTCTGGTCTACGTTCTTTCTTCTGTTCATCAGCAGATTGATGATACCGCCAATCATGATACATGCATTCAGCTGAACGGGAAGATACAGACCAACAGCAAAAGGCATTACAGGTACACCAACGATTTCAATGCCGATAGCAATGAATACGCCGATGAATACCAGAGACCAAGGCAGGTCGCCACCCATGATACCTTCTACGATCATTTTCATCAGTGTTGCCTGAGGCGCAGGGATTTCTGCTGTGCCGTAGCCCCATGCTTTGTGCAGCAGGTACAGAACGCCGCCAATAGCCAGGGAAGAAGCCAGGATACCGATCAATTCACCGATCTGCTGTTTTTTAGGTGTTGCACCCAGCAGGTAACCTGTTTTCAAGTCCTGAGAAGTGTCACCAGCCAGAGCTGCGATAACACAGATAACGGAACCGATGGCAATGGCGCCTGTCATACCTTCGATACCTGTCATGCCCATGGATTTGAGCAGCAGTGTTGCAATCAGCAGTGTTGCGATTGCCATACCGGAAACAGGGTTGTTGGAGCTACCTACCAGACCAACCATACGAGCGGAAACGGTTGCAAAGAAGAAACCGAATACAACGATCATGATTGCGCCTGCCAGGTTAACAGGGATTGCAGGGAACAGCCAGATAACCAGAGCAACAGCAGCGATGCTGATCAGGATGACATTCATAGGCAGATCCTGATCTGTACGTGCTGTGCTGTGTGCGCCGCTGTTTTTCAGACCCTTCATTGCCTGCGCGAAAGTACGGCAGATCAGAGGGAAAGATTTGATCAGGCTGATCAGACCACCAGTAGCGATGGCACCTGCACCGATGTAACGCACATAGCTGCCCCAAATGCCGCTAGGGCCGCTTTCTGCAAAGATCTGCGCGATTGTTGTGGTACCGGGATACATAACAATGTCGCTGCCGAACAGCAGAATGATAGGGATCAGTACACACCAGCCGAACAGACCACCTACGAACATGTAGGAGGAAATTCTGGGGCCTACAATGTAACCAACACCAATCAGCGCAGGGTAAATCTGGGTACCAATCTGACCGCCCAGACTTTTGAATGTGTAGTTGATTTCACTGGGAACCAGTTTCAAGCCGTCTACAATGAATTTGAAGATGGCTGCGAAGCCCATGCCTTTGAATACGGTGGAAGCGTTGGAACCGCCTTCTTCACCAGCCAGCAGTACGTCTGCACATGCTGTACCTTCGGGGTAGGGCAGAGTTGCGTGTTCCTTTACGATCAGCGCGTTACGCAGGGGTACCATGAACATAACGCCCAGGATACCACCGCAAAGTGCGATGACAGTAATTTCAATAAGGCCGGGGTTTTCCCCTTTGCCTTCAGCTGCCCACAGGAATAGAGCAGGCAGAGTAAAATTGCACCGGCTGCCAGGGATTCACCGGCAGAACCGATTGTCTGTACGATATTGCTTTCCAGAATGGAGTTTTTCTTCATGATGATACGGATGATCGCCATGGAGATAACTGCCGCAGGGATGGAAGCAGATACAGTCAGACCAACGCGAAGACCTAAGTATGCATTTGCCGCACCAAAGATAATCGCCAACAGGACACCAACGATAACAGATGTCACTGTGATTTCCGGGGTTACTTTCTCCGCCGGAATGTAAGGTTTGAAATCTTTGTTTTCGTTCATGTTTCTCTTCCTTCTTTATGATTCTTTTTGATTGGCCAACAAGTACCAGTATAGTATAAAAAGATATGTATGACAAGTGTTTTATGCATATTTTTATGAGTTTTTCTGTGGAATTATCGTAATTTCCATTTATTTACAGCTGATTTTTTGAGAGTTTTTATGTAAATTGTATATAAATAAATACTTTTCGTCATGAGAATGATGGAATTACAGGGCTTTTTCGTGAATGGAAATGAAAAAATAGACAATAAATTGGAATGTATATGAAAATGTATGTTTGCATAAAAACGCATAATACAAAAGTGTGAAGATTTGCTGTGAATCAGAAGTGAAAATCCCTGTTTTCGTGTAAGAATATGAAAAATGGCAAGGGAAAGTTAATCCCATTGGGAGTTGCTATATCAGACATTCACAAAAAAAGAAGTGTGCAGTTTAGGGGCATCCTCATAAGAAAACAAAAAGCTGAAATTCTTATATATAAAAGAATTTCAGCTTTCTTATTTTTATAAAAGTTTTATCTGGTACGTTTTCTTATGAGGACTGCCGTCGCAATTCCCCTTAAGAAATCAGGCAAAAGAAAAACAATGTTTTCTTAAGGGGAATCTGCTTTTGCACACTTCTTTTATGGAATTTGTTGCTGTCAAAATCAAAGCAGTTCTTCGTAACTCTGAATATACCGATCCGCTGTGCTGGCAATGACTTCTTTTTCACTGCCGGACATAGGGTCTGCAATGGCATAAACAGTGAAACCACCGTCTTTTGCGCTCTTGATTGCATAGTAAGCATCTTCAAAGACAACTGTGTCCTCTAAAGTGCCGCCGAGCCGTTCCATCATCATTTGGAATACTTTTGGACTGTCTTTGGATGCACCCACTTCCGTGCAGGTTGCTACAAATTCAAAGTAGGGCAGCAGTTCCAGACGATTCAGCGCCAGATGGATATAATCCGCTTCAGAAGCAGTCAGAATACACATCTTTGTGCCTTTACGTTTTTCCTGTTCCAGAAATTCTTTGACAAAAGGTTTCAGTGGAATGGAATTTGCATACTGATCCGCAACGTAAGAAATAACTTCGTCACAAATTTCCCGTACAGTCTGTGTTGCCCCCAATTCCTGACGGAAAAATTCTGCCGTCTGTGGCAATGTCTGTTTTTTCATCACGAAAGCAGGTTGGGGGGAATGGGAATGTTGTGGCTTTCCAGATAGCGTTTTCCTGTATTTCTCCAGACGGGCATGGAATCAATGAGAGTGCCGTCCAGATCGAAAATAATGTGTTTTGTCATATGCGTATCCTTAAATTATTTATTGAATTTATCGATTTTTTCGTTGATGGTCAGTACTCCGGTAGGGTTGTGGAATACTTTGATGTATGTTTTTGTGGAAGGTGCGCCTTCTTCGATGGGGATTTCCTGACAGCGTTTCGCGATAGCCATCAGACCTTCCAGATCGCCTTCAATGGTGGTTTCAAAAGGGCCAACCACATAGTGATAACCTGTGCTGTCAATGTAGGCAATGACTTTATCTACAATGGCAAGAACCTTTTCTGTTTCTGTAACGTCAGGCAGTACCTGAACTGCAATACTTGTTGTATACATTTTTCAAAACCTCCTTTTTCCGACAGTTTAGCACTTTTTGGAAAAAAAGGCAAGGGCAGCTCAAAGGGTAGGAAAAGGTGATTTTGGATGGATTTTTGAGCAGAAAAAAGTCCTTACCCGGATGGGTAAGGACGAACGAATCAGGATTTTTTCTTTTCGAAAATGATAAATACAAGTGCGCAGATACCCAACAAAATGGGGTAGTAACAGAAAGGCACGATTTCTACGGAAGATACGCTGACTGCGGCTGTTGCGGTTGCGGCAGAAGCATACAGCAGCTGTGCACCGTAAGGAATTAGCCCCTGGAAAACGGATGTGAAAATATCCAGCAGGGATGCGGTTCTCTTAGGAGAAATGTCGTAGTCGCTTGCGATTTCCTTGGCAATGGGGCCGGCAATCACAATGGCAACAGTGTTGTTTGCTGTGGAACAGTCTACAACAGAGGACAGAGCGGCAATCCCGATCTGTGCGCCTTTGGGGCCGTGGATACAACGACGGATGATGTACAGCAGCCAGTCGATACCGCCATTTTGACGTACCAGAGAAACCAGACCGGCAACGATGATGGAAATAACGGTAATGTCGTACATACCCATGATACCTTCACCCATGATGCCGAAGCTTTCAATGAGGGTAAAGTCACCGTAAGCGATACCGATGCACAGAGAAAGCACTGTGCCGCCTACCAGCAACATAAATACGTTCAAACCAGCCAATGCACCGATGAGTACCACCAGATAAGGTACGATACGGATGAAGCTGTATTCCAGAGCTTCTTCCATCACGTAATCATTGCCTTTGGTGCGCAGGAACAGCAAAATAGCTGTCAGGATTGCGGCAGGCAGAGCAATTTTGAAGTTTTCCCGGAATTTGTCTTTCATATCGCATCCCTGGGTTCTGGTAGCAGCAATGGTTGTGTCGGAGATCATGGACAGGTTGTCCCCGAACATGGCGCCGCAGACAGCAGCACCGATACACAGAGGCATTGCAATACCGGTTTTTTCACTGATACCGATGGCAATGGGTGCCAGTGCAACAATGGTACCAACAGATGTACCCATGGAAGTGGAAATGAAGCAGCCTACCACAAATACACCTACTACGGCAACACTGCCGGGCATGATGGATAAGCCAAAGTTTACGGTGGAATCTACACCGCCGGCTGCTTTTACAGAAGCGGAAAATGCGCCTGCCAGAATAAATACCAGACACATAATCATGATGTTTTCGTCACCGGCACCACGAGCCATGTTGTTCAGCTTTTCTTCAAAAGAGAGCTTCTGTCCCTTTGGATTCTGCAGAAAAGCTACAACAAGTGCGATGACGAAGCCCACAATGGCGGGAAGGGAATCGCCGAACATGCCGCCATGAGAGTTGTCGATGATACCCACTGCAATGAACAGTACAAGGAACACCACAATGGGAATCAGCGCGAAAGGATTGCCTTTTTTCATACTGAGACCTACTTTCTTTTTTATTTTTTTCACTTACTGTAATCATACAACAACATTCGTTATAATACAAGATAGATGCAAAAATATAAAATTTTATTTGGAATAAGAAAAATAATTTTGACGAAAAATGTAAAAAAATAGATTATAAAAAAAGCATATTTTTTTGTGTTCTTTTAAAGAATCAGAAAAATTGAAAATATTCTACAAAATAGGTATAGGAGAAATAGGAAATAACGGATATAATAGGGTAAAAAGAAAGAATATGCATTCTTTTTGGCTGAAAAGGGGGGATTGTATGGCAACGTTAAAAGACATCGCGGATCAGACCAATGTTGCTTTATCCACAGTATCGCGTGTGCTGAATGAAAAACCGGATATGCATGTAACAGAAGAAACCCGTCGACGCATTTTGGAAACGGCGGAAGCATTGGGATATCGTAAGGAACGTCAGCAGGAGAAAAAAGAACAGGTCATCGGGGTTGCCTATGAAACGGCAGGACTTTCCATACCGGCTTTTTATATGGCAATGCAGGCCAAAACATATCTGGAGGAATTGTGCAGACAAAGAAATATCCGATTGGTTAATCTGTCTCTGGATCGGAATAAAAAGCTGGAACCTATGCCGCATTTGACAGGGATTGCTGCCATTGGGCAGTTTGATACAAAAAGTGCAAAACAGCTTTCAGACTGTAACAGCAATGTGATTTTTCTGGGTGATTCTCCTGATTTGGTGGAATATACCAGCATTTCACCAGATTATTGCATGGCGGTGGACATGATTCAGACAAAGTTTGAAGAACGGGAATATGGCCGTGTGATCTATGCAGGTATTGCAGAAAATGAAATGAAAGCAAAAGAAGGCGTGGTATATCACTACTGGAAGTATATGGCGAATAAAAGAGGTTTTGCGGAAAAATTTCTGACCTGCAACAACCGGATGGAAATGCAGGAGAATTTGCAGGAATATTTGAAAGGCACAGAAGAACAGCGGACAGCTATTTTGCTGTGGATGAGCGAACCGCTATGAGTATCGCGGCTGCCGTCTGGGGAATCGGAAAGAAAGTCCCGGAAGAGGTAGGCATACTGACGCTGAATTGTTTCTTTACAAATCCGGGAACAGAACCCCTGTTTTCCACCATTGATTTCGATATTTGCCAGTATGTTGCTACTTTGCTTTCCTGTCTGGAACAGCAGTATTCCTTGGGCCAGAAGGGGAAAAAGATTGTACTGCCTTTTGGTTTTACAGACAGGGCAACCATTTGAGGAGAAAAAGTGACATAATTTCTATTTTTTTACAGTTTCATGAGAAAAAAAGACAGACGTATCACCAAACTTTTTCCCCATTTTGTGTAAAATGGAAAAAAAGGAGGAAACTGTCTGGAGAACTTGTTTCTGGGTACATTGTGCCGTATAATATAGGTCGATATTCTGTCAACCAAAGGGGCTCCGATGTCTGCCGCTGGCAGGCGTCGGATTTTTTTGGAAACAATTTCGACAAAATGCAACTTTTTTTGCATTTATTTTGTCTATATAAAAAGTAAGAAATAGGAGGAACAATCAATTGGATTTTGGAAGTATTCCGTTTATCATATGGTTTTTGCCTGTATTTGTTTTGATATATTATTTGATCCCTTCAGTCCAAGGGAAAAAAGCTGCCATTATCGTAGGCAGTATTTTCTTTTATGGCGTGTCGTGCCTGGCTTGGCTGCCATACCTGCTGGGTTTGACAGTATGTGCCATTGCAGCTGCATTTTGGGTACGGAAAAAAGGCAAGCCGGCGCTGATTATATCTGTTTTGGCTTTCACAGCGTTTTTGGTTTGGAATAAAGCATCAGATCAGTTGATGCCTGGTGTCAGCTTTGTAATCTTTACCATTCTGGCGCTGCTTGTAGATACTTATCGTAAACCCGCAGAAAAAAGTCTGTTGGATTTGGTATCTTATATTCTGTTTTTCCCGAAACTCCTTTCTGGCCCGATTGCCCGTCTGGAGCAGATGGAAACAAGAAAAGTGCGGCTTATGGGGGAAAAGCCTACCCGTAATGGTGTGAACATCGAATATGGCGCCGCGTGTTTTATCATCGGTCTGGGTTATAAAGTGCTCCTTGCCAATCAGTTGTCTGGCCTTTGGCGTGAGATTCAGACCATTGGGCTTCCCAGCGTTTCTACGCAGCTGGCATGGATGGGTGTCATCGGTTACAGTTTGCAGCTGTACTTTGACTTCCAGGGGTATTCCCTTATGGCCATCGGGATCGCAAAGATGCTTGGCTACACCATGCCAAACAACTTTGACAGCCCGTACTTGTCCAAATCCGTATCTGAATTCTATCGCCGCTGGCATATCACCCTCGGTGCATGGTTCCGGGACTATGTCTATATCCCTCTGGGAGGCAGCCGAAAAGGCACTGGCAGAACCATCATCAATCTGTTTGCTGTATGGCTTTTGACAGGATTGTGGCATGGTTTTGGTGTAAACTTCCTGTTATGGGGCATGTTCCTGTTCTTCTGGATCGCTATGGAAAAAATCTGGCTGCGTAAATTTTTGGAAAACAAGCCTTGGCTTGCGCATATCTATGTATTGTTGGTGATTCCCTTATCCTGGGTATTTTTCGCATTGCCGGAATTATCAGATATTGTATGGTGTTTCCTGCGGCTTTTCGGCCCCATTGTGCCTTATGAAGGCATCAATGTATCAGCAGGGGATTATCTGAAATATGGCAGTATGTACTGGCCTTTCCTGGTGGCAGGTATCTTCTTTGCTTTTCCCTTTGGAGAAAAGTGGCTGAAGCGGAATTACCGCCGTGGTTTGGGGATTGTGGTACTGCTGGTGATTTTCTGGATGTCTGTTTATCAGCTTGCCATGGGATTGAATAACCCCTTTATGTATTTTTCGTTTTGAGGTGATGCACAATGAGAAAATTCAAATATCCGCTGCTGTTGCTGCTGGTTTTGTCTGTTGTTGCGGCAGAAGGTTATGGGCAGTATGTGCGTGTCCAGGGAGCAGTTGAAATGAATGATGGAAAACTTCATCCGGGTGTTGCCTATGCTTGTATGGATTTGAAAAATCGTATGCAGAACAGCGGCAAAACAGAAGCCGCATGGAATGTTTTTGCTGGCACAGGTCAGGAAACAGAAGAGGAAGAATGGCCTGTTCGTGAATTTGAAACAGTGGATCAGTCTTATTTTGATGATGCGCTGTTTATCGGTGATTCCCGTATGGTAGGTATGTCAGAGTATTCCGGCTTGGATAACGCTACTTATTACGCGGAAGTTGGACTGACCATTTATTCTCTGTTTGATGAACCCATTGCGCCATTGGCAGATGGCAGTATGGGAACTTTGGAACAGGCTTTGCGTGAAAAGCAGTTTGGTAAGATTTATCTGATGGTCGGCATCAATGAGCTGGGTACCGGTACCAGAGAAAAATTCTTGGAAACATATTCGGCTGCGGTGGAACATATCAAAGAATTGCAGCCTAATGCTATCATCTTCATTCAGGGTATCCTGTATGTAACAGAAGAACGCTCTGCAAAAGATGAGTACATCAACAATCTGAATATCCAGCTGCGTAATATGGATATTTCCAAATTGGCAGACCAACGTCGTACATTCTATATTGATGTCAATACGGTATATTCTGATGGGAAAGGAAACCTTTCAACAGAATATACCTTTGACAGTGCCCACTTGAAAGCAGCCTGCTATGATCAGTGGGTAACCTTCCTAATGGAACATGGTATTGTAACGACGCCGCCAGAAAGTTGAGAAAAAACCCGATAACATTTTTTGTTATCGGGTTTTTTGCGTTATGCCCGTTCATATTTTGCATGTCCAACCCAAAATCCGATACTGCCCACTAGAAAATCCTGGAATTGGGAAAGGGAAGCTATGGCATCTTGGGATGGAGAAGTACACATCCGTACAAAGGTGAGGATGATCAGTGAGAAAAAACCTACACCGGCAACAATCAGGATTTGCTGCCGAATACGACAGTTTATACCGGATGGCAGAGGAGCTTCGCTGCGGAGGATTCCGCAGGGATTTTTTCACGGCTTTCCAGAGGAATTTCAGTTTCACTTTTTTCCGGCATACTTCCGAAAGCATTGCTGATGAAATAGCCAAATATGGTGGCGGCAGAACTGCGGATCATGGCATCCATGGCATCAAATTCTTTTGTAAGGTCAGGCGGCAAAAAATGTGCCAAGCTGATTGTAATAGCAAAAACAGCAAAAACAGGCAAAGACAGCGGTCAGAAAGACGCATATGCCACAGGGAGTGACGGATCCGTTGAGAGAGATACTTTTTCTTCATAGAATCACCTGATTTTCTTTTGTTGCTTTATAGTATGAGAAGCTTGGGGGACTGTGAAAAAGTTCTTGCCTTGCAGTCACCAAAAAGAAATGTGGGCATATCTTGTCAATATAAAAAAATTAAAGAAGTGCTTTTCAATGGAAATCAATGAAATGGAAAATCAGACTTGTCCCGCAGTGGGGTATCAGGCGGCTTCTGTATGCGTACCTGTTACAGTAACACCTTTTGCAGAAGCTGGGAAAACAGTTACAAAATGCTGTGGTGATCCTGTGGTCGTATCCGGCAGAGATACTTGCGAAGGTGTGAAAAATGGCACTTGTTCTTTCACCATTTCCCAGAATATCTGTGTGGCAGTACCCGTAGCCTTCGGCGCTGTGGCAACTGTTGGTGAAAGCTATGTAAACTGCAAAGGCGCAACAGCTGAGGATGTCTGCACAGATTGCGCAGGTATTCCTCCTGTAACAGAACCGGTTATTCCTGATCCCATGGTTCCCGGTGTGGATGCTTAACTGACGCTTCCATTTAGGATGGGATAAAGTAAATTCTCCCCTTAGGAAATGCGTGCAAAGCCCCATTTCTTAAGGGGTTTTTATATCCTATGAAATTTCTGGTATTTTTGTAGGATTTATGTTAAAATATATCTGCAATGTAATATGAATAGGTAAAAGGAGGCGCAAATGGGGGCATTCAAAAAGGGACAGGCTTTGTTTTTGTATTTTTATGGCTTATGCTGTTATTGGCTGGATTTATGAAGTCTTTTTAGAAGTGGTGGTATACCGCTGGGGATTTTCAAACAGAGGATTTTTGTTTGGGCCGTATCTTCCAGTGTATGGCTTTGGTGCGGTTATCATTTTGCTGGCGCTTCAGCCATTGAAAAAGAAACGGATTACCCTTGGAAAAATCAATGTCACACCTATACTGGTGTTTTTAGGAATTGTGGCTTTGACAACGGGTCTGGAGCTTTTGACCAGTTACATCATGGAATGGACAACAGGGGGATGGCTTTGGGATTATGATCGCTTTGCGTGGAATTTTCAAGGTAGAATCGCTCTCAATCCAAGCATTCGCTTTGGCATTGGCGGTATGTTTTTCCTCTATTGCGTACAGCCATTGCTGGAGAAAGCCAATGGCGCATTGACAGAGAAAACGAGAAGTCTGTTGTCGGGGAGCTTGTTTGTACTGATTTGTGTGGATTTTTTATATCATGTATTTTTGAAAGTGTAATAAAGAGGTGTGTTATATGATTCGTGTCAATACAGAAACATGTATCGGCTGCGGTATGTGTGAAAAAGATTGTCTGGCAAGTGCCATTCGTGTGGAGGATGGCAAAGCCAAAGTGAAAATGAAATGTATGGAATGTGGACATTGTGTGGCTGTCTGTCCCGTGGGGGCAGTCACCATGGATGGCGCTTATGATATGGCAGATGTGATGCCTTACGATGCAGAAACATTCAAAGTGCCTGCGGAAAATTTCCTGAATTTCCTGAAATTCCGCCGTTCCACAAGACAGTATCAGCAAAAAGCTGTGGAGCAGGAAAAACTGGAACGCGTTGTGGAAGCGGGACGTTATACACCAACCGCCAGCAATGGACAGAATGTTCATTTTGTCGTAGTGCAGGAACAGATGGAACGAGTAAAAGACCTGATTTGGGAAGGTTTGGAACGGATGCTGGAAGCGGGAGAAATTCCCCATTACCGTGGCATGCTTCAGCGGTTTATTGACCGCAGAAAAGCGGATAAAACACAGGATGCATTATTCTTTGGCGCACCTGTGTTGGTTGTGCTCACATGTGAAGGCCCGTGGAATGGCCCTCTGGCTGCCAGAAGTATGGAATTGATGGCAGAAGCGGAAGGTCTGGGATCTTTGTACAGCGGTTTTATCCAGAGAGGGATTTTTTACAGCCCGGAAGTACAGGAACTTCTCGGCATCACAGGAGAACAGGTAACGGTTTGTATGCTCATGGGTTATCCTGCTGTGAAATATCGCCGTACGGTTCCTCGCAAAAAAGCCAATGTTACTTGGAAATAAGAAATCAAAAAGACTGTCGTATTTTGACAGTCTTTTTTTTATGCCATTCAGCCGATGTGACAAGTTTTGCCTGCCTGTTTTTTTATAATAAGGACAGGAGGGAACAATGTGGAACTTTACATAGATGTGGTGTTTTTGGTCAATGGTATCTGTTCCTGTCTGGCTCTGTGGACTGCCGGAAGGATTTTGTCCAGAAGGTGTCACTGGTGGCGGCTCATTTTGGGAGGATTTGTTCCATCACTGTTTTTTTGTCTTTTGTTGGTATTTGGTATAAAAGCGGGATTTGTGCTGTCTGCTGTCATGATGATTATGGGACTGGAAATTGCTTATTTTCCCAAAAGTTTCTATGGATTTTTCCAGCTTCTTGTGGCGTTAGGTGTGGCTTCTTTTCTGTTGGGTGGTTTTCTGGAAATGCTTTTTGCCTTTACGGATGCCCAACGGTTTCTGGGGAAAGGGCTGACCATTTCCGTTTCCATGATGCCGTGGCAGCGTTTGCTCTGGGGCTGTCTGCTGTTTTACATACTCCTAAAAGCAGGGGCTGGATGGCTGGAACGTCATGGCAAAAACAGAGGGCAGTATTGCAGGATAACCGTGGAATCCGGCGGAAAAACAGTGAATTGCACTGGTTTTCTTGATACAGGCAATGAATTGCGTACAGAAGTGGGAAAACCTGTGGTGGTTTTGGAACTTGCCAGATGTGTGCCTCTGTTGCCGCGGGAAAGTGCCCTTTGTCTGCTATTGGGAAAATCTCTGCCAGAGAAAGAAGCATCATTTTTCTCTCAAATGCCATTTGCTGCAGTAGGAACATCATCCGGTATGCTGACATTGTTTATGGCAGAGCGTTTGACAGTAACACAGGGGAAAATCAGCAGGAAATATGAACAGATGCCCATTGGCATTTATATGGATCGTTTTACAGGTGGGTCAGCTGCACTGGTTCCGCCTGTTTTGTTGGAGGAGGAAGGCATATGAAAGCATGGAAGTATCAACTGTTTTTCTGGAAATATCGTCTGGAAAGTTGGTTGAAAAAGTGGCAAAAAGCCACTGGAATTTTTTATATTGGAGGAAGCGATGTATTTCCGCCGCCGCTGAAGCCGGAGGAAGAGGCTTTGCTGTTGGAGCAGCTTGGCGGCGAGGATGATTTGCAGGTGAAATCCGTACTCATTGAGCGGAACCTGCGTCTGGTGGTATATATTGCCCGAAAATTTGAAAATACAGGCATCAATGTGGAAGATCTGATTTCCATTGGTACCATTGGACTCATCAAAGCCATTAATACGTTTAAAACAGATAAGAACATCAAGTTGGCAACCTATGCTTCACGATGTATTGAAAATGAAATTCTCATGTATCTGCGCCGCAACAGCAAAACGCGGGCAGAGGTTTCCATAGATGAGCCCCTCAATGTGGATTGGGAGGGAAATGAGCTGCTGCTTTCTGATATTTTGGGAACGGAAAGCGATGCCATTTATAAAAGCATCGAAGATGAGGTCAATAAAGACCTGCTCCATCAAGCCATGGAGAAACTTTCCGGCAGAGAGCGGCAGATCGTGCAGATGCGTTTTGGAATCTTGCCGGAAACCACGGAACGCACCCAAAAGGAGGTGGCAGATATTTTAGGTATCTCCCAATCCTATATTTCCCGTCTGGAAAAGAAGATCATGGGGCGGCTGAAAAAAGAAATGAATAAACTGATGTAACGGAGAAAGAAAGGAGGTGAGATCCCCTGTGCCATGCACGGGGGATTTTTCATGTATCCAGATAATGAAGGGGCTCAAAGTCTGTGTTTTTCGTTCTGCCGCAACCGTTTTCAAATGCCTGCATAGGCTGCCCATGGCTCTGAAAGGAAATGCGTCTGGTGCTGTCTCGACATTCCTGTAAGTTGGTGATGGCTTCCGTCTGTTCTTTGCTGCGCATAAAATCAACTCCTTTTTCAACAGCATATCCTTTTTATAAAAAAGTATGCCGCTGTTTCCATAGAAGAATATGGCAGTTTTTGCGAGGTATATTTTGCCTGCCCGCAGGGAAAATTCTTTCATAGAATTTCGCAAGAAATCTGAGCGGGGGTGTAGGCAATGGGATATTATAAAAAAGTAGAGATCAGCGGCGTGAATACAGCGCAATTGCCAGTGCTGAGCGCATTGCAGGCAAAGGAGCTGTTCCGTCGGTACCATGACGGGGACGAAAGCGCCAGAGAATTGCTCATTGAGGGGAATCTGCGTCTTGTTTTGAGTGTCATTAAGCGGTTTGAGAATCGTAATGAAGATATGGACGATTTGTTTCAGGTAGGCGTTGTAGGGCTTTTGAAAGCCATCGAAAATTTCAATCCGGATTTGGATGTGATGCCTTCCAGTTATCTTTGTCCCATGATTAGTGGGGAAGTGCGGCGGTATCTGCGGGATAATAACACCATTCGGGTTTCCCGTTCTGCGGGATACGGCATATCGTGCTTTGCAGGTGCGGGAAAGGCTCACAGCAGAGAAATCCAAAGAACCTTCTGTGGATGAAATTGCCAAAGAAATGGGCTTGCCCAAAGAAAACGTGGTGCAGGCACTGGATGCCATACAGGACCCAGTTTCTCTTTTTGAACCTGTGTACCATGACGGTGGAGATACACTATTCGTAATGGATCAGGTCAGTGATGACAAAAATGGTGATAAAATCTGGCTGGAAAATCTTTCTTTGCAGGAAGCCATGCACCATTTGTCAGAGCGGGAAAAGAAAATTGTGGCACTGCGGTTTTCGAAGGGAAAACACAGACGGAAGTCAGCAGTGAAATCGGCATCAGTCAGGCACAGGTTTCCCGTCTGGAAAAATCTGCTTTGAAGCGCATGCGGAAATATGTGTGATTTATAGAAAAAGGTTTCCTTTTTGTGGATGCGGTTTCTATGGACAATCATCCTTTTTTAGAGTAAAATATTTTAGAGTAAAATAAAAATATTTTTGAATCAAGGAGGAATTTGTTTATGAAACTGCGTGCAGAAGATACAGCAGCACTTTTTATCGATTTTCAGGAACGTCTGGTTCCTGCCATCCATGACAATGAAGCCATTGTGGAAAAACAGTGATCCTGGCAAAAGGTTTGCAGGAATTTGGTGTGCCTGTGGCTGTGACTCAGCAGTACACAAAAGGTCTGGGCGATACTGTTCCTGCCGTAAAAGAAGCTTTTGCTGATTTTAACTATATTGAAAAAACATCTTTTTCCTGCTGTGAATGTGAAGAATTTGCTTCTTGGGCAAAAGCACTGGGCAAGAAAAACATCATCGTTTGCGGCGTGGAAGCTCATATCTGCGTACTGCAGACAGTGCTGGATCTGATGGAAGCAGGTCTGAATGTATTCGTTCCCGCAGACTGCATTGGTTCCAGAAAACTGTACGACAAAGAAATGGGTATCAAACGTCTGGAAAAAGAAGGCGCATACCTGACAACCTGTGAAGCGGTTCTCTTTGAACTGACAGGCGGCGCGAAATCCCCTCATTTCAAAGTGATTTCCAAACTGGTAAAATAAAAGAATTTTCAGGACACTCCTGCGGGGGTGTCCTTTCCAACAATGAGAAACAGAAAGAAGGCGGCTTATGCGTTTCTGGAAAAACTGGAAGGGCAAAGAACATTTTTGCACCATTACATACCATCGAAAACTGGTTCGGCAGTATTGTTTTCGTGTCGGTTTGTATCGGCAGGGTCTAATGCATGACCTTTCCAAATATTCTCCGACAGAATTTCTGGTAGGTGCAAGATATTTTCAGGGAGACCGCAGTCCCAATAATGCGGAACGAGAAGCAAAGGGCTATTCCTCCTCTTGGCTCCATCATAAAGGACGGAATAAGCACCACTTTGAATATTGGATTGACTATACTTTGAAGCCGGGAGAAATTCTGGGCGGCATGAAAATGCCTGTGCATTTCGTTGTGGAAATGTTTATGGATCGTATTGCGGCATGCAAGGTATATCAGAAAGAAAACTATACAGATGCCAGCCCCTGGTTGTATCATAAGCAAAGCAGAAGGGTGCATACATTGATGCATCCAGATTCTTTGCGGTTGCTGGAACGTTTGCTGAAGATGCTGGCAGTACGTGGGGAAGAAGAAACATTTGCTTATGTAAGAAAAATCCTGAGCCATGATCGACAGCAAAGATTGCGGGAATTTCTGCATCGAAATGAAATCAAAAAGAAAAGATAATATAAAAAAGACTCCATAATATGATGGAGTCTTTTTTTGTAATGCATTTATCTCTTATGTCGGAATGTATGAGAATGATGCTGTCTCAAACGTTCCTGATGTTTGGCTCTTCTCATCGCACGACGGCGTTCCCATCTCTGGTAGCCAATGTATCTGCAACAGCAGAATACAATGACCAAAATACCAAACACAATGCCAACACCAATGGCAATGCGTTTCAAAATTTTGTTTCTGGCTGCCGCTGCCTGCGCCGCACGTTCTTCATCAGTGGTTGCTTTTACTTCCTTTTGCGCAGTCAGATCCACGGTAGCAAGAGCTTCTCCGTTCAATGAAAGCACAACGATACCCAGTTTGTCACCGACGGCAACGGGAACGGAAGCGCTTTCTGGACAGTCAACTGCTTTGGTGATGTTTTCAATGGTTGCGTTTTTGGGAATGGTCACATAAACATCACTGGCAGGCGCCACAGCAATGGTATCCAGTGTGGTGGTTTTGTCTTTATATGTTTCTGTGATTGCCACATTCTGTGTCAGATCTGCGGCAGAGAAGGCTTTTACAGTCTGATAATTGGCAAAACCATATTCAAACAGTGTTTTTGTGTCCACATAATGCTGTGCGCCATTGCATTTGAGTACAACGGCAATGAGTTCTGTATCTCCCTGTTTGGCGTAAGTCACCAGTGTGTTCTGTGCTTCTACGGTGTAGCCCGTTTTGCCACCTTCGGCAGGTTCATAATAATATAAGGAATTTTCGTTGAGCATCTGATGCTGTCCGTGAAGGGGACGTTCCTCCGGTTGCTTGTTGGTGGGAGGAATTAAATAATAGGTGTTGGACATCATGCTGCGATATGTTTCGTTTTTCAGAAGTTCCTGCGCGATTAACGCCATATCGTAAGCAGTGGTGTAATGATTTTCATCAAACAGCCCGTTGGCATTGACAAAGTTTGTATTTTCACATCCCAATTCCTTTGCTCGTGCAGTCATGTGCTCCGCGAATTTTTCCATGGAACCGTCTACATATTCCGCTGCGGCATTGGCACATTCATTGGCAGAACGGAGCATGATACCATAAAGAACTTGCTCCAATGTCAGAATTTCACCTTCCTGAATGGCAATGTGGGCACTGCCGGGTTCGATGCTGAATACCGCATCGTGGGAGAAAGTGATCTCATCCTCCAGACTGCCATGTTCCAGTGCCAGCAAAATGGTCATTAGCTTTGTGATGCTGGCAGGATACTGCTTAGTACGGCTGTTTTTCTCGTACAATATTTTTCCGGTGGTGGCATCCATCAATATGGCCGATTCCGCTGTCAGTGTCAGTTCGCTGGAAGTGGAATCTGTGGATGTTCCTTCGGTATTTGTTGTTGTGGATTCAGTCGTTTCTGTTTCCGTTTTTTCTGTTTCTGTTGCATATGCTGGAAACGCAGCGGTGAAAAGTAGTGTCGCTGCAAGGATCAGGCTGAAAATTTTGTGCTTCATAAAATTCTCCTACTATGATAATTTTTGTTTTTGTGGTAAAATAAAAAAAGTATGGAAATGTGTTCTGCATACCATATCTTTAAAAGTATACCAGAAAACAACCAAAAATAAAAAACAATTTTTTCTTAAAATATTGCCAAGAGGGTATGTTTTATGAAACAAGAAAGATGGAAAGTGGCATTGGCTGTGATTTTTCTGCTGGCATCCGGTTTTTGGTACAGTCATTTATATTATGACGGAAAGGTGATACAGGAAACGGCACCTGCGGTAGAAACAGTGGAAGTTGCAGTTCATGATGCGATCAACCTAAATACGGCAAGTAAAGAAGAACTGATGCTTCTGGATGGAATTGGTGAGAAAATGGCAGAGAGAATTTTGGCGTATCGTGAAGAAAATGGCCCCTTTGTCAGAATCGAAGACATTCAGAATGTAAAAGGCATTGGAGAAAAGACCTATGCGAAGATTGCAGGAGAACTTACCGTAGATTAGACTTAGAACAGGAGGAAAGGGCAAAATGGCGTATCATATTTTGGTAGTGGACGATGAAAAACTGATTGTCAAAGGAATTAAGTTTTCATTGGAACAAGATGGAATGGAAGTAACAGCGGCTTACGATGGGGAGGAAGCGCTGCAATATATTAAAGAAGGAAATTTCGATCTGGTGGTACTGGATGTTATGCTGCCGAAAATGGACGGCTTGCAGGTTTGCCAGCAGGTGCGTGAATTTTCTCAGATCCCCATCATCATGGTAACAGCAAAAGGGGAAGATATGGATAAGATCATGGGCCTGGAATATGGCGCTGATGACTATATCACAAAACCTTTTAACATTCTGGAGCTGAAAGCCAGAATCAAAGCGATCCTGCGCCGCAGCGTGAAGAAAGTGACAGCGGAACCTCAGGCCAAAAATGTACTGAAAGCCCGCGATCTGGAACTGGCTTATGACAGCCGCCGGGTATTCATCAATGACAGAGAAGTAAATCTGACAGCCAAAGAATTTGACCTGTTGGAACTGCTCATGGAAAATCCCGGAAAGGTTTACAGCCGTGAAAAACTGTTGGATACCGTATGGGGATATGATTACCCCGGCGATGTGCGTACGGTGGATGTACATGTACGCCGTCTGCGTGAAAAAATAGAAGCAAATCCAAGTGAACCCAAATATATCTTTACAAAATGGGGAGTTGGTTACTATTTTAACTAAGAAACGAGAGGCACCTTTTATCAGCCTGCGATGGGTGTTGTTGGTGACCTACGTCATCATTGGGGTTATCCCACTACTATTGATGGCAAACACCATACTCCATTCCATTCAGGGATATTTTGTAGAAGAAAGAAAAAAAGAACTTCTCAGTGAAGCCAATGTTATTGCTGGGCAGCTTGCTTCCTATGACTTTTTTACCAATGCGGAAAATCAGGAAAGTCTGGAAGAGATGGTGCTGAAAACCAGTCAGGATGAAGATTTTCGGGTTTTGGTGCTGGATGCTTCCGCGCGGGTGGTTTATGACACTGGGTACGAAGAAGTAGGCAAAACCTATCTGGTTCCGGAAGTTCTGGAAGCACTTCAGGACAAGGACGTTGCCAGAGAACAGAGAAACGGCACTGTTTATGCGGCAGCATCTATTGTAGGCAGCGGCAGTCAGCATGATGGGGTTGTGTTTATTGCGGATTCCTTGCAGGACGTGGACGCAACTGTTGGTGATATCGCAAGCAAAGCTTATATTATGATGATTACGCTTCTGGTGATTGTAATCATCATTATGATTATCATGTCCAAAATGTTTACAGAGCCTTTGAAGCGTATGATCAAAGTTATTCAGAAAATGGCGGAAGGTCATTTGGAACAGCGTCTGGAAATCAAAAACCAGACCCATAACGAAATTGTGGATTTGGCGCTGGCATGTAACCATATGGCAGACCAGCTGGAAAAAGTGGACTCCAGCCGCCAACAGTTTGTTTCCAACGTGTCCCATGAATTGAAAACGCCTTTGAGTTCCATTAAGGTATTGAGCGAATCTATTCTTCTTCAGGAAGATGTGCCAAAGGAAATGTATGTAGAATTTTTGCATGACATCAATTCCGAAATTGACCGTATGTCAGCCATCATCAATGACCTGCTGACATTGGTAAAACTGGATCAGAAAGAAATTCCGCTGAACTTTGCGGAAACAGATTTGAATAAGGTCATGGAGGACATCATCAAGCGTATGACACCCCTTGCAGCGGCAAAACAGATTCAGATTCATTACAGCAAGGAAAAAGACGTGTTGGCAGAGGCAGACGAAATGAAACTGACCCTTGCCATTTCCAATCTGGTAGACAACGCTGTGAAATACACACCGGAAGGCGGCAGTGTGACAGTGGTACTGGATGCGGATCATCAAAATGCGTTCATCACTGTCAGCGATACAGGGATTGGCATTCCTGAGGATGAAATCAATCGTATTTTTGAACGTTTTTATCGTGTGGATAAAACCCGTGACAGAGAGACTGGAGGAACTGGTCTGGGGCTTTCCATCACTTATGCAACTGTGATGATGCATAATGGCAGCATCAAAGTCAACAGCAAAGAAGAGGAAGGTACTTCCATTCAGATGCGGATTCCTCTGCGTCAAAACAGTTAATCAGAAAGAAAAAATACAGCAGACTTTACAGGGAAGGAAGTGATTGCGGCTGATGAAAAAGAAAAAATGGCTTTTGCATCTTGCACTTGTCGTTATTGTCTGTATAATCCTGCTTCCCTGTCTGTTTTTGCTGGGAAGTAAAATAGGCAGTTCTGGCATGGAAGGCGCAGAAGTGTATTATTTGGTGTCAGCGAATAATTCCTTAAAAGAAGTGCGTACAAATGTACCTCAGGAAGCAGAAACGTCCAATATGGCATTTCATTTGCTGGAACGTATGAAAGAAGACCCAAAGAAAGACGGAATGATCAGTGCTGTTCCGGCAGATGTGGAGTTTTTATCTGTACATCTGGAGGATAAAAAGCAGTAGTAGATGTGTCTTCTTCTTATCTTGCACTGGAAAATGCACAGGAGATTGTCTGCCGTTCGGCAATTGTCTGGACACTGACTTCTTTGGAAATGATAGATAATGTGGAACTGACTGTGGAAGGCCGCACCCTGCGGAACCAGCAGGGAAAAAAGATTGGCGTTATGAACCGGGAAAATGTCCGCATTGACGGAGATGTTCCGGCAGAAACAACAGAATATGCCATCTTGAAACTGTATTTCACCAATGCAGACGGCACAGATTTTCAGATTGAAGACCGGGTTGTGGAAGTGAATGCCAATCAGGCACGGGAAAAGACCATTCTGGAACAGCTCATTGCTGGCCCTCTGGAAAAGGGATATTATCCCACAGTTCCCGCGGATACCAAGATTCGTGATGTTACCACAACAAAAGACGGTATCTGTTATGTGAACTTGAGTCAGGATTTCCTGACCAAAACAGCAACAGCGAATATTAATGATGTTGTGACAGTCTATTCCATTGTAAATTCCCTTTGTGAGCTGGAAGAAGTGGATAAAGTTCAGTTCCTTATGGAAGGGGAAAAAATAGAAGATTATAAAGGTGTATTGGATTTCAGCACACCTTTTACGGCAGTAGAAAGTTTGCAGACCATCCGTTTACAGAATAAACAATGAAACGACCAGCACTTTGGATATTGATTTTCATGATATGTGTCATTTATTGCAGACTGGGTATATCTTTATGGGTATGCCTGGTCTGTATTTTTTGTGTATTGTTTGTGGGTCATATATCGTGATAAAAACGAAGAGAAAAGGATATTTGCTTCTTTTGCTTGCATTTCCTCTGGGATTTTTGCTGACTGGTTATCATGGGGCAGACAATTTTGTATCGACGGCCCCTGTTTCTGTTACAGGAGAAGGATATGTGGCAAAAGCGGAAAAAACATCCGGTGGTTATCCAAAACTGACAGTTCATGCAGATTTGACAGAATCAGAAACGGGGGAGGTTCACAAAAATCAAAAGATTTATATGATTGACATGAATCAGGGAACATTTACGGAAGGGGAAGAAATCATATTTTCCGGCAATGCACAGCCCTTTGACCATGGGGATATTTTCAGTGGTTATAATGAATACCTGTATTTGAAGGCGGAAGGCTATGACTGCAAAATGTTTCCGGAATCTTTGGAAAAAACAGGAGAACGTCATAACACAGCAGGTACCATTGCGGCAGCTTGGAACCATAGAATAAAGAATGTGCTGGAAACCATACTGCCTCAGAAGGAGAGCGCACTGGCAGAAGCCATGATTACGGGGGATCGGGATGATATTGACGCTGGAATAGAGGAACTTTATACTCGTGCCGGTGTGACCCATATATTATGTATTTCTGGTCTGCATATGTCTTTGCTGGCGTTTTACATATCTGTGATATTGCGGCGGATATTGCATCAATCCCAACGGAAAACAGCGGCAGCAACATTGTGCATCTGCATGGCTTTTCTGTTTCTCACAGGATTTTCGCCCTCATCTGTAAGGGCAGTGGTCATGATTTCCTTAGTTTGCCTGGGGCAGATGATCTATCAGCGTCATGAATGGCTCAATTCCATTGCATTGGCTGCCTTGGTGATTCTGCTGGTAAATCCACTTTACTTGTGGAGTGCTGGATTTCAATTATCTTTTCTGTCTGTTTTGGGCATTTATGTGGGTGCTCGCGTCATTCCCAAAGGCCATACATGGTATGGAAAGATTGGTGAAATGATGGGAATTTCCTTTTTTGCTTCGCTTTTTGGCATGCCTGTGGCAGCGTATCATTTTTATTATATTTCCACAGTCAGTGTATTGGCAAACCTTGTGATACTGCCTTTGAGTGGGATATTGCTCGGCTGTACCATGCTGGCGGCATTGAGTGGGATGATTTTCCTGCCCCTTGGTGTTTTTCTGGCTGGCCCGGTTTATTTGATTTTTCAGATTTACGAAAAAGTGTGCCAGATGGTGACGATGATTCCTTATAGTTATGTTGCGGTTGGGAAGCCTCCAGTCATTGGGATTCTGTGTTTTTATGGTTTGGTATGTTTGATTTGTTTTTATCGTCCGCAAAGGCGTTTTTGTGTGGGAACAGCAGTGTGTACCAGCTTACTTTTGGTGATGCTAATGGGAAATCGGCTTTTGTGGCATAGAAACACATTGGCATTTCTGAATGTAGGGCAGGGAGATTGTGCCGTTCTGACTACTTATGACCATCGTGCTATCGTCATTGACGGCGGTGGAAAATATAATAAAGAATTAGGTGAAAATACAGGTGTGACCATATTAGAGCCTTATTTGGCATCAAAAGGTGTGACGCAGATTGATGCTGTTTTCCTCAGCCATCTGGATGGTGACCATAGTACAGGCATTCTGGAATTGCTGGATGATATGCCGGTAGAGGGGATTTATGTGTCTGCTATGAAAGCTGCGGATACACAGATGGATGAGCAGTTGCAGGAAATCGTGGAAAAAAATCAGATTTCGTTATATACTATGAAGCATGGGGATATGATCCACAGTACAGCTCTGGGAGAAATGAAATGTTTGTTTCCAATTTATGAGGATCAGGCAGCAGAATCTGAAAATGAGCGTTCTCTGGTTCTGCGTTACGCTTATGGTGATACATCTGTTTTATTTACAGGAGATTTGGAAGCAAAAGAAGAATTGTTGCTGGAACGAAATAATTTGATTGAGGAAACAGACATTCTGAAAGTTAGCCATCATGGTTCTAAAACAGCTTCCACAGAATCTTTTTTGCAGGCATTAACTCCTGATACAGCAGTGATTTCCTGTGGTGCCAATAATTTGTACGGACATCCCCACAAAGAAGTGCTGGAACGTTTGTCTGCCTGTGGCGCAAAAATTCTCCGCACCGATGAAATGGGAAGCATCGTTGTAACCATTTCGCCTGAAGGTGAGGCAGAAGTGACAACGGCGGCAGAAAGGAAACCGATTTATGAAAGAATTAAAGAAGCAATGGAAGGAACACCAATTCCATAAATGCTATTTGTTTTATGGTACGGAAACGTATCTCATGAAAAATTATGAAGAAGCGTTGGTACAGGCACTTTTGCCTCCGGGAACAGAGAGTATGAACTCAGATATTCTGGAAGGAAAAAGGCAACAGCGGCAACTATCATGGACGCGGCGGAAACACTGCCTTTTCTCAATGATAAACGTTTGGTTCTCATTCGCAACAGTGAGTTTTTCCATCGGAATGGCAGAAAGGAAGAAGGAGAACGGCTGGTTGAATTTTTGAAGGACAGTCCGGAAAGTACCTGTATTCTTTTTGTGGAAGAAAAAGCGGAAAAAACAGGAAAACTGTATAAAACCATAGCTAAAGAAGGGCAGGTTGTAGAGTTTGCGCCTTTGAAAGAAAAAGAAATCATTACTTGGCTGCGGAAAACATGTGCTTCTGGCGGTGTACAGCTTTCAGAAGCCATGGCAGTATTGCTGCTGCGGACAACAGATAACAACATGGAAAATCTCCAGCGGGAAATGGATAAACTCATTGCCTACAAAGATGGCGCAGGGGAAATCACCCAGGAAGATATTTCCGCGGTATGCTCTGTTTCTTTGGAAGCGAAGGTATTTGAACTGGTACGGGCAATGGGTGAAAAAAAGACGGAAAAAGCCATTTCCATCTATTCCAATCTGCTGTCCTTGAAAGAATCTCCATACATGGTGTTGTCTTTGCTGACCAGACAGTTCCGTATGATCTTGGGGAGTGCTTTGCTTTCAGCGGAAGGAGCCGCACAGGCAGAGATTGCCAGCAGACTTGAAGTGCGGGATTTTGCGGTGCGGGAATATCTCCGTCAGAGCAAAAGCTTTTCCATAAAGGAATTGGAGCAGGCATTGGCAGATTGTCTGGAAACAGATCTGGACATCAAAAGCGGCCGTATGGCAGAGGATTTGGCGGTGGAATTGCTGCTTATGAAATACAGCAGCCCATCTTTTTCCTGAAATATATTTGAAAAAAAGAAAGGCATGAAAGCAACTTCCCCTTAAGAAAACATTGATTTTCCTTTTCCTTGATTTCTTAAGGGGAATTGCGACGGCTGTATTCATAAGAAAACATAATGACGAGAATCTCCATAAATAGGAAAGCCAAAATCCTTTGTCATGATAAGGATTTTGGCTTTCTTTGTTTTCTTATGAAGATGCCTCTAAACCTCTTATACTTGAGATTTCATGCCTTTTTTGTTTAATACATGCGGATATAAGCGTCACGTTCTGCGCCTACGGAAACGTATCGAATGGAACAGCCGGTCATTTCTTCCAGCAGATGAATGTAGTCCAGTGCTTCTTTGGGCAGATCTTCTTTTGTTCTGCATTTGCTGATGTTACAGTTCCAGCCTTTTACTTTGCGAATGACAGGTTTTGCTTCGGGCAGAACAGCGGCGTAAGGGAATTCGTCAATGATTTCGCCGTTGAGCTCATACTGAGCACAGATAGGGATTTCTTCCAGATAGGAAAGAACATCCAGTTTTGTCAGAGCAATTTCTGTGCAGCCCTGCACACGGATACCATAGCGGGATGCCACTGCGTCAAAGGGGCCTACACGGCGGGGGCGACCTGTTGCTGCGCCGTATTCACCGCCAGCTTCACGGAGTTTTTCCGCTTCTTCACCGAAGGATTCACAGGTGAAAGGGCCTTCGCCTACACAGCTGGAGTATGCTTTCATGATCCCTACTACCTGATCCAGTTTGTGATTGGGTACGCCTGCACCAATGGGAGCGTAAGCCGCAATGGTGGAGGAAGAAGAGGTGAAAGGGTAGATGCCGAAGTCAATGTCACGCAGTGCGCCTAACTGTGCTTCGAACATGATCTTTTTACCTTCCTTCGCTGCCTGATCCAGATACAGGCTTGTGTCAACAATATAATCCACGAATTCTGCGGCATATGTGTCCAGCCATTTTGTCATGTCAGCCAGTTCTACAGGAGCTGCATGATAAACTTTTTCAATAATCAGATTTTTGTATTCCAAAACATGTTTCAGTGTGTCATGGTAAATGGCGGGGTATTTCAGATCACCCATACGCAGACATTTTTTCATGTACTTATCACCGTAAACGGGAGAGATGCCGCGGCGAGTGGAGCCGTATTTTGCGTCGCCCAGACGATCTTCTTCCAGACAGTCCAGCATAACGTGATAAGGCATGCAGATGACTGCTTTATCACTGATTTTCAGATTTTCCGGTGTGATGGATACACCAGCTTCCTGCAGACGGGAGATTTCGTTGTGCAGGTGTTCCAAGTCGATAACCATACCGTTGCCCATGACATTGACTACGTCACTGCGCAAAATGCCGGAAGGCAGCAGATTCAGTACAAATTTGCCCTGATCGTTGATAACCGTATGTCCTGCGTTATTGCCGCCCTGATAACGGCAGACGATATCATATTCCTGAGAAAGCAAGTCGACCATACGGCCTTTGCCTTCGTCACCCCAGTTGATGCCAACAATAGAAGTAAACATAAAATACCTCCAAATATATAAGTAAAGTTGATTTTTTGAAAATTACTATAAGATTATAATATGATAAAAGCCTAGAGTCAAATACACAGATATTTGTTATTATGCGGAATTTTGTGATAAAAATTCATTCTATTTTAAAATAGGGGTTTTAAAATATAAGAATAATTTGGGTTTTTGAATAGATGAATTGGAAAGGAGTGTAATTTTATGCAAAATTTGCAAAGGGAAAACTGAAAATTAAGCCATAGAAATATTTGATACCTTTCATAAAAATATGAAATAAATAAAAACAAATTTGAAAAGAATTTAAGATATGTCTTTGTGATGCGGAACATAGTAAGAGCAGATTTAGAAATAAAAAAACCAGAATGCTCCGCTGAACGTTCTGGTTTCGAGAATTCGTTTATGATTTTTTCTTTTCAGATTTTGTATCTTTGTGTTTCTTAGGCGCAGGAGCCATATCGTAAGCATGATTGCGGCCCAAGGTATAAGCTGCTTTGATGAGTTTCTTTTCGCTTTCTGTCAGTTCCCGGTTCAGCTGTGTCATGAAGTGCTGGAACAGGGCTTTTTTATCTGTCCGCATACGTTTTGGTTTTTTCGCAAGCATAGTCAGTGGCTGGAAAATATCCGGCGTAATGTTTTCCGGATGAACGATGCGGAAAATTTTAGCTGTGTAGACAGCGTCATTCAGTGCGTTGTGGAACGCATCCTGTATTTCGATACCCAGTTCTGTCACGGCATTTTTCAGACCAATGGCTTTGCCGGCTTCCTGATGAAGATATGCGGAAGCAAAGGGCTGGATATTCAGATATTGATCAGTCAGTGCATCTGCATCCAGATTATAATAGAGAATATTGCGGAACAAAGACTTGATGTCGTCAGGGCCCCATGTACAGAGAATTGCTTCTTCTTTGCCGATAAAGCGCAAAAATGCTTCATAAGCTTCTGAGAAAGAGGGCTGTCCTTTTAAGTCTTCTTCCTGTATCCCAGTGATTTTTTCCACAAAGGGATGCAGACGGGGGTAAATCTGGGGACGAATCATATAATTGAATTCTTCTAATATATCAAAATTTTCATTGAGCTTTACGGCACCAATCTGTATGATTTCGAAAGGGCATTCTGCCACAGGCTCTGTTTTTTTCCGGTCTTAAATGGAAAGGACTGGTTAAATTCCAAGTCTAATACAATGTAATGCATCTCCAAGCCTCCTGTTTGTTGTACTCAATTAGTATACCATGAAATGCCTTTGCGACAAAGAGAAATTTTCTTGTATATCTATTTTGTCAATGGTAAAATCATCATAAAGGAGGTTATTGCTATGCGTTTGACATTTACGGAACAGGAAATCCAGCAGGAACTGAATAAAATCTATCTGGAAGAAGATGATCTTCTGATGGAAGGGGAATGGCTGGAAGGAGAAGGCCGCCATTACATCATTTCTGGTGTAGCAACCATTGAAGGCGAACGTTATCATGAATTTGAAATAGAATTTGAATTATTGGAAGACCCTCAGGAACAGACGGCCGTAGGTATTTTGTCTGTGGATTGGGACTGGTATGATTTTTTGTGCTAAAAAGGAGGAATAGAAATATGAACACATTTCGTTATTTTATGCCCGTAGATACATACTTTGGACGGGACTGTATTGCAGAACATAAAGAAGTTCTGAAAAAACTGGGGAAGAAAGCCATGATTGTTACTGGCAGAACTTCCGCAAAGAAAAACGGTTCTCAGAAAGATGTAACAGATGCGCTGGAAGCATTGGACATGCAGTGGGTATTGTTCGATGAGATCGGTGAAAATCCCGATGTGGAAACCGTTGTCCGTGCGGCAGAACTGGCAAAAAAGAAGCGGTTGATTTTGTTATTGGGATCGGCGGCGGCTCTCCTATGGATGCTTCCAAAGCCATTGCGGTACTGACTGCAAATCCGGAAGCAGATGCGGAAATTCTCTTTACAGATCCTTCCGCAAAAGCACTGCCTGTTGTGGAAATCCCTACAACAGCAGGTACAGGCTCTGAAGTGACACAGTATGCCATTTTGACACTCCATGAAAAACGTACCAAAAGCGGTATTATGCAGCCTGTATTTGCAGCCGTATCTTTCTTAGATCCCAAATACATGGATACACTTTCTGCAAAAGTAACCAATAATACAGCAGTAGATGCTATGAGCCATCTGGTAGAAAGCTATTTGAGCGCAAATGCCAATACAGTAAGTGAAAAAATCGTGGCTATGGGTCTGTCCTACTGGAAAGAATGTATTCCTGCGCTCAAAGCAAGAGAATATACACCGGAAGTACGTGAAAAACTGATGCTGGCATCCACAATTGGCGGTGTTGCCATTGCCCAGACAAGCACTTCCATTCCCCATGCATTGGGTTATTTCCTGACATACGAAAAACAGATTCCTCATGGCCGTGCAAATGGCATGGTGATGCAGGCGTATATGGAACTCTTTGGCAAAGACAATCAGAAAGTCAAAGAAGTTCTTGGCTATCTGGGTCTGGAAACCACAGAAGACATGGGCCAGCTCATGAAAGATGTACTGGATATTTCCGAAACATTCACAGCGGAGGATATTGCTTACTACGCAAAACGCTCCATGGAAAATCCCAAAAAACTGGCTACATTCCCCGAATATGGTCTGGAAGAGAAGGATATTCTGGAAGTTTACAGAAAAAGCCTGCTGTGATATAATCAAGATACAGAAAAATAGATGCCGGAACTGATGAGAGTTTCCGGCTCTTGTTTTCTGGAGTTTTATATGAAAATACTTTGATAAAAACAATGTTGGAATGAGATGAGAACGGCTGGGAGATGACAGGCTTGACACCTTTGATGAAAATACAACCTTTTATTCAGGCATATGTACAGGCCATCGCTTCTATTTTGGAAGCAGATGTTACCATCGTAGACCATGAACTGATTCGTGTGGCAGGCACAGGGGATTATCTCAATGAAATCGGTAATGCCGTTTCCCATGCCAATTTTTTGAGAAGATTCTTAAGACTGGGAAGGGCGGTATTATTCGGGATGTGAACGACGACTCCAACTGTGTAGGTTGTGAGAAACGGGCATACTGCAAAGAGCTTGCCAATCTGGCTTATCCCATCTTTCAGAATCAGACAGTGGTAGGCATCATTTCTATCATTGCTTTTCGGGAACAGCAGCGGAAGAATGTTCTGGAGAATATGGGAAAATTGGAAGAATTCCTCAAGTATATGAGTATGTTGCTGGAAAGCAAGCTTTATACGGATGAAGCGAACAGCAAATTGGAAGAACAATTGAAAGCGGTGCATACGGCCGAAAGCGCATGGTCTTTTGTAGGGGATAGCCCCAAGATGCAGGAGGCGCTGCGTATCGGCCGGAAAGTTGCCAAGTCTGATTCTACGGTGTTTCTCCGTGGGGAAAGCGGTACGGGGAAAGAAATTATGGCAAAAATGATTCATGATCTCAGCGACCGCAGGGAAAAATTGATGATTTCCATTAACTGTGCTGCCATTCCAGAAAATCTGGTGGAAAGTGAACTCTTTGGCTATGAAGAAGGAGCTTTCACCGGAGCGCGGAAGCATGGCTCTGTGGGGAAATTTGAACTGGCAGATAAAAGTACCATTTTTCTGGATGAAATCGGTGATATGCCTTTGCCGGTTCAGACAAAACTGCTCCGTGTTTTGCAGGAAAAACAGGTGGAACGAATCGGCGGACGAAAACCTATTCCGATAGACATTCGCGTTATTTGCGCTACTCATAAAAATATTGAGCAGATGGTGGCAGAAGGCACATTCCGAGAGGACTTGTATTATCGTTTGAATATCATTCCCATTGAATTGCCGCCTTTGCGTATGCGGCGGGAAGACTTGCCGGCTTTGATTACCCATTATATTGGGTATTATAATCAGAAACTGAATAAGCATCTGGAAGGAATGGAACCGGAAGCACTGGATGCTATGATTGCTTATGATTGGCCGGGAAACGTCAGAGAATTGAAAAACATTGTGGAGTATCTGGCCAATATTGTGGAAGGAACGCATGTGACTCTTTCAGACTTGCCGGATCATATTGCTCTTCATGGAAGCCGTGGTGCAGCACCTCGTTCCTTGGATGAAATGATGTCCGATTATGAAAAACGAATTTTGATGCGTATGGTCAAACCCGGCGCTTCTCTGGAAGAAAAAAACCATCTTGCGGATACCTTGCAGGTGAGCCGTGCCACATTGTATCGTAAATTGAAAAAATATGATCTCATTTAGTTCTCATTTTTGAGAAATCATATTCAAAAATGAGAAATCGCTAAAAAGTTAGAAACAAGCCCTTTTTTTGGTATGCCGTATACCAAAGGGGCTTTTTTTATTGCAAAAAGCAGGAAAAATGTATGAGAAAAAGTACATTATTTATTTGGATATGGGAAATAAAGAAATGGAAACAATATAAATTTCTCATAATTGAGAAATCAAATGTCAAAAAAAGCAGAATTTCGGGGGTTTTTTGTTTGGCACGCTTTTTGCTCTATAATAGGACAACATAATGAATCGGATATTCTTTAGGAGGAATTACAAATGGATATGAAAATGGCATTGGAAGCAATCAGAAGTGAAATGAAACCCAGCATGGGCTGTACAGAACCCGTAGCAATTGGTTTGGCAGTATCCAGAGCATGCGCACTGCTGGAAAAACCCGCAACACATTTGGATATGGTCATCAGCTCCAACATCTTTAAAAACGCTTATAGCGTACAGATCCCCAATGCTGGCACAAACGGTATTGAACTGTCTTGTGTACTGGGCTGCCTGTTGGCTGATCCTGACAACACCATGGAAATTTTTGCGAAAGTAAAACCCGAACATGTGGAAAAAGGTCAGAAACTGGTAGAAGAAGGCTTTGTAACTGTAAAAGTGCTGAAGAGCAGCCAGTTCTACATTGAATGTGTAGCTACAAATGAAACAGAACGCGCGCACACAATTACAGAAGATGCCCATGATAATCTGGTATATTCTGAAAAAGATGGAAAAGTCCTGCTGGATAACCGGAAAGAAGAGGTTGTGGAAGAAGAAACACATGATGGTTTCGATATTACACAGTACACATTTGCTGATTTCTTCAAAATGGCAAATGAAGTGGAGGTGAAAGATTTGGCATTTATCCAGGAAGGTATTGATATGAACCTGGATATTGCAAAGAAAGGTCTGGAAAAGAAATATGCCATCGGTATTGGCCCTTGCATGCAGAAAATGGTTCTCAACGGTACATTGTCCAATGATATGGTAACAGATGTAAAACTGACAACAGCAGCAGCATGTGACTTCCGCATGAGCGGCGGCAATGGCTCCGTTATGACATATCTGGGCAGTGGTAACCAGGGTCTGGAAACGATGCTTCCTGCAGCAGTGGCTGCAAAACATTTGCAGGCTTCTCCTGAAAAACTCCTGCGTGCAGAATTGCTGGGAATGCTCATTATCATGTATATGAAAAAACATGTGGGCAGACTTTCTCCTATCTGTGGCGCAACACTGGCAGGTTCCGGTTCTGCGGCAGCTATCACATATATGATGGGCGGCAACTTGGAACAGATTTCCGGCGCTGTACAGAACATGATGGGCGGCGTAGCAGGTATGTTCTGTGACGGTGCAAAAGGCGGTTGTGCGTTAAAACTGTCAATCTGCGCAGGCGAAGCAGTTTATGCGGCACTGTATGCAATGGATAACAGCATTGTACAGGCAACTGACGGTATCATCAGCACTGCGGTAGAAGACACAACCAAAAACCTGATGAAACTTTCTCATGAAGGTTTGACAGATGTAGATATGAAAGTAATCGAAATTATGCAGAATAAAAAATAAGAAATTGTACTTGATGTCATACATCAAGCCAAAAAGTGGAGTTTTGCGAATAATTTGTACGAAAAATTGCACAAAAAGAAAATGGACATTTTCTGTCAAAGGATTGGATACTGGATACTGGTATCCAATCTTTTTTGCAAAAAGGGGCTAGAATTTGAAAAATGACGGATGAAAAATGGGTTTTTGACAGATCCTACTGCAATTTGCACGCTGCTCAAAAGGGCATTCAATGCCATAACATAAAAGAAAGTTCTTTGTTGCAATGCAAATGCCTAATAAAAGCACAGAAAAGCATCAAAAGCCATCTGTGGAGTGTGAATTTTTTGAAAAAACAGGTGAAAATGACCATACTCTTTGCCAGTAAACCATTGGAGAGACTTGCTGCTATTTTGTAATCAGGGAAGATATTGAGGCGATTCAGCCAATTTTATTAGGATTAATAGCCTTTTTGCCTGCATATTTCTGTGCGTTATTTTGTAGTTTCCAGAATAGAAATGGGGGGAGAGAAAAAGCTGGAGAAAGATTCCTATGGCCTCTGCACACAAGAAAAGAGAGAAGCTTGAATTGCTTCTCTCTTGTAAAATCAGTATTACCAGCCATTCTGGAACTGCAGTACGTCGTCAGGGATATTGCCTGCTTCATAGTCTGCCATTGCTTCATCCAGGATTGCAAAAGCTTTGCGGAACAGATCATGTTCGATGTTCAGAGGCGGCTGAATTCTCAGGATATTGCCTGCAACAGAGATGACCAGCAGACCTTTTTCGTATGCACGGTAGAGGATCTTGAAAGTACCATCCAGATCAGGTTCTTTGGTGCCATCGGCATTTGTTTTTACGATGCCGATACCACAGGACATACCCAAACCATTGGTTGTGCTGATGATATTGCCATGTTTTTCTTTCAGCATTGCGAAGGATTCCTGCAGGATTTCGCAGTTTGTTTTCAAAATATTCTGGAATTCTTCTGTATGCATGTAGTCAAATGCCGCAATACCAGCGGAACATGCCAGTGCGTTGCCGCCCAGTGTGAACAGATGGGCAGGAGCAGGCAGGCAGTCCATGATTTCTTCTCTAGCCATGAAAGCGCCCAGTGTCAGACCAGCGCCGACAGATTTGCCCAAGATGATGCCGTCAGGTACGATGTCGTAATGTTCGATACCATACATTTTACCAGTGCGGTAGAATGCCTGCTGTACTTCTTCGGAAATAAACAGGATGCCGTGTTTCTGGCAAAGTTCATGCAGTTTTTTCATGAAGATAGGATGCGCAGGAATCAGGCCGCCGTCACCCTGAACAGGTTCGATGATGACTGCTGCCACATCGTCTGCGGGCAGGTAAGTATCAAATGCACGCTGCATTTCTTTCAGACATTCTTTTTCACATACATCGTCTGGTGTGTCAGACCCGAAGAAGGGGAAGGGATAGATTTCCGGCAGGAAAGGGCCCATTTTCTTTCTCATACGGGTGGTTACAGTTGTCATGGAAGAAGAACCGTAAGTATTGCCATGATAACCGTTGATGAATGTGATGATT
Organism: Clostridia bacterium UC5.1-1D10; assembly: GCA_001304995.1. Taxonomy (GTDB): domain Bacteria; phylum Bacillota; class Clostridia; order Lachnospirales; family Anaerotignaceae; genus Anaerotignum. The sequence continues at coordinate 1,907 of BBZU01000008.1, read as the reverse complement.
TTGGTGCGTCCGGTAAATGCTCTGGCAAATTTTACAGCAGCGTCATTGCCGTCAGAACCACAGTTACCAAACAGAACTTTGGCTTTTACATCGCCAGGATATGTGCTGACAAGACGTTCAGCATATTCGATGGCAGGAATATTATATGTATAAGCAATGGTATACTGTGAATATTTTTTCAGCTGTTCTTCTACGGCAGCTTTTACATGATCGTTGCATGTGCCAAGATTTAAGGAAGAAGCGCTGCTGAGGAAGTCAATGTATTCATTGCCGTCCAGATCTCGGATAATAGAGCCTTTACCGCTTTCTACAACAAGTGGGAAGTAAGAAAGGTGCTGTGTTGGAGCCATTACCTTCTTATCTCTCTCTACCCATGAAGTACATTTTTCTGTGTTCATAGTTGCTACACCCCTATCTTTTGTATGTTTTTTATTAGATACAACGTATAAAAATAAATCTTGCTCAATACTGTATCACCAATGTGTTTTTTTGACAATGGCAGAAATAATAAAAAAACGAGGAAAAAAATCAGATTTTTATTGTGAAAAAGATGGAAAGGTTTTGCATAAACATGGAAAAAATTGTGTAATCTATTTCTTTACAAAAAACAGAACAATATGGTACAATCTTCCATATTCGATTTATGTACTTAAATCGATACAATCCTGATTTCAAAAGAAGAATCTGGAAAATGCAAAAGAGAAAGGGGAACAAGGTATGGAAAACAAGGTGAGTATGGCAAATGTGGTAAAATTTGCCGGCGCATATGTGGCATGCGCCATCGGTTCAGGCTTTGCAACAGGGCAGGAAATTATGCAGTTCTTTACAGCACAGGGGATTATGAGTATCCTGGGCAGTATTATAACAATGGTAGTTTTCGCCTGGGCAGGCGGTATGTTTATGAGGCACGGGAAAGAATTGCAGCTGAAAGTTCCCGGCGCAATTGTACGTTTTTATTTTGGTCATACAGTTGGTAAAATTTTCGAAATTCTGTTCCAAGCATTCCTGTACGCGATCTTCGTTATCATGATTTCCGGTGCAGGCGCAACACTGGCAGAATACTATGGAATCAATCCTTATGTAGGTCGTGTCGGTATGACATTGGCAGCATTCTTTACAGTTATTCTGGGGCTGCACAAACTGACAGACATTCTGGGCAGCCTTGGTACAGTTATCATTGTCTTTTCTGTTGGCGTTGGTCTGATCAGCTTCCTGGGTAATGCAGGCGGACTGGGTCATGCCGCAGAAGTCATTCCTACATTGGAAATTACAAAGAACAGCGGCGGCTGGCTTTTCTCCAGTATCCTGTATCCTGGTTTTAATGCCATTGCCGTATTGATTTTCTCTGCTGGTATCGGTGCCAGCGCAAACAGCAGCAAAGAAGCTCTGTATGGCGGTCTGCTGGGCGGCGTGCTTTTCGGTCTGGCAATCCTGTGCATGAACCTGGGGCTGCTGGTAAACATCGAAAGCGTTTATGACAAAGCGGTACCTTCTCTGGTGCTGGCAGACAATATCCATCGTGCAGTTGGTGTTGTATTCTCTGTTATCCTGATCTGCGGTATCTATACAACAGCAGTACCTATGCTGTGGGGCGTAACCAGCCAGTTCGCGCAGGAAAAAACAAAGAAATTTATGTTGGTTGCTCTGGTTCTGACAGTTATCGCTTTCTTCCTGGGCATGACAGACTTCAAAGTTCTGGTAAATACCATTTATCCTTTCAGCGGTTACATGGGTATCATCCTGATGGTTGTAGTACTGTATCATATGCTGTTTGATAAACGGGATAAGAAAGAAGTGGGCGCAGCCCTCAATGAAAAATACAAAAAGCTGGAACAGCAGCAGTAATCTAACAATAAACGAAGCATAGAAGAAAGCCTCATGGGACTTTGATTCCATGAGGCTTTTTG